>JAZJYR010000027.1:0-37247 GCA_040390295.1 Pseudomonadota bacterium
ATCTTCATGCAGCCAGCGCCAGACCGTGCTGTCGCTGATGCGGGCCACCAGGCCCGAGTGCCGGGCGTGTCGCGCCACATCAGCCACGCTCAGTCTGGACAGCGGCAGGCCCAAGGTGGCTGGCAGCTCGCAGGCCAGCGCCTTGATCTCAACGATGAGTTCTGGGGGAAAAAGCCCGGGGGCGACCTGGGCGGGCTCTTTCCTCCAAGCCCGCCAATCGCTCCACGAAGAAGCGCTTGCGCCATTGACTGACCACCTCCCGGCGCGTGTCAAGCCGTGCGGCGATCTCATCGTTGTCGATTCCGGTAGCCGCCATGAGGATCATCTTGGCCCGTTGCACTTCAAAATAAGGCAACGTATATTTCATGGATCGGCGCAGCAACTCACGCTCCTCCTCGATTGACAGATCAATATGGAATGGGCTCTTTCTTGGCATATGCAACCTTTCACAGGGTTTGCCTTCACAATTCCATACGCGTTCGAATTTATCAACAAAATACGTTACCGTATTTAAGAAATCGCCTACTTAGGGTCGATTGACAATGCAGTCGAAAACGTCGCTCCCTCACGAATCACTCTGTCTCCCGCGCCAGTAGAAGATCCGCGCTTCTGACGCTAAAAGCGACGGTAAAGACCCATGTTGATCTCCGCCAAGTCCTTTAATCATGCGGGTTTGGACGACCTGTTGATGATGGAGTGGGGATGCGCAAGGACGCGGGCTATCTGTGCAGCCTTCGTCTGGCCCGTCAGCGCGCCAAGCAGGTCATCGAGGGGGCGGACGGCCACATCGACCGCATCATCTGGTCGGTGCGCGAGAACGGGGGCCAGGTGCCGAACAAGCTTCTCAAAGAGTTTCCTACGTTGACTGATGAGGATCTCGCCGCTGAGGTCGTTGTGGCGATCCGGGCGGCGTTTGTGAAGCTCTTAGCGGCGCAACAGCGCAACACCTTAAGCGCAACGTAGCCCCATTCGTTGCTTCTCCGTCATGTCGGGCAAATCGCAGTGAGCAGCGGATTGAATGAGTTTGATTCGAATTACCGTCATGCAAGCGGCAGGATTTCCGGGGGCTTTTCAGTGGTAATTCCTGCTGCGCGGAGTCGGCAAGAATCACGCGGTTGAAATACGATAAATGACGGGTACCCTGAGTTTTCAGGAGGCTCGCATGCGTAAAACCCTTTTTGTCATTTTCATCCTGCTTGGATCTGCGGTAGGCGTGTTTGCCGCGCTCAATGAGAGCGTCGGCCTCAAGATCCTGCTGGGCAATATTGGTGCCGTTGCAGGTGCGGCCATCGGCGGTGCACTCGCAGGAATCGGCCGTCGCCGAGGTTGGCCCCATGCCCAATTCAACGAGACAGATGAGCTTGCGGCTGTACAGGACGAGCAAGCTCGCAACTACTGGCTGGACCGGGGTAGATTGACGTCATCGCCGGGCCTGCCTCACCCCGACGACAACGACTTCCACAGTCGCGAGCCATGACTACTTGTCGCGGTTCAACACGTTCTTGACCGCATCTTTGGCGGCGTCCAGGGTGACGTCGGCATCGCCAACCACCTGCTTGCCGGTTTGTACGAACAGCGACTTTCTGAACTTGAGCATGCCATCGGGTGTTTTGACGATCTCGGCCTTCGCATCGAAATTGCCAACGGCACTCGTTGTCTGGCCTTGAAGGTGTCCGTGGGCCCGCTGAATCTCTGCCCTGACTGGTGAAGGCCCTGCGGTGGGTGTCTTGCCCGACGTAGCGCTGGTCTTCTGTCCCGCCACGCGTCCGTCGTTGGCCTGTCGAGCAGTATCCAGGTTCGGTGCAAATTTACCCTCTGCACGTCCCTGATCGTATGCCTCACGGACGCTCCCAAATGAAGAGGGCAGCGCCGTGCCATCCGAGAATACCCGAGTCGGCCGCAATCCCTGCCGCGCCAACTCCGATCCCATCATCGTGTGCGCCGCAGCACTGGTGCCGCCATACTGTTCGGCGTAGCGCATGAACATATCCAGGTTGTGGGGATCCTGTGCGATGTCAATGGATAAAGTCTCCCCACGTTCGTGTGCCGCGCTCATGCGTTCGGCCAGGCCCTGGCGCTGAGCAAACACCGCTTCGGCGCGTTCAGCCTGAGAGGTTGCCGTGGTCAGCCGCGACGACATCTCGCGTCCCTCCTTGCTGTCGGAGGCGATCACGTTCATCACGCTGCTGTCCCGCGAGACCCGGTCGCCGAACTGCTTGAACGCGGCGAGCTGCTCGGTGGTCATGGTGTTGAGCACCTTCTGTTCGTCGCTCAGGATGCCAGACTGGTAGTTCTTTCCGGCACTGCCCTGGATTTTCGCGCTGGCGGCGGGTGTCGAGAGGCCCAGGGAGCCACTGGCACCGAAGGCGATGTGGGCGACTTGCGACTGCGACAACCCGGTACGCTGCGACACACTCTGGGCGATCTGATCCAGGTTGTTGAGGCTTTCTCCCAGTTGCTCGAAGCTGCTGGACGCGGTGCCCGTGCTGTTGCGCGTTGAGCGCAGCTTGCTGACACCGCGCGTAAACGCCTCAGTGAGCGTGGTGGAACGCTGCTGTCCGGCGGAAACCGCTTCGCTGCGCGCAGTTTCCGCCTGGTGGCTGGCTTCGGTCACATCCTGTTCCGACACCCGCATCGACACCACGCGTGACGCAAAACCCTGGTTGCGCAGCAGGCTGGCTGCCGTGCGCCCCGTCAGGGCGTTGGAAGACAAGGTGTTTCCGGTCAAGTCGTTCTGCAGGCTTCCCATGAACGCTGAGGTGCGGTTCGGTGCCAGTTGCATCTGGTCCATGCCCACATTGCCCATGCTCACATTGCCAGCTGCAGCACTGCTGGTTGCGCCGGACAGCGTGCCCTGCAGGCCCGACAGCCCGCCCACCAAGGCCGTGCCCATGTTCTCCATGCGTTTGAGCGCCGCCCAAGCGATGAAAGGCACGCTGATCGCCAGGTAACCCACGACCGCTTCCCCCGATATCGCCCGTGAGTAAATGGTCGAGGCCGTCTGGAGCGCCAGCGCTTTGCTTCCTGTCCCCAGATCAGCCGCTGCGGCCAGGTCATAGGCCGCGTAGATCGACGCCATGTAGTTCAGGATCGCGTACAGCGGTGGCCAGAGCTGGATCCAGATCAGGATGGCGGCGTAGCCCTTGAAGGCCATCATGGTCTCTCGGCCGCTGGTGAGCAGGAGCAGCAGCACGAACAAGGGGAAAAAAGCGTAAGTAACTGCCTCGACCACATTGCGGAACACCGGCAGCGCCTGTTCAGCCACCTTGCCGTAGTTGAGCCAGGATGCATTCTGCTGGGCAACGGCTTGCGCCCGGCCCACCGCCAGCACCATGGCCGCCGGGTCGTTGACCTTCTGGCCGACCATCTTGCCCGTGTCTTCGATGGCGTTGAGCACCGCGTTCTGCCGGATGATGTCGGCGGCAGTGGACGCTGCGTTGGCGATGCTGTTCTTGAGATAGGCCTGTTGTACCTGACCGGCGATGGCCGCTGCGGCCGCAGCCCCTGGCAGTGTCGGGTTGAGCTGAAAGGCCAGCCGCCCCTGAATCCGGGTGATCTGGGCTGGCAGCCGACCATTGAGGTTCAGGTAGACGTTCGGGCAGATGTCGATGCTGATGCCTGTTGCACCCGTCAGCGTGCTGAAGCGCGCCGGATTGGGCGAGGCCATCAGCGGCCAGACGTCGCCCGAGCTGGAAAATGTTGCCGGATCGAGCGTGCCATCGACCAGGTCGTAGGTCGTGCAGTTGTGGATGAAGTTGATCAGATCTGTGCGGAATCCCGGATCTTGGAACACCACGTTGCCAGTTTCGCGGATCAGTCGGTTGCCGAACATCAGCCCGTTCTGCTGGTAGCTCAGCTCCGCAGAAAGCGCTCCCGGCCCCGGGATTACCTGGAAGGCGGTCTCAAACAGACCGGTCAAGGTGTGGCCGATGGTGCTGGTGATGCTTCCCAGTACCGCTACACCAAAGGGCACGTTGTCCACGACCTTCACGGCCGATCCACCGGTTTTGTCCACGATGCCCACCGTCACCTTGGGCACGATCAGCACGGAGAACACCAGCACCACCGTGCCCAGCCATTTCCAGCCCTGGAGCTTCTCTGGCGCGAAGGCGTAGGCGATCAGGGCGGCCACGAAGCCACAAAAGGCGACAGCCGCGACAGCGGACAGGTAGTCGTTTGAAGCATGGATGGCCGCTGCGGCGTTGAACACGCCGAACAGGCTGTCCGAATTCTGGTAAGCGTAGATTTCCCACATGATGGTTCACCTGATGCTTGTCAGCGGGAAAGGTAGGCCGCCTGCTGGCCCAGCATGTCGAGCACATGTTGCGGCATGCTGGAACGCAGTTGGCGTTCGAGCTGTTCCAGATGGCTGGAGACAGCGCGAAACGATCCCACCTTCTGGTACAGCAGGTTTTTCTCCTGTGACAGCTGTAGCAACATGGCCTGGGCGCGTTGGCGGATGTGGTTCGCCCGTTCACGCTGCGTCTGCTGCAGGGTGTAGTCCTTGTCCAGCGCGGCCATGCCGAGCCGCAAGTTACGCTCCAGGAAGACATAGGCGTAGTCGGCGGCGATCACGTCCCGGTATTGCCCGATCAGGCTGTCCGAGAGACCTGAACCGGGAATGGTCGCGCCGATGGACAGCATCTTGTAGATGGGCTCTGTGGTCTGGTTGACAAAGCCGACCTCGGGCGAGTTGTTGGGAATGGCGGTGCGGGTGGCGATCTTGTCGGCGATGGACCGCATCATGGTCTCGACCTTCGCCGTGAACGGCGTGTGCGTGTAACCGGTGTTCAGGGTGACCGCATCGCAGTTGGTGTAGTCGTTGCAGCGTAGCAGGTGTTGCACGACATCCGTGCCGGTGCCAGCGGCTTGTCCATAGAGCAGTTGGCTGATGGAGGTGAGGGTGGGCGCAATAGGCTCCGGGTCCCGGTTGGCATCTTCCGGGTAGAAGATCACGGTACCGACCAGGCTCATGATCAGTTCGCGCTCCTGATCGTCCAGGTAGGCACCGGTGTACTGCAGCGCCTTCCAGGTCAGGTTGCCGACGAAGGGGGCCTTGTTGCGGATATTGGCATCGCCGGACGAGCGGGCTGAGGCCAGAATGCTGCTGCGGTCCGTCGCACAGCGCCGACGCGCCGAATCCCGGTCACTCTCCAGGCCCATCTCGATGGCCAGGTCCGCACAGGTCTCTTGCGAGCCGTAGCCTACCGCGTCAGCGGCCGTGCTGACGATGGCCTTGGCGGTCTCGCAGGAGTTGATGCGGGCGTTGTTGATCCAGGTCTCCAGGCCCTTGGCCCATTTGGTCAGCCCGCCCAGCAGGGGTGATACCGCTTCCAGCGCCAACTGGAAGGCGATGCCCGGCAGCGCCGCCGTGATGTTGCGGAGCATGTTCTTGAACTCGGTGGCGGAGATGTGGCTGAAGCTGCCGCCAAATACGTCGATCCCACCGCAACCGGCTTTGGCGCTGGGAAACTGCACGGCTGCCAGTTGATAAACCTTGTTGGGCGAACGCATCATCAGGCTGCCGCCGGTGTAGGTGTTGAAGGTCTGGCCCCGGAAGGCCCCCGGCGCGGTGTAGTTGCCGATGGCCCCGAGGTTGTTGAACATGGTGTTCACCTCGGCGTTGAGATCGCCCGCCAGCAGCGGATGCGGAACGACTGCTGTCGCGGCCGCCAAGGTGAGGGCGATGGCAGAGGCGCCAGTTCTTTGGGTCAGAGTACGGGTCATGGAAAGACTCCTACGGAGAGACAGACAGACGGCCAATCAGGCGCGAGGTACCGGGCACCATCGCATCGGACTGCGGTGTCGAGACGAGCGCAATGCGCTCCAGCAACTGGGCTTCGGACAGCACACCAAAGCCGATGGGCGTGATCTTTCCGGTGAAGGGTTGGGCAAGGAACACGGCGGGGACCTGGGTCACCTTCAGGGTGGTGGCGATGCCGTTGTCGGCGCGGGCGTCCGGAAACCCTGGCATCGGCCCGCCATCCACCCCAATAGCCACGACCTTGATGCCATGACGCGCCTGGAAGGCCTCCAGCGTGGGTGCGAACGCATGGCAGTACGGGCAGTCGGCGCGGTAGAAGAAGAACAGCACATGGTCCCGGCCCAAGTCGGCGATGGAACGGGAGCGGTCCGTGAGCTGTTGCTTCTCGAACACCTCCAGGGCCTTTGCGCCCACGGGTCGGCCTTGCAGGGTCGGGTCAAGCTCGGGTGTGGCCCAGGCCACCCGTTGGGCCACATCCGCAAAATACGAGGCCCGCTCCACCACCTGAGATTCAAGTTCCATGTAGCGGCGCACATTGGCCTCGGTCGGCTGCATGATGGCGATGTTGCGGGTCTCCTCCACGTTTTTTTGCAGGCGCTCGAACGCTGCCAATTCGGGTGCCTTGAGGTGGTGGACAGGCACCGGTACCGCAGGCGAAACGGTTTTGGGGGGGACTGCAGGCTTGCCCTCGCCGCCGTCAGGCTCCGGGTCTTCGTAGAAGTGCCAGCCCCGCCAGGTGTCCGACCAGTAGCGTCGAGAGGCGTCCTGGGCGCTGGCGGGCAAGGCTCCGGCCGTCAACCAGACTGCGCAAAGAACCGTGACCAGCCGGGTGACGGTGGAATAGGTGGGCGCGTTGTTCATGGCGATTCCTTCACAGCAGCGACTTCGGCGGCAAGCCGTCGAGGCAGTAGTTGATGCCGAATTCCATGGTCTGCTTGCGTGGTGCCTTGGCCCCGGGCAGCAACACGCCGTCCTGCCAGAACATCACCTTGAGGCGGCTGCAGCCGGGCTGCTGGTAGCGCCGCTCGGTGGTGACGTCGATAAAGATCGGCGAGGTGGCCCCGAAACGCTGGGTGATCGCATTGGCGACGTCGCCGGTCAGGATGGCGTGCGCCTCACCGTCGGTGGCCTGGATTGCGGCCAGCATGACGGGCCGGGCATCCGAAACCTCGGTGCGGGGGACCATGCGCGCGGAATCGCTGGCAAAGACCGGTGTCGCCAACACAGTCAATGCGAAGGCGCCCATGGCGAGCAGGAATGTGGTGGGTTTCATTGGCATTTCCCCTGGCCGTAGTAACAGTTGGTGGCCCGGTTGGCGTTGCCGCTCTGGACAGCGTTCACATTGGGCAGCTTGGGTACGATGGACGCATAGAACTCGGTCAGATCCATCCGCGAGAAGTCCATGCTCTGCAACTGGACAATCGAGAAACCCGAACACTCTGGGCCCTGGGCGCTGCCCCAGCCCTTGCCGAACTGCTGGCGCCCCTGTTCATTGATGATGCGGGCCAGCTTGCTGTTGAAACAGCATTTGCCGGTGGTGTTCTCGATGCACGAGACGCAAAAGCCGAAGATGCGGATGCAGGAGGAGCAGTAGCTGCCAATGGTGTGGCACAGGCCGGCACCTTCCTTCATTGCAAGCTTTCCTTCGTTTTCGTTGCAGGACATCATCGACATGACGACGTAGATCACGACGGCGATGGCCAGCGACCAGGGATCAAAGGCGATCACCATGCTCTCCCCCGAATACATCACTGCGGAGCCTGCAGGCAGGGCAGTGCCGTTGACGGCCACCGTGACACCGTAGCTGGTGAACGAACCGCTGAACCCCCCGCTGGTGAGCAGCGCAGAAAGCCCTTGGTAGAGAAACTCGCGGTTCTCCGAATTCATCAGCACGTCGTACACCAGCCGGGAGCCGGTGCCTAACAAACTTTGGTTGCTCATGCCTGCGCCGGACGCGTCTGACGCGCAGCAGTTCTTGAACAGCCGGTCCCGACAGCTGTTGGCCTCGCCCTTGAACACCTGCATATTGTTGGTGTCCAGGTAGACGCCCGCTTCCCGTGCAGCCTCCATGAAGGACATGGAGCGGGCGAAGTCGCTGTCGTTGGTGTAGCTGGTGTTGAAGCAACTTCCCGCGAGGCAGAACACGTTGGCGGGGCAATTCGATGCCGTCACGTTCGTGCCCGGTGCTACCGGACAGGTGTAGCTGTTCTCGGTGATCTCGCAAACCCCGGTGGCCGCGTTCATCTGGCGGCAGGCTGTGCCGGCAGGTGTGCATCCGGCTGCAACCAGCGGGGCGCACTCGTTGGAACCGGTGCCCTGAGTGCAGGTCAGCGGCGTCTCATAGCGCCAGCAGGCCCGAGAGACGGGGAAGCCGTCCACCATCTTGGTCCGAGGGCCGTCGGTACAGCGGGCAGCACCGGCCACCGTGCAGCGGGAGCCATTGCCTACGGCCGTGCAGGGGTCGTCCCACTGATCGGTCTCCGCCACAGCAGTCCGGGGTCGGTCGTAACCCAGGGTCATCTGGGGAATGGGCCCGTACGCTGGGTTGACGCGCCAGCCGATGATTGGGCGCTGGGAAGAGACCGTCCAGTAAGTGCTCTGCAAGGTGCCCGTCACGTCATAACCAAAGTAAGACGAATACGTCGCTGACGGTGCATAGCAGGTGGGTTCATCCAGGTAGCTCGACGAGTAGTCCTCGCCGCTGCCGGTCCAGGTCAGGATGTTGTTGCCGCTTTGCGTCCCGATCGGGCAGGCACCGTAGACCTCCAGGAAGGGGCGTACTTGCGTGCAACTGTAGTCCCCCGCATCACCGCCACTGCCGGTGCAGATCGTCCGGTACGTGTTGGCGACCATGGCTGTCAGGTGACAGGCGTCGCCGATGCATTGGTTGTCGGCAACCCAAACGTCGTTCGGACCATCGACCCAGCCGTACGGCGTGTTAGGCAGCGCGGCCACCTGGCGCGGAAACACCAGGGGCGTCGTCATGTCAATGTCGAAGAAGGCCTGCGGCGCACCGTTGCTGGTGATGCGGAAATGCTGCTGCGAAACTGGCCGATCCGGCACGCACTGCACGTCCAGCCCGGTGCTGCCCGATCCGGCATGCGCGAACCAATCTCCCGGCGTGCAGCTTTCGCTGCGCGCCACGGAAACGCTCAGGGTGCGCGCGCAGGACTGCTGGATGTTCCCGCTGTACTGGCGGCAGACGCGGGTTTCTGTCGTGGGGGTGGCCGTGGTGCTGACCTGGCAGCCACTGTAGTAGCTCGCGATGTCTTCCAGCGTGGTGGCCGGGTTGCCGGCGATGTGGCGTGCGGCCAGCACCGCTGGGTCATTGGGGGAGACGGCATCGCGCGGCGTATTGGCCGAGGACAGCGCACCGCGCTGGGCCTGACACACCGGGTCGTTGGGCGTCAAGGCGCAGGCAGAGAGCCGGGCGTTGGCTTGGCCCGACAGGTTGGGCTGGCCGTAATAGGCGCTTTCAGGCGGCGCCGTTGTGTAACCGGGCACGACCTCGGTGGCCCGGGGCGTCGTGATCTGAGCGCGAGTGACGGTGTTGGCCGCCTGGCCTGCCGCCGCGCCTTCATCGTGCGCTTGCGCCAGCGCAGCGGTTTGCGTCGTGACGAAGCACAATAGGGTGAACCAGGTGACAACAAGACGAATGGAGCGGCGCATGTCAGTTCCCCTGTCCCTTGATGCGCCGCAGGAATCCCGACGCGTCCTTGGCAAACTGCGGTGCCCTGCGCTGCATGTGCTCCAGCGCGTAGTCGAGGCTCACGTCGCCCGTGGTACGAAGAAAGGCCTCGGGTGGTGCGCAGGTACCGCTGGCACAGGAGACCGGTCGCGTGCCGTCGCGCACCAGCACGAAGCTGGGTACCCGCTCGATCGCGAAACGGTCAAAGGCCTGCGGATCGATCTGGACGGCCACCTGGCGCTGGCCGATCAGGCCTTGCACCTGGGCGACGGTGGTGCGCAGCGAGCCGCCAGTCAAGCCCCGGATGAACACCGAAGCTTGGGCGCGCGCCGCCTGATCCACCAGCCGCTGCAACGTGGCCTGGGGCATGGACAGACTCACGAATACGAAGAGACCCGGTCCTGTCGCGAGCCCTTGTGCCTGCGCCATGGCGTCCGACTGCGAAGCGTAGCCTTTCGCCAGAGCTTCCAGGTCGATGGGTGCGGTGGTTTTGGGTTGGGGCAGGGCGTCGATGTTCGGCTGGGCCGGTACGGGGGCAGCGTTCAGTTCGGCTTCTGTGGGTGCGCGGTACTTCTGCCGAGCTCTCGCCACATCCTGCTCCGTGATGTGGGGCTGCTCGCGACGGGCGCGCTCCAGGTCTGCCTCCGTGATGACGGGCGCAGATTGGGCCCAGGCGGTGCCCATGCTGACCGCGCTGCTCAGGAACAGGGCAGTGAGTGCCAGCGAAATACGCATGAAGGGCCGGATGAAAGGATCAGTAGCCAACACAGCAGTTCCTCTTTCTGAACAACATGAAGGCGAAGTCCTCGCCCATGACCGGGTATTCCTTGCCCGCGCCCCAGGTGACGGTGGTCCGCCCGAAGGGCTGGCAGCAACGCCCGCCTTCCTTGTCGGTGGCGGGAATGGGGTAGGTGAGCTGGGTCTTGTAGGCCGTCTTGTCCATCACCGGCAGAAAATAGGGCCCACACAGGCCGGCGCGCCCATGCCAGCCCCAGGCCACCAGTTCGCGGTGCAGCTTGGCGGTCAGCCGCTGGGCCATCAACTCGGCGGTACGAACGCCGCCCAGGTGGTAGGGCACATGGCCGTCGAGTGGATACAGGCCACCCTGGCAGCCGGCGCACCAGAACATCTCGCGGATGCCAAAGCCCAGGGAGGCGGCCACACAGTCGGCGGCACAGGCCGCAATGGCGACCGGGTTGGCGAACAGCATCGCATCGGGGTTCAGGATCAGCGTAAGCTCGTCGTCGTTCCACAACGGATCCACTTCGGTGAGGTAGGCCAGATCAAACGATCCCTTCTCCAGGCACGGGAAATCCGTCACCACCTCCAGCCAGTACATGACGGGATTCGTGTAGTAATGCGCCTGGTAGAAACTCCCGCCGTCGCCATCCCCCTCGGACCTTGTGAACCGGGCCGCTTCGGGGGCCGGAATCCCTGGATCGAGGTTGATGCCGCCCAGCGAGGTCAGGCAAAATGGCTTGCGCACTGCCTCGACGTGCCGTGCCGGCTCCCAGAAGCCGATGGACAGACCGATCACCGGATTGACCCCGCAGCTGCACACCGGGCTGCCGGGGTTGTCGATGTCCTCCTGGTCGCCTAAGTTGGCAATGCGCGCGCTGCCGATACTGATGGGCAGGATGCAGGACCAGCAGATGTCGGTAATCGGGTTGGGGAACTTGCCGGTGCAGGTGGCAATGCCTGCGGCCAGTGCGGGGATTGGTGAAACGCCAAAAATTATGATGAGCAACAGTGAGAGTGCCGCTCTCACCCTTCCAAGACAATGAAACAGAGCCCTCATTTCGTGATCTCCAGTTCGTCGATGCGCAGCCGCTGGCCTTCCTGGGAGACCAGGGCCGGCACTTGGTGGATGCCGAAGCGCCGCGTCAGCAGACCCTGCTGGTCGTAATAGACCGGGATACGCCAGGATTTCATGAGGTCCAGGTAGGAGCCTCCGGTCAGGATGGGTTTGACCTTTCCCTGATAGGTCGCCATCAGCTCCCGTGCCCGATTGACCTGGCGACGGTCACGCGCATCAAAGAAGAGCAGGTGTTTGGACAGCGACACGATTTCCAGCGGGTTCTTGCGTGTGCCTGCGGGAAACAGCAGATGGCCCTGCGCGTCGAGGATGTTGCGGTCCAGGGTGAAGCTCGGGTCCACATAGAAGGTCCGCGCAGTCTGTGTGGCCCGCATACCTGGGACGGGCGTCGGATTGGTGACCGTCTCAACGCCGCGCGCCTTGGCCTCTTCCTCCAGGCGCTTGAGTTCACCCGTGCGCTCTTTCTCGCGCAGGCGCTGTTCAATCATCCTGAGCAGGTGCGGTTCGCTGATCTCGTAGGTTGGGCCGATGACGCCGAGGTCAGTAGCATGTGTCCAGGATGCACCGATCAGTGCGGCCAAGCCCGTAAGCAGCAGGTGGTGCCGGTGAGAGAGCTTCATCGTGCTTCCTTGCCAGGGCAGCGCAGCTGTTGGACCCACTGATCGCGTGCTGCGGGGTCTTTCAAATGGCTGGCACGGATCAACCCCATCAGCACCGGGTCACCCTCGCCCTGCGTCATCGCTCGCCGCAGTTCGGTCGTGCTCAGGGCGCGGCCGCAGCGCTGCTGGAAGGCGGCGAGGTAGGCTTTTGCACCCTCCTCAGCGGCGGGCGAGATCTGCTGCAACAGGCCCAGGTAGTCGGCAAGAGGCACGTCGTCGGTGCTCTGAAGGGCGCCACGCGCCGGGCTGGTTTGCGCCATTGCCGACGAATTGGCACCGAGGGCGATCGCAGCAACGAGTGCAAGCATCAAAGGCAGTTTGTGAATGGTGGATGGCATGACTTCTCCTCAGAACAGCGGAACCACCGTGGCGATCACCTGGTCCGCGCGCACCAGGCCGCTGCTGCGGTAGCGCGAGTCGAAGGAATCGGGCCCAGTGCCCTGCACGTAGTAGTGCCCGGGCGGAATGACGGTGGCTGCCATCGGCTCCAGGGGCCGTTTGTCAAACGCGTGGGTCTTGGCGAGACCAACGACCTCGCCATTGACCGCGACCGCGCGTCCTTCCACCGTCACCACGTCGCCAGGCAGTCCGCGTACTTGTTTGAAGAAAGGTTGGGCACGCAGTCCGGGGTAACTTGCCTGCGCTTCTCCCGCGAAGGCAAACACGATGTAGTCGCCGCGCTCGATGGGGTGCTGGGTGTGTCGAACAAGCGCAGCACGGTAGGGCAGACTGGCCGTCCAGTTGAACAGCACCGGCAGGCGCGGCGTCGGGTCGATGTAGAGCCGGGTGTAAGCCAGACCCCAGATCGCTGCCACGGGCAGGTACAGGTACCAACGCCTACGGACATGACGTAGGAATTCGGCCGTGTGGCGTCGCGGACCTGACCATCTGTCGTGGTCTGGCGCAGTTGGGACGCTGGGCATGGGTAAATGAGGGCGTGCAGGCGTCATGGCGTATCCACCTTCCGGCGCAACAGGGGCGTCAAGTCGACGGTGTGAGGCGTTGGCCCCGCGATGGCGCTCTTGAGAACCACCAGGCAGTTGCAGTCACGTGGCAATTCCTCCAGCGCCACGGGCAGACGCTGCGCAAAGGCGCGCGCCATTAGCAGTGCTTTCTGGCGGTCCTCCTCCAAAGAAGTCTTCGTGAGGATCTGGGTGAACTCGGCTTCCTTGGCCCGGTAGACTTCGGCGACGTCAACCACGCCGACGACCAGGGCGGGACGGATCATCGTGCGGTCATACAGTGCCAGGCCAGCAGCGACGATGAGCACCGAAAGCAGCGCGCTCACAAGCCCTTGGGCGATGGTGTTCTTCATACCGTATGCCCCCTGCGGCGCAACAACTCGGTGATCGCCTCGTCCACACTCAGGCCCTGGGCCCGCAGCTCGTCAATGGGCGCGTTGTCCTCCAGCTTGTTGGAAAACAGCAGGTGCGTCGCAGGATCGAGGATGTTGCGCGCCACGCCTTCACCGACCGGCGAGGAGATATACAGCTCCGAGAACACGCCTGCCTCGGTGCGCAGCGAGTTCAACAGGCGCTTCTTGGGTTCGTCCATGGCTAGGCGTCCCTTGCGGTCCAGCATTTCGATGGATTCCGGCTTCTGGCGCAGCAGGAACACCCAATCGGAGCAGTTGAAAGCCGCTTCCATCTGGGCCGAGCCATAGAAATCGTCGGCACTCTGGGTCGCCGTGCCGAGTGCGCCGCCGTATTTGCGGGCACGCCGGGCTGCTTCCTCAATTACGGCGGCCTTGACCGGGTCGTCGGCACCCACGTCGCCAAGCTGCTGCTTGAGTTCGTCAATGAACAGCACCTTGCGCCGGTTGCGGGTGAGGTACATCTCTCCCGTGATCTGGTGCAGCAGCAGGATGTTGACCACGGCATGCAGGTCGGGACGGCGTTTGAGTTCCTCGTTTTCGATGACGATGAAATCGTTCGAGAAGTCGACGTTGTTGGGGCCCTCGAAGAAGCGTTCATACTGCCCGCCCCTGGCGTAGGGATTGAGCATGATGGCCAGATCCTTGATGCGCTGGTCATTGACGACGCCCAGTTCTTCGAGGGTGCCGGTCTTGAAGGCGTCTCGCAGCGCCGTTATCCGCAGATCCCTGCCATGTTCCCGGAACAGCTTGAGCACCATGGCCGAGATCGCCTTGTACTGAACCTCTTCCAGCGTGTGCTGCATGGAGGCCATCTTGGCGATGCCGGGCACCAGCATGTCGATGTCCTCATTGATGTCCGTGATGTGGGTGAACGGGTTCAGGCAGATGTCCACCTCAGGCCGAAACTCGATGTAGGTGCCCTTCGCCTTGCGGCACAGCTTCTCGAAGGAACGCCCGAGGTCCAGCATCCAGACTTTGGCGCCGATAGCGCGGTAAGACCAGGCCATCTCGTTCATCAGCACCGACTTGCCGGATCCCGGGGCGCCGATGATGGCGAAGTTGTAGTTGCCCAGGTCGTTGTCGAAGATATCCAGCGTCATCAGCTGGCCGCGCCGCCCGCCAAACACCAGGGCTGGCGTGCGGGTGCCGCGCCATTCCGCGATCACCGGGGCCATGTGGATGGCATTGGCCATGGTCTTGCGCGTGACGCGGCGCATCTTGGCCAGGTCCTTGTGGAACCTCTCGGTCAAGGTCATCGGCAGGCTGGCCAGCAGCGCCTGACGGTGCATGTAAGCGTCGGCATTGAGCTGGAAGCCACGGCCACGCCAGATGGCGTTGGCCGTTTCATGGGCGGACACGGCCTTCTCGGGCGTTGAGAAGATCGCCAACTGGTGGTACAGGCTCACCAGGCTGCCGCCGGTGTCGATGGCATCCGCGGCCGCTGTCCAGTCCTGCAGCTTCTTGTTCACGTCCGGCATGACGTCGGCCATCTTGCTTTTGGCATTCTGGGTGGCGCGCACGTGGTTCGCCATGACCACGGATTTGGTGACGTTGGGGTCCAGCACATGCACGCCCATGGTCAGCAGAAACGGAGCGCTGTACTGAAGCGCAGGCTGCATCAGGTCCCCAATCAGCGACCCCATCTGCCACAGCGCGAACCGCTCCGGGAAGCTCTTGATCGAGTAAAAGCGTGCCTCCAGCACGTCCGGGCCGTTCTCCTTCCACAGCGTCAAACCATTGGGGTGCGGATCCTGGATGGTGTCGAAATCGACGATCTGGTCGCGGATTTCGCGGCCATCGTCATAGCGCAGGTCGGGTCCATCGGTTTGCGAAATGCGGTCCGGGTTGGTGAACAGCGCGCACCAATTGATGAGATCGGCGGCATCGCACACCCGGTTCGGCAGGGAGGCAGAACGTAGCGTCGAGGCCATCGAATCGCGCAAGGCCATCAGTTCGTCCCGCTTGTTCAGATCCTCCGCGTCGCCCACGAAAGACACGCTCAGCATCAAGCGGAAATCCCGGATCGTGTAATGGAAGCCCGCTGTCAACGACTGCTGGGCTCCCTGCAACAGGTGCCCGACCCGCTGGCGCGCCAGCTTGCGAAACAGGTTGTCGTTGCGCGCGGGCCGACCCCATTGCTGGGCCTTCTCGGCCTGATCCTCGTCCTCGACGCGCAGGTTGGCGTACTGGCGCAGCTGTGCCCGGACATGGGGCGAGGCGAACAGGTGGAACTGGATGCCGGTGCCGGGTGGGCAGTTCGCATAAAGCGACACCAGCACCTCGGCCATGCGGTCGTCGGCACCGGACTGCGGCATCACCTCCAGCATGAAACCCAGGCTGTCTCGGTTCACGAAAATCTTCTCAGCGGGCAGGTAGGCCGAATAGGGGAGCCAACTGGCGAACTGTTCGGCCGGGGTGTCGATGGGCTGGCCCAGGTTGAAGAGAGGTGCGCGAGAGCGGGGGGATGGGGCGGCGTTGGATGCGGTGGAGGACTGGGGCATGGTGGGCCTCACTGCGTGCGGTTGAACGAGGTCCCTGAGGGCCTGCCGCCGGGAATCAGGCCCGGGGGCGGGGAGGGCGTGTCCGAGGACGAGGGGCGACTGGGTGTCAATGGCCCAACGGCGCTGCCGGAGTCCTGACCACCACCGTTGGTCCCGTCTGCTGCTGCCTTGGACGGCGGGCGCAACGGGGTGTAGGCATCACGAATCTGGCGCTGCACGTGGTCGATCAGCCATTGACCGTTGCTGACTTGCACGTAGACGTAGCCCTGGTCATAAAGATCGCCGTCCACGTCTTCCCAGGCCTTGGTCCACAGGCGCAGGACGCGGGCCTGTGAGCGCAGCGGACTGGCCCCCTGGGCCGGAATCACGGTGCCGGTGGTCGCGACGGCTGGCGCGGCTGCCAATGGCGCGCGATGCGGCACTGTCGATGGCGATGGTTCTGATGGCGTTGGTGCCTCAACGGGCTGCCGCTGGCGCTGGCTGGGCAGGTTGTTGTGAAGGGCGTTGGCATAGGTGCCGGACACCGAATCGCAAGCTACGCCTTCGGGGGCCTTGCAGGCGTATTTGGATCCGCCGCCCAGGCCGGACAGGTTGCTGCAGCCGCTCAGGGCTAGCATTCCTGCCAATGCGACAGCCATCAGGCCATCGTCCCTTCTCAGAAGTTGAAACTGCTTGTTCATGGCCGAGCCTCCTTCGTGGTTTGCAGGAGGCGTGCCTCCAGCGCACTGCGGTCGACGTAACCTTCGGTGCGGCTGCCATCGGCCCAGATCAGGGTGGGTGTGCCCTGCACAGAGAGTTGATGGGCCAGTGCCAGGTTGCGGGCGATGGGGTGGACGCAGGCAGCAGCCGTGTTCAAAAGCGTGCTGTCGCCATTCAGCATCAGGCGTTGCCAGGCCTGCTCGCGGTCGGTGGCGCACCAGACCGCGATGGGCTTGGCCTCACCCTGGAACGGCACGAGGAAGGTGTAGACCGTCACGTTGTCGATGCCCGCGAGTTCGGGCTCCAACTGTTTGCAGAAAGAGCAGTTTGGGTCGCTGAACACGGCGACCTTGCGTTGTCCGTTGCCCCGCACGGTCTTGATGGCGTCGGCCAGCGGCAACTGGTCGAACGAGACCGTCGCGGTGGATGTGCGAACGACTTCATTTGAAGGGCTGGACGCCTGCGCCAGCTTCGGCCCGGTGATGTCCCGCATCGTTTGCGTGTCAAAGACCCGCCCGAAAATGAAATAGCGCGGATTCCTGGCAGATACATAGGCCACGTTGCCATTCATCCAGACTTCATAGATGCCTTCGACCGGGGAGCGCGAGACCTCGGTGAACCGGGTGCCGGGGTGGGCCTTCTTCAGGGCGGTCAGCAGACGGGCTTCCTCCGCTGTCGTCGCATGGGTGGGCGACACCATGCAAAAGAGCGCGGTGACTAGGACTGTCATCAGTGAAAGGGTGAGCTGGAATGCGAGCTTGGGCACGCGCCGGGAATCAGTAGTTGCCATCATCGGGAATCTCCAGGTAACGGGTTTCGGGGGATTGGGTGGAGCGCGACGACGGTGTCGCTGTGGCTGACATGGGCACGTCGATGCGTACGCCTTTGGTGATGACTACGTCAATCTCGCGGCCGGCATCGACTTCGATGACGGGAAAGGTGTTCTCGGCCAGCTTGATGTAGTACTGGGCCAGTCGGTCCAGCGCGCGGCCAACCCCTGTGCCGACGCCGGCGCGGTAGGCGTCACCGCCTTGTGCGCTGGCGACCGTGCCAAGCGCTGAAGTGCTGTATTCGGTGGAGGAAGTGGCCAGGCCTTGGCCGATGCCGCTGACCACCCCCGCCAGCAGTGCGTTAGCCAGCATCTGGCCTTGCTTGGTGACCAGACGACCTCGCATGCCGACCTTGCCGTCCTCACCGTAGACGCTGCCCTGGATCTTGACTTCCAGCGTGGCTCCATCGGCGCGTACGCAGGACAGGCTTTCGGTACGCAGGTAAGCCCGCTCCGAGCTGATGTCGCCGTAACCGGCGGCCACCACGAAGCAGTCGCGGTATTCGCCACGAAAGCGGTTGGGCAGGATGCTGTTGTCCGACAAGCGGATAAGGACCGGATGCGGGTTGGACTGCGACTGGCCTCCCGTGGGCGCATCCAGCCCACCGAGCAGCGTGCCACGCGTGAAACTCACCGGCAAGAAGGTCGAGACGGTCCGGGCGTCCTTGGGCGAGTTGGCGTCCGACCCCGCCCCGGCTGTAGAGCTTGCCGCGCTTATGGACTTGTTCCTTTCTGCCAGCGTAATGCGTGTGATGCCGGGCGTGGCGGGCACCCCGTCAAGCGACAGGGGCGCGGGGTTGCCCGGCATGCCACCCGGCAGCGACGCTGCCGGGGATGCCTTGGCGGGCGGTGGCAACGGGGGCAGGCTCGCAGCCGGTGGCATGGCCGTGGAAGGTACGGACGTGACGGGTAGCGTTGGGGGGAGCGATGTTGGCGGATTGAGGGCCGCCTGCTGGGTCGAAGTCAGCTTCTGCTCAAGGTCGGCGAAGCGCTGCATTGTCTTCGACTCGAACGCCTGCCGATCCTTGTTCAATCGACCCTGTTCCTCACGCTCGTTCTCGTACTGGGCAAGCTTGCGTCCGGCGGTGCCGACCCATTGGTCGACCGGATTGACCTGGCCGCCGGGTGGCATGACGCCGATGTTGGTGACGGCGCTGGGCAATCCGGTCGACGTCCTGGCTTCGCCATTCTTCGGGCGTGAATCCGTGGCTGCAAAAACCAGCCACAGCAGGCCAACGCCACCGACCAGGATGGTGGCGAGCATGGCGTACTGGCGTTGACGCGGAGACAGGCGCGCCAGCACCCTGTTCAGGATGTGGGTTGGGTTGTGTGAGGACTTCATTGCGCATCCCCACGCCGGATCACATAGACACTGGTGCTCTCACCCGGACGCAGGTTGTGCTGCTCGATCGCGATACCGGCGACGTTGCCACTCTCGCGGTCGAATTCCTGCTCGGCTAGCACCATGACGTCTTGGCTGACGTTCTGCAGCAGGTATTTCTCGCCCAGCAGTCCGCGCCCCTCGTACTGGCGCACCTGAGAGAACCGGGCTTCGGCCCAAAGCTGAACGGAGCGATTGGTCTCCTCGACCCGGATGTCCGCTGGAACCCGGTCCGAGGCCATGGCCACCAACAGCGCCTTCATGGCGCGGATGTGGTTGGGCGACGGGCCGGCTGGGTTTTGTGTGGCTGCGGTGGGTTTCAGCGACTTCGGCGTCTTGTCGCGGATCACGATGGTGTCCGCAGGTGTGTCCGCGCGGCGCAGCAGCAAGGTGTAGGTGGCGGTCGCGGAGGAAATGAACAGGTTGATCGGCTTCTGGGAATCACCTACCGGGCGAATGTAGATCTCGCCCTTGTCGCGGTCGCATTCCAGAACCACGTCACCGGCCGGGTTGGTAACTGGGGTGATCGGGCCGCTTGGGCTTGTTCCGGCAGGCATGCCGGGCAATGCCGATGGTGTCTGGGCGGCGCCGCAATGGCTCGAATGGATGTTGCCGAACACATCGGTGATCGGCGCGCCTTCGATGCGGATCCGGGTGGGTTCCTTGATGGACAGGATGGCCTCGACCGAGACGCCATCGCTGGCTTCGACGAGCTGCAGTGCATGGGCGGAAGAGGTAGCCAGCGCTGTCGCAACTACAACGACTGCGATTGCCGCGATGGCTGCCAGGCGGGCGGGCAGCGCGATGTGCGCCTGAAGCAACCGCAGCCTTGGTCTATTTGCTCGCATTGGGAATCTCCTTGAAAGTCTTGAGGTGCATGCGTGCGCCCGAATAGCTGAACTCGACCAGGTAGGCCTTGGCCTCGTTGGCGGTCTCGAAACCATTGACCAGGGTGCGCAAGCGGCCCCGCACGATGACGTTTTGCGCGTCCTCGCTAGGCACCAGTTGCTGGGGTGCGAACACCGTGGTGGCGTTGATGCGTTTGAGGCGCTCGGCTTCCACCTCCTGCCGGGTCTTGAGTGCACCGTACTGGTCGGACTCGACGTAGCCCAGCAGCATGTCTTTCTTCCAGTCGATGCTGGATGGCGTGACGTCAAGCACCAGCCAGGCCATGAAGCTGGCCATTTGCTCCAGGTACTCGCTGCTGGCCTTGTCGCGGATCACCCAGAAGCTCTTGTTGATGGAGGGTGGCACGATCACGGTGCGTACCGTGCCCAGCAGGTTCAGGATCACCAGCAGGGCGATGATCTGACCAGCGGCCAGCGCACCCACGGTCAAACCCAGGCTGCGGTTACGTCGGCGCATCTCCTTGATGTCGCGGTTGAGGCGTTCGAAATCCATGAGGGGTCTCCTTGCGCTCAGCCGACCATGCGGCGGATGTGGGATGACGGTGTGGCGCGCATCGCCGTCAGGGGATTGGCTGGCAGGTGCCAGTACAGCCAGTGAACGGCGAAGGCTGGGTGCCGGTCGGCCTTGAGGCGTGCAATCCAGCGCGACAGGAAGATGCCTGTTGCCATGCAGGCGGCGAAGGACAGCTTGGTACCGGATAGGTAGCCGACGAAGAAGAAAAATAGGACCGGGGCGGCGACATCGACGTCCCAGAATCCGATCTTCCATTGGTCATCGAGACGACGCGGGATGTAGGTGTCGGCTTGCATGCGGGCCTCCGTGGGGTGTCCGGCGGCTCAGATGACCGCGCCCATGATGGCGCCGGCGATCACCAGACCCACCGCCGCAAAGATCGCCAGCCCTACATAGAACAACACCGGCCCGAAATTGCGCAAGGCCGAGAGCGAGATCAATGCGACCACGAAACCGACAAAGCCCACCAGGGCCTTGATGCCGGGGCCGAGCGCGGAGATCTGGGTCAGGGCAGAGGTGAGCGGGCCGGTGATCCCGGTGAAGCCGACCAGGTCCAGGGCATAGCCCGGGAAGGCCATACCGAGCCCGAAGACGGTCAGGGCGAATACGAGCAGCATCGGTTTGCGAGCCGACGATGGGCGTGAAAAGGATGGAGCAGAAGCGGCGAGAGTGGCAGTACCCATGAGAACCTCCAGAAATGTGTGGACTGAAAACGGTTGGTTTAAGAAAAAACGGGTTCGCGAGGCGGGTGGGAGCGCAAGCGCTCTGCGGGTCGTTTGCAGGTAAAACTGGGGAATAACGGTGGGGCGTTCGGCCGGGTAGTGGGGCGGGTCATGGCCGTTGCTTCCCATCGCCGCTGAAGATGATGTTGACGCGGCGGTTGAGGCTGCGGCCCTGTTCCGTGTCGTTCGGAGCCACATAGCAGCAAGCTCCCTGGGCATCGAATTTCAAAACAGAAGCCAGATGAGGATGTTCTGTACGCAGGTAGTCGTGGACAGTGCGAGCACGGGCCGTGGCAAGCAACTCGTTGGCGCTGGCAGACCCGACACTGTCGGTGCGGCCCGAGATGACGATGTGCCTGGCATCGGGAGTTGCTGCCACGGCACTGTCCAAGGCGACTTTGTCTGCAACGCTCAGTGACGCATCGCCGAACCTGAAATGCACGGTCACTGTCTTGCCCAAGGACTGCTCCGCGTGTCCGAATGGAGAAGGCGATCCTGTCGTTGTGCCGCGAGACGCAGGAATGATCTCTTCTCCGGTGTCCAGGGTTGATGCTGCGGGGGGCGGTGGAGGCACAAGCGTCGCTTTCCTCGGAGGTGGCGGAGCCAGCGTTTTGGGCGTGACAGCCGGGCAGGCTGGCGGCGTGCACAGACCGAATTCGGCCTGGCGTCCGAAGTTCATCTGGGCCAGGTGCGACGCGGGCTCGGCGATTTGCGGGAGCGAAGGTGTTTTCGTCTGGCTGTGCCGCAAAAGACTGCAGGACGAGACGAGCAGGGCGGCACAGAGCGGCAGGACCAAGCGGATGGTGCTTGCGAAGAAACGTGTGGGGGATCTCGTCATGGCGACACCCGGACGGCGAGTTGTGTGGGAACGGTGCTTGGCGCCTGCGCCGGCTGGCGGTGCGGCGCTGCCGCCTCAGCCATGGCGCGCGGTTGCCGCGATGGCAGTCGTTGATACACCCGCCATGCGTACTTGGCGCGGGCTTGATTGCAGGCCTCGCCCTTGAGTTGCGAGCACGCCGCGTTGTAAGCACCCACCGCCTCCCACGAAACCCCCCGGCGAGAAAAGCTGTCGGCCAGCAGCCAGGCACCCACGTGGAGGTTGGTGCAGGGCTCGTAGAGGTCGGATTCCCGGATGCCGTAGCGCGCCAACGTGCGTAGATGCCCGCTGTTGATTTGCATCAGGCCGATGTCGTAGGAGCCGGTGCGTTGAAGGTGCGAGCGGTTGACGGCCTGGGGGTTCAGGTTGGACTCGGTCCTGGCGATGGCGTACAGCAGTTCGGCTGGCACACCATAGCGTTGTGCGGCCTCGCCCCAGCAGGCCAGTGCTCCGATGGGCATGACAGCCAGCACAGCTGATGCAACTATTGCAGCGAAAACCGACAAACGCATGACGCACCCTTTGAAGAGGATTGATGCAAACCGCTGGAAAGCGGGCCATAGGGTCTGGGCTACCTGTCGTGATCAGGCGGTCTGGGTCGGGTTCGGGTCAGGTCGGGCGTGGTGCTGGGCAGGGTGCTGTAGAAGCGGGTCGAAAGCGGGTGGCAGCGGGTATGGGCGGGTGGTGATCGGTTCGGTCGGGAGCGATTCAGAGTTCAGGCGAGCTGGACTTGCTTTCCGCGTTGCGCCCGCTCAGCCATGTTGCGGCGCGCCTGCTGAAGAATGCTGGTGCCGGACTCGTCTTGCTCACGGCACAGGGCCACGCAGGCGGTTGTCAACTGATCGAGCTGGAACTTGGGGTTCGGATGGCGGTTGGCAGGTGAGCGCTGCACTTCCAGCAGGAGCTCGTACTGCTGGCACCACATGGATTCGCGGCGGCGCGGGGTCTGTGGTGCGCGCAGCACCAGTTGGGTTCCCAGGAAGCGGAAGATGCGCACGGGCGCGTCCTCGTGCGTGAAAATCAGCGACACGCAGGCTGCGATCAGGTCGGGGAAGCGGAAGGTCGGCGAGATGTTGGTTTCGCTGCGCAGGAGTTTGTAGAGCCAGACATGTTCCTCGAGCCACAGGCGCGTCTCGATGGTGTCCTGGCTGTTGTCCTCTAACGGAGTTGGTAACGTTTCGTGCTCGCGAGTCGTTGGCTGGGTGGAGAACATGGGGGCCTATCTCGGTTCAGATGCTGTGGGTTGCTCTTGTGAGCGCATGACTGAAGGATAGGGCGCGGTAGTGCTGGTGTCGCAGTGGAATGGGGGCTTTGTGTGGGGGATTTCGGGCTCGGGATGGGACCGGAGGATCTGCGCGCAAGATCCAACAGGTAAACCACGAGCCCAACGAGTACGCTAAAGTTAAACTCTCACTGGTGGGTGTCGCGGGAAACCCTCCAGCGAATTCTCAGATATGGGCATCATGCTGGTAATACGTAGGGCACCTGGCGTGAAAGAGCAAATGAATGAGGCGCTGCATATCGAAAACCGAATCTGGCCGTCGTTGTCTCAATCAGCCTTTGGCAGGTAGCGACTTCTGTAGTGCCCACCGGTCTGACATCTCGGCTGGTGAGGCTATGGCACAGCGAGGTGTTGGCTGAGGCCGGAGGAATATGGAGCAGCATGGGGTCGATTGGCTGCAATATTTGACCGGTTCAGCCCCGCCGATGAAAACACCCCAACGCTCGCCCAATCAGCATGCTAACCACCAGAGGAACACAAGGCAGCACCAGCGGATGCAGCGTGACAGGCGCCACAAACCCAACCACCGTCGCGCACATTGTGATGATCGCCAGACAGGCATAGACGGCGAACATTTCCGGATCATGCTGTACGAACTCCTTGGCCTTGATCAGTCGCACGAACCAGCCGTCGACGACGGTCGCTAGCGCGAACGCAGCCAGCCAGGGTAGCCATTCGAGCAGAGTGGCAAGCCGATAGCTGCTTAGCAGCAGCAAAGCGTCGATCGAGCGGAAGTAGGGGTTGTTGAAGAGCCGCTGGTTGACCAAGGTCATTTCCTGAGCCACGGTGTTGTTTACACCTGTGGTCGAAGGTGCGTCGGACGCTTTGGGTATTGGCGTGACTTCGGCAGTAGCGTCCTGCATGCGCACTGCACGGGCCAGAATTCGGGTTGCAGGACCGGTGCCCCAGAACGCCGCCGTGGCTTCGTTCTCAATGCGAATCTGCCCCACAAAGTGTTGTGGCGGGTGCGCTGACGGAATGTACAGCACCAGAATCAGCAGGATGACCAATGACAACACGGCCGTGGCGCGGATCATGGCGCGACCTTCGATGCGACAGGTTCACGTACGACATCAGGATCGAGAATGGGAAACCGGCCCTTGATGATCCGCCCTCCTGACACAGAGGCGAAATACTGAAGATTGGGCAGTTTGCCCAGCACATCGGCCGGTACCATTTCCTCGAAACTCTCGGTGAGCTGGGTCGAGTAGTTCGAAGAGAAGTCCCCGAGGTGGGCGTCCGACCCATGGCTCAGACCGACACGCACCGTGTGGATGGCCGTCTTGCCAAAGGTTTCGACCACAAAATCCTGCGTGGGCCGGTCTTTCGTGCGCATGGCGATCAGGTTATTGAGGTTGCCCAGCGCCATCCGCGCCGCATCCTCACTGCCCAGCCGTTTGGCCAGATCCGCCAGTGTCTGCATCGCGCAGGTCGTAAAAATGCCCCCTTCAGCACCCTTGTTCAGGATTTCGATCAGCGGCTGGTTGATGACGTTCGAGACTTCATCGACAAACAACGAAATGCGTCGGTAGCCGCCCAGGTTGTAGCGCATGCCTGCCCGCGCAGCTAGGTCGGCCAGCGCCAGCGCGCCGATGGCGGAAGCCACGGAGGGGTCGGGCAACGAATCCAGGCACATGTAAAGCACATGACCGGCCCGCTCGATCTTCTCAAAATTCATGATGGGGCGTGTGTCATCCGCATCGAAGGGGTCGGGCGAGAGGCTCGGCCCCAGGTCACCCGAGGTCAGCATGGACAGGACAGGCAGCAGATTGGCCGTGATCTTCTGGTAATGCTCCCGGTTGTGGCGGAAGGTGCGCACCTGGGCGTCAATCACCTTGCTGCGCTGGCTTTGCGTGATGTGGTGTTCGTAGTAGGCGACGAAGGCCATCAGGTCGGCACTGGCAGCTTCGGAGGGCTTTCTCACATTGCCGCGATGCGCGTCGTGCAGCAGCTTCTTCATCTCGGGCAGTTCACGCCAATTCCCACCCAAGGTTTTGTCATAGAAACGCCGCAGCGATCCCTCCAGCACCGGTTCGATTCCGCCTTCGATGTACTTGGTGAGCTTGACCAGGTTGGGTCTTTCTTCGAGTTCGATGAGGCCTTGCACGACCACGTTCACCGCGTCCCAGCCAAAGGCCGAGAACGCGCCCCCGGTGTCGGTCGGCATGACAGACTGGATGCGCGAGGCCAGTTCGGTGGCTTTTTGCCAGTTGAAGGTGAAGTCAATCCGGATGCCTGTCTCCGGAAATGCGGGGTGAAACTCCAGGAAAGTGTCTGGATCGCGGTAATCCTCGCAGGCGCGCTGGGCGATGCGTTTGAGCCGACGGCTGTTCTTCGGGTCGATCACGATCACCACGTCGCCACGCCGGATGGCCTGCGTGATCAGGTTGGCGAGGGCCACGCCCTTGCCGGACTGTGTGGTGCCGACCAGCAGGGTTCCCCCTTCGAAATTCTGAAGCGGGCGGTACAAGGGCGCTTCTCGGGGTTCCACGCCATGGATGTAGGGCAGGCCGATCTCCGCATCGGACTGAGTACTGACGTCGTAGCCCAGCCACGTCAGCAATCGAGTCGAAACAGAAAATTCCCGATAGTCGATCTTGGCGAGTTCATAAAGGCGCTGTGAGTGCACAGGTCGCCATTCAAAGCCAAAGCCCAGGAACACCTCATCCGGCTTCTTACAAAGCGGGGCGAGTGCCTGGGTTGTGAGGACCTGGATGCTGCGTCCGGACAGCGATGCCCTCAGAACCAGTGTGCGCAGTGCCTGCGCGATGCGTACCGACGTCATGAGAAAGCATGCTATCGAGAGTGGCAACGCCAGGGCTCTGGGTATCTGCCCCGCGATGCCCATCGCGACAAACCAGGCGACGGCGAACAGCCAGACGATGCCAGCATGGGCCTCGTAGGCCCGTCGCCAAGGCATTTCATAGCGTCGCATCAGCATGTCAGTGGTCCTCAGCGTCTTGGACAGAAAATCCGGCGAGATCGAACCCCGCAATGAAGCGCGGATCGACCACAATGCCGACCGTCGGGGTGCCATTGAAGTCGCGAGTGAGCGTGGGTGGCCCATTGGGCTGCGCGGGAACCAGCATGCCCACGTCAGCCAGGGCCCGTAAAGCCATGGACGGTTGCAGGCCGCGCCGTTCAATTTCGCTGATCGGCACGAAGAAGCCTTGGGAAACGGTACGGCCTTGCGCCGGACCCGCACCCTCGTTCAGGGTATGGATGACTGCCCCCAGCGCATCCCGAACGACGGGGTTGAGGCGCATCGGGGCTTCCAGTGTGAATGAGAGCCGGAGTGCTGTCGGCGCGGGTGCTTCGGGGGGCGTGGGCTTCTGGGGCCGTTCGCCACCGGACTTTGTTGCCGACGACGAGTCGCCAGAAGGAATCAAGGACAGTTGCTCACCCGCCCGTGCGGGCCGTTGTGATGGTGCTGGGGGCGGTGACGGATCAGTCTCACCTGCGCGACGCACAAGTTTCATCTCCAACGCCGCCGGTGACGGGTCGATGCCTGCGAACAGGATGGCCGAGGACGTCAGCTTGACGGCCTCCAGCACTGTCTTGGCACTTGGCGGATAAATTGTCCAGGTCGGATGTGCCGCATCCTGCGCTTCAAACACTTCTGCTGCCAGCAGCACTTCCAGCATGGTTTCGGCGGCTTTGGGGATGCCCGGCAACTGATCGGCTTCGAGCAGCTTGCGAATGTCATCTGCAGCATTCGGCCACAGCAGGAACAGCCCATCCTGACCGAACCAAACCCGAGACTTGTCGTGGTTGCACACCCATGCGGAATTGCTGTTGGCGAGCCGTCGCAGCGCATCCACGAGATAGCGCTCCAGGTGCGAGCCGAACTGGGGCGAACCATACCGGTCCGCGTTGGCTGTCAGGTTGCGGTCGATGACCAGAGCCAGCGAGCGACGTACAAGGTTGTCCAGCACGTTGTGATCGCGGTAGACCGGCATGCCGCCGATGCTGGCCATCAGGTGCTGCACGATGATGGCGTTGTCCTCCGACAGGTAGTGCAACACCTCAGGCGAAACGACATGGGGCAGTGCAAATACGCCGAGGCTGCGGGTTTCGACGGCTTGCGGACGCCAGCTCAGGAAATAGCGTGCCGTACCACGCGCCTCCAACCAGGCAGTTAGAGGCTGCACATAGCCCGACCACACTTCGCCGCTGGCGTCGGTGACGATGATGTGGCTGAGTACCCGGTGTACTTCACAACATAGGCCCGCGATGAAGGTGGCATGTCGCCAGCGCGGCTCCAGCAGCCGACGCGTCGAAATGGTCGAGCGTCCCGAGAAGATGTGGGCATCCGTGCCCTGCAGGCTGAAAAAACCGGCTTCCAGGCCGAGCCGCAACAGGCCACCTGGCGCGCTGAAGTAGTTGTCCGCCGTCGCGGGCAGCAGATGCACGTAGGCTGCGTACCGGTGGATCAGCGCCAGCACGTCGCTCTCGAAGCTCTCCCGGTCCGCCCCATAGCAGAGCTTGATGCGCGCGATGATGTCGGCATTGGCGGCCAGCATCTCATCGACCGTCTGTACCGCAAAGCCAGGGTCAGCTGAGGAAAACGTATTCGCTGCCGAAGAAGGAATGACCATCGCTGCCGATCCGCAAATCAATGCCCCATTCTTCGGTCAGGTTTCCTTCGCGTCCCCTGGAATTGGCGTCGAAGTAGCCTGGCTATCGCCATCGGCTTCGCCGGTGTTCTTCCATAAGAGCATCGACATTCCCTGCTGAAATGCTGTTGGATCGGGCAGGGGATGTGTGGGGAACGAGGTTTGCGCGCGCGGGTCATTGCCGTAGCGCTGGACCAGCTTGCAGAAGGGACAAGCGTCTGCCGTGGGAACTGTGCCCAGGGCGGCCAGGAACTCGCTGGCGCAGGACGGGCAGGTTACGACGGCGAAGCTGGGTGACTTAGCGATCCAGATGCCGTCGGTGTGCGAGGCCAGATCGAAGGCCCTGTCGAAACTGATCCGATAGGGCGCCTGGCACACCACCCGGTAATGACGGTAGGCGCCTACCAAGACCTCCCCAGGGCTGAAGCCCGCGTGGCGCAGTCGGCGGTAGATAGCCACAACAATGGACGCGTCCGTGCGAAACAGAAGGTTGGCGCTGTGGTACCACTCGGGGGAATCCGGCGGCCTGC
The DNA here is from genome assembly GCA_040390295.1 of Pseudomonadota bacterium. GTDB lineage: Bacteria > Pseudomonadota > Gammaproteobacteria > Burkholderiales > Burkholderiaceae_C > Polaromonas. Next base: position 28,162 of record JAZJYR010000027.1, read on the forward strand.
CCCGTGGAATGGATTGAGGATCGTTGAAAAACATCCGCTGGATTTCGCGAGAGGGTAGACCGGTGATGCAATGGATGGTGCGTACCCGTGCACCCAACTCAGCGCAGTCTTTGGCGAGTCTGACAGTCCGAAGATGTCGGTCGGCGCGTGTCGGCATTTCACTCTCCCGGTCTACCGATTGGGCAGCGTGGGTGAACGAACAGTGGCCAGAGGGCCTGCCAGGGGCAACGGCGTCTGAAGCAGGCTGAGCAGGTCGTGGCGCGGTGGAAACAAGGTGGCGTGCCCCACGTTGGCCACGATGGCCCAGATTTGGTCGGTACTCAGGTTTCCAAGAAGATCGGCCTGCGCGGCGTCGAGAGAAAACCTGCAGCAGGTTTCGACCTTGTCTCGCTGCATGCTGGTCTTGATGGCGTTGAGGACGCTCAGGTTGATGTACTGGACATCGGAGAGTTGTACTTGGCTCATTGTTCTTTCCCTTGGTGAACCCCTGTGGGGCATAGTGGTGTGACAGATCGATAGTGGTTTTCCCTCGTGGGGGCGAAACGGATTGTGATTTAGCCGAATTCAGCATAAGCTGGTAAGTGTTACAAACATGTAAGCATTTGCTGTTGCCACCTGCAAGCAGCCGATTACTTGGTGCTTTGTACTTTGTGCCTTGTGTTGGAAAATTTGCAGGGCAGGATTGAAGGCTGGTTTTACGGACGAGAAAGAACGTCGATATGAACAAGGACGGAACACTCTCTGACGGCCGATTTGCCCGGCAAGTAATCAAGAAGCGCGCGCCAAAGGCGCGCAGCAGAAATGCCTCGACCAAGCAAGCTGCAGTGCGGCAACCCATTGCAGCGACTGATGCAAAAAACAATTTCAGAGAACGCCTGATTGCCAGATTGAATCAGGCCGAGGTACCCGCTCAAAAGCGCATGGTGTATGTGGCGGCGATGACCGGGCGCGCGGTTCAGACGGTGAGCCGCTGGTTCGATGCGGGACGACCCGGTCTGCCCGATCTGGAGTCGTATGCGCGATTGTGCGAAGGACTCCATTGCAACGCCGACTGGATGCTGGGTCTGGCCGCGACACCGGGCTTGGCAGCCGCGCGACAGGCCGATGGCGAAAATGCGCATGCGGGTTGGATGGTCGAACTCCTGGAAGAGCTTTGGGGCGATCTGCACGATTGCGAGCCGATGCGCATGTCGGGCGACGAGATGGCACCCAGGATTCGGGATGGTGACCACATGTTTGTGAGTCATGACCTCGGCGAGGTATCCGGCAACGGCATTTATGTGATCGAGTGGAAGGACCGTCTGGTGGTTCGCCATGTGGAAAACCGTATTGGCCAGGGCGTGGTGCTGAGCTGCGAGAACCCAGCGTATGCGGAATGCGTGGTGAAGGATGCCGCCGCCGCACGGCGCATGGGCTTGCGCGTCGCGGGCAAAGTCACTGGGATCATTCGCACCGTGCACTTCTGGGCACATTGAAGACAGAAGCCACCGAGGCAGATGCCCCGGTGGTTCCGTTTCTTACGATGCCCGCACAGCCCGAAGGCAGTCTGGCAGACGGTAGGCTTTTGCAAGCCTGCTGGACGGGTCAGATGGCTTGCGCCAAACCCTTCCACTCTTCAGTCGGCAACTCAATCAGCTTGCCGCCCAGTACCTCGAAGTCGGTCGCCCGGTCATAGTCTTCCACCTCCTGCGAGAAGTGGGTGACGGCATTCACAAGCCCGTAACCTGAAAGGTCGCCTTCCGTGATCAGATGCCGCAGCACGCCTGAGCGTTCGGTATCCGTCAGGTCATAGCGACTGGCCAGAACCTCTACGGTTTTGACCGGATCGCCAATCAGTGGAATCTGCAGGGTTTTCTGCATCTTTTGCGCCATCTGGCGAAAGGTGGTTTCCGACACCGCTGCCTGCACCACGTCGCGGACCTTCAGGAAGAAGGCCTTGTCGTCGGCACGCAAGGTGTCATCCCGGTACACCGTGACGCCATCGTCTTCGGCCCCCAGCGCCCGCCCGACATGGGTTTTGCGCAGCGATCGGTCCCAAGCGATCAGGCCGTTGCGGCACACCAGACGGTACAGCAGGGGCTGCACTGACAGTGTTCCCTGGCCCACTTCGGAGTTGGTGATCACCACGCCAGCTTGCACGATATCGCCAGGGGCCATTTCATACTTCAGACGCGGTGTCACGACCTTCAAGTACATGCGGGTATCCGTTAACTCAACCGACTCGAATTTCACCTCGGGCAGCTGCTGGAGGATCGGCAGCACGCTCTCGGCCAGGTCAAAGTTGTCGAGCCGGCGGTAACGGTCCGACAACACGGCCCGGACGTGGCCATCCAGTGTGCGGATCATGCGTCGGTCATCCTCGCTTTGCAGCCAGGTGTTCACGTTGCGGTCCAGCAGAACCGGTTGGTCGTGGCGCATACGCTCAAAATAAGCGTAGGGAATCTTCAGTTTTTCCGCCAACTGGCGCCGCGCCAGGGGCGTGATGCCGTACTTGGCGGGGCCACTGTTTTCTTCGATGACGAGGCGGGTATCCCCCTCATCGTTGGTATCGTGCCGCAGCAGTTGCGACGACACCACCAGGTCTTTTTTCGAATTCAACTGGCGCTCCAGTTCCTGGGCCAGGCTCACGAGAGAACGTCCGCTTTTCATATCCATCTCCAATCAGTAAGAAAAACGGGGACGGCACTACCCCTGAGCGGGGATGCGCATCCCCGCAAGGGTCGATGACGGATCGGGTAGACCGATCCACGAAGGGCGCGAAGTGAATCGCGCCAGAACTCCAGGGCTGTCTTTGCTGCGCACGGGGCGCAACCTGGTTTGACAGCTACCAGTGGGGGAAATCAAATGGACCTTTTCGTGGTCACCGCACCGTTGGTGCTCTCAGTGACCCTGAAAAGGCGGGTGAGGCCTTTCGACCACACCCCCACAAAAGCTACGCCACGTTTGGAGGATGCCCCCCTCGCGTGCGCCACACATCAGCCCAGTCCGTACCGGCTTGCTTGGGCAGAAACACCTGCACCTGCCGAGGACCGGTTCGCCGCTCTTCTTTCTTCAGCCTGCGTGCCAGCGCGAAAGCAAACGCCTGACCGTCAAAATCTGCATTCGCGTCGTTGTCGCCGTAGATGCAGATTCGCCGTACGGAGTCCGGTAACCACAGCTTTTCCAGGTTGCCCGCATTGAGCCCAGCCCAGACCGGCTTGCCCGTTGCCAAGTGCACGGCGATACCTGTCTCGATACCTTCGCTGAGCGCAAGCTCGTCAGTGGCCTCGAAAAGGCGCACTGTGGCACCGTTGATCCCTGCCGACAACACCTTTTTGGCATCGCGTGCCATGGCCTTCTGACCGTCCTTGAGGTAGGTGCGGTGCAGCGTGACGGCATGGCCGTCTGGCCCCTGGATGCAAGCCAGCATGGCGGCGTACTCGGCCACCTTGCGCGACTTGCCTGTGCCATCCTTCTCGAAGTACCCCAGTGCGGGGTGGAAGCGCAGCACCTTCGGGTAGGCTGGCAGTGCCAGCCCACGGCCGCGCAGGTAGCGATCCACTTCATCACCGGCAGTCACCGGCACGGCTTCGTCCCAGATCCGTTTGGCCAGCTTCTTCATGCGTTCTGCCGATGGCTCCGCAGAAACCGCCTTCAGGGCAGGAAGAACGGTGCCCACACAGCGCTCGACTTCCCGCAGGGCGGTACCGAAGTCGATTCCCTTCACCGCCTGCAGCAGCTTGAAGCCACCGCCAGGGCCGCAACTGCGGCAGTGGTAGTTGCCCTCGCCGAACTTGTCGGTGTACTGGAAGCGGTCGGTGCCGCCGCACAGTGGGCAGGGGAGGTTGCGCTTCCTCAGAATATGCTCGTCGACCTGCAAGCTACCGAGAATTTCGGTCCAGCGCCCGTGCGCGCGACGTTTGACGTCGTCGACACGGGCGGCGTACTCAGAGTTCTGCATGGCTCATCCCACCAGTTCAATCGAATGGCCGGGAGCCGGTCCCATACCGACGCTCACATGGAAGCTCTTGCCGTGCAGCAGCGGGTAGCTTCCCAGTCGCAGTTCTTGCAGTAGCGAGTCCAGCGTTTGCACCGGATCGACTGAGCGCAGACGGCCGATCAGATCAGCCAGCGCATCACGGTCGGCATCCAGGTCGTTTTCCAGGAATTGGTCGTTCTCGTCTGTGAAGGACGAGGCCTGGCGCACCGGCTCACCCGAGGTTTCACCTGTAGGGATGTACAAGGTGTCACCATGGTAGACGCCGGCGTCGGTGATCTCCACCGTTTCGCTACCAACCTTGATCCGTACCGCTTCGCACAGGATGACCGTTGGCCAAATCCAGCGTCCTTCCAAGACAGTACGGGTCTGTTCGCATAGCGCTTCGACCTCCACCGCTTCCTCCTCCAGGTAGCGAACATGGCGCTGCGCCCAGTGGTCGGCATGCAGGCCGCTCCAGTCGAACACCAGATGGTCCCTGGCCCTGGCCAGCATCCAGCGGGCGGCGTTGTCGTCACCCAGCCAGTCAAGGTCGACGATCGTCACGGCACCGCTTTCGATGGCTTCGCGGGTCGGCGCGGCCGTAACTGACTTAACGTAGTCACGGTGGCTTGCATCGTCCTGAATCGGATAGCCGACGATGGCATCAAACAACTCGCGTGGCAACACATCGAGGTCATTGAGCAGGTCGATATGTCCCCATGCCCGCATCGCGGGGTAGTAGATTTCAACGAAGCGATCCGCAGGAAGCTGGGTCTTTGCGACTTCCAGTATCCGGCGCCAGCCCTCTTTCAGCTCGGCCTCGATGCGCTTGTGTTGCATGTCCTGGTCGATCAGCTTGTCGCGGTCCGGCAGGCGCGCCATGAACTGGCGCGAATCCAGATGGACAACATTGAAGGTGCCAAGCATGCTGTAGCCTGTGTTCAGCACGCAAAAGCCCTGCAAGAACACCATCGTGTGGTGGCTGTGTTTGCCATCGCGCGTGCCTGTGAGATGGACTGTCCCCATCGGGCTTGGCATCGTCGCGAGGTGCGCTTCGGCGAAGCGTCGCTGCAGCGCTTTGCCATTGAACAGCACCGGCACCGGGAAACCCAGGCACAAAGTCTCAATGCGGGCTGCCAGGTCGGGCAGGTCAACGCCGTGCAGCTCGATCCGCGTTCCGGTGATGGCATCAGCCTCTGCGATCTGCATCACATCAATGGGGGCTTTGGCCAGCGCGGCGCTGGTGTCGAAGTCGACGGATTGGCGGCCTGAAGCCACGATGCAGCGCGAAGTGGCATAGAGGCATTTGGAGAAGCCCACACCAAAGGGGCGCTCCTCCGCGCAGGTGGCCGCGTCCCAGCCGGACTCGTTGAAGCTCAGGAGCTTTTGGAAGTCGGCTATGCCGCAGCCGTTGTCCGTGACTCGCAGGATATGGGATGCTGCGTCGTAATTGATCTCGATCTCTGTCGCGCCAGCTCGTCGGGCGTTTTGCAACAGCTCGGAAATGAGCGTGAAGCGATCTGTGAAGGCGTAGCGTTGGTTGCGCAGGGTGCCTTCTTCATTGATTCGTACCTGTATTTGCATGAAATTCTCCTTGAATGTGGCGTAATCCGGTCCCGGCGGGGTGGACCCGCCTTGGGGGACATAGGTGGTCAGCCGGGACGGCGAACCAGAGGGGTGAATAACTGCCCTATGCGCAGGGCTTGAACAACGCTGTGCTCGGGAAACTCCCAGGGCAACAGGTGCTGGGAACTCAGGGGATGACCGTGCTCATCGAGCCGCTCGACTTTGGCGCCCATCGGATGCCACTGCACCCGGTAGCTCAGACGGTCGGCACCGGCGATGACGAACATGCGCCCGGGTTTGCCAGTGAGCACTTCGCTTTCCTTCACCAGGAACTCGATGTCTTCCGGTGCCCGGACGTTCAACAGCGGAGCGTCGTTGCCGGGAATGGATACATGGGTTTGCATGACAGGTTCCTCAGTAGATGACGGGTGGGCAAAGCTCAATCGCTTCAGACGGAGGGTCGGACGTGGGGTCTGACAGGTCGTTACGCTGGGGCTCAGCTCCCAGATGACGGACCTGCGCCGCAGGATGGCCGGTCGGCGAGGTGGTCGTCGGCCAGCATTCTGTGGATGCCGAAGGTTGCGCATACCGCTGGATTTCTTCCAGCATCACTGCATCTTCGTAATCCATATGCCCCGTGATGCCGTAGGCGAAGAAAATCGCCAACAGGCACAGGGCGTCCTTGAGTGTGGACATGGTCTACTCCTAAAAATGATCAGGCTTGCGGATCAACACGCAAACCTGAAGGGCGGAAAGGGTCAGGCGAACAGGTCGTCCTGCACCGACAGCCGTTTGAGCTGTTCATTGATCCACTGGGGGTTTTTGAGCAGCCGTGCTTCCACCCATTCGGGGTTCTGGACGACGGCTTCACGGACCCAGACGGGGTAGCGTTCCAGCGTGGCCGAGAGCCAGGCTTTCAGGCTGTTTTCAATGCGGTCTCGGACTTCCTGCGCGTCAACCAAGCCGCAATAGGCGATAGGCGAGAGCGGGCTGCAGCCCACCACACGCAGGCAGCTCACGAAAGAAAAAGGCTGGCTATCCTTCTCGCGCTCCGTAAAAATCCAGCGCAGGGTGTCGAACTTTTCTTCCAGCGGCTTGTCGGGGTCGGCCAGATGGCTGATCTCCTGCAACAGACGCCAATGCAGGAAGACGATGTCTTCCTCGCTCCATTCGACCGGAGAAGCATCGTCGTCCACTAGGGCGTCGATGGCAGGTCGTTCGGGAATTGCTACGGATCGCAGGTTCGGGGCTGCTGCGAAGGGCAGGAATACAAACCCCGCAGAAGCAGGGTGGAATGTGCTGTGGGATGCGCTCAGGTTCAGCATCGTTGCCTCCAAAAAATGCGAAGGCAACGCGCACCAGGGGTGAGGGCGGATGCCCCCATGGGGTGATGAACGACCGGTGCAGAACCGGCGACTAAGGGATAGGACTCCAGGGCTGGCTTGAAAGCGGTGCGAACCGCCAGGATCGGTGTGCCAGCGACCGATCGAAAAAAGCTTTCGGGGGGAGAGCGCGGAGGAAGCCGATCACCTCTATCTCGCCGTCACCTCGGAAGCCGCTTCGATAGCATTACAGGACTGACACCATCAAAAGTGACGCTAAACGCATGCGGATCCTCAAGCCGCAAAGGGAGCGGGGGGGGGCATGCAAGTCGTCCAGTAACTCCAGGGCTTGCCTTGTTTGAATGCAGGGCCAGCTACTGCATGACGCAAAGGTAATGGCACCGCATTGCAGGGTCAAGCCCAAAAAGCCGGAGAACCCATGCTGATGTTGAAACGGTGCCAAAGTGATGCCGATTCCCCATGGTGAATGTCGACATCGATGCGGATGATCGGTTGCAACATGGCATCCAGAGGAGCGCGCGCATGTCGGACATTCAGATTGTGAAAATGGATGAGGGTGGCGTCAACGCGCGCATTCTCGCCAAGGAAACCAAAGCCGATTTTCGGCGCATTGAGGCTGCCAGCCTGAAGATGCGGACGTGTTTTACGAGCGCCGAAGGCAAGCGCTTCTTCGTCCGGCTGTTCAGCACGCTTCAGCTCAACACCCACTTTATTTCGGTGATCGCCCGCACCCGGCTGGATCACGAGGACGTAGCCAAGGTGGAGACAGCCATTCGGACTCAGATGGATGCCGTGAATGAGAGCCTCAACAAAGCCATTGATGGTGCCGAAGTGCTGTTCAAAATGCACGGCGTGACCAGCGTGGCGACCTATGACACGGTTCCGCTGGAGGTCGATGTGGGAGTCATGTCGTCCGCCGGTCGGCGTTACCTGGAAGTGTTGGGCAAGCTTGATCAGCTCATGCCGCTGCTGCAAACCCTGGAGATTCATGAGGTCATCACGGCGCAGGCGGTGGACATCCAGCGGGCCGGTCTGAAGCGGCAGGTACGTGATGTCGCTAATGGGGCTCGGAATTTTGCTATGGGGCTGCGGCGACGGATGAATGCGTTGGGGAATCGGGATGACGAGGGTGCCGAGCGCGTGTCGGGCGGCGTAGGGCGAGACGTAGCCGCAGGCCCGAACACTGAGGTCGTAACAGGCGATGACGCGGAAGTTGGCGCGGACGCACGCAATGGGCTCGACTATGTCGAGCCTAGCGCTGAAGGATAGTGGCGAATGCCTTTGTGTGGTTCAGGTGAACCGTCCAAACTGCCATACGGAATGTTCCGACTTCTACCGCATTTTTTGGTGGGCAAGGCACTTATTGTCTGAAAATAGCCAGTCAATTGATATAAAGTGACATTGGATGGTGACCGATGGTAAGCGAGAGCCATGCGTCTGGTGCGCATCCCCCGTTGTTCACTCAACGGCGTCGCAGTCGATACCTGCCTTTTCCTGAATAGATTGGGTGCCATTCCGGTTTGCATGTTGTGGCAGCGGATCGAATCATTTGAAGTTCTACGCATACTTTTCCTGATGCGAAAAGTGAAGCCTTTTTTCCATTCCCATACCGCATGACCGGAACGCCTGCGGTGTTACGACGAGTTCAGCGTTTCTATCGGCATGCGCAATCCTGACCTAGCGCGGCCGCGATAGTGTGGGGTCAAACCTTTATCGGCGTATGCCGTGATGAGGCCAGATCATGCCCAAGCAACCTTCAATTTCATCCTTCCCTACGGCGTCGTCTTCTATCCCGTCGCTAGCGCCCAAATTGCCAGAGACCGGCTTTCTACGGCAGCCGCAGGTACTGGCGTTTGTACCGATCTCAAAGTCCACTTTATGGCGGCGTATCCAGGCCCGCTCCTTCCCGGAGCCGGTGAAACTTTCCGTTCGCGTTACAGTGTGGCGTGTAGAGGACGTCCGGCGCTGGATTGTCGAGCAGGGAAGGGGATCGACTGCTGAATCTCGAAACGGGTGTCGCCCGCTTTAGAGCTCTGTGGAGATCGCAGCCATTGGGAAATCGGCTGTCTGTTGATTTCCGAGGAAATTTGACCCCTTGGGGTCTGCATGTCATGGTTAGCCCTGTGGCCCATTTTTCTCAGCCCCCGTCATTCTTCGGCTACAAGAGTTCGTCGTCGTGTTCGCCAATGAACGGTGCGGGGCTTGGGCGATCGGTCACC
>JAZJYR010000028.1:0-98426 GCA_040390295.1 Pseudomonadota bacterium
TGGTGCTGATGCCGAACAACCCGCGTGGTGGTGGCGTCAGCCGCCGCATCGAGGGCGAAGACCGCGCCGAGCTTAAAGAAAACATGGACCAGCTGGAGTACCCGCAAGGCTCCAGCATCATTGCCCGTACCGCCGGCATCGGCCGCAGCGCCCCGGAACTGCAGTGGGACCTGAACTACCTGATCAAGCTCTGGACGGCGATTGAAGGCGCCGGCAAGGGCGGCAAGGGCGCCTTCCTGATTTACCAGGAGTCCAGCCTCGTCATTCGCGCCATCCGCGACTACTTCAACAGCGATATCGGCGACATCCTGTTCGACACGGACGACGTCTATGAGCAGGCCAAACAATTCATGGCCCACGTCATGCCCGAGCATGAGCACCGTGTCAAACGCTATCGCGATGACGCACCGCTGTTCTCGCGCTTCCAGATCGAGCACCAGATCGAATCGGCCTATGCACGCACCGTGCAACTGCCGTCTGGCGGCGCCATCGTCATCGACCACACCGAAGCACTGGTGTCGGTGGACGTCAACTCAGCCCGCGCGATCAAGGGCGGCGACATCGAAGAAACCGCCACCCGTACCAACCTCGAAGCAGCCGACGAAGTCGCGCGCCAGATGCGTTTGCGCGATCTGGGCGGCCTGATCGTCATCGACTTTATCGACATGGAAGAGTCGCGCAACCGCCGCGATGTTGAAAACCGCCTGCGCGATGCGCTGCGCCAGGACCGTGCGCGTGTGCAGTTCGGCACCATCAGCAAGTTCGGCCTGATGGAAATGAGCCGCCAGCGCCTCCGGCCTGCGCTTTCAGAAGGCGCATCCATCCCCTGCCCGCGTTGCGGTGGCTCTGGCCACATCCGCGACACCGAGAGCTCCGCGCTGCAGATCCTGCGGATCATCCAGGAAGAGTCCCTCAAGGACAGCACGGCATCCGTGCTCTGCCAGGTTCCTGTCGATGTCGCATCCTTCCTTCTGAACGAAAAGCGCTCGGAAATCAGCAAGATCGAAATGAAGCAGCGTATCAATGTGCTGCTGGTGCCCAACAAAACGCTGGAGACGCCCAACTACCGCCTCGAGCGCCTGAAGCACGACGACCCGCGTCTCGACAACATCGAGGCCAGCTACAAGATGGCCGAAGAAGTCGAAGACCCGACCCTCGTCACGCGCCGCAGCCAGGAGAAGCACAACAAGCAGGAGCCCGTCATCAAGGGCGTACTGCCTGACGTGCCGGCACCGATTGCCCCGCCGAAAGCGGAAGTTGCCGAACCGGTCGCAGCGAAAGCGCCACAAAAGGCCGTTGCGCCGACACCACCAGCCGAAAAAGGCTTTTTCGGCTGGATCAAGAACCTGTTCGGCGGCGCAGAAACGCCTGCACCGGCACCTGTCGTGACAGAAGTGAAGAAGGATGTGCGCAGCGGCGAAGCTCGTCGTGATGGACGTCCTGAAGGGCGTAGCGGTGAGCGCCCGGAGCGTGGTGGGGAACGCGGTGGCCGTGATGGCCGCCGTGGCGGCCGTAACCGTGGTGAGCGTGGCGAAGGCCGCGGCGAGCCGCGCGGAGATCGTCCTGAAGGCCGTGAGCCACGTGAAGGTCGTGCCGATGGTCGCACTGAAGGACGTCCAGAGGGGCGCCCTGAAGGCGGCCGTGGGGGCGAGCGTCGTGAACGCAATCCTGAAGGTGCACGCCAAGAACGCCCAGCCGGTGAAAACCGCGAACCGCGCGAGTCCCGTGAACCTCGTGAGCCGCGCCCGGAAGGTAGCCGCAACGAGCGTCCGCGCCGCGAACGCAATGACCGGGGTGACCGCGCTGAACGAGGTGAGGCCCGTGGCGGTGAACGCATGGACCGTGACCCTGTAGAGCAGGATCTTGCCCTCGCGAACCAGGCGGCCATGGCTGCTGCGATGAGTGGCGAAGCGCCACAAGCGCGCCAGGATCGTCCTGCAGAAGAAGGCCGCGACCAACGTGAGCCGCGTGAACCACGCGAAGGTGGCCGCCGCGACCGCAACGGTCGTCGCAATGACCGCCGTGGTGAACGTACCGAAGGTCAGGCTGCTGAAGGCGCTCCGTCAGAAGACAGGGCTTTCAGCCCTGAAGCCGCACCGCTTTTGTCTGCCGACGGCCAGCCGCAAGCCAGCCTCGCTGGCGAACAGGGTGAAGAGCAACGCCAGCCGCGCGAACGCCGCAGCCGCGACCGTTATGGCCGCGACCGCCGTGAACGTGGTGAAGGCAGTGAGCGTGGCGAAGCGCCAGCGGATGGCAGCCTGCAGGCAGCCAGCACTGAAGTGCGTGACACCACCCAGCCCGTGGTGCAGGAAGAATGTGAACCAGCAGTTGCAGCCCACGCCGCACCGGCCACACCTTCGGCTCCGGTCATGGCTCCTGTTGCAGCGCCCCGTGCACCCGAGCCAGTCGCTGCGGCGTCAAAGACCACGTCGCTGCCGAAGGTTCAGACCTACGATCTGCCACTTCAGGACCTGGTCCAGGTCGCCCAGACCTCAGGTCTGCAATGGGTCAACTCAGATGCTGCGAAAATTGCCGAAGTGCAGGCCGCCATCGCTGCCGAGCCAAAGCCCCTGCATGTGCCGCGCGAGCGTCCACCGATTGTGGTTTCTGAAGAAGGCCCGCTGGTCCTGGTCGAAACAAAGCGCGATCTGGGCAGCATGAAACTGCCGTTTGAAAATCCCGCAATCTGAAGAGTTTCAGCTCAATAAAAAAGGCCCCTCGTGGGCCTTTTTCTTTTGCCGTCACCTTTACATAGAAGGTGTCAGCTTCAAAAAAAGATATTCAGAGCTGCGCAGCCTGCCGATAGGCATGCGCTGCAGCTTCCGCATCATCGCGTTGCTCTGCAAGCACCGCAAGTCCACGCCACGCATTACGGTGCAATCCGGCGTCCTGCAGTCCCAGCGCGGCTTGCGACAGCAGTTGCCTTGCCTTGCCCCACAGCTGGCGGTTCAGGCAGGCCATGCCGGCCAGGTACTGCAGGTTGGCATCACGCGGTCGGCCAGTTTGCGCGGCTTCGATGCGAGCCAGCCAGGCCGCATCAAGAGAGGAAAGATCCGTTTCCAGCACACCAATCAGCTTGATGCGCAGGCTGTCACTCATTTCGGAGCGCGGCTGCATGGCTCTTTCCCAGACCTGCAGCAGCCAGCCACGGGCAATGTTGACATCGCCATGCAGGGCCATCAGGCGGGAAGCCGCATGAATGACCAGCTCAGGCATGGCACGCTCGCTATCGTCCAGCGCCATCCACGCCTGTTGCAGCTGTGAAGGATCGTGTGCATCGTTCAAAAGTTCAAGCGCCAGTCCGCGCACAATGCTCTGCGCAGCCGACGGGGAGAAGGCCCGGTGTTTGGCGAGCAGGCGAGCTGTTTCCAGCGCCTGCAAGGGCTGCCTCAGTTGCCGGGTGGCACGCAGCTTCATGCGCAATGCGAGCGTGCGGCGTGCGGCGCCCTGGGGCAACTGGGTCAGCAAATCAAGCGCTGTGCCGGCGTCCCTGTCGTCGAGCGCCCAACGCGCGGCGCGGAACTGCACGCCTTCGCGAACTTCCTGGGCGTGGCGTGGCGTAGAGCTTTGCAGCGCCGCCTGAAGATGCTGGTCGCGCAACGACTTGTTCTGCAGCGACTGGGCACTTTCAGCGACCAGCAGGTGGGCCAGCGATTGCAGCTGGCTGGAGCGGCTGGCGCTGTGGCTGGTAACCTGGCCCGAATGCTCGGTCAGCAGCCCCAGGCTTTTTTCCTGCGCGAGTGCATTCTGCGCAGACCGCGTGGCACGGATATAACGACCCGCCAGCTGGTGCGCCAGCGCATCCATCAATGCGCCGTACATGGCGCGTTCTTTTTGCTGGGCGCGCCAGCGCTTGGCTTCAAGTGGCAACGAAAAGATCGCTGACAGCGCGCGAAGTGCGACATAGAGCAATGTAAAAAGCGCGACCAGCAGCAGCACCATCAGGTTGAAAGAAACATCAACACGGTGCGGCGGCCAGAAGACGGTCACCACAGCCTGGTTGTTGCCCGCGAACAGGGCGCTTGCGGCGGCGATCGCAAACAGTGCCAGGAGCCAGAGAGCAGCGCGCATGATCTACCTTGACCTGACCGGCTCAGCGGCCCGCAGCCGCAGTGGCAAGCGCGGCCATGGTGTCGTCCAGCCTTGGCAATTCGCTGGTTTTCAGCTGACCCTGCACCTGCTGCAACAACTGGGTCGCAGCCTGGGTCTTGCGCGATGCAGGGTCAAAATACTTGCCCATCCAGGCGCCAGCGGCCGCAAGATCGGCGCGTGCTGTTTCCGTCTGGCGCGACAGCAATGAAAGGCGCGCATTGAGCAGGCGAAGCTTGAGGTTTTCGCGCATGAAGAAGGCCTGCTCAGGTGCCATGAGAGCGGCTTCAGGCTGGTCAATACGGCTGACCCTGAGCAACCTGCGGGCCTCGTCATGGACGCTATCCAGAAACCGTTGCACCCATGCCTGCAGGGCCCGTCTGTCAAACAAGGTCGCCATCATCCTGTCGTCTTTCGCTGCGGCAGGAAGCGTGGCAGAAGGGACCGCAGGAGGCATTGCAGCGCGGGCCTGATTGCCAGCGGACATGGCGTTGGCAACCGGAAGCTCGTCGACCAGGCGGCTCAATTCATCCAGTTTGATCAGCAATACCGGTACATCGGTCAAGCTGGCGGACCTGATGCGGTCCATATCCTTGGCGATTGCGCGTTGCAACGGGTTTAACCGGGGCTGTGCAGCACGCGCCAGGCGCAGGTCCGCAGACTTGAGTGCAGCGATCAACGGCTCTGCGCTGCCAGTGAGCTGGGCCTGCTGCTGCGCCAGTCGCAATGCGGATTCGACATCGACCACCAGATTTTCATCACGTGAGCGCGACAGGCTCTGCATCAACTCTTCCAGCTGGCTGCGCTGGAGGCTGACCTCGCCTATACGGGTTTCCTGAATGGCCAGCCGCGCTGACATGTCGCGCATGCCATCCTGGGCGGACTTGGCAAGCGCTCGCGCTTCGATGGACTGCGCACCAGAATCAGTGCTTCGGCGTGCAAGTTCTTCCTGAATATTGCCGAGCTTCTGCCAGAGCAGTCCGCTGGTGACAAGTCCCGCAGCAGCCAGTGCAGCGACCAGCCACGCCCATTTCGCAGGCAATTGAACGAAATCAGCAGGCACTGCAGGCTGCGAGGCTTCAGGAACAAGCACCGCGGGTGTCGGAGGTGGAGCGGATGAACTTTCACTCATGAATAGCCCAATTCTATCGAGCGCAAGGTCGCTACGATGTCAGCCAACGCCGGGCGTGACTCCACAACAACACCCCAACCGGCCTGCCTTGCCGTTTCTGCGATGCGGGGATGGGTTGCGATGGCGCGCGCGCGCCCCCAGTCCTGTCCCGATATACCCTTGGGACCTGTCAGGTTGAGGACGGCTTCAGAGCTGCTGAAAATCCAGACCGAAGAATCTGTTGCAGCCTGCCGGGCCAGTTCATCCTGCACAACGCCCAGCACCGGCGTACGCCGTTCATATACGCTCAGAAACTCGACGCCTGCGCCGGCATCCCGCAGCTTTTGTGCAAACCAGTCACGGCCCGCGCCTTCGCTGGTGCCACTGGCGGTTGCGTCCTGGCTGTTTGCGCCGCGTACTATCAGCACGCGGCAACCATGCCAGTTGCGGCTTCCTACAAGCTGCCACAGAGACTCCGAGTCGAACTGGGCCGCATTGGCAGGAGGCACGTCAATCTGTACATCGGGAATACCGCAAGCCCGCAAGGCCTTTGCTGTACCCGGCCCAGGTGCCATAAAGCGTTGCGAGGCGTTTCCAACAGGGGGTTCGGGCTTTGCCTTCATGAAATGCTCGACCGCATTACCGCTGACGAACATGAACGCATCGAAATCTGCGACGTCCAGTAGCGTGAATGAATCTGGCAGGGCGGCAATTTCGATCAGGGGCAGAGCCTGTGCATCGAACCCGCTTTGCCTGAGTTGCTCCACCCAATAGCGGGCATCATGCTCGGGTCGCGTCACGATGACGCGCAGCAAGCCTGCAGAGCTGGATTGCATCACGCAGCAGGCATTGCGCCGGGGTTGGCGGCCCACACGGCCCCGCGCACGCGCAAATCTGCAGCAACCGCTTCACCCAACGCTTCAGCATCTTCAAAAGTAACCACGGCAGCAACTTTTTGCGCATGGACAAGAGGCTTTGGCGGTTGTGCGGCTGCGCCGGCTTCAACCTCGGCGGGATCGCCCCATACCGCCCTGAGCAGCATGCCGCCTTCGGCGGGACCGGTGGTGAAAGCCGCCAGCGGCATGGAACAACTGCCCCCCATGGCACGTGAAACCGTACGCTCGGCCGTGACCGCCAGCCAGGTGGGCTGATCTGCAAGTGCAGCCAGTGCAGTCATGAGATCCCCCCGGTCCGAACACACCTCGATACCCAGTGCGCCCTGACCCGCTGCGGGCAGCATGTCACCAGTTACAAAAGTCTGGCGAATGCGGCTGGCCAACCCCAGCCGTTTGAGGCCGGCAGCAGCGAGGACGATGCCGTGGTACCTGCCTTCGTCAAGCTTGCGCAAACGCGTGTCGAGGTTGCCGCGCAGGGGTTCAATTTTCAGGTCCGGCCTCAAAGCCCTGAGAAGGACCTGGCGCCTCAAACTGGATGTCCCGACAACAGCGCCGTGCGGCAAATCGGCAAGCGAGGCGAAGTCGTTCGACACAAAGGCATCATGCGGGTCTTCACGCTCGAGGACGCAGGCCAGGGCAAAGCCGTGTGGCAAATCCATGGGCACGTCCTTGAGCGAATGCACGGCCAGGTCGGCGCGGCCCTCGCTCAAGGCAATTTCAAGTTCCTTGACAAACAAGCCTTTACCGCCCACCTTGCTGAGGGAACGGTCCAGAATCTGGTCGCCCTGGGTGGTCATGCCCAGCAGTTCCACCTGCCAGCCCAGCCGCAATTCGAGCAATGCCTTGACGTGTTCGGCCTGCCAGAGAGCAAGGCGGCTTTCTCGGGTGGCAATCACCACTTTTTTACTTGTCGGAAGGGCTGCTGTCACTCGTAACCTGCTCGTAATCCTGGGGGGAAGGTAATGCTAGCATGCGAGCTTCAGAATTGAGGGACACATGGTTACTTCCGCACGCACTAAAAGGAACAACGAAGCCGTCAAAACCGGGGCTGAAAAAAACAAATCACCCAGTCGGTCCCGCGACAACGAAAGACCGCTGGTTGAAGACATCCGCCTGCTGGGACGCATCCTCGGCGACGTCATACGCGAGCAGGAAGGGGTAGCAGCTTACGAGCTGATCGAGCAGGTCCGCAAGCTGTCAGTAGCCTTTCGCCGGGATGCCGACCAGGAAGCAGACCGTGCCCTCAAGAAGCTGCTTAAAAGCCTGTCGGGCGACCAGACAGTCAGCGTGATTCGAGCCTTCACCTATTTCAGCCACCTTGCAAACCTGGCTGAAGACCGCCACCACATCCGCCGCCGCGCTATCCATGAACGTGCCGGTGATACCCAGGAAGGCAGCATCGAGGTGGCCCTTGCCAGACTGCGCTGGGCCGGCATTGCACCCAAGACCATCGCGAACACCCTCGCCCACAGCTTTGTGTCACCTGTGCTGACGGCCCACCCGACCGAGGTCCAGCGCAAGAGCATCCTGGATGCGGAACGCGACATCGCCCAGTTACTTACGGCGCGCGACGATATCAAGGCACTCGCCCTCGCCGTCACGGCAGTCAGCCCCGCACGCGCTGCCCGCGACGCGCTCACGCCACGTGAACTTGCGGCCAATGAAGCCCAGTTGCGTGCCCGCGTCATGCAGCTCTGGCAAACACGTTTGCTGCGGTTTTCAAAACTCACCGTGGCCGATGAGATTGAAAATGCCCTGAGTTACTACGAAGCAACCTTTCTTCGCGAAATCCCCAAGCTTTACGCCAACCTGGAGCGCGAGTTGGGTAACCGTCCCGTGCACAGCTTCCTGCGCATGGGCCAATGGATAGGTGGCGACCGCGATGGCAACCCCAACGTCAGCGCCGATACGCTGAATTACGCATTAGGCCGCCAGGCCGAAGTCGCGCTGCGCCACTACCTGACTGAAGTCCACTTCCTGGGCGGTGAGCTGTCACTCTCTGCCATGCTGGTCGACGTCAGCCCCGAGATGAAGGCGCTGGCCGAAAGCTCGCCCGACACCAGCGAACATCGAAAGGACGAACCTTACCGCCGCGCATTGACCGGCGTGTACGCACGGCTGGCAGCAACGCTCAAGCTCCTGACGGGTGGCGATGCTGCACGCCATGCAGTGGCGCCACAGAATCCGTATCTGAAGTCGGAAGACTTTCTTGCAGACCTGCGAACCATCGATGCCTCGCTGCGTGCCAATCATGGCGAGGCGCTGATCGCGCAGCGCCTGCATCCACTGATCCGGGCAGTAGATGTGTTCGGTTTTCACCTCGCGACGGTGGACCTGCGCCAGAGTTCCGACAAACATGAAGAGGTCGTGGCCGAATTGCTCGCAATGGCACGCATCGAACCAGCATATTCGGACCTTCAGGAGACAGCCAAGCGTGCGCTCCTGATCAGACTGCTGAACGACGCGAGGCCACTACGTGTAGTCGGTACCAGCTATTCCGCGCATGCAACGGGCGAACTGGCCATTTTTGAAGCAGCTCTCCTGGCCCGGGCCCGCTTTGGCAGGGAAGCCATACGCCACTACATCATCAGCCACACCGAAACAGTGAGTGATTTGCTCGAAGTGCTGTTGCTGCAAAAAGAAGTCGGCCTGATGCACGGGACGCTGGACGACCATGCAACCAACGACCTGATCGTGGTGCCGCTTTTCGAAACCATTGAAGATTTGCGCAACGCCGCGCCCATCATGCGCGAATTCTATGCCCTGCCTGGCATTGCACAACTGGTGCAGCGCAGCGGTGCAGAGCAGGACATCATGCTGGGCTACTCGGACAGCAACAAGGACGGCGGCATCTTCACCAGCAACTGGGAGCTTTACCGCGCAGAGATTGCGCTGGTCGAGTTGTTTGACCAGTTGGCCAACACTCACAACATCCAGCTGCGCATGTTCCACGGCCGCGGTGGCACGGTCGGGCGTGGCGGTGGCCCCAGCTACCAGGCCATCCTGGCGCAGCCACCCGGAACCGTGCGCGGACAGATCCGTTTGACGGAACAGGGCGAGGTCATAGGATCCAAATACGCCAACCCGGAGATCGGCAGGCGCAACCTTGAAACGCTGGTCGCGGCCACACTTGAAGCCACGCTGCTGCAGCCCACAAAACCCGCCAGCAAGGACTTCCTGCAGACGGCAGCTGAGCTTTCCAGCGCCAGCATGGCAGCCTATCGCGCACTGGTCTATGAAACACCCGGCTTCACCGAATACTTCTTCTCATCGACGCCCATCCGTGAAATCGCGCAGCTCAACATCGGCTCTCGTCCGGCTTCGCGCAAGGCATCACAAAAAATTGAGGACCTGCGTGCAATACCCTGGGGCTTCAGTTGGGGCCAGTGCCGCCTGACCCTGCCTGGCTGGTATGGCTTCGGTTCTGCGATTGACAAGTTACTGAGCCAGGGCGGCACGCCTGCAGCGCGAAAGGAGGCCCTGGTGCTGCTGCAAAAAATGTATAAACAATGGCCTTTTTTTCGCACACTGCTCAGCAACATGGATATGGTGCTGGCTAAAAGCGATCTGGCGCTGGCATCGCGTTATGCCGAATTGGTGGGCGATGCCAAACTGCGCAAGAGGATTTTTACCGTGATCGAAGCGGAGTGGCATCGCACAGTGGGCGCTTTGGCCCAGATCACCGGTGAAAAAGCCCTGCTGGCCGGCAACGCAGCGCTGCAGCGCTCCATCAGGCACCGTTTCCCCTACATCGACCCCCTGCACCACCTGCAAGTCGAACTGGTCCGCCGCTATCGCGAAGGCCAGGCCGACGAGCGTGTGCAGCGCGGCATTCATATCTCGATCAACGGTATCGCGGCAGGTTTGCGCAATACCGGTTGATCAGGCTGTTTTTTCCAATCCCCGGTCTGTTTGTAGGCCGGGTCCTATACAAAGTGCGGCGTCTTCCGATGCTGCCACCAAGGGTTTGCCCGTAGGATGGTTTTCAAAGTGGTTACGCATGTCATTTATGCCTGTCACTTCAAGAGAACCCATCAGCCTGCGGAGCAATTCAATGTCAACGACCCTTGGCCACATCGCCCCCTTTACATCCGCTTCACCAAGGTCCACACCGGACTTTGTGTCCAGCGATATTGCTGCGCTGGCTTCGCACATGGACCGTTGCGCAAGCACGCGCGGCCGCTTTTTCGGCCTGCATCTTGCTCTCGAATCCGCACGCTCTTTCATCTTTCCCCGCATGGTGACCGCAGCCGTGGTCGCGGTGGTGTTGATGAGTCTGGTCGCCACCGTCTGAACGTGTGGCAAACAGCGCAATTGACCGGCTCCCCACACTAAGCCCTTACGCCCGAAAAATCCTCGACGTCCACAGCCGCGAATCAGAACCACTGATTCGCGCGGAGCTTTTCGGTGCCCAGCGCTTTGAGCAGCACGGCCGCAGCCTCGCGAAAGCACAGGCCGTCAAAAGTATTTCCGGCTGGGGCGAACGCACTTCGTTTTTTCCCCGCGTTCATGAAAACATCGCGGCGCTTCGCAGCGCCTACGACTACATTGCCACGATTTCACAGGCTGGCCAGTACGTCACACCTGCTGCTGAATGGCTGCTCGACAATTTTCACCTCGTTGAGGCGCAACTCCAGCAGATACATGAGGGCGTGCCAAGGCGTTACTACGCGCACCTGCCCAAACTGGCAGACAAGCCGCTGGAAGGATTGCCACGTGTCTACGGCATCGCCTGGGCCTACGTTGCACATACCGACAGCGTACTGGACCCGCTGCTGTTCACCGCATTCCTCGACGCCTATCAGGAAGTCAGTGAACTGAACCTCGGCGAGCTCTGGGCCATGCCGACCACGCTGCGTGTCGTGCTTCTGGAAAACCTGCGCCGTGTGGCAGACCAGATTGCGGAAGGCAAGGCCGCACGGGAAGCCGCGCACGCAGTATGGGATACCGGAACCCATCTGACTGAAACCCAGCTTGACGACGTGCTGGAGGCCATGCGCAAGCGCGGCCTGGAGCGTAACTTCCTGACCCAGCTCTGGCAACGGATGCCCGACCAGCCTTCCGAGGCATCGGCACGCCTGGCTCACTGGACAGCCAGCCATTGTCCGAACGGTCTTTCACTGATCGCCGAAAGCCAGACGGCGCAGGTCTCCGCCAACCTGACCATCAGCAACATCATCAACAGCCTGAGGCTGATCGGCCAGGTAGAGTGGATTGACCTGATAGAGCCAGTGAGCCGCTCATTGCGCGTGCTCAAGGAGTTGCCCAGCTTTGTCATGGAGAGCGAAGGCACGCGCCAGCAGATCACCCAATCCATGGAAAAGATTGCGCGCGACACCGGCAAGTCTGAATTGGCTGTCGCAAGGGCGGTGGTACACCAGGCACACGAAGCCGACAGCCTCACAACACCCGCAGGCAAGGATACCGCCGGTTATCACCTCATAGGTCCTGGCCAGTCCGCGTTGGTCAACTCACTGACAGGCCGCAAACCGCGCACTCCTTCTGTACCTTCAGCAGGCGCAACCGCACGGCAATCCTGGCGGCTCGCTGCCTACCTGTGCGTTCTGCTGGCCGGTACGCTGGCGGTGCTGGCCTTTGCAGCCATGTATCCGCACGGCGCGCCGGGTACCCATTTCAAAGGCCCCGGCAGCTGGATGGCGTGGCTCGCGCTGCTGTTGATGGCGGTTCCCGCATCGGAAGCAGTCGCGGCGCTGATACACCGCGTGGTGGCAGAGTCAACGCGCGTGACCTCGATGCCGCGACTTGATTTTTCCACCGGCATCCCGCCAGAACACCGTGTGCTCGTGGTTATCCCGTGCATGCTGACCTCGGTACCGTCCATCCGCGAACTCGCAGGCAGGTTGCGCCTGCACTGGCTTGCCAACCTGGAAGACAACGCACAGTTTGCCCTGCTCGGCGACTGGGCTGATGCCCCGCAGGCATCCATGCCGAACGATGGCGCATTGCTCAAGGAGGCGCTGACACAGGTGGCGGTGCTCAATCAGGAGTACCCGACACCGGAAGGCACAGCACCGCGTTTTCTGGTCATACACCGATCCCGTGTGTGGTGCAGTACCGAGAGCCGCTGGATAGGCTGGGAGCGCAAGCGCGGCAAGCTCGAATCCCTGGTGCGGCTGGTCGCCACCCGCAACGGCAGTTCCCAGGCCGCCGACTCCACAGCAGCGCGCAAGCCCGTGTCAGGCGACTTTTATTTCGCCGAAGGCATGGCGCTTGCGCCGGGCATACGCTACATCCTCACGCTGGACAGCGACACCGGCCTGCCGCCCGCCGCATTGCGCGAACTGGTGTCGATCGCAGCGCATCCGCTCAACGCGCCACACGTTGATGCAACAAGCCGCCGCGTGACCGGGGGCTACGGTATCCTGCAGCCGCGTGTGGTCACGCCGCTGCCCCAGGATGAGGAGCGCTCCGCCTTCCACGCCATGTTTGCCGGCCAGTGCGGCATAGATCCCTACAGCAGCGGCACATCGGACCTCTACCAGGACCTGTTTGGCCTGGGTACCTTCACAGGCAAGGGATTGCTCAATGTCGAGGCGGTGCACGCCGTGCTGGATCAGCGTTTCGCGCCGGAGTCCGTACTCAGCCATGACTTGCTCGAAGGTGCCATCGCCCGCTGCGCCTACGTCAGCGATGTGGTACTGGCCGAAGATCATCCGCACCACGCTGGTGTGGACGCATCACGACAGCACCGGTGGACGCGCGGCGACTGGCAACTGCTGCCGCTGATGTTCAGCGCCGCACGGTACGGCATAGACCATCTGGGTGTCTGGAAGATGGTCGACAACCTGAGGCGCTCGCTTGTCGTTCCCGCATCCGCCGGACTGCTTGGCTGGGTGATTTTTACCGGGGCCTTGCCGCTGTCCAGAGCCGTTGCAGTCGTTCTGGCCGCCTTCCTGGCCGGTCCTCTGCTCGGCGCACTTGCGGGGCTGATTCCCACACGCCGGGCGATTGTGCTCAGGCACTTTTTTCACGTTGGCATGGCCGACCTGTGGCGTTCATTCGCCGCCACGGCCTGGCTGTTCTCACAACTCTTCATGCGCGCCAGTCTGCAGCTGGATGCCGTGCTGCGCTCGCTCTGGCGGCTGGCTGTCAGCCGAAAACACCTGCTGCAGTGGACCACGGCTGCGCAGGCGCAGGCTTCCGCAAAGTATGCCCTCCGGTCTTTTGCAGGCGACCATGCGCTTGCATCGGTGCTGTGCCTGGTGCTGGCCGGGCTGTCTTTGCGCAGCCCGCACCCGGCGGCTGGCGTATGCCTGTTCCTGACCTGGGCGCTCGGCCCTGTGGCCGCCTGGTGGGTCAGTCTGCCCATGCAGGCGTCCAAAGCGCTTCGCATGGATGCGGGCGAGCGCGCCTACCTGCTTGAACTCGCACGCGACACCTGGCGCTTTTTTGAGCGTGTGGTGACAGCCCAGGACAACCACCTGCCGCCAGACAACCTGCAAGTGGATCAGGAACCGACCATTGCACACCGTACCTCGCCCACCAACATCGGCCTCTACCTGCTGTCTGTCGCTTGCGCCCGCCAGTTCGGCTGGCTGACGACCACACAGCTCATCAAGCGACTCCAGCTCACGCTCACATCGGTGGAGCGCCTGCCCAAACAGGACGGCCACCTGCTCAACTGGTACCAGACCGAAACCCTGGAAGTCCTCCAGCCTGCCTATGTGTCGGCCGTTGACAGCGGCAACCTCTGCGGCCATCTGCTCGCGGTGGCCGGCGCCTGCTACAGCCTGGCGCGCAAGGCTGACTCCACAACCGAAGAGAAAAAGACACTGTGTGCCATAGGCGCACAATGCGAACGCCTGGCGATGACCATGGATTTTCGCGGGCTTTACAACCCCAAGCGTCACCTCTTCCATATCGGGTTGCGGGTGCATGAACATGCCCTCGACGCGAGTTACTACGATCTGCTGGCGTCCGAATCACGGATGGGCAGCTTTCTGGCCATTGCCAAAGGAGACGTACCACGCCGCCACTGGATGGCTCTTGGCCGGGCTTTCCTGTCGGTGGGGGTGACGCCCGGGCTCAAGTCGTGGTCGGGCTCGATGTTCGAATACCTCATGCCTTCTCTCGTCATGACCGAACCCAATCAGGGCCTGCTGCGTATGTCAGGCCTGGCGGCTGTCACCGAACAGCAAGCCTATGGCCGCGAGCAGGGCCTGCCATGGGGCGTGTCGGAATCAGCCTATTTTGCGCAGGACCATTCGCTGGCTTATCAATACTCGCCGTTTGGCGTACCCCGCCTGGCGCTCAGGCGCACGCCGCTGGCTGAGCACGTCGTGGCACCTTACGCCACCATCATGGCCACCATGTTCATGCCGCGCGAGGCTGTCGCGAACCTGCATCGCCTTGAAAAAATGAAGGCAAGGGGAGAGTACGGTTTCATGGATGCGGTTGACTTTACGGCTTCGCGTCAGCCCCACGCAGAACCCTTCAGCGTGGTGAAAAACTACATGGCTCACCATCAAGGCATGTCGCTGGTCGCCCTGTGCAATGTGCTGTGCGGCCATTCGCCGCAGCGCTGGTTTTCACAGATGCCCCTGGTGCAGGCTTACGAGACCCTCCTGCACGAGCGGTGCCCGAGGCAGATCATCAGCAGCGCCAATCCACGCAGCCTGCCCGACTACGCCGAGGACACACCGGTCAACTCCTTCCAGTCGAGGAAGGTCAACCCGGTTGACGGCCAGTGGCAACCCACGCACCTGCTGTCGAACGGACGCTACAGCGTGGCGATCCGCGCCAACGGTGCGGGCCTGAGCCGATGGAGCCAGCACCATACCAGGCACAACATCAGCCGCTGGCGCGACGACCTGCTGCGCGACCAGTACGGCACATTCATTTATTTACGGCAGGACGGCGAGCCCGACCTGCACTCATTGACGTCCCACCCGGCACCGCATCCGCAGTGGCGATATAAGGCGCGTTTTCTTGCCGACCGCGTGCAATTCAACACGCGCGGCAAGACGCTGGAAACGTCAACGACAGTACTGGTGAGCCCGGAGGATGACACTGAAATACGTTCAGTCGTGCTGCAAAACATCTCGGGCGAGGCGGTTATCCACGAGGTATTTTCATGTTTTGAGGTGGTGCTGGCCGATGCCCGCGCCGATGAGGCACACCCAGCTTTTTCCAACCTCTTCATCGAAACGGCATGGCACCCCGAATGGCGTGCGATGGTGATGTCGCGGCGACCGCGACTGCATGGTGAGGCGGTTCTGTCAGCGGCGCACTTCCTCGCAGAAGCGGATGCGGACATCCTGTCCATTGACTGCATCTCTGACAGGCGGACATTTCTCGGACGTAACCAGGAACGCTCCCGGCCACAGCCCGGTAAACAGCTGTGGAATGACGAACAGACACCAGTCAATGGCCTTGACCCGGTCGCCTGTTTGCGAATCCGCGTGCGTATTCCGGCAGGTGGCTTGGCGCGACTGGGTTTTGCAACCGCAGCAGCGCAGGACCGGGACGAGCTCGTTGCCCGAATAGACAAATATCTTCAGCCCATGCACGTGGAGCGCGCAACCCGCATGGCGGCCACGCTGGCACAGGTGCGGCTGCGCGATCTGGGCATCAACGTTGACGAGAACACCGCGTTGCAGGATTTGACGACAGCACTCATGTACAGCAGTCCACGCACCGCCAGACATGCTGCCACACCCACCAGACCCGACGCGGCCCCCGTTGATCAACGACAGCTGTGGCGTTTTGGCATATCCGGTGACAAGCCGATTGTGCTGGTACGGATCCATTCGGAAGAAGGCCTTGCCCTTGTGCAATCGCTGCTGCGCGCCCAGCCATGGTGGGCCTTTGGCGGCTTGCCAACAGATGTTGTGGTGCTCAACAGCGAGGCCAATTCCTATTTATCACCGCTGCAACGCGAAATCCTCGCGCAACGCGACCGCTTGAACCAGAAAGTTCAACAAAGCTTTCCGCCGAGCGACGCTGCGGGGTTTTACCTGCTGCGTGACCAGGAGGTCACAGACCATGAAAAAGCAGCGCTTGCCGCACATGCACGCGTCATCTTCACCGCCGATGGCAGACCGATTGAGACCCAGGTTGATTCACTGCGCGCGGTCTGGGGACGATCGGCAGTCTCTGGCGCAATTCCAACGCCCGACGCCGCGCCATTTCAGAAACAAACGACACCGGCCATTGCCCCCCTCACGCCACAAGGTGTCTTTGATGCCGTGAGCGGGGAGTTCCGTTTCCAGGTCAATGCGGGCCAGCGGCCTCCCCGACCATGGGTCAACGTCATTGCCAATGCTTCTTTTGGTTTCCAGGTGTCCGAAGCCGGCAGTGGCTACACGTGGGCGACCAACAGCAGGCTCCACCAGGTGACGCCCTGGAGCAACGACCCTGTGCAGGACCAGACGCATGAGCATTTCCTGCTGCAGGATGTGAACTCGGGGACGCTGCTGCAACTGGTCCCGGTGACGGAAGCGGGTAAGCCGGACGCTGGCAGGACAAGCCATGGGGTAAGGCACGGTCAGGGCTACACGGTGTTCGATTGCCAGCATGAACACCTGGCGATACAGACAACTTTTTTTGCAGATCGTGACGACGCAGTCAAACTGGTGCACGTGGAGTTGCGAAATGGCGGGTCTGAATCGCTCCATTTGCGGGCACTGGCCATGGCGGAATGGCAGATGGGTGCAGCCCACGCGGAGCGCCGCACCATACAGACCTGGAATTCCGCGGGTTTGCCGGTTGTGATGGCGCAGCAGCGGGAAAGCCGTGCCGGCTTTGGGGGCTCAACCGCGTTTCTCGCACTCACCGGCATGGGCGGCCTGGTTCAGTGGACATGTGATCGCAACGAGTTCTTTGACACCACCGGTCGGCTCAGCCTGCCAAATACGCTTGGACAGCGTCACGGCGGTGGCCTGGACCCTTGTGGCGCCCTGGCCAGCAACTTCAGCGTGCCAGCAGGTGACATCGTCAGCTTTACCTTCATCCTTGGTCACGCTGCTGATGCTGCCCAGGCAGAGCAATTGGCAAGGACCTGGCTGCAGCGCGACGTGGCGGAGGCGCTGACCCGGACCAAATCTTTCTGGACTGCGCTGCTGGGCAGCGTACAGGTACGCACGCCCGACAAGCTGTTTGACGCACTCGTCAACCGCTGGCTGCTCTACCAGACGCTGACATCGCGCCTCTGGTCAAAAGCCGGGTTTTACCAGGCAGGTGGGGCATTCGGGTTTCGCGACCAGCTACAGGACAGCATGGCATTTGCCGTTGTTGCTCCCCAACGGCTGCGCGAGCAGATTCTGCTCAACGCCTCGCGGCAATTTGCAGAAGGCGATGTGCAGCACTGGTGGCATGCGCCCGGCGGTGAAGGCGTGCGAACCCACTTCAGCGACGACCTGCTGTGGCTGCCGTTTGCCTGCACACACTATGTCGATGTGACCGGCGACAACACCGTGCTGGATGAGCCCGTGTATTTTCTTGAAGGCGCTGCCATACCCGAAGGCGCAGAAGACGCCTACTATGCACCCGGTATCAGCGAGCAATCTGCATCGGTGTATGAGCACTGCGCGCGCACCATAGACCGCAGTCTGCCGACCGGCGCACACGGCCTGCCGCTCATGGGCACGGGCGACTGGAACGACGGCATGAACCGTGTTGGCCATGAGGGGCGCGGCGAGTCGGTCTGGCTGGCCTGGTTTCTCTGCAGCGTGGTCCAGGGCTTTGCACCCATCGCCCGCTCAAGAGGCGAGGCCGAGCGCGCACAAAAATGGCTGGATGCACGCGAAGGCTGGATCAAGGCGCTACACACCCACGGCTGGGATGGTGAGTGGTTCCGCCGCGCCTTCTTCGACAACGGAGCAGCGCTCGGGTCATCTGAGAATGACGAGTGCAAGATCGATCTGATCGCGCAGGCCTGGTCCGTGCTGTCCGGCGCATCCAGCGACACCTTCATCCAGCCAGCCATGCAGGCCATGCGCCAGCAGCTGATTGACGACGAAGCCGGCCTGCTACATTTGCTGGCGCCGCCGCTCGAAAAGTCTCCCAACAACCCCGGCTATATCCAGGCCTATCCACCCGGGGTACGTGAGAACGGCGGGCAGTATTCACATGCAGCCGTGTGGGCCATGATGGCGCAGGCCCAAACCGGCGATGCCGACGCGGCGTGGGAAAGTTTCAAGGCCCTGAGCCCCGCGCACCGCAGCGAACATCCGACGCGCGGTCCGGTTTACGAACTTGAACCCTATGTGATGGCCGGTGACGTTTACGGCTCCGCGCCTTATGTGGGCCGCGGCGGCTGGAGCTGGTACACCGGTTCGGCGGCGTGGCTGTATCGCGCCGCGATGGAAAGCATCCTGGGCCTTCGTATCCGTCAAGGCATGTTTTCGCTGACACCCTGCGTACCTTCAGCCTGGCCATCGTTCGAAATCACACTCAAACTTGAAGGCCGCGAGACGCAAGTGCACTGGGAGCGGGAAGACAGCCAGACACCCGCTGCGTTCAAGCCTGACATGGTCATCGCACCAGGACAACAGATAAGGCTGTCAGAACTGCCGCAGGGAGCGGCCGTTCTTGTCAAGGCGACAGCCGCCCGGGAAGCTGCCGCTTCATAAGCCCGCAGGGTCAGACGTGCGAGACAACCTCGGGAATGGTCGTCGCCGGAGGGGTATTGCGGCTACGGCCGCTACGCACCAGCCCATCGATCATCACCATGCCAACACCTGGTATGTCACCGCGCTGAACACTGTCCAGAAGATCAACGCCGGCCGTGTGCTGGGCCTTGTCCATGAATACAAAGTCCGCGTCGCGGCCCACCTCTATCAACCCGCAGTTGAGCCTGCGGATTTTTGCCGTATTACCAGTGGCAAAACAGAAAGCCAGCTCAGCGGGGATATTGCCAAGACTGGACAGGAGGGAAATCAATCGCAGGATGCCGAGCGGCTGAACGCCTGAGCCCGCTGGGCCGTCAGTGCCCAGAATGACGCGGTGCGGGCACTTGAGCTGCAGTGCCGCCTGTGCAGCAGCAATGGCTACCTTTTCATTGCCGTTGTGCACAATTTCTATCGCACGCGAAGACTTTTCGCATAACTCGCAAACATGCTGTTCCGACAACGAAGTGTGACCGCCATTGATATGGCCGATGACATCGGCATCGGCTTCGAGCACCACGTCCTTGTCGATCAGGCCTGAGCCCGGAATTGACGGGCCACCGGTATGGATGGTGCTCTGTATACCGTACTTGCGTGCCCAGGCCACCATTTCTTTTGCCTCATAACCAGCCTTGACCGAGCCCAGACCAACCTCACCCAGCAGGCCGACACCAGCCTCTGCCAGCTCCTTGAAGTCCTGCTCGACCATGCCTTTTTCAATCACGGGTGCGCCTGCAAGAACCTTGACACCTCCCGGCCTGAAGTTGTCAAACGCGCGCTGCGCCGTGATGGCCAATGCCTTCAGGCCCACGATGTCCCTGGGCCGGCCCGGCAGATGGACCTCACCTGCAGAAATCATGGTGGTCACACCGCCGTGCATGGTCGAGTCAATCCAGCCGATCTGGTTCTGGCGTGGTGTCCAGTCACCAAAAACCGGATGCACATGGCTGTCAATCAGGCCCGGGCAGACGCAGGTCTGGTGTGCATCGATCACGGTTTGTGCGTGCTCGACATCGCAGTCCTTGAATTTGCCGACGGCCACAATCAGTCCATCATTCACCACAATCGTGTCCGCTTCAAGAATGGGGTTGTCGATATCGCCGGACAGCAGCAGGCCGATGTTTTTTATGACGACTTTTCCGGATTTCCCGGTGGATGCGACTTCTGCCATGGGCGTCTTTCTTGAGGAGGTTTGTATTGTTTGTTCGCTCAGGGCTTGAGCATCACGGTACGCAGTACGGTCATGATGATGAAGTCCTGCCAGTCGGCCATGGCCTGGGGGGCCTGCAGGTCCTCACCCAGGAATGCGGTGAGCGTGTGCCGGTTGGAAATATAAAAGTAACCTGTAGCAGCAATCAGCAAATAGACATTGCGTGCGGACACATCACTGCGGAACACGCCCTTCTGGATGCCGCTCTCAAGCAGCTGGCTGATGATGGCAATGGCGGGTGATGAGTACTCACGGGCGCGCAGCGACTTTGAAATGTGCTTGCCGCGATGCAGGTTCTCGGTGTTGAGCAGCGTGATGAATTCGGGGTTCTTCGCGTAATAGGTCACCACGAAACGGATGACCTCCTTGAGCGACTCTACGGGTTGCCCGATGTCCAGAGACAGGGCCAGCTCGGCATCATTCATGCGACGGTACATGTCCTCCAGCACTTCGATGAAGAGCCCCTCCTTGCTGCCGAAGTAGTAATAGATCATCCGGTCGAATGACTTTGCGGACTGTGAAATTTTCTCGACGCTGCCGCCGTCGTAACCATAGCGCGCAAATACCCGGGTTGCTGCCTTCAGGATGTTGTCGCGCGTGGTCTGTGCCGCCTGCTCGCGCGTTCCGGCCGGTTTGGCCGACCGCACCGCAGCGCGCCTGGGTGTTGCCAGAGTCTTTTTGGTCTTTGCTGCTGTCATGGTCTCTCTGGATGATCCGGGTTCAGCACATTATTGTTCCGCGAAAGCCCGCTCAATCACAAAATCGCCCGGCTTCGACGTGTTGCCCTCATTAAAACCGCTTTTCTCCAGCATGTGCTTCAGGTCCCGGAGCATTTCCGGGCTGCCGCAGATCATCACGCGGTCATTGGCCGGGTCCAGCGGCGGCAGGTTCAGGTCTGCGAACAGCTTGCCGCTTTCCATCAGGTCCGTGATGCGGCCCATGTTGCGCCAGGTCTCGCGTGTCACAGTGGGGTAGTACAAAAGCTGGCCCGCGATCAGCTCACCCAGAAACTCGTGCTTCGGCAGATGGTCAACCAACAAATCGTGGTACGCCAGCTCCTCCGCCTGACGCACACCATGCACCAGCACAACCTGCTCAAAGCGCTCATAGGTTTCCGGGTCGCGAATAATGCTCATGAAGGGCGCCAGGCCGGTACCGGTCGACAGCAGGTACAGCCGCTTGCCAGGCAGCAGGTAGTCAGTCACCAGCGTGCCGGTGGGTTTGCGGCCGACGATGATGGTGTCGCCGACCTTGACGTGCTGCAGCCTTGAGGTCAGCGGGCCGTCGGGCACCTTGATGCTCAGGAACTCCAGATGCTCATCGTGGTTGGGACTGACGATGCTGTACGCACGCAACAAGGGCTTGTCGTTGACCTTCAGCCCGATCATGGTGAAGTGACCGTTGCGAAAACGCAGCGATGTGTCGCGAGTGGTGGTGAAGGTAAACAGCCGGTCCGTCCAGTGATGGACAGACAGCACACGTTCTTCATTAAAGGCGCTCATGATGCGGGTGTTGCCTGGATGAATGGAAGGATGGATGGATACAGCTCGGGGTCAAGTTCGGCCAGTTTGCCGCTGCAGTCTTT
Organism: Pseudomonadota bacterium; assembly: GCA_040390295.1. GTDB lineage: Bacteria > Pseudomonadota > Gammaproteobacteria > Burkholderiales > Burkholderiaceae_C > Polaromonas. The sequence goes on from JAZJYR010000028.1 coordinate 21,521, forward strand.
CCACACGTCCGCGTCGGGCAAGGCCTCCTTGCGTTTGGTGATGACAGGCCAGAGCGGAGACAGGCGCTGGTTGATTTCCAGGAAATGCTTCATCGGCTCCGGTGTATCGGTGTCGGCATAAATCGCATTGACCGGGCATTCGGGAATACACACCGCGCAATCAATACATTCATCCGGGTCGATGATCAGGAAGTCCGGACCCTCCTTGAAGCAATCGACCGGGCAGACATCGACACAGTCGGTATATTTGCACCTGATGCAGGCGTCGGTTACAACATGAGTCATGGTTTTTCGCAAAAATACAGCCAGAAAGACGCCTTCATTTGCCGACAATGTGCCACACAAATGTAGTGAATGCAACATTTAAATGTAGCACTTGCAACATTCAAAGAAAAACCCGGATTGGCGCAAAAAAAAGTTGCATGGCAAATCAGGATGCGATACATTGAATTTAAATGTAGCAAACACAACACCAAAGTTAAGCGCGCGCTACATCAATAAACAGCTGGCGCAACGGGCGCGAAAGTGAACACGATGACCGAACACACCAAGACCGATGGTTTGCCTGGCATGGACGGCTCCGCGCTGGTGCAGGTCATGGAGCGCGCGCGGCCGCGCAATGAGCGCATGGCCGGCGAGAAGATCGAGTGCAATGCCTGCCCGGTGCTGTGCCAGATATCGGAAGGCCGCAGCGGCGCCTGCGACCGCTATGCCAATCGGGGCGGCACGCTGATCAGGGTCGATCCCGTCATCCTGCTGCGCCGCACGCTTGATGCGGGTGAGGCGCCTCTCGTACCGTTTGCGGGCCGTGTTGAAGATTCCGTTGATGCAGTGAAAGACAGTGAAGAATCAGGGCGGGAGGAAAAACTCCCGGCACAGTGGGACGGCGACCTCCTGCTTGCCGACGAAGTATTTGTGACAGGCGTCGGTTCATCCACCACCTACCCTGACTACAAGCCTGCACCTTTCATCGTCTCATCAAAAGCTGCCGGCGTGGACATGGTGACCGTCGTCACCGAGGGCATCTTCAGCTACTGCAGCCTGAAGGTAAAAATAGACACAGACCGTTTCCTCGGCGCCGAGCAGGCCAATGTGCGCTGCAAGGGCGAAGTGGTGGGGCATGTGACGACGGCCGAATACGGCTCGCAAATGCTGTCACTCGGCGGCGTGCATCACCTGACAGGCGGCAGCAAGAAAGAAGGCCGCGTCACCGTCATGATGATGGAGGCCCTGGGCAACAAGGAGGCCGTCGAATTGACCATTGATGGCGGCGCGCAGATCGTGGTGCAGGCAGGTCGCGCGCCCATCGTCAACGGCGTCGAGGAACAGCGCATGCGCGTCGGTTGCGGCTCTGCCACCGTCGGCATTTTTGCCAAGCAGCTTTTCGGCAAGCTTGATGAGGTGGTGGTCGTCGATGACCACATCACCGGCGTGCTGACCGAGCACCAGGCAGGCCGCTGCCTCGACATGCCAGCGTCCGGCATCAGGATGCGCGGCCGCAAATCCACCCCGGGACGTTACTTCCAGGTGGCCAATCCTGGCATTGGCTGGGGTGGCACCGACATTGAAGACCCCCTGTCCATCATTGAAAGCTGGGACGCAGAAACCGCATGGCCTGGCTTGCGCCTGCTCATGACATCTACGACAGGCGAGCACGCCAGCTGGTATGTCCTCGATGAAACACTCAAGCCCGTTGAACGGGAAATGCCCGCAGGGGTCCGCGCCATCGTCGGGCGCATCGGTGAAAACTGCGAGCCGTCCCTTTGCACGGTCTTGTTTCTCGGCGGCGCCGGTGGCAGCCTGCGCGCGGGGGTGACGGACAACCCGATACTGCTGACACGCGCCATCAAGGGTGCGCTTGTCAACGTGACCTGCGGCGGTGCACCTGCCTACGTCTGGCCCGGCGGCGGTATCACGATCATGGTCGATGTCATGCGCATGCCCGACAAAAGCTTTGGCACGGTGCCCACACCGGCTATCGTGGCGCCGATTGAATTCAGCATGAAGCTGGATGACTACCGCGCACTGGGCGGCCATATGGAATATGTGCGCACGCTCGAAGAAGCACTCAACCGTGGCGCATGGCACAACGACGGTGCGCCCCAATCGCTTGCATGGGCAGCGCTGTCGCCAGCCAACCCCTGGCCGCTGGCGCGACCGCCCCTGCTGGGCTAGTCACCAGGCTTATGGCCCAACGCTCGCAACTCGATGCTGGCCGCTGGCATTTCCAGCATGGCCCCATCGACATCGTGATCGGCGCCAAAGGCCGGACTGACGCGGTGCACGCAGGCCATGCGCGTGCCTGGGGCCGCTTCACCAGCATCCTTGATGAGCTGGTGAGCGAGCTCGGCATGTTGCGTCAGCCAGTGGGAAAAGATTGCGCGCTGAATGGCGAAATCGCACGCCGCATGTGGCACGCATGCCAGCCGCACAACAAGAACTTCATCACCCCCATGGCTGCGGTGGCCGGTTCGGTCGCTGAGGAGCTCATCGCCTGCTACGCACTGGACGGCATCAAAAGCGCATGGGTCAACAACGGAGGGGATATCGCCCTGCACCTGATGCCCGGTGAGGCACTGCGCATAGGCCTGTATGCCGACCTGGCGCGCCTGGATGCGCGTGAAATACAAAATGGCATCGGCGTTGATGGGCGATTCGAGATTACAAGTGCCATCCCGGTGCGCGGCGTGGCCACCAGCGGCTGGCGTGGCCGCAGTTTCTCGCTCGGTATCGCCGACAGCGTAACCGTTCTGGCACGTACCGCATCTGCAGCCGACGCGGCAGCCACCATCATTGCAAACGCAGTCAACGTGGATGATCCACGCATCACGCGCCGGCCGGCCAGTGACATCAGGGACGACTCGGATCTGGGCGAGCTGTGCGTCACGACAGACGTACCTCCACTGCCACCAGAAACCGTAGGGCAGGCGCTGCGGGCAGGCAGGATCAAGGCAGATGAACTGCGCGCTGCCGGCCTGATATGGTCTGCAGTTCTGGTCTGCCAGGGCCAGGTGGTGACCAGTCAGGGCGAAAATACAGAAATGCTGCAATTGACAGAGGCCAGACCGGCCGCGGGAAAGCAAACTGGTTCAGTATTTGCTTAACAAAACATATGGACTCGGGACATGATTGAAATCAGGCGTATCTTCACCCACGTTGAGCAGATTCGGCACGAATTCGGGCCGGTCGCCGACGTGCCGCTCATTCGTGGGGCAATTGGCCTGGTCATGACCAATCCTTTTGCCGGCCGCTATGAGCCCGACATCCTGCCAATGATGGATGCCCTGCAGCCCGTGGGCATGGACATGGCCGAGCGGCTGCGCGCAGCGATGGACGTACCGGCAGAACGCATTGAAGGCTACGGCAAAGGCGCAATCATCGGCGCCTCGGGTGAGCTTGAACACGGTGCCCTCTGGCATGTACCGGGCGGCTACGCCATGCGCGAACTGCTGGGCTGGAAGGGCGACCGCAACGCCTACGCCAAGGGCCAGGCAGAAGAAAAAACCGGCCAGCCCGGCAATGCCCTGTCCATCGTGCCATCCACCAAAAAAGTAGGCGCGCCCGGTACCGCGCTTGACGTACCCATGACGCACGTCAATGCCAGCTATGTGCGCAGCCACTTTGATGCGATAGAAGTGCGCGTGCCCGGCGCGCCGCTACACGACGAGATTGTTTTTATCCTGGCCATGAGCACCGGCCCTCGCATACATGCCCGCGTCGGCGGCCTGGCGGCCAGCGCCATCAGCAAATGGGACGGCCTGCGCTAGGCAGGGCACATTGCGCAAAATACAGAACAAATCAGGAAGCAACCATGACAGCCAAAATCAGAAAAATCATTGTGCAGGTAGACGAAGTGCTGATGGAAATGGGCAAACCCGTCACGCCACCCACACGGCGTGCGCTGGCCATGGCCGTGATTGAAAACCCCTTCGCCGGCCGTTTTTCAGAAAACCTGGACGAGCTGATCGCCATTGGCGAAGAGCTGGGCGGGCTGCTCGGACAGAAATGCGTGCAGGCCCTCGGCATAGAGCCAGGCAAGGCCCAAAGTTACGGCAAGGCCGCCATCGTCGGTGAGGCGGGCGAGCTGGAGCACGCTGCTGCGATACTGCACCCCAAGCTGGGCGCGCCCTTGCGCCTGGCCGTTGAAAAGGGTGCGGCGCTGGTGCCTTCAAGCAAAAAGCGTGGCGGGCTGGGCACGGCCATTGACGTGCCCCTCGGCCACAAGGATGCGGCGTTTGTGCGCAGCCATTTTGATGCGATGGAAGCGCGGGTGGCCGATGCACCGCGTGCCAATGAAATTGTGGTCGCTGTCGTCGTCACAGACAGTGGCCGGCCACTGCCGCGCGTGGGCGGATTGCAGATCCACGAAATCAAGGGCGAGGACGGTCTCCGGTAACCTGACCGCATGACTGATTAACCGATTTTCACTATGGGAGTTCTTATGAAGATGCGACACAACCTGCTGGGCCTCGTGGCCTGTATGGGCTTGCTGGGATCTGCGGTCACGGCGCAAGCCCAGGCCGTTATCAAGATTGGCGAAGTCAACAGCTACAAGGCACAACCCGCCTTTCTCGAGCCCTACAAAAAGGGCATGGAGCTTGCCGTCGAAGAGATCAATGCCGCTGGCGGCGTGAACGGCAAAAAGCTTGAACTCATCACACGCGACGACAACGCCAACCCTGGCGATGCGGTGCGGGTGGCCGAAGAGCTCGTCTCGCGCGAAAAAATCGATGTGCTGACAGGCACCTTCCTGTCCAACACCGGTCTGGCCGTAGCTGACTTTGCCAAGCAGAAGAAGTTCTTCTTCCTGGCCGGCGAGCCGCTGACCGACAAGATGACATGGCAAGGCGGCAACCAGTACACCTACCGCCTGCGCCCCGGCACCTACATGCAGGCCGCCATGCTGGTGCCTGAGGCCGTCAAGCTCAAGAAAAAGCGCTGGGCCATCGTCTACCCCAACTATGAATATGGCCAGTCCGCCGTCGCCGCATTCAAGCAGTTGCTCAAGGCTGCACAGCCTGATGTCGAGTTTGTGGCCGAGCAGGCCACGCCGCTGGGCCGTGTTGATGCAGGCCCGGTCGTGCAGGCCCTTTCCGATGCAAAACCCGATGCGATCTTCAATGTGCTGTTCGGCGCCGACCTGTCAAAGTTTGTCCGTGAAGGCAACACCCGCGGCCTGTTCAAGGACCGCGCGGTGGTCAGCGTACTGACCGGCGAGCCTGAATACCTCGACCCGCTGAAAGAAGAAACGCCCAATGGCTGGATCGTCACCGGCTACCCCTGGTATGGCATCCAGACGCCTGAGCACAAGGCCTTCTTCCTGGCCTACCACGGCAAGTACAAGGACTATCCGCGCCTTGGCTCCGTCGTTGGCTACGCCATGATCAAGTCTGTGGCTGCCGGCATTGCCAAGGCCAAGAGCACAGAGTCGGCCAAGCTGGTCACCGCCTTCAAGGGCTTGCAGGTCGAGACGCCATTTGGCAAGATCACCTACCGCGCTGAAGACCATCAATCCACCATGGGCGCATTCGTCGGCAAGACGAAGAACGACAACGGCAAGGGCGTGATGGTGGACTACACCTACTTCGACGGCGCGAAGTTCCAGCCGCCGGCAGCAGACGTCAAGAAGTCGCGCGCAGCCGACTGACGTGATGACCTGCCGCCTGCCGCTCCGGGTTTCTGACCTGCAGGCAGGCGGAGGCCTCCCTTTTATTTCCTCCAGGATGCGCTCTTTTAAAGGGCGCGTCGGGGAGGGCCCACGCCTCCATTGCCCCACCGCAAGGACGATTTCCTTATGAGTTTTTCAGGCTTCATCGTTCAGTTGCTCAACGGACTGGCCGGCGCATCGTCACTGTTTTTTGTGGCGGCCGGGCTGTCGCTGATCTTCGGCGTCACGCGCATCGTCAACTTTGCGCACGGCTCATTTTTCATGGTCGGCATCTACATCGCCTACACCATGGTGAGCAAGCTGGGCGGCGGACTGGGCTTCTGGCCTGCCCTGCTGCTCTCGGCCGTCGCCGTTGGCATCATCGGTGCGCTGATCGAAATCGTACTGCTGCGCCGCATCTACAAGGCGCCCGAGCTGTTCCAGTTGCTGGCGACGTTTGCACTGGTGCTCGTCATCAAGGATGCCGTTCTCTATTTCTGGGGTCCTGACGAACTGTTGGGCCCACGCGCGCCGGGCCTGACCGGATCGGTCGAGATTCTCGGCCGCCAGTTCCCCAGCTACGACCTCTTCCTGATTGTGGTTGGCCCTGTGGTGCTCGGCCTGCTCTGGCTGCTGCTCACCCGCACCCGCTGGGGCACGCTGGTGCGCGCGGCTACACAAGACCGCGGTATGGTCAGCGCACTGGGCGTCAACCAGGCCTGGCTGTTTACCGCCGTCTTCGCCCTGGGCGCCATGCTCGCCGGCCTGGGCGGCGCGCTGCAACTGCCGCGCGAACCCGCCACGCTGGAGATGGACCTCAACACCATAGGCTCGGCTTTTGTGGTGGTGGTGGTCGGCGGCATGGGCTCGATTCCCGGCGCCTATGCGGCGGCGCTGCTGCTGGCCGAGATCAAGGCCATCTGCATCTGGCTGGGCGTGGTTGAAATTTTTGGCTACAGCATCTCGTTTTCAAAACTCACCCTGGTGGTTGATTTCATCGTCATGGCCGTCGTGCTGGTCTGGCGTCCGTGGGGCCTGTTCGGCAAACCGCAAGCGGCCAGCCGCCACACCGGCATGCAGGAAGAACCGCTGCGCAAGGGTGGCCGCAGCTACCTTGTCGTCGCCGCCGTGCTGGGCATTGCCCTGGCCATCACGCCGGTGCTCGCGGCCAACTCGCCCTACACCATCGTCCTGATGATTGACCTGCTGATAGCCGCCCTGTTTGCCGCCAGCCTGCACTTCATCATGGGCCCTGCCGGCATGCACTCCTTCGGCCACGCGGCCTACTTCGGCCTGGGCGCCTATGGTGCGGCGCTGCTGGTTCGCAGCACCGGCATGCCGATGGAGGCCTCGCTCATCGTCGCGCCACTGGTTGCCGGGCTGGGTGCATTTATCTACGGCTGGTTTGCAGTGCGCCTGTCTGGTGTTTACCTGGCCATGCTGACACTCGCCTTTGCGCAAATCACCTGGGCCATCACCTACCAGTGGGATTCATTCACAGGCGGCAGCAACGGACTGACCGGCGTGTGGCCATCTGAATGGCTGTCTGACAAACGCGCCTATTACTGGCTGACGCTGGTGCTGGTCGCAGCCGCCATCCTCTGGCTGCGGCGCGTGCTGTTCTCGCCATTCGGCTACACCCTGCGCGCAAGCCGCGACTCCGTGCTGCGCGCCGATGCCATCGGCATCGACGTCAAGCGCATGCAGTGGACAGCCTTTGTGATTGCAGGTGCGGCCGCAGGGCTTGCCGGGGCGCTGTATGCGTTTTCAAAAGGCAGCATTTCGCCCGAGAGCCTGAGTGTCGGCAAATCCGTCGACGGGCTGGTGATGGTGCTGCTGGGCGGTGTACAGACTTTGGCCGGCCCCGTCGTCGGGGCGGTCACCTTCACCTGGCTGCACGACACCGTGGCACGCAATACAGACTACTGGCGCGCCATGCTGGGCGCCATTATTTTGCTGCTGGTGCTGCTCTTCCCGCAGGGCATTGCAGGTTTTTCCAAACAACTGTTTGACCGCCTGCGCAGCAGCAAGGTCAAGCCAGCAAGCGTTGATAAAGCCGAGGTGAAAGCATGAGCACCGCCCCGCTCCTCCAGGTCAGCAACCTGGGCAAATCATTTGGTGGCGTCAAGGCCGTTGACGGCATCAGCTTTGACCTGGCCGCCGGCGAGCTGCTGGCACTCATAGGCCCCAACGGCGCAGGCAAGACCACCACCTTCAACATGGTCAACGGCCAGTTGCGCGCCGACCAGGGCAGCATCATGCTGGCTGGCCAGGACCTTGTGGGCCGCGCGCCCCGAGCCATCTGGCGGCTGGGCGTGGGCCGCACCTTCCAGATCGCCGAAACCTTTGCTTCCCTAACGGTGGTTGAAAACGTGCAGATGGCCCTGCTCTCACACGACAGCAAGCTGTTTTCCATGTGGCGTCGTGCGGCAGACTACAAGCACGGCAAAGCGCTTGACCTGCTGGACCAGGTCGGCATGAAGGCGCAGGCCGACAGGCCATGCAGCGAACTGGCCTATGGCGATGTCAAACGCGTTGAGCTGGCGATTGCCATGGCCAACTCACCCAAGTTGCTGCTGATGGACGAGCCCACCGCAGGCATGGCGCCCAACGAACGCAACGCACTCATGGCGCTGACCAAAAAGCTGGTGATCGAACGCGGCATGGCCGTGCTCTTCACCGAGCACAGCATGGACGTGGTGTTTGCCTATGCCGACCGCATGATCGTGCTGGCCCGCGGGCGGCTGATTGCACAGGGCAAACCGCTGGAGATTCGTGACCACCCCAAAGTGCAGGAGGTGTACTTCGGCAGCGGCAAGACGTTCGAGAAAAAGCAGGCTGCGACCACAGAGGCGCAGGCCGCAGGAGAAACATCATGAGCAACGAAGTCCTGCTTGAAGCCAAATCACTCGCCGCCTGGTACGGCGCAGCTCAGATCCTGTACGACGTGGACCTGCAGGTGCGCCGCGGCGAAGTTGTCGCACTCATGGGCCGCAACGGCGCCGGCAAGTCCACCACGCTCAAGGCGCTGATCGGCATGCTGGCCAAACGCCGTGGCGCCATCCGTTTTATGGGCACTGATATCTCGAAGAGCGAGCCGCATGTGGCCGCCCGCCTGGGCCTGGGTTTTGTACCTGAAGACAGGCGCGTCTTCACCGATCTCACGGTCATGGAAAACCTCGAAGTCGGCAAGCAGCCGGCACGCAAATGGCCAGACGGCGTCGAGGCACCGGTCTGGACGCCCGAGCGCCTGTTCAGGCTCTTCCCCAATCTGGGTGAAATGCCGCAGCGCCCCGGTGGCCGCATGAGCGGTGGCGAACAGCAGATGCTGACGGTCGCGCGCACCCTCATGGGCAACCCCTACCTGGTACTGCTTGACGAGCCTTCAGAAGGTGTGGCGCCCGTCATCGTCGAACAGATGGCGCACATGATCCTGGAGCTCAAAAGCCAGGGCGTGAGCATTCTGCTGTCAGAGCAGAACATGCACTTTGCCGAGCTGGTCTCAGACCGCGCCTATGTGCTTGAAAAAGGCCAGATCCGTTTTGAGGGCAGCATGGCCGACCTCGCAGCGAACGAGGATGTGCGCCGTGCTTACCTGAGTGTCTAGAGTGAGTGTTTAACGTTTAACAAACTTTCAGGGAGTTTCACATGGTCATCACCAGTCGTCGAATGATTTTGAGATCCACCGCAGCCGCCGGCCTGCTGGGCGGCATAGGCATGTCAGCCTCGCTGTTTGCGGCACCCGCCATCAAGCCGGGCCCCAAGGCCGCCCTGCTGGTGGTCGATGTGCAGAACTGTTTCCTCGATGGCGGCACGCTGGCCGTCAAGGGCGGCAACGAGGTGGTACCCATCATCAACAAGCTCTCACAGGCGTTTGAAAACATCGTCGTCACGCAGGACTGGCACACCGCAGGCCACGCGTCTTTTGCCAGCAGCTACCCCGGTAAAAAACCTTTCGAGACCACCAAACTTTCTTACGGCACCCAGGTGCTGTGGCCTGACCACTGCGTGCAGGGTACCGAAGACGCCGCCGTGAGCAAGGACCTCAAGCTGCCGACCGCGCAAATCATCATCCGCAAGGGTTTTCACAAAGAGACCGACAGCTACTCCGCCTTTGAAGAAGCCGACCACAAGACGGCCACGGGCCTGGCTGGTTACCTCAGGCAGCGCGGCATCACCACCGTCTACCTGAGTGGCCTGGCCACCGACTTCTGCGTCGCCTGGACGGCTCTTGATGCACGCAGGATGGGTTTCAAGACCTATGTGATTGAAGACGCTACGCGCGCGATTGACCTCAACGGCTCGCTTGCTGCGGCCTGGAAGCAGATGGCGGCCAAAGGCGTCAAGCGCATCCAGTCCGGCGACATCGCCTGAAGCGGCACACCACACACGCATGAACACCAGGGTCGTGACGCTCTCGGTCAACCAGGCGCAGAAGAGCCTGGCGCTGGACAGCGAAGCCTCCCTGCTCATGGTGCTGCGCAACGACTTTGAACTCAACAGCCCCAAGTACGGCTGCGGCCTGGGTGAGTGCGGCGCCTGCACGGTGCTGGTCGATGGTGTGGCAGCACGCTCATGCGTGATCCCGGCCTGCGGTGTCGAAGGCCGCGACATCACCACGCTCGAAGGTTTGGCAAATTTGGCCCCCACGTTCGGCACTGGCGTGTCCTCTCTGCGCCCCGGGGAGGCTTCCGCACCTTGGGGCGGCCCGGCGGTGCGGTTCGACAACCTGCATCCGGTGCAACAAGCCTTTATAGAGGCGCAGGCCGCGCAGTGCGGCTATTGCCTCAGCGGCATGATCATGATGACCACGGCTTTGCTCTCACGCAACCCTGACCCGAGCGATGACGACATTCGCCGTGAGCTGTCCGGCAACCTCTGCCGCTGCGGTGCGCATCTTGAAATCATGAAGGCTGTGCGACGTGCAGCCGTTCTGATGCAACAACGATCAGCGCAAAGTGCTGCCACATGACCCGCCGCGCCGACCAGGCCCTCACGCGGGCAGACTTTCACACGGCCGCCGGTTGCCTGCTGGTCACGCGCGAACCGCCTGCCCCGCCGATACCCGCCACAGGACAACCCGCGCTGGTCAGCGCCAACCCTGAAGAAGGCGTCGAGATACTCGTCGCCGTTTGGGACGATGGCAGCGTCACCGCCCTCAACGGCCACGTGGACCTGGGCACAGGCATACGCACCGCCCTGGCGCAAATCGTGGCTGAAGAACTCGACGTTGGCATGGACCGCATCAACATGGTTCTGGGCGACACCACGCGCGCGCCCAACCAGGGCGCGACGATTGCGAGCGCGTCGATACAGATACACGCCGTACCCTTGCGCGCAGCAGCCGCACAGGCGCGTGCCTGGCTGGTCAACAAAGCTGCGCTGCTGCTACAGGTTGATGCCGCCTTGCTGGTGGTGCGCAACGGCATGGTGTCGGTCAATGGCAGCGATGCCGCGTCCGTGTCATATGCCTTGCTGGTCGGCCAGCAGCACACCGAGCTGTCCCTCGCGCTCGACACACCCCTCAAAGCCCCTGCCGACTACCGCATCGTCGGCACCAGCACTGAGCGCGTCGACATCCCCGCCAAAGCCACCGGCCAGCTCACCTTTGTGCACGACATGCGCGTACCCGGCATGCTGCATGGGCGCGTGGTACGCCCGCCCTATGCGGGTGCTGACCACGGCGACTTCATCGGCAACACGCTGGAGTCGGTTGATGAATCATCCATCGCACATATCCCCGGCATTCGCGCCGTGGTGGTGATACGCGACTTTGTCGGTATCGTGGCCGAACGTGAAGAACACGCAGAACAAGCCCTGCGCGAGCTGCGCGTTCAATGGAGGGCCTGGCCGGGTCTCGCCAACCTCAACAACCTTGAACACGCGCTGCGCACCAACCCGTCCACCCAGCGCAAGCTGGTCGATGAAGGCGATGTCGATGGCGCGATGGCGAATGCTGCGCAGGCCATGCCGCGCACCTACATCTGGCCCTACCAGATGCATGCTTCGCTCGGCCCTTCCTGTGCCGTGGCAGATTTTCAGGACAAAGAAACACCTCGCCTCACGGTCTGGGCCGGCAGCCAGAACCCGCATGTGCTGCGTGCCGACCTGTCACGCCTGACCGGGCTGGCCGATGTCAACATCGACGTGATCCGTATGGAGGCTGCAGGTTGCTACGGCCGTAACTGTGCCGATGACGTGGCCGCCGATGCAGCCCTGCTGTCAAAAGCCGTGGGCGCACCGGTGCGCGTGCAGCTCACGCGTGAACAGGAAAACGCCTGGGAGCCCAAGGGCGCGGCCCAATTGATGGAAGTCAACGGTGGGCTCAATGCTGATGGCTCTGTCGCGGCCTATGACTTCCAGACCTCTTACCCGTCCAACGGCGCGCCAACGCTGGCCCTGCTGCTGACCCGCACCATCGAGCCTACGGCACAGGCCTTCGAGATGGGCGACCGCACGGCCCGCCCGCCTTACGACTACAGCAACCTGCGCGTCAGCGTGAACGACATGGCGCCCATGCTGCGCGCGTCATGGCTGCGCGGCGTGTCGGCCCTGCCCAGCTCGTTTGCGCACGAGTCTTACATCGACGAGTTGGCCCACGCCGCCGGCGTGGACCCGGTCGAATTTCGCCTGCGCTACCTCAAGGAGCCGCGCGCCGCAGAGCTGGTGCGCACCACGGCCGACCGCGCCGGCTGGGTTGCGCACACCGCCGCGCAGCAAAACACAAACCAGCCGGGCGACTCACCCGACATCGTGCACGGCCAGGGCATGGCCTATGCGCGCTATATGCACAGCAAGTGGCCTGGCTTTGGCGCGGCCTGGGCGGCGTGGGTGGCCGATGTTGAAGTCAACCGCAAGACCGGCGAGGTCTATGTCAAGCGTGTGGTCGTCGGGCATGACGCAGGCGCCGTCATCAACCCCGCCGGCATTGAGCACCAGATTCACGGCAACGTGCTGCAGGCCACCAGCCGCTCACTGGGCGAGCAGGTCACCGTCTCGCCGCAGACAGGCGCCGTCACCAGCCTGGAATGGGGCAGCTACCCCATCCTCAGCTTTCGCGATGTGCCGGTGGTCGAGGTCGTCAGCATGCCCCGGCCCGGCGAGCCGCCACTGGGCGCGGGCGAATCGGCATCTGTGCCCGGCACGGCGGCAATTGCCAATGCGATTTTTGATGCGACGGGCGTGCGCTTTCGCCAGCCGCCGTTCACGCCCGAAGTGATTCGCGCGGCGCTCAACCCTGAACCACAGCCAGTAGCAGACCTGGCGCCATCAACGCCGCAACGCCTCACCAGCAACGCACTGCCCCCAACAGCCGTCTGGCCCAAACGCCTGGGCTGGTGGTCGCGCGCAGGCGCGCTCGCTGCCGGCGTGTTCGGCGTGGGTTGGGCACTGCTGGGCGCACGCCCGGCCATGGCGCCCATCGCAAGCAACGCTGCATCGGTCTACACCGCCGCCACGATTGAACGCGGCCGGCAACTGGCCGCAGCCGGCGACTGCGTGGTCTGCCACACCGCACCGGGCGGCGTGCCCAATGCCGGCGGCCGCGCGATGGACACACCCTTCGGCCAGGTCATCACCACCAACCTCACGCCCGACCCCGATACCGGCATCGGCAGCTGGTCGTTCAGCGCCTTCCAGCGCGCCATGCGTGAAGGCATCTCGCGCGACGGCCACAAGCTCTACCCCGCCTTTCCCTACACCGCGTTTGCCAAAACCACAGACGAAGACCTGACCGCCATCTACGCCTGGCTGATGGCGCAGCCGCCGGTGCGCCACCAGCCGCCCGCCACGCAGCTCGCCTTTCCGTACAGCGTGCGGCCGCTCATGGGTGCGTGGAATGCGATGTTCCACGACGCCACGCCTTACCAGCCTGCGCCCACACAAACGGCTGAATGGAACCGGGGTGCCTACCTGGTCAACGGCCTGGGCCACTGCGGCGCCTGCCACACGCCGCGTAACGCACTGGGCGCAGAGCAAAGCGGCAAGACGTTCCTTAGCGGTGCAGTCATCGACGGCTGGGAGGCACCCGCCCTCACCGCCCTGTCGCGCGCACCCGTTCCCTGGAGCGAGCAGGAGTTGTACCGCTACCTTCGTAAGGGCCACACCGAGCAGCACGGCGTGGCCTCAGGCCCCATGGCACCGGTGGTGAAGCAGCTGACGGCCCTGCCGGATGCCGACATACGCGCCATGTCGACTTACCTCGCATCGTTCAACCCACCAGTGACAGAAGCCGAGAGCCAACTGAAGGCCAAACAGGTCGTACTGGCAGCACAGCAGTCAGCCGCCCAGCTCAATCTGCAAGGCCCCGGCCAGCGCCTCTTCAACGGTGCCTGCGCCTCCTGCCACCACGACGGCAACGGCCCCACGTTGCTGGGCATCAACACGCCGCTGGCGCTCAACGCCAACCTGCACAGCGACAAACCCGACAACCTGATCCGCGTGATTCTGGATGGCATACGCAGCCCGGCCAATGCCGACATCGGTTTTATGCCGGCCTTCCAGCACAGCCTGGACGACACCCAGATCGCCGCGCTCGCCAGCTACATGCGCAGCCAGTACGCGCCCGCACAAGCCGCCTGGCGCGACCTGCCCGCCAGCGTCGCGCGCCTGCGCAAGCTGCCTGACACACATTAGCCTGCTGCGCGGCGCCAGAGATGCTATGTATTTCATAGCTGCTAACGCCCGTATTTAAAGGGCTAAAGGCAAAAATGACACCTGAAAATGGCCTGAAAACGGCTTTTTGAGACGTTTTTTGGCTTTTGAAAGCATCCCTAAGCTCATTTTTGACAAATACGTCATAAATCAAGCATTAAGTGCTTAATGATTCTTTTAGAATGCATTAACTTTCAGGAGCCAACCATGGACGCAGACATCACCACAGAAGCCGCACACATCGGCGACCTGCTCAGCCGCATCAGGCTGGCGCACAAGATCAAGCAGAACGACGCGGCTCTCGCCGCCAGCCTGTCGCGCAGCACCGCCTACCGCATTGAAAAAGGGGACCCAGCCGTCGCCCTCGGCCAGATCCTGCGCTACCTCAAGGCCATCGCCCCCGGCACCACGCTGCAGGATTTGCTCAACGGCACCGACCCCGCGCTTAACGACCTCGAAGAACAGGAAAAGCGCCACCGCGTACGCGGCGCCGTCAAGCCGCCCGCACCGAAACTCTGAGCATGATTCTTCAAGTCAGCAAACTGGGTTTCTCTTACCCGGGTCACCCGGTCTTCACCGATCTGTCGGCCAACGTCAGCCCCGGCGTCACACTCATCCAGGGCGGCGACGGGCGCGGCAAGACAACGCTCATGCGTTTGCTGGCTGGCGATCTGATCGCTACAGCCGGTGACCTCACGATCAACGGCACAAGCCTGAGCAGCGCCCCAGCCGATTACCGCAAACAGCTGTTTTGGACAGACCCACGCACCGAAGCCTTCGACCAGGTCGTCGCCAGCGACTTCTTCAGCCAGCAGCGCGCGCTGTACCCAGGCTTTGACGACGCTGTGCTCGCCAAGCTGGTCACAGGGTTGGATCTTGAATCGCACGTCCACAAAAAGCTGTTCATGCTGTCGACAGGCTCCAAACGCAAGGTGCTGATGGCCGCCGCGCTCGCATCAGGCGCGCCCCTCACGCTGCTCGACATGCCGTTTGCGGCCATCGACAAACCGTCGAAGGATTTTTTGCTTGGGCAATTCAGGATTGCGACTGAGAGCAGCGACCGGGCGGTTATTGTTGCGGACTATGAGCCGCCTGAGGGTGTGCGGCTTGCGGGGGTTTTGGATTTGGGGGACTGAGTATTTTGGTTAGGACCGGCCTATGAAAATTCGCAATGCAATGATCACAGTTGGCATGACGTCATTGGCGTTGCTCTCGGTTTGGCTGTACTTTGGCGCACCTACATCAGCGCAGCAACTAAGCCTGAACAGGCGGATTGCGGCAGTAATAACATCCAAGCCGATCAGCATAGACCTTCGTGACCTAAATCCCGACGACTGGGAGACCGTCTGTGATAGCCATGCTTACGATGGACCGATGTACCTGAAAAAATACAACAGAACATACGATCCAGTGGCGCCGCCTCATGACGGGGTGTGGGGACTCATCTTCATACGAAGTGACGGAACGTTCACGGACGCAGTTGGTTCCTGTCGCTACCCAGGTGTGAAGCTAGACGTTAACGGCTGTAGAGAAGCGCGTTCCATCAAGCTTCTTCTGAAGAATTCTCAGGATGGGGCATGCCCTGTTTACCAGGCACCGTGAAGCGAATGCAGAGCTTAAAACCTATCCTTCATCAGTTTGAATGGACTGATGAAATCGAGCCACCTGTTCAGAAATAAATCCATCAAACGCATCTAACAGCGGCTGAAACTTCCCACCATCCCCCTCAAGCTGCGCCAGCGCAGCACAGGTCGCCTCCAGCGTAGACAGCTGATGCAACAAGCGGGCCTTGCGGATCCGATAGTTTGAAGCGGGTAAATCTTTCAGCGACAGGCGCGGCATCTTCTGCAGCGCGGGGTTGAGGTGCAACATCTTCAGGCTCTTGCGCCAGGTCCCGTCGATGACGACGAGGCACAGGCTATTCGTATCCGCCACATCTGCGGGCGACAGCGACTGGACTGCAGGCAAACCAGCCTGCGGCGTGTCGGGGTAGAGCAGCACATGCCTGCCACCGGCAAACAGGCTTTCATCAAACACCTCGCCCGTCACCAGCCGGCTGCGCGGCAGGCTCATGTGCAGCAGGCGGGCTGTACCTTTGGGGTTTGCGACTTCAAGCGGGTGCTGAAAGATCAGAACTTCAACATCGGTCGCGATAGGCGTGACCCACTGGCAGATGCAGGCGCTGGCCGGGCGCAGGCAGGCCTGGCAGATCGCCCGCTTCTGCGTGGCTGTGGTCACGTCACTTGCCAAAACCTCTTGCGAGGAAGACTGCCGCCAATGGAATCAGCGGCAGGATGTGCGCCTGAATCATCACCAGCTTGCGTGTGGCCTTGATCTGCGCTTCGTCGGGCAGCTTGCCTGTGGCGCGCAGCGCCTTGCGCCAGCGAATGAAGGTGATGGTGGGTTTGATGGAGAGCAGGGCCATCACGACAAACAGCGTGACCTTCACATGCAGCAGAGGATTGGTCCAGTACCAGGCCGTACCTTTCACGCCCCACCAGGTGCGGGCAATGCCGGTGGCCAGCACCAGCATGGCTGCGAGGCCGTAGATCGCATCAATTTTGGTCAGCCGCTCGACGACGGCGGCGTTGAGCCATTGCACGCGGCACAGCGCGGCCTCGCTGGCCAGAAACACCACCATGGTCAGGATGGCCAGAATGTGGGCGTAGGAGAGAAGGGCTTCAAGCGTCATGTTCGGCCTCCGTGTTCAACGGTGCTCAAGAAAGTGGGGGCGGCGCCAGAACCCGCGGCGCCGCCGGACCGCAAACTTTACTGCATGAACCAGCCGTGGCTGACGACCAGCGATTGACCCGTCAGCGCATTCGATTCAAAGCCTGCAAACAGCAGCGCCACTTCAGCCACGTCCTTCACGGTGGTGAACTCACCATCGACCGTTTCCTTGAGCATGACTTTTTTGATCACATCGTCTTCGCTGATGCCGAGTGCTGCGGCCTGCTCGGGGATCTGCTTTTCAACCAGCGGTGTGCGTACAAAACCCGGGCAGATGACGTTGGCGCGAATGTTGTGCTTGCCGCCTTCTTTCGACACCGTCTTGCACAGGCCGATCAGGCCGTGCTTGGCCGTGACGTAGGCCGACTTGAGCACCGAGGCTTCCTTGGAATGCACCGAGCCCATGTAAATAATGCTGCCGCCTTTGCCCGACTTCTGCATGTGCGGCAGGCAGGCCTTGGTGGTGAGGAAGGCGCCGTCGAGGTGAATGGCGAGCATCTTCTTCCAGTCGGCAAACGGGAACTCTTCAATCGGGTGCACGATCTGGATGCCGGCATTGCTGACCAGCACATCGACACCACCATACGCGGCAACCGCTTCAGCCACAGCGGCGTTGACCTGGTCTTCATTGGTCACATCCATCGCCACGGCCATGGCGGTACCGCCGGCTTTGGTGATTTCGTCAGCGGCCTCTTGCGCAGCAGCCTTGTTGAGGTCGGCAATGACGATCTTGCCGCCTTCGCGTGCATAGGTCAGGGCAATCTCCTTGCCAATGCCGCTGGCGGCGCCGGTGACGATGCAGACTTTGTCCTTGAGTTTCATGGGGTGTCCTTGTGGTGTGGAGTTGATAAAAAAATCAGGCGAGGTAGTCGTGAATGACGGTACCCATGCCCAGCGTCATGTCGCTGAGGATGTGCGTGGCGGAGATGACTTCAAGCACCGGCAGCCGGGCCACGGGCGCGAGCGCGTGGTGTGCCAGCTCAAGCGCGGCGGGGCCCGTCCATGCGCCCTTGATGGTCACGTCTTCGAGAAAGTAGCGCACCAGCTCGCAGATGCGCGCACTGCCGTCGACATGCGGAATGATCTTGAGCAGGTAGTTGGGTGCGAGCATGCCCTTGAGCACGGTGGCCGGGTCAAGCCTCTGGTGTTTGTAGCCCATGGTGGCGGTGGCCACGCGCACCGGGCCGTAGTCAAGCGTGCCCAGCAGTGTGTCTACTTCTACCCGCAGCTTTGGCGCGGCCAGCTTTTTGGGAAATCCCCACAGCTCACGGCCACCGGCTATCGGGCCTTCGTCGTCCAGGTACATCGCATGCACATAACCACCTGCCACGCCTTCAAACGTCACGGGTATGACCTGGCCTGACTCGGTGTAGTCACCAAAGCCGGTGGAGTCGGGCATGCGGATGAACTCGTACTTGACGATGGGATCGGCAATCTGCAGCGGCTCGGGCACCACCGCACGCAGAGCCTTGGGGTCGGTGCGGTAGGTGACGATGAGGAACTCGCGGTTCAGGAAGCGGTAAGGCCCGGGCGGAAATGCCGGGCTGGTGAGCGGCATGGCAAAGGCGTTGCGCTTGACGTCCTCGATGTTCATGGTTTGCTGCCTTCGAGGAAAGTTATGAAGATGACGAAGAAGAGGAAGAAGAAGGGCCGTCTGAAGTCAAGTCAAACACATGCACGCCGTACTCGCTGCGGGTCCTGTTGAGCCAGCGCGGGTCACGCAGCGTGTGCGCCATGTCGGCATGGCCGCTGGCCCAGTGCTCCCGCATGGACAGGCGCGAGAACTCGTAGTCCTTCGACTGGTTTTCATAGTGCTTGCTGCGGTAGATGAGGTGCACGACATCCACCGCGCTTTCGCAGCGCATGGTTGACAACGCTTTGACGTCCGGGTCATTGCGCAGGGATGCGGGCAGTTTTGCAAGCAGGCGTTTCGCGGCCTGCGCCATGACCTGGCGGTCCATCTCCATGGTGGTGTTCAGGCGTGTACGGCTTGAAAAGCGGATGTCTTTTTCACGTTCGGTGACTTCGCCCAGCGTGCCGGGCAAGGCACCGGTGGCCGCAAACAGGTCGACCTGAAACACCAGCCGCCGTTTTTTGCCTGGCTGGTCGAGCACGTATTGCAGCGGGGTATTGGAGACAATGCCGCCGTCCCAGTAATGCTCGCCATCAATCTCGACCGGCGCAAAGCCTGGCGGCAGCGCGGCACTGGCCATCACGTGGCGTGCATCCAGGCGCTGTTTGGCAGAATCAAAATATTGAAAGTTGCCAGTGCGCACGTTGACCGCGCCAACCGACAGCCGCACCGTACCGGCATTGATGCGGTCAAAGTCCACCAGGCGCTCCAGCGTCTGCAGCATGGGCGTGGTGTCGTAGTAGCTGATGGCGCCATCCGTACCGTGCGGCTGCAGCATCGCTGGCGGAAAGCGCGGTTTGAAGAAACCCGGTACGCCAAACATCATGACCTGCGTGGCGCTGGCTTCATTGAGCGCCTGCCGTGCAGCCGCATTGGCAGGCGGGGGAATGAGCGACGGGCCCGTGGTGGACGAGCTGAGCAGCTCCCAGAACTCCTTGAGCCTGGCCAGGCGCGATGCCGGCGGATTGCCCGCGATGAGCGCCGAATTGAACGCGCCGATTGAAATGCCGGCGACCCAGGTCGGCTCACGGTAAGCCGTACACAGCCCCTGAAAAACGCCCGCCTGGTAAGCGCCGAGCGCACCGCCGCCCTGCAAGACCAGGATGCACTCCTGGTCTGCGTCTCGAGATGTGGGCGACGCAGGCGATGCGGCTGATGATTTGGGCGGCTTTTGGGGGGGTATTGGCTTGTGGCCTTGCGGCTTGCCGGGCTGGGTCATCGCAGCTCCTTGAAAATCCGCATTTGCAACATCCTTGAGGCCGTGCTGGAACCTGATGAACCACACGGTGCCCACTTCATGTCAAATAGGGGGTATGGACCCTGTAATTTACGCCCATGACGCTGAGCAGCGCCTGACCAACCTGGAAATCAAGGCCAGCTTTTCGGAGGACCTTATCGAACAACTCGACAAGGTGATCATTCGCCAGCAGCAACAGATCGACATGCTGATACGCGAGGTGGCTGAGCTCAAGCAACCCGCGTCAGATCTGGCAAGCGGCATGCCGCGCAACCTGCGCGACGATTTGCCGCCACATTTCTGATTTTCAAACCGCGCTCACCAACTCACAAACTTGCAGGGGGTGCTAGCCCCTCAGAGAGATGCCATCACGGCATGGCTTTTTTATGAGGTGCTGGCGCTGTCGTCGGCAGGCACGTCTGCCAGCAGTTCGTCGCGTGATGCCTGGCCTGCACGGCGCGGGTCGTGCTTTTCAAAGGCTGTCGCTACCGCCCTCTTCAACTTGACCACTGCGCCATTGATGGCCTGGTGCGCCGTGTCTGCGTGGTCCTTGACCACAATCGGCTCCTGCCCGGCAACGCGCGCCTCCAGCGTGCAGTGGATTTCGTCAGGTGTGGTTTTGACATGGCTGTTGGCGTCCGACAGGTGGGCTTCAACGCGGGTGATGCCGTCGCCGAAACGGTGCAGGGCCTCTTTGACAACTTTGCTCAGGTGGTCTGCCATCTCCTGGCGTCCGTCTACGTGGTGGTCGGTGTTGAGTAAAACCTGCATAGGGTGTCTCCGGTTGAGGTTATGGCTGGCCAAATCTCCAGGGGGCCTCTGCCACGATGTCTCCAGTGTGCGCCATGACGCGTGACACGACCAGCAGAACGGTGGGCTTGCGCCCGTAGGTGTGGGCCTACAGCGCTTCAGCCACCGGATTGCCGCCCCGCCGGCGGGCAAACGCGTGGGGCGAGCTCGACCAATTTGCTATATTTTTAATAGCTGGCCCCGCCCGTCTCTATTGGCCTGCAGGCATGTTTGGCAGGTAAAAACAGCCTTTTGGGGTCATTTTGAAGGGTGTGGGGGCTTCCAGAGCGCCTGAAATGCGGTCGCCGGCCCCACAGGAGGCAAATGTTAACCTGCAACTTAACATTTGAATCAAGCTGCAGACTTGTTGCCCTTGACTGGCTTGCCCACCTTGCCCGGCTTCGTTGCTTTGGTCGGGCCGCCGCACAGCAAATCGCCAAAGCGCTGGATCACCGGCGTGTGCTGGTCGCGCCGCCAGACCAGGTCGACCGGCATGCGCACATCAAAGTCCGGCACACGCAGCAGTTTGACGCCTTGCGGCAGTCGCTGCTGCGCCGCGCTGGCGGGAATGACGGTACAACCCAGCCCCGCCGCCGCCAGTCCCAGCACGGTGTTGTGGCTGGTGCCCTCTTGTGTGATGCGGGGCGAAAACCCGCGCTCGTGAAAGTGGTGAATCATCAGGTCATGCAGTCGGGGCGACTGGTCTCGCCTGAAGAGGATGAAGTCTTCGCCGTTGAGCTCGGCCAGGCGCTTTGGCGGCTTCTTCGCAAGCGGCGAGGCCTCATGCACAGCGAGTAGGTAGGTGTCGACCATCCAGTGGCGGGACTGCAGCGGGCTGTCTGCTGCCAGCTCACCGGTGTAGGCCAGGGCCAGGTCGAGGTTGCCTTCCAGCACCCTCTCGGTCACCACTCCGGACAGCATGGCCTCGACCGTGAAGGTGACGTCGGGGCTTTCGGTGCGGTAGGTGTGCAGGGCCTGCAGCACCTCGGGGTGCCAGGCATAGATTTCAGAAAAGCCCAGCCGCAGGTGGCCCTTGTCACCACGTGCTGCACCGACGGCCTGCAGTGCCGCAGCGGCGCCGTCATCGATCAGCCGGCGTGCGCTGCGGTAATACGCTTCGCCTGCAGCGGTCAGCACCATGCCGCGTGTGGTGCGCTCCATCAGCGGCGTACCGACGGCTTCTTCAAGCAGGCGCATCTGCCGCGACAGCGCCGGCTGCGCAATGTGCAGCACCTCGGCGGCACGGCCCAGGCTGCCCTGGTCGGCCACGGTGATGAAGTAATGAAGGCGACGCCCGTCGATATGCATCAAAAAATTGTATGACTTGGGGTCTACCGATTGTATTGGCATGAATGGCTGGCAATGACTACATTGCATCAACCCCAACAGACAACGACTGCATGAGCCTGACCGAAACCTCTTCTCCATCCTCGTCTTGCAACGCTGTGGAACACCTCAACTCGGCAGAGTTCACACGCACAGGCCTGCCGTTCTCGGAGATGGTCCGCGTTGGCGACATGCTGTATCTCTCGGGCCAGATGGGCACGGTGCCCGGCACCCTGGGCCTGGTCGATGGCGGCATGGAGGCCGAGGCAAGGCAGGCCCTGCACAACGTGCAGCGCGCACTTGAAGCGCACGGCTACAGCCTGCGCCATGTGGTGAAGTGCACCGTGATGCTGGCCGACATGGCCGATTGGCCCGCCTTCAACGCGGTGTACCGCGAGTTTTTTACGGCGCCCTACCCGGCCCGCAGCGCGTTTGGTGCCAATGGTCTGGCACTGGGCGGCAGGCTGGAGATTGACGTCATCGCCACCACCGGGGCAGCCCCATGACACTTGCTTTTAACGACTATCGAAATTTCGATGCGCTGGGCCTGGCGCAGGCGATTCGCAAGGGCGATGTCTCGCGTGAAGAAGTCACGGCAGCGGCCCTGGCGCGGATTGCCGAGGTGAACCCGCAGGTCAATGCCGTCACCTATCTGCATGAAAAGGCCTTCAGCGAGGCCAGCACAGACATCCGCGCGCCGTTTGCAGGTGTGCCCTACCTGATCAAGGACCTGCATGCGCCTGTGGCGGGCATGCCGCTCACGCACGGCAGCCGGCTGTTTGCCGGTGATGTGCAAAACTTCGACAGCGAGACCGTGGCGCGGCTGCGGCGCGCGGGGTTTGTGATTCTGGGGCGCACTGCATCGCCGGAGTTCGGCATGAGCGCCTCGACCGAGCCGGTGCTGACAGGCCCGACGCGCAACCCGTGGAACCTCAATCACATCGCAGGCGGCTCCAGCGGCGGCGCAGGTGCAGCAGTCGCCAGCGGCATGCTGCCGGCCGCCCATGCCACCGACAGTGGTGGCTCGATACGCATCCCGGCAGCGTGCAACGGCCTGGTCGGCCTGAAACCCACACGCGGCCTGATACCGACAGGCCCGCATCGCGGCGAGGCATCACACGGCCTGAGCCATGAGCATGCGGTCACTCGCTCGGTACGCGATTGCGCCGCCATTCTGGATGTCACGGCCGGCCCCGATGCCGGCGCGCCTTACTTCACGGCCAGGCCGCCCACGTCATACCTCAGGTCGCTGGACCACCCTACCGGCCGGCTACGCATCGCCTTCACCACCAGCCGCTTTGACGGCCAGCCGGTGGATGCAGAGTGCAAGGCGGCTGTTGAACACACCGTGCGGCTGTTACAGGGCCTGGGCCATGAGGTAGAAGAAGCCCGCCCGGAGTTCGACGCAGGCGCACTGGGCGCGGCATGCGGCACGCTGCTGGTCACAGGCCTGGCTGCCATCGTCGCGGCACGCGAGGCACAGTTGGGCCGCTCGCTGCAGGCCGATGATCTTGAAAACGTCACCCATGCCGCGATTGCCATGGGCCGCAAGGTGACGGGCGTGCAATACGCCTCGCAGTTCGCCATCATCAACCGCGAGGTCAGGCGCATTGGCCGCTTTTTTGAAACCACAGATGTGTTCATCACGCCCACGCTGGCCAAACCGCCGGTGACGATTGGCACGCTGTCGACACAAACGCTGTCGCTTGAGCAGTTTCAGCAGGCGATGTCTGCGCTCTGCCCCTTCACCGGGGCCTTCAACGCCACCGGCCAGCCCGCCATGAGTTTGCCGCTGCACTGGAGCGCTGATAGCCTGCCCATCGGTGTGCAACTGGTCGGCCGCTTTGCAGAAGACGCCACGCTGCTGCAGCTGGCCGCGCAGCTTGAAATGGCGCAGCCCTGGTTTCACTGCACCGCGCCGATTTGATCCGTCCATCCATCGCCCTCTTCGCTCTGTAGCTTTTAACGTTCCCAACAATCAACAAAAGGCCCGTCATGCAATTGCGTCAATTCTTCTCCCTTGCACTCATCCCCGCACTGCTGGCCGTTGCCGGCATCACGCAGGCGCAGGTGCCCACGGGGCGCGGCGCGGTCAAGCTGGTGGTGGGCTTTCCGGCAGGCGGCTCGGCCGACGTGCTCGCCCGCATCATGGCCGACAAACTCAAGGACGAACTGGGCGTGCCGGTGGTTGTCGACAACCGTGCCGGTGCAGGCGGGCAGATCGCCGCCGACTATGTCAAAAGCCAGCCGGGTGACGGCCTGACGGTGCTGCTCGGCACCTCACACATGATGGTCATGGCACCGCTCACCGTGAAATCCATCCGCTACCAGGCAGCGCGCGACTTCAAACCCGTTGCACGCATCGCCAGCTTTTATGAATCAATTGCCGTGCCGATTGCCTCACCGGCCAACAACATCGCGCAGTGGCTTGACTCCGCACGCAAGGACACCCAATTCGCAAGCTACGGCGTGCCAGCCCCCGGCAGCCTGCCTCAGTTCATCGGTTACCAGTTGGGTGCCGTGACCAAGACAACGCTGCTGTCCGTCCCCTACCGCGGCACCGCACCCCTCGCCCAGGACCTGGTCGGCGGCCAGCTCGCCGCAGGTGTTTTGCCGATTGCAGACATGGTGCAGTACAACGGCACCCGCGTGAAAATCCTCGCCGTCAACGGCAAGCGCCGCTCGGACCAGCTGCCCAACGTGCCCACGCTGAAAGAACTCGGCTACCCACAGTTCGACGACCTCGAATGGACAGGCTTCTTCGTACCCGCCAACACCCCCCAGGCCATCGTCTCGCAACTGCAGGCAGCCACGGCGAAGGTCATCGGCATCAAGGAGGTGCGCGAAGCCCTGCTCAAGATGGGCACCGAGGCCGACTACGCGCCAGCCGAAGTGCTGGAAAAACGCATTGCGGATGATGTGGCGATGTGGGGCCCTGTGGTGAAGGCCTCCGGCTTTAGTGCGGATTGATTGATTCGACCACCCGTCGGTGGGAAAGCCGGATTGCAATCATCTCGTACAAGCCCCTGAAAAAAGCCGCTTGCTGATATTTGGCAAACGGCTTTGCCCTTTAAGCGGGCTGGGGTCTTACGACCTGAGGCCCGGAAAGCCCCTGTTAAGCGCAAGCCATGGGAAGGCGAGTCCAATCACTTCGAATTGTTTCCCGTCTTTCCAGAGACAGAGCTGTGTGGGATGCGATCAGCGCCCCTGAAAAAGCGTGGATTAGCGATCGGGTGAGTCCATCAATGTTCTTCGTTCTATCTCTGAGACGCAGATCACACGCAAGGTTTTTCCTGTCGTGACCCACTTGGCGCCGCCTTGAACCGTTTTTTCATGCTTTCTGATGGTCCGTTCTGACATTCCGGCCAATTCGGCCAATTGCTTCTGGGTCAATCCCGCCTGTTCGCGAATGGATGCTATCCCCGGCCTGATTAAACTTCGCCGGTAAGGTCCTCGTTGAATCGGCGCTTTCTCCGATACCCTGCCTCCTGCAAAATCAACCGTCAGATGTGGTGCGTGATCATCAGAATTCGGCGCAAATTTCGCAACACGTCTCTCGATCGTGGTCATGAAGCATTCCCCAAGGAAATCTCCGGCCCGGATCCCATGGAGAAGAAAAACGTGGCCCCCTTGCCTTCGCCTGCTTCGGCCCAGATGCGCCCCCCGTGCCTCTGGATCGCCTTGCGTGCGATGGCCAGGCCAAGGCCACTGCCTGCGAATTCACTTGCGCCGTGCAGCCGGACCAGCGGCGAAAAAAGTCTGCCAGCGTGAGCCATATCGAATCCCACACCGTTGTCGCATACGCAAAATGTCTGGTGCGGGCCCATTGCGAGTGAACGGATGTCGATTCGCGCCAATGGGCGCTGCGATGTGAACTTCCACGCGTTATTGATGAGGTTTGCTGCCAACAGGTGCAGCAAGTCCGGGTCTCCGACGGTGTGCATGCCAGGCTCGATCCTGACTTCCACGTAGCGGGTTTCGTCGCTGACTCGTAACCTGTCAATAATCTTCTGTGCCATGCTGCTCAGGTCCACGCTCTCACGGCGCATCGCCTGCATCGACATGGGCGCCAGAATGAGGATGGCCTCCGTGAGGTTCTTCGCATGCTCGGCGGTTCGGGCAATTGCCTCAAGGTAATGGCGTCCACGTTCGGACAAGACATCGTGTTCCCGCTTGTGCAGTACCGCGGCAAATCCCTTGATGGTCATCATCGGGGCTTTCAATTCATGCGGGATCGCACGCGCGAACACCTCCCAGTCCCGCAAGGCGGACTCGAGCTGCACAATCCGCGTTTCGCTGCCAGCACCTGCATGCGCCAGTGCGTCCTCGTCGATCAGCGCGATCGTGCCGTCGAGGAGGCGTGGACGTCCATTGGCGTCCGGCAGCGGCTGTGCCGTCACGTGCACGCGCTTTTGTATACCGCCGGCGGTCGTGATGCGCAGGTCGGTCTTCCAGGGCTCACCGGTGCGAACGCTTTCAGTTGCGCGTTGCAGCAACCCCGGCAGATCCTCGGGATCCACAAAACCCAGCACCTGCCACAGCGTATACACCCCTGTGTCGGGGGCGTCGTGCATGGCACGCGCTTCGTCTGACCATGTGAAGTGCCCGCTTCGCAAATCGAGGGACCAGGGGGCCGGCACAGATGCATTTGAACTGGAACTGGAACTGGAACTGGAACTGGAACTGGAACTGGAACTGGGACTGGGACTGGGACTGGGACTGGAATTCGAAACTGGATGGAGGGTGGGCATGTTGCGGCTCGATCGCCGACGGAAGCGTCAGCGTGTGCTTCTAGCGTATGGACCCACCGTGTCCGGAACAAGGATCAGACGGGGAGAAAAAAACCAGTGCAGTTGGTGCAGGCTATGCAGCCCGCCTCTGGTTTTGAAGCAGCCGCCCCAGCAATGCCATCGCGGTTTCTCCACGCTTACCGAACGGATGCCCGTAATTGAGCCGCAGGCAATTTTTAAAGCGACCCTCAGGCGAAAACATCGGCCCGGGTGCTACGCACATCCCGAGCGGCTTGGCGTCCTGGTACAGCTGCAAAGCGTCGAATTCCGGCGGCAGCTCAACCCAGAGGAGATAGCCGCCCTGCGGGCGCGTGGCGCGGGTGCCGGCAGGAAAGTGCCGAGCTACCGCATCAGCCAGTACCGCCTGCTGCGAGCCGAGGGTGAACCGCAGTTTTCGCAGGTGTTTGTCAAATGCGCCATGTTCCAGGTAGCTCGCGATAGCCAGCTGCGGCGGGATGGATGTGTTGAGATTGAAGGCCAGCTTGACGCGGGTAATGCGCGACATGAACCGCCCCGGTGCCACCCAGCCCACCCGAAAGCCGGGCGCAAGGGATTTTGAAAATGACGAGCAGTGCATGACCAGACCGGCCTCGTCGAAGGACTTCGCCGAGGGCGGCCTGTGTGCCCCGGAGAACAACTCTGCATACACGTCGTCTTCGATCAGCGGAAGTTCGTACCGCGCCAGCAACGCCACCAGTCTTTTCTTGTCTTCTGCGCTCATCAGGCTGCCCAGCGGGTTCTGGAAATTTGTCATCAGCCAACAGGCTGCGGGTGCATGCTGGCTGATGGCGTGCTCCAGGGCCTGAAGGTCGATTCCCGTGACCGGGTCGGTGGCCACCTGTATGGCCCGCAGGCCGCGGGCTTGGAGGGCTTGCAGTGCACCGTAGAACGTCGGCGATTCGATGATGACACTGTCACCGGGCTGCGTTACGGTAGCCAGGCAAAGATTGAGTGCTTCGAGTGCACCGTTCGTGATCAGGATTTCCTGGTCGGTAATGTTCATGCCATCGGCACCGTAGCGAAGCGAGATCTGACGGCGCAATCGCTCGTCGCCAGGCGAGAGTCCATTCACGACCTGCCGGGGGCTGATCGAGTTCGCCGTTGCGATGATGGCCTTCGCGAGCCGGCGCAGCGGATAGAGTGACGCGCTGGGGAACGCTGACGCGAGGCCTATGGCGTCATCTGCGCGGCTGGCCTCCAGGAGACTGAAGATGATGTCGCTCACGTCAACGGACACGGGGTGCGCTGTTGGCCTCGACATGTGCGGCTGTTCGGGTATCGCGAGTCCGGCGGCCGAAGTGACGAAGTAGCCCGACCGCTCCCTGCCCCTGACGAGCCCACGTGCTTCGAGCAGGTAATAGGCGTGGAAAACAGTGCTCACGCTCACTGCCCGGCTGATGCTGGTGTACCGGACAGACGGCAGTTTCTCACCAGGCCGCAGCAAGCCCTCACGGATTGATGCCTCGATGTCGTCGGCGAGAGTCTCATAGAGCTTCATATCGTCGCCCCTGCTTGTTCAGGCCGACCATAACCCCTGGCGGGCGGCGCGTCTATACCGCTTTCCGGGCTTAACGCCTATTCCTTCGCCTGGGCACGATGATGTTGCCAGGCGATATGGCTTGCTGAGATTGATCCTAAAAGCAATTCAACCAATAAAAAAGCCGCCTGCTGAAAATTCAGCAAACGGCTTTGATCGTTGAATGGTGGAGCTGGGGTCTAACTACAAAAGCCCGGTAAGGCGCATGAATGCTGGAAGAGATCCGGAAAATCAGGATTTCGTTCCCCGGCTTGTTCCCCGGCTTTTTAGGTGTTGGAGAAAAGATCTTTATTGCTCTGAACATGTACAAAAAAGACGCTTATTTACGGCAACGCAAAAAACATGATCGCGACTTTACCGTCGCTTTTGATCGAACAATTTTGGATACAAAAACATTTCATACAAATCTCAAACGCGCGCGCGTGCTCGTTCAACACAGTCCAAGGCCCTATTTTAGTTCCCCGATGTGTTCCCCGGTTTTGCGTTGGCTAGATTCCAACGGTCTTTTCGAAAAATGGGCTTTCAGCAAGCGACTTGGGCTGTCTGCTCAACGCTTCCGCACAATCTGTTTACGAGTGGTAATCCGGAAGTGCCCATCCGCGGCCGAAATACATGCCCGCCATCGCCGCTCTTCGAACTTGAGCAAGGCCTAGGCAAAAAGCCGTGCTCGAAAGCCAGCGATAGAGCTTCAAAAATCTCATCGCATGCTCAGAGCCAGCCCTTAGTCTGCTTTAGCTCCCGAGATTTTCACGACCTTCGCCATACGGTCGAAGTCATTGCGCAGCAGCTGCGCGAAATCTTCGGGCGCCATACTTGCGGGCTCGACGCCCTGCTTATGCAGCCGCTCCAAAACCTCGGGGCGTTTTAGCAGCTTGGCCACTTCGGTATTGAGCCTGGTCACAGGCCCTCCTGAATTGGTCAGTCATCAGGCTTTGGCATTCGCAAATTTTCACTATCGGTGTCAACGGAGGTCGGTCTTTCGGTGGGTAGTAAGTAGAAGAACTGGACTTAAAGCGGTGACCACATTTCACCTTTCAGCGCGACGATCACCCAGACCTTGAGCCTTCTGCGCCACACTGACATTGATCAATGGACGCAACACCAGCTCACTCACCATCGTTGATGAATATACGTCTAAGGTCATATCTGCACGGGCTTCGCCGCGGAGCCGGCCTGCACGCAGGTTAAAAAATGGATTTCCCGGATATTGCCGAAAGTCCCGGCCATCTCCCGAATCACCACCTGGTCCGAATCGCAGACTACGCCCTGGATCTGCAGGTTGACGCCGAACTGGTCAGACCAGAACCATGGAATCGGGTCGTGCAGCACAGCATGCCCCCACGCTGAGCGGGCGCTGGGCAAGCCCGAGGACAAGAAAGACCCGCGCATAGATCTTGTCAAAGCCAAGCTGGCCGGTCTGCCACCTGGCACGCTCATCAATGCGCAAATAGACCCACTGCGTAGTGATGGCGACATGCTTGAAGCCTCGCTGAAAAAAGCGGGCGTGAAGGTCGAGCACAAGATGTATGCTGGGACAACGCATCAATTTTCGGCATGGCGGCAGTTGTTGGCGATGCGAAGGACGCCCAAGCACTTGCCGGCAAGCGCCTGAAAGACGCTCTTAAATTTAACGCCAAGCCCTGGTAGGGCCAGTTCAAGCCGCTCATCTGTCGGTGTTTGGAGCGGTTATCCTGTCCGACTTGAGCGAAATCGACGTGAGCAGCTATTCACGCGAGATGCGCGACACACAGTGGACTTTCGTTCGGGACGGCAACTCGATTGGGGTACGCATACGCGGGCGATTTCGACCTACGATCACACCCTTGTTCTAGGCGCATACTGTACGTATTCAGGGGGACTCAAAGGTCCACTTTGTGGAGCTTCTGACTGCGACTGATTGAGTGGCAGGCGATGGCCAATAGCAATTGGCTGTAGAGCCTGCGCATGGACTATTGGAGGACTAATTTTGGTTCATGAGGGCATGCCCCTGCATTTCGAGCGCCTGGGAACTGGTCGGCCGCTGCTGATGGTCCATGGGCTGGGAGCCAACCTGCGCACCTGGGATCCCTTCTTGGCCGCCTTGCGCGACTCGCGCGAACTGATTCTTGTCGACCTTCCGGGACATGGCAGGTCGGCCCGGCTTGCGGGGCGGCAGACGGTCGAGGCCTATGCGGACGCCCTCGCCAGGTTTGTGGAATCGCAAGGGCTGGCGACGGCGGACCTTGTCGGCAGTTCGGTAGGGGGCCGGCTGGTGCTAGAGCTTGCCCGGCGGGGCATCGGTCGGCACTGCGTGGCGCTCGACCCCGGCGGTTTCTGGCGCGGTTGGGAGACACGCTGGTTCCACTGGACGCTCGCGGCATCGATCCGCCTGGTGCGGTTGCTGCAACCCTTTCACCCCGGCCTGTCGCGTCACGCCCTCACCCGCACGCTGCTGCTGGCCCAGCTGTCGGCACGTCCGTGGCTGCTTTCACCGCACCTTGTGGTCGACGAGTTGCAAAGCTTAGCGGCCACGCCGGTGTTCGATGCCATGCTGTGTGAACTGGCCCGCGGGCCGCTGCAACAGGGCTCGGCGCTGACTCCCGGCCGGGTCACCATCGGCTGGGGCCGCCAAGACCATTTGCTACTGCCGCGCCAAGCCACTCGCGCCCAGGCAGCCTTCCCGTCAGCCCGGCTGCACTGGTTCGAGCGCTGCGGCCACTTTCCGCATTGGGATCAGCCAGCCGACACCGCGCGCGTGATTCTTGAGGCAGTCGGCGGAGACACTGCTTGAAAGTAGTTCATTTCAGGACCTGCGCAGAATTCAGTGACGGCTGGCCGAGCAGCAACGAGCCAGAGCGCGCTGTTTCCCATAAACAGAATCGGTGACTTTGCCATAAATCAGGCCCAGGTTTGAACTTCGCATCCGCATCTCCTTGGCTTACCTCTTCGTGCAGACAATCCTAATGCTGACTCACAGTTTCATGACGTCGCGTTACGACGCCTCGCGTTTTCCTTGCGGTGCTAGCGCTTTGTGCCGTCGACATTCTTAGCTATGTGAATGTCTAGGTGCGCCTCCGCCAGCAGCCGCGTGAGCTTGCCGCTCTCCAATTGCCGTTGGCACGGCCCATCGGACGCCCCAGACCTCGCGCTAGCTCGGCGGTTTAAGGACAGTTGCTATCGACTCTTTGCTCATTAGCACTCAGCAAAAAGCGTGGCAGGGCGGGAAAGTCCTTAGTTAGTTATCTAAGTGTTTTGTTAAAGTGCTTTTCATGACTATCGAAGCCCTAAGTAACGAAACAGTTGTTGACGCCATTCCTTTGGATGGTTTTACAGCGGCCCTTGATGCTAAAGACCTTCCTGAGGGTCACGTGAGGAAGGTGATACATCACGGTGCTGAAATAGCCGTTTACAACGTAGAAGGATGCATTTATGCCACCCAAGATCAATGTACTCATGGACTTGCATCGCTTTCAGATGGCTTCCTGATTGGCGAATTTATTGAGTGCCCCTTGCATCAGGGCATGTTCGATGTGAGAACAGGGGAAGCCAGTTCGCCTCCATGCGTCACGTCGCTGAAAACATACAAAACCGAGATCAAGGATGGAGTGATCTTCTTGGCCCATTTGGCCAATTGATCCACTCCGCCCTCTTAAGAAATTTCCACAAACTTCCAAGGAGACTCCATGAAAAAAGCGCTTTTCTCTGTTTCAGTGTTGCTGGCCGCCCTTCTCGGTGTCACAAGTGTCAATGCACAGACACCAATAAAAATTGGATTTTTAGGCGAATTGTCAGGCCCTCAAGGCGCCCTAGGACAAGACCAATACGATGGATTCATGTTGGTTGTTGAGCGAAACGGCGGAAAACTCGGCGGCGTACCCGTGCAGGTCATAAAGGAAGACACGCAACTCAAGCCAGATGTCGCCATGCAAGCGGTTCAGCGACTGATAGAACGGGAAAAAGTCCAGATCATTACGGGCGTGACGTTCTCCAACATCATGATGGCAATCCAAAAGCCCGTGACAGACAAAGAAGTGTTCCTGATTGGATCTAATGCAGGCCCCTCACCAATAGCGGGGGCCGCATGCTCCCCATATCAATTTCTCGTTTCTTGGCAAGTAGATCAGCTCGCTGAGGTCTTTGGGGTTCACGCCAATGATAAAGGTCTGAAGAAGGTCTATCTCATGGCGCCCAATTACCAAGCGGGAAAAGACTTCCTCGCGGGTTTCAAACGGACGTTCAAAGGACAGATTGTTGACGAGGTCTACACGCCGCTCAATCAGCCCGACTTCTCTGCGGAGTTGACCCAATTGTCGGCAGCTAAACCTGACGGTGTGTTCGTGTTCTATCCGGGCGGTTTGGGAATCAACTTTGTAAAACAGTACCAGCAAGCCGGCCTCATGGGAAAGATTCCCCTGATGTCTGGCGGGGCAGTCGACGGCACAACATTGCCGGCGCTGAAAGAAACTGCATTGGGGGTGTTGGGCGCCTTCCCGTGGGGTCCGGATCTGGACAATGCGGCGAACAAGCAATTCCTCGAAGAATTCGAACGCAAGTACAACCGGATACCAGCAGCCTTCGCCGCTCAGAGCTACGACGCTGCACTTCTTCTGGATTCCGCTATTGCAAAAGTTAAAGGCAATGTGGCCGATAAAAAATCATTTATGACCGCGCTAAAGGCGGCCGATTTTAAATCCGTTCGCGGTTCCTTCAAGTTTGGGAACAACAACTTCCCTGTTCAGAACTTCAATATCCAGGAAGTCGCAAAAGATTCACGTGGGCGCGTCAGCCTCAAAACTATTGCAACGCCCTTCAAGTCCCAAGCCGACTCATATCACGCGTTGTGCGCGATGAAGTAAGGAGTAGTTGACTTGTCTTTGGTTCTAACGCAGCTACTAAACGGAATCCAGCTCGGATCGCTTTTGTTCCTATTGTCAGCTGGCTTGACGCTCGTGTTCGGCATCATGAACTTTATCAATCTGATGCATGGTTCTCTGTTCATGATGGGAGCTTATTTCGCTGCCTCGACTTTCTCCGCAACCGGGTCATTTTCTATTGCCATGTTGGCAGGCATTGGGGGCGCTGCACTGTTGGGAGTAGTGGTTGAGAGGCTTGTAGTGGCTCACATGTATGAGCGCTCTCACCTTCATCAAGTCCTCGTCACGTTTGGCTTGGTTTTATTCTTCAATGAGCTGGCGAGAATTTTCTGGGGTTCAACTTCCATCCATGCTGGTAGCCCTGGCACGTTTTCCGGTTCAGTGGAAATTTTCGGTAGCCCATATCCCAGCTATCGAATCTTGATAATCTCTGTATCGCTAGCGGTGGCGGCAGGGCTCTATTTTTTCATCAAGCACACCCGCCTCGGCATGCTTGTCCGCGCCTCAGCGTCGAGATCAGATATTGCCAGTGCGTTGGGCGTCAACGTGGTGATGCTTAAGCGTTGCCTATTTGCATTTGGCGCCGCTTTAGCAGGACTGGCCGGGGTGATGGCAGGTCCAATCACGTCAGTACAGCCGGGAATGGGTGAGCCCATTCTCATCATGACGCTCGTCGTGATCGTGACCGGAGGCATCGGCTCTGTTCGGGGAGCTTTTTTTAGTGCTATGGTCATTGGCGTGGCGGATACGGTCGGAAGAATCTATATCCCGATGTTGCTACGCGCAACGTTTGAGCGATCCACCGCGCAGGCAATTGGTCCAGCCCTGGCTTCCATCATGATTTATCTTCTGATGGCGTGTGTTCTTGCCCTGAGGCCGCAAGGTCTATTTCCGGTTAGGCACGGTTGATCTATGTCGCATATCAACACGCGACGCGGTTGGACTGGACTTGCCGTCTTGGCCTTATTCGCCCTATTTCCGTTTCTGGCTGATCTTGCCGGCGAAGCGTATTACGTCACTTTCCTAACTCGCGTGCTAATTATTGGGCTCGCCGCCGTAGGACTGAACGTCGCACTCGGTTACACGGGCATGGTAAGTTTTGGACACTCGCTTTACCTTGGTGTTGGCGCATACACGGTTGCAATACTGTCTGATTTTGGCATCACGAATGCGGTGCTGCATTTGTCTATGGCCTTGTGCGCTGGCATCGTGATCTCAACACTGGTCGGTCTGGTTTGCTTACGCACTACCGGCGTCGCCTTCATCATGATTACCCTGGCTTTTGCACAGATGTTCTATTACATCGTGGTCGGCCTGAGGCAATATGGCGGCGACGACGGGATGTCCTTACCGGCACGAAGCACGTTTGGCAGCATCAATTTCGAAAATAACACCGTCTTCTACTACGTCTGCCTGGTGATAGTTGCTCTCACCTTGTGGGGCGTACACCGCATGGCCCGATCCAGATTTGGCTCAGTCATAAGAGGATGCAAACTAAATGAGCGCCGAATGGCTGCTATAGGTTTTGCGACGCTCCGCTACAAGCTACTGGCCTATATTCTTTCCGCTCAAATTTGCGTAGTCGCAGGGTTTTTGCTTGCCAATCTTGCGAAATTCTCGTCTCCTTCCTACCTCCAGTGGAGCATGTCCGGTGAACTCATCGTCATGGTTGTTTTAGGTGGAATGGGTACAGTTTTCGGCCCCACCCTTGGCGCAATGAGTCTCCTGCTTCTGGAGGAGGTTCTGGCCAACTTTGGGCTACCTATTCCATTCGGTGTTGGGAAATTTATTCAATCACATTGGATGCTCGTTATTGGATTGTTTATTGTCATTATGGGAATTCGCGTGAAGGACGGTCTAGCGGGCTTTTTGAGTTCGGGAAAGACAGTTTCATGAAACCAATGCTTGAAGTCAAAGGCCTGACGAAAAGGTTTCGAGGTATTGCGGCATCAGATGGGTTGGAGCTGGAGGTCTCACGTGGTGAACTTCACGCCATCATCGGGCCAAACGGTGCGGGGAAATCCACATTAATTGCACAGCTATCTGGCGAACTTGTTCCCGATAGCGGATCGATCCATCTCAATGGAATCGACATCACGCGCATGTCCGTTAATAAGCGCGCTCTACTGGGGATCGCACGTTCTTATCAGATCACTTCAGTCTTCGAGGAACTCACGGTGTTGGAGAACGTGGTGTTGGCAGTGCAAGCCCGTAGCGGGCACAGCTTTGGGCTATTTGGGAACGTGGCTGCTGAACCCGCTCTCCTTGCACCGGCCGCGGATGCCATTAAATCTGTTGGCCTCTGGGAACATATCAATCAACCCGCTGCCCTTCTGGCACATGGCGCACGAAGGCAGCTCGAACTTGCATTGGTGCTAGCAATGAATCCTCAAATACTTTTGCTGGACGAACCGATGGCCGGGACATCTTCAACTGAATCCAAACAAATTGTGAATCTTTTAAGGAAGCTTCGCGGGACTATGACGATAGTGCTGATTGAGCACGATTTGGAAGCTGTGTTCGAGCTTGCGGACCGAATAAGTGTACTGGTGTACGGAAAAGTAATTGCCAGCGGACTTCCTGATGCCATTCGGTCCAATCCCAAGGTTATCGAGGCTTACATCGGCGATGAGGAGTTAGTTTCGTGAACGCCGGAATGCTGTCGGCAAAAAACATCTCGGTTAAATATGGCTGCAGTCAAGTTCTGTTTGATGCCGAAATCGAGATTCAGCGCGGAGAGTTTGTGACCCTCCTTGGACGCAATGGCATGGGAAAAACTACTTTCGTCAAAGCTCTTATGGGAATGAAGTCCATCGATAGCGGATCGGTGATCTTTTGCGGTCAAGAGATTTCCAAAAAACCTGACTACGCCATTGCACGTCTCGGAATAGGGATAGTCCCTGAAGGCCGGGGAATATTTCCAAATTTGAGCGTCCACGAAAACCTTGTCGCCACTGCGATGAATCGCCAAGGAAGCATGGCCAACATCTGGACTATTGATAGCGTATACGAACTCTTCCCGGGGTTGCGCCGACGGATGCAAAACCTCGGTAGCGATCTATCGGGCGGAGAACAACAGATGTTGGCCATTGGACGAGCTTTGATGACAAATCCGCAACTTCTTATTCTGGACGAAGCCACCGAGGGACTTGCTCCGCTGATTCGTCACGAAATCTGGGCCTGTCTTTGCAAACTGAAGAAAGAAGGCCTTTCCCTTTTAGTCATTGACAAGAACTTGAAGCCGATGATGAGTTTGGCTAATAAGCATTACATCCTTGAAAAGGGACAGATTGTGTGGAGTGGCGATTCTGTGCAGTTGTCCGCCTCACCAGATGTCATGTCTAAGTATTTAAGCCTTTGAACAACACCCAACTTTTGGAGAAAAAATGAAGTTGACCATGCACGATATTCGCGGTGTTGTTGGAATCATTCCAACCCCCGCAACCCTGGACGCTGAAAGCTGGGAAGCTCAGAACACCATTGAATTCGACCAGACCATCAAGATGGTACGAACTGTCGTCGACGCGGGCGTGGACATCATCATGACTACGGGCACCTTCGGTGAGTGCGCGACGCTGACGTGGGATGAACTCCGTTCATTTACTGAATGTGTGGTTAAAACTGTTGGAGGACGTTGCCCGGTGTTTGCGGGAGTGACGACTTTAAATACGCGTGACACCATACAACGTGGGCGCGATCTCATGGCGCTGGGAGCGGATGGCCTATTCGTCGGTCGCCCTATGTGGCTCGCAATGGACGATATCGCCATTGTTCGGTTCTATAAGGATGTAGCGGCAGCCATGCCCGGAGTCCCACTTGTCGCTTACGACAATCCTTCTGCTTTTAAGGGAAAGATCTCGGCTGCCGCGTATCGGGCGCTGGCCGAAATTCCGGAGGTGATTGCTTCGAAGCACGTCGGAGGGCCTGCTCTGGTACCTGATTTGTTGGCGGTAGGTGACCGGATTCGTTTATTGCCGCTGGAAATCGACTGGTACGAGCTGGCTAAATCCTACCCAGACCGGGCACTCGCTTGCTGGTCGGGAAGCGTCGCATGCGCCCCAACTCCGCTGGTGGCGTTGTCTAAGGCCATTTTGGGTCAAAACTGGAATGAAGCAAGTGCAATCAGCGAGCGTCTGAACTGGGCGGTTCGGGCGATGTTTCCAGGGGGCGATCTATCCAAGTTTATGGATTACAGCATTCCACTGGGTCACGTTCGTTTTCGCGAAGCCGGACTGTTTGAACCTGGTCCGTGCAGGCCACCATACCTCGAGGCGCCGGCCGACTACGTAGAAGGCTCACGTATCTGTGGCCAGAGGTGGGCAGAGCTCCAACGCGAATATACAAAATCTTCTTGACATTGAAATCGAGGAACTCATGACCGAAATCAACTCAACGGACAAGTGCGTTAAAACCCTTGAGGAATTTGACACTGAATTGACTGAATTATCAATGCGAGGCCAGTGGCAATATGACGAAATGCTCGAACGCCTTATAGGTGGACCAAAGTCAACCGTACGTGCGATGCTTTGGAAGTGGGAATCCATTCAGAGAAAGCTAATGGACGCATGCGAAGTTATGCCCGAGAGCTTCACCGCGCGCCGCAACTTGTCTTTCATCAACCCTGGCTTGGAACGCGGCGGTACGACACAGACAATTTTGGCTGGAATGCAGATTGTCAAGCCCGGAGAAGTGGCGTGGGCGCATCGCCATCCTATATCGGCCCTCCGCTTCGTCATTGAAGGCGACACCAAGCTCTATACCGTCGTAAACGGCGAGCCGCTGCCGATGGAGCCGAACGACTTGGTCCTGACGCCGGCCTGGACTTGGCACGATCATCACAACGAGAGCAATGAACTTGGAATATGGCTGGACGTCTTGGACGTCCCACTGATGCTCTCACTTGGGCAAATGGCATATGAGCCTTTGGGACAAACCACTCAGCCGCTGCTTCCAAACGCAAGTCATCATCTCTCTGCGCGGACGGGTATGGTTCGTCCGCTCTGGGAGGTGCCTCCTAGCGGTGATCTGCCTTGCCGTTATCCCTGGAAGGACGTAAGGCGTCAGCTAGACGTCTTCGCGGAGGCGGAGGGCTCTCCAAATGATGGCGTGATTCTCGAATATGTAAATCCTCTAACTGGAGGATCTGCATTACCAACATTGCGCTGCTGCGTGCAGCGACTTCGGCCAGGTTTTGTGGGCCAGAAGCATCGCAAGACGTCCAGCACGGTGGTATACGTTATCGACGGCCATGGTACGACACGCATCGGAGACACCGAGATCACTTGGGGGCCGCGCGATCTGTTTGTTTTGCCCACATGGGCGTGGACCGACCACCGCAACAGTTCAGGAAGCCAGGAGGCATTACTTTTTTCTGTGAGCGACGCGCCCCTTTTGGAGGCGGCCCATCTCTATAGAGAAGAGCCGGAGTCAACGGTCCGCACTCGCTTTACGCAAGAAACCAGGGAAGCTCAGTGAAATGAATGACTTCAATCTGCACCTAAAAGTCACTGATTTTTATACTCAATATGCAGAGTCAATCTGCGACGGCGATATTGAGAAATGGCCAGAATTCTTTGCCGAAAAATGCCTGTACCGCATCGTTCCCAGGACAAACCACGACCGAAAACTCAGGATCGGCCCAATGTTTGCCGAGAGCAAAGGAGCGCTAAAAGATCGCGTAGCAGCAATTAAAGAGACACTTGTCTATTCAGCACGCAGCATCACGCACATCGTTGGCGGAGTTCGAATCGTCAGTTCGGACGGCGATCTCCTGAAAACACGCAGCATGCTGGCTATCTACCAAACCTTGGTTGACGGCACCACAAATGTTCAGCTTGTGGGACGTACTTTTGATTCCATTGATATTAGCAACGGAACACTGAAGTTCAGCGAAAGAATCGTGGTCTTTGACTCAGAGCTTATCGCTGGCGCACTGGTTTTCCCGGCCTAGCCATCTCAAATCTGCGGTGTTTATATCCAAATCTTTTAGTGGAGATTTCTTATGTCAGTTCAGCAATCAGGTTCAGAACTCAAACCTATCAAAATTTGGTCTCGGGACGATTGCTCGCGAATTCCACAGTGGGTGTACACAGATTCTGAAAACTACAGTCAGGAGCTTGAACGGATTTTCTACGGGGCACATTGGCATCTAATTGGCTTGGCGAGTGAAACGCCCAACACAGGCGACTTTAAACGGGCGACCATTGGCGAGCGATCAGTCATCATGACTCGAACAGAAACGGGCGATATTAGCGTCCTGCTAAACAGCTGTGCTCATCGCGGCGTAGAAATCTGCCAGGCAAAATTTGGCAGTCAAAAAGAGATCATGTGCCCATATCACCAGTGGACATATGACCTTAAAGGGAATTTGATGGGCGTCCCCTTTCGTCGAGGAGTGAAGGGAAAGGGAGGCTTTCCAGCCGATTTTGATCCTGCGAAGCACGGCTTACGAACCTTGAAAGTAGAAAACATAAACGGCGCAATCTTCGCAAGTTTCGATCACGCAGCGCCACCCATGCAAGAGTACCTGGGCGAAGAAAACTACCGATATCTCACCCGGATATTTAACGGCCGTCCAGTAAAGGCATTGGGTTACCAGCGGCAACGCATTAAATGCAACTGGAAACTCTATATGGAGAACATTAAGGACCCCTACCACGCGTCGCTTCTACACGTTTTCCTGATCAGCTTCGGACTGTACCGTATTGATCAAAAAGGGGAGACTGTCACGGATTCCCGTACTCTGTCGCACAACGTCTTTGCATCCATTCGCAATGCGCCTGGCGAGACTTCAGGAACCGAAGACATGAAGTCGTTTCGGGCGAACCTGAAGCTTAATGACATGAGTATGGTCCAGGCGACAAAAGAGTACGACGACGATGTGACGATTCAAATCCAAACCATCTTTCCTGATCTGGTCCTCCAGCAACAAGGCAACAGTCTTCAGCTGCGTTATGTAATTCCCATGGGCCCGAATGAGTTTGAGTTGCTTTGGACGTATTTTGGATACGAAGACGACACCGAAGAAGTGACCCTGCAACGCTTAAGGCAGGCCAACCTGACTGGCCCATCAGGCTTTGTGTCGGTGGATGATACCGAAGTGCTGGAATACTCCCGAGCCGGGATCGGACCCAATCCTGCCAATGATGCAGTCCTTGAACTTGGGGGACGCGAGGCCAAGCCACCGCTGGATGGAAACATGGTGACAGAAGGACCAATCAGAGGGTTTTATCAGTACTATCGACAGGTTATGAATCAAGAAGGAACTGGACTCCGCCAATGAGTAGACATACCATTGACCGACTTCAGCCTGGATTGGATGAAAGCCTTGGATTCCTTATCTGCGATACAGCTCGCTTCGTTAAACGAGTGCTTTACACAAGACTGGCGCCATGGGGGATCCCAGGCAGTTGCTGGTTTTTGCTCCGCGTACTTTGGCAGCAGGATGGCATCTCACAGCGCGAGCTTAGTGAACGTCTTGGTGTTGCAGAACCTTCCGTCGTAGTCATGCTAAGAGGACTCGAGAAGAAGGATCTGGTGAGGAGAGAACGTGATGAAGAGGATCGCCGGAAGATGCGAGTATTTCTCACTGAACGGGCAGTCGCGCTTAAAGGTGAGCTTATGGCTGTTGCCGAAGACGTCAATCACACAATGCTTCGAGCTCTTTCTGGAAAAGATGAAAAGCAGGTAACTTCCAACCTACGATCAATACGAGAGCAACTTTCAGCCTCCTGTGAAGGCTCGGAAACTTTCGATGACTAGCAGTTAATCGGCAGCCTCGCGTATTCATCGCGAAGCACTCTTTTCAAAACCCTCTTAACTAAAAGACGTCACTTGACGTTGAGGGTCGGTCCACGTCTTCATTTTGAATTTCGCCTCCTCACCAACATTGGTTATCAAATGCATGCACATGAAATTCCCGCAAATATCTTGCCGACGCAGACAGGGCTTTATTATGGCGGCGCTTGGCATGCGCCTAAGGCGGGCGTCTATGCGGACACCATTAACCCGACCTACAACGAGTCCATCACACAGGCACCGGTGGCGGACGTTAACGACGTGGACGCCGCAGTCCAAGCTGCTCATAAAGCATTTCCAGCGTGGGCTGCCACTCCCCCTGTCGAACGAGGCCGCTATCTGAGAAAAGCTGCCACTGTGCTTCGAGAATATGCTCAACCACTAGCGCTGCTTGATTCACTGAATAATGGGAATCCAGTTTCTGCACTCGCGATGGATGCGGATTTTGCTGCCGATTGCTTGGAATACTTTGCAGGTCTCGCCACAGAGATCAAAGGCGAAACCATTCCGATGGGTGATGGAAATTTCAACTACACAGTTCAAGAGCCACTTGGAGTTGTTGCCAGGGTGGTGGCTTATAACCACCCACTGATGTTTGCAGCGGCACGGCTAGCAGCCCCCTTGGCTGCCGGCAACACGGTCGTGTTGAAAGCTCCGGATCAAGCGCCACTTTCAATTTTGCGTTTGGCTGAACTTGTGGGTCATATCTTTCCACCCGGCGTCGCCAACTTTCTTACGGGCGGACGGGAGTGCGGTGATGCCATGGCAAGACACCCATTGGTCCAGAAAATCACGTTGGTCGGCGGCGTACCAACCGGCAAGGCCGTAATGAGAACAGCCGCAGATAGCCTCAAACCGGTGCTTCTTGAACTGGGAGGAAAAAACGCTCTCGTCGCTTATCCAGATGCAGATATGGAGAAACTGGTGAACGGGATCATCGCCGGCATGAATTTCACTTGGTCCGGCCAGAGTTGCGGATCTACCAGTCGTGTCTTCTTGCACGAGGCTATTCATGATGAAGTTCTTGAAAAGGTGGCCAACCTCCTGCCTCAACGTCACAAGCCAGGTATTCCCACCGATCCCAAAACGACCATGGGGTCGCTCGTTAGCGCGGCACAGCTCGAAAAAGTGAAGTATTACGTTGCTGTGGGGCTGGAAGACGGAGGTCGACTCGTTTGCGGCGGAAGGCAACCCTCAGACGCCGCCTTGAAGAATGGCTTCTTTTACGAAGCGACGGTGTTCGCAGACATGACACCCGAGATGCGTTTGGCGCAGGAAGAGGTTTTTGGTCCCGTGATGTCCGTTTTCAAATGGAGCGATGAGGAGGCCCTATGGGAAGCGGTCAATGGCGTGGACTTTGGATTGACGGGCTCAATTTGGACGCAAAACCTCAATACTGCTCACAGGGCTGCCAAGAAGATTCACACAGGATACGTCTGGATCAACAACGCAAGTCAACACTTTATGGGTGCACCCTTCGGTGGGGTAAAGCAGTCGGGTATAGGCCGCGAGGAGTGCTTTGCCGAGTTATTCGAGTTCACTTACACCAAGAACGTAAACCTTAAGTTTTCTTAAAGCACTCAACAACAACAGATCTGAAAGAGACTCCGTAATGCTTCCCGCCTGACACCCAACTGATCCGGACAGAAGAGGTAGTGGATCAATCTCATAGTGCGTTCTGGCGGGAAGTCTTTTGCCATTCTTCGAAGCACTATGAACTGGCGACGCACGCCGTTAATGTGGCATGCAGATCTGCGTCACTGCGCGTCTACCGCATCATCGTGTCCGGATGCCCGGGCCAAGGCGGAATACCCCATTGTGCTAAAGGTGCTGAGTCGGATCAGCAAAACTGTCGCGACCTGCGTGAACGCTGGCGTCGCGGGGTAGCCCCCGGTGGTTGGATCTAGGTTTTTTTGATTCCTATAAGTCTTATTTCGTTTAGCATGCAATCAACTATCAATCAATGTTGACTTTAAATCCTTGCGTGATATGCTGACCCTTATCAGATCGGCCTTGCGTGGCAGCTCAGGCCCTAGGCAGCATGGACAAAAGGACAGGATGACAAAGCAAATAATCAACATGCGAAATACGCTTATCTCACAGCGCTTCGGTGAGCTAATGCGCGACATGGGTACAGAACTGAAACAGGGGCTGTTGCCGCTGTGGATTTATAAAGACCCTGAAATCTACCGTCTTGAGCTGGAGCGGATTTTTGGACAGAACTGGGTCTTTGTCGCCCACGAAACGGAAATCCCGAATAATGGCGATTTCGTCTCCCGCCGCATAGGTGAAGATCCTTTTATCGTCGCGCGTGGCGAAGACGGTAGGGTTCGGGTGCTATTTGATAGCTGCCGCCATCGGGGCGCACGCCTTTGCGTCGCCGACAAGGGTAATGCGCGCAATTTTCAGTGCCCGTACCACGGATGGACTTACACAACCAGCGGCAAGCTGGAAGCCGTAGCCAACAAAAAAACGGCTTACAAAGGTCTTCAACAGGAAGACTGGAGTTTGCATGAGGCGCCCCGCGTCGACAGTTATCGTGGGCTGATCTTCGCAGCCCTGAACCCACACGCCCCTGCCCTCACCGACTATCTGGGTGATTTCCGCTGGTATCTCGATGTTAATCTGGGCCTTTCAAATGGCGGCATGGAAGTCATTGGCGTCCCGCATAGATGGAATATCGACGCCGACTGGAAATCCGGATCGGATAACTTTGCGGGTGACAGCTATCACACGCAGTCGCTTCACCAATCGATCATGCAAGTCGGGCTTGCCTCAAAGGCGTCGGCAGGTGCCAGCGGCGGCAAGAACGACATTCATGTGACAGAGTGCAGCGGGCACTCCTCAAGCATACGGCGCAAGGATGCTGGCGAGGTTATGTTCTGGGGATATCCGGAAGAAGTAAGCCGGCATTTCAATGCCAGCCGCATCAGCGCGGAGCAGTTCGAGCTGGCACAGCGTTCCGTCGTCCACACGGGAACCATCTTCCCCAACCTGTCGCTCATCCATATCGGTGCAACCGACGACCCGGCTAAACCGGTCACCGCGTACCTAAGCTTTCGACAGTGGCAGCCCAGAGGGCCGGGAGAAATTGAAGCGTGGAGCTGGGTATTGGTACCCAAAGAAGCTAGTGCCGAATACAAAGCACGTGCTTACAAGGTTGCCGTGGCTACCTTCAGTCCTTCCGGAAATTTCGAACAGGACGACTCAATCATCTGGAGCGGTGTCGCGCGATCGGCTGCCAGTGTGTTTGCCCGTTCCGCCGATCTGCGACTCAATTATCAGATGGGTATGCCGGGTATGAGTGAATGCAATGTAATGAGCGATTGGCCAGGGCCAGGTGTTGTGTACGACACCAATCTGGAAGAAGGGGTTCAAAGAACTTTTTTTCAGCACTGGTACAGGGCGATGAAGGTGATGGAATCGACTGGAAAGGAAAATTGAAAGTGGCTTCTTCAATCGATTCCAACGCGCACGCGCTGCACTTTCAAGTCGGGCAATTTCTTTTTGCTGAAGCTGAGATCCTCGATGAATGGAATGTGATGGCCTGGATGGACATGGTTACTTCTGACATTGATTACCGAATCCCGATCAGGACGGCGCGTGATATTGGGCAGGAGTGTGAAGTTTTTAGCGGGAAGTCTTTTCACATGATTGAAGACTACGGTTCGCTTGCGGCACGCATGAAACGGATCATTGGTGGCCACGCCTTTTCTGAAATCCCACGATCGCGGGTGCGCCGGCACGTTTCGAATGTGCGACTTAAAGGGTCCTCTTTGGATGGATTGACGGTGCGTAGCAACCTGCTGTTTTTTTGGGCACGCGATGACCTTGAGAGAATTGTTTCGGCTGAACGACAGGACACGCTTCGCTGGGTAGATGGGAACTTGAAACTGGCACGCCGAACCGTGTTGATTGATCACGTCACCCTTCCCTTGCCGAATCTTTCAATAGTTCTTTA
Source organism: Pseudomonadota bacterium (assembly GCA_040390295.1). GTDB lineage: Bacteria > Pseudomonadota > Gammaproteobacteria > Burkholderiales > Burkholderiaceae_C > Polaromonas. The sequence goes on from JAZJYR010000028.1 coordinate 66,473, forward strand.
AGGGCCGCATTTTGAACGAACAAAAGACCGGTAGCCTCAGCGGAAAAGTAGCGCTGGTTACCGGCGGCGGATCTGGGCTGGGACTTGCGATTGTGCGTCGCTACATCGAGGAGGATGCGCGTGTAGGAATACTGGAGCGCTCTGCAGAACTTTGTACGCAGCTTGAACACCGTTTTGGAGTCGCCGTTTCCGTGACCCACGGCGACGTTCGGTTTGCAGCCGACAACGAGCGTGCAGTGGCTGAAACCGTGCGCAAGTTTGGCCGCCTTGATATTTTTGTGGGTAATGCCGGTATTTACGACAACCGCATACGCCTAGACGAAATTTCCGGCCCTGCTCTCGACGCCGCCTTTGACGAGCTGTTTTCGGTCAACGTCAAGGGTTACCTGCTTGGCGCCAGGGCCGCGCTGGGCGAATTGAAAAAAAATCGGGGCTGCATTCTTTTTACTGCATCCGTTTCCAGTTTTCAGCCTGGCTTTGGTGGCGTGTTATACGTCGCGGCCAAGCATGCACTTACCGGAATTACACGGCAGCTTGCGTGGGAACTGTCGCCTGAAGTGCGGGTAAATGCGGTGGCTCCAGGTTATGTACCTACTCAATTAAGTGGTCTGAAGAGCCTGCTACAAGGCCCGACGAACACCGCGCCCACCATTGAGCAAATGCCGCTTCAAAAAATGCCGACGGCCGACGACTATGCCGCAGCCTATGTATTTCTGGCGTCGAACGAGAGTAGCCGGACGATGACCGGAACGGTTCTATTGGCCGACGGTGGATTGGCTTTGTCGGGAGCTACGCGTCCCGCACATTGGGGCAATTGACTAAAGAACGCCGCCAGACCTACGAGAGGGCGCAGGGTAGTAATTTAATCGAAATGGCAACCGTTAACAGGAGACAAAATTGAAAGCACTAAAGGTTCTTACGATATGTACGCTGCTGGGTGCAGCGCTTGCGGTTCACGCACAGAACAAAACAGTCAAGGTAGGATTTCTGAGCACCCTGTCCGGCCCAACGGCAGCGATTGGCACAGATGTCAGAGACGGTTTGCAACTGTTCCTGAAATCGAAAGGCGGAAAACTTGGCGGCTTACCCGCCGAGCTCATCATTACAGATGATGCGCTTAGCACTGACACTGCAAAGCAAAATACCGAGCGCTTGCTCAAGCGTGAGAAAGTCGATTTCATTACTGGCGGCGTGTTCGCGGCGGTGTATCTGCCGGTCTTGCCCGAAATACTGGCGGCGAAAACTTTCTATCTAGGCTCCAACGGTGGCCCGCAGGACTATGCAGGGGTGAAATGCAACCCGTATTATTTTTCTGTTGCTTTTCAAAATGAAGATCTTTCGCCCGGCATTGCCTCGTTCATGGACAAGCGCGGATTCAAATCAATCTACCTAGTAGCGACCGCAGGCGCCGGAGGTCGCGAGGTTTTGAACGGTTTCAAACGCCACTACAAAGGCAAATACGAAGAGATGTATACCAAGCTTGGACAGGTTGACTACGCCGCTGAACTGGCCACTATACGAGCCGCAAAACCCGAGGCTGTATTTGCCTTTTTGCCTGGTGGTATGGGGGTAAGCTTCATGAAGCAATTTGTTGGCGCAGGGCTTAGCAAAGACACGCAGGTGTTTGTTCCAGGCTACAACGCCGACGAGGATTCCCTACGTCCGTTGGGTGAAACCCTGCTTGGCACGATGAACACAAGTCATTGGGCGCATGACCTTGACAATGCCGCCAACAAGCGCTTTGTGCAGGATTTCCAGGCCGAATACAAGCGTCTGCCATCGATGTATGCGGCACAAGGCTATGACGTCGGGCAGTTGATGGATGCTGCGACACGAGATGTAAAAGGTCGGCTCAGCGACAAGGACGCTTTGCGTAAAGCGCTTGAAGCTGCCAATTTCGAATCGGTGCGCGGCAAGTTCAAGTTTAATAAAAATCACATGCCTATTCATGACATCTACATGAGGGTAGTCACCAAGGACGCCCAGGGACGCGTGACCAACAAAACGCTCACCACGGTGGCAAAGCAGCAGTCAGATCCGTTTGCCAGCGAATGTCAGATGTCTAGGTAGCCCTCCAGCTGCGTTAGCCATGCACCCGCTGGTTTGCCAAGTCCGGCTTGACTAGCGGGCAGTTTGTAAAATTGGATTTAGGTTATGTCGAGCATCCTTATCTTGGAGCAATCCCTTAACGGGCTGCAGTTCGGTTTGATGTTGTTCTTGATTGCTGCGGGGCTGACTCTGGTTTTTGGAATTATGAACATGATCAATCTTGCCCACGGATCGCTTTACATGACTGGCGCCTTTGTTGCAGCAAGCTTGTCGCAGCTCACCGGATCGTTTGTTGCTGGCATGTTGCTTTCGCTTTTGATTACGGCGGTTATCGGCATACTGCTTGAAATGGCGTTTCTGCGCAGGCTGTACGAACGTGATCACCTGTCGCAGGTACTTGCGACTTTCGCCTTGATCCTTATAACGAACGAAGCAGTACGCATCGTTTGGGGGCCTGACATGCCCATGAACATGCCGGACGCGCTCGCAGGACCGATTGAGATTTTTCCTGGAATGATTTATCCGTCTTATCGGTTGATGATCATTGGCGTTGGGCTTGCCGTTGCGGGCCTTTTATACCTGATCATCGTGAAGACAAGGATAGGCATGCAGATCCGTGCCGGAGCATCTAACCGCATGATGGCTGGTGTCATGGGAGGCAACATAAAAGTACTTTTTACACTAGTTTTCGGCGTAGGAGCAGCCCTGTGCGCATTGGCCGGCGCATTGCTGGGACCGATACTGGCCGTGCAAATAGGCATGGGGGAAAACATCCTTATCCTGACTTTTGTTGTTATCGTTATTGGCGGCATTGGCTCTATTCGCGGCGCGCTTCTGGGTGCCATCCTGGTGGGCATGGTCGACACAATGGGGCGTGCTCTCCTGCCTGCATTTTTTGGCATGGTGCTGCCAGCGGACGTCTCCTCGGCTATCGGACCAGCTCTTGCGTCAATTTTGATTTACGTTCTGATGGCGGCAGTTCTCTTCTGGAAACCAAACGGTCTGTTTCCGGCGAGGGGCTAGGCACCATGCGGGACAAAACGAACAAGCTTTCCCTCCCCGCTATTGGCTTGCCTTTGTGTCATCCGTTTTTCAGTCCACGGGTGCTGATGCTGGTGACCGCCATTGGTGTTACAACAGGCTTTCCGCTCCTGATGCAAGCATTTGGTTACGAGTACTACATCAGTTTTGGCAGTCGCGTGATGATTTACGGGCTAGCTGCCACCAGTTTGAACCTCATCCTTGGTTATGGCGGGATGATCTCATTTGGCCATGCGGCTTTTGTCGGTATCGGTGCTTATGTCACCGGCGCCTTTGTTGTAGGGCATTCCGTGAGCGCTTTGACAGCCTGGCCGGCAGCGATGCTTGTCGCAGGGTTGTTCGCCCTCGTAGTAGGCGCAATTTCGCTCAAAACGCATGGTGTGTATTTCATCATGATCACACTGGCATTTGCGCAAATGCTTTATTACATTGCTGTCTCTCTGAAAAACTATGGCGGCGAAGAGGGCCTTTCACTGGCAGAGAGACCTACCCTGCCCTTTGTCGACCTGAGCGGGGATCTGACCCTGTACTACGTCATCCTTGCAACGTTGTGCGCCATTTTTTACCTCGTCAGTCGAATAATCGATTCCAGATTTGGCCGGGTACTGCAGGGAATTCGCGAGAACGAAATGCGCATGCGAGCCATTGGCTATTCCGTCATTCGTTACAAGCTGGCGGCTTTTGTGATTGCGGGGGCAATTGGTGGTTTGTCGGGCGCATTGCTCGCGACCCAGAATAATTTTGTAAACCCGTCGATCATGCACTGGACCAAGTCCGGAACGCTGATGATTATGGTGATTATTGGTGGCGTCGGCCATCGTTATGGCGGATTGGTCGGAGCACTGGTATTACTTGGACTTGAAGACATTATCGTCAACGTGAAAATTGACTGGCTCTACCAGCTTTACCCCAACTACGCACAACATTCAATGCTTGGCGTCGGAGTTGCCTTGCTCGTGATCGTTTTGTATGCACCGCAAGGTGTCGCCGGACTGTTTGGCGGCAAGAAACAACCAGATGAATCCAGCATCTGACGTGGTGCTTGAAACTACCCAGCTAACCAAGCGCTTCGGTGGTCTGACTGCTACGGATCAAGTGTCCCTGCACGTCGCGCGTGCCGAGGTGCATGCGTTGATTGGTCCCAACGGCGCTGGCAAAACCACACTTATCGCCCAACTTTCCGGCTTGCTTCCTCCCGACAGTGGGACCATCAAGTTCAACGGTAGCGCTATCACATCAACATCGCTGGATCAGCGCGCTCGCCTCGGGCTTGCACGTTCTTACCAGATTACAAGCATATTTGGCGCTTTCTCGGTTCTGGACAATATTGCATTGGCTGTGCAGGCCCGTAAAGGATCCAGCTTTTCATTTTGGAAACCTGTTCGTCTGGAGTCCGCGCTGTTTGACGAGTCGCGGGTACTGCTTGAGCAGATTGGCTTGTTGCATCGTGCTAAAACAATAGCATCACAGCTGGCACACGGCGAGCTGCGCCAGCTCGAGGTCGGGCTGGCTCTCGCAACCCAACCCAAGCTTCTGCTGCTTGATGAGCCCATGGCTGGTATGGGGCCTGACGAGTCCATTCGGATGATTGAGCTAATTGAAAAGATACGGCGCCAGGCCGCAGTACTACTTGTTGAACACGATATGGATGCCGTATTTCGCCTAGCTGACCGGATTTCTGTACTTGTAGGGGGTCGCATCATCGCGACAGGAACACCAGACCAGATTCGTGTTGACCCAGAAGTAAAAAAAGCGTATCTCGGGGACGAGATGACTTGATAGCGTTTCACATTGATTTAAACAACACGATGCTATCTTTATGAGCAAAGATACCCTGCTGCATGTCGAGAACCTGCAAGCCGCATATGGCGAAAGCGTGGTGCTTTTCGATATTTCCCTGACCATTCATCATGGAGAGCTTGCAACTCTGCTAGGCAGAAATGGCATGGGCAAGACAACGACTGTTCGCTCGGTAATGGGCCTCGTTCGGTCGCTCGGAGGAACCATACGTTTCCGGGGCGAATCCATTGCAGGCCAGCCACCGGACCGGATCGGGCGTCTTGGAGTTGCACTCGTTCCCGAGGGGCGGCAGATTTTCCCCAACCTGACAGTGCGTGAGAACCTCGTTGCATTTGCGGCCAACCGCAATGGCAGCCGCGATCCATGGACACTTGGAAAGGTTTACCAGTTTTTTCCGCGTCTTGCTGAGCGGGCGTCCAACATGGGTAACCAGTTGTCGGGTGGAGAACAGCAGATGCTGGCGATCGGCCGTGCGCTGATGACAAATCCTTATTTGCTGATTCTGGATGAAGCAACAGAGGGGCTTGCGCCCCTCATTCGGGAGGAAATATGGAAATGCTTGGCAGCCCTCAAAGGTCAAGGGCAGACCATTCTGGTGATAGATAAATATGTTGAGCGGCTGATCGGGGTAGCCGACCACCACACCATCATTAATCGCGGCCGCCTAGCATGGCAGGGAACATCAGCAGCCTTGAGTGCAGACCGCGACCTATGGCACCGACACCTAGGAGTTTAGGGTGCGCGGAACGGTTCGTTGGAATAGTGCGTAGCACGTCAAAAATGACTTGTAGCCCATCATTGAACTAGTGACCGATTGAGGGCGCGATGGCCTGATCGACGATTTTGTTCTGGTATTGCAGTAACGCATCAGGAAATCCATGAAGGCGTCAGCCGTGACGCTCTCTCAGAATCGGCGGGCGGCAGCCATCTCGCTCGGCAATCAGCAGGAATTCCAGCGTATCGCCAACGCGGTCAACCGCCCGATAAAGGTACTTCCAATAGCGGGCCACCTTGAGGTAAATTTCGTCCATCCGCCAACTTTTGGCACGGGGTGCTGGCGCCGCTGAAATGCGGCGGCTTGCACCGACATCATCTGGATTGTCCAGAATGCACAGCGCGGCAGAACCGTTAACGGGCCGGTGACTGCATGGCGCCAGCCATGGCTTGCATTAGGCGCTCTGACGGTTTTCTCGCTACACCCCAGCGGCATGGGCGCCTTGGAAACTCTGACCAGTACTTGGCGTCTTTGGCCGGGTAGGCCTCATCTATCTGGTCCATTTCGGTCGTGTATTCAACGACAAAACCGTCCGGGTCTATGAAATAGGAGAACACATTGTTTCCGGGGCCGTGCCTGCCTAAACCCCATTCAACCTCATGACCGTTTTCAATGAGGCGGCCGGCGCCGTACATTAGTCCATCAATATCGCGCATTTCGAAAGCTACATGGTTCAGCGAGAGTCTGTCGCCATGCGCCAGGGCGATCGTGTGATGGTCTAAACCGCAGCGGATGAACTCCATCCGGTCTGTGCTGTCGCTGAGCCTGAAGCCCAGAAAGTCCAGAAAGAATCTTAACTGAGCTGCAACGTCTCGGCTGTTGAGCACCACGTGCGTCAGACTTTCCGGCCGTGAATGGTCGCCGGTCAGGAGCACGACATTCGCTACCTCACTTGAAATGTTGATGCGCAAGCCTTCAGGCCCTTCTATCGCAAGACCGTAGCCGCCGCCTGTGCTTGGCGGGAGCGCATGAGGCGCCGCGAGTACACGCACGCCGCCAAATTGGTTTGCCTTCGCATGCAGTGCATCAATGGCAGAGGCATCTCGCGCCGCAAGGGTTATGCCCTCAAGCCGTGCACGGTCGGTTTGAGCCAAGCAAACTGCATGGTGACCATCACCGGTAGCACGCAAATAACGTCGTCCGGCATTTTCGGCAACCCTCTCAAGACCCCAGACCTCTGTATAGAAACGGGCGGAGCGCTCTAGGTTAGTTACGCCCAGTTCGATACTTCGCAACCCTGTAATAAGGCAATCATTCATGGCCGATCTCCTTTCTGGACATCCGACAAATGCTCTCGCCTGGTTTCAGGCTGAAGCAGTGGAGAAATTTTCCAACCGGGCACCGGCCGCCATATCCTTGCTAAGGGTGGCCCAGCGGCGTCCGCATTCTTCGCTGTACTTCGTAAAGTTCGGCGGCATCGCACCGTAAGGCGGACGGACGGGGCCGGCATTGCAGTATCCAGCCGCATTGATGCGCATTTTTTCCATCTGGATGTTATAGAGCGCAAAAACTTCGGGGTCGGAAATGATGGGTGCGATCGGCTCGTTGGCCCATTCCAGCGCGGCTGAAATCCGTTTGACGGCATCCGTGTCCCGGCGTTCGACCGCCTTCATCAGCTCAATCGTCGGTTTCGGGCCCATGCTGGCGGCCGTAGCCCAGCAGCAGATGGTCGTATCTGGCGACTCTGTATAAAAGTGCGACATCGTCATCTCATTGGGAATGATGTTTATCCGGCCACCCGTCACTTTTAGCAGTTGCTTCAGATCTCTGGGTTTGGCGTACTTTGCGGCAACCACCGTCGGGGCGACGCGCACCACGGCCTCCCAGAAGTCATCCGGAAACGAGAACCGGAAGGCACGCTGGTTGGCATACACCATGATCGCGATGTCGGGAAAGGTTTCGGACAGTTCGCGGTAGAAGTTGACGGAAGTGTCTACCGTCATCGGTTGCCACATCGGCAGGCCCAGCAGCGTGCCGTCTGCCCCGCATTCGCCAATGAATTTCATGCGACGCGCAACCTCATGGCCGCCCATCGCGCTGGTGCCCACGAAAGTGGGGACGCGTTTGCCGGCCGTCTCGACCAAGCAACGGATAAAGGCTTCGTAATCATCCTGTGAGAGCGTCGCGCACTCACCGGTGGTGCCTAGGGCAATTAAACCTTTGCAACCATCGTCAATCATGGCATTGACGACACGAGCGGTTTCATCCAGGTCTACGGTGTTGCGCGCCGACAGACGCTCCGCCCCAGCTTTTGCGGGCGTCGGCAGAATGGCATACAAACCGCGAATTTCATTGGCTTTCAACATCTGGACTCCTGAAAATGTTGTGCTAGTATAGCCCGTCAATACACATCTGATCAATCTTGATTTGAAATCAATATTGGCTAGTTCTACCGGTGTTTTGAAAGTAGAGTCAGCAACTTCTAAAACAAAGACAACTATTGCAAGGAAACAAGTAAATGGGCACGTATGCACTGATCTACAAAATCGTCGATATGGACAAAAACGCCGCAAACCGTCCACCGCATGTCGAGTTCTTGCGCGGCCTATTGCGTGAAGGAAAAATCGAGACCGGCTGGAAATTTCCCGACTACGACACCGGCCTGATCCAGGCGGTCCTGATCTGCAAGGCAGACACTAAAGAGGAAGTGGCCGGCTGGTTCGAAAAAGACCCGGTGATTTCCTCCGGGGCGCGCACGTTCGAAGTGCGTGATGCGGAAAAGATGGCCATTAAGTTCTAGTTTTCCAAACTCCAGCGCCCTACTCCATAAGGTTGGGCACCCACCCATTAGCGCAGAGAACTCAAACCGCCGGCTGTGCGTCCCTAACCGGCGTTTGGTGATGCAGGAAAACTTCTTTTTTCTCGCGCGCCGACTGCAAAATCGCCTCGCAGACTTCCATCGTGGCTTTCCCCCACGCGCCGTCGTGCAAAGGCGACTGGCCGGACTTTAATGCCAGCACCATTTCGTCCACCACCATTCCCTTATCCGGAAAGGCTCGGCCACGCGGCACGGGCACCTCAGCACTGCCGGCCTGGTTGTATACCAGCACACCGTCGGCAGAAGGCCGCATGTCGCCAAGTGCGCAACTGACAATGGTCACACCGCAGTGCGGGTGATGCCACGGCGCCTGTTGGACAGATGGCCCTCCGGTGGATGCGGCACTGCCATATGCAGAACTGGATTTGACATTGGCTTCATCGCCTGCATTGACAAATTTGCGCAGCGCCGCGCGCGCGCTGCCGTGGCGATTAGGCTGCTTTTCTTCCCCGGACTCACCCACCCAGGAGTGGAATTCGTCGCTATCGAAATAGTCGTAACCACTGAAAACCATGGACGCCGCTGAGCCATTTTCGAACTGCAGGAAAGTAATATGGCTGCCTTCGGTGGGCCGGGAAGGCTCCAACGCCCAGGCCATGGAGCGCACACTGCGCACTAGCCCACCACCGAGCAGGCGCACCATGTCCACCTGATGCGGAACCTGGTTGTAGATGATGCCTCCACCCTTTTTAGTGTCCAGTTCTTCCGGTCGCCGGGGCCGCATTAGAAAATTGGAATAACTCCAGGTATTGATCATTGCCAGCGCGCCCAGGTCGCCAGAGCGAATGATTTCGCGCATCTTCAGCACGGGAGGGTCAAAGCTGTGGGTGTGGCCCACCATAAGGTGTACACCATGGCGGGTTGCCGCCTGCGTCATCGCATCGCAATCCTCCACTGTCAGCGCCATCGGCTTTTCAACAATGATGTGTTTGCCATGGGAGGCGGCAACTAGCGCATGGTCCTTGTGCCATTGGTGCGGGGTCGCAATGTAAACCGTGTTGATAGCAGGATCGCTGCAAAGATCCTCGATGTTGGCGTAAGCCGGCGCATTGAACTCGGCGGTGAAGCGCTCGCAAGCCTCCGCGCGAAGGTCGGTTGCGGCGACTATTTGTACTTCTGGATGGCTGATAAAGGTCGGCATGATTTGCTTGGTCGCACCGCCCAGCCCGATCACGCCCAGTTGCAATGTCGGTTTCAGGTCGGTGCTAGCAGCGAGCATTCAGGTAACTCCGAAAGTTTTAAGGGTCAGAAAGCAACGGTCTAGAGCCGCAAAGTCGACAGACTGGTGACATTGGTTGCAAACAGTTCGCTGATGTCTGCTTTTCGCGGCGCGAGCCCCTGCTCCCACGCGTACTGACTAAGCGCTTCGATTTCCCGGACATTTTTTTCAACGCCATATGGCCAGAAATCCTCACCCATCAAGTCCCGAACGTCGCGCGCGAACTCATGAACCCAAGGCACCGATATCGGCGGCGGCTCCTGGACCCTCAGGTTAGCCATGCAGTTTTGGCGTGCCTGTTCAAAAGCTTGGTAAAGGCTCACGGCAGTCCAAGGGTGCGTTTCAAATAACTCCCTGCGCAAAACCACTACATGCATGATGGGGAAAATCCCCGTCTTCTGGTAGTACGCCCGCTCGACGCTGGCGTAGTCTGGAAACAGCCGTGCAACGCCTTCACGACCAGCCTGAAAAGCGGGCGGCATTTGCGGTGCGATCACCGCATCGAGTTCGCCTGAGACAAGCATGTCGTTCAAGGTTTTGTCGGCAACCTGCTGGATATTGACGCCCGCAATGCTCACGTCAATCATGGACTTGCGTCCGGCATCTTTCAGCCCACCGGTGAACCATGCATTGTCTGCAGGGTTGACGCCGTACTCGTGGTGGAGCATGCCGCGCACCCAGACAGCCGCGGTCATGTGGTATTCAGGCACGCCAATGCGACGTCCCTTCAGGTCTTGCGGCGCCCGGATGCCGGCGCGGGTGTTGATGTAGATCGCGCTGTGGCGAAACGTGCGCGACGGGAAAACCGGAATCGCCACAAACGGCATCTGGCCTTTTGTTTTTTGGATGACGTAGGTTGAGAATGACATTTCGGCACAGTCGAAGTCACCTCTCAACATGCGATTGAAGGCTTCGAACGGCTGCAGCGGTATGTAGTGCAGGTCTATGCCTTCAGGTGCGACCTTGCCGTAATACAGGTCCTGCACACGGTCGGAGACGTGGCCCGCGTAGCTCAATTGCAGATTTTTTTTCACGGACGTGCCTTCTTAGAGAAAGATTGACAGCGACTCAAGTCCCAACACGGTGGTATCCAGCAATGCTAGGCGACTGGCAAGCTTCCATTTCCCGGCCTGCTGGCGCAACACGTCCTTGCGCTCGCAGGTAAGGATGAGCGGCGTGCTCGCGTCACCGCGATGGCAGAACACGGCAAGGTTGGTCGCAACCTGAAGCTCGTCTCCATTCAACATGCCTGCGCGGATGTTACCCACTATGCGACGGGTTCTCGTGCGCGGGTTCTCCGCCCATGCATAGGGCGATGCAAGCCGGTCAACACGCATTTTTAGCGAGCCAAAATCTTCCTGCATGAAATAAGCCTTCGCGCTAAAGCCACTGCCTTCACGGTTATCACGCGTAGTGCGCACCGGCACTCGGTAATCAATGTCACGGTGTACCAATGCCAGCCAACTGGCAAATTCGGCGTTGTCGAGGAGTTCGGCCTCACGGTAATAAAAGCAGGCGCATTCGCGCTCCACCTGCTCTTGCGTTTTTTCAGTCATATGTCAATCGTCCGATCATTCTTCAGGAGCATCTGACGAGCCTGCCGATGCAGTTGTATCTTGCGGCACCATTCGCGCAAACCATGTTTTGTGAAAAGTGCGCAGCCCGCCCTCTCCGGCATTGGACTGAACTGCCACTCCTGGTCCCTCCCAATTAGCAATAGGCGTGGAGTCGCCCATATCGCCCATGCCCATCTGATAGTTCAGCTTCACATTGTTGATTTCGGCAAAGACGGTGGAGGCAGAACGTGCGATGCCCGGCCAGACAGCGACATCGTCCTGTTCAAAGCTGCCTGACGGGCCAAAGCTGCTCATGCCGACCTGGTAAGCGCGTCGTTTGTATTCATCCGAAGCTTCCTTGGGCGCCATGATCCAGTTCCAGATTTCGGTCTTACCCGGCCCGCGTGGCTGCCAGACACGAATCGAAAGATAACCCGCAGCCGGCTTTTCAAGGCTGTCAGTCAGTCCGAAATGCAAAAAGGAGAAGTTCGGAAAAACCGTTCCATTGTGGACGATGGAACGCTTTGCGAGTTGATACTGCGCTTCGGACAAGCGATCGGCAGAAAAATGCGAGGTCACCTCTGGCGGGTATTCCCAGAAAACCGATTTACCCTCGTCAAGTTGCCGGATGCTTATGGCGAAGCCGTTGCAGTCATGCACGTGAAGGCCGAACTTCTTGTTGGGCGCTCCGGCTGCTGCTTTGTCCACAATACCGACGTCGATAACTGATCTATGCGTCATTTGTGTGTGTGAACTGTCGCCACAAAAGTTTTCGGCGCCCTGCTTCCAGTTGGCATCCACCATCCACCGGTGCGGCTCGCCTATCACTTCCATGCCTCCTTCGGAAAGCTTGAACTGGATATCTAGGTACCACTTATATGAACCGAGATAGTCGTCCAGCGAAGCAGCTTCGGGGTCAAGGTTGGCAAACACGAGGCCGCAATAGCTTTCGACCTTGGGCGCCGCAAAAAGCCCCCATTGCGAAATGTCTAGCTGACGATAGCCGTCTTTCTTCGCCGGCACCGCTTCCAACTCTCCCGTGTTTTTGTAGCTCCAGCCATGGAACGAGCAGGTAAAGCCTGATGCATTGCCCATTTCCGTGCGGCAAATTTGGGCGCCGCGGTGGCGGCAGCTATTGAGCAGCACGCGAATCACGCCGTCTTTGCCACGCACAAAAATGAACGGGTCCTCACCGATGGTGCGCATGGCGTAGTCGCCGGGCTTGGGAATTTCCGACTCATGGCCGATATAAACCCATGAACGGGCGAAAATTCGGCGCAGTTCGGCATCATAGACCTGCTGGTTATTGAAGACGCGCAAGGGCAACAAGCCCATTTTGAGGTCGTCTCCCATTTTTGTCAGGAAATCGGGGTCCGCAGTCTGCTGTGTTTCTGTGGGGTTCATAGCTATTCCTTCGGGTCGAGTATCACGCGGCGTCATGGAAAGACCTTGCGCCAACATGCATCTCGTGTCTGTAAATAATCTGGCGTTCTTTTCTGGCCGTCAGGAAATCATGATGTTGACGGTTTTGAGCTGCGTATAGCTGTACAGCTCTTCGATGCCTTCTTCGTTGTCGACGCCGCTGTTCTTATAGCCACCAAAGGGCACCCCGGCAAAATGGCTTGAGCTTCCGTTGATCCAAGTAAATCCGGCCTCAAGACGGCTGATCGTCTTGAATGCCTTGTTGATGTCGCGGGTCCAGACCGCAGCGGTGAGGCCATATTCGACCTGATTGGCCTGGTTGATCACGGCTTCCTCATCGTCCCATTTCAGCACCGAAAGTACAGGGCCGAATATTTCTTCCTGGGCAATCCGCATGTCATTGGTGACGCCAGCGAATATGGTGGGCCGGATGAAGTAACCCTTTTCGAACGCAGCGCCCTCAGGCCGGCTTCCACCGGTAACGCAGACCGCTCCCTGCTCCTTGCCTAAATCACTGTATTTGTGCGCCTTGTCGTATTGGGCTTTTGAAACCATACAGCCCATTTCGGTGGCCGGGTCCAGCGGGTCGCCGATAACGATACGCTCGACGCGGCGCTTGAGCTTTTCTACGAATTCGTCGTGAATGTCACGGTGCAGGAAGAGGCGGCTGGTTGAGCCACAGGACTGGCCTTGGGACCAATGGAAATTCATTCCGCGCGCTGCGCCCTCAATGGCGTTGTCGATGTCCGCATCCGGAAAAACAATCATCGGATTTTTGCCACCCAGCTCCAGACTCACGTGTTTGACCATGACTTCAGCGGCCGAGCGCTGGATCAACAAGCCGGTTTCGACACTGCCCGTCAGCGCAATTCGCTTGACGCGCGGATGGCGAACCAGCGCGTCACCTGCGGTGCGACCGTCGCCGGAAATGATGTTGATCACGCCAGGTGGAAAGACATCTTTGATCAGCTCCGCCATGTACAACGGCGATAGCGGAGCTTGATCCGGAACCTTCAGCACCACCGTGTTGCCCATTGCCAGCGGTGCGCCGATCTTGGAAGCGGCAAACATCAACGGATGGTTGAAAGGGATGATACGCCCGACCACGCCATAGGGCTCGCGCCGCGTGATATGCCAGTTGCTGCCGTTGCCGGGAATGGTCTGCCCTTTAACCTCGCAGGCTGCGCTGCAGATGTAGTCCAGCAGCAGGCAGGCCAATTGCACGTCGCTATGCATGGACGTGACGGGGCTGCCGAGATTGGCGGCATCCAACAGTGCCAGGTCATGCTCGTGCGCCTTAAGCACTTCGATAAAGCGGCGCAGGATGGCCACCCGCCCCGCGACGGGCATGTTCCGCCAAGCCGGATATGCTTTTTCGGCAGCCTCGACAGCGGCTTCTACGTCGGCCTTTTGTGCAAGGGGAACCTCTGCTAGCTGTTTCTCAGTCGAGGGAGATGCGGTGGCATAACACTCACCATTGCGGGCCTCCACCATTTTTCCGCCGATGAGCATCTTCCATGGACGGTCAGCGAGCTCGGCAACGCGGCGCTGGTTGTATTGCAAATCATTCGACGACATCTGCCCCCCCTTGTTTACATTGATCAATTAAAAGTCCCAAAAGGGCAGGTTTTGAAAGCGGCCTCTGGTGGCTGGCGCGGCAATTGATTGGCGCCAGAACGGCATTACTCCGGCGTGATGTTCGCGTCCTTGGCAATTTTGCGGTACTTCACCAAGTCGGATTTGATGACCTCGGCAAAGCGTTCCGGTGTCGATCCGACGGCGTCCAAGCCTTGCGGAACCAGCTTTTCCTTGACGACCTGGGGATCCTTCATGACCTTGTTAATTTCGGCATTCAGGCGGTCAATGACGGGCTTCGGCGTACCAGCTGGCGCCAGAACGCCGTACCAGATGTCGATTTCATAGCCAGGCAGTGATGCCGCCTCAGCAATGGTCGGCACTTCGGGGAGCAGGGGCGTGCGCTGTGCGGTCGCCACACCCAATGCGCGCAACTTGCCGGACCGGATGTGCGGCAGCATGGAGTTGACCGCACTGATTGACATCGAAACTTCATTACCCAGCAAGGCCACGACCGCAGGCGCAGAGCCTTTATAAGGCACATGAATGATGTTGGTGCCGGTCATTGACTTGAAAAGCTCGGCCCCGAGTTGGTGTGGCGTTCCAAGTCCGCCGCTGGCATAACTGAGCGTGCCGGGCTTTGCTATTGCGGCATCAATCAGGTCTTTAATCGTCCTGTAAGGCGAAGACGAGTTGACGCTCATGATGAAGGGAATTGATGAAATCAGGGATATCGGCGCAAAGTCCTTCACGGGGTCGTAGGACAGCTTGGAAAAAAAGCTGACATTGGTGACGTGGGTGTTAGTGGTCAAAAGCAGGGTATAGCCATCCGGTTTGGCCTTGGCCACAAAATCAGTGCCGATATTGCCGCCGGCGCCAGTCTTGTTTTCGACCACAAATGGCTGGCCGAACACGGGCTGCAGCCGCTCAGCCAGGATGCGGGCCAGTGCGTCGGTGCCGCCACCGGCTGCCTGCGGAACAACGATCTTGATCGTTTGTTGTGGCCAGGTGGATTGCTGTGCGGCGACCGGCGTCGCGCCAAGAGTGGTCAGCAACGTAAACGCCGACGCAGCATGAAAAATAGAACGACATGTCATCTTGTCTCTTCCTTTTTGACCGGATAAGCCACAGGGTTTGCCGATACCAGCGCGAAAAGAGTCGGTAGTTCCTAGGCAACCATTCGGAATTCTATTCTTTAATCATTATTTAATCAATATTGATTAGATGACTCAGTTCATTGCTTAATCAATGAGGATAATGATGCAGGTACTTTGTATTTCCAATCAACTGAACGCCATGACCGCAAAAACTTCCGCTGCGATACCCGTCGAAATTGCAGCCGACCGCAAGAAGACCCGCAAGCCTGCTCAAACCGGTCCCTCAAACCGTGCTGCAGCCAGGGTTGATGGTTCGGGTGAAGAGATGCTTGATTCAAAAACTGCGGCATCGCTGCTGGGCGTTAAAACGCAGACGCTTTATGCCTATGTCAGCCGTGGACTGATCCGTACGTCGCCGCGGCGCGGCACCCAGGCTAGCCTTTATCACCGGGAAGATGTTGAAGCCGTGCGCTTGAACGGCCGAGGCGCAAACGTGTTTGGCGACCCAACCGAACGTTTCATCCGCTGGGGCGGCGGCGCCGGTGTTTTGCAGACAGCGATCACCATGATTGACGCATCCGGCCCGCGTTACCGCGGCAAGCTCGCGGTGGACGTGGCCAACACAAGAAGGCCATTTGAAGATTGCGTCGAACTACTTTGGAGCGGCGCACTGCCCTCGCACTCGGTGACATGGCAGGCACCAATGGTGCCCGAGCCCTTCAAAGCATTTACCGCAACGCTTGGTGACCTCGCCAGGCGGTCCAACACACGGCAAATGCTCTCGCTTGTTGCCCAGGCTTACGGCACGTGCAGCGGCCGCAATCCGGAAAACACCCTGGGCGCACCGGTGCTGGCCGGCCGCCAATTGATCCAGGTGCTTGCGTCCGCTTTGGGCCTATTGTGTCCTGAACCTCGATACCTGCTAAACGAAACGCCCGAGCCGCTGGCTTCAGTACTAGCCAGAAGCATGGGGCTGCCTGTCAGCGATGAAGTTCTTCGCATCCTTAACGCAAGCCTCATCCTGAGCGCCGACCATGAACTGGCGCCTTCAACGTTTACCGCACGCGTTGCCGCCTCTGCAGGGGGTGATATCTTTTCGTGCGTCAAGAGTGCACTAGGCACTTTTGACGGTCCGTTGACTGGCTCTGGCTGCGACGAGTCCGAACGCCTGCTGCGCCGGGCGGAATCACCGAAGAAATATGTTGAATTGCTGATGGAGTTGGCGCAGCGCAGGGAAGGCATTCCGGGATACAACCACCCGCTTTATCCGGACTGCGACCCACGGGCCGTTTACTTGCTCAAGCTGGCCCGAGAGGCGGCGCAGACGTCGCAATCACGGTTGATTCTGGACTGCATTGATGCGGGAATCGCGGAAACCGAGTCAGCCCCCAGCCTTGCCGTTGGCCTAGTGGCCGTAGCTGCGGCATTGGGCCTGCCTGAGGAGTCGCCCGGCGCCATGATGGCGATAGGCCGGGTCTCAGGGTGGATTGCCCACGCGTTCGAGCAGCGGCTTGCTGGCTATTTGGTGCGGCCACGGACCAAATACATCGGACAGCTGGAATAGACGCTTCGTTTTAACTTGCGTAAACAGCCCATTAGCATAAGTAGGCCCCTCTGTCCGCCGACGCTAGGGACGAATCAACCACTCGCCATAACTCCACGCCCCGCTGCGCCAGTCAAGCCGTCAACCTCGTTCCAAAAAACCGACCGAAATGTCTTCCTTACTTTCACCTCCCCTTCAATTAGTTTCAACTCAGTCGCGATTGCGCTGCTATGCGAATGCTTCTAAAGTGAGGAGGCCGAGCACCTTTTGGGTAAATATTGTTGTCTGCATGATTACGGGCCGTGCGAGACTGTCGATAGACGATTTCCTCACAGCCGATACGGTGGGCTATGAGCCGATCCGTGCGCTGCTAGCCTACGTATCTGTCGTGTGGCGGAATGCAAGCCTGCACAAAGACTGTCCAGCGCCTTGATGGCTCGGACGGTCGGGGAACAGGCCGTTATGAATCAAGTGAACAGTTCAGCCGGGCGAGGATTTCGTCCACCCACGGCGACGTGTAGGCACCAGAGTGAATGTCCTTGAGCATCTTGGTTTCCAGCACACCCTTGGCGGTTGCGGCGGCATATAACGCGTCGGCCTGATCGTAGGGAACACATAAGACGCCATCGCCATCACCAATTATCAGGTCGCCAGGTTCAATGACCATTCCACTGATGGCGATTGATGTGTTGATTTCCCCAGGCCCGTCTCTATAGGGGCCCCGGTGCGTCACACCTGCGGCAAATACCGGGAAACCGCTTTTTCTTAACGTCGCGGCATCGCGCACTGCGCCGTAAATCACCATCCCTGCGAGCTTGCGGTATTTCGCAACGCTGGTCATGATCTCGCCCACAAGCGCGTTGGTAAGGTCACCGTCGCCGTCAACGACGATGACGTCGCCGGGCAGCGCCATTTCAAGTGCCTTGTGAATCATCAGGTTGTCGCCCGGGCGCACTTTGACGGTAAAAGCAGGGCCGGACATGGACTCGCCGTTATGCATAGGGCGAAGGTTTGCGCCGCCACCGAAAAGGCGCGACATGCAATCGCTCACATTGGCGACTGGAACCGTCAAAAATTTCCGGGCGAGCGCGAGATTAACGGCGCGTTGGCGTTGGCGTATCTGTAGGCCGAGCATGGTGTCCTCTTTATTGGGCTGCTGCACATGCGCTGCATTTGGGGTGGTTCTTCAGCCGGGAGTACACCCCGAGAGCGTTGTCTGCATAAATCATTTTCTTGGTCACGTCAGAAATTTCTTTTGACGCGTCCACATAAAAGCGCGTGTCGTCGTAGTGGCGGTCA
Organism: Pseudomonadota bacterium; assembly: GCA_040390295.1. Taxonomy (GTDB): domain Bacteria; phylum Pseudomonadota; class Gammaproteobacteria; order Burkholderiales; family Burkholderiaceae_C; genus Polaromonas. The sequence continues at coordinate 84,667 of JAZJYR010000028.1, forward strand.
GTCCTAGGATCAATGCCGCGCACCGCGCCAATTGTCTCCGATCCAAACAGGATGTTCTTGGCCGGAACGACTTTGAGCAGCAGGTCAATCCCGGGCTGGTGGTAAACGCAGGTGTCAAAAAAGACGTTGTTGAGCACCTTTTCCTCTAGGGGCGGCAAACCCATGTCCTGTGCAATGCCGCGATAACGACCCCAGTGGTAAGGCACGGCGCCGCCACCGTGCGGGATGATGAACTTGAGCGTCGGGAAGTCCTTGAAAATATCCGACGTCATGAACTGGACAAAAGCTGTAGTGTCGCCGTTGATGTAGTGCGTTGCGACCGCGTCGAAGTGTGGGTTGCATGAACCGCTTACGTGGACCATTGCCGGCACATCGAGATCGACCAGTTTTTCGTACAGTGGATACCACCAATTCTTATCCCATAGCGGAGGGTCGCTCCAGCGACCGCCGGTTGGATCGGGGTTCAAATTCGCCCCTACGAATCCGTAGCCATTGATGCAGCGATCGAGCTCATCGAAAACCCGCTGACCCGGCCTTATGCCGCTGGCCTGCGGTAGCTGGCATGCGCCGACAAAGTAATCGGGGAAAAGAGTGCAAGCCCGATGCACTAGATCGTTGTTGAACTGTGCCCACTGCACGTTGGTTTCTTCGTTGCCGAAATGGTGATCCATACCGACGGCACGGGGCGAAAAAACGGTCAGGTCGATTCCCCGCTCGCGCATGCTGCGCAGTTGATTATTCGAAATGCCCGACCGTATTTCCTCGTCGGTAACCTCCGGAGGCTGGATCCGCACAGCCTTTCCAGTGCGGTGATATTCGGCGACCTGCTGCGCGCGGTATGCCGGTACCTGGGGTGGCGTGGTCGTGAAGTGGCCATGGCAGTCGATGATCATGTGCTTCCTGTGTGATGAATAAAAGAACAGTAAGGAAAAGAGCTGACGAACTTCGATCAAACGGCAATCAGAGGAGCCTGTTGCCGGCTTGCCCCGCAGATGATCGTGGTGCACCGCTAAACGGCTTCAGAGGTTTTGCTGAAACCTGGCGGCCGTGCTCCAGCTGTGCCTCTTCGTCAACCGCTAGGTTGCTGATAAGGGCAAGAAGAACCTTGCGGGTGACTTTCAGGTCTGCCGTTGAAATTCCTTCAACGCTCACGTTGTTGCTTTCAATGGCCAGCGGTACCAGTTTTCCCTGGAGTTCACGGCCTTTGCGCGTGAGGTGGATGTACAAGTTTTTTCGGTTGTCCGGGAGCCGCCTTCGCACAATGTAGCCCAGTGCCTCCATGGATTTGATGGCAACAAAAGTCGTCGGTGGCATCACGCCGGCACGTTCGCTGAGTTCCTTTTGCAAAAGCCCGTCGGAGTTCCAAAGCACACGCAAAAAAGTCCAGTGCCCGATCGGAACTTCATGTTGATTGAGCCGGAGGGTCAGCGATCTGGTAAAAGCCCGCGCTACGTCGTGAACAAGATGCGCGAGCCGTTCTTCCGGAATAGCCTCGCGCCAGTCTTTGTTGGAGTCAAGTGTGTCGTTTGTCATGACGTCTATTTTGTAACAGCAGGGCTTTTCATCGACGGCTAGGCGTTTACCCCGAACGCTTTGGCATAAATACTGTTTACATTACGTTAAATATTAGATGACTAATAATAGTACAAAAAAATAGAATACTCAAGTCATTTCCGGACAGGTTTTTTTGCATTTAAATTGAATATGGAGATGCTGATGTCGAGCAGTGAAAAGCGTTCCCTGGAAGTCGCTGGTGTGAGTCACGGTAGTGCGCCCATCCCCATGGGCGCACGCGTTGGCAACATGATTTTTTCATCAGGAATCATGGGCAAGGATCCCGCAACTGACACCTTGCCTATGGATGGTGCCCAGCAGGTCAAATTCGCATTTCAGAACATGAGGGCATTGCTGGCGGCTGGCGGTGCCTCGCTTGAAAATCTGGCGCGAATGACGGTTTTCATCAAGGATGAGTCGGTGCGCGCTGCCATCAATGAAGAATGGGTCAAATGCTTTCCAGACCCGCACGACCGTCCCGCACGCCACACATTGATTTACGACCTGCGCGGCGGAATGCTGCTCCAGCTGGAGATCATTGCGGTGGTCACCTGAAGTTTCGTAGTGGCTTAGGTTGGCCAGCCAAAAACCGTAGCTTGACATTCATCCGAATGGAATGCAATACTGCATATCATTAGTCAGCTAATAAAATGCCGAATTTCATACCTATTGAGGAAACGTAATGTTGACAGCAGAAGAAAACGAACGCCTCTGCCGCGTTGAAGGCGAAGCACCCATGGGTCAGCTGATGCGGCGGCACTGGATACCTGCGTTGCTGAGCGAAGAGGTGCAAGACGTGGACGGGACACCCGTTGCGGTTCGCCTGTTCGGCGAGGACCTGGTGGCTTGGCGCGACAGCCAGGGCAAGGTAGGCTTGATGGACAGGTATTGCCCGCATCGCCGGGCTTCGCTGCAGTTTGGCCGGAACGAGGATGGTGGATTGCGCTGCCTGTATCACGGCTGGAAGGTCAATGTCTCAGGCGAAGTCCTCGAAATGCCTTCGGAACCTCCTGCCAGTTGTCAAGCCCGGAAGGTGCAGCAAAAATCTTATCCCACGCACGAGCATGGCGGCCTGGTGTGGGCTTACATGGGGCCGGCGGAATTCATGACCCCATTTACGCCACCGCCGTTTGCACCGTCAGCTGATACCAAGGTCAGCATCGCCAAAATAATTATTAACTGCAACTGGGCGCAAATTCTCGAAGGTGCAATTGATTCGGCGCACAGTTCCAGCCTGCACTCAACAGACATCACTCCCGCCAGGGGCGACAGGACCAAGACCACCTCAACCCTAATGCTCAGGCCTACGACCGACAAGGCGCCGCGCATACAGGTCAAGCCGACGCCCTATGGGATGAAGTACGTAGCAATTCGCCGGCCAATCCAGAACGCGGCGACCCAGGACTATGTCCGCATGACCCTGTTTGTAGCGCCATTCACTGTAATGATTCCGCCTAATTCTGTTTACGGGCTGGCCAATGTCAACGTCCCTATCGACGATACGCACACCGCGTTTTATTTCATCGCTTGGAGTGAGGGTGCACAGGTCGGAATAGATCAGGAAGAGTGGCGAAAATTCCTTGCAGCAGAGGTTGGCGCCGACCTTGATCCGGCCTATCGAAAACTAAGAAACCTCGAAAACGGTTACATGCAGGACCGCGAGGCCATGAAAAACGGAAGTTTCACCGGCATTCGCGGCATCCCGAATCAGGACATAGTGATGTGGGAAACCATGGGACCGATTGCGGACCGCACATTCGAGCGACTTGGCGCTAGCGATCAGGCAATCGTGGCTTTTCGCGGCGTGATGTTGGAGGCTCTGAAGAATTTTGCGGACGGTCAGCCTGCCATCGGCGCTTCGCCTGAATTGCGCGGCAATCAGGCCTTCCTCCGGTCATTCGAAGGTATGTTGCCCAAAGGTTCGAGCTGGGAACACCTCGATACCGTTCAGGGGCAACTCAGCACAGACATACGCGAAGTGCAGCCGACAGAGGTGGCCTGAGATGATTTTGTACTTTGACCTGAACCAACCGCGCGAGGCCGACGATGTCTGAGTCGCTGACGCTGAGTATTGCCCTTTCGGAAAATGAGCGGACCAGACCGATCACGCAGGGTCGGATCCAGGCGCAGGGGATTCGCCTGATTCCAACGGTGATTCATCCGTCTGAAATGTTTTGGAGGCAACTGAAGTACGGTGACTTTGATATTTCGGAGATGTCCCTGTCCTCTCTGTTCATCGCCACGGCGCGCGGCGATACGCGATGGGTGGCGCTTCCCATCTACACATCGCGGATGTTCTTTCACACCAACATACTGGTGCGCAAGGACAGCAGAATTCTTAAACCCCAAGACCTCAAGGGAAAGCGCGTCGGCGTCCCGGAATATCAGCAGACCGCAGCGCTGTGGTCACGTGGTATTTTGCAGCACGAGTTTGGGGTTGCACCGGGCGACATCCAATGGTTTATGGAACGCGGCCCAGAAAAAAGCCATGGAGGCGCCACTGGGTTCAAGCCTCCCGAAGGAGTGCGACTCAACCAGATTCCCGCCAGTACCAACATTGGCGAAATGCTGGTCAGTGGCGAACTTGACGCAACTCTTCTCTATTTGAACAACCGCAACCTTGTCGACCGGAGTACTGTAGACCTGGAATCTGCCGATTTTATCGAGCCGCTGTTTCGCGACCGCTTGGCAGAGACGACGCGTTATTTCAAAAAGACGGGCATTTACCCAATCAATCACACCGTCGTGATCAAGCGGACGCTATATGAACAACATCCTTGGATCGCCCTGAACCTGTTTCACGCCTTTATGGCGGCGAAGAAGGAAGTGGAACGCGAATCGGCTGAGAATCTCCAGTCGTATTTCGAAACCGGCCTTGTCGATGCAGCCGGGCGTGATGGCTTATCCGAAGATCCAAAAGCTTATGGAATCAGGGCCTCCCGCAAGGTATTGGAGACCATCGCTCGATACGTGTATGAACAGGGTCTTTCAAGCAGGCAGGTTGCAGTGGATGAGCTCTTCGCGAGCTCTACCATGGACATATAAAACGTTGAACAGAACACAGGATTTTTCGCCCCGTCGTGCAGATAGCAAAAATCACTTAGGAGACAAAGATGAATGCAGAAAAATTTTTCAGGTCAACTCTTGTAGTCGCCTGCCTAGGCCTTGCGACCGTGAGTTACGCACAGGACTACCCCAACCGGCCCGTCAAACTGCTCGTCGGCTACGTTCCAGGTGGTGGTCCTGACATGGTCGCGCGCGCCCTGGCCCAGAAGCTCACCGAAATCCTGGGGCAGCCTTTTGTGGTTGAAAACAAGCCTGGTGCTGGTGGAACGCTCGCGACGGGAGTGGCGGCAAAAAGTCCTGCAGACGGGTACACCTTGTTGGTGGGAGAAACGGGTCAGCTCGCTATTGCACCTTACATCTATAAAAATCTTTCCTACAAGACGCTGAAGGATTTTGCTCCCGTTGCGCTGGTTTCCAGTGAGCCACTGTTGCTCGTGTCCAGCAAAAAATCGGGCATAAAAACTGTTCAGGAACTTGTGCAGCAAGCCAAGGCCAATCCAGGAAGCCTTTCCTACGGCTCGTCGGGCGTTGGAACGATTCATCACATAGCTGGCGAGGTTTTGGCGAATGGCCTCGGGCTTGAGCTGATGCACATCCCGTACAAGGGAAGTGGGCAGTCTGTGCCCGCCATCTTGTCGGGTGATGTACCCATACTCGTGTCGTCATTTGCGGGGGCTGGCTCGCACATTCGTGCGGGCACCCTGAACCTGCTGGCGGTCACGACTGCCGGCCGAATCCCCAGCATGCCCAATGTTCCGGCTGTCTCAGAGATGATTAAGGGTTACGAATTCCCCTCTGAGGTGGGGATCCTGGCCCCTGCAGGACTGCCCCTTGCTGTGCTCATCAAACTCTCGGCTGCAATCAAGGTCGCGTGCGACAGTCCGGACTTTGCCGCGAAGTTCAAGGAAACTAGCACTATCGTGACTTACAAGTCGCCTGTTGAGTACACCGAAAACCTCAAGACGAACCTTCAAAAGTATGCAGATGCGGCGAAATTGTCCAAGATTAATCCAGAGTAATTCTGAGCGCGTTTGATCCGGCAATGCGCGTATGGCAACAATGCCGGTGAGAGCATTTCTGTCCGGCGACGTACCAGCTCGGCCTCCAGCTTGCAGGCCTTGGCGCTAATGTCCCACCATTCGGCGAGCAATTGGGCACCGGTTGACCTGAGTCTAGAGCGTGCAATTGCCGTCGCTTGACAAGCCGTCGATAGGCCTTACCTCCACACCATGCCTTCTCGCGTCGCCAGCGCGCACAAAGCGATCGTCGGCTTCATCCGCGACCGTGCGCGATAGAATTCAATCTGGGACTGCGGATGACGCTGGTGTTTTCTTGTCGCTGATGGACTCCTAAAAGAACGTCATATTGAGCAGCAAGAGCGACGCCGAACGGCTTCCACTGCTGATTCCCCGCTGCCGCATGCCCTGCGTTTGGTCGCTGAAAACAGGTCGGACAAAGCTGGGGGGCTCTCAAAATTGCGGCGGAAGTTGACGGGCAGCCACGAGCAAACGAAATGGCGCGAGCCGGATTTGGCTATACGTTAATGCCTCACCCAAGACCATTGGAGAATATCCATAGCAACAAAGTACTTAGCGTCCCTATTACCCAGGCCCTGTTCGTCCAACTGGCCCGGGCGGGCCTTGGCCTACGCGACAAATTCGGTCATGCTCTTGACGGTGTAAATCTGGCTAAACACGGCCTGTCACTCGGAGTGGCGAAGAGGGGGATGCGGCAATTCAGATAATCCCCCCTTGGCGCAACGATTGAATCGATTCTTCGGTATATCCAAGTTCTTTCAGAATCGCATCGTTGTCCGCGCCGACCGCCTTCGGCGGCCTCACGACACCCGGGCCGCTGTGGGCATAGCGAAACGGTGCCAGCGGTACCGCCACTGCTTTGCCAACACCGCTTTGGTCTGCCGCAAAGAGGTGCATGAACCCGCGTGCGGCGAATTGTTCCTCGCCCATCGCTTCCGGCACGGACCGCACGCGCGCAGCGGGCACGCCGATCGCGTTCAGCTCGTCCTCCCACCGACTGGCATCCTGTATCCGCAGTCGCGACTGGATCGTCGCCCGCAGTTCCATCTGGTATTTGCGACGCTCGCCATCGGTCGCGAATCGTGGCTCGCAAGCCAATGTTTCGCCACCGAGGTGGCGCAACAGCGCTTGGGCCTGGTGCTCTTCGTTTAGGCCGATGGCAAGCTTGCCATCGGAGGTGTCGTAGACGGTGGAACATGGATCGCCGTTACCTGCCTCGTTACCAGCAGGTTGCGGGTCGATGCCGCCATTCGCGCACTGAGTCAGGACAGAGGCCATCAGGGTCAGGTTGGCGTCAAGCAGCGACACATCAATGTACTGCCCCTCTCCACTTCGGTGGCGCTGCAAAAGGGCGGCCGAAACGGCGTACGCGGCTGCGAGGCCGGCCGCATAGTCGACGATCGGCGGACCAGACTTCCAGGTCGGGCCTTCCTTCGGACCATTCAGGCTCATATAGCCCGAAACCAGCACCGCCACGCAGCCTGCCAAACCTACAACACCAGCTACAGAAAGGTCAAAGTTGCGCGCCAGTCCCAGCGCCAGCGCTACCGGCCCTAGCGTCGCAAAGTGCTGAAAAACGCTGTAAACAGTTGTCAGACTGAGGACTTTTGTGCCTCCAATCAGGGAGAACACAGCAACCGTCAGCCCGAAAAGCAGATATGGGCGGACCGTGCGGTTGTTCCAGAGACGAAGCATCATGATGTCCTTTTCCACTGAAGAACAATTCCGGCTCGCGTACGGGCGTTTATTGACTTTTCAGTTAAATCTTACGCCCCCCTACACGCGAGCGCTTCAGCGGGAGGCACACAATCTACTAGCGCATGAATCGGCAATTGAAAAACGGCCATTCTCAACCATGGTTCACCTATTTGGCTCATACCCAAGTTCGCAGCCCGCGCTTACCGATAGGGGTTTGGATCCACAACGCCTGCAAAGGTGACAGGTGCTCCGTAAAGAAGATCAGCGTGTCGCCCCTGTGTGCAATCATCGGTCCGCTTTCATGACTGTTTTCAATCACATACACCGCGACTGGCAGTAAGTGGAGTGCCATCAAATGACCATTAGCATGATTTCTCGCTAAGAATGATGACCAATAACGCGCGAACTCTTGGATACCTTCGGGTCGAAAAGACTGCCAAAATTCCAAGCGTTCAGCCCATGGAGTCGAGCGTCGTCTTCAATTAGGTGAGATACACGACCGCTGCGCCGACCCGATCCGAAAAGTTTTTTGCTATCCCTCAGTGCCCAGACCCAATCATCCATGAATCCCTACAAAGGCCCCGCCCTGCCCGTCAAATTGCCGCAAGGAACACTGATTAATTGCTGGATTTTGACCAGGGCAATCGCCAAGTCAATTTGCCCAAGCTTGCGAGAAGCGAAAGGCATCGATTGCATCAAGGGCAAGCTCCAAAAACAGCTTGGCAGCGACCTGACTGTGTGCATGGGACTGAACGACCATGACTTGGAAACGCTGACGCGCCTGTTGCCTGAGCTTCCCTCACTTGAGGGGGAGATCTCAGACCTTGCGGAGAAAACCTTTTTATACGACTACTTCGGACATCCAGACAATCCGGGATGGCAACCGGTTTTCTTTAACGCCAACGACTTGACGCTGAACGGCTGGGAAATCACCCGGCTGCAGGGACAACACAAAGCAATGCTGGAAAGTTATATCGCGAGCGGAATAATCGCAGCTGTTAACTCTGACCGAAAACCCACCCAATGGGCCGGCGCTGACAGTCATGTGTCACGCAAAGGCGCCCTGCAATACCTGTCCCGTCACCTTCTTGTTTCCGCGGATGGCACTGATGTTCCAGAGCCGATAGGCGCAGATGTCAAAACAGTTGGTGACACTGAAAAGCATACCTCATCCAACAAAAATGACATCGACGATACCTTATCCAATTTCCCGCCCACCGCAGCTCAACCAAAAAAGATGGTATGGACGTTTGAGCTAATGAAGACGCTTTACGAAATTCGTCATGCAGAAGGACTGGAAGCAATGCGGGAGGCGTTCGCACCACTCAGCGATAGTTTTTTGCGACGGAAATTAAGGGAGTACAAGCGTTTGGTAGCAGCTAAAAATCTCGTCAAAAAGACTGGTCAAAACAACATTTTCGGGCAGTTGGGGGGCAAGAAGGTCCTACCGGGGCAGAAAATCGGTACCGCTGGTTCCGCAAAAACCAGTAAACCCCGCAAGAAATAAGCGTTTTGCTGGTTCCGCGTGGTTCCGTTTCGGCGAATCGGACATCTGCCGATTTAATTTCGGGTATTGCAACTACCGGATACCTCGACGTGGAGCGCATGCAAATAAGCGCAGCATGCCACGCGTCCAAAAAAATGGATTCCTCAAACTTGAGCGCCCTCAAGCGCCACAAACCAAGCTCCCTGCGGACTGCAATCGGAGCGCATCTTTTCAGTCCTCCTGATATCGAGCACACTCCTTGTCGCGAGGCCCAAGACCAGAAACCGATTGTGATACTTCGCCTCCCCGAGGTCATCAAATGTGTCGGCCTGTGCCGGTCCACGATATACGCAATGGGTGACCCGAAAAGCAAATCGTTTGACCCCACTTGGCCTCAGCCGATTCTCCTGAACCAGAGGAGCATCGGCTGGCTTTCCAGCGAAATTTCGGTCTGGATCCAGCAAAAGATCGCAGAGCGCCACAAAAAGGCGAAGGCCGAAATTGCACAGACTACTTCGCGGGGGGCCTTCAGTGTCGGACGTTAACAAAGCTCAACCAGAGAGTGCCTGCGCCGCGCCAGATCTCCTGCCTTGTCGGGACATCATCGTTCAAGACCTGCTCAATCCACTGGGAGACAGTCCGAGCGGGCCAAGTATGCCAGAGGTCTGGACACTATCGCGTGACCCCGGTCTTGGCGAGAACCAGGGATCGGACATCTACTCAACGCCGCAAATGCTTGAAGTTATCACGCGGGCGGAGGCTTATGTCGAGGCAGAACTGCAATGGAACGACCCAGAAATTTCGAAAGATCGCCTCCGCTCACTGTTCACAACTGAATGTTTGCAGGCGTTGAAACTGCTGCGCATCACAGTCCAATGCGTGGGAAGAAGTGCGGACTCGCCCATCGACCAGGCTGCGATGGACGAGGCAACCCTCAATCACCGCGCTCTCCAGGACGTCAAAAAGCTGATTGAACTCTGCCAAAAATTCAATTCAGATGTTGACAAGCATTTCCCTGAATTTTTGGCGTCAGCGCCGGAGCTGGACACTTCTTTGGATCGCTTCCACATAGAGTTGACGCTCAGGAGTTTGACACCTGAGCACCTTGATCTGGTTACTGAGCGCATTACCCATCTTCAGAAATTGCGAAAAGCTGGCGTCTTGTCCATGGCCATTGATGCGCGGTGCATGCCTCAAGCCGAAGAGAACCTAAGCTTTTGCTTGTTCCACCAAGCAGCCGAGTATGTTGTCACCATCGTCAAAGTGCCCCCTAACGGCGAGCCGGCGGGCTCCCTCTCGTCCCAGAATCACGATGGGCCGCCGTCGCTGGCACCGTCAGCATCGAACGCGTCGAAGCGCACAAACACGGGTCCCGAGCCATATGCGCCTATAAATTTTGAAGATGTGGACGCGGACTTGACAGCGGGCAGGACAGTGAGGGACTGCTTTCACAAGTATTGCACCGAAAACAGTGCGGCTCGCACCTATGGCAAGAGCAGCTTCTTTAACAAGATAAGCGATTGGCAAAAATCCAAGTCTTCTGACGATCAGACCAATCAAGCTCCCTGACTGACCAACGGTTCTGGCCGCGGGCTTTCGCCCGCATTCCGTCGTGCCGCAACTGCTCTGGTCCACCGCCCTATGCCTGACTAGTTCCAGAGCGGATTTATCAATGCTCCTGGCTTGCAGCTCGCTTTTTGCGCGGCGGGCGGAGCCATGCCCGCTTACGAGGAGGTGACCAACCCGCCGACTACTTCATCAGTAGCGAACGCTCTCGCTTCAACCAACGAGCAACACCTTCTATCAACGAAATCAAGGAATTCAAATTGAACACACGTGAAACACCGAATTTTCGGGTCAACTCCTTTCCTCCCAGGCTTGCTCAAGTTATTTGGGAACAGTTTTACAACAATGAAGGGCCTCTCTCCATGATCGCCGCAAGCGTGCTTGCGGTGCTCTCCGTTGTTTGCTCCCAAATGGTCAACGTAGCACGGTTCCCAGGCATCCCCACACCCACCTCGCTGTACATCCTGTCGATTGCCGGATCGGGCTACCGCAAGACCTTCATCGACAACATGATCATGAAGGTCTTGGAACTTTTCCAGACCGAGGCGATAGGGCTGATGAAAAAAGACGTTGCCCGGCGCACCGCGGAACGCATGAGCTGGAAGGCGGATCGCATCGGCATTGAAAAACGATTGCGCGGCGATCTTGGAGACGACGAAAGGCAGGACCTGGTAGATGAGCTGGAGGAACTGTTGCTCAACGAACCGATGCCTCTTTATGCGCCAAGGATCAAGTACCGCGACGTAACCCCTGAGGCCCTGGCCAAAGGACTTTTCCGCACCCCCAGTGTGCTTCTGCATTCGAATGACGCAGGCGCCGTTCTGAACAGTCGCGTGATGTCCAACCACTCGTTCTTCAATGACTCATGGGGTGGTGACGACATCATCGTTGACCGTGTCAGCACTGAGAGCTTTGTGGTCAAGAATCCCCGCCTGACGGTGTCCCTGATGGTTCAGGAAAAGACCTTCTACAACTATCTCCGCAGTAAAGGTGAACTGGCGATGGACAGCGGTTTTCTTTATCGCTTCCTGATTGCCCAGCCTGACTCTCTGGAGGGCACACGCTTCAATCAGAACTACACAGGCTCCTGGATCAACCTGCAGATCTTCCATGCACGTATCCGCGAGATTCTGCTGACCTGGCTGCCCGTTGATGGCGTGTACCCCGAACGCAAGCTGCTGGAACTGTCACCGGGTGCACGTTCCGCGCTTAACTGGTTCGCCAACGAGGTGGAAGCGGATCTGGGCCCGGGCCGCTACCTTTCGGACGTAACGGGCAGCGGTTCCAAGGCTGCTGAACAAGTGGCTCGTCTGGCAGCTCTTTTCCACCACTTTGAAGGCTGTGAAGGTCCGATCAGCGAAGAAATGGTACGCCGCGCGATCGACATCATTGCTTGGTACCTTCAGGAGTTCAAGCGCTTGTTCGGCACACATGTCCAGGTGCCAACGCCCTGGACGGACGCTCAAACGCTGGAAATCTGTATCCATCGTTTCCTCAACAAGCAGCCTGACGCCACCTATGTGACCAGACACCACTTGTTCACGCACGGTCCAAAACCCCGCATGAACAAGGAGCGGCTGGATCCTGCCGTGGAAGTTCTGATTGCCAACCAAAGGATCATGCCCTACATGGTCAACGGCAAGCTGGTCTATTTCCTGAATCCTCAGTTTTTTCGCGTCTTTCAACCTCTCCAGGCGCATCAATCGCAAACCGCTCTGAATGGTTAGGTTGGCGGGGCAATTGGGGCTATTAGCCCCGATTGCCCTGTCAGCCCGGTCAGCTCAACCTCATTTATCACCAAATAAAGTCAGAAAGCTAAAGCATGAACAACATACCCCTCAATACCGCCCTAAGGCCAAAGGCCTACGCGTTACTGGTAGCCTCCGGAAAAACCAACTGCACACGCGTTTGCTCAGAATTTTGCGGTAGCCGCGCACACGTGACCTTCCGGGATCAGGATAGCAGGAGACTAGAGCGCTACCTGGCGCACGAACGAGCCAGAAAACATGTGGTTGTCACCACAGAGCGGGGCATCTGGATTCCCTAAGGTTGTCACAGGGTGCAGGACTGACCTATGGTCAGTTCAAGCATACACACTCAGTCCAACGCCTTCAGAGTGGACTGAGCTTCCAACTTCCCCATCTGCCTGACCTTGGCGATTCCAGCCATCTGATTGCCCCTTGGTCGCGTCTTGCCCTTTTCCCAAAGGTAAACCGTAGCGCCAGAAACGCCGATCAGCTTGCCCATACTTGCGGCTGACAGGCCCAGACGCTTGCGCTGTGCGACCATCCCTTTCGCACTGAACCGCTCAACTGACTTGCCCTCGCTAGGCTCCGCTTCTGTTTGAATGCGCGTTCTTTCGCGCCCAGAGGCTTCACCCAATAGCTTGATTGTTTTTTCCACTTCCCAAAGTCGACGCTTGAGCTCGGCATTGTCAGCGCGGAGTTTGGCAGTGACTTTCTTGAGGGTCTGGACTTCAGCCCTCACCTCTTTCCGGGATACACGGGAAATTTCGGCCTTGAGCGCAGCAGCTATGTTCATAAGATTGAAATATGTGATTCGTGAAGCCGGAGCTTCAGACTGCCGGTTTCAACAAGTTTGTTGGACCACTAGAGATATTGTGCAATCTTACGGCCTGAGCCTATTTAACACCCGTGCCAGCCTAGCCAAAAACTACCCTGTCAAAAGCCTCTCTGTGACCGTACACTGGAAATCGACTTGCGCTGCGCGTCGGTGAGTTTCCTGACAGCTGCCTGGCCAAGGTACCTTTCGGGCTCACGTGAAATGCCACGCGCGTGGTGACTACGGTGATCCACCCGATCGGGATGCCCCCCTTGCTCCAGACTATCGTTCGTAAGCTTTGCCCAGGTTGCCCGCTGCTCAAGCAATTGACGTTTTAACTCATACGGTTCCCGCCCCCCGCTATCTTTTCTGCAACCACCCTTCGCTGGCTCCGCAGCATTAAACCGCCGAAAATGCAGCTCTGGTGCACGTTTTACTCCATCGTCGAGCCTGTCAGAATGCATGATGTGCGCGTGCGGCTGAGGCACCCCACCTAGACTCGCGGTGTTCGAATGTATCGCCACCTGATACGGTTTATTCTTTAGCTCAGTTGATATAAATCCTTTGACCAGCTCGATCTGCTGAGGCAGGCTCAATTCACTCGGGAGAGTTAATTCAAACTCTCTGTAAGCTGCACCGTTACTCCGCTCGTGCATATCGGCAGTCTTCCAGAATCTGTCTGGATCGTTCCTGCACCAGTCAGGCAAGTTCCCATGCGACAAGAAAAGCAGGTCTTTGAATCGCCCCGGGTTTAGTGGAGGCCCGTAGGGTTAAGTCAGACCGATGTGGTG
>JAZJYR010000029.1:0-92430 GCA_040390295.1 Pseudomonadota bacterium
GGCGTTGGCGTTGGCGTTGGCGTTGGCGTTGGCGTTGGCGTTGGCGTTGGCGCAGCGATGGTGGCCGTGACGGCTGGCTGCGTCAATGGCGGCGCAGAAAGCGGAGCCACTTCAGGCACAGCGCGCTCAATCGCCGGTGCGGGTTGGGGAACCGGAGCAACCGGAACAGGCGCCGGCGACGAAGCAGCCCTGACAGGCACAGGCACTGTTTTTTCAATCGCCGTTTGAGGTGTTGCCGACAGCGGCGTGCTTTGCGGCACGGCAGATGGCGCAGGCACGGCGGGCGCGGCTGCAGGCCCCTGCGAAGGCAGCGCAAGCTGCGTGGCCGCGCGGCCAAAACGCTGGGCCGTGATGCTGCCCGGGTTGCGTGCCAACTCGCCGCTTGAAGCGGCACCGGCATTGTTCCCCGCAGGCGCGCGGTTTGCAGAGACATCACCGCGAAACACCTGCACCACCACACTTTCAACCACCGTGTGCAACGGCCAGTAAAGATTGGCGATAAAAAGCAGGCCCACATGGGCGGCGATGACGACCAGGCCTACGCCGGGGCGGGCGCGGTCTTCAGGCACGGGCGCGAGAAACAGGGACCTTGTCACGCGGTCCATGTTCCCACAACTTTTACATCTGTCATGACACACGCCCGTCAAATGTTAACTTGCAACTTAACATTTGACTGAGGGCGGTCAAAAATGCCATGAAACAGCGGTTTGCTGGCTCAAAAAGCCTGTTTTCAGGCATTAAAAGTGCCTGAAACCCAATAGATACGTGCGGCAGCAGCTACAAATTAGATAGCATTGATGCAGACTATCAACTGCACACCGACGCAAAAAAGCGGGCGACTGCAGCGCCGCCGTCCTCCTGTGCAGTTGATCTGGCCCTCGTTTGAAGCCTATTCGACCTTGATCTTGCCGTCCTGAATGGTCCTGGCCCATTTCACCGCCTCGGCACGCATGTAGGCGTCCATCGCCGCGGGTGTGCTCGGCGTCAGCTCACCGCCGAACTCGGTCATCTTCTGGCGCATCGATGGCTCTGCAGCGACCTTGATGTAAGCCGCATTCAGGGCCGCAACGATGGGCGCAGGCGTGCTCGACGGCACCGAGAAACCCTGCCAGGCCCAGGCATCAAAACCCGGGTAACCCGACTCGGCCACGGTTGCCAGGTCAGGCGTTGCGGCCAGACGCTTTTCACCCAGCGATGCAATGGCGCGCACGGTGCCGGCCTTCAGGTGCTGGGCAGCGGTCGGCAGGTCGGTCATCAAGACCTGCAGTTGCCCACCGAGCATGTCCTGCACGGCAGGGCCCGCGCCCTTGTAGGGAATGTGGACAAGGGAAATGCCGGTGCGCTGCATCAGCAGTTCCATCGCTAGGTGGTGGGGCGTGCCGTTGCCGGGCGTGCCGTAGCTGAGCTGGCCCGGCTTTGCCTTGGCCAGCGCCACAAACTCGGCCAGGTTTTTGGCCGGCACCGACGGGTTCACCGCCAGCACCAGGCCAAAGCGCGCCGTCAGCGAGACGGGCGACAAATCCTTGAACGAGTCATAACCCAGCTTGGGGTAAAGGCTGCGGTTGACCGCGTAGGTTGCGCTGTCGCCCAGCAGCAGGGTGTAGCCGTCGCCAGGCGAGGTGGCCGCCGCCGTCGCACCGATGGCGCTGCCGGCGCCGGGCCGGTTATCAACAATGATTTGCTGGCCAAGGATGTCGCCCATGCGTGGCGCCACCGTGCGGGCGAACGCATCGGTGCCGCCGCCTGCGGCGTAGGGCACGATCATGCGGATGGGCTTGTTCGGCCAGGCTTGGGCAAAGGCGTTGCTGGCGGCCCAGGGCGTGGCGGCCAGGCTTGCAATGGCGGCGAGCGCGTGACGACGGTTGGTGTTCATGTCTGTCTCCTCTGTTGTGTAGTGAATGAGCCCCGACAGCTTACCCCGACTGGGTCTGCGCTCATTCACTCGTTATTGCAAATGCCACCTGCCTCACTTCACAGCAAGGCCCATGCTGACCGTTGAATACCCCAGCTTCAGGCGCAATTCTTTTTTCAATCGGCGGTTGTCAAGCCTGCGTGATTCACCCATAAAACTCAGCATCATGGGCGGCAACTGCTCGCTGGCCGCACTGCGCTGCAGACGCGGCGGCCTGGGCAATCCATACATGTCGGCCGCAAGGTCAAAGTAGTCGCCCATCTTCAATTGCGTGTCGTCATTGACGTTGCTGATGCGCTGCGGTTTGCCGCGCCACATCGCAGCCAGGCAGGCACGCGCAAGGTCATCGGCATGGATGTGGCTGGTGTAAACATCATCTTCAGCGACCAGCACCGGCGTGCCCTTGAGCAAGCGGGTGCGCGGCGTGCCGCCTTCGCGGTCGGGCGCATAGATGCCGGGGATTCGCAGGATGTGCACCGGCACGGCTGAAGAGCGGCCAAAAAAGCGCACCGCATTTTCTGCATCGACACGGCGAAAGGCGCGCGCGTTGGCGGGTTTGACGGGACGCGTTTCAGGTACGAAATCACCGTTGCAATGGCCATACACACCGCTGGTCGATCCGTACACCAGCGACTGCGGCAAACCCCGCAAGCGCAGGGCGCGGAGCAACCTCACAGTGCGCTCATCCCGGCGTGCATCGGCTACCTCATTGGCCGGCGGCGCGAGGTGAATCACACGGCTGGCAAGGCCTGAGAGCCTGCGCAGGGTTGCCGTATCGTCCAGGTTTCCCTGCAGCGGCGTGATGCCCTGGCTGCGAAACCCGGCTACTTTTGAAGGTGATGACGTCAGGGCCATGACCTTGAGCCGTACCGGCAAGGCCTTCGCCGCGCGCAGGCCCACATCACCGCAACCGATGATCAATACGCGCTGGCGGCGAAAACGTGCGGGCAGCGCACCGAGGGGACTTGAATTTGAGGGCAAAATTGGGGCGTTGGGCCAAAAGCTGGCCGCATCAAAAAAACAGACCCCCAAGGATACCGAATATGAGTTTCAGCGTGACCGTGCAACCCAGCGGACGGACCTTTACCGCAGAGCCCGGCGAAGCCCTGCTCGCCGCCGCCATTCGCCAGGGCATAGGCATGCCCTATGGCTGCAAGGACGGCGCCTGCGGTTCCTGCAAATGCAAAAAGCTTGAAGGCACCATCGTGCAGGGCGAGCACCAGATCAAGGCGCTGACGGCAGAAGAAGCGGCCGACGGCTTCATCCTCACCTGTTGCGCCACCGCCGAAACCGACCTGGTGCTGGAGTCGCGCCAGGTCACCGATGAAAGCGCCTTCCCGATCAAGAAGATGCCGGTGCGTGTCAACAGCCTGGCCAGGGCATCGCATGACGTGATGACGGTGCGCCTGCAGTTGCCTGCGGCCGATGTCTTCAAATACCACGCCGGCCAGTACATCGAGTTCATGCTGCGTGATGGCGACCGCCGCGCGTATTCGATGGGCACGGCGCCACACACACAGCTTGAAAACCCCGGCGTTGAACTGCACATCCGCCACATGCCCGGCGGCAAGTTCACCGACCACGTTTTCAGCGCGATGAAGGAAAAGGAAATCCTGCGCATCGAAGGCCCTTTCGGCAGTTTTTACCTGCGTGAAGAAAGCGACAAGCCCATGGTGCTGCTGGCGTCGGGTACGGGCTTTGCGCCCATCAAGGCCATCATCGAGCACATGCAGTTCAAGGGCATCACGCGCCCTGCCGTGCTGTACTGGGGCGGCCGCCGCCCGGCCGACCTCTACATGAACGACTGGGTCAACAGCAAGGTCGCAGAGATGCCCAACTTCACCTACGTGCCCGTCATCTCCGACGCGCTCCCCGAAGACGCATGGACAGGCCGTACAGGGTTTGTTCACAACGCCGTGCTGCAGGACATCCCTGACATGTCGGGCCACCAGGTCTATGCCTGCGGCGCGCCCATCGTGATCGACTCGGCACAGGCGGCCTATGTCAAGGCAGGTCTGCCCGAGGAAGAGTTTTACGCCGACTCGTTTGTGACCGAAAAGGAAAAGCACCAGACCACGGCCTGACGGGTCATCCGCGTGGCGAACGTCAATGCAGGACGTTCAGCCAGGGCCCTGAAATCAAATAAAAAGCCCTCCCGTTTTCGGGAGGGCTTTTTTTATGCCCAGCGCTTTCGACTGGGGGAAGTGACACGCCTGCGCTCAGGTATCCCAATCACCGCCACCGGCGGAAGCGCCACCATCGTCCCATGACGTGTTGTCATTGATGCCGAAGTCCTGCCCGCCCATGTCGGTGTTGGTGGTGCCGGGCCGGTAGTCAACATTCGATGCACTTTCTGCCGGCAGGATTTGCTGGTTGTGGTGACCCATCAGGTTTCTTCCGATGGCCTCCGCCGCCATCACGCCTGCACCCACTGCCAGACCTGTGGCAACACCGCCCATGATCTGTCCGCCCAGTCCGCTGGAGGGTGGCTGTCCCCCCGCTGGTTGCATGGGCACCGGGTTTCCAAATGTCTGCGGGCCACTCAATCCGTTTTGATTCACATAGGCAGCTTGCTGCACGGGCTGCGCAGGCGCCCGACGGCGAAAAATGAAATACCCCCCAGCGATCACAACGGCGGTCAACAAGAGCGGCAGGCCCCAGGATGCAGAAGACGCCTGAGGCTGCGATGGAGGCTGCGAAACCTGAGCCAGGTTGTTTGTGGAGGCCTCACGAGCCGCAGGCGGCGCACTCCTTGCAGAAAGTTGTGAGCGCAACGCCTGCACGGCATCAGGTTTTGCAAAAGGCAGTCCGGGCGCCAGCTTTTCGGCAGTGGCCAGGGCTTCACGCGCCTTGCCCGGATTGCCCTGGCGCGCAAAAAGCTCGCTCTGCACAAAATGAGCCTTCGCACTGTTGGGATGCGATATGAGGACGTGCGTGATCAGTTTCTGCGCTTCGTCGAGTTTGCCGGCCTGGGCTGTCGCATAGATCTCGCTCATGGTGGGCTCTGACTGCGCCATGGCAAAACCAGAACCCAGAAATGCTGCGACAACAAGCCACCTGACCAGACGCTGAATAACAGACAAATATTGCATGGGTTTTCTCCTTGTAGCGGGGTGCGCTGGTTTGCACAGGTGATGCTGGAGGCTGCAGAAAACAAGGGGTGGCAAATGTCATTTCTGTAAAGCCGGTGCCGCCCTGAAACCACCGGTTGCGGCCATGGCGAAGATCGTGTCAGGCAGCAGCTGTTGGCCTGACATTGACCTTGCCCCACGAACGCAAAAAGCCCCGTCCATACGGGGCTTTTTTTATGTCTGGCGACCTGTTTCAGCTTATTTGGCTGCCGTCTGCGCGTCATGCTTCTGGCGATAAATCGCGCGGCTTGCGCGGTCTTCTTCGCGCCTGAGTTTGCGGCGCTCTGCGCCTGTCACCTTGCCGTCTGCCTTCGCGGCCAGCTTGTCAGACTCGATCTTTGTTTCGCGGGCATCAAGTCGTGCAGTTTCTTTTGAAGTCAGCGCGCCGGAGGCAATGCCCTGATCAATACGCTTTTCCTGGCGGGCCTGGCGAGCGTCGATTTTTGGCGTGGCCAGCGGATCTTTGGGCGCCACGGGCGTCTGGGCAAAAGCAGCACCGCCAACAGTGAGTGCAAGGGCAGCAATGAGGGTATGGATCTTCATGACAGGTCTTTCTTTTGAGGGTTGAACAACATGAAGCATGCGCCTCATGCCTGTCCAACGCAGCTGCCCTGGACCCGGCCCACAGCCTTTTGTAAAGATTGTGTAATGGATTGCCATAAGTGACCCTCCCCGGACTTTTGCAACAATACCTTCATGAACACCCCTTCTTCCCAAACCGGCTTTTGCCGCCGTGTTGCACTCCTGTCCGTCGCAGCCGTGGCGATGTCTTCCACCCTCGCATTCGCCCAGCCCAAAGTCATGCGCATCATCGTGCCGTACGCACCGGGCGGCCCCATCGACGTCACCGCGCGCCTGATGGCCGAACGCGTGAAGGATTCACTCGGCACCGTCATCATTGAAAACAAGCCCGGTGCCGGCGGCAACATCGGCGTCGATGCGATTGCCAAGGCTGCGCCTGATGGGCTGACGATTGGCATCTCTGCCGTCGCCACGCACGCCATCAACCCGTGGCTGTACAGCAAGATGCCCTACAACGCGGCCACCGATTTTGCGCCCATCACGCAGATGCTGCGGGTGCCCAACGTGCTGGTGATGAATGCCGACACCGCGAACCGCCTGAAGATCAACAGCGTGGCCGACCTCATCAGGTACGCCAAAGCCAACCCCGGCAAGCTCAACTACGGCAGCGGCGGCAATGGCAGCGCGGGCCACCTGGCCGGCGAAATGTTCAAGGCGCAGGCGGGTATTTTTGCCGTGCACATTCCCTACAACGGCGGCAACCCGGCGCAACTTGCACTGCTCAGCGGCCAGGTTGATTTCAACTTCGACAACCTCGCCACGGCATCGGCCAACATCAAGGCCGGCAAGCTCAAGGCGATTGCCGTCACCACGGCAAAACGCAGTTCTGTGCTGCCAGATACACCCGCTGTGGCTGAAACCCTCAAGGGGTTTGAGATCGACACCTGGTGGGGCCTGGTCGCGCCGGCAGGCACACCGCCCGATGTGGTTGCGAAACTCAACAAGGCCTTTGTCGATGCGCTGAACACGCCGGAAGCCAAAACACGTTTTGCTGCACTGATGGCCGAGCCGGTGGCCAGCTCGCCTGCAGAATTCGGCGCCTTCATGAAGAGCGAACTTGCCAAGTATGAAAAAGTCGTCAAGGCATCGGGCGCCAGGGTTGACTGAAGCATTGACTCAAGCGCTGACTTGCGCAGTTGGCCCGGCGCGTTGAAGAACAGCCCCTCATGAAGCTCCACCACCTGCGCGACTTTCTCGCCATCGTCGAGAAAGAAAGCATCAGCGCTGCCGCCAAACACCTGGGCATTGCCCAGCCTTCGCTGAGCCGCAGCATTCGCGAGCTTGAAAAAGAACTCGGCGTGCCGCTGTTTGAGCGGCATGCACGCGGCGCCGCGCTGACGCAGATGGGCATTGTGTTTGCCCGGCGCGCACGCATGGCCGTCGGCGAGCTTGAAAAAGGCCGCGAGGAAATCGGCCAGATGCTGGGCGAAGTGCACGGCGACCTGGCGGTCTGCATCTCGGGCGTCAGCCACCTCACCTTGCTGGGCGAAGCGCTCACGCCCTTCCAGAAACGCTACCCGCTGGTCAAGCTGCACCTCATCGAAGGTGTCTACCCGCAAGCTGAAAGCCGCCTGCGCGAGGGCAGCATTGACGTTTATGTCGGCCCGGTGCCCGAGGTCAACATACCGCCCGACCTGCGGGTTGAAAAATTATTCCAGCCCTCACGTGTGGTGCTGGCACGCAAGGGTCATCCGCTGGCAGGCGCGAGATCGCTGTCTGAACTGATCGATGCGAACTGGCTCACCACATCGATTACCGACAAGGCCGAGCTGGAGTTCGGCGCCATCTTTGAATCGCACGGGCTGCCGCCGCCACGGCTGTCCATGCGTGTGGGTTCGGGCCTGACCCTGATCACCGCGCTTACAAGCAGCGATGCGCTGGTCATCAGCTCACGCACCTGGGCAGACCTGCCGATGTTCAGGGACCTGCTCACCGTGATTGAGGTTGAGCAAATACTGAGGGCACCAGCCATTGCGCTGATCTATCGCGCAGCCGTACCGCCCACGCCGGCAGCAGAGTATTTCTGCGACATGATCCGCCGCGCGGCAGTGCCCATGCTCAAGCGCTATCCCCCGCCCGGGAAATAAACGCTGTTGACCATCGCGACACATGCCTCACAGGCATGGGCCGCATCAAACTGCCATCTTCACGGATGCGCCCCCAGTCCCTACAGTCACGTATTGAAAGGTCATCGCCTTTCATCAAAAACGACAGCGCGACTGAAGGAGACAAAGCTTTGACACAACATTCCGTGAGCACAGACGAGTTGCTCGACCAGTTCCAGATTTCGCAACTTGCGCAAAACTGGGGCAACTGGCGCGACACCGGCGACTGGGATCGCCTGCGCAACTGCTACACACCCGACGCCACCATGGTGACCACCTGGTACAACGGGCCGGCTGCAGGTTTTCTGGAAGCCAGCATCCAGGGCCGCAAGCGGCAACCCAGAGACCGCGGCGGCATGCACATCATGGGCGGCACCACCAGCTACATCAGGGGCCGGCGCGCCACGGGCGAGACGCGCATCACGCTGCTGCTGCGCAGCGAGGTGCACGCCAAGCTGGTCGACATCACCGTCTATGGCCGCTTTATCGACTGCCTGCTCAAGGGCGACGACGGCCAGTGGCGCATGCAGTCGCGCGAACCAGTGTACGACAAGGACTTTTTGCGCACCGTGGACCCGGCGGATTCGGTCACGCTGGACCCGGTTGAGCTCGCCAAATACCCGCTGGGCTTTCGCCACCTGGCGTACGTTCAGGCCTCGGAAGGTCACGCCATCACCATGGGCATACCTGCGCAATACAGCGAAGAAGAACAAGCGATCTACGCCAAAGGCAGGGCATGGCTTGCAGGAGACAAATCATGACAAAAATCATCTCGGCATTGGCCCTTGCCTGCAGTGGCGCAGGCCTGGCACTCGGCATGGCCTCCGGCGCGCTGGCGCAGGCCTACCCGACCAAACCCATCACGCTGATTGTCGGCACCACCGCTGGCGGCGGTTATGACCTGGTGGCGCGCCGCCTTGAAAAAGCGATGTCCAAAAACCTCGGCCAGAGCATCGTGGTGGTCAACCGCCCCGGCGCAGGCTCGCTGGTCGGCACCATGGCCGTCCTGCAGGCGCCACCTGACGGCTATACGCTGGCCATGGGCGGCCTGGCCAACATGGTGTTCAACGCGGCGCTGTACAAAAAACTGCCTTACGACCCGATGGCCGACTTCACACCCATAGGCATCGCCGCCGAAAGCCCTTATGTGATGGTGACCCGCAAAGACCTGGGCTTGAACGACGTGGCGTCCATCGTCAAATACGCCAAAGCCAACCCCGGCAAGCTCAACCTGGCCAACATCGGCGCAGGCACCGGCCAGCAGGTGCTGGCGGCCGCCTTTTTGAAGGAAGCCGGTGTCAATATGACCAATGTGCCCTATCAGGGCGCGCAGCCGGTTTACATCGACCTGCTGGGCGGCCGTGTTGACATCTACATCGACTCCCTGCCATCGGCACGCCGCTTCATTGAAAGCAAGCAGGTCAACGCCCTGTTTGTGACCGGTCCGAAACGCGACGCGACTCTGAACACCATCCCGACCGCGAGGGAAGCCGGACTGGCCCCGCTGGAGATGACCACCTGGTTTGGCCTGTTCGCGCCTTCGAAGACACCGCCTGAGGCCTTGGCACGTTTGAACAAGGCGATGGAAGCAGCACTGGCCGACGAAGACATGCGCAAGGAGCTCGCCGCCGGCGGCTTTGACCCCAAACCCTGGGTGCCGCCTGCCGAGACGGCGCGCTTTGTGAAGTCGGAATACGCCAAGTGGACCAAGGTGATCAGGGAAGCCGGCATCACGCTGGATTGAACAAATCCCGGCGTCATCCCGGACTCGATCCGGGATCCATCCCCGCTTCGTTGAGCATGGATTGCGGACCAAGTCCGCAATGACAAGCAATGAACAGGGGTTGGCGCATTTTTTAATGTATACGGCAAAAATTTAACGTACACATTAAAAAATTGACCCAAGTGGCCCATCCTTGAGTTTGAACGGCTTGAAATAGCCAAAACCGGGTCACGAGGCCATTTTTAGGTGCCAAATCAGGCTAAAGACCAATAGATACGGGCGTAAGCAGCTACAAATTTAGTAGCAAACTTCAGCCTAATCCGACAAGCGCATTCAGGGGCGGACTGCAGTCTCGCCAACCAGACTGACTATTTCGCCCAAACTGCAAATTCGTTGCCGCTGGGCTCGGTGAAGTGGAACCTGCGGCCACCGGGAAACGCGAAGACAGGCTTTACCACCTTGCCGCCGGCTGCAACCACATCGGCCAAGGTTTCCTCAAGACGCTCGCTGTAAAAAATGATCAACGCGCTGCCCGTAGCCGTACTTGCGGCCAGCTCTGACCTGAAAAAGCCGCCATCCAGACCCTGGTCTGCGAAGGCAATGTAGTCAGGGCCATAGCCATCGAACGACCAGCCAAACGCGGTTTGAAAAAACAGCTTGGTCGCATCAAGATCACGCGCGGGAAATTCGACGTAATTGATCTTGGCGTGTGCTGGCATGCTACCTACTCTCCCAGATATGCGGCCCGAACCCGTGGGTCATTCAGCAGCTGTTTGGCCTCGCCATTCATGGTGACAATGCCCGACTCCATCACATAACCCCGGTCCGCAATGCCCAGCGCACGGCTGGCGTTTTGCTCGACCAGCAGCACCGTGACGCCACGTGCATACACATCACGCACGACTTCAAATATCTTGTCGACCATGATGGGTGACAGGCCCATGGACGGCTCGTCCAGCATCAGCACCTTGGGCCGGCTCATCAGCGCGCGGCCCATGGCCAGCATCTGCTGTTCACCACCGCTCATGGTGCCGGCGAGCTGGTCCTTGCGCTCTTTCAGGCGCGGGAAGATGGTGAACATCTTCTCGATGTCTTCGGCGATGCAGGCCTTGTCGCTGCGGATGTAGGCGCCCATCTGCAGGTTCTCGGTGATCGTCATGCGCGTAAAGACGCCGCGGCCTTCGGGCACCATGGCGAGACCATCCTTGACGAGATCCCATGCGCCCTTGCCGCGTATGCTTTTGCCGAGGTATTCAATGTCGCCATCCACCATGGGCAGCGTGCCGGTGATGGCCTTCATGGTGGTGGTCTTGCCGGCGCCGTTGGAGCCGATCAGCGTGACGAGTTCGCCCTCATTGACATGCAGGTCAACGCCCTTGACGGCCTGGATACCGCCGTACGCAACCTTCAGGCCGGTGATCTTGAGAAGTGTGTTTGCCATGTTGTTTGATCTTTCAAATGGCGGTCAGTGACCCGTGCCGAGATAGGCCGTGATCACTTTTTCATTCTTCTGCACATCGGCAGGCGCACCTTCGGCAATCTGCTTGCCGTAGTCCAGCACGGTGACGCGGTCGCACAAACCCATGACGAGCTTGACGTCATGCTCGATCAGCAGGATCGTGCGGTTGTCCTTGCGGATCTGGTCTATGAGCTCACGCAGCTGCACTTTCTCGGTCGCGTTCATGCCGGCGGCTGGCTCGTCAAGCGCGATCAGTTGCGGGTCGGTGGCCAGTGCGCGGGCGATCTCAAGCCGGCGCTGGTCGCCATAGCTCAGGGTGCGGGCCTTGAAGTCTGCGTACTTGCCGATGCCGACGTAGTCGAGCAGCTCCTGCGAACGCCTGGCAATCGCGGCCTCTTCAGATTTGAAACCGGGCGTGCGCAACACTGCGCCTATCAAACCTGATTTGGTGCGGATGTGCCGGCCGACCATGACGTTTTCAAGCGCCGTCATTTCGGCGAAGAGCCGGATGTTCTGGAAGGTGCGTGCAATACCGGCCCTGGCGACTTCATGCACGGCTGTTGGCGTGTACTTTTTGCCGGCGAGTTCAAAGCTGCCGCTGTCAGGTGTGTAGAGGCCCGTCAGCACATTGAAGAAGGTGGTCTTGCCTGCGCCGTTGGGGCCGATCAAGCCATAGACCTGGCCGCGCTCTATATGAATTCCGACGTCGCTGAGGGCCTGCAGGCCACCGAAGCGTTTGGAGACACCGGATACCTTGAGAATGGTTTCGCTCATGCCATTCTCCTTAGGGGTTGATGGAACTGGAAGGCACGGGCGCGACAGGCTTGATGCGTGTCTTGCCATGCTCGGGCGAAGGCCACAACCCGCGCGGCCGCAGCAGCATGATGACGATCATGGCCAGCGCAATCAGCAGCTGGCGCAGGATGGATGAATCCAGCCGGCCATCGGTCATGGCCTGCAGCGGGCCTGCGACATGGCGCAAAACTTCAGGCAAGGCCGCCAGCAACAGCGCGCCGATGATCACGCCGGGCAAATGGCCGATGCCGCCCAGCACCACCATGGCCACAATCATGATGGACTCCATCAGGCTGAAGGATTCGGGCGATACAAAACCCTGGAAGGCCGCGAACATGGCGCCCGACACACCGCCAAAAGTAGCGCCCATGCCGAAGGCCAGCAGCTTGAGGTTGCGGGTGTTGATGCCCATGGCCTTGGCCGCAATCTCGTCTTCACGAATCGCCATCCAGGCGCGGCCGATGCGCGAGTTTTCAAGCCGGTGGCAGATGACGATCGAGAAGATCACCAGCACCAGGAACAGGTAGTAATACATGGACACCGAGTTGACCGTGAAGCCGAAAAACTCATGCGGCTTGCCCAGATCGAAGCCGAAGAATTTCATCGAATCAATCTGGCTGATGCCCTTGGGGCCGTTGGTCAGGTTGATGGGGCGGTCCAGGTTGTTGAGGAAGACGCGGATGATTTCACCAAAGCCGAGCGTGACGATGGCCAGGTAATCGCCGCGCAGCTTGAGTGTGGGTGCGCCCAGCAACACGCCAAAGAGGCCTGCCAAAGCCGCAGCCATGGGAATGATGGCCCAGATGGGCAGGTGCAGGCCGTTGGGAAAAGCCGCCTTGATGGCCGGGAAGGCATCGGCGAGATGGGGCGAGCCCAGCAGCGCAAACAGGTAAGCCCCCACCGCAAAAAAGGCAACATAGCCGAGATCCAGCAGGCCGGCATAGCCAACCACAATGTTCAGGCCCAGCGCGAGCAGCACATAAAGCAGCGCCATGTCGACAATGCGCACCCAGGCATTGCCGCCCTGCTGCAGCAGCAGCGGCAGGACCAGCAGCCCGATGGCAACGATGACGGAGGTGACGAGTTTGTTGGGTTTCATCATGATGTGTTTCTATGCCCGGTCCGCCACACGCTCACCCAACAGGCCGGAAGGCCTGAGCGTGAGCACAAAGATCAGCACGATGAAGGCAAAGATGTCGGAGTACTGGCTGCCCAGCACACCGCCCGTGAGCGGGCCGATGTAGCCTGCACCGATCGACTCAATCAGCCCTAGCAGAATGCCGCCGAGCACTGCACCGCCCAGGTTGCCGATGCCACCAAAGACTGCAGCGGTAAAGGCCTTGAGGCCAGGCAAAAAGCCCATGGTGTGCTGCACCGTGCCGTAGTTGGAGGCGTACATCACACCGGCCAGCGCAGCCAGCACGGCGCCGATGATGAAGGTGGCCGAGATGACAGTGTCGGGCTTGACGCCCATGAGCGCGGCGACGCGCGGGTTCTCTGCCGTGGCGCGCATCGCCCGGCCCAGTTTTGTGTAATGCACCAGCCACATCAGGATGGACAGCGACACCGCCGTGGCGCCGAGAATGAAAATCTGCGTCACCGTGATCACCGCGCCCGCGACCTGGATGGGGTCGGACGGCAGCAGCGTCGGGTAGGGTTTGTAGTTGGGCTTCCAGATGATCATCGCCAGCGTCTGCAGCAGCAGCGACATGCCGATGGCGGTGATCAGCGGCGCGAGTTTGGGCGAGTTGCGCAGTGGGCGGTAGGCGATTTTTTCAATCGCAAAGTTGAGCGCGGCGCAGACCACACAGGCGATCAGCAGCGCGATCAGCAAGATCAGCCAGCCGGGCGCGTTAGGCATGGCGTCACGCATCAGGCCGATGATGGTCCAGCTGGTGAGAGCGCCCACCATGAGCACCTCACCATGGGCGAAGTTGATGAGGTTGATGATGCCGTACACCATGGTGTACCCCAGAGCGATCAGGGCATACATGCTGCCCAGAACCAGACCGTTGATGATCTGTTGCAGGAATACTTCCATAAAACGACTCTCCCGTAACTTGTAGAAACTTCTGCGCGCCTGACGGTTTGGTCAGGTTAACAAAAAGCCCGCCTTTCATGGCCTTGGCCGGGGGCGAGCTGATGCGCAAATTGTAGCCACGGGGCTTTAGCGAGAATCGGGCCAACCTGCCGGTTTTCGCGGGGTTTACCCGTGGAAAACACAGGTTCCCCCCTTTTTTCAGCCGCCTTTTTTATCCCTGTTTTTTTGCTTCAGCTCATTGAGCTTGTCGGCGATGCGGATTTCAAGGCCGCGGCTGACAGGGCGGTAAAACTCCGGCGCCTCCATGCCCTCGGGGAAATAGTTTTCACCCGCGGCAAAACCATCTTCCTCGTTGTGGGCGTAACGGTAGTTTTTGCCGTAATCCAGCGACTTCATGAGTTTGGTCGGGGCGTTGCGCAAATGCATGGGCACCGGGCGCGTACCGTCGTTCTTGATAAAGGCCTTGATCTCGTTAAAAGCCACATAGGCGGCGTTGGACTTGGGCGCGATGGCCAGGTAGAGAACGCATTGCGCCAGTGCGAGTTCGCCTTCGGGCGAGCCGAGGCGTTCATAGACTTCAGCCGCATCCAGTGCCATGCGCAGGGCGCGTGGGTCGGCCAGACCTATATCTTCGCTGGCCATGCGTATCAGGCGGCGCGCCATGTATTTGGGCTCGGCGCCGCCGTCGAGCATGCGCATGAACCAGTAGAGTGCGGCATCGGGGTCGGAGCCGCGCACGGATTTGTGCAGCGCTGAAATGGTGTCGTAGAACTGCTCGCCGCCCTTGTCGTAACGGCGCATGCGTTCACCCAGCACCTTCATCAGCCAGGCGTCGGTGACGTTGGTAATCAGCCCGGCTTTTTCATTGCCCGCCGCAACAGCCAATGACTCCAGCGTATTGAGCAGCCGGCGTGCATCGCCGTCGGCATAGGCGACCAGCCTGTCCACCGCTGCAGACTCCATGCTTTCAATGCCCTGCAGCGCTTTTCGTTCAAGCGCCACGGCCACGATCTTGCGCAGGTCGTCTTCTGACAGTGGTTGCAGCACATACACGGCGGCACGCGACAGCAAAGCCGAGTTCACCTCGAAAGACGGGTTCTCGGTAGTGGCACCTATGAAGGTGAAGAGCCCGCTTTCAACGTGCGGCAAAAAAGCATCCTGCTGGCTTTTATTGAAGCGGTGCACCTCATCGACAAACACGATGGTGGGCTTGCCGGCAGCGTCCGCAAGGTCACCGCTCTGGCCGCGCCAGATGGTCGCCTGCTCGACGGCTTCGCGGATTTCCTTGACACCGCCCAGCACTGCCGAAATGGTGATGAAGTGCGCATCAAAGCTGCTGGCCATGAGACGCGCGATGGTGGTTTTGCCAACGCCGGGCGGGCCCCACAAAATGCAGCTGTGCGGCTGGCCCGATTCAAACGCAATGCGCAGCGGCATGCCCTCGCCCAGCAGGTGTTGCTGGCCGATCACCTCACCCAGGGTTTGCGGGCGAAGCCGCTCAGCCAGCGGAATCGCGGGCGTGTTTTTTTTGTTGCTGGTGGATCGGGGTGCCGTCATTGCCCCAAGCTTAACCCGCTCGACTGCGTCGGCAAGCGCTCAACCTACTGGCGGATCACAGCCGAACCGGCAGGTGGCTTGAACTGGAAGCCGGTGGCCGCCAGCGCAGGGTTGACTTCAAACTGGTTGAAGGTCATGACCGACTTCTGGCCAAAGCTGTCGAGAATTTCAAGCGCTGCCAGTTCATTGCCCTTGTCCGTGGGCTTGAGTCCCACGGTGATGCTCTGCAACTGGCCGTCCTTGCCCTTGGGTGTGGCTTCGACCCACTGCAGCCCGGCCTTTTCAGGCAGTGCCTTCAAATTGAAATCAGCCTGCAGGCCCTTCAGGTCGGACGCGGTGGCGATCACGGCTGCAGGCGTGCCGTTCAGGGCCTGGGCCAGCTTGCGCGACGTCACCTGGTTCAAATCAAGATCATGCAGCCACAGCGTCTGGCCGTCGGACACGATGCTTTGTTCAAACGGTTTGGTGTAGACAAACTTGAAGCGGTTGGGGCGCAGAAATTCAAAGGTGCCACTGGAGGTTTTGGTTTTGGGCGCTGCGCCGTCTTTGGCCGGGCTGGTCACCACCTGGGTGAATGCCGCACGCCCGCTTTTTGTATTTTTGACGAAGCTCTCAAGGCTTTCAAGACCAGACGCTGGCGCCTGCGCGAAAGCAGCTGCAGACGCGACTGCAAACGAAGCGACTGCAAACGTACGGAAAGATGAGGAGATTGCTTTGGTAATCATGCAGGGTAGTTTGGGACGTGGTGCTCGATTGGCATGTCGTCATTCAGCCCGTGCGGGCACCAGAATTTCACGCTGGCCGCTGCCTGACATCGCACTGATGAGGCCGGCTTTTTCCATTTCTTCAAGCATGCGGGCAGAACGGTTGTAACCAATTTTCAGGTGGCGCTGCACCAGCGAGATGGAGGCCTTGCGGTTCTTGAGCACCACCTCGACGGCCTGGTCATACATCGGGTCCTTGTCGCCGCCGGCTTCGCTGAGATCGCCCCCCAGGTCGCCCCCCTCTCCGTCCACGGTGCCGCCTTCCAGCACGCCGTCGATGTAGTTGGGTTCGCCCTGGGACTTGAGGTAGGCCACCACGCGATGAACTTCGTCGTCACTCACGAACGCACCATGCACGCGAATTGGAAAGCCTGTACCACTCGGCATGTAAAGCATGTCACCCATTCCCAACAAGGCCTCGGCGCCCATCTGGTCAAGAATGGTCCGGCTGTCGATCTTGCTGGACACCTGGAAGGACAGGCGGGTGGGAATATTGGCCTTGATGAGGCCGGTGATCACATCAACGCTCGGGCGCTGCGTGGCCAGCACCAGGTGAATACCGGCGGCGCGGGCTTTTTGCGCGAGACGTGCAATCAGCTCTTCGATCTTCTTGCCGACCACCATCATCAGGTCGGCCAGTTCATCAATCACCACGACGATGTAAGGCAGGCGCTCCAGCGGCTCGGGCTGGTCAGGTGTGAGACTGAACGGGTTGTAAAGGAATTCGCCGCGCTCCTTGGCTTCATCAATCTTGGCGTTGTAGCCAGCGAGGTTTCGCACACCCAGCTTGCTCATGAGCTTGTAGCGTTTTTCCATCTCGGCCACACACCAGTTCAGACCATGCGCGGCCTGCCGCATGTCGGTGACCACGGGCGCGAGCAGATGCGGGATGCCTTCGTAAACGCTCATCTCCAGCATCTTGGGGTCTATCAGCAGCAGCCGCACATCGCGTGCATCGGCCTTGTAGAGCAGGCTCAAAATCATGGCATTGATGCCGACCGATTTACCTGAACCGGTGGTGCCGGCAACAAGGCAGTGCGGCATCTTGGCAAGATCGGCAACGACGGCGTTGCCGCCGATGTCCTTGCCCAAGCCAATCGTGAGCAGGGATTTCGCTTCGTTGTAAACCTGCGAGCCAAGAATTTCGCTGAGCTTGATGGACTGGCGTTTGGCGTTGGGCAACTCCAGCGCCATGAAGTTCTTGCCGGGGATGGTTTCGATCACACGAATCGACACCAGGCTCAGCGCACGGGCCAGGTCCTTGGCGAGGTTGACAACCTGCGAGCCCTTGACGCCTGTGGCGGGCTCGATCTCGTAACGTGTGATGACGGGGCCAGGCGCCGCTGCAACAACGCGCACTTCAACGCCGAAATCCTTGAGCTTTTTCTCGATAAGTCGGGAAGTCATCTCCAGCGTCTCGGGCGCCACGCTTTCCTGGCGGCCCACTGCGCCATCGAGCAGGTCGACCTGTGGGAGCTTGGAGTCCGGCATCTCGCTGAACAGCGGTTTCTGACGCTCCTTGGCCACGCGTTCGCTTTTGGGAATATCGACCAGCGTGGGTTCAATCAACACCGGGATGGGGTGATGCTCTTCAATCTCTATGCGTTCATCGACGAGCGTTTCCTGGCGCTCGCGTGCCGCGAGTTTTCCGAGCGCCAGGTCTTCTGCAATTTCACGCTTTTCACGGCGCGAGTCGATGAGGTTGTATATCCACTCGCCTATGCCCTGTGCCGCATGCGCCCAGGAAAAACTGAACACGACGGAAACCGCAATCACGCCCAACGCAATCAACACCAGTCCGGACCCGGCAAAGCCCATCCACTTCATGCCCGCACTGCCAACGAGATAGCCCAGGGCACCGCCTGCATGGTCCGGAAGCCGCCCTTCAAACCTGTACAGGCGTGACCATTCAAGACCAGCGCTGGCTGCGAGCAACAAAAGCAGGCAAAACCAGAACTTGAGTCGGCCGGGATGGAAGCCAGCAGTTTCGGTGCGCGACTCACCGCGCAGCCACCGCGCCAGCGACGCAAGCCAGACGCGCGCGCCGACAGCCAGCATCCACCAGACCGAAAAGCCGAGCAAAAAGTAACTCGCATCAGCCAGCCAGGCACCCAGGCGCCCGCCCCAGTTCTGGGCAACCGCAGGCAGGACACCGCTGGCCTGCGCGCTGCCCGATGTGGACCATGCGGCATCCTGCGGCGAATAACTGAGCAGGGATGCCAACCAGAAAACCAGGCCAAGGAGCCCAAGAATCAGGCCGACTTCGTGGGCAAATCGTTTCACGCCCGCAGGCGCGGCTGGCGCCTGGGTGTTTCGTGCATTCAGGGTATCGAGGGAATAAGTCATGTACATTTTACAGCTTACCGCAGTCGGGTAAAAGGTCCGAAAACGGCAGTCGGGCCAACGCCGTGCCCATGGCAAGTGGCCGACAGGCTAGCCGAGGGAATTCAGGCGTTCCTTGACCAGCATGGAGCCATCGCTGCGGGTTTCGATAAACCCGCGCTCCTCAAGGTCTTTCATGACGCGGCTGACCATCTCGCGCGATGCACCCACCATTTTTGCCAGGTCCTGGCGCGACACCTTGTCGCGAATAATGGCATTACCTTCTGAATCGGCGACAGCAAATTCAAGCAGGGCCCGGGCGACCCGGCCATAGACATCCATCAACGCCAGCGATTCAATCTTGCGGTCCGCATGCCGCAGGCGCTGCACCAGGCCCTTCATCACGGCATAGGCCATGGAAGAATTTTCTGGCAGGCAACGGGCGAACTCCTGGCGGCCCAGCACCAACACATCCGTCTGGACTTCTGCGCGTACGGTGGCCGAGTGGGGTTCGTTGTCGATCAGGCTCATTTCACCGACATAGTCGCCGGGCTGCATGGTGGCCAGAATCACTTCACGGCCACGTGCGTCTGTCGTGATGACACGGGCACGGCCGGTCAAAATAATGGACAGCGCGTTGGATTTTTTGCCCTGTTCGACGATGGCCTCGCCGCGCTTGAAGCGGGATTTGACCACCGCCCCGGAAACCGACTCGGCCTGGGCGGCAGTCAGCATCGAGAACAGGGGCACCCGCCGAATCAGTTCAAGGTTGGACACCATAGTAGACATATTTGACTTTCCTCCGACCTCACCGACGACAGGACTAAAGCGTCTTCATACAATTGCATTTTTAATGCCAGGATTGCACGCTGGAATCAGCTTCCCGAATAAGGCGACTTTAACTTAGTTGGCTTTATTGCAAAATCACTTTTCACAATGAAACATTCTAAAGTCCTGATCCTCGGTTCCGGCCCGGCCGGATACACCGCCGCCGTCTATGCAGCACGCGCCAACCTCAACCCGGTATTGATCACCGGTATTGCCCAGGGCGGCCAGCTCATGACCACCACCGAGGTGGACAACTGGCCTGCCGATGTGCATGGCGTACAGGGCCCCGACCTGATGCAGCGTTTCCTGGAGCACGCCGAGCGCTTCAAGACCGAAATCATCTTCGACCACATCAACAAGGTCGATTTCAGCAAGCGGCCTTTTACGCTGACCGGCGATAGCGGCACCTACACCTGCGACACGCTCATCATTGCCACCGGTGCCTCCGCCCAATACCTGGGACTTGATTCTGAAACAGCCTTTATGGGCCGCGGCGTTTCAGGCTGCGCGACCTGTGACGGGTTTTTCTACCGCGAACAGGACGTCTGCGTAGTGGGCGGCGGAAATACCGCTGTTGAGGAAGCCCTCTATCTGTCAAATATCGCCAGCAAGGTCTACCTGGTGCATCGCCGCGACAAGTTCAAGGCCGAGGCCATCCTGGTCGACAAGCTCAATGAAAAAGTCGCCACCGGGAAAATCGTGCTGAAAGTACACAACACCCTGGAAGAAGTCCTGGGCGACCAGGGTGGCGTGACCGGCGTACGCCTTAAAAGCACGCTGAACGATTCAAAGCAGGACATTGACCTCAAAGGCTGCTTTATCGCCATCGGCCATCGGCCCAACACCGAGATATTCATTGACCAGCTCGAGATGAAAGACGGTTACATCATTACCAAAACCGGGCTCCAGGGTTTTGCCACCATGACCAGCGTACCGGGCATCTTTGCAGCCGGCGATGTGCAGGATCATATTTACCGCCAGGCGATCACCAGCGCCGGCACCGGTTGTATGGCGGCGCTGGATGCCCAGCGCTTCCTTGAACAAAACGACTGAAACGCGACGGTTTTGGCTTCAATGGAGGCCATTTCATAAATGCGACGCCAGAGATTGGACTAAATCCGTTTTCAGGCTATAATTATTGGCTAAGCTGAAATCTCAAACGTATTGCACTTTGGGATTTCGCATCCGATTTCTAATTTTTACGGAGAGTGCTCATGGCACGCGTCTGTCAGGTAACGGGCAAAGGCCCGATGGTAGGAAACAATGTTTCCCATGCCAACAACAAAACGAAACGCCGGTTTATGCCTAACCTGCAGTACCGCCGTTTCTGGGTCGAGACCGAGAACCGTTGGGTGCGCCTGCGCATCACCAGCGCCGGTCTGCGTTTGATTGACAAAAAAGGCATCGATGCTGTCCTGGTGGACCTTCGTGCCCGCGGTGAAGTCTAAGGAGAACTGACATGGCTAAAGGCGCACGCGAAAAAATCAAGCTGGAATCAACTGCCGGCACCGGTCATTTCTACACGACCACCAAGAACAAGAAAACCACGCCCGACAAAATGCTGATCATGAAATTTGATCCCAAGGCCCGCAAGCACGTGGAATACAAGGAAATCAAGCTGAAGTAATCTGGCTTGCTTCTCCGCAGTTTTTGCTGCAACAAAAAAACCGCTGTCTTCACAGCGGTTTTTTTATGCCTGTCATTTCCTCTTTTTCTCTTTTCTTCGTTTCCTGCGAAACAGAGGACGCACCGAGAATCAAGACTCGAAGAGCACAGCAGGAAGGACCGCAAAGAGCGTACGTCAGCCGTTTGGCGACCTGCCTCCAGGACTTCAAGCACCAGCCAGATCCAGGGTCTCTGAATGACTGCACCCAACTTCATGAAGCAAGAGACACAAAAAAAACGCCTGACGTTTCCGCAGGCGGTTTGATCTTTCCGGCTTGGGCCGGGAACGCGAATCAGGCGCGGGCAGCGCGCAGCTTCACCGAGAAATCACGCAGTGCGGCAATGCCGCTTTCTTCTGCACGATGGCACCAGGCCTGCAGGTCAGCAGCCAGTTGCTCGCGTGACGCATTGGTGGTGAGCCACATTTGGCGCAACTCTTCGCGCATGACGACCATCTTGTCCAGCACAGGGTGCTCGGCACGGGCTTGTGCGACGTGCGTTTTAGCCGTGGCAGGCACCTTGTCGTCGTCACGGTGCAACCAGCGGTTGGCCGCGCGCAAAACAGAAATGTCAGCCTTTTTAGCCTTGAGCAATTCGACTTCGGCACGGCCTGCACGACGCAGTTCACGCGCAAAACCAGCCATCACTTCATAGCGGTGGGCAATCAGCGCCTCAAGCGTTTTCTCGTCGGCCACAGGCTGGATGGAACCCAGTTGCAGCTTGGGCGGCACCTTCTTGACACTGGCCAGGCCAACACGCTCAAGTGCGCGGATGTAGATCCAGCCGATGTCGAATTCATACGGCTTGACCGAAAATTTGGCAGACGTCGGATAGGTATGGTGATTGTTGTGCAGCTCTTCACCACCAATCATGATGCCCCAGGGCGAGATGTTGGTGCTGGCGTCAGGCGCCTCGAAATTGCGATAGCCCCAGTAGTGGCCAATGCCATTGATGATGCCGGCTGCGGTGACGGGAATCCACGCCATCTGCACCGCCCATACGGCCAGGCCGGCGACACCGAAAAGCGCCAGATCGATGATCATCATCAGGCCCACGCCTTGCCAGCTGTAACGGGTGTAGAGGTTGCGCTCAATCCAGTCGTTCGGGGTGCCATGGCCATACTTGGTCATGGTTTCCTTGTTTTTGCTTTCGGCGCGGTAGAGCTCCGCACCTTCCCAGAACACCTTCTTGATGCCGTGGGCCTGCGGGCTGTGCGGGTCTTCAATGGTTTCGCATTTGGCGTGATGCTTGCGGTGAATCGACACCCACTCTTTCGTCACCTGACCCGTGCCCAGCCAGAGCCAGAAGCGGAAGAAGTGCGAGGGAATGGCGTGCAGGTCCATGGCGCGGTGCGCCTGGTGACGGTGCAGATAAATGGTCACGCTGGCGATGGTGATGTGGGTGGTCACCAACGTGTACAGCACAATTTGCCACCAGCTGGCAGCCAACAGTCCATGGGCCAGCCAATCGATGGCGGCGTCAAAAACAAACATGTATGTCCTTTAAGCAGTCCGGAAAATGGGGCCAAAAATGGCCACCGTTCGGGCGATCCGGGCAATCCCCCAATTCTAAGCGGAACCCCTCTGAAATCCAAGCTTTCATCAGACCGCAATGGCCCGATGAAGTTCCAGGAAACCCGCCAAATCAACGGTTTTCGCTACTTCTTCCTGTTTATTACGCACCGATCATGTTTTTTGCCACACTGCCGCAAAAAACCCATCGGTGTGGTGCAGATGCGGCCATAGGCGCAAATACGGCCCGCTCACAAGCGTTTCAGCATGCTCTACCCCAAGGTGCGTCAATAACGATGCGGTTTCAAGGGCCGTAAATTCTTTATTTGCAGCACCGAAGGCCTCGGCAATGGCTTCGTTTTCCTGTCGCAACACGCTGCAGGTCGCATACACCAGCCGGCCGCCCGGCTTCAGCAGACGCGCAGCACTTTGCAGAATCGCCGTCTGTTTGGCGACCAGTTCTTCAATCGCCTTGGGATTTTGCCGCCATTTCAGGTCAGGATTGCGCCTGAGCGTCCCCAGTCCCGAACAGGGGGCATCAACCAGAACGCGGTCAATCTTGCCGGCCAGACGTTTGATGCGCTCATCGCGCTCGTGGGCAATCGCGACCGGATGCACGTTCGACAAGCCGCTGCGCGCCAGACGGGGTTTGAGGGCATCCAGCCGGTGAGCAGACGTATCAAAGGCATACAGCCGTCCGGTGCTGCGCATCATGGCGCCCAGCGCCAGCGTCTTGCCGCCCGCGCCTGCACAGAAATCGACCACCATCTCGCCCCGCTTGGCATCGACCAGCAGTGCCAGCAGTTGCGAGCCTTCATCCTGTACTTCAATTGCACCGCGGGTGAAGGCATCGAGCTTGCCCAGCTGTGACTTGTCAGCCAGCCGCAGCCCCCAGGGTGAATAAGGTGTCGCGACCGTCTTCAGTGAAAACTTGCCCAACTCCTTCTGAATATCGGCGCGTTTGTCCTTGAGGGTGTTGACCCGCAGGTCCAGCCCGGCGGGGGCATTGAGGCTTTCAACGAGCGGCCAGAAGTCATCACCCAGTTGCTCCTTCAGCGGCTCGACCAGCCAGGCTGGCAGGTTGTGGCGATGCAGTTCCATCAGGTCTGCCGGTTTGACCTGGTCGCAACGTTTCAGCCAGTCGATTTCCTGGTCGGTCAGTGCCGCCAGCAGAAAATCGCGCTCTGCCGCAAAGCCCAGAATCGCCAGTCGGCGCTCAGGCGGGCCACTGCCATGCTGGGCAAGGTAGGTATACAGATTTTTCTTGCGCAGAACACCGTAGATCGTTTCGGCAACCGTCGCGCGCTCACGCGGGCCGAGGCGAAACTCACGGAAATAGCGCGACAGCACCATGTCGGCGGGATGGTCAAATCGGAGAACCTGCTTGAGAAGCTCGGAACAACTGTCGAGTAAGGCTTTAGGATGCATAGCCCCCTATTGTCCCACCCCGCCCCCCCGTACGCACACCAATACCCCGCGAAACCATATGTCCGAAACAACGCCCGGGAATTTTCCACCGCTGATCGAAACGCCTCCGGGCCGCTATCGCCACTACAAGGGAATGCTTTACGACGTTGTCGGCACCGTCCGCCACAGCGAAAGCCTGGAGCCCATGACGCTGTACCGTGCGCTTTATGGGGAGCATGGCCTGTGGGTACGTCCGGCGGCGATGTTCAACGAAGCAGTGGTGATTGACGGCGTGCAGCAACCCCGGTTCACCAAGGTTGATGACGCGACGCCCATCAAATAAGCCACGTCGCCGATAATCGTGGGTTATGTCCGAATCCACTGAAATCGAAAAACAGGTCAAGCGACGCCGCACGTTTGCCATCATCTCCCACCCCGACGCCGGCAAGACCACGCTGACTGAAAAGCTGCTGCTGTTCTCGGGTGCCATCCAGATCGCCGGCAGCGTCAAGGCGCGCAAGGCCGCACGCCACGCCACATCCGACTGGATGGAAATCGAAAAACAGCGCGGCATCTCGGTGGCATCGTCCGTCATGCAGATGGAATACCGCGACTGCGTGATCAACCTGCTCGACACACCCGGCCACCAGGACTTCTCGGAAGACACCTACCGCGTGCTGACCGCTGTTGATGCGGCACTCATGGTGATCGATGCCGCCAACGGCGTCGAGCCGCAAACCCGCCGCCTGCTGCAGGTTTGCCGCGCGCGCAACACGCCCATCCTGACCTTCGTCAACAAGATGGACCGCGAGGTGCAGGACCCCATGAGCGTGATGGACGAGATCGAACGCGAACTCGGCATGACCGTCATCCCCTTCACCTGGCCGGTCGGCATGGGCAAACTTTTTCACGGTGTATATGACCGCCGTGAAGACCGCATGCGTGTCTTCAGCCCCGGCGAAGAAAAGGCCGGCGGCGACGATGAAATCCTGGCCGGGCTGGACAACGCCGAAGCTGTCAAGCGCTTCGGGGCCGAATACACCCAGGCGCAAGGCGAGATCGAACTTGTCGCAGGCGCCACACCCAAGTTCGATCGCAACGAATTCCTGGCGGGCAGGCAGACACCGATGTTCTTCGGCTCGGCCATCAACAACTTCGGCGTGCAGGAAGTGCTGGACGCGCTGGTGGACCTCGCACCCGCCCCGGCAGATCGCGAAGCCATCCAGCGCGTGGTTCACCCGGAAGAGAAAAAATTCTCGGGCGTGGTCTTCAAGATCCAGGCCAACATGGACCCGGCGCACCGCGACCGCATTGCATTTTTGCGCGTGGCCAGCGGCGAGTTCACGCGCGGCATGCGGCTCAAGGTCGTGCGCAGCGGAAAGGAGTTGCGCCCCAACACGGTGGTGAGCTTCATGAGCCAGCGCCGCGAACTGCTCGACACCGCCTTTGCCGGCGACATCATCGGCATACCCAACCACGGCGTACTGCAGCTCGGCGACACGCTGACCGAAGGTGAAGCGCTGCAGTTCACCGGCCTGCCGTTTTTTGCGCCTGAAATGTTCCGTGCGGTCGAAGTGGCCGACCCGCTGCGCAGCAAGCAGTTGCGTGCCGGGCTCACACAGCTGGGTGAAGAAGGCGCGATCCAGGTCTTCAGGCCGATTGCCGGCTCGGTACTTTTACTGGGAGCCGTCGGCCAGCTGCAGTTTGAAGTGGTCGCGCACCGGCTTGAACATGAATACGGCGTCAAGGCACGCATCATGGGCAGCAGCTTTAATCTGGCGCGCTGGGTCACGTCTGAAGACCCGAACGAACTTAAAAAATTCATGGATGCCAACCAGCACCGCGTCGCCCTGGACGCCGTGGATGCGCCCACCCTGCTGGTCGACCACAGCGCCACATTGCGGGCCGTCGAGCAGCAATGGCCCAAGATCAAATTTCACGCGTTGCGCGAGCACGCAGGCCTGGTCTTCCAGTCGAAGATGTGATGCGGGCACGGGCGTTGCATCCGTCATTTTTCAATTGCTTGCGCATCACCACAATTGCATCCGCTTCAAGACCGACAAGGACAAGTTCGAGAAGAAGTGGCAGCTCACCAACAAGTGAGGCAAGTAGGGCGCGTTGACTACAAGCTGCGCGGCAATGGCAGCGCCGTCTTGTAGCGCACCTGCTTGAGCGCAAAACTTGAGCGGATTTTTTCAATGCCAGGGATGGGCGTCAGCTGTTCGAGAATGAATTTCTCCAGCGCAGCGATGTCGGCGATGGCGACACGAATCAAATAGTCGCTGTCGCCAGTCATCAAATAGCACTCCATGACCTCGTCGTGCTCGGCGATACGTCGCTCAAACTCACCCAGCGCCTCCTTGCTTTGCGAGCGCAGGCTGATCGAAATAAACACACTCAGCCCCAGCCCCAACGCAGCCGCATTGGCAATGGCCACATAGCGGTCAATCACCTTTGCGGACTCCAGCGCCTTCACCCGCGCCAGGCATGGGGAAGGGCTCAAATGCACACGGCGCGCCAACTCGACATTGGACAGCGAGCCGTCACGCTGCAGTTCATCAAGAATCTTCAAATCGGTCGTATCAAGCTGCATATGATCTGAAAATATTATTTATTCAGCATTTTATGCCTCAAATGCCAGATTTACACCCTTATTGAAGCAGCACCTTCCAGGTAGAACTGCGTAAAGTCAATGGGCCATGAACGACACCACCCCACTCCATCTTTTGCAGGCCGCCTCTGCGATGAACAACATTGACCCTGATCCGCAGGAAACCGCCGAATGGCGCGAAGCCTTCCAGGCGCTGGTCGCCACGCAAGGCCCGGCCCGCGCGCGCCAGATGCTGGACGAATTGAGCCGTGTTGCGCGCTCGCAGCGCACCGGCTGGCAACCGGATTTGTCGACGCCATACGTCAACAGCATTCACGTGAATGAGCAGCCGGTCTTCCCCGGCGACCTGGCGATGGAAGAACGCCTCGCATCGCTGATGCGCTGGAACGCGCTGGCCATGGTGGTCAAGGCCAACCAGGCGGAAACCGGCGGCTCGGCCGAACTGGGCGGCCACATCGCCAGCTATGCGAGTGCGGCCGATTTGTTTGAAACCGGCTTTAACCATTTCTTTCACGCACGCGAAGGCACGGCTGAAGGCCAGCACCGCGGCGACCTGGTGTTCTTCCAGCCGCACAGCGCGCCCGGCGTCTACGCGCGCGCTTATCTCGAAGGCCGCTTGAACGAAAAGGACCTGGGGTTTTACCGCCAGGAGCTGACATCGGGAGACGCCCAGGGCCTCTGCAGCTACCCGCACCCTTACCTGATGCCGGACTTCTGGCAGTTCCCCACGGGGTCGATGGGCATAGGCCCCATCAGTTCGATCTACCACGCACGCTTCATGCGCTACCTCACGCACCGTCGCCTGCTCGACTGCACAGGCCGCAAGGTCTGGGGCGTGTTCGGCGACGGCGAGATGGACGAGCCTGAATCCATGAGCGCGCTGACGCTGGCCGCACGCGAAGGCCTGGACAACATGGTCTGGGTGGTGAACTGCAATTTGCAGCGGCTCGACGGCCCGGTGCGCGGCAACGGCCGCATCATCGACGAGCTTGAAAAGCTCTTCGCCGGTGCCGGCTGGAACGTTATCAAGCTGGTCTGGGGCAGCGACTGGGACGGCCTGTTTGCACGCGACCTGACGGGCGCCCTCGCCAGCGCTTTTGCGCACACGGTCGACGGGCAGATGCAGACCTTTGCGGCCAAGGACGGGCGCTTCAACCGTGACAACTTCTTCGGCCAGAACGAAGAGCTGGCGCGCCTGGCGCAAGGCATGACGGACGAGCAGATCGACCGCCTCAAGCGCGGCGGCCATGACCTGGTGAAGATTCACGCGGCTTACGCAGCGGCAGCCAACCACAAGGGCCAGCCCACGGTGATTCTGGCGCACACCAAAAAAGGCTACGGCATGGGCAGCGCCGGCCAGGGCAAGATGACCACGCACTCACAGAAGAAATTCGACGAGACTGATTTGCTGGAATTCCGCAACCGCTTCAACCTGCCGCTGAGTGATGAGCAGGCCAAAAGCCTGACCTTCTACAAACCGGCTGCCGACAGCGCCGAGATGCAGTACATGCATGCCAAACGCGCGGCGCTGGGCGGCTACCTGCCCAAGCGCGAGACCACGGCAGACATCGTCGCCGTGCCAGCCCTTCCCGCCTACGCCGGGTTTGCGCTGAAGGCCGACGGCAAGGAGATGAGCACGACGATGGCGTTTGTGCGCATCCTCGGCGGCCTGCTCAAGGATGCTGCCCTTGGCCCGAAAATCGTCCCCATCGTGGCCGATGAAGCGCGCACCTTCGGCATGGCCAACCTGTTCAAGCAGGTCGGCATTTATTCGAGTGTCGGCCAGCGTTATGCACCTGAAGACATCGGCTCGGTGCTGAGCTACCGCGAGGCGCTCGACGGCCAGATTCTTGAAGAAGGCATCAGCGAAGCCGGCGCACTGGCCAGCTGGACGGCAGCAGCCACCAGCTACAGCGTGCATGGCCTGGCCATGCTGCCGTTTTACATCTACTACTCGATGTTCGGCTTCCAGCGTGTGGGCGACCAGATCTGGGCGGCTGCCGACCAGCGCGCACGCGGCTTTTTGCTGGGCGCCACCTCGGGCCGAACCACACTGGGCGGTGAGGGCCTGCAGCACCAGGACGGCACCAGCCACCTGATTGCCGCGACCATCCCGAACTGCAAGGCCTATGACCCGGGTTATGCCTGCGAGCTGGCCGTCATCCTCGACAAGGGCATGCAGGACATGATGGTCGAGCAGAAGGACGTGTTTTATTACGTCACGCTGATGAACGAGAACTACGCCCAGCCCGACCTGGTTGCCGGCAGTGAGGCCGACATCATTCGCGGCTGCTACGCGTTTAAACGCTTTGCGGCAAAGAGTGGAACGAAAGAGGTCACGCTCATGGGCTCCGGCGCCATCCTGACCGAAGTCGTCAAGGCCGCGCAGCAACTGGCCGATCAGGGCGTGAGCGCCACGGTGTACAGCGTGACGAGCTGGAGCGAACTCGCGCGTGACGGCGCGGCTTGCCAGCAGGCGGCGCTTGATGGCGGGGCAGCAACAAGGACTTTTGTCGCGCAGCAGCTCGAAGCCAGCAAGGGCCCCGTCATCGCCGCGACCGACTACGTACGCGCCGTGCCCGAAAGCATTCGTGCTTTCCTGCCCGAGGGCCGAAGCTACATGACCCTGGGCACCGACGGCTTTGGCCGCAGCGATACGCGGGCAGCCCTGCGCAGCTTTTTTGGGGTGGATGCAGCCAGCATCGTGAAAGCGGCCTTGCACCAGTTGGGT
Organism: Pseudomonadota bacterium; assembly: GCA_040390295.1. GTDB lineage: Bacteria > Pseudomonadota > Gammaproteobacteria > Burkholderiales > Burkholderiaceae_C > Polaromonas. The sequence goes on from JAZJYR010000029.1 coordinate 29,145, forward strand.
TGATTTGCCTGCGCCAAAACAAAAGCCCCCGCACGGCGCAAACCGTGCAGGGGCTTTTTCAATTCACGCTGGCCTCATCAAACGAGGCCGGCGGAAATTACTTGGGCAGCAGAACCTTGTCAACCACGTGGATCACGCCGTTGGACTGGTACACGTCAGCGATGGTCACGGTGGCAGCGCCGCCCTTTTCATCAGTGACCATGACCTTGCCACCAGCTGCGGTCGCGGTCAGCGTGCCGCCAGCAGCGGTCTTCAGCATGGCCTTGCCGCCGCCAGCCGTGATGGCCTTGGTCAGCGCGGCTGCGTCCATCTTGCCGGGCACCACATGGTAGGTCAGGATGCCGGTCAGCATGCCCTTGTTTTCCGGCTTGAGCAGGGTGTCAACCGTGCCGGCTGGCAGTGCTGCAAACGCAGCGTTGGTCGGTGCAAACACGGTGAACGGGCCTGGGCCCTTGAGCGTGTCAACCAGGCCTGCAGCCTTGACGGCGGCGACCAGCGTGGTGTGGTCCTTGGAGTTGACGGCGTTGTCGATGATGTCCTTGCTGGCATACATGGGCGCGCCACCGACGGTGACCTGCGCGAACGCGGACGCGGCGCTCAGGCCCATGGCGATGGCCATACCGATGGAAGCGATCTTGTGTTTTGTCTGCATGTGAAGTCCTTTGGAATTGAAGTTAAGCAAGAAGCCGAAATCAAAATTGATTCAAGCGGCTGGACTGAATACGGGGGCCGATGCGGCAATGGATGTGAAAACGGTTTTTGGCCTTGCGCCACGCGCGGGCTTTCGCCGGGTTGAATCCAAAACCGGGGCGTCTGCGAACGCGGGCCCGCGCAACGCGGCGACATCCGTCCCGGCTGCGGTTCACAAGCTGCGTGGAAAAGTGGTTTTGCCGATTTTTAACGTATACGGCAAATTTTTAACGTACACGTTAAAAATTTGCCCCCAGCGCCTGTTCGATCCGCGTGAACGGGCTCAAAAGCCGTCAAAACAGCCAAAAAATGCCCATTTTCAGGCACAAAACAAGCTGTAGCCCTTTATATATGGGCGTGAGCAGCTACCAAATAAATAGCAATCAGCTGGCCGCCAACAGCTGGCGTATCGCCGCCGGAAAGACCCGGTGCTCCTGCGTGAGCACGCGCGCCGCCAGCGTGGCGGCGTCGTCACCTGCCAGCACGGGCACCACCGCCTGCGCGAGGATGGGGCCGTGGTCGAGGTCGGCCGTCACCAGGTGCACCGTGGCGCCTGCAACCTTGCAGCCTGCATCGATGGCGCGCTGGTGCGTGTTGAGCCCGGTGAAGGCAGGCAAAAGGGAAGGATGGATGTTGACGAGGCGGCCGGCGTAGTGCGCCACAAAACCCGGCGTGAGGATGCGCATGAAACCCGCGAGCACGACGAGGGCCGGGTCGAAGCTGTCGATCAACCGCTGCAGCGCGGCGTCAAAGGCTTCACGCGATGCAAAACCTTTGTGGTCCAGCACCTGTGTTGAAATGCCGAGGCCCCGGGCGGAGACGAGGCCTTCTGCATCGGCCCTGTTGCTGATGACACAGGCGACAGAGGCATCAAACTTTTCGCGCCAGTTTTCCTTCTGCGCCGCCTCCAGGATGGCCACCATGTTGGAGCCGTTGCCCGAGATCAGAATCACAATGTTGTTTTTTTTGCCAGACATAACCCTCTAGTTTATGACCTTGAAGACGCTCACCCCCATCGAAGCCCGCGTTCTCGGCACGCTGATGGAAAAAGCCCGCACCGTGCCTGACAGCTACCCGCTCAGCCTGAACGCCCTGGTCTCCGGCTGCAACCAGAAAACCAGCCGCGACCCGCTGATGGAAGTGGATGACGACGAAGCCCGCGCCGCCATCGACAGCCTGAAGCGGCAAAGCCTGGTGTTTGAAGGCAGCTCCAGCCGCGTGCCGCGTTTTGAGCACAACTTCCCAAGGGCAGCGGGCACCAGCGAGATGCAGTCTGTCGTCATGGGCCTCCTGATGCTGCGCGGTCCGCAAACACCGGCCGAGCTGCGGACCAGCGGTGAACGCTGGTACAAATTCAGCGATGCCGGTGCCATCGAAGCCGTACTGCAGGAGCTGCAGCAGCGCGGCGAGGACGGCGGCCAGGCCATGGTGCTCAAACTGCCGCGCGCGCCCGGCGCCCGCGAGCAGCGCTGGGTGCAGCTGCTGTGCGGCGAGCCCGACATTGCCGCCATGGTGGCAGCCGCGCCCACCGCATCAGACGCCTCCGACCTGCTGGCCCGCGTCACGGCGCTGGAAAACATGGTGGCCCGCATCAAGGCCGACAACGCGCAGTTGCGCGAACACATCGCCACCATCAGCGAACAGCTGGGCATCACGCTGTCAGACACTGACTCCGCAGCGACCTGATTTGTCCCCGCCTTGACAAGCCGAAAAGCACATTCGTGCTAAAACCTCCCCCAGATCAGATTCGCAGCGTATCTACAGCACACGGAGACAAGTTATGGATTTAGCGTTCACCCCTGAAGAGCAGGCCTTTCGCGAAGAGATTCGCGCCTGGGTCAAGGCCAACCTGCCGGCCGACATCGCGCACAAGGTCCACAACGCCCTGCGCCTGTCGCGTGACGACATGCAGCGCTGGGCCAAAATCCTGGGCAAAAAAGGCTGGCTGGGCCACGGCTGGCCCAAGGAATTCGGCGGCCCGGGCTGGAACGCCATCCAGAAACACCTGTTTGAAGAAGAATGCGCGCTGGCCGGCGGCCCGCGTGTCGTGCCCTTTGGTCCCGTCATGGTGGCCCCCGTCATCATGGCTTTCGGCTCACCCGAGCAGCAAAAGCGCTTTCTGCCCGGCATCGCCAGCGGCGAAGTGTGGTGGAGCCAGGGTTACAGCGAGCCGGGTTCGGGCTCTGACCTCGCATCGCTGAAAACCCGTGCAGAACGCAGGGGCGACAAATACATCGTCAACGGCCAGAAGACCTGGACGACCCTGGGCCAGTATGGCGACTGGATGTTCAACCTGGTCCGCACCTCGACGGAAGGCAAGCCGCAAACCGGCATCAGCTTCATCGTGCTGGACATGAAGTCGCCCGGCGTGACGGTGCGCCCCATCAAGCTGCTGGACGGCGAAAGCGAAGTGAACGAAGTCTTCTTCGACAACGTTGAAGTGCCGGCAGAAAACCTGATCGGTGAAGAGAACAAGGGGTGGACCTACGCCAAGCACCTGCTCAGCCACGAGCGCACCAACATCGCCGACGTGAACCGCGCCAAGCGCGAACTGGAGCGCCTCAAGCGCATCGCCAAAACCGAAGGTGTGTATGACGACATGCGTTTCCGTGACGAGATCGCCAAGCTTGAAGTCGACGTCGTGGCGCTGGAGATGCTGGTACTGCGCGTGCTGTCGGCTGAAAAATCGGGCAAGAACTCGCTCGACATCGCCGGCCTTTTGAAAATCCGCGGCAGCGAGATCCAGCAGCGCTACAGCGAACTCATGATGCTGGCCGCCGGCCCCTACAGCCTGCCCTTTATTGAAGAAGCGATGGAAGCTGGCTGGCAGGGTGACTTCCCCGGCGGCGCTTTGGGCAATGCGCCGCTGGCGTCCACTTACTTCAACATGCGCAAGACCACGATTTACGGCGGCTCCAACGAGGTCCAGCGCAACATCGTCTCGCAATTCGTGCTGGGTTGATCCCCGCGACGCACAAAAGGAACACATCATGGATTTCGATTTCTCTGACGACCAGGAACAACTGCGCGACGCCGTCCGCAAATGGGTGGACAAGGGCTACGACTTTGAAAAGCGCCGCAGCATCACCCAGGCTGGCGGCTTCTCGCGCGACGCCTACACCGAGCTGGCCGACCTGGGTCTGGCCGGCCTCTACATCCCTGAAGACGATGGCGGCCTGGGCATGGGCCCGGTCGAAGGCATGGTGGTGATGGAAGAGCTGGGGCGCGGCATTGTGCTGGAGCCACTGGCGCAGACGCTGATCGCCGGCGCGGTGATCGCGTCTTACGGCGGTGCAGACGTCAAGGCAGCCTGGCTGCCAAAAATCGCGGGCGGCGAAGCGCTGGTCGTGCTGGCCTACCAGGAACGTGCGGCGCGCTACCACTTTGAAAAGTGCGCAGCGGTGGCGACGGCTGCCGGTGCGGGCTTTACTGTCAATGCCACCAAGAACGTGGTGCCTGCCGGTGACCATGCCGATGCCTTCATGGTGCCCGCGACCATAGACGGCAAGATGGCGCTCTTCCTCGTCGAACGCACAGCCAGTGGTGTGACGACAAAAGGTTACCTGACACAGGACGGCGGCCGCGCTGCGGATGTCACGCTCAACAACGCAGCGGCAACACTCATCACCAAAGACGGCCTCACCGCCCTGACCCACGCCGTGGACATCGGCATTGCCGCTGCCTGCGCAGAAGCTGTCGGCGTGATGGACAAGACGCTGGCCGTCACGGTCGAGTACATGAACCAGCGCAAGCAGTTCGGCGTGGTGATCAGCAGCTTCCAGGCGCTTCGCCACCGCGTGGCCGACATGAAGATGCAGCTGGAGCTGGCGCGATCCATGAGCTATTACGCCTCACTCAAGCTCAATGCGCCCGCCGAAGAACGCAGCCGCGCGATGGCGCGTGCGAAGTACCAGCTTGGCCAGTCCATGCGCTTTGTCGGCCAGCAGGCCGTGCAACTGCACGGCGGCATCGGCGTGACAGACGAATACATCGTCAGCCATTACTTCAAAAAGCTCACCCAGTTGGACATGACCTTTGGCGATTCGCTTCACCAGCTAGGGGAAGTCAGCGCGCGCATGCAGGAAACGGCTGGTGTGTTTTCCTGAAGAACGCAGGCTGAGCGCAAGCTGACGCGGTTGACAAAAAGTGGTCAGCTGAAGCAAGAATCGACTTTTTCTGACATGTTTTGTAACATTTAGACAAACTTTAAGGAGACAATCGGAAGATCGGGACGATGCCAGTCTCCGGAAATGCCCCAAAACGGTGCACATCCGCAGATGACGTGTCTGTCCAGATCTTGTGCTCAGGGTCCTGCAAACAAAAATTCCAAAAATCAGCGAGCCCGGGCGTCCGACTGGTATTTGATTTTGCTGGCATCCCATGAACTGCACCACGGAAATACACGCCACCCCATTCGACACTTTTTTTCGCAAGGTCTCCAGGCAACTGGCAGTTGCCCTGCTTGTTGTGCTGGCCGCCCTGACGGGTCTTGAAGCCAACGCCCAGACCGTCTATGGCGTGGGCAGCAGCACAACAGCCCCGACGGGCAACCGGCTTTTTTCCGTCAATCCGGCAACCGGCGCCGCAACAAATCTTTGTGCACTGGGCATTGCCAGCGCTGCGAATGGCGTGAGCCCTGTCAACGGGCTGGTCTACTACATCGAAAGTGGCAGTGCCAACCCGGACCTGAGGATCATCAACCCCCTGACCTGCGCCGACTCGCTGGTTGCCGCGTCCAACCTGGTGACCAACATCATCCGCATGACCTTCTGCCCGGACGGCAGGCTGTATGCGGCCTCCAACACCGGCAGTGGAACGAACAACACCGCGTCGGTTTACATCTGGGAGGTCAACCCGGCCACTGCACAAACCACCCGCCGCATCACGCTGACCAACGTGCGTGTTGAAGGCAGCGGCGACATGACCTGCGTGAACAACGGGGATCTGTATATCCTGGCCAACTCCACGCGCGGCAGCACAGGCTACAGTCTTTACCGGGTTGCCGGTGCGACGCTGCAGGCGGCAGCGAACAACACTGCGGTAGCCACGACCAACCTGGGTGCCGTTGGCCTGACCGGCACACCCAATGGGCTATCAGAGGTTTCTACGGTCGTGACCGGTTGCAATGCAACCATCACCACCTTTCCCTGCCTGATTGCCAGTACCGGTGCCACCAGCCAGACCTGGGGCATCAATACACAGAATGGGGCGGCTACCAACATAGGGACGACCGGTGCAGGCATTAGCGTCACCGATCTCTCTCGGTCTTTCCCCGTCGATGCGGTGGTCACCAAGTCGCGCACCAGCGCAGCCACGATCCAGCAGGCTAGCAACCTGACCATCACTTATGTGCTGACCGTGACCAACAGCGGCCCGGGCCTGGTCGGCGGCGGCGCCACCGTGACCGACGTGCTGGACCCAGCCATCTTCAATGCGGCGGCAGCAACCTGGGCCTGCAGCGTGACCACGGCCGGCTCTGCCACCACCATCACCACGGCATGCGGGGCGGCCAGCGGCACGGGCAACATCAACCAGGTGGTAACGCTTTCAAAAGGCGGCGTGCTGACTTACAACGTCAGTGCTCCCCTGTGGGCAACCTTCAACGGCGTCGCCATCAACTCGGCCAGTCTTTCCCTGCCAGCCAACGTCACCGACACGACGCCGGCCAACCTGACCGGTACCGCACCCGGCACCACGGTCACTGCAGCCACCTCGCTCACCGTTTCAAAAACCAACAACACCAACATCGTGCTGGCAGGTAGCACCACGACCTACACCATCACCGTCGCCAATACAGGGCTGGCCGATGCAGACGACTCTGCCCTGCGGGACCCGGATGTCAATGGATTGAACTGCACCCAGGTCGCCTGCACCAGCGCCGTGGGCAATGGCGCCGTCTGCCCCGCTCCCGCAGGCGTGACGGTCGCCAGGCTGCAGGACATGTCACCCACCGGCGGCATACGCATACCGGATTTTCCTTATGGGAGCACCTTTACTTTTACACTGACATGTGGCGTGGAGGCCGACGGCCTGCCCTGATCAGGCACAAGCCTGGCTGGTATGAGACTTCCGGCATAACTTCGGGCATAAGGGCGTAGGCAGGCAGCAACAACACACATCCATTTGCGGTCTGGTCACGTAAACGCTATGTACAATTCGTAGCACTTCCTGACTACATTCAGATGCCCAACAGCCCATCCTTATCAATGACCAGGTTACGCCGCTGGACATTTGTACTGGCTCTGATTGGTGCATCGCTGCTTCCCTCGGTCGCATTTTCGCAGTCTGCCTGCACGGCCATGTGGGGCATCGTCTCCGCAGGTGGGGTTGCACGCCTGGGCTATTTCAATGGCAGCGCGGGAACCGCGCAGAAATTCACGACCTTGAGCTTCACGATAGCCGGGACCAACAATGCCAATGCCCTGGCCGGCGATCCTTCCACGGGCCTTTTGTATCACTTCGACCGTTCAGGCCTGACCCTGAATTCGGCCAATCTGAATACGATGACAACGTCAACCGTTGGCACCATCGCCCCTGCGTCACCCGACGGCAATGGCAATATTCTCGGTGCCTACATTGATGCCAGCAGCAACCTGATCATGCTCAGCGCGTCCGCGGCCGGAACTGCCACCTACCACGTTGCCACGGTGTCCAAAGCAGGCAACACCACCAACGCAGTTTGGCGTACTGTTACTTACGCGATAGGCGGCGGACTCCCTTCCAGCGGCGGAAGCGGCGACATCTACTTGTCGCAGAGCGGACAAGCCTATCTGGTCACAAACACCACCCCGGTCGCAGCCTATCCATTAAACATAACCATTACCCCCGGCTCGCCCAATGGCACCATTACTGCATCCACTGTAGGCGCGAGCGTTACTTTTGCTACGGGTCCGGGTACGGTACAAGGGGGCTCCGTAGACCCTAATACAGGTATCAATTACTTTGCTGGGGTCACAGCCAACAAGATTGTCTACTCGTTCAACCCCGCAGTCGCAAACTCCGAAGTGCTGGTTGACGCCACTGCAGCAACGGTTGAATCCATCACCGACATGGGCAACTGCGTTTTGCCGCCCGCAAAACCCACGATTACAAAAAGTTTTGCAAACACTTATGAAGCCGGTGGCACAGGCAACACCACAACAACGCTGACCATCACGTTTGGCAACTCAAATACCGTGCCCATCTGGCTCATGCAGCCTTTCTCCGATGTCTTCCCGACGGGAATGAAGGTTTTCAACACCGTCACGTTCACGAGTACCTGCAATACATCCGTACCCAGCGCAACAATCACGGTCGGCAGTACGAGTATGACCTGGGCGGCCGGCGGAAGAATTCAGGCTGGCGGGTGTTCCATCAGTTTTCCGGTGACCGCCACAGCAGCATTGACCCCCTACGTCAACACCGTGGCCGCGGGCAGCCTGACCACGACTTCCGGCACGAACACCTTGCCGGCCCAGGCCACCCTGACGGTAGGCACCGACTTCACCCTGACCAAGCAGGTCGGCACGGGCACCTCGGGCCAGTTGGGCAGTTCTGCCACGCTGGGGACACTTCAAACCCTGCAATATGTCATCACCATTTCCAACTCGACGACGGGAGGGACAGGGTCGGTGACCTTCAGTGACACATTGCCCGTACAGATCACGCCGGTCCTGAGTATTACCGCCGGCTATGCGGGTACGGCTGGAGGCAGTTGCAGTACGGCCTCAGCCGTAGTCACCGGGCGGACGGTGGTCACCGGCACCGTGACGAATGCGCAGGCAGGGTCCACCTGTACGGTGACCATCACCGCCAAAGGAAGCTCCACGGTAGCTACTTTTTTAAATACCGCCACACTGGTGCCGATCGCCACCACGGTCGATGTGGACCCGACCGACAACTCCGGCACAGCGACCGTCACCTTGACGGCCGCCAACATCACGATCTCAAAAACCAATGGACTGGCTGGCACCGTGCAGGCGGGGCAGACAGTCGTGTACACCGTGACGATCTCGAACCTGGGGCCGAGCGTGGCTGTACCCTCTTTCCTGAAAGACCCTTCGGTCGCCGGGCTGTCGTGCACGAACGCTGTCGCGTGTACAGCCGCGGGAACCGGCTCGTCCTGTCCAAGTGCAGGTTCCTCAACCGTTGCCTACCTGACGGCGGGGGGAATTCAGATCGACACCTTCAACGCAGCCAACACATTGACTTTTGCCATCACCTGCGGTGTCACGGCGACCGGCTTGCCATAGGCACAGCCACGCCCAAAAAAACAAAAGCCGCCCATCGAGGCGGCTTTTGTTATCCCGCGCCAAAAGCGCAGCTAGGACAGCAGCCGCGAGGTTCGTGGCACATGCGCCATCAAAAACTCCATCTGGTCAGCCAGGATGCGGCGGTTACGCAGGATGAAGTCTTCCCAGAGGCTGGGCACATAAGGCGTATAGAGCAGCGGCATATGCGCCTGCTCTGGCGTGCGACTGCTCTTGCGGTGATTGCAGGCGCGGCAGGCGGTGACGACGTTCATCCAGGTGTCTATGCCGTTTTGCGCAAAAGGCACGATATGTTCGCGCGTCAGATCTTCTTCGTGAAAATGCTCACCACAGTAGGCACACACATTGCGGTCGCGGGCAAACAGCTTGCTGTTGGTCAGCCCCGGCTTGAGGTCAAACGGGTTGATTTTCGGCACGCCCTTGGTGCCGATGATGCTGTTGACGGTGATGATGGACTGGTCGCCCGTGATGGCGTTGTGGCCGCCATGAAAGGTCGCCACGCGTGCGCCCATTTCCCAGCGCACTTCGTCCGCCGCGTAGTGCAGCACGGCCTCTTCAAGGCTGATCCAGGATTGCGGCAATCCTTGCGCAGAGAGCTTCAAGACCTTCAAAACAGACCTCCATCATGGTGAAAACACATGGAAACGGGGCGTTCGACTGATTGGCTAACTGTGTATCAATATACAGTGAAATGATGACAAACGATCTGCACAGATCCATTAACCGGCAAGCGGCGCTATAAAAACGATAATCCAGAACTTGCCCATGGGTAATTTGCGGCCGCGTTGGGGTGCAATCTGGATGAGTGGCCGCCAGATCGCGCCACATGTGCTCATGTCCATGCAAGGGATTTGGGAGTCAAATCGCCAGATTTCACCCCACCCCGAAGGGCAAGTGGATTTTCGGGCGATCTGCGTTGTTGCAAAATCGGGTAAGGCTTGAGCCTTACCCTGGATTTTTCGCCTGGCAGCTCATCCCGAAAATCCACTTGCGCGGCCCCAAATTACCCACGGACAAGTTCCCAATGAAAGTCTTTCGCGGATACCGCCAGCCGGGGCTCGCAGCCGAATGCGCCCTGACGATTGGCAACTTTGACGGTGTGCATCGGGGCCACCAAGCCATGCTGGCGTTGCTTAAAAATGAGGCGCAGCATCGCGGTGTGCCCAGCTGTGTGATGACTTTCGAGCCACATCCGCGCGATTATTTCGCCGCCCTGGCACGCAGGCCCGAACTCGCCCCGGCCCGCATCGCCACTCTGCGCGACAAGCTCACCGAGCTGAACCGCTGCGGCATAGACCAGTGCGTCGTGCTGCCCTTTGACGCGCGGCTGTCCGGCCAGACGCCAGACGCTTTCATCAACGATGTGCTGGTCGATGGGCTGGGTGCCCGTTATGTACTGGTGGGCGACGACTTCCGCTTTGGCAGCAAACGCGCCGGCGACTACGCCATGCTGGACGCCGCCGGCGGGCGCCTGGGTTTTGATGTGGCCCGCATGAACAGCTATGAAGTGCACGGCCTGCGGGTGTCCAGTTCCGCAGTACGTGAAGCCTTGGGCAAAGGTGAAATGGACAAGGTCGCAGCCCTGCTGGGCCGGCCGTACAGCATCTCCGGCCATGTGGTGCACGGGCGCAAACTGGGCCGTACCCTGGGTTTTCGTACCCTGAACCTGCGTTTTTCGCACTGGAACCCGGCAGCCAGCGGCATTTTTGCGGTTGAGGTGCATGGCCTGGCCGGCAATCCCCTGCCCGGCGTGGCCAACCTCGGCATTCGTCCTTCGATAGACCCCAACGATGTCAACGGCGGCCGGGTGCTGCTGGAGACGTATTGCCTCGAATGGCCCGCCAGCCTTGGGGCCGAGGGGGCGTACGGTAAAATCATCCGCGTGGAACTGCTGCACAAACTGCATGACGAACTGAAGTACGACAGTCTGGAAAGCCTGACAACAGGCATTGCCAAAGACTGCGACGATGCCCGGGCTTTTTTTGCCCGCTCGCATGCGTCCTCCATGCACACAGAGACCAGCCGCCAGACGACGCGCGACCGAATTTAGACGATCTCGTCACTGGCCGCCGCCCTTCGACACGGCTCTGGGCGAACGGCAACCACTCTTTCCTTCTTCCCAACGCAAGCGTTCGGGCTGAGCCTGTCGAAGCCTTTTCCAGCACCATCCATGTCCGACACCAAAACCGATTACCGCAGCACCCTCAACCTGCCAGACACCCCGTTTCCCATGCGTGGCGACCTGCCCAAGCGCGAGGCTGGCTGGGTCCAGGAATGGGAAGACAAGGGCATCTACAAGCGCCTGCGCGATGCCCGCCACGGCGCGCCAAAATTCGTGCTGCACGATGGCCCGCCCTATGCCAACGGCAAGATCCACATCGGCCACGCGGTCAACAAGATCCTCAAGGACATGATCGTCAAGGCGCGCCAGCTCAAGGGCCTGGACGCGATCTATGTGCCGGGCTGGGATTGCCACGGCCTGCCGATTGAAAATGCCATCGAAAAGCTCCATGGCAAAAAAGGAGCCCCCACGCTCCCCGCTGAGCGTGGTTCGCTGCCCCCCGAGGGGGCCGTCCAGGGCCTAGGGAGCGGCCCGTCGGCCCTGGAGGCACGCGCCGAATTTCAGGCCAAATGCCGCGCCTTTGCGACCGAACAGATCGCCGGCCAGATGGCCGACTTCAAACGCCTGGGCGTTCTCGGTGAATGGGACAACCCCTACCGCACCATGGATTTCGGCAACGAGGCGCAGGAAATCCGCGCGCTCAAACGCATCATGGAGCGCGGTTTTGTGTACCGCGGCCTCAAGCCCGTCTACTGGTGTTTCGACTGCGGCTCGTCGCTTGCCGAATTCGAGATCGAGTACGCCGACAAAAAATCGCAGACGCTGGATGTCGGCTTCAAGTCAGCCGAGCCTGAAAAACTCGCTGCAGCATTCGGTTTGAGCAAGCTGGAGAAAGACGCCTTCATCGTCATCTGGACAACCACCGCCTGGACCATCCCTGCCAACCAGGCGCTCAACCTCAACCCCGAGCTGGAATACGCGCTGGTCGACACGCCGCGCGGCCTGCTGGTACTCGCTGCCGTGCTGGTTGAAAAATGCCTGGAGCGTTACGAACTTGAAGGCCAGGTCATCGCGACCACGCTGGGCAAAAACCTCGCCGACCTGAACTTCGAGCACCCACTCTATGACGTTGATCCTGGCTACAAACGCCTGAGCCCCGTTTACCTCGCCGACTACGCTACCGCCGATGACGGCACAGGTATCGTGCATTCCGCACCTGCCTATGGTGTGGAAGATTTCAACTCCTGCGTGGCCAATGGCCTGGCCTATGACGACATCCTGAACCCGGTGCAGGGCAATGGCCGCTACGTCGATGACTTGCCCCTGTTCGGCGGCCTCAACATCTGGAAAGCCGCGCCGCTGGTCATCGACAAGCTGCGCGAGCATGACCGCCTGTTCGCCACGCAGAACATCACCCACAGCTACCCGCACTGCTGGCGCCACAAGACGCCGGTGATCTACCGCGCTGCTGCCCAGTGGTTTGTGCGCATGGATGAAGGCGAAGGCGTGTTCACCAAGGACAAGGCCCCGCAAACCCTGCGCAAGCTGGCGCTGGCTGCGATTGAAGAGACGAGTTTTTACCCGGAGAACGGCAAGACCCGCCTGCGCGACATGATCGCCGGCCGGCCCGACTGGTGCATCAGCCGCCAGCGGAACTGGGGCGTGCCCCTGCCCTTTTTCATCCATACGGCCACGGGGGAGCTGCACCCGCGCACCATGGAGATCATGGACCAGGCCGCCGACATGGTGGAAGCGGGCGGCATCGAGGCCTGGAGCAAGGCGAGCGCCGAATCCATCATTGGTGACGATGCACCCAACTACATCAAGAGCACCGACATCCTTGACGTCTGGTTTGACTCGGGCACCACACATGACCACGTGCTGCGCCACAGCCATGCGGCGCAATCGACCTGGCCGGCTGACCTCTACCTTGAAGGCCATGACCAGCACCGCGGCTGGTTCCATTCATCACTGCTCACCTCATGTGCGATGTATGACCGCGCGCCGTACAAGGGCCTGCTGACGCACGGCTTCACCGTGGACGGCAAGGGCCGCAAGATGAGCAAGAGCGAAGGCAACACCGTGGTACCGCAGGAAGTCAGCGGCAAACTGGGTGCAGAAATCATCCGCCTCTGGTGCGCATCGACCGACTACTCGGGCGACCTCGGCATTGACGACAAGATCCTCGCGCGTGTGGTCGATGCCTACCGCCGCATCCGCAACACGCTGCGCTTTTTGATGGCCAATGTCAGCGACTTTGACCCGGCAACCGACAGCGTGCCGTTGGAAGACATGCTGGAGATAGACCGCTATGCGCTCAGCCGTGCGGCGCAGTTGCAGGCCGATATCCTGGCGCATTACGAGGTGTATGAGTTCCACCCGGTCGTGTCCAAGCTGCAGATCTATTGCAGCGAAGACCTCGGCTCCTTCTACCTCGACATCCTGAAAGACCGCCTCTACACCACCGGACCGAAATCGCTCGCACGCCGCAGTGCACAGACGGCCCTGCACGCCATCACGCATGCCATGCTGCGCTGGATGGCGCCCTTCCTCAGCTTCACGGCTGAAGAGGCGTGGACGGTGTTTGGTTCTTCGGACTCGATTTTTCTCGAGACCTACTCAGAACTCGGCGCCCCTGATGATGGGCTGCTGGCCAAATGGTCGCGCATCCGGGAGATCCGCGATGCCGTGAACAAGGACATCGAAGTGCTGCGAGCCGACGGCAAGGTGGGTTCATCGCTGCAGGCCGACATCGCACTGCAGGTCAATGCGCAAGACCAAGCCCTGCTGGCCAGCCTTGGCGAAGACCTGAAGTTTGTCTTCATCACTTCGGCCATCACACTCGCCGCCGGCCCTGCGCTGGCAACGGCCGTACAGGCCAGCGCCAACGAAAAGTGCGAACGTTGCTGGCACTACCGTGAAGACGTCGGCAGCGACGCTGCCCACCCCACCATCTGCGGCCGCTGCACCAGCAACCTGTATGGCGCCGGCGAAGACAGGAAATACGCGTAATGGCAAAAACCACCTACACCAAAAGCTCCAGCGCCATGCTGCCGTGGCTGGGCCTGGCCCTGCTGCTGCTGATTGCGGACCAGTTCACCAAGGTGCTCATTCTGGGTTACTACAAGCTCGGCGATGCGACTTACGTCACCAGCTTTTTCAACATCGTCAGGGTGCACAACGCAGGTGCTGCGTTTTCATTCCTGGCGTCGGAGTCGGGCTGGCAGCGCTGGTTCTTCACGGCGATTGGCGTGGGCGCAGCCATCTTCATCATCTGGATGCTGCGTTCGCACGCCGGCCAAAAACTGTTTTCGTTTGCGCTGGCCTGCATACTTGGCGGCGCCATCGGCAATGTGATTGACCGCAGCATGCACGGCTACGTGGTGGACTTTCTGGACTTTCACTGGCGCAACTCGCATTTCCCGGCCTTCAATGTTGCCGACAGCGCCATCACCATAGGCGCGATCTGCCTCATCCTCGACGAGCTGCTGCGGGTAAGAAAAGCAAAGTAGCACCGCGTTTTTGGGGTTTCAGGCGGCATCATGGCTGCCATTGGCACGCTTTTCGCAGGCGTATAGTCTTTCCTGGAACCTATGAAGCATTTACTGAATTTACTGGCAGCGGTTTCGCTGCTTGTCTGGGGCACCCATCTCGTACGTACCGGCATCCTGCGGGTGTTTGGCGCCAACCTGCGCAAGGTGCTGGCCACCAGCGTCGGCAACCGCTTCACCGCAGCACTCTCCGGCATAGGCGTCACGGCGCTGGTGCAGTCCAGCACGGCCACTGCACTCATCACCTCTTCGTTCGTGGCGCAAGGGCTCATCAGCCTGCCCGCCGCGCTGGCCGTCATGCGCGGCGCAGACATCGGCACGGCACTGATTGCCGTTGTCTTTTCTTTTGACCTGTCATGGCTGTCGCCGCTGCTGATTTTTGTCGGCGTGGTGCTCTTCATTCCACGCCAGGCCTCAACGATGGGCCGCATAGGCCGTATCCTGATCGGCCTGGGCCTGATGCTGCTGGCCCTGCGCCTGGTGACGGTGTCGACAGAAGTGCTGACAACGTCGCCAGCCATCAAGGCTCTGCTCGCGTCCATCGGTACGGACCTGCTGCTGGAGATCACGCTGGGCATGGTGCTGGCCATCATTTCGTATTCAAGCCTGGCCGTTGTGCTGCTGATTGCCACGCTGGCAGCCTCAGGTGGCGTACCGCTTGAAGTCGCCCTGGGCCTCGTTCTGGGCGCCAACCTCGGCAGCGGCGTGCTGGCGGTGCTGACCACGATGCGGTCACCGATTGAGGCGCGGCAGGTGCCCATGGGTACGCTGGGGTTCAAGATACTCGGCGTCGTTGTCGTCGCGCCCTTCATCGGCCTGTGGCTGCAGCACGTCAGGCCGCTGCTGGGTGAGCAGGCGGCTTCGGTCGTGGTGATGTTTCACCTGATGTTCAACGTGGTGGTTGGCGTCGCCTTCATCGGCCTGACGGAACCGTTTGCACGCTGGACCCAAAAGCTGCTGCCCAAGCCGCAAAAAGCCGTGTCCAGCATGCGGCCAAACCACCTGGACCCTTCTGCACTGTCCACGCCATCCCTGGCGATTTCCAACGCCGCACGCGAAGCCCTGCACCAGGCCGATGTGGTCGAGAGCATGCTGCTGGGCATGCTGCAGGTCATACGCAACAACGACCTCAAGCTGGCCGAAGACCTGCGCAAGATGGACGACCAGGTCGACCAGCTTTATTCAGCCATCAAGTACTACCTGACCAAGATCTCGCGCGAGGCGCTGGCCGAGGAAGAAAGCCGCCGCTGGACGGACATCATCAGCTTCACCATCAACATGGAGCAGGTCGGCGACATCATCGAGCGCGTGCTGATCGACATCGAAGACAAGAAGATCAAACCCGGCCGCAATTTCTCGGAAGCCGGCATGGCCGAAATCTGCGAGCTGCACAGCCGCCTGCTCGACAACCTGCGCCTCTCCATGAGCGTCTTTTTGAACGGCTCGGTGCGCGATGCGCAAAAGCTGCTCGAAGAAAAAGCCCGCTTCCGCGACCTGGAGCGCGCTTACGCCACCAGCCATCTGGGCCGCCTGTCGGCCAACACCGTGCAAAGCCTGGAAACCAGCTCGCTGCACATCGACCTGATCAGCGACCTCAAACGCATCAACTCGCACATCTGCTCGATTGCATATCCGATTCTGGATTCGGCGGGTGCACTGGCGCCTAACCGGCTGCGGCAGGCGGCGCTGGCAGACGAGTAGGCAACGCAGGAATTGGATGGAAAGCAACCATTGCACGCATCGAATGCAATAATTTTCAAATTTATCAATTGAATTTAAACTACTCTTACCAAAAAAGTAATAAATTCAAGATCGACGTCGGGAAATCAGCCCAAAACTCTCAAAAAGAGCCTTTTTTTGGCATCAAAAAAGCCTCCAGACCAATAGATACGGGCGTGAGCAGCTATATATTTAGTAGCAAAAGCGATGCAGGCAACGCAAATGTCACCATGCGTCCTGGCCGAAGGTCTAATCCAGCCCGAGTACTTCCACCAGGATCAGCGCCGCCTCCGTCGTGAACTCGCCCTGCTGCATGGCGCCCAGCAAGGCCTGCCGGTCCATCAGCGCAAACTGCGCCACCTCACCGTCCTGGTTCACAGGTATCAAGCCCTCCGGCACAGTACAGCGGTACCAGTCGACGTCTTCGATCACATAACCCATCCCCTTGCCGTCGTCACTTGGTCTGCGTGTGGTGATGCGGCCACCGTAGCTGATGTCTTGCAGGGCTGAAGTTCTCAACCCGGCTTCTTCCCAGGTTTCGCGCTCAAGCGCCGTCTCCAGCGTGTCGGCGGCGCAGACCATGCCGCCCATCAGCGTGTCCCACAGGCCAGGGTCATTTGATTTTTTCAGCGAGCGCTGCTGCACCCAGTGGCGTCCGTCTGGCGTCTGGCCCACCAGGTGCACCGCCATGGTTGCAATGCCCAGCGGCCTGACTGCAGCACGCTCTACCGTGCCCTTGAGGTGGTCGAACTGGTCATGCACGGCGAGCTGCTCGCTGCGCCATTCCCCCGCCAAACCGGCACCGTAAAGGGCACGGGCCAACTGGTTCAGGCTGGTGGTCACGTTGCCGAGCAGGCGCCAGCCAAGCTCGGCCGGATGCTCTTCCTGCAGCAGTGGTTCAACCACATCAAGCATCTGGTGCAGCGCCTTGTCATTGAGCAGCGCCGGCTCGACCGAGCCGATGACCGACTCACCCGCCCAGAGCGGCACGCGGGGGCGCAGCGGCTGCGTGACTGCACGGGCCCGCAAGGCCTTGAGCCATTCCTGATCAAAAGCCATCGGTACGGCCATGCGGGTTACAGCGTCAGGATGGTGCAGCCTGTCGTCTTGCGCGCTTCGAGCGAGCGGTGCGCCTCTGCCACCTGCTCCAGCGGAAATTTCTGGTCGATGTGAATGACCACCTTGCCGCTGGTGACCATGTTGAACAAATCATCGGCCATCTCCTGCGTGGCTTCACGGCTGCTGATGTGCGTGAAGAGGGTCTGGCGCGTGACATACAGCGAGCCTTTGGGCGCAAGAATGCCGGGCGCAAACGGCGCGACCGGGCCGGACGCATTGCCAAAGCTCACCATCAGGCCGAAGGGACTGAGGCAGTCGAGCGACTTGTCAAAGGTGTCCTTGCCGACGGAGTCATACACAACCTTGACCCCCTTGCCACCCGTGATCTCCTTGACACGCGCGACAAAATCTTCAGTGCTGTAGTTGATGACATGGGCCGCACCATTGGCCTTGGCGAGTGCACACTTCGCATCAGAACCCGCAGTGCCTATGAGTTGCAAACCGAGCGCCCTGGCCCACTGGCAGGCAATCAGGCCGACGCCGCCGGCTGCTGCATGAAAAAGAACAAAGTCACCGGCCTTGAGCCCGCCCTGCGGCAAGGCACGGCGCAGCAGGTATTGCGCGGTCAGGCCCTTGAGCATCATGGCCGCGCCGGTTTCAAACGAGATGGCATCGGGCAGCTTGCAGACACACATCGCAGGCATGACCCGCAGTTCGCAATAGCTGCCGGGTGGCGTGCTGGCGTAAGCGGCACGGTCGCCGACCTTGAGGTGGGTCACGCCCTCGCCAACCGCCTCGATGATGCCGGAGGCCTCCATGCCCAGTTGCAGCGGCATGGGGAACTGGTACAGGCCACTGCGCTGGTAGATGTCAATGAAGTTCAGGCCGACGGCCTTGTGGCGGATGCGGACCTGGCCGGGGCCGGGTTCGCCAACTTCGACTTCAACAATTTTTATTTCTTCAGGGCCGCCATGTTGGTCTATGCGAGCGGCTTTTGAGCGTGTGGTCATGGTTTCCTTGGATTCGACGGGTTCGATGGGTTCGGTGGATATGGACGGCATGCGCATGCAGCAGGGCATGGCCGGGTCGCGGGCCAATGTTGCCACGAATCAACTGTGTCTGCACTGGCGAAACCACCCCCGCAAAAACCCTGACTCCGCCTGACTCAGGCTCTGGGCTAACCGCCGTATTCAGGCCGCTTTGGCGTAAAGACGTCGAGGTTGAGCACATCCTCGTTACCGACCACTTCGCCCCAGTGCATGGTGTTGGGCGGCACCACCAGCAGTCCGCCGGCACTGAGCAGCACCTGCTCATCCTGATCGCCGATATGAAACCGGATCTGGCCAGCCAGGATGTAGACGATCTGCTCATTCGGGTGCTGGTGCGGTTTAGGCTCATGGCCGGGTGCCAGCTTGTGCAGCGCCAGCGTGGCACCCTCGCCTGCAAACGACTTGCGGGACACGCCTTCACGCACAGGCTCCCAGGGAATGGCGTTCCAGTCAACCTGATGGACATTCATGGTGGGTTTCCTTGTCTTGTTTATTTGACGGTAGCGGCTTTGCCGAAAAGGCCCATGGGCCTGATGGTGATGAAGACCAGCAATATCGACAGCGCAGCGATGTTTTTGAAGCTTGAACCAAAGGCGACGATGGCAATCGACTGCGCCAGGCCGAGCACGATGCCGCCAATGAAAGCGCCGGCCGGGTTGCCGAAGCCGCCCACGATGGCCGCGATAAAACCGCTGATTGCAAACGACACGCCAACGTTGAAGGCGGTGAATTGCGTTGGCGTGATCAGCACACCGGCAATCGCGCCAAGCCCGGCCGACAGTGCAAAGGCATAGGCCAGCATTCTTGAAACCGGTATGCCCTGCAACGCGGCAGCCTCGCGGTTGATGGAGCAGGCCCGCATGGCACGGCCGACACGCGTTTGTGAGAAGAAAAGGGCCAGCAAGCCCACAAGCACCAGCGATGTCACGGCAATGGCCATCAACTGGTAGCTGACCGCCACCTTGCCCAGCATCAATGGCGGCAGGTCTATGAAGTTGGGCAGGGTCTTGGGTTGGTCACCTGCAACCAGCAGGGTTGCGCGTTCAAGCACAATCTGCGCGGCCAGGGTGGCAAGAATCATCACGAATGGCGTGGCGTTGCGCCGCCAGAGCGGCCTCACCACCAGGCGTTCGACCAGCACGCCCAGGCCGGCAACCAGCAGGATGGCAATGACGGCCGAAACAAACAGCGGCAGGCCGGCGCGCGTCAGCAGGGAATGCGTGATCATGCCGCCCAGCATCACAAACGCGCCCTGCGCAAAATTGACAATGCCACTAGCGTTGTAGATCACGCAATAGCCAATGCCGATCAGCCCGAACACGCAACCTATGCCGATGCCCGAGACAATCGTCTGGGCAATAAAGACCGCATCAAGCATATTCAACGCCTCCCAGGTAGGCATCGAGCACGCCGGAATCCTGCTGGACTTCTTCGGGCTTGCCCTCGGCAATCTTTTTGCCAAAGTCGATGACGATGACTTTTGCCGCAATCTTCATCACCAGGCTCATGTCGTGTTCAATGATCAGCACACTGATGCCGCGTTTGATGATCTCGCCGATAACGTGTGCAAGGTGCTCTGTCTCTTCATGGTTAAGCCCTGCAGCCGGCTCGTCAAGCAGCAGGAGTTTGGGTTGGGTGGCCAGTGCACGCGCCACTTCGAGCAGGCGCTGCTGCCCATAAGTCAGTTCTGTCGCCCCCATGTCGTCACGACCACCGAGGCCGACGAACGCAAGCAGCTCGCGTGCATGCGCATCCACCGCAACGGCCTGCTCGCGGGAGCGCTTGTTGCGCAGCAGCGCAGACCACACGCCGCCCGTGCTTTGCAGGTGTGAGCCCACACGCACATTGCCCAGCGCGGTGAGGTCGGGGAACAGCTGAACGAGTTGAAACGTCCTGACCAGGCCTTTGGCGGCAACAGTGGCAACCGGCACACCGGTGATGGATTCACCGTTAAAGGTGACGCTGCCTGCGGTGGGTTCGAGAAAACCGGAGATCAGGTTGAACAGCGTGGTCTTGCCGGCACCGTTGGGCCCGATGATGGCGCTGATCTCGCCGGCTTCGATGGAGAAGGTCACATCGTTGACAGCGGTGAGGCCGCCAAACGTCTTGGTGAGGTGCTTGACTTCAAGTATCTTCACTTGCGGCCTCCCGGCAGAAAACGGGCGAGCGAGGCAGCGCCTTTTGGCGCAAAAATCAGGATGATGATGAGCGCGGCGCCATAGGCCAGGTCCTGATAGTCCTTGAAGGCCCGGAAGGTTTCAGGCAACAGGCTGACGATGAGTGCACCGAACAGTGGCCCGGCGATGGAGCCTATGCCGCCCACATAAAGCATCATGAAACCGGAGATGACCATGTGCAGGCCAAACACCTCAGGGCTCACGAAACCGACAAAATGCGCCATCAGCGAACCGGCAACTGCGGCGTACACCGCGGCAATCACAAAGGCCGCGAGTTTGTAACGCGCCACATCAATGCCCAGGGCTTTTGCCGCGTCCTCACTGCCTGCGATGGCAGCGAGCGCCATGCCGAAACGCGACTCTTTCAGGCGATACGCCGCCATCAGCGCAACAACAAGCACGCCAATCAAAAACGCCAGCTGGTACTTGGGGTCGTTCAGCTCCCAGCGCCCAATGCCCAGGGGCGGAATACCCGAGATGCCCATATAGCCCTGGGTGATGGATTGCCATTCAACCGCAATCTCATAAACAATCATGCCGAGTGCCAGCGTGGCCATCGCCAGGTAATGGCCGCGCAAGCGCAAGGCCGGGTAGCCCACGACAAAGGCCACGATCACCGCGCCGATGACACCCAGGGGCAATGCGGCAATCGGCTGCCAGCCGTAAGTGGCCGTGAGCACAGCCGAGGTGTAGCCGCTCAGCGCAGCAAATGCATTCTGGCCAAACGAAACCTGGCCCGCGTAACCCATGAAAAAATTAAGGCCGGTCACAAAGATGGCGTAGATGGCGGCAAAGCCCAGCACTGTGAGCAGGTAACCGCCCGCGACAAACGCGTAAATGAGCAACACTGCGGCAAGCGCCCACAGTGCGTACTGCACCAGCCGGCGCGAATCAGGCCGCTGCAAGGTAGTACCTCGCAAGATCATGTGGTGACTGGATCTGGTCAGGTGTCACTTCACTCACCACGCGGCCGACTGACAGCAGGTAGGCGCGTTTGGCCAGCTTGAGGGCGAGTGGCGCCTTCTGTTCGACCAGCAGCACGCTCAGGCCGGTCTTGTTCAACTCACCCAGGGTCACGAAAATCTCCTCAGCCAGGCGCGGGGCCAGCCCGAGCGAGGGTTCATCAAGCAGCAATACTTTCGGCGCTGCCATCAGGCCGCGTCCGATGGCGAGCATCTGCTGCTCGCCGCCGGAGAGCGAACCACCCAGTTGTTTTTGCCTGTCTTTCAGGCGCGGAAAAAGAGCAAACACGCGTTCAAGGCGCGCCTTGATCTCGGCTTTGTCGTTGGCGAGGTAAGCGCCAAGGTCCAGGTTTTCAGACACCGTCATGGGCCCGAAGATGCCGCGCCCCTCGGGTACCAGCACCAGGCCGCGCATGGTGCAGGTCCGGGGATCGGAAGCAGGGACCGGCACGCCAGCCAGCGTGACCGTGCCCTTGCCTTCCACCAGACCGACGATGCGACGCAGCAGGGTGGACTTTCCCGCGCCATTGGGGCCCAGCACCGCCACAAGCTCACCCTGTCCCACGTGAATGTCTGTGGGGTGCAGGGCTTCAATGGGCCCATAGCGTGCCGTCAGCCCGCTCACTTCCAGCGCTGAGGCGGGCGAAGCAATCACTTGACGATCTTGACCGTGTTGCCCTGCATGGTCGCCAGGAACAATGGGTTGGTCGTGATGCCCTGGTGGTTGATCGGGCTGAAGTCATACAGGCCCGATGTGCCCTGGTAACCGGTGAGGGTCTCCAGCGAATCACGCACCTTGGGACCTGCAAAGGAGTCACCCTTCAGGATGGCAGCCTGGATGAGGTAAACAGCATCCCAGCCGCGGCCTGCCCAGTTGGGGTCACGGTCACCGTACTTGGCTTTCCATGGCACGAGGAAATCATTGATGCTGCGTTTGAGCGGGCCGGCTGGCACCGCGTCAATCACCTGCGCGGGTGACGCGACGAAGAAGAACTTGTTGCCCAGCACGTCAGCCACCGGCTTGAAGACATTCAGGTCTTCAAGGCTGGTGAGCAGCAGCGTCGGCAGACCCAGTTGTTTGATGTTCTTGGCGCTGGTGAGCGTGGTGCCGCCCAGGCCGATCTTCAGGATGGCGCCCGCGCCTGCGGTGGTCATCTTGCCGATCTGCACGGAAAGGTCGGGATCATCCGTCTTGTATTGCTCGACGCCGACGATCTGGATGCCATAGGTCGCAGCAGACCGCTCAGCCACTGTTTTTTGCAGGTTGGCATAAGGCGAAGGGTCATGCAGCACGCCGATCTTTCGGATCTGTGTGTTGTCACGCAGGTATTCCATGCGGCGCTCGACCTCAAAGCGTGCCGGTGGCAAGGTGCTGAAAGCCCATTTCACTTCGTCTTCGCGCGGTGGAAGAATCGAGCAGAGCACCATCGGGATCTGCGCGCGGGCAACGGCGGCTGCAGCAGCGAAGGTACCGGCAGACACACAACCGGAAGCAAAAATATCGACCTTGTCGCTGGTCATCATCTTGCGGTAGACGACCACGGCCTCCTGCGGCTCGGAGCGGTTGTCTTCAACAATCACTTCAATCTTGCGGCCCTTGATGCCGCCCTTGGCGTTGATGGTGTCTGCCGCCAGCTTGACGCCATCGCTCCATGCACGATCGACGGTAGCGGCATAACCCGTCAGACCTGCAGAAATGCCGATCTTGTAATTCTGGGCAGCTGCAGGCAGCGCCGATATCAATAAAAGTACGCCGGCAACAAGGCCACCGAACTTCGTTGTGAGATGTCTCTTTGTCATTTTTGTCTCCGTAGGGTTCTTCAGGTTTTATAACGCTTTTCCGTAGCCGCCACCACCCGGTGTTTCGAGTACGACGACCGCATTGGCTTGCAATTGAATTTTTCGTGCCTCCTTGAAAGGTTTGTCATCGACCGTGAAATTCCCTGCCGCACCCGGTGCACCGCCTTCCAGCCCCTCGGGTCCGCTTTGGAGGCGGCTGGGCACAGCATTGAGCAGCCACGGATAAGGTGTGCGCATGTGGAACCTGATGGTCTGGCCATCACCACCGTGCTCACGACCTGCGCCACCCGATCCCACGCGTAACTCTTTCTGATCAAAGACAATCGGGATGACTGCTTCCATGATCTCGATGGGAACAGCGCCTACACCGGTGGGGTAAGCCGTGGCGTTGGGGCCGGGCTTGGTACGGCGTGCCCCCATGCCGCCCGAGTAGTTGAACATCGATGATGTGAAGGTTTCACCATCGGCGCGCTTGCCCTGGATCTGTATGGTCCACACCGCACCCGCACCTTCGGCCAGCACGCGGTCAGGCATGACCTGGTGCAGGGCCTTGAGGATGGGCATGGGCACATACATGCCAACGACGTGACGCGCGTTGACGGGCACCGGATATTTGCAATTGACGATGGAGCCTTCAGGCGCTGTGACGATGATGGGCGCCAGGCTGCCATGGTTGTTCGGCAGGTCGGGGTTCAGGCAGCTGCGGATGGCAAACGTCGAATAGGCATGGGTGTAGTTCATCACCACATTGATGCCCGCCGTGCTCGGGCCCGAGCTGCCGGCAAAGTCGATGACGATCTCGCCCTTGACGTTGTCGATGGTGACGGCCGTCTTGAGCGTGATGATCTCGCCGCCCGGCACGTCAAACTGGCTCTCGCCATGAAAGGTACCGGCAGGGAGCTTGCGGATTTCGGCGCGGGTCGAATCTTCCGAGCGTTTGATGATTTCATCCGACAGCTGCTCGATGTCGTCCAGGCCATAGCGCTTGCACATGGCCAGCAGGCGCTCGCCGCCAGACTTGCCGCTGGATACCTGCGCAGCGAGGTCGCCAAACACGTGGTCAGGCGTGCGCACATTGCTCCGGATGATGTCGTGCATGGTCTTGTTGGGCACACCGCGCTCGAAGAATTTGAGCGGCGGAATCCACAGGCCTTCTTCATGGATGTCGCGTGCGCCGGCGCCAATGCCGTATCCGCCGATGTCGGTATGGTGGATGGTTGAACCCACATAGCCGATCAAACGGCCTGCGCTGAAGATGGGCGACAGCAGGGTGATGTCGAAAAAGTGCCCCGCAGACAACCATGGGTCGTTGGTGATGACGACATCACCCTCTTCCAGCTGGTCCTTGAAGATGCGGTGCAGGTGCCCGCCTGCGGCTGCGAGCGAGTTGATGTGTCCCGGCGTGCCGGTATTGGCCTGGGCCACCATGCGGCCGCGCGCGTCAAACAGAGCGCTGGCCAGATCGCCGGCCTCACGCACCACCGGGCTGAAGGCAATGCGCTGCAGGCTCTTGGCCTGCTCGCTGACGATGCTGATCAGGTTGGACCAGAGTATTTCGAGTTCGATGCCGTCCATGGTCATTCCTTCAGGGTTGCAACAATGCAGCCAAATTCATCCACCGTGGCTTGCCAGCCGGGCAGCACGATGATGGTGGTTTCACGTTCTTCGATGATGACGGGGCCGTCAATCGTCTGGCCTTTTGCGAGCGCGGTGCGGTCATAGACCGGCACCATCTGGTCGTCCTGCCAGAGATGCACCTTGCGCGATTTTTTGGGCTTGCCGGGCTGTGCAGGCAGCGCCAGCGCAACGTGAAAAGGTACCAGCGGACCACGCGCCGTGAGCCGCCAGCTGACGACCTCCGTCGGCACATGCGATGGCATGAAGCCGTATTGCGCCTGGTAGGCGGCATCGAATGCAGCCTGGATGACAGCCGGGTCATGCGTCTTGCGCGGGTCTGTTTCAAAGTTGACGCTGACTTCGTTCTGCTGGCCGAGGTAACGCATGTCGGCACCGTAGATCAGCGTGATCTCTTCAGCAGAGCAACCGGCAGACATCAGCGCGCTGCTGCCTTCCCTGCTCATTTCATCGAACAGCTTGTCGGTACGCGCCCAGTCGGTGCTGTCCAGCATGCCGAGCGCGCTGCGCACCAGGTCAAGCCGTACTGGCGTGACAAGCGTGCCGAAAGCCGACAGCACACTGGCCTGCGGTGGAAAGATCACCGACTTGCTCTGCAGCAGCGAGCCCACCTCGCAGGCATGCACAGGACCTGCGCCACCAAACGCCAGCAGCGAAAGGCCGCGGTAATCAATGCCGCGATCGGTGGCATGCGCGCGCGTGGCACCAGCCATTGCTTCGGCAACGATGCGGTACATGCCGCGTGCAGCGGTGTGCGTGTCGGTGCCCAGCTGCTTGCCAAGCCTTGATATGGCCCGGTCGCTGGCAGCGAAGTCCAGCTTCATGTCGCCACCGAGAAAGTTATCTGCGTCCAGCAGGCCGAGCAGCAGGTCGGCATCGGTCACCGCTGCGCCTTCACCACCGCGCCCGTAGCAGGCCGGGCCAGGCATGGAGCCGGCACTCTTGGGGCCGACCTTGAGCAGGCCGAGATCATCGACATAAGCCAGGCTGCCGCCACCGGCGCCGATTTCGATCATGTCTATGGACGGAATGGTCACCGGCATGCCGCTGCCTTCCTTGAAGCGGTAGCGGCGGTCAACCTCAAAGAGGCCGGTGATCAGCGGCTGGAAGTTTTCAATCAGGCAGGCCTTGGCCGTGGTGCCACCCATGTCGAAAGACATCAGGCGATCCAGCCCCAGCACCTTGGCGTAATGGCTTGCCGCCAGCGCACCGGCGGCGGGGCCGCTTTCAATCATGCGCACGGGGTTGCGGCCCGCCACGTCAGCGCCGATGATGCCGCCTGAGGACAGCATGATCAGCGGGTCATTCGCATAGTTTTCCGTCTTCAGCCGCTGCGCGAGCGCGCGCAGGTAAGGCTGCGAGATCGGCATGGTGAAGGCATTGATAGCGGTTGTTGAGGCGCGCGGATATTCGCGGATTTGCGGCGCAATCTCGGAAGACAGCGACACAAAAAGATCGGGCATGGCCTGGCGCAACATGTCTCCGACCAGACGCTCGTTGTCAGGGTTGGTATAGCTGTTGAGGAAACAGACGGCAACAGCCTTGACGTCCTGCTTCCTGAGTTCTTCAATGCACGCCATGACCTCGTCGCGCGAAGGGGACTGCTGCACCGTACCGTCGGAGAACATGCGCTCGGCAATGCCATACGTCAGCTCGCGCGGCACCAGCGGCGGCTGGAACTCGATTTGCGGGTCATACATGTCATAGCGGTGTTCATTGCGTATCGACAGCACATCCCTGAAGCCGCTGGTCACCAGCATGGCTGTCTTGAGGCCCTTGCGTTCAATCAGCGCGTTGGTGACGACCGTCGTGGCATGCACAACGACACCGTCAATGTCCGAAGGTTGCAGCTTTGCCTTTGCCAGCACTGAATCGACGCCGGAGAAAAACCCCTCCAGCAAATCGTTGTGTGTGGTCAGGGTCTTGTCAACGACCAACTGGCCATCCGAGCCGCGCAAAACAATATCGGTGAACGTGCCGCCGATGTCGACAGCCAGTGAATAAGTCAAGCAGTTTCTCCTTTGGGTTGCAGGCCCCGGCTGCCGAGCGCACGCGAGATTTCGCTGGCGGCGGCGGTGACAAGGTCTATAAATTCCTGGGCGGGTTTCGCGGCGATCAGGCTGGTGGAGCCGATGATCGCAATCGCACCCGCATAAGCTTCGCGGTGGTCAAAGATGGGGGCGGCTATCGCGTTGACACCGCCCACGATTTCGTTGGCTGCCGTGGCCCAGCCGTTTTTCTGTATCGCCTTGATCGCATTGCGCAAGGCCTGAGGCGTCTTGATGGTGCCGGGCGTCCAGGATTTGAGGGGTTCAAGACAATGGTTTTCGAGCAGGCGTGGCGGGCCGAACGCGAGGGCCACCTTGCCGTGTGCGGTGGCGTGAAAGTCCATCTTCCGTCCAGGCTTGACGCCGAACTCAACGACCGAGCGGCCTTGCAGCAACTCCAGCGTGATGGCTTCATCATTGACAAGCGCAGACAGCGAAATCGCCTGACCGGTGGCTTCGCGCAACAGGGACATTTCATTGCGGGCCGCTGAGAGTATATTGAAACGCTCACGAAGCGACTCACCCAGCACCAACAGCTTGATGCCTGCCTCGTAGCGATTGGTTTCCTCGTCCTGGCGCGCAAAGCCGTGTTTGACGAGCGCCTGGATATGCCGGTAGACCGTGGGTTTGGATGAACTGAAAACCCTTGCGAGGTCTGTGACGCCCACAGGCTTGCGGCTGGCGACGAGGTATTCCAGCAGGTCAAGCGACAGGTCAACCGTGCCGGTTGCGGCCTTGCTTCGCGCACTGGGCGCGGGCGCAGCTGCAAGAGCTTGCGCCTTGACGGCTTTGACCGCCTTGGCTGCTGCGGGGGATGACTTCGAAATAGCCATGAATCCTGTCAACTGGATTGATATCTGACAAATTAAAATGTTTCATTAAATGAAACAGCATTTCAAATATCATAGGATCGTAGTTCCTCAAGCCTGTATGGGACAAACCCTAGCGTGCGCAAGCAGTCTCTATTGGCCTTATCGCCAGCGCACAAATATGCGGGATATCTCAGGAAGAAAAGTCCCGGGAAACAGAAAGCAGCCGTCAGCAAACAGGCGGGCGCGGCCCGGGCTGATCAGCGCTCCCGGGATTAAGGAATTTGAAACTGCAGCTCGTCGACAGCGCACCCCAACGAACAAAGCCGCGTCGGCGGTCAGCTAGCGAGGGGACTGCATGCGCACAAGACGCGCGGACTCTTCGGCACGTGCATCGTCGATCTCACGCATCACCGCAAGCATGTCAACAATGCCAGCTCTTTGCTCGAAGCGCCCGGTGAGCAAAGTCTCCAGGTAGAGCACACCGCGCTGATAGAGGTCCCAGATTTCAAGGCCAAAGCTGGTCTGCAGCAACTCCGGTGCAAAGCGGCCGAAGAAGGCGCGGAGGTTGGCGACATCACGCAGCAGCATGCGGCTGGCGTGGTTGTTGCCCGCAGCATCGATGGCCTGCGGCAAGTCGATGATCACCGGACAGTCGACTGGCCCATCAACGCCAGGCTCACTGCCGAGCAGGATGTTGAACTCCGACAGGTCGCCATGCACAACACCGGCACACAACATGCGCACCACCTCCGTGAGCAGTGTGGCATGGTGCCTGCGTGCCTGTTCCGCAGTGAACTCAACGTCATTGAGACGTGGAGCCGCATCACCGTATTCGTCAGTCACCAGCTCCATCAACAACACGCCGTCACAAAAGTTGTAGGGCCTGGGAACTCGTACACCGGCTGCAGCCAGCCGGTAAAGCGCATCGACCTCGGCACTTTGCCATGCGGCCTCCTGGGCCTGCCTGCCAAAGCGGGTGCCCTTGGCCATGGCACGCGCCTGGCGGGTGTTTTTAACCTTGCGGTTCTCGGTGTAGTCAACAGCCTGGCGAAAGCTGCGCTCGGTCGCTTCCTTGTAGACCTTGGCGCAACGGGTTTCGTCACCGCAGCGGACTACATAGACCATGGCTTCCTTGCCGCTCATGAGCTGACGCACAACGGTGTCGATCAGGCCCTCTTCAATTAACGACTGCAGTCTTTTGGGCGGTTTCATGAGGTCTATTGTGAGGCGGCAGCAACAGCTCCACGTTTATGCCGCCCGGGACGCCTTTAAAAAGTACCCGGATAGGCGCCGCCGTCAGCCAGGACGTTCTGGCCATTGATGTACGAGGCCTGCACGCTGCAGAGGAATGCGCAAATGGCACCAAACTCTTCAGGCGTTCCGAAACGCTGTGCAGGTATGCCTTTGCGGCGCGCCTCCATGACCACATCCAGGGACTGGCCGGTTTTCTGCACGGCGCCACTGAAGGTCGCTTTCAGGCGATCTGTATCAAATGCCCCGGGCAAGAGGTTGTTCATGGTGACGCCGCTGGCGGCAATCCTGCTACGCGAAGCACCGGCCACAAAACCTGTCAGCCCGCTGCGTGCGCCATTGGACAGCCCCAAAATATCAATCGGTGCTTTCACGGCACTGGAGGTGATGTTGATGATGCGGCCAAAGCCGCGTGCAGCCATGCCGTCCACCGTGGCCTTGATGAGTTCAATCGGGGTGAGCATGTTGGCATCGACTGCCTTGATCCAGGCATCGCGATCCCAGTCGCGGAAATCTCCCGTGGGCGGACCGCCTGCATTGGTCACCACGATGTCGAAGTCCTTGCGAATGGCGAACACCGCAGCACGGCCTTCGACGGTGGTGATGTCCGCAGCGACAGATTGCACCTTAACGGTCGAGGACTCGGCCAGTTTTTCGGCGGACGCCTGCAATGCCTCGGCACCACGCGCAACCATCAGCACATTGACACCTTCAGCGACCAGCGCCTGCGCGCAGCCGAGGCCCAGACCCTTGCTGGCGCCGCACACCAGCGCCCATTTGCCTGCAATACCCAAATCCATAATAATTCCTTCGTTACACCGACACACAGTAGGGAGCGGGCCATGATACTGAGTAAATTCAAATTGCGGGCGTGGCCCGCCTTATGCCTTGCGATCCTTGCGTGCGCAGGCGCGGTCTTTGCGCAAAGCGAAGCCGTCACCATCAAACGTGCATCACAGCTGCGCGACGCGCCGGGCGAAGCATCAAAAAGCCTGGCGACGCTGGCCGTACAAACGTCTGTCACACGTCTCGCCGAACGCCAGGGCCCCTGGATCAGGGTGCGACTCGCAGATGGCACCCAGGGCTGGGTGCACGTGTTCGACATCACCGCCACCAGCAGTGCGCAAGGCAGCAATGCGGGCACAGGCGCCTTGCGCAGCATCACGGATTTTTTCAATCGCGGCAGTGCGCAGGGCAACGCCGGGCCCGCGACATCGACAGTGGGTATTCGCGGACTGGGTGCTGAAGATATCGCCAACTCACAACCCGACCTGTCTGCTGTAACCCTGCTGGATGCCGCCAGGCTGGACGCCAGCCAGGCGCGCCAGTTTGCAGGCATCGCATCACTGTCGAGCCGCAGCATTGCGCCCCTGCCCGTCCCTGCGCCACCAGTACGTGCTCCTTCACCCTCCGGCCCGACTGGTGGAAACAACAACCAGTTCAGTGGCGGCGGCTAGGCGTACGGACATGACACTGCACAAAATCATCATGCCGTTGGCGCTGGCTGCCTGTATCACGCCAGTTGCGGTCCAGGCACAGGATGCGGCCAACGCATTGAATCTTTTCCAGAACATGCTGCGAGGCGCACAACCCGCGCAGGCAGCACCACAATCACCATCCCCCGCTGGCATGGCCGGCAGCCTGCTCAGCGGTTTTGTTCCGGGTGCTGGTGGTCAGGCCATACGCCCAGGCGCGGGTGACCTTGTGCAGCTCCTGTCGCAATCGATTGAGCAGATCGACGAAGCCAAAGAAATCCAGATCGGACGCCAGCTCGCCGCCCTTCTGATGGGGAGCAAGCCGCTGTACGGCGAGCTGACCATGCAGCGTTATATCAACCAGTTGGGACGATGGATCAGCCTGCAATCCTCACGCCCGGATTTGCCCTGGACATTTGCGGTACTGGACGACCCGGGATTTAACGCTTTCGCAACGCCCGGTGGTTACGTGTTCGTGACCAGGGGGCTGATGGACCGCGTCACCGACGAGGCAGAGCTTGCTGGCATCCTGGCCCATGAAATTACGCACGTCACAGCGAGACACCACCTGATCGCGATGAACAAGGCCGCACGCGCCGGGTTGCTGACACAACTCATCGGCTCACAGCTCAAGAACGACGTCGGTGGAACGCTCTCGGCGCAACTGTTGGGGCTGGGAAAGAATATCTATACCAAGGGACTTGACCAGGACGACGAACTGGACGCGGACCGCACCGGCGTGACACTCGCGGCGCGGGCGGGGTTCGACCCCTACGGACTGGTCGCCGTCTTGCAGAACCTGCGCACCGCATCACCCGATGACGCCTTGTTTGCGCTGTCGCTGAGCACCCACCCACCGGCACAGTTGCGCCTGAACCAGCTTGAACTGGCCATGGGCAATCGCCTGGATGCCTACACCGGCCAGCCCGCTGTCACCGTGGCGCAACGCATGGACAGCCTTGCAGCCGCCAACCGCAGGGCGAGTTCACAAGCAGTTGCGCCTCCTGCACGTCCAGCCGTCAAAAAGAAACAATGAATTATTGTTTCCGGGTGACAACAAAAATACCGGCGAGCACCAGCCCGGTCCCGGCAGCTACCAGGGGCGTGAATGGTTCACCCAGAAAAACAGTGCCCATCATGATGGTGGACAGCGGCCCCACCATGCCGGTCTGAGCAGCAAGGCTGGCGCCAATCCGCTCGACCGCCATCATGACCATCAGCACCGGTGCCGCCGTACACACCGTTGCGTTCAATACCGACAGCCAGATAACTTCAGGCACCACGATCGCAGCGCTCAAGGGGCGCAGCACGGCAAACTGGAGCAGGCAGCACAGGCAGGCCACCGAGGTCGCCAGCCCCACGAGGCGCAGGGAGCCCAGCCGACGCACAAGCTCGCCGCTGTAAACAAGATAGATCGAGTAAGTCACGGCACTGAGAAACACCAGCAGCGCGCCCCACGCGGTATGTGCGCCCTGTACGGACAGCTCCTGACCGAACACCAGCACCACACCGCCATAGCTGATGGCCATGCCAACCAGCTGCCGCACCGTCACACGCCGCTTGAAGAGTACCAGCCCCATCAGCATGACGATGGTGGGGTTGAGGTAAAGGATGAGGCGCTCAAGCGAGGCGCTGACGTAGACAAGGCCCGCAAAATCCAGGAAGCTCGAAAAGTAATAACCGATAAAACCCAACCCGCAAACACCGAACCAGTCCTTGCGTGTCAGCGCCTGTTTGCCGCGGCCGGCCCACCAGGCCATGACGACAAAGACGGGCAAGGCAAATAGCATGCGAAACATGATGAGCGTGACGGCATCGACCCCATGGCGATAGGCCAGTTTCACGATGATGGCCTTGCCGCTGAAAGCGATGGCGCCCGTCACCGCCAGCAGAAGGCCGGGCGCCATGCTTTTGACGGCTGGTTGCGGCGGGATCAATTCCACGCCAGGTTGTTTCAGTTCTTCAATCGTGCTCAAGATATGCCCGCTTTGACTTTCCTGACTTGAAGCCTTTGCCTCAAAATCGTGTGCTTTTCCATGTGGGAGAGTTTGGCACGGGAAGCGCGACAGCGTCATCGGGCATTTGCTTCAGTGCCACCTTGATTGACGAAGGCCACGCGATTAGCAGGTGTCTGCAGCAAATTCAGGAAATGAAAAAAGGCACCCGGAGGTGCCTTTTCAGTGAAGTGCCGCAGCTCGGGCCTCAACACCCGAACCGCATGGGCCTTATTCTTCGACGAAGGCCTCTTCCCGTTTGTTCTTGACAGACGGTAGCAGCACAATGATCAGGAGCAGCAAACCGGCAGCCAGCAGACCCGCGGAGATTGGGCGCGTCACAAACACGCTCCAGTCGCCACGTGACAACAGCAATGCGCGCCGGAGGTTTTCCTCCATCATGGGGCCCAGAATAAAGCCCAACAGCAGTGGCGCAGGCTCACAACCCAGTTTGACAAACAGGTAGCCGATGACACCGAAGATGGCGACGGTCCAGATGTCAAAGGTGTTGTTGTTGGTCGAGTACACACCGATCGCGCAGAACAGCACGATGGATGGGAAAAGGTAGCGATAAGGCACAGTCAGCAGCTTGATCCACATGCCAATCAGCGGCAGGTTCAAAATGATCAGCATGGCGTTGCCGATCCACATCGATGCAATCAGGCCCCAGAAGAGTTGCGGGTTGCTGGTCATCACCTGGGGGCCAGGCTGAATGTTGTGGATGGTCATTGCACCGACCATCAGCGCCATCACGGCATTGGGTGGAATACCCAGCGTGAGCAGCGGGATGAACGAAGTTTGTGCACCGGCGTTGTTGGCTGACTCGGGGCCTGCCACACCGCGGATGTTGCCCTGGCCGAATGGCACTTCGCCCGGCTTCATTTTCATCTTCTTCTCAAGCGCATACGCGGCAAAAGCAGCCAGCAGGGCACCGCCGCCGGGCAGGATGCCGAGGGCAGAGCCCAGCAACGTACCGCGTATCACTGCGGGCGCCATGTCTTTAAAGTCCTGCTTGGTTGGCATCAGGCCGGTCACCTTGGCAGTAAAGACTTCACGCTCCTCTTCGGGTTGCGCCAGATTGCTGATGATTTCACCGTAACCGAACACGCCCATGGCGATCACGACAAAGCCAATGCCATCGGTCAGTTCTGGAATGTCAAAGCTGAAGCGCGCAACGCCGGAGTTCACGTCGGTACCAACCAGGCCCATCAACAGACCCAGAACGATCATGGCAATGGCTTTCAGCAGCGAGCCGGAAGCCAGCACAACCGCGCCGATCAGGCCCAGAACCATCAGTGCGAAGTATTCAGCAGGGCCGAACTTGAAAGCCAGTTCAGTCAGCGGAGGCGCAAAGGCGGCAAGAATCAGCGTGCCGACGCAACCCGCAAAGAAGGAGCCCATGCCAGCAGCGGCCAGCGCAGGCCCCGCTCGCCCTTTTCGGGCCATCTGGTAACCGTCAATACATGTCACCACCGATGAGGACTCACCAGGCAGGTTGACCAGAATGGCGGTAGTTGAACCGCCGTACTGCGCGCCGTAGTAAATACCAGCCAGCATGATCAGCGCAGAAACGGGTGGCAACGCGTAAGTTGCAGGCAGCAACATGGCGATGGTTGCTACGGGGCCAATGCCTGGCAAAACGCCGATCAGCGTACCGAGCAGGCAACCCACAAAAGCGTAAACCAGGTTGATAGGCGTGAATGCAACGCCAAAACCCAGGGAAAGATTTGAAATCAGATCCATTTTTTTTCCTTAGCCCGTGATGAAGGCTGGCCACACAGGAAACTGCAGCTTGAGAATAATGACGAAGGCGACGTAACTTCCGACGGCCAGAATGGTGGCCAGGATGAAAGTGTTTTTGGCTTTCCAGCCGGCTTCAGCCATGCTGGAGATGAAGGTAAGGGCGTAAATAGCCACAATCATGCCCATGGCTGGCAACTTGATGCTAGGCAGACCACCCAGCAAAACGCCAAACACAAGATTGGCCAAAATGATGAAGACCAGTGGCTTCCATGCCCACTTGCCGATCTTGTCGCCACCTTCAACCTCAACAACGAGCGCCTTGAAAGTGATAGCAGCGCCAAGAATCGCCATCAGGACGCCAAGCATCAGAGGGAAGTAGCCAGGGCCCATGCGCGCACCCTCGCCGACGTTGTAGGTCGTAGCGCCCCATGCGAACGCCACGCCGACGCCCATAAACATGAGGCCTGAAAAAAAGTCTTTTTGACTCTTGATATTCACGGCTTGTCTCCAGTAGAAAAATAGAACTTCGCGATTGTTGCATTGATTCATGCCGTTTTGGCATGTGGCTTTCACCTATAAAAATGCACTTTCTCCAATGTGAAATGGTTTACAAACCACAACCCGAATCATATGCACACATATGGCCCAGAAAGGTCAGCATCTGGTCAGGTTGACATCGGAACTCGTAGGGGTAAATACTGAAAAAGAGTGCATGAGCGCACCGTAGCTGTCAACTGTCCGCACCAGACAGGTGCCAAAAATATTCTTTAAATTCCTGCGTTCAGGACATCGGCGGCGTGGCCGAAAAAATTTCCTCGATGGTGGTCAGGCCCTCCGCAACCTTGAGCGCACCACCGAGCCTCAGCGGACGCATGCCTTCAGAGACAGCCTGTTTGCGCAAGGCATCGATGTTGGGCTCGTTGGAGACCTTCTCCTTGAAACCCTCTGTGACAGTGAGCAGCTCATACAGACCCATGCGGCCCCTGAAACCGGTCAAACGGCAATCTACGCAGCCCACGGGCTTGTATGGGCGGTAACCCCCATTGATTTGCCACGGCTTGACGACTTCCGACAATGCATCGCGCGATGTCGTTTCATCTTTCTCGCGGCAGTTGCTGCACAGGGTGCGCACCAGCCGCTGCGCCAGCACCCCCAGCAAGGTCGCATTGATCAGATATGAGGGCACGCCAAGCTCCATCAGGCGAGACACCGCAGAAGGCGCGTCGTTGGTATGCAGGGTGCTGAAGACAAGGTGGCCGGTAAGAGCGGCCTGCACCGCCATCTCGGCGGTCTGCAGATCGCGAATTTCACCAACCATGATGATGTCCGGGTCCTGCCGCATCAGGGCGCGAAGGCCTTCGGCGAAATCAAAATCAAGATGCGGCTGGACCTGTGTCTGATTGAACGCAGGTTCAATCATTTCAATCGGGTCCTCAACCGTACTGACATTGACCTCTTCAGTGGCCAGACGTTTGAGCGTTGAATAGAGCGTGGTGGTCTTGCCGGAGCCTGTCGGTCCAGTCACCAGGATGATGCCGTAAGGCCGCTTGACCAGTTGCTCCCAGCGGTCAGCGTCATGCTGCGAAAAGCCCAGCGCATCCAGATCCTTGACCGTGGTGTCCGGGTCAAAAATACGCATGACCATCTTTTCACCGAAAGCCGTCGGCAAGGTCGACAGGCGCATTTCAATCTCGTCGCCGCGCGGATTGCGGGTCTTGATGCGGCCGTCCTGCGGCCGGCGTTTCTCAACCACGTCCATCCGTCCCAGCAGCTTGATGCGCGCCGTCATGGCGTTGTGCACACCCATGGGCAACTGATAGACAAGATGCAAGATGCCGTCGATGCGAAAGCGTATGACGCCCTGCTCGCGACGTGGTTCAAGATGAATATCGCTGGCGCGCTGATCGAAGGCATACTGCCAAAGCCAGTCCACCACCTGCACCACACCCTGGTCATTCGCATCCAGCTGCTTGTTGCTCTTGTTGAGTTCGACCAGTTGCTCAAAACTGGCGGTGCCGGAATTTCCGCCGGCCTTGGTCGCGGCCTTGACCGATTTGGCCAGCGCAAAAAATTCGGCGGTGTACTTGCTGATGTCCAGCGGGTTTGACACCACAAGGCGCACCGTCCTTTTGGCCTGGCGTTCGATCTCGGGAATCCACTCGGTGACAAAAGGTTCGGACGTCGCAATCACCACTTCTGTCGGCGTCACCTGAACCGGCAGCACCTTGTGACGCTCCGCATAGATGGCGGACATGGTGTCCGACACCTTGCCAACTTCAACCCGCAACGGGTCTATGCGCAGGTACTTCAGGCCGGCACGCCCGGCAAGCCACTGCGTCATGGTTTCCATATCCAGCGGCTTGCCGTCAGACAGTCGGGTCATGCTCACGCTGCCGAGCCTGGTCAGGGGTTGCAATGAACTCTCGACCTGCGAGCAGCGGGCAATGGTGCGCTGGGCCTCCGCCTGGCTGATCACCCCGTCGTCAGCCATCCACTCAACCAGCGTGCGCCAGTCGAGCGGCCCGACATGCGGCGGCTTCCTGACCGCGCTTTTACGGGACGATGCTGGCGGGGTGGGGGGCATCACTGCACTCATGGCTTCACTTTAACGCATAGGCACCAGGCTACAACCCCGGATTGCAGGTGCTCACACCACCGGCTTGAAGATACGCATCCATTTTTTGGCTGGCAGGCCCCAGCGCGATTGAACATCCGCCGCCTGCAGCAGCATCCCGGCCCGCTCGGGCCGGGAAGGTTCACGCTGTGCCATCACCACCGTATTGCCCTCACGGGTGGGCGTGAAGGCCCAAAGCGCCTGCGGGCCAAAGGCATCGGCAATTTTGGCCAGTGACTTCTGGTAACTCGAATCACGGCCAAACAGGTTGACTGTCATGACGCCATCTTCAGCGAGCAGGTCATGGCAATCGGCATAAAAGTCCGCACTGTCCAGAACAGGGGCAGCCGCCTCATGGTCATACAGGTCCACATGCAGGAGGTCCACCGACTCCGCGTGCTGTGGCTTTTTGACCTCCACCGATGCATCGGCCTCAATGACGTGCAGGCGAAGATCGTCCTTGGGGAGCTTGAACCATCCACGGCAGGCAGAAACAACCTGCGGATTGATTTCAATGGCTGTGGTTTTCATGCGCAGCTTTTTGTAGCAGAACTTGGTCAGCGCAGCCGAGCCAAGGCCCAACTGCATGGCGTGCTTCCTGGACAGGCTGGCCGGGTCCATAAAAAGCAGACCGGCCATCATGCGCTGAACATACTCCAATTCAATCTCATAGGGCTTGTCGATCAGCATGGAGCCCTGCACCCATTCAGTCCCCAGATGCAGGTAACGCCGGTCGCCAAAATCCGAGAAGTTGACTTCCGGCAACACACCGGCGGTTTCTTTTTTGGCCATCAGATCAATCCGTGTTTTTCAAACACCTCGCGCCATGCCGCAAGCTTTTTGTCAAAGCTCCAGGAGGCATTGGCCGGGCTGGTAGAGGGTAGTCTATAGACCGGCAATCCGGTCAGCATCGTGTGTCT
This sequence comes from Pseudomonadota bacterium, assembly GCA_040390295.1. Lineage (GTDB taxonomy): Bacteria > Pseudomonadota > Gammaproteobacteria > Burkholderiales > Burkholderiaceae_C > Polaromonas. Next base: position 66,955 of record JAZJYR010000029.1, read on the forward strand.
GGCGTGCTTGAAACTCTCCCCACCATTGTGCGCAATGGCCTCCAGCTTCGGGCACAGCGTGTCCAGTTGGGAGAAGTCATTCAGCACGGCATTCCTGATGCTGGTATCCAGGCTGCCTTGGCGCTCGCAGGAAGCATAGACATCCCAAACGCCAAGCTGTTTTGACAAAAGCCACTGGCTGCGCTCCACATAGCTCACGCCCATGACATCCATCGGCCACAGGGTCTTAAGAATCTTCCAGAAGTGGTTTTGCGGATGGCCGTAATACTGCTGCGCCTTGAGGGAAGCCACGCCCGGAAAACTGCCCAGTATCAAAAGCCGCGTGTCACCTGACACCAGCGGTGGCAGAGAGACAAGCGATTCAGGTGGCAAATTGCTCAAGCAGCCACCAGATTGCGAAGTTTGGGCAGGGCAGACAGCGCATTGGCCGTTGTGGCTTGTGCCAGTGTTTCAGAAGACATGTTTCGCAGACCAGCGACGACCTGGGCGATGCGCGGCAATTCGGATGGCTCGTTGCGGCCCTGCGCCTGCCCTTGAGCACGTTCAGTGGCCGTTTTGTAAAGCCAGTAAGGCGGAATATCCGGTGAGTCGGTTTCCATCACCATGGCATCCAGCGGGAGTTCGGCGGCAAGCCGCCTGAGTTGCAGCGCGGGCTCAAAAGTCACCGCTCCGCCAAAACCCAGCTTGAAGCCCAGTTTGATGAATTCCATCGCCTGCTGCTCACTGCCGTTGAAGGCATGTCCTATACCCGTCCATCCACCGTCAGGAAGGATCTCGCGCAGGTGCTTGAGCAATTTGTCGGCCGATCGCCGGACGTGCAGGATGACGGGCAGGCCATGCTTGCGCGCCAGCTTGAGCTGCTCACGGTAAAAGAATTCCTGCCGTTCCCGCATCGGGCTTTCGGTCAGTACCGGCACAAAATAGTCCAGCCCGATCTCACCGACTGCGACGAGACGCGGATCGCCACCATTCTGTGTCAGCGCCGCATCCATAGCCTCAAGGTCTGACTCCTTTGCCTCGGGCACGCAAAGGGGGTGAATGCCCAGGGCGTAACTCCAGCCATACATGTGGGCCAGTTCCCGCACAGCGGCAAAATTGCCCACCGACACTGCCGGCAGCACACAATGCCCGACCCCGGCAACTACTGCGCGGGAATGGATCGCGGGCACATCTGCGCTGAACTCTCGCGCGTCCAGATGGCAGTGTGTGTCAATCCAGTTGTTCATGGTTGTGAATTTAAATGTGCGGACGTCCTGGCGACACAGGAACCATGCCGGCCCCGGTCTATCCAAACCATGTGCACGGATGCAAAAATCGTGATACGGTGCTTCTGTCAGCGCGGTTATTTCCTGATTTTGACACCAACCCTCACAGGTGAACGGATGCGAAGGCCAGCCCTCTACAGTAGCTCTACCCGTCCTGCCGCGACGGCCACGCCAGTCCAGCCGGGCGAACAGCCTGCAGTCGCGGCAGACCCGAAGTCCAGGCTCGTTCGCCTGAAACAACACCTGTCACCCGGCAATATTTACGTTTTATGGTCGGTTGTGGGCATTCTCGCCCTGTTGCTGGGTCTCAGTCTGGCCATGTCCACCCGCCCCGGCGCGCATCGCCTGACGCAGGAAGACATCAATGCCGCCGTCCTGAAAACCCTCGAAAACACGGTCCTGCCCTCCCCTGCCTCAAAAGCCTACGACATCATCAGCCCGTCTGTGGTGCGCGTGATCGGGATGAGCAAGGCGACCGATGAGAAGGTGGCCAGCGCAGGCAAACCCGGCAAAAACAACAAAGACCCGAAAAGTGCGGGCAAGGATGCCAAAGACGGCAAGGACTCCAAGGAAGTCCAGCGCAGCGTAGGCACCGGCGTGGTCATCGTTGACAAGGGCATCATCCTCACCAACCTGCATGTCGTGCAGGGCGCGGAAATCATACGGATTACGTTCGCAGACGGCCTGGAAACAACGGCCTCGGTCATCGGTGTGCAGCCTGAAAACGACCTTGCCGTTCTGCAGGCACACAAGATTCCCGACGACATGATTGCGGCCACCATGCGCTCCACAGCAGACCTGCGCCCCGGTGACCAGGTCATGGCGGTGGGCTTTCCTTTCGGCATCGGCCCGTCGGCTTCCGCCGGAGTCGTCTCGGGACTCAAACGCAACTTCCGCTCGCCCGAGGGCAAGCAGGAAATGACCAACCTGATCCAGTTTGATGCAGCGGCAAACCCCGGCAACTCGGGCGGCCCGCTGGTGACCATGGACGGCGAGGTCGTCGGCATCGTCACCGCCATCTACAACCCCAACCAGCAGCGCACTTTTGTCGGCATAGGCTTTGCAGTACCGATTGAAAATGCGGCCGCTGCGGCGGGAATGCCACCTTTCTAGCGTCGCGAACTGCGGCATTCTGAACTTTGCCGCGATTGCCCCCTCTGTCTGAAACCCCTGCTTATCTGAAGGACCTCCATGGAATCGTTCAATCCCGAAAACGCACCGGCCAACCAGGACACCGCCCAGTTGATGGAGCAGATTCTTTATGAGGTCAAACGTGTGGTCGTTGGCCAGGACCGCTTTCTCGAACGTGTCATGGTGGCCATCCTGGCGCAGGGCCATTTGCTGGTCGAAGGCGTGCCCGGCCTGGCCAAAACCCTCACGGTCAAAACACTGGCAGATACCGTGCGCGGCAACTTCAAGCGCATACAGTTCACACCCGACCTCGTACCCGCAGACCTCGTAGGCACCCGCATCTACAACCAGAAGACCGGCGAATTCACGACCTCACTGGGCCCGGTGTTTACCAACCTGCTGCTAGCCGATGAAATCAACCGGGCGCCCGCAAAAGTACAAAGTGCGCTGCTTGAAGTGATGCAGGAACGCCAGGTCACCATTGCCGGCATCACGCACAAGGTGCCCGCCCCTTTCCTGGTCATGGCCACGCAAAACCCTATTGAAACTGAAGGCACATACCCCTTGCCGGAAGCCCAGGTTGACCGTTTCATGATGAAGGTGCTGGTCGATTACCCGACAGAAGAGGAAGAGTTCGTCATCGTCCAGCGCGTCACCGGCCCGGCAGTCGCGGTATCAAGCGTTGCCACTACCGAGCAACTGGCGGCCCTGCAAGCTGAATGCCGCAGGATTTATGTCGACCCCTCACTGGTGCAATACGCGGTCAAGCTGGTTTCCGCCACGCGCAACCCCGACAAACACGGCATCAAGGATCTGGCGCGCTTCATCACCTTCGGCGCCAGCCCCCGCGCCACCATCAACCTGACTGAAGGCGCACGCGCCATGGCCATGTTGCGTGGCCGGAGCTACGCCTTGCCTGAAGACATGACAGACCTCGTTCCTGACGTGCTGCGCCATCGCATCGTGCTCTCGTATGAAGCTCTCTCCGAAGGACTGACGGCAGACGCCGTCGTGGCCAAAATCATGGCAAAAGTTCCCGCCCCGGCAAAACCGCTCGCCCATGAAAAGCTCGCAGCCTGAACAACTGAAGCCCACCGGCGCTGCCGGTGCGGAACAACTGCTCAAGCGTCTTGAGTGGACAGTGCTGCGTCGGCTCGATGGCCTGTTGCAGGGCGACTACCGCACACTGTTGCGCGGCACGGGTATGGACCTGGCCGACCTGCGCGAATATCAGCACCATGACGACGTGCGCCATATCGACTGGAATGTGACAGCCAGGCTGGAGATCCCACACGTCCGCGTCTTCACCGAAGACCGCGAGATGAGCGCCTGGTTTCTGCTGGACTTGAGCCCATCCATGGACTTCGGCTCTGGCGATCAGCGCAAGCGCCATGTGTCGGCTGAATTTGTTGCCGTGCTGGCCCGCATGCTGACGCGCCACGGCAATCGCGTCGGTGCCATGCTTTACGGCTCGGGCGTTGACACTGTCGTGCCTGCGCGGGGCGGACGTCACCACGTACTGCATCTGATCAACAAGCTGCAAACCAGGCCCGAGGCGGCTCCGGCCGGCCAGACCAAACTGCATGAACTGCTGGAGTCGGGTGCCAACCTGATCAGGCGGCGGTCCACCATTTTTGTGGTGTCCGACTTCATCAGCGAGACCGGCTGGGAAAAGCCTCTCGGCCAACTTGCGCAGCGTCATGAAGTCGTCGCCGTGCGCCTGCTCGATCCGCTTGAGTTGCAACTGCCCGATCTTGGCCTCATCCCGATTCGCGATGCCGAAACCGGCGAGCAATTGCTGGTCGACACGCATGACGCAGGTTTTCGCCAACGTTTTGCGCGCATTGCCGCACAGCGTGAATCCGACCTGCGCCAGTCGCTGGTGCGTGCTGGCGTGGATGCGCTGGAGCTTTCAACCGATGACGACCTGGTCGACGCCCTGATGCGTTTCACCGATTTGCGCAGGCGCCGCAGCCGGGCATCATCGGGCGCCATGCCGGCACACCTCAAGCGGGCAGCATAAGCCCGCGAGAAGATGACTAAAGGACATCCATGACTTTTCTCTGGCCTGAATTCCTGTGGTTGCTGCTGCTGCTGCCGCTGCTGGTGCTCATCTACATCTGGCTGTTGCGGCGCAAGAAAAAAATGGCGCTGCGTTATGCCAGCCTGTCCATCGTCCGCGAAGCCATGGGCAAGGGACAAAGCTTTCGCAGGCATATACCGCCCCTTCTTTTCCTGCTGTCGCTGGCCGCGATGCTGGTTGCGTCTTCACGGCCTTTTGCGGTCGTCACCCTGCCTTCGCAGCGTGAAACCATCATTCTTGCCATGGATGTGTCCGGCAGCATGCGTGCCACCGATGTGCAGCCCAACCGCCTCGTCGCGGCACAGAATGCGGCCAAGGCGTTTCTGAAAGACCTGCCGCGCAACGTGCGCGTCGGCATCGTGGCGTTTGCAGGAACCGCTTCGGTCGTGCAGCCGTCCACCTTGAGCCGTGAAGACCTGACCGCCGCAATAGACAAGTTTCAGCTTCAGCGCGGTACGGCCATCGGCAACGGCATCGTGGTGTCGCTTGCCGAGATATTCCCGGACGCCGGTATCAGTCTCGAAGCCATGCAGAGCGGCCGCGACCGCCAGCGCGGCGTGGGGCTTGACCAGGCCGGCAAGGACAAGGACGCCAAGCCCGCTTTTGTACCGGTTGCACCGGGCTCCTACACATCGGCGGCCATCATTTTGCTGACCGATGGCCAGCGCACCACCGGCGTTGATTCGCTGGATGCCGCCAAGGTGGCGGCCGACCGCGGCATACGCGTCTACACCGTCGGTGTGGGCACGGTTGATGGCGAGACCATAGGTTTTGAAGGCTGGTCCATGCGGGTCAAGCTCGACGAAGAAACCCTCAAGGGCATTGCACGGACGACGCAGGCTGAATACTTCTACGCCGGCACGGCCGCCGACCTGAAGAAGGTTTATGAAACCCTGAGCTCACGGCTCGCCGTGGAGAAAAAGGAAACCGAAATATCGGGATTGGTGGCGCTGTTAGCGGCGGCCCTGGCCTTGCTGTCAGCCGGGCTGTCTTTGGCCTGGTTTAACCGGATTCTTTGAGCGACTGAGAAACAAGTTCGCAGCAGGCTCAAGACTTCACATTGCACTCGCGCCGCAGAAGGGCAAGCGCGTCGCTGAGAGCATTCACCGCATCGCTTTGAAGCGTCTGCTGCGCTTCGTCCACAAAATCCATCCACAACTGCGCATAGTCGTCCTGGTACTGGGCAGGCGCGTGGTCCAGGATGTACTGCCGCGCAAGCCCGGCATCAAAGCCTGACTTCTGGATTTTGCGGACCAGGGTCGTCGCTGTCTTTTCAGTCAGCAGTGTTTTCGGAACAGCGCCGGCGGCCACACATAAAAACAGCGTCAGCAGCGAGCCGTCATCGGTATTGCCGCCTGTGGCCTTGCTCCAGGCGAGAGAGGTTTCCCGGTCGTGGTGATCGACTTCGCTCAAACCATCTTCAAGCCAGAAATACCGACCCATGAAAGCGGGCGTCTGGTCAAAGAGGCGCCGGGCTGGCAGGGCTGCATCCAGCAGTTTGGTGCCATCGGCGAGCACGGATTGACGCACCGATGTGACCACTTCGCCAAACTCAACCGGCAGGTTTTTAGGGATATCGAGTTTGAACCCGGACAGGCTGCCCGAATGTTTTTTACGCAGCGCCGCGATCATCTTTTCAAAGGCAACCCAATCCGGCATCTTGCTGCGGCCAACCGACATCACAAGCAATGCTGTTCGAATCACCGCTTCAGCATCCTTGCCAGCCTCTTCAAGATCATCGGCATCCATGCCCAACTCATCTGCCAGCCATATAGCGGCGTCGATCACATCCGCGACCTGCTGGCGTTTTGAAAGCTCGGCCTGGTAGTCGGCCAGGCTGCGCAACGTCCATTTCGCCAACAGCGGGATGTGCGCATCGGTGAAACCGCCGCGTTCATTCATGCCGAAGTGGCTGTTCTGCGGCATGGCGATCAGCGCCTTGAGCATGTCCGAGCCACCCTTGGAGCGCGATAGAAAAGAGTTGTCGCGCAGTGACTCTGCGGCCTGACGCAAGTCACCACCCGTGGTGCTTTCAAGATAGAGGCTCACCAGATTGACGATACGTGCCCTGGCCAGCTCAAGCTCGGGGCGCAAAAACTCGCTGCCGAAGTAACGCGCAATTTGCACCATGCCCTTGGGCGCATCGGCACGGATGGCCTCGAGTTTTGTCTGGTCGATGATGCCGTTCTGCAATCCGTACTGAAGCGCCTTCTCGAAAAAAGGCCGTGCGTCATAGAGGGAAATCGACGCGGGCTGATATTCCGCTTGTGTTGACATCGTGAAAGACGTTCTTCAGATCGCCGATTCTTCGTCCGAATCGCGTGCGCTTGGCGTGGCCTTGCCGCGATCGGTGTCGCCGGTCTCGACCTTGCCATCGTCTTCTTCAGCCTCTTCCTCATCATCGAGACCGGCATCATGCGCACTGGCCTTGGCGCGCAGCACCATCAGCATCTCGATAAAAAGATCGGGGCATTCGTAGCGCAGTATCCAGGCCAGCTGCATCCAGTCCGCGTCTGCCACTTCATCCTGCGAGATCACGGGTTTGGCATAGGCAGACGCAAGCAATGCGGTTTGCGACAGCATCTCGCCGTGGTCTTCCATCGCGTCAAAGGTGCCAGTGCGGGCAAAGGCCTCGACGCGACTCCACTGGTCCGAAAAATAATCAGCCAGCGCTTCACTGCCGCCATCCAGGTCCCCAATCGCATTGAGAAACTCGAGCGGATCGGCATCTTCACGAAAGATGATCGAATTGACCATGCCTCGCAGGTGGGTGCGCGTCAGGTCCTTGTACTGCTTTTCAATCACCACGGCACGCGCAAACTGCTGCGGGCTGACCAGCAGGTTGATGACCGATTCTTTGGAGTTGTCGTACTCGCGAATCACCGCCAGAATGTCCTTGGCCGGCAACTGCTCCAGCACGACCATCAACGCTGAATCACCCTCTTCATCGGCCAGCTCAACCAGCGCAGATTCAGCGCCCACGATATCGCCGGCAGCAATCAGGGTTTTGGTTTTTGTGATGAGGGCGAGGTGGTTCATAAGTATGGATTTTTTCGTTACCCGATGCTTTGTGACTTTTCATCCCGGGCTTGACCCGGTATCCATGACTTCCTGTACCTGAGATGCGGGTTCATGGATTGCGGATCAAGTCCGCAATGACAATTCGGGGACTTGGGTCAACGGGATTTTTCAGTCTTTTCTATCAAAGCCTTGTTCAGCCATCCAGTCATCACCAGCCTCCTTGCGGGCCTTGCTGTCAGCATGTTCTTCACCGTCTTCATCGCGGTCAAATTCATCGGGACCGTCTTCGTCATCCGAATCTTCGTCGTCGTCCGTCGCCGCTGCGTGCGCAGATGGCCTGCCCGCCATGTACTCAAGCCCCGCAGCCACTGTCATAAACCATTCACCGCCTGGCTCCTGCAGCACCACGTCTGCAACGTCCTGCGCCCAGGGTGCAAGGCCAACGGCATCCGAAAAACTGATCCACTCCGGAAATTCATCGGCTTCGTGGGTCAGCAAATGGTCCATCACCGCCGGCAGCCTGAAGTTGAACCCCTGGTGCAGCACGACAGCCACCATCTCGGGGCTAAGCTCCATCATGTTGACCAGAAAGCCAAGCTCCTGGCGTTTGTCTGCCAACCGCTGGCGCAGCACGTCACGGCCTTCCGAGTCAAAGCGCAGGTCATCGAGTTCGGCCTGGTAGGCCGAACGCAGGTCGGTGAAAAAAGGTGAAATGTTCATGCAGCGGGGTGTTTCATGGTGCTGCGTTGTCAAAGCAGGGGGTTAAAAGGCCTGAAATACGCAGCCCATATTTCACGGGCGGTGTCTATAGGGCTGTCCAGCAGGTTGCGGCGACGGTTGTCGTCATAGGCCTGTCGTTTGTCCGCATCCGACAGCACGTCATAGGCCTCCTGCACCGCACGAAAGCGCGCTGCCGCATCGGGCGCCGCATTCCTGTCAGGGTGCCAGAAAGACGCCTGCTGGCGAAAGGCCTTTTTGACATCCGCCAGCGTCGCAGCGCTGCTCAGGCCAAGGGAGGTGTAGTGGTCTGTCAAAGGAGTGAGGGATAAAAATTCAGAACCGGAATCGCCGGTTCAACGGTGCGCCAAAGCAGATATGGGAAAATGGCCGCCAGCATGGGCAACCCTCCATTATCAGCGAACGCGCCAAATCATGCATGGACCGGGCATCTGCCCCAGAAATGCCCCGCCTGCGTCAGTCCTCAACCGAGGCCACTGCGGTTGTTGCAAAGTCGCCAGGCATGACAACTTCAAGCATTTCAACGTCTTCACTGTGCCCGACTTCACGATGGCGGATGCCGGGTGGCTGGTAGACCGATGAACCGGCTTCCAGGCGGACGATGCCCTGGCCTTCGTATTCAAACTCGATCCAGCCCTTGAGCACGTAGACCATCTGAAAACTCGTGCCGTGCGCATGCGGCTGGGCTGAAAATTCCCCGCCTGCTGCCCTGATGACATGCGCGACGACCTTGCCTTCGGTCGCCTCTTTGATGCCAAGGTCGCGGTACTCAAAAAAGGAGCGCAGGCCGCGCTCAAAGCCTGCATCCCTGGCATGGTTGACGGTGAAGCCTTTGGTGGTCATGCCAGTTCCTCCTGTTTAAGTCCACTCGGAAAGTTTGCCCGACACCAGCCTGTAGCGCCGTCCGCAGCGCGCGGCCAGCGTTTCGTCATGCGTGACCATGACAAAGGCCGTGCCCTTGTCGCGCGCCAGTTGCAACATCAGGTCAAACACGCCGTCGGCGGTTGCACGGTCCAGGTTGCCGGTCGGCTCATCGGCCAGGACACAGGCCGGGCTGGTGACCAGCGCACGCGCAATTGCCACGCGCTGGCGCTCGCCGCCCGACAGTTCTGCGGGCCTGTGGTGAATACGCTCCTTCAAACCCACCGACGCCAGCATGGCCGTGGCAATTTCGGCAGCCTTTGCAGGGGTCTCGCGGCGAATCCAAAGCGGCATGGCCACATTGTCCAGTGCGCTGAACTCGGGCAGCAGGTGGTGGAACTGGTAAACAAAACCGAGGTGCTTGTTGCGCAGGTCACCCTGCTGTTGGGGCGAAAGGGACGACATCAGCTGGCCCTTGAGCTCGACCTGGCCGCTGGTGGGCGCGTCCAGCCCGCCCATCAGATGCAGCAGGGTACTCTTGCCTGAGCCGGACGAACCGACGATGGCCAGCGTTTCGCCCGCATGCACCTGCAGATCAACGCCGTGCAGCACGGTCAGGTCGATCAGGCCTTCGTGGAAACGTTTGGTCAGGCCGCTGGCCTTGAGAACAACTTCATTCATACCTCAGGGCCTCTGCTGGGTTGACTCTGCTGGCGCGCCAGCTGGGGTAGATGGTGGCAAGAAATGACAGAATCAGCGATATCACCAAAATCGGCATGATGTCGCTGTACTGCGGCTCACTCGGCATGCGGCTGATGAGGTAAATGTCTTTGGGCAGGAAGCTGGCGTTGAGCAAACGCTCGAGTGCAGGCACGATGACATCGATGTTGAGCGCAATGCCCAGGCCCAGCAGAAGGCCCGACAGCGTGCCGATCACGCCGACCAGCGCGCCCTGCACCATGAAGATTTTCATGATGCTTTTCGGGCTGGCACCCAGCGTACGAAGGATGGCGATGTCGGCGCGCTTGTCGGTCACCGTCATCACCAGTGTGCTGACCAGATTGAAGGCGGCCACCGCCACGATGAGCGTGAGGATGATGAACATCATGCGTTTTTCAAGCTGTACGGCCGAGAACCAGGTCTTGTTCTGCTGCGTCCAGTCGCGGATCAACAAATCGCCACTGAGCGAGCGCGACAGCTCAAACGCCACTTCGCGCGCCTTGTGCAGGTCCTGCAGCTTGATGCGTATGCCGGTCGGGCCTTCAAGCCTGAAGATTTTGGCGGCGTCGTCCTGGTGCATCATGACCAGAGCGGAGTCGTACTCAAAATGACCGGAATCAAAAGTGCCGACCACCGTCATCTGCTTGAGGCGTGGCACCACACCGGCTGGCGTCACCTGGCCGCTGGGTGCAATCAGCGTGACGGTATCGCCCTCGCGCACCCCCATGGCACGGGCCAGCTCGCCGCCCAGCACCACGCCGAACTGGCCGGGAACAAGTTTGGCCAGCGTGTTGACAGATGCAGCGGCGAGGTCAGTGACCTGGCCTTCAAGCGCCGGATCAATGCCGCGCACCAGCGTGCCCTTCATGTCTTCACCGCGGGCCAGCAGGGCCTGCGCAGCAATAAAGGTGGCCGCGCCGACCACGGCCTTGTTGGACTTGATCTCGGCCAGCGTTTTCTGCGGGTCTGGCAAGGCCGCACCACTCGGGGCGAACACTTCGATGTGGGAGATGACACCCAGCATGCGGTCGCGCACCTCTTTCTGGAAACCATTCATCACGCTGAGCACAATGATGAGCGCCGCCACGCCAAGCGCAATGCCCAGCATGGACACGCCGGAGATGAATGAGATAAAACCGTTGCGCCGTGTCGCCCGGCCAGCCCGGGTGTAGCGCCAGCCCAGAATCAGTTCGTAGGGGATTTGCATCCTGATGATTCTCGCATCCCGGACAATAGCTCCATGTCAGCCAGTTCCGCCATCCCATCTGCCCAGCTTCTCATCCCATTTGCAGCCTGCAGCGGCGACAATTGGCTTGCAGCCATGAAGTCCCTGCCCCCTGGCAGCCTGAAAAATCTGGGCAAACTGCTTCAGGGCATGAAACTGGTGGAGACCAGCGCAGGCGAGGCGCTGTCGCTCTCAACGCCACATGAACGGGTGCTGGCCAAGACGCTTGGCCTGAACGACACGGTGGATGGGCTGATCCCCTGGGCTGCACTGCAAGCATCTGACAAAGGCATGGGCGCGGGCCAGGCCTGGGCCTTCATCACGCCCTGCCACTGGACCATGGGCCGCGAACACGCGACCATGACGGACCCGGCGGTGCTGGGCATGACCCCGGAGCAATCACAAACCCTGCTAGCGGCGATGCAGCCCTACTTTGAGACCGAAGGCATCACCCTGCACTACGCCGCGCCGGACCTCTGGCTGGCTGAGGGCGAAATATTCCGTCAGCTGGCAACCGCTTCACTCGACCGGGTCATGGGCCGCAATGTTGACCCGTGGCTGCCCGGCGCAAAAACCGCACCCTCCCTGCGCCGTCTTCAAAATGAGATGCAGATGCTGCTTTACACGCATCCCCTCAACGACGAGCGCAGCGAGCAACGCCAGCGCCCGGTCAATTCCTTCTGGATCAGCGGCACTGGCGCATTGAGTGAGCCCACGCCAACACCACAAGTGCCTTTCATCATGCCGCGCACACTGGCCCAGGCGGCATTCACGGACGACTGGGCTGCCTATGCTCAGGCCTGGAGTCAGCTCGATGCAGGCGAAATCGCCAACTTGCTCGCCCAACAAAACGCCGGAAAAACAGTGCGCATCAGCCTGTGCGGCGAGCGCAACGCGCAGACCTTTGAAACAGCGCCGCAAGGCCTCTTCAGGCGTATCTCAAATTTGCTGTCTACCGCATCACCACTGGCCGTGCTCGAGCAGCTGTAACCCAAAAGAATCGACCAACCCGACATGAAAATCCAGGTACGCGACGTACCCCCCCGCAGCGTCTGGGCGCTGCAACAGGCCGGCATTCACCCCCTACTCGCGCAGCTGTACGCAGCACGCGGCGTGAACTCACCCGACGAACTGGACGACGGCCTGGCACGCCTGCTGCCGCCGGCCGGCATGCTTGGCACGCGCGAAGCGGCCCGCCTGCTGGCCGATGCGATGGCTGTCAACCAAAAAATCTGCGTGGTCGCCGATTACGACTGCGACGGCGCGACGGCCTGCGCCGTGGCCCTGCGCGGCCTGCGCCTGCTGGGCGCCACCAACGTGAGTTACCTCGTGCCTGACCGCGTAGTCGACGGCTACGGCCTGACCGCGCCGATTGCCGACCGCGTGAGGGCCACCGGCGCCGATGTGCTGGTCACGGTCGACAACGGCATCGCCAGCATGGACGGCGTCGCGCGCGCCAAGGCGCTGGGCATGCAGGTACTGGTGACCGACCACCACCTTCCGGCGCTGAAAGACGGCCAGATTGTGTTGCCCGATGCCGATGTGATCGTGAACCCCAACCAGCCCGATTGCACTTTCGAGAGCAAGTCGATTGCCGGTGTCGGCGTGATGTTTTATGTGCTGCTGGCGCTGCGGGCCGAGCTGCGTGAACGGGGAATCTTCACCGCACAAAACCAGCCGAAGGTGGATGTACTGCTGCCGCTGGTTGCACTGGGCACCGTCGCCGACGTCGTCAAACTCGACGCCAACAACCGCCGCCTGGTCGCGCAGGGCCTGCGCCGCATCCGCGCCGGCTATCTGCCTGCCGGGCTGGCCAGCCTGTTCACCGCTGCAGGGCGAAAGGCCAATGTCGCGACGACGTTTGATTTCGGTTTTGCCCTGGGCCCGCGCATCAATGCGGCCGGGCGCCTCAGCGACATGACGCTGGGCATTGAATGCCTGCTGACCGACGACGCAGGCCGCGCCGACGAGCTGGGCCGCACGCTGGACGGCATCAACCGCGAGCGCCGCGATATTGAGGCCGGCATGCGCGAACAGGCGCAGATGGCCGCCGACGCAATGATTGACATCGATGAAGTGCCGCCGCCGGCGATCGCGATTTTTGACCCCGACTTTCACGAAGGTGTGGTCGGCATCGTCGCCTCGCGCATCAAGGACAAGCTGCACAGACCAACATTTGTCTTTGCCGCCAGCGGCGCACCTGGCAGGGAGCACGAGCTCAAGGGCTCGGGCCGCTCGATTGCCGGCTTTCACCTGCGCGATGCACTGGACCTGGTCGCCAAGCGGCACCCCGGCGTGCTGCTGCGGTTTGGCGGCCACGCCATGGCGGCGGGCTGCACCATCAGCGAAGAGAACTTTGAGACCTTTGAAAGCGCGCTGCAGCAGGTTGCTCACGAATGGCTGGACGCCGCCACGCTGACCCGGCGCATGGACACCGACGGCCCGCTGGCCGCCGAATACCGCCGCACCGACATGGTCGACACGCTGCACAAGGAAGTCTGGGGCCAGGGCTTCGCGGCACCGACCTTCAGTGAAGAGCTGGAAGTGGTGTCGCAGCGGCTGGTCGGCGAAAAGCACCTGGCGCTCAAACTCAAGCACCAGGGCCAGCCGGTCGACGGCATCTGGTTCGGCCACACCGAGCCCCTGCCCGCCCGGGTCACGCTGGCCTTCCGGCTGGACGCAGACGAGTGGCAGGGCGTGCGGCGGGTGCGCTTTCTGGTCGAGGCGGCTGAAATCAAGCCCGTCTGAGTCGGGTTGAGACCGCAGCGCTGCTACAAAATTAATAGCTGGACCCGCTAGTCCCTATTGGCCTGGAGGCCGATTTGATACCTAAAAATGGCTGTTTTTGGGCATTTTTCAGGCTTTCGGAGGCTTGAAAGCGTTTCAAAGCCCCAAAATTCGGCATATGCCCAGGCATATGCCGAAATCAACCCCGGTGCCGATGCTTCACTCCGGAACAATCCCGGCGGCTTTCGCGACTTTTGCAAACTGCTGCAAGTCGGTCTGTATGAGGCCGCCGAATCCCTCGGGGCCGTTGGCGGAAACCTCAAAGCCTGCGTTCTGCAGTTGGGCCGCCACTTCCGGAATGGCAATTGCCTTGCGAATGGCGTCCGACAGCTTTTGGGTGACCGCCGGGGGCGTGCCGGCCGCCGTCATGATGCCTGCCCAGATGGTGGACTCATAGGCGGGATAGCCGGATTCCTTGACGGTGGGCAGGTCCTTGAGCACAAAAATGCGGCGCCCCTCGGCGGTTGCCAGCGCACGTATCCGGTTGTCCTTGATGAATGGCAGAGCCGAGATAACCGACGCAAACATCACCTGCACCTGGCCTGCAATCAGGTCTGTGAGCGCAGGGCTTGCTCCCCGGTAGGGAACGTGTGTCATGTGCACGCCCGTCACCTGCTTGAACAGTTCAGTCGCAAAGTGATGCGGCGTTCCATTTCCCGGGCTTGCATAAAACACCTTGCCGGGATTGGCTTTCAGATAGGCCACCAGTTCCCTGATGTTTTTTGCCGGGACGCTGGGGTTGACGACCACCACGATGGGCTGGTTGGCGATCAGGGTGACGGGCGCCAGATCCTTGCTGATGTCAAACGGCAGCGACTTGATCAGGAAGGGATTGAGCGTCAGCGTATTGGTGGCCAGCAGGAGTGTGTGGCCATCGGGCGAGGAACGCGCTACAAACTGCGCGCCGATATTGCCACCGGCGCCCGACTTGTTGTCGACCACCACAGGCTGCCCAAGGATTCCCGACAGGGGCGCGGCAACGATACGCGCCAGGATGTCATTACCGCCTCCCGTTGCAAAAGGCACGATCAGCTGAAGCGGTTTGTTCGGATAACCGCCCTGTGCAAAAGCGGGTGAAAAGCTTGCGGCCGCCAGGGCCGGGACGGTCTTGAGAATCTGTCGACGGGTTGTATTCATGCATTTCTCCTGTTCGGAAACAAACCGGGACACCGGCAAATTGCCATGACGTGCCCGAACGCCAAAGTGACCAAGGCCACGCTGGCTTGCATGATAGTTCCACAATATCGAAATTAAATAAAGGGTTACTACCTAAATTTCTTTATTAATTCTTATAAATTCTCTATTTTGAGATTAACTATCGACTTGCCGCATGAGAAGCACCCAGAATCAGGCTCTCAATCTGCCTGGCCGCAGCGGTCAACACTTCGACCAGCAATGCCTTGTCAAGAATGTCGTACCTTGCCCGGCTGATCACCAGCGACAGGCTGCCGCCGGCACCGGCAGGCTCGGGGTTGAGCGGCACACCGACGCCGACGTTGCCCGGATCCAGCTCACCCAGAGAAATGCAGTAGCCCTGCTTTTTGATCGTCGCCAGCTTTGAGCGGAACTCCTCCCACGAAGAACCCATCGCTGCGGCAGCAATGGGCTGCCTGAATTCCGTATAGATCTTTTTCTGCTTGATGGGCGAGAGGGCCGAGACGATGGCCTTGGAGGGCGCGCCCTTGTACACAGGCATGGCGCGGCCTCTTCCGAAACTCACGGTGATCCCGTCATCGCCGCGTTCATGATGCGTCACGACAACACGATCGTTGTAAAAGCTGGCGAGCAATACATCGCATTCGAATTTCTTGCGCAGGGCCTGCATGACCGGCACACCGGCGTTGAGCACCGGATCACCCTGCCGTATGGCGTAATCCAGTTCGATGATGCGTGGACCCAGGGTGTAGGCGGAACCGGCAACCCGGGTCAGGAAGCCCTCGGCGACCAGCTCACGCACATAGCGATAGGCTGTGCCCCGGCTGTAACCGAGGCGCGCCATGATGTCCTCCGCAGTGAGAACGGAATGTTCCGCAGAAAACGCATTGAAGACTGCGAGCATTCGGGTGAGGCTGGAGGACATCTGGCGGCAATTCCCACGTGAAAATTTCGTATAGTGGGAATACTACCAAAGCCCGCGAACACCGCGGCCAATGCTTGCGTTGAACGCCTTGCCTTAGCAGGCCGTCACGACCTTGTAGTTGCCTTCAAATACATGGACCGGGGCCCTGAATCCGTCCGCTGCCGCCTTGAGCCTCATGTCCAGCGCATGCTTGCGTTTTTCGGGTGACAGCCAATACCGTTCGTGACCCCAGAGGCTGGCCCCATGGAAGAACTCCTCAGCCTTCCAGGTCGCCGGATCGATATCGCGGCCACCCCAGCCGTACTCGATCATGAAGTTCGAAGGCGTGCGGCTGTAAAAGGACGTCATGAAGTCGTTGCTGTGCCTGCCCAGCGTGACGCCAATTCTTTCCTCCTCCAGCAGCGCAATGTCGTAGGCCTGGCCCACGTCGTCGAGCGACAGCAGCTCGACCATGACGTGATGAAGCCCGTTGCTGCCCGTTTCAATCAGGGCCAGGCTGTGATGGCGCGAATTGAGGTGCAGAAAATAGGCCTTGAAGGGTTTCAGCATGTAATCGCTCAGGCCGAACCCGAGCACATCAACATAAAAGCGCAGCATGGGTTCGACCTGCACCACATTCAGGACGGCATGGCCCAAACCCAGGCCGCCGGTGCGAAAACCCGACAGGGCCCGGGACGGTGTGAAAGGGATTTCAGACTTGATGGGACCGTGAAACACCTCGACCCGGTTGCCGGCCGGGTCCCTGAAAGAAAGCAGCGACTGGACACCCCGCTGCTGGGCGAGCTGCGCCGGCTCGACCCTGAATGCCACGCCCGCCTGGTCCAGCCGTGTGGCCAGCGCCTCAAAAGCACCGGCATCGCCCGCTTCCCAACCGTAATAGTGATCACCCGGCGCCAGCCGGGTGTCAATGGCCAGGCGCTGCTGGTAATCATCTAGACGCAGCTGCAGCGTACCCGATGAGTCCCGATGCGGCTGCATTCCCAGCAGGCGGGTGCTCAGCGAGGTCCATTCTTCAAGCGACGGCGCGGCGACGCCTACATAACCCAGGGATTTCAGATTCATCGTAAAACCCATAAATTTTCTAAAATAGAACAAATAAACTTTAAAAGTTAATTTTAATTCAAAAAACTAGTTGCAGTTCGCTAATTTGAGATTTTATAATGCATCCATGCAAGAAATCACCATCCAGAACTGGACCGCCGGGCAATTGCGCACTGCAGCGGGGTCCCTCGCCACAGCCCGCAGAACCCGAACACCCATCGCGCCGCTACGAGAACAGGGCCTGAGCCGCATCGAGGATGCGTATGCCATACAGAAGATCAACACCGACGTATGGAAAGCCGAAGGACGCACAAGCACCGGCGCAAAGATTGGACTCACATCCAAAGCGGTACAGGCGCAGCTGGGTGTCTCGGAGCCTGACTTCGGCCTGTTATGGGCCGACCTTGCCTTCAGCGCAGGTGATGACATCTCGCTGGAACACTTCATGCAACCCAAGGCCGAGGCTGAAATCGCTTTCGTGCTGGAGCGTGACCTCACATCGCCCGCTCTGACGCTGAAGGACGCCATATCAGCCGTTGCCTATGTTTTGCCGGCCGTCGAAATCGTCGACAGCGCCATCGCCGGCTGGAACATCAAGCTGGTGGACACGGTGGCAGACAACGCCTCTTCCGGCGGATATGTGCTGGGCGATTCACCCCGGCTCCTGCGCCAGATTGATTTAAGGACTTGCGGAATGCTGCTCAGCCGGGCCGGCGATCTGGTCTCGCATGGGGTGGGCGCCGCTTGCCTGGGTAATCCCCTAAACGCCTTGCTGTGGCTGGCGAAAAAAATGGTTGAAACCGAAACGCCCCTGCGTGCGGGCGATCTTGTGCTCTCCGGCGCGCTCGGACCCATGGTGCCCGTGGCGTCCAGGGAGCACTACCTGGTCGAAGTACAGGGCTTCCAGCCTTTTTCATTCACCTTCAGATAAGCCGCAAGCTGTTAAAAGCATCCAAGGAAAGCACGCAATGACTACCCCCTCTACAACAGGCACGCCGGCCGCACCCGAAATTGGCAAATCCATGAAGCTCAACGGCATGGTGGTCAACTACCACGATGTCGGCACGGGCAGCCCCGTGCTCCTCATCCACGGGTCCGGTCCCGGCGTCACCGCCTGGGCCAACTGGCGCCTGACCATCCCCGAACTGTCAAAACACGCCCGGGTGATCGCGCCGGACATGGCGGGTTTCGGCTACACCTCTGTTGACGGCACCGCCATACCGGACCGGGCGATGTGGCTGTCGCAGCTGACAGGCCTGCTGGACGGGCTGGGCCTGCAGCGCGTTTCACTCGTGGGCAATTCCTTTGGCGGCGGCCTCGCCCTGGCTTTTGCCCACGCTTTTCCGGAACGTGTCGACAAGCTGGTGCTCATGGGCGCCGTCGGGGTGAGCTTTCCGATCAGCGAAGGCCTGAACAAGGTCTGGGGATATACCCCATCGCTGGAGGCGATGCGCGAACTGCTGGGGATTTTTGTATATGACAGCAGTTTTGTCAGCGAGGATCTTGTAGAAATGCGCTACCGCGCATCAACAAGAGCGGACGTACAGCAACGCTTTGCGGCACTGTTCCCGGAACCCCGCCAGCAGTCGGTGGACAGGCTTGCACTGTCCGCCGAACAACTGTCATCCATCCGTGCCGGCACATTGATCATTCACGGACGGCAGGACAAGGTTATCCCGCTCGCGGTCTCCGAAAAACTCAAGGCGCTGCTGCCGGAGTCCCGCCTGGAAGTCATTGAAAAATGCGGTCACTGGGTACAGATCGAACATCCGCAGCAGTTCACCCAACTTGTGATGGATTTCCTGTTTCCCAAGGCGCCCGCATTGACGAAGAATGAACTGATGGGCCGCTGGTCCGTCTGCAGCTGGGTTCAGGCTTACGACGATGGCCGGAAGGTTTTCCCCATGGGCGAAGAGGTGACCGGCTTTATCCAGTACGGCCATAAATACATGAGCTGCCTTATCGCCAGAAAGGACAGGCCGCCCTTCAAGACCGGTGGCCAGTGGAATGCCACTGCCGAAGAAAAGGCCGCAGCTTACGGATCCTTCCTCAGCTACAGCGGCACCTATGCCGTCGATGGACAGCAGATCATCCACAAAGTTACGGCCAGCCTGTTTCCCAACTGGGTAGGCGGCGAGCAGCGGCGCACCGCCCGCATGCAGGACGGGCGCCTCCACCTGGAAGCCAGACTGGAAGAAGGCACACCCCAAGCCAGAACAGCGGTGCTGGTCTGGGAAAAATCCGAAGACTGAAGGCCGAGCCTTCCAACGACAGGAATCAATATGGTCCAGGTAGACAAACTCATCAAGAACGGCTCGGTGCATGCAAGGCTGTACACCGAACAGGAAATTTTCCAGCAGGAAATGCACGAAATATTCGGCAAGGGCTGGGTATATGTGGGACACGAATCGGAGGTGCCGAAACGTGGTGATTTTGTGCGCAGGATGATGGGCACGGAGCCGGTGATTTTTTCAAGGGCCGCAGATGGCGTTCACGTGGTGGCCAACCGCTGTGCGCACCGGGGCAACCTGATTTGCCAGCCCGAAAAGGGCAACAAAAAAGTATTTGCCTGCCAGTACCACGGCTGGGTGTTCGGCGCCAACGGGGACTTGCTGGACATGCCGCTGACCGCGCATGAGTGCCCGGACAAATCAAAACTGGGCCTGAAAAAAGCAAAGGTCGACAGCTACCGCGGCTTTGTCTTCGCCACCTTCAATCCGGATGCCCCTTCCCTGCTTGACCATCTTGGCAACGCCGTGCAGGCGCTGGACCGGCAATGCGCGTTGTCGCCGGCCGGTGAAGTCCAGCTTCGCAGCCCCGGCGTCAAGCACCTGTTCCGTGCCAACTGGAAAATGCTTTCCGAAAACGAGGCTGACGGATATCACGTCGGTTTTGTGCACGATTCGTTCACCAAGAGCATCACCATCAAGGGCAAGTACGACAACATCCTGTCGGGACAGGAAGATACGATCACTGCCGTGGTCCGTTACCTCGGCAACGGTCACACCGAACTGGATTACGGCCCCACCTACACCGAGCCCATGACCTGGCTGGGCGTGAAGGCCGACAGGTATCCCGAATACACAAAGGCCATGAACGAAGCCTACGGCGAGAGCGCGGCATCAGAGGCGATGCGCTCGGGGCCGCCGCACACCTTTATCTTTCCCAACCTGTTCCTGGCGGAAACCTGCCTCGTGATGATCCAGCCGCTGTCAGTCGGCGAGACCATCAACTGGCACACGCCCATGTACCTCAAGGGTGTGCCCGAAGAACTGAACAACCGCATCATGCGGCAGGGCGAGGTGGCCATCGGGCCATCGTCCTTCCTGACCGCCGACGACGCCATCATTGCCGAGCGCCAGTGGCGCGCGCTGCGTGACTCGCCGGGATGGCTGGATATCAGCCGCGGCGCCACACGCGAGCAGCAACGCGCCGATGGCGCGGTGGTGTCGCATTACACCGACGAGACGCCCAACCGGGGTTTCTGGAAACACTATGCCAGCGTGATGAAAAAAACAGAAACCGGGGTGACCGCAGATGTCTAACAGTGCAGTGCAGGAAGAGGCCGCCATGGCGGTGAGCGAACAGGAACGGCGCGAACTGGAAGCGTTTGTTTTTCTTGAGGCACAACTGGCCGACGAATCACGCTATGAAGAATGGGAGGCGCTGCTGGCGGCGCAGGTCCGCTATTGGGTGCCGGTGGTTCAGGACAATCCCGATCCCGACCGTGATGTGTCCATCATCAACGACAACCGCTCGCGGCTGGCCACGCGCCTGCGGCAACTCCGCACCGGAACCCGCCTCAGCCAGTCGCCCAAATCCGTGATGCGGCGCATGCTGTCCAACATGACGTTTGCAAAAACCGGTGAAGGAAGTTTCACCATAGAAGCCAACTTCGTGATCTACGAATACCAGATGCAATCTGTCAATGAGGTCAATGTCTGGCCCGGCCGTGTCGAGTACGGCCTGGTGACGCAAGACGGGCAATTGCGCATGGCCCTGAAGAAGGTGATGCTGATCCACGCTGCCGGTCCCATCCCCAGCCTGGCTTTCATCGTCTGAGCATGCCGGGCGCACTGTCTTCAATCGTGGGGCTGGGCAAAAGCCAGCTGTCGCGTTCACCCATAGGCTCTGCCCGTTCGCTTGCAGCGGCGGCCGTGCGCAATGCCATTGCCAACGCCGGGCTGGATCTCGCAGACGTTGACGGCCTGCTGATCAACCAGAGCAGCCTGGCGCCTGCAGGCACCCTTCCACTGCAAATGATGGATGACATCGGGCTCTCAAGCCTCAGGTTCCTGTCACAGGTAGAGGGCAAAGGCGCTTCGGTGCTGCAGATGGTCCAGCTCGCCACCATGGCCGTCCGGCAGGGCATGGCATCGGCGGTCGCCTGTGTCTTTGCCGATGCGCCGCTGGTGGCCGGCCAGGGCGGCGGCCAGTCCTACCAGAACGAGGCCCCGCTGACAGGTATTGCGGGCTGGGAGGGTCAATATGGTCTTTACGGTCCCGCCGCTTCCTACGCGCTGGCCACACAGCGCTACATGCATGATTTCCAAGTGACGGAGTCGCAGCTGGCGCAGTACCCCATGGCCTGCAGAAAATGGGCGGCTCTCAACCCTGCAGCCCTTTTGCAAAAGCCGCTGGATCTTGAAGGCTACCTCGCCTCGCGCTACATCGCCGAGCCCATACGGGTGTTCGACTGTGCCTACCCCGTCAACGGCGGCATCGCCGTGATCGTGTCGTCGGCAGAAGCCGCTGCGGATTGCCCCAACCCGCCGGTCTATGTTCACGGTATGGGCCAGGGGCACGCGACCATACATAGACTCGCAGGCGATCAGGATGAGCACCAGACCGCAGGCGCACTGGCAGCCACGGGTATGTACGCCATGGCCGGCGCAACGCCCGCCGACGTCACGCTGTGCCAGTTTTACGATGCCTTTTCCTTCTGCGCTGTTGCAGCCCTGGAAGACTACGGCCTGTGCCCACGCGGCGAAGGCGCGGCATTTATCGCTTCGGGCGCCACCTCGCCCGGCGGACGACTCCCCGTCAACACCGGCGGCGGCCATCTGGCCAGCTATTACATGCAGGGCATGACGCCGCTGGAAGAGGCCATCGTGCAGGCCAGGGGACACGGCGCTGCGCGGCAGCTCGCCGCCAACGACCTGATTCTTGTCAACGGCTCGGGCGGGCGGCTGGAGTACCACGCCGCCATGCTGCTCAGCCCGCACCTCAAGCTCGGATGAGTACTCACATGTTGCCCACAGAAGAGTCTTTCGAAACTTTTATCGGGCGCGGCGAGCTCCGCGTTCCCCGCCTTGTCGCCACAGGCCAGATCCTGCATTTCGCTGCGCGCGTGCCGCCGGCAGATGTCGAATGGGTGCCCGCGCGCGGGACGGCCACCTTGAGCTCGTTCACCGTGATGTGGAAAGCCTACCGCGAAGGCATGGAAGTTCCCTACAACGTGGCCTGGGTCGAACTCGACGAAGGCCCCCGGCTTGTCAGCACCGTGGTGCTCGAGCCATCCGGCAGCTTGAAGATAGGAATGCCGCTGCAGGCGCGGTTCAGCGACGGCTTGCTCGTTTTTATTCCCCGGCCCACTCAGGCACGCACACCGTAAGTTGCAACAGGATTTTTATGGCAGTTATAAATGTTCAGGAAGGCGCGCTGCACGGCCTCAAGGTTATTGATTTGAGCCGCGTGCTGGCAGGCCCGCTTTGCTCGATGATCCTGGCAGACCACGGCGCAGAAGTGATCAAGGTGGAGCCGCCCCAGGGTGACGACACGCGCCGCTGGGGGCCACCGTTTGCCCCTGAGCCGGGTGGCCGCGGCGATGCAAGTTATTACATCGGGCTGAACCGGAACAAGAGGGCGCTGGCGCTGGATATCAGCACACCGGAGGGACGCGCCGTGCTTTTTGAAATGCTCGAAAGCGCCGACGTCCTGATCGAAAACTTCAAGACCGGAACCATGGAAGCCTGGGGCATGTCCTTCGAGACCGATCTCAGCCCGCGCTTTCCCCGCCTGGTTTATTGCAGGGTCACCGGCTTTGGCGCGACCGGGCCGCTGGGCGGCCTGCCCGGCTATGACGCCGTACTGCAGGCCATGACCGGACTGATGAGCATCAACGGCGACCCATCCACCGGTGCGATGCGCATAGGCACGCCAATTGTTGATCTGTCTACCGGCCTGTATGCGGTGATAGGCGTGCTGATGGCTTTGCAGGAGCGCCAGCGTTCCGGCAGGGGCCAGCTGGTCGATATGACCCTGTATGACTGCGGCATGTCCCTGCTGCATCCGCATGCCGCGAACTTCTTCCTCAACGGCAAGCGCCCGCCGCTGCTGGGCAACAAACACCCCAACGTGGTGCCTTGCGACAAGTTCAGCACGCGTGACGGCGAGGTCTTCCTGGTGGTCGGCAACGAGAGCCAGTTCAGGAAGCTGGTTGAAATCCTCGGCATCCCGGAACTCGCGGGCGACCCCAGGTTTTCAACCAACAGGGCCAGGCTGGAAAACCGCGACCTGCTGACGCAATTGCTGTCGCAGTGTTTTTCTGAACGCGATTCACTGGAGGTCTCGGTGGCCCTGCTGCAGGGCGGTGTACCTATAGGGCCGGTGATGGGCATAGATGATGCGCTGGCGGCCGAACATTCGCAAAGCAGGTCCATGGTGATAGAGAGCGGCAACTTCAAGGCGCTGGGCACACCCATCAAGCTTTCCAGGACGCCAGGCGGGCTGAGGCACACACCGCCCAGGTTCGCACAGGACAGCGAGCAGATACTGGCCGAGCATGGTTTCGACGCGGCGGCAATCCGCAAGCTGCGCGACCTGGGAATTCTTCCCGCAGAAATGAGGTGACAGGTGATGACCGAAAGTGCAATGAATATCGACAGCCAATGGACCAGCAGCTGCGCGTCGGACGATGTGCAGGAACAGGAGAGCTGGCCCGTTGCTGCCGGCGGGCTGGCGATCTGCCTGTACAGGATAGAAGGCCAGGTGTATGCCACCGACGACAGGTGTTCGCACGGCAACGCCAAATTGTCGGACGGTTTTGTCGAGGGCCATGAAATCGAATGTCCTTACCACCAGGGCCGCTTCGACATCAGGACCGGGGAAGCCACCCTGCTGCCTTGCACCGAGCCAGTGAAGACCTATGCAGCCGAGGAACGCGATGGCGTGATCTGGCTCAAGCTGTCTTGAACGCCGGACCAGCGGGCCGCGATGCTGTCTACAGCCCGGCCCTTGCAGATGATGCACACATCGTTTTTATAGGCGCCGGCCAGGCTGCGGGGCGCTGCGCAGAAGCATTGCGAAAGCTGGGCTTTGCGGGGCAGATCACACTTGTCGGCGAAGAGGCTCACAAACCTTATGAACGGCCCGCACTGTCCAAGGAGTTCCTGGACGGATCGGCTGCTCAGGCGTCGCTGGCGCTGCATCCCGATGGTTGGTATGAAGAACAGGCCGTTGAGCTGCTGACAGATAGCCGGGTGGTGGGCGTTGATCGCGAGGCCCGCCAGATCGTGCTGTCCGATGGCGCAACGCGGCCTTATGACCGGCTGGTATTTGCGACCGGCGCAAAGCCGCGCCTGCTGCCCGCCGCAGCGCCCGCGGCCAAGGACGTTTTTTACCTGCGCAGCATGGAGGATTCCCTGAGGCTAAAGGAAAGGCTTGGGCCTGGCCGGCGCGTTGTGGTGATCGGCGGGGGGTTGATAGGCCTGGAAGTTGCCTCGACGGCCCGGGCCGCGATGTGCGACGTGACTGTCGTGGAGCTTGATGCCGCGCTCATGGCAAGAACTGTCCATGCCGTATTTGGCGCTGCGGTTGCGGCACTGCACATTTCGCATGGCGTGAAAGTACTGACTTCTTCATCTGTGACGCGGCTGGAAGAGCTGCAGGCATGCACGCTGCTTCACATGGCCGACGGCAGTGCCATTGAGGCAGATGTTGTTGTCGTGGGCATAGGCGTTCAGCCGAACACCGAACTTGCGCAGGCAGCAGGGCTTGAAACGCACAACGGACTGGTGGTGGACCGCCACGGCATGACAAACGACCCCGCGATATTCGGGATAGGTGATTGCACAAGCTTCTACCATCCCGTTTATGGTCGCCACCTGCGGCTTGAATGCTGGAAGCACGCGCAAAACCACGCCATTGCCGTGGCCGGCAGCATTGCCGGCCAGCCGCAGGACTATGCAGACCTGCCCTATGCATGGTCGTTCCAGCACGGCGCACACCTGCAGTTCACGGGCCTCGCTGAAGCTGGCGACCATGTCTATTGGCGCGGCGATCCCGGCCAGGGCAAGGCCATGCTCTGCTACCTGCGGGACGACGTTATGGTCGCCGCCAACACCATCAACATGCCCAAAGAACTGCGCATTGCACAAAAAATGATTGAACAAGGCACCAGGGTTGACCCCGGCCTTCTGGTCGATACATCCGTCAGGCTGGACGCAAGCAGCCTGGCCCACGTCTAGAAAGAAAGAATTTATGAGCAGGAAAATCAGGGTAGCCATCGTCGGCTCGGGAAACA
>JAZJYR010000030.1:0-19929 GCA_040390295.1 Pseudomonadota bacterium
TGGTGAAAGCCATCGAAGAGAAATTTGGCGTGAGCGCAGCTGCCATGGCTGCTCCTGCAGCTGCTGGTGGTGGCGGTGCTGCTGCTGCCGCTGAAGAGAAGACCGACTTCAACGTCGTTCTGGTTGAAGCTGGCGCCCAGAAGGTCCAGGTCATCAAGGCCGTTCGCGAAATCACCGGTCTGGGCCTGAAAGAAGCCAAGGATCTGGTTGACGGCGCTCCAAAGAACGTCAAGGAAGGTCTGCCAAAGGCCGACGCAGAAGCCGCCAAGAAGAAGCTCGAAGAAGCCGGCGCGAAAGTCGAACTCAAGTAATTGCTTGTGTTTGCGAAGGCTGGAAGACCTTAAAAGGGCTTCCAGCCTTTTGTGCTTCAAGGAGCGCACCGAAAAACAGATTTAATTTGTCTGTTTTCCAGTGTTTTTCTGATTCCCGACTGCAGAAAACGCCTTGGTTCGGGTGACGCGCAATACGTCACCGTCCGCCATGGTTGGTAGCGGCCAACCACCAAGATCGCCTGGATACGCTTGTGTATCCGGGCACCAAAGTCGCCAGAGCCCATCAACGCGGAGAACTCATGGCCCTACCTTCAACTTACAGTTTCACCGAACGCAAACGCATCCGCAAAAGCTTCGGCAACCGCGAAAGCGTGTTGACTGTTCCCTACCTGTTGCAAATGCAGAAGGACGCGTACACCGCGTTTCTGCAAGCCGACCGTGCGCCCCAGAAGCGTACCGTGGAAGGCCTGCAGGCAGCATTCGAAAACGCTTTCCCCATCGTCTCGCACAACGGTTTTGTCGAGATGAAATTCATCGAGTACAACCTGGCCAAGCCCGCATTTGACGTGCGTGAATGCCAGACCCGTGGCCTGACTTTCGCCTCGGCCGTTCGTGCCAAGGTCCAGCTGATCATCTATGACCGCGAGTCGTCGACATCGCAGTCCAAGGTCGTCAAGGAAGTGAAAGAACAGGAAGTCTACATGGGCGAAGTTCCGCTCATGACCGACAAGGGCTCCTTCGTCATCAATGGCACCGAGCGTGTTATCGTGTCCCAGCTGCACCGCTCCCCCGGCGTGTTCTTTGAACACGACAAGGGCAAGACGCACAGCTCGGGCAAACTGCTTTTCTCCGCCCGCATCATCCCCTACCGCGGCTCGTGGCTTGACTTCGAGTTCGACCCCAAGGACGTGCTGTATTTCCGCGTCGACCGCCGCCGCAAGATGCCGGTCACCATCCTGCTCAAGGCCATTGGCCTGAACCAGGAATCCATCCTCGCGAACTTCTTCGTGTTTGACAACTTCCGCCTGATGGACAGCGGCGCGCAAATGGAATTCGTCGCCGAGCGCATGCGCGGTGAAGTCGCCCGTTTCGACATCACCGACAAGGCCGGCAAGGTTGTGGTCGCCAAGGACAAGCGCATCACCGTGCGCCACACCCGCGAGCTCGAGCAGAGCGGCACCACCACCATCAGCGTGCCTGAAGATTTCCTGATCGGCCGTGTGGTCGCCAAGAACATCGTCGATGCAGAGACCGGTGAAATCATCGCCAAGGCCAATGACGAGTTGAGCGAACTGCTGCTGAAAAAGCTGCGTGTCGCCGGTGTGCAGGACCTCCAGGTCCTCTACACCAACGAACTCGACCAGGGTGCATACATTTCCCAAACCCTGCGCGCCGATGAAACGGCCGACGAGTTTGCAGCCCGCGTTGCCATTTACCGCATGATGCGCCCTGGCGAGCCGCCAACGGAAGACGCTGTGCAAGCCCTGTTCCAGCGCCTGTTCTACAACCCCGATACGTACGACCTGTCACGCGTCGGCCGCATGAAGTTCAATGCCAGAGTCGGCCGCGATTCTTCCACCGGCCCCATGGTCATGACCAATGAGGACATCCTCGCTGTCGTCAAGATCCTGGTCGACCTGCGCAACGGCAATGGCGAAGTCGATGACATTGACCACCTCGGCAACCGCCGTGTGCGTTGTGTCGGCGAACTCGCCGAGAACCAGTACCGCACCGGTCTGGCACGTATCGAAAAGGCCGTGAAGGAACGTCTCGGCCAGGCCGAGCAAGAGCCGCTGATGCCGCATGACCTGATCAACAGCAAGCCGATTTCGGCTGCGTTGAAAGAGTTCTTCGGTGCGTCGCAGCTGTCGCAGTTCATGGACCAGACCAACCCGCTGGCCGAAATCACCCACAAGCGCCGTGTTTCGGCCCTTGGCCCCGGTGGTTTGACCCGCGAACGTGCAGGCTTTGAAGTGCGTGACGTGCACGTGACCCATTACGGCCGCGTCTGCCCGATTGAAACGCCTGAAGGCCCGAACATCGGCCTGATCAACTCCCTGGCCCTGTATGCCCGCCTGAACGAATACGGCTTCATCGAAACGCCGTACCGCCGTGTGGTCGACAGCAAGATCACGACACAGATCGACTATCTGTCCGCCATTGAAGAAGGCAAGTACGTCATCGCCCAGGCCAATGCGGCCCTGGACGATGCCGGCACGCTGACCGGCGACCTGGTCTCAGCCCGTGAAAACGGTGAATCCGTGCTGGTCAGCGCAGAGCGCATCCAGTACATGGACGTGTCGCCTGCGCAGATCGTCTCGGTGGCTGCCTCGCTGGTTCCTTTCCTGGAACACGATGATGCCAACCGCGCGCTGATGGGCGCCAACATGTCGCGCCAGGCTGTGCCTGTGCTGCGTCCCGAGAAGCCGCTGGTCGGTACGGGCATCGAGCGCGTCGCGGCAGTCGACTCCGGCACGGTGGTCACGGCCAACCGCGGCGGTATTGTTGACTACGTCGATGCCACCCGCATTGTGGTGCGTGTGAATGATGCAGAAGCCCTGGCCGGCGAAGTCGGCGTGGACATCTACAACCTGATCAAGTACCAGCGTTCCAACCAGAACACCAACATCCACCAGCGCCCCATCGTCAAGATCGGCGACAAGCTGGCCAAGGGTGACGTGATTGCCGACGGCGCATCGACCGACCTGGGCGAAATCGCCATCGGCCAGAACGTGCTGATCGCCTTCATGCCATGGAACGGCTACAACTTCGAAGATTCGATCCTGATCTCCGAACGCGTCGTTGCCGATGACCGCTACACCTCGATCCACATCGAGGAACTGGTGGTCATGGCCCGCGACACCAAGCTGGGTTCCGAAGAAATCACGCGCGACATTCCCAACCTGTCCGAGCACCAGCTCAACCGTCTTGACGAGTCCGGCATTATTTATGTCGGTGCTGAAGTCCAGCCGGGCGACACGCTGGTCGGCAAGGTCACGCCCAAGGGCGAGACCACGCTGACGCCGGAAGAAAAGCTGCTGCGCGCCATCTTCGGCGAAAAAGCCAGCGACGTGAAAGACACCTCGCTGCGCGTCAGCCAGGGCTCGCAAGGTACGGTTATCGACGTGCAGGTCTTCACTCGTGAAGGTATTGTTCGCGACAAGCGTGCCCAGCAGATCATTGACGACGAGCTCAAGCGCTTCCGCCTCGACCTGAACGACCAGCTGCGCATCGTCGAAGCTGATGCGTTTGACCGTATCGAAAAGCTGCTCAATGGCAAGGTTGCCAACGGCGGCCCGAAGAAGCTGGCCAAGGGAACCAAGATCGACAAGGCTTACCTGGCCGACGTCGAGAAGTACAACTGGTTCGACATCCGTCCTGCGGATGACGAAGTGGCCACGCAGCTCGAAAGCATCAAGAACTCGATGGAGCAGACGCGCCACAGCTTCGACCTGGCTTTTGAAGAAAAGCGCAAGAAGCTCACGCAGGGCGACGAGCTGCCAGCGGGCGTGCTCAAGATGGTCAAGGTTTACCTGGCCGTCAAGCGCCGCCTGCAACCCGGCGACAAGATGGCCGGCCGTCACGGCAACAAGGGTGTGGTGTCCAAGATCGTTCCGGTCGAAGACATGCCCCACATGGCCGACGGTACGCCGTGCGACATCGTGCTGAACCCGCTGGGCGTGCCATCGCGCATGAACGTGGGCCAGGTGCTTGAGGTGCATCTGGGCTGGGCCGCCAAGGGCCTGGGCCACCGCATCGGCGACATGCTGCAGGCCGAAGCCAAGGTGGCCGAGCTGCGCAAGTTCATGGAAACCATCTACAACAAGTCCGGCCGCGCCGAAGACCTCGCCAAGCTGTCGGACACCGACATTGTCGAGATGGCCGGCAACCTGACAACCGGCGTGCCTTTCGCAACGCCGGTGTTCGATGGCGCCTCGGAAGCCGAGATCATGCAGATGCTGCAGCTCGCCTACCCGGACGACATCGCCAAGGCCAAGGGCCTGACCGCCACCCGCACCCAGGCGCAGCTGTATGACGGCCGCACCGGCGATGCGTTTGAGCGCACCACCACCGTCGGCTACATGCACTTCCTGAAACTCCATCACCTGGTGGACGACAAGATGCACGCACGCTCGACCGGACCTTACTCGCTTGTGACCCAGCAGCCGCTGGGCGGCAAGGCGCAGTTCGGTGGCCAGCGTTTCGGCGAGATGGAAGTCTGGGCGCTGGAAGCCTACGGCGCGGCCTACACCCTGCAGGAAATGCTGACGGTGAAGTCCGACGACGTGCAGGGCCGGACCAAGGTCTACGAAAGCATCGTCAAGGGCGAGCACGCGATCACAGCCGGCATGCCGGAGTCGTTCAACGTGCTGGTCAAGGAAATTCGTTCGCTCGGTATCGACATCGAACTCGAGCGCAGCTAATCAACAGGAAAGAAAAGGATTTAACACATGAAATCATTACTCGACCTGTTCAAGCAATTCACGCCGGATGAGCATTTCGATGCCATCAAGATCGGCATGGCTTCGCCCGAAAAGATCCGTTCGTGGTCTTTCGGCGAAGTGAAGAAGCCTGAAACCATCAACTACCGTACCTTCAAGCCAGAGCGCGACGGTCTTTTTTGCGCCAAGATCTTTGGCCCCATCAAGGACTACGAATGCCTGTGCGGCAAGTACAAGCGCCTCAAGCACCGCGGTGTCATCTGCGAGAAGTGCGGCGTTGAAGTCACGCAGACCAAGGTCCGCCGCGAGCGCATGGGTCACATCGACCTGGCCGCACCGTGCGCGCACATCTGGTTCCTGAAGTCGCTGCCGTCGCGTCTGGGCCTGGTGCTCGACATGACGCTGCGCGACATCGAACGCGTGCTGTACTTTGAAGCATATGTCGTCACCGACCCCGGCATGACCCCGCTGAAGAAATTCAGCATCATGTCCGAGGACGACTACGACGCCAAGCGCAAGGAATACGGCGACGAGTACACCGCCAAGATGGGCGCTGAAGGCATCAAGGACCTGCTCGAAGGGCTGGACCTCGACGACGAGATCAACAAGCTGCGCAACGACCTGACCGGCTCTGAAATCAAGATCAAGAAAAACGCCAAGCGTTTGAAATTGATGGAAGCGTTCAAGAAGTCCGGCATCAAGCCGCACTGGATGGTGCTCGACGTGCTGCCCGTGCTGCCGCCGGACCTGCGTCCGCTGGTGCCGCTGGACGGCGGCCGCTTTGCGACCTCCGACCTGAACGACCTGTATCGCCGCGTCATCAACCGCAACAGCCGCCTGCGCCGCCTGCTCGAACTGAAGGCGCCTGAAATCATTGCCCGCAATGAAAAGCGCATGCTGCAGGAAGCGGTCGATTCGCTGCTGGACAACGGCCGCCGTGGCAAGGCCATGACGGGCGCCAACAAGCGCGCACTGAAGTCGCTGGCCGACATGATCAAGGGCAAGTCAGGCCGTTTCCGCCAGAATTTGCTGGGCAAACGTGTCGACTATTCCGGCCGTTCCGTCATCACCGTAGGCCCAACGCTCAAGCTGCACCAGTGCGGTTTGCCGAAGCTCATGGCGCTGGAACTGTTCAAGCCCTTCATCTTTGCGCAGCTCGAGTCGCGCGGCATCGCCACGACCATCAAGGCCGCCAAGAAGGAAGTTGAATCCGGCACGCCAGTGGTGTGGGACATCCTGGAAGAGGTCATTAAGGAGCACCCCGTGATGCTCAACCGTGCGCCTACGCTGCACCGCCTCGGCATCCAGGCTTTTGAGCCCATCCTGATCGAAGGCAAGGCCATCCAGCTGCACCCGCTCGTCTGCTCGGCCTTCAACGCCGACTTTGACGGTGACCAGATGGCTGTCCACGTACCGCTGTCGGTTGAGGCACAGATGGAAGCCCGCACGCTGATGCTGGCTTCGAACAACATCCTGTTCCCTGCCAATGGCGAGCCTTCCATCGTTCCTTCACAGGACGTTGTGCTGGGCCTGTACTACACGACGCGCGACCGTACCAACGGCAAGGGCGAAGGCCTGGTGTTCTCGGACACCGGCGAAGTCCGCCGCGCATTCGACGCGGGTGAGCTCGACCTGAACGCCCGCATCAGCGTGCGCCTGACCGAGTACACCAAGGACAAGGCCACCGGCGAGTTCGTGCCATCGACCAAAGTGTGGGAAACCACCGGCGGCCGTGCACTGCTGTCCGAAATCCTGCCCAAGGGCCTGCCTTTCTCCAACATCAACAAGGCGTTGAAGAAGAAGGAAATCTCCAAGCTCATCAACGTGTCTTTCCGCAAGTGCGGTTTGAAAGAGACCGTGGTGTTTGCCGACAAGCTGCTGCAGTCGGGCTTCCGCCTGGCGACAAAGGCCGGCATCTCCATCTGTATCGACGACATGCTGATCCCCAAGGAAAAGCCCGCCATCATTGCGCGCGCCCAGAAGGAAGTCAAAGAGATCGAGCAGCAGTATGTCTCGGGCCTGGTGACCTCCGGCGAGCGTTACAACAAGGTGGTGGATATCTGGGGCAAGTCCGGCGACGAAGTCTCCAAGGTGATGATGGCCCAGCTCTCCAAAGAGAAGGTCACCGACCGCCATGGCAAGGAAGTCGAGCAGGAGTCCTTCAACTCCATCTACATGATGGCCGACTCCGGCGCCCGCGGTTCTGCAGCGCAGATTCGCCAGGTGGCCGGTATGCGCGGTTTGATGGCCAAGCCTGACGGCTCCATCATCGAAACGCCGATTACCGCCAACTTCCGCGAAGGCCTGAACGTGCTGGAGTACTTCATCTCCACCCACGGTGCCCGTAAGGGTCTGGCTGATACGGCTCTGAAAACCGCCAACTCCGGTTACCTGACCCGCCGCCTCTGCGACGTGGTGCAGGATCTGGTGGTGACCGAAGACGACTGCGGCACGCTTGAGGGCTCCGTCATGCGCGCCATCGTCGAAGGTGGTGAAGTCATTGAATCGCTGCGCGACCGGGTCCTCGGCCGTACGACGGTTGAAGACGTGCTCCACCCCGAGAACCGCTCGGTGCTGGCCAAGTCCGGCGTCATGCTGGACGAAGACCTGATCGAAGAGCTGGAAGTTGCCGGCGTCGATGAAGTCAAGGTCCGCACGGCACTGACCTGCAGCACGCGCTTTGGCCTGTGCGCCAAGTGCTACGGCCGCGATCTGGGCCGTGGCGGCCTGATCAACGTCGGTGAAGCGGTCGGTATCATCGCCGCCCAGTCCATCGGTGAGCCAGGCACGCAGCTGACCATGCGTACCTTCCACATCGGCGGTGCGGCATCGCGTGCAGCGATTGCTTCAAGCGTTGAAGCCAAGTCCAACGGCGTGATCGGTTTCAACGCACCGATGCGTTATGTGACCAACAGCAAGGGTGAGCTGGTCGTGATTGCCCGTTCCGGCGAAATCGTCATCCATGACGAGCATGGCCGCGAACGTGAGCGCCACAAGGTGCCGTACGGTGCCACGCTGGCGGTCAAGGCTGACCAGACCATCAAGGCTGGTGCCATCCTGGCCAACTGGGATCCGCTGACCCGACCCATCATCACCGAATTTGCGGGCAAGACCCTGTTCGAGAATGTTGAAGAAGGCGTGACGGTTGCCAAGCAGCTCGACGAAGTGACGGGCCTGTCCACCCTGGTGGTGATCGACCCGAAACGCCGCGGCGCCACCAAGGTGATCCGTCCGCAGGTCAAGCTGATCGACGCGTCCGGCAACGAAGTCAAGATTCCCGGCACCGATCACTCGGTGACGATTGGCTTCCAGATCGGTGCGCTGGTCCAGGTGCGTGACGGCCAGGACGTCGGCCCCGGCGAAGTGCTGGCCCGTATCCCCATCGAAGGCCAGAAGACGCGAGACATCACCGGCGGTCTGCCGCGTGTTGCCGAGCTGTTCGAAGCCCGTACGCCGAAAGACAAGGGCACGCTGGCAGAGATGACCGGTACCGTGTCGTTCGGCAAAGAGACCAAGGGCAAGATCCGCCTGCAGATCACCGATCCTGAAGGCAAGGTCTGGGAAGACCTGGTTCCGAAGGAAAAGAACATCCTGGTGCACGAAGGCCAGGTGGTGAACAAGGGCGAATCGATTGTGGACGGCCCGGCCGACCCGCAAGACATCCTGCGCCTGCTGGGCATGGAAGAGCTGGCCCGCTACATCGTCGACGAAGTGCAGGACGTTTACCGCCTGCAGGGCGTGAAGATCAACGACAAGCACATCGAAGTGATTGTTCGCCAGATGCTGCGCCGCGTGGTCGTTGAAAACGTTGGTGATTCCAGCTACATCGCCGGTGAGCAGGTCGAGCGTTCGTCGCTGCTGGACGTCAACGACGCCCTGCGCGCCGACGGCAAAATCCCTGCGACCTTCACCAACCTGCTGCTCGGTATCACCAAGGCATCGCTGTCGACCGATTCGTTCATTTCTGCGGCTTCCTTCCAGGAAACCACCCGCGTGCTCACCGAGGCTGCCATCATGGGCAAGCGCGACGAGCTGCGCGGCCTGAAAGAAAACGTCATCGTCGGCCGTCTGATCCCTGCGGGTACCGGCATGGCCTACCACGAGGCACGCAAGGCCAAGGACCTGATGGACGACGCCGAGCGCCGCGCCATCGCCGAAGCCGAAGCCGCTGAACTCGAAGCCGTGCCTGCAGGCGGCGACAGCGACGCCCCGGCCGCCAGCGAGTAAAACCGCCGACCCCTGGCTAGCCTGACTTGTCAGGTTGCCCAAGGCCAGAAAGCCCCAGCCCTGTTCACTCAGGCCCGGGGCTTTTTTTATGGCCTGGTGGTGGCCAGATGGCTGGCTGAAGAGTTTTCAGGTGCTCTTTTATTCATAGCTGCTAACGCCCGTATCCATTGGTTAAAAGGCATTTTTAATGGTGTTTTTGGCCCTAAAAATGACTATTTTTATCCTCGTCAAGTTTGCAAAAGACCATTTGGCCGATCCAGTTGCCTGTAAAGAGGGTTTTTTAACGTGTACGTTAATTTTTTAATGTTTACGGCAAAAATTTGACGTACACGTTCAATCGCTTCTTTTCGCATGTTCGCAAAGCCCTTCAGGAGCCCAAAATCCTCGAAAAACACGATTTTCAGGTTCCAAATCGCGCTTTAAGTCAATAAATACGGGCGTAACTAGCTATAAAATTAGTAGCATTCATGGTGTGGCTGATCAGCGCCCAAAACCAGTTAATCTCGCAGCATTCAAACAAGCCGTGAAGGAGTGGGGATGTCGCCAACAAGCCTGATTTTTATGGTCGTGGTGGCCGTGGTCATTTTCTGGGCCGTGGGGGCCTACAACCGCCTGGTGCGCCTGAAAAACATCATCGCCAACTCATTCGGCCAGATCGATGTGCAGCTCAAGCGCCGCTACGACCTGATTCCCAACCTGGTTGAAGCCGCCAGCAAGTACCTGCAGCATGAGCGCGACACGCTCGAAGCCGTGATCGACGCGCGCAACCAGGCGCGCCATGCCAGCGACGCAGTGCGCAGCCGGCCGGCCAATGCCGGGGCCGTGCTGGCGCTGTCAGCAGCCGAGCAGGCGCTGGACGGCAGCCTGGGCCGCCTGTTTGCGATTGCCGAGGCTTACCCCGAGCTCAAGGCCGACGAAACCATCCGCGACCTCAGCGAAGAGCTGACCAGCACCGAAAACAAGGTCACCTTTGCCCGCCAGGCCTACAACGACGCCGTGCTCGACTACAACAACGCGCAGGGCCAGTTCCCGGCGGTGCTGATTGCCCGGTTGTTCAGCTTTGCGCCGTCGGCCATGCTGCAGGCCACCCAAAACGCCACAGAGCGCGAAACCCTCAGGATAAAGATCTAGTTGGCCATGCGATTCTTCGAGCAACAGGAACAAGCCCGCGCGCAGACCTGGCGCCTGCTCATCCTGTTTGCGCTCACGGTGCTGGGCCTGGTGGTGGCGGTCGATCTGGCGCTGGCCTTGACCTGGCGTGTTCTCTCGTTCGGCCATGCAGGGTATCCGGCGCATTTTTTTGCCGTCAACACCGTGATGACGCTGCTGTTTGTGCTGGGCGGCTGGTGGGTGGAAACCTCGTCACTCGACGACGGTGGTGAAAAGCTCGCCCGCCGCGTGGGCGCACGCGAAGCCCGGCCACGGCTGCATGAGGCCGAGCAGAGGTTCTGCAACATTGTTGAAGAGCTGGCCATTGCCGCCAGCATGAATCCGCCCACAGCCATGGTGCTGGACCGTCTCGACGACATCAACGCCTTTGCCTGCGG
The DNA here is from genome assembly GCA_040390295.1 of Pseudomonadota bacterium. Classification (GTDB taxonomy): domain Bacteria; phylum Pseudomonadota; class Gammaproteobacteria; order Burkholderiales; family Burkholderiaceae_C; genus Polaromonas. The sequence goes on from JAZJYR010000030.1 coordinate 10,489, forward strand.
CTGGGATGAAGACGATGCGGTGGTTGCGGTGACGAACGGCGCGCTGGAGCAACTCACCCGGGATGAATTGATGGGCCTGGTGGCGCACGAGTTCAGCCATATCCGTGAAGGCGACACGCGCCTGAACATGCGTCTGGCTGGCATGGTGTTTGGGCTGGAGATGGTCTTCAACCTCGGCAAGCGCATGTGTGAGCCCGACGAAGACGACAACCGTTCCTTTCTGGCCGTGCCGGGTTTCGCCATCAAGGCGGCGGGCTCGCTCGGCTGGCTGGCCGGGCGCGTTCTCAAGGCCGCCGTGTCACGCCAGCGCGAGTTTCTGGCCGATGCGCGCGCCGTGCAGTTCACCCGCAGCAAGGACGGGCTGGGCGGCGTGCTGCGCAAGGTGGCCGGGCAGGAAAAAGCCGCTGGCGTGATGCGGCAGATGCATCCGTCGGTGCAGCACATGCTGCTGGTGAATGCGAACCGTGACACCCGCTGGTTTGACACCCATCCCCCTCTGGCTGAACGCATACGGCGCATCTACGGCCGCCCCATGCCGGCGTTGCAGGCAGAGGACCGAAGGCCGGATGCGATTTTCTGAGCACGGGTCCGCAACGATGTTTGGCGCATAAGCACATCGCCAATGATTCGAAGTACCTTCTGCATGCCGGGCCCGAAGTACTGGATACTCCCCATTTCGGCCCGCGCCCCGCGGCGTTAAATTGGCCGGGTCCACCCCACAGGAGAACGCATGAAAACCAAAACCGTCAGGCACCTCGCCGTGCCTTTGCTCTGCATGTTGCTGGTGTCAGTGGTGCAGGCACAGACCGCCACCAAAGAGGTGCTGTATGTCCGTACGCTGGCCGCCACCTGCGCCAACTGCCATGGCACAGACGGCAAGGCTGTCGCCGGATCAACTGTGACCTCACTGGCCGGTCTCGACAAGGCTTATTTTGTGGCCCAGATGGCCGCCTTCAAGTCAGGCGCCCGGACAGCCACGGTGATGCACCAGATCAGCAAGGGTTTTAACGACGCCCAGATCCAGGCCCTGGCAGGCTACTTTTCAGAGCAGAAAAAATAAGGAGCGCATCATGAGCAAAAACTTCCAACGCCGCTCCTTCCTGCAGTCCGCCGCAGCGCTCAGCCTGCTGGGCCTGTCCGCCTGCGCCAGTACCTCTATTCCCTCGAAAGCCAAAGTCGTGGTCATCGGCGGTGGTTACGGTGGCGCGACCGCTGCCAAATATGTGCGCCTGCTGTCCGATTACAAAATCGACGTGGTGCTGATCGAGCCCGAGCAGGTTTTTGTGTCCTGCCCGATCTCCAACCTCGTGCTGGCAGGTGTCAAACAGATTGGCGACATCACCACGCCTTATGCGGGCCTGTCGGGCAACCATGGCGTGACGGTGGTGCGCGATTACGCCAGCGCCATCGATACCGCGAAGAAAACCGTCACCCTCGCTGGCGGCGCCACCATCGCGTATGACAAGCTGGTGGTGTCACCGGGCGTTGAGCTGATGTTCGGCAGCATTGAAGGCCTGCAGCAGGCCAATGCGTCCGGCCAGATCCTCCAGGCCTGGAAGGCCGGCGCCGAGACGGTCGCCTTGCGCAAACAGCTGGAGGCCATGCCTGACGGTGGCGTGTATGCCATCACCATCCCCGAAGCGCCTTACCGTTGCCCTCCCGGGCCTTACGAGCGTGCATCGGTGATTGCCGGCTACTTCAAGGCCGCCAAGCCGCGCAGCAAGGTGCTGATTCTGGACGCCAACCCGGACGTCACCTCCAAGGGGCCGCTGTTTAAAAAGGTCTGGGCCGAGCAGTACAAGGGCATTGTGGAATATCAAGGCAACCACAAGGCTGTCGCGGTGGATGCCAAAGCCGGCATCGTCAAGTTTGATGTGCAGGATGACGTCAAGGCGAATGTGCTGAACGTCCTGCCGTCCATGCGCGCCGGCACGATTGCCGTGCAGGCGGGCCTCAACAACCAGGCCAACAACCGCTGGTGCGGCGTCAACTACCTGACCTTTGAATCCACTGCCGCCAAAGACGTGTATGTGCTGGGTGATTCAATCCAGGTCGCACCGGCCATGCCCAAGAGCGGCCATATGGCCAACAACCATGGCAAGGTGGCTGCGGCCGCCATCGTCGCGCAGCTGTCGGGCTGGGAGGTCAACCCGGCCCCCATGCTGACCAATACCTGCTACAGCTTTGTCGACAGCAAAAACGTGATCCACGTGGCCAGCGTGCATGAGTACGTGGCGGCCGAGAAAACCTTCAAGGCGGTTGCAGGGTCGGGTGGCGTGAGTGCTGGCCCGACGGAGCTGGAAGGCAGCTACGCATTGAGCTGGGCAAATAACATCTGGGCCGACACCTTGGTCTGACTTGCGCTCGCACGGTCTCGCCCCGTATTGCAAGCAGGGGCCGCGGGACTGGCTTTGCCAGACCGCAGGCGCAGCGGCCCCCCTCGGGGGGGCAGGGAGTTACACGCAGTGAACGACCGTGGGGGCAACTCTCAAGACTGGTCTAATACACCTTGCGCCGTTCGTTTCCGGACGGTTTGACTGCCAACCTTGCTGTGAGGTTGGCTCCTTTCGGAATCGATGCAAGAAAACTCCAACCAGCCTCCCCTGTGGCGCCAGCTGCAGGGTGCTTCCTCCCTGTTGATGGCGGTTCGCGGCGGCCAGTCCATGACGGCGGCCCTCGAAGCTGTCGACAGTGCCTTGCGGCCTGGCGTGCAGGCGTTGGCCTTTCATGCGTTGCGCTGGCTGGGTCGTGCCGAAGCCTTGCGGCAGCAACTCGCCAAGCGACCGCCACCGCCAGAAGCAGACGCACTGCTCTGTGTGGTCCTCGCCCTGATATGGAATGAAGCCGATTCGCCTTACACGCCACATACGCTGGTGGATCAGGCTGTCGAAGCCGCCAAACACAGTGACGCCACCAGGCACCAGGCCAGTTTTATCAACGGCTGCCTTCGCCGGTTCCTCCGTGAGCGCGAAGCACTGGTCGCGGTGAGCGAAAGATACCCGCAAGCGGTCTGGAACCACCCGCAATGGTGGGTAGACCGCCTGCGCAAGGATCACCCTGATCAATGGGAAGACATTCTTCGCGCCAACAACAGCCGCGCCCCGCTGATTTTGCGTGTCAATGAACGCAGGACAACGCAGGCGCAATACCTCGATGCGCTGCGTGCTGCCGGCATCGAGGCTTCGCCGGTCGGCAGGCAGGGTGTCATCCTTGCCAATGCGAAGTCGGTACCGTCTTTGCCGGGCTATGAACAGGGACATTTTTCGGTGCAGGATGCAGCGGCCCAGCTGGCCGCGCCACTGCTTCTGGACGGCCTTGCGTCAACAACCGGCCAGCGCCTGAAAATCCTGGATGCCTGCGCCGCGCCTGGCGGCAAGACCGCGCACCTGCTGGAACTTGCCGATGCGGATGTCACCGCGCTGGACATCGATGCGCGCCGGTGCGAACGCATCAAGCTCAACCTTGAGCGTCTCGGCCTTCAGGCGCAGACAGTGGTTGCCGATGCGGGGCAACCCGATATCTGGTGGGATGGCACGCCTTATGACGCCATCCTGCTCGATGCGCCGTGTACCGCCTCGGGCATCGTCAGGCGCCACCCGGACGTGCGCTGGCTGCGCCGGCCAAACGATATTGCGCAACTTGCTGCCGTACAGGAGCGCCTTCTTGAAACACTCTGGCCCCTGCTTGCCGCCGGTGGCCGCCTGCTGTATTGCACCTGCTCCGTCTTCAGGGCAGAAGGAGACACCCGGATACAAACGTTTGTTACGCACCACAAAGATGCCCGTTTAATGCCATCGCCCGGGCATTTACTTCCTCAAAACGGGGCTGCAGGCACGGTCTTGCCGGACAATTTGCTGCGTGAGCACGATGGTTTTTATTACGCACTTCTTGAAAAGCAAAAGGCTTGAGGCGTTGTTGCGGCAGTTTTTTGTCTTTTTGCTGTGTGTCGTTTTTGCCGGTGTGCTCAGGCCGGCCACGGCTGCAGAACTGACGCAGCTGAAAGTCGAGCGCGGTGACGACGGCGTCTATCTTTCCGCCATCGTCCAGTTTGACATCCCCCCCGTCATTGAAGATGCCCTGTTAAAGGGGATCCCGATGTTTTTTGTGGTGGAGGCGGACGTCTACCAAAGCCGCTGGTACTGGACCGACCGGCGCGTGGCCAGTGCGACGCGCACCATCCGGCTTGCGTTTCAGCCGCTGACCCGCCGCTGGCGTGTCAATATTGTTTCCGGGCTGATCAACGGGTCTTCAGGTCTGCGGGCCACCCTGAACCAGAATTACGAGAGCCTGCCGGAAGCCCTTTCGGCTGTGCAGCGGCTTTCACGGTGGCGGATTGGTGACAACGCTGACATTGATCCTGATGTCGTGCACAAGCTGGACTTCAATTTCAGGCTCGACGTGTCACAGCTGCCGCGGCCTTTCCAGATCGGCATCGTCGGGCAGCGTGACTGGACCATAGGCGTGCAGGCCAGCGAGCGCCTGCTGCTGGCGCCGCTGAAGGCCAGTCCCGTGCCGCCCACGGCCGCAGACAAATAATCGTGCTGACCTGCGCGGATTTTCGAGACCCGAAGTGAGCATCAAAAACGAGGCGTCTTCCATCAAGAGCAGCCCGGCTTTCCGCTGGACTGTTGGTATTGGGACGGGCGCCATGCTGGCGCTGGCGTTGGTATTGATGTTCCTGCTCACACAGGCAACCGGCAACCGCGAGCTGTACGAACGCAACTACGCCAGGCTTTTTGTCCTCAACATCGTGGTCGCCGCACTGTTGCTGCTGGTGATCACCTGGATTGTCGGGAAGCTCCTGCTTCGCGTGCGCAATGGCCGTTTTGGCAGCCGGCTACTGGTCAAACTGGCGGCGATCTTTGCGCTGGTGGGCCTGATGCCTGGCCTGATGATTTATGTCGTGTCCTACCAGTTTGTGTCGCGCTCCATCGAAAGCTGGTTTGACGTGCGGGTCGAGGGCGCACTCGATGCAGGCCTCAACCTTGGCCGCGCCACGCTCGATGCGATGGCGCAGGACCTTGCCAACAAAACCCGGCAGGCGGCCACGCAGATTTCAGAAATACCCGATGCGTCTGCGGGCCTGGCGCTGGAGCGCATGCGTGACCAGCTGTCTGCCAAGGACGTTGTGCTATGGAGTTCTTCAGGCCAGGTGATAGCCAGCGTGGGCGAGTCGCGTTTCACGCTCAATCCCGAAAGGCCTGCTGCGCAGCAGTTTCGCACGGCGCGAACGCAGCGCGTGGTGACCCAGATCGAGGGCCTGGACGAACTGGTGGTGACCGGCACCGGCGAGCTGGCAGGCTCTGTTCCCACGGCCGCGGCGCCTGCGGCGTCTGCGCGCATCAAGGCCATTGCAGTGGTCAACAACCCGAATGTCGGTTTGCTGGGCGATGCACGCTTTCTGCAGATAACGCAGGCCATACCGCCGACGGTGGTCGCCAACGCCATCGCTGTGCAGGAGGCGAACCGCGAATACCAGGAGCGCGCACTGGCGCGTGGCGGTTTGCGAAAAATGTACATCGGCACACTCACGCTCAGCCTTTTCCTGGCGGTCTTCGGGGCTGTGTTGCTGGCAGTGGTGTTGGGTAACCAGCTTGCCAAGCCTTTGCTGGTGCTGGCTGAAGGTGTGCGGCAGGTGGCGCTGGGCGACCTCACGCCAAAAGCTGCGCTGCAGGGCAAGGACGAACTTGGCGGCCTGACGCGGTCATTTGCCGACATGACACAGCAACTGTCCGATGCGCGTTCGGCCGTGCAGCAGAGCATGACCCAGGTGGATGCCGCGCGCGCCAATTTGCAGACGATTCTTGACAATCTCACTGCCGGCGTGATCGTGCTGGACGTCAATGGAAACATCCAGTCAAGTAACCCCGGCGCAACGCGCATCCTCAGGGCGCCACTGGCGGCCCACCACGGGAAATCACTGGCCGAAGTTCCGGGTCTCGAACAATTTGCAGGCGATGTGAAAAAACAGTTTGCCGACTTCCTCAGCGAAGCCGGCGGCCCGCACGGCCAGGAGCAATGGCAGCAGTCGTTTGAACTCAATACCGCCATGACCGGCTCGCCTGACAACGCCATCACCCTGATCGCGCGTGGCGCAAAAATGCCTGGCACCGAGGAATTTTTGCTGGTGTTTGATGATGTTTCAGAAATGGTCTCGGCGCAGCGGGCACAGGCCTGGGGCGAAGTGGCCCGCAGGCTGGCACACGAGATCAAGAATCCGCTGACGCCCATACAGCTCTCGGCCGAGCGCCTTGAGATGAAGCTGCAAGGAAAACTCGATGAACCAGGGCAGGCGCTGCTGACCAAATCGGTGAAGACCATCGTCGACCAGGTCGAGGCCATGAAGCGGCTGGTCAATGAGTTTCGCGACTACGCGCGCCTGCCGGCAGCCGAACTCAAACCCGTGGACCTGAACGCACTGGTCGGTGAGGTTTTGCAGCTTTATGCCAGTGAGAATGCAGTCGTTCCCGTTCAAACCGAACTTGATCCTGATGCGCCCCTAATCAAGGGTGACGCACAGCAACTCAGGCAGGTCATTCACAACCTGTTGCAAAACGCGCAGGATGCACAGGAAGGAAATGCCGAAGGTGTTGTTACCCTCAAGACAGACTACTCCAGGGTGTCGGGGCGCGTACGGCTGAGTGTCAGGGACAAGGGGACTGGTTTTCCCGAGCACATCCTCAAGCGGGCCTTTGAACCTTATGTCACGACCAAGGTGAAGGGCACAGGCCTAGGTCTTGCCGTGGTCAAAAAAATAGCCGACGAGCACGGTGCGCGTGTGGATATTTCCAACCGTGTTGTAGACGGTGTCGTGCAGGGCGCGCAAGTATCGTTATCATTTGCAGTTGTAGGCTAACAACACATATCCAACAAATGGCAGGGCAGTAATTCAATCATGGCAAATATTCTGGTGGTCGACGACGAGCTGGGCATACGCGACCTTTTGTCGGAAATCCTCAATGACGAGGGGCACCAGGTCGAGCTGGCTGAAAACGCGGCTCAGGCGCGTGCGGCGCGTAATCGCATCAAGCCCGATCTGGTTCTGCTGGATATCTGGATGCCCGATACAGATGGGGTGACCTTGCTCAAGGAGTGGTCGTCCAGCGGGTTGCTGACCATGCCCGTCATCATGATGAGCGGCCATGCAACGATTGATACCGCCGTCGAAGCCACCAAGATTGGTGCAATGGCTTTTCTTGAAAAGCCCATCACGCTGCAGAAACTGTTGAAGGCTGTGGAGCAGGGCCTGACCAAGTCAGTGGGCCGGAAAATCGTGGCATCGGGCCTGATAGTCAGCCCTGCAGACCTGACGGTGGAAGCGGCCATGACTGGCGGGTCCCTTCCTGTGGCTGTCGAGATCGGGCCGCAGGCAACACAGAGCTTTCTTCTGGAAAAACCACTGCGTGATGCCCGGGACGAGTTTGAAAAAGCGTATTTCGAATTTCACCTGGCCAAGGAGGGTGGCTCGATGACACGTGTCGCCGAAAAAACCGGTCTTGAACGTACCCATCTCTATCGCAAACTCAAGCAATTGGGCGTCGATTTGTCCCGCGGCAAGCGCAGCGCCTGAAATTCTCATGCAGTCATGAACCTGTAGCGAAGGAAGCCCTTCAGGACTGTTATATAATCATGGGCTTGGCCCGGTAGCTCAGTCGGTAGAGCAGAGGATTGAAAATCCTTGTGTCGGTGGTTCGATTCCGCCCCAGGCCACCAGTCTTTTAGCGCCCCAGCGCCCTTTTCGGGTTCTGGGGCGTTTTGCATTCTGGCGCCGGTTTGCATTCCCGCGCCTTTGCTTGCAACGGCGGGCAGCAGCCTTCCTTCCTTGCCTTGGCGGCACCCCCTTTTTTAAATATCTGAATCTGCAGGTCGGGCTTGAGGCGTACTTCCGGGTAACAAGACGTGCCTGACGCGATGCTTTTTTTACATATGTAGCAAAAAAGATAAAGCGGCCATGTTTTACATGGTCGATTAATGCGACTTACCTATTCCGACAATTAAAATACATTCTGTATCAGATAGTTGTTTAATCCTTAAGTTTTATATCTTGATCCCCAAAAACCTGTTTCTGTGAAAAATTTCGTCGGGATCACAGCTTTAAAAGTTCTTTCAAATCATGCTCTTGCGAAGATTTTGTGCCAAAAAACTTCAGCTGTTGAGGGGTGTGTGATTTTTTGCGCGGTAGGCATGGTTTTTTTGAGAGATCTGAAATGATTTGTTACACGCGTGGGGTGCGCCATTAAACTTGAGCTTGCAGGCAATTTATTGCTGGCGGGTTGTTTGTGTCCGGCTTTTTAGGGCAATTTTTGGATCTTGCGAGGGCTTTAGGCCTTTCAACTTCACAGCTGCGAAGTTTGCTTCAGGTTCGGCGTTGGGTCGGGCTTGTTGCTGTGCCGTTTCTATTGCTCTTTTTTGCGTCGCTCGCGCAAGCCCAAACCCAAGTCAATAACGTTGTCTCAATCACTCCTCCTGCGAGTGTGACCAACACCAATCCATCGGCATCCTGTACCGTTGGGACGGGAGTTTGCTCGGCTCAGGATCTGGATTTGGTTTCCCCCTCGAGTCCGGTTATCTCCAAAAGCTTTTCGCTGGCAAGCATCAATGCGGGCGGTACCGCGCTGCTGACAATCACGATTACAAATACCCATGCACTTGTGTCGGCGACGCTCTCTGCGCTGTTTACGGACGTATATCCGACGGGTCTTGTAAATACCGTAACTGGTGCACTGACGAGTTGCACGGGTGGCGCTGCAGCGGCTGTAGCGGGCGGTAACAGCTTGACGCTGGGTGCTGGATTTACCATCCCGCCCGCCGGCGTTTGTACCGTAACGACGGTAGTTACCAGTTCCGTTTCGGGGACAATCACCAACACGATTCCGGCGGGATCTCTGACAACTTCGGTTGGTACAAACACGGCAACTGTAAGTGCGGTGTTGAGTGTTACGCCTGCAGTTAGCCTTACGGTGGCCAAGTTGGCCAATATGACCACTGTTGGTGTTGGTGGCACCACCACGTTCAGCTTCGTGATCAGCAACGCCGGGCCCTCGACGGTGACCGGCGCCAGCTTCGTTGACACCTTGCCGGCCCAGTTCAACAACGCCACCAGTCTGGGCAGCCAGGTCTCGGGCAATGCCACGACGGCCAGCTTCAGCATCAGCGGCACCACCATCCAGGGCTCGGTGACGATCCCGTCGGGCGGCGGGGTGACGGTGACGGTGCAGGTCACGGCAGTGGCCACCGGCAGCTACACCAACACCTTGGCAGTGACACCGCCGGTGGGCACGACCAACAACGGCTCAAGCACGGCGACGGTGGCCGGCACGGTGACCAATGTGGTCAATCTGGGCGTGAGCAAGCTGCAAGCGGCCAGCACGGTCGCCACCGGCGCGACCACCACGTTCAGCTTCGTGATCAGCAACGCCGGGCCCTCGACGGTGACCGGCG
>JAZJYR010000030.1:20029-22350 GCA_040390295.1 Pseudomonadota bacterium
GGTGGGCACGACCAACAACGGCTCAAGCACGGCGACGGTGGCCGGCACGGTGACCGGCGTCGCAGACCTAACCCTGACCAAAGTCGCCTCCAACAACAACAGCGGCACGGCCGGCGGCACGATCAGCTATACGGTGACGTTGGTCAACCTAGGGCCGAGTGCGGCACAGAGCGTGACTTTGACCGACGTACTGGGCGCAGGGCTGACGTTGGTGAGTGCAAGCAGTAACAATGCGGGAGGCACGACGACGGTGGTCGGCGCCTCTGTAGGTGCGACCACTACTAGTTTGGCGATAGGCCAAACGCTGACCCTTATCGTTAACGTGACGGTGAGCAGTTCTGCCAGCGGCAGCGTGACCAACACGGCCGCCGGCACTAGCACCACGCCCGACCCGACACCGGGCAACAACACGACGACGCTGGTGGTGCCGGTGGTGAGTCTTGCTGATGTCAGCGCCAGCTTCGTTGGTTTCCCGGTGAGCGCCCCGGTCAACACGGTGGTCAGCGGCACGGCCAACTTCGTCAACACCAACGCCACGAACACCGCCACGACGGCCGTGTTCACGATCACCCTGGTGCCGGGCCTGGCCAACGTGACGGTGACCAGTGATGTGCTGGGCACGGGCGTGTACAACAGCGTCAGCGGTGTGGTGACGTTCACGCCGCCGACGGTGGTCAACGTCACGCCAAGCGGCACGGTCAGCGCAGCCATCAGCTTCGTGCAGACCACGACGACGGTGGCCGGCACGGGCACGGGCAACGCCACGAACGACACCAACAGCGGCAACAACACGGCGACCTTCAGCGTGCTGGGAACAGCTGCGGACATGAGCGCCAGCTTCGCCGGCTTCCCGGCCAGCGCGCCGGCCGGCTCCATCGTCAGCGGCACGGTCAGCTACGTCAACACCAGCGCGACCAACACCGCCACGACGCCGACGTTCAGCCTGAACCTGACGGCGGGTCTGGGCGCAGCCAACGTCACGATCACCAGCGCCGTGCTGGGAGCAGGTACGTACAACAACGCCACCGGCTCGGTGACGTTCGCCACGCCAGCGCCAGGCGTGCTGGCCGCAGGCGGCACCGTCACGGTGACCCTGACGTACCTGCAGGGCACGACCACGGTGGCCGGCACGGCCACGACGGGCGCGGTCAACGACACCAACGCCGCCAACAACACGGCCACGTTCAGCGTGACCGGCAGCGTCGCCGACCTGAGCGCCAGCTTCGTTGGTTTCCCGGTGAGCGCCCCGGTCAACACGGTGGTCAGCGGCACGGCCAACTTCGTCAACACCAACGCCACGAACACCGCCACGACGGCCGTGTTCACGATCACCCTGGTGCCGGGCCTGGCCAACGTGACGGTGACCAGTGATGTGCTGGGCACGGGCGTGTACAACAGCGTCAGCGGTGTGGTGACGTTCACGCCGCCGACGGTGGTCAACGTCACGCCAAGCGGCACGGTCAGCGCAGCCATCAGCTTCGTGCAGACCACGACGACGGTGGCCGGCACGGGCACGGGCAACGCCACGAACGACACCAACAGCGGCAACAACACGGCGACCTTCAGCGTGACAGGTTCCTATGCCGACCTGACCCTGACCAAGGTGGCCTCGAGCTTGGCCGTGACGGCAGGCGGCACGGTGAGCTACACGGTGACGCTGGTCAATCTGGGCCCGAGCGCAGCGCAGAACGTGACCCTGACCGACATCCTGAGCGCAGGCCTGACGATCGGTAGCGCCACCAGCAACAATGGTGCGGTGACCATCGTGGGCACGAGCACCAGCGTGATCACGACGGCCAGTCTGTCGCTGGGCCAGACCCTGACACTGGTGGTCAACGCCACGGTCAGCAGCTCCGCCAGCGGCAGCGTGACCAACACGGCAGCCGGCACCAGCACGACGCCAGATCCTGTGCCAGTCAACACGGTGACGGTGGTGACACCGGTGGGCAGCCAGGCCGACCTGACCCTGACCAAGGTGGCCTCGAGCTTGGCCGTGACGGCAGGCGGCACGGTGAGCTACACGGTGACGCTGGTCAATCTGGGCCCGAGCGCAGCGCAGAACGTGACCCTGACCGACATCCTGAGCGCAGGCCTGACGATCGGTAGCGCCACCAGCAACAATGGTGCGGTGACCATCGTGGGCACGAGCACCAGCGTGATCACGACGGCCAGTCTGTCGCTGGGCCAGACCCTGACACTGGTGGTCAACGCCACGGTCAGCAGCTCCGCCAGCGGCAGCGTGACCAACACGGCAGCCGGCACCAGCACGACGCCAGATCCTGTGCCAGTCAACACGGTGACGGTGGTGACACCGGTGGGCA
>JAZJYR010000030.1:22450-134996 GCA_040390295.1 Pseudomonadota bacterium
ACGACGCCAGATCCTGTGCCAGTCAACACGGTGACGGTGGTGACACCGGTGGGCAATCTGCCTGCGGATATGAGCACAAGCTTTGCCGGCTTCCCGGCGAGCGCGCCTACAGGCACGACGGTTAGCGGCACGGTGAACTTCGTCAACACCAATACCTCGGGCACGGCCACGACTGCCGTGTTCACGTTGAAGCTGAGCCCGAGCCTGGTTGCAGTGACTGTCACCAGTTCACTGCTCGGAACTGGCGTCTACAACACCGCCACCGGTGTGGTTACCTTCCCGCTATCTCCGACGCTGGTCAATGTCACGCCGAGCGGTACGGTAAGTGCCTCGATCAGTTTCGTGCAGACGTCCACAGGCGTGAGCGGAACCGGAGCATCCAGCGCACTTAACGATACAAATCCAGCGAATAACACGGGTACGTTCAGCGTGCCAGCGATTAGCGCCGATGTGGGCACCACGCTTGTGATGCCAGCAAGCGTGGTGCCAAACGCCACTGCCACGGGTACAGTCACTTTCTTCAACCTCGGTCCGTCGACGGCAAACAATGTGACGCGTACGGTGGTCTTGAGTGGCGGCACGCTGACTGCGGTCACTGGTGGCACGGTCGCTGTAGGCAGCGTGACTGCGACGTTTGCGGCGGCGACCCTGCTTTCTGGAAGCAGTGCCAGCTTTACCTTCACCTACGTGATGCCGGCAACGGGGGTGGTCAGGGGAACCAGCACCATCACCACGACGACGGCAGATACCAATCTGGTTAACAACCTGGGAACCGCCACAACGGTTGTCACGGGCACCGGAGTTGATCTTTCCGTGACACTGACGTTGTCACCTTCCCTGTTGGTGCCCGCGGGTACCGGAACAGTTGCGGGAACAAATACCGTCATCGTTACCGTGGCCAACGTCGGAAGCCTGCCGAGCGGGGCCTCTGTCACAGTCAATCTCCCTCCGGGTGTCGGAAGTCCGACGGGATCAACGCTTAATTTTGTGATCAGCACGGCTTTGCCTCCAGGCCAGTCAATGGTGTTCACCACAACTTACGTGTTGAGCGCCGCGCAAACAGCTTCACAAACCTTTACGGCGCGTGTCACTGCGTTTGGAGGGGCCGACGTCAATCCGCTGAATGACCTGTCTTCAGTTGTCGCCGGTGTTGGTGCGAATCTCCAGGGTATTGCGTGGGTAGACAGCGTGAGGGATGGTTCAAACTACCGTACGTATCAGGTTGGTGAAACCCTGCTGTCGAATGTTTTTGTCAAGCTGACAAATGCCTCCTCCGTGGTTGTCGGTACTGCCCTGACAAATGCCCTGGGTGAATACAGGATTACAGGTGTACAGCCGGGTACAGGCTACAAGTTGCAGTTCTACAACTGCCTGACCACGAGCGATACGAGCACATGTAATGCAATTGGCACCACGCCTCTCAACCAGGGTGGGTTGACAACCAATGGCAATGTAAACCCGGCCACTACCGTTGTTGAAACCGGTGTGAATGGCGGAACATTCGGCCAGGCGATTTCCGGCATCAGCCTGTTTGCCGGTGACAACACCGTGAGCCAGAATTTGCCAATTGACCCGAGTGGTGTGGTGTACCGTACTGACAGCCGGATCGCCTTGAATGGTGCGACGCTGACGCTGTATGGACCCTATGGCCCGGGCGGCGCGCTGGCCATTGTTCCGGTTCAGAATCTGGTCGGCGGCATCAACACCTGCCTTTCCGGCACGACCTGTCCTAGCGGTCAGCCTGGTGGTTATGAATACATCCTGAAGGACGCTGCCGGGTCTGGCTTCCCATTCCGTGCCGGTACTTATGTGATTCAGGTGACGCCGCCAGCAGGCTTCTCGACCAGCACGATCACACCGAGCACCTTCCCGCAGTCACCCGTGCCAGCGGGCGCCGATGTATTTGTGCAAAGCCAGTCTGGACCCCCAACGGGCGGTCAGGCCACGACCTATTACCTGTCGTTTAACCTGGCGGCTAACTCGGCAAATATTTACTTCAACCATATTCCGCTGGATCCTGGAACAAAACCCGTCCTCGGTGCCTTGTTGATCAGCAAGACAGGTAGCAAGACCGTCGCGGAGTTGGGTGACTCCGTTCAGTACACGGTACGGGTACGCAATACAACCCTGTTGCCAATCGCTGGTGTGAAAGTGGCTGATTCGTTGCCGGCAGGCTTCCGTTACATCCTTGGTACGGCTCGCCTTGGCTCTGTGACGCTGGCCAATCCTGACGGCGGTGTGGGCCGCGACCTGTCATTCAATATCGGAACCATCAACGGACAGGAAACTGCCGAGTTGACCTATTTCGTGCGGCTTGGTGTTGGTTCGCAACAGGGTGATGGCATCAATACCGCACAGGCAACAGGTTCCGGTGGACAGGTCTCGAACGTCGCCAGATTCAAGGTCAATGTCCAGGGCGGCGTGTTCAGCAATGACGGCTGTATTGCCGGCAAGGTGTACGTCGATTGCGATGGCAACGGCATCCAGAATAATTCTGGTGGCACTCGTGAAGTAGGCATACCAGGCGTACGCCTTGTGATGCTTGACGGCAGCTTCTTCATCACGGACGCTGAAGGCAAGTACAGCGTTTGCGGCATCAAGTCACAAACGCATGTGGTCAAGGTTGACCGCACCACCCTGCCAAAGGGTTCACGCCTGGTTCCATCCAGCAACCGTAATGCGGGTGTCGGCGACAGTCTCTTTGTTGACCTCAAGGGCGGGGAACTTGCCCGTGCCGACTTTATCGAAGGTTCTTGCAGTCCTGAAGTCCTTGACCAGGTGAGGGCGCGCCGTGCTCAGGGGGGTGTTCTCGCCCCTGAAACAGAAAAAGGCCTGCCGCTGCAAATCCAGAATCGCCCAGGCGAAGTGCCGCAACAAATCCTGCCGTCTGTGAGGCAGCAGGATCTCCTGCCCTCGGCTCCGGGGGTTGTGCAATGAAACAGATGAAGCAGACCTGCTTTTCAGACGGGGTGATGCTGCGGCGCACGCCTGTGGCGATTGCGGTCATGCTTGCGCAAGGTCTTGCACTGGCGCAGCCGGCTGCCAACACGACGAGTGCAGATGTCCCTGAAGCCAAAAGCCTGTTTGAAACGGGTGGCCAGCAAGGTATTGGACCGCGTCCTTTCACTTCATTCCTTGAGCGCCTGAGTTCACCCGTCAGCAAAATCAGCCTGAAGGTAGATGGTGACAATCTGGCTGCTGACGGCGTGACAGGCACGGAAGTGCAGTTGCGTCTTTTCGACAAGGACGGTCAGCGCATCACCACCGACGTTGAAGTCACCATCGAAGTGGATGGGGGTGCACGTGTCCTGATGCCCGGACGACTCACCTCGGAGTCTGGCGCGGACAGAAGCGATATAGACAGAATCACGCCCGGCATTCAACAGGTCGTGAAAGGTGGCTCACTGCAATTCAAGCTGATTGCCCCTTTCAAGCCCGATCCTGTGACCCTGAGGGTGTCCGTCAGGGGCGTTGCTGAAAAAGTCATCGTTCGTTATGTCCCCGACCTGAGGGACTTCATCGCTGTGGGCCTGCTGGAAGGGCGTCTGCGCTCCGACAAGTTTGACCCCAAACAAATCACCCCTGTCCGCGAGAACGACGGCTTTGACAATGAGTTGAAGGGCTTCACCAAAGAGTTCAATGGCGGCAAGACCAACCTGGGGGCCCGCGCGGCTGTGTACCTCAAGGGCAAGGTCAAGGGTGAATACCTGTTAACGCTCGCATATGACTCCGACAAAGACACGCGCATCAAGCTGTTCCAGGACATTGACCCCAATGCGTTTTACCCTGTCTACGGTGACTCCAGCATTCGCGGTGTCGATGCGCAGAGCTCGGGCAAGCTTTACGTCCGTGTGGACAACAAGCTCAACTACCTGCTGCTGGGTGACTACACCACGGGCGATACCAATCCGGCCAGAACGCTGAGCCAGTACAACCGTTCCTTGCCTGGCATTCGTGGCCACTATGAAGAGGGTAAAGTAACCGCCAACGGCTTTGTGGCGCAGCAGGCGCTGACCCAGGTTGTGGATGAATTCCCCGCGCGCGGCGTTTCGGGTCCGTACTCTGTTTCCAACCCCAACGGCGTCACCGGTTCGGAAAAGATCGAGATATTGACCAGGGACCGGTACCGCCCGACCAATATCCTGAAAGTCACGCCCGTAGCCCGCAACACCGATTACGAATTTGAACCTTTCTCTGGGCAGATTCTTTTCCGTGCGCCGGTTCCAAGTTTTGACGACCAGCTCAATCCGGTGACCATCCGTGTCACGTATGAAGTTGACAAGGGCGGCGCCAAGTTCTTGGTCTATGGCGGCGATGTGCGGCTCAAGCTCACCGATACCCTGACCGTTGGTGTCGCCGGTGCCCGCGACGAGAACCCTTCCGCGCCGTATGAGGTGACGGGTGCAAACCTCTCGCTGAAACTCAGCAAGAACACGGAAATACTTGCTGAAGTCGCGCGTACCAACAGCACGGTCAACACCAATGCAAGTGGCTATAACGCCAATGTCAGCTCCAACTTCGCCGGCAAATCCGGTGAGGTTGTGGGTACAGCTGCACGCGTGGAGATCCGCCACGCCGATGATGAACTGCGCTACAAAGCCTATGGTTTGCGCTCCAGCACTGACTTTAACAATGCTTCGTCCGGAGTTACCGGCGGCAAGACAGAGTACGGCGCGTCGGGCTCCTATCGCATCAACCCGAACCTGAGTGTCACCGGTGAATACCTGAGCTCCAAGGACAGCATTGTGGGAAGCCTGAATGAGCAGGGCTCCGCGGCGATTGACCTCCGAATTTCTGACCGCCTGACGATAGGCGGCGGTGTGCGCCGTGTTGAGCAGAACGCCATCAGCCTCGCGCAGACCACAGCGACCAATTGCAGCAACGTCACGACCGGCACCACCACGGCAGCAGGCGCAATTGCAGGCTACAACACGGGTTACGGCATCAGTCAGGTTGGTAATCAGTCGATTGACCCGGCTACCGGCTTGCCCATTCTGTGTAACGTGGCTACCAATCCTGTGGCGGGCGCGCCCACCAGCCTGGAGCGTACCTCGATGTTCGCGCGTGCGGCATACAGGGTCACGGATTCGCTGACGGTGGACGGCGAGCTGCAGAATGTAACGGGCACAGACCCTACGAACCTTTACCGCCTCGGCGCTCGCTGGGCGGTCACTGATCGCCTGAACCTGTCGGCCGAGACCCAGCGCCCCTTCAGCGGCACCGGCTCCGGGCTCTATCGTCTGGGCGCCGATTGGCGCGTTGCCGACAAGACCCGTCTCTACACCCGTTATGAACGTGCCACGCAGTACAGCGGCGCCTATGGTTTGGGCACTGGCGACATCAGTGACGCGTTCTCGGTGGGTGTCGATACCCAGTACATGCAGGATGGCTCGCTCTACAGCGAATATCGCCTGCGTGATTCCGCGTCTGGCAAGGAAGTGCAGCGCGCGCTTGGCCTGCGCAATGGCTGGCGTCTTGCCGAGGGTATCCGCATGACAACCAGCGTCGAGCGCCTGGCGGCCACCAGTGGCAATGCGAGTTCGGCTGCCGTTGGCCTGGAATACACCGCCAGCCCCATCTGGAAGTCTTCCGGCAGGACCGAGTGGCGCGAAGACGCCAACAACACCAACTGGCTGCTGACGGTCGGTTCTGCCCGCAAGCTGGACAGTGACTGGACCCTGCTGGCGCGTGAATACCTCAGCGTCATCAAGCCCCGTACGGCGCTGGGTTCGGACAGCCTGCAAAGCCGCTTCCAGGTCGGTTTTGCCTATCGCCCGGTCGACAACAACAAGTTCGACGCCCTGGGCCTTTATGAACGCAAGGATGACCGCAACAGCAGCCCTGGCGCGACGCAGATCAACAGCAAGACCGATGTCATCAGCTTCCGCGGAAATTACCATCCAAGCCGCGTGTGGTGGATCTCCGGCCGCTATGCCTACAAAAATGTCAACGAATTGTTGTTGGGTACCGTCAATGACAGCTACCGCGCCCAACTGCTCGGTGGCCGTGTCACCTATGACATTACCAACAAGTGGTCAGTTGGCGCCATTGTTTCCAGGCTACAGGGCACGGGCGGCGACGTGCAATATGCCTACGGTCTCGAAGTTGGCTACGTTGTGATGGATAACCTCTATGCAACGCTTGGCTACAACTGGCGCGGCTTCAGCTCCTCCGGCACCGCCTCCAGCCTGACCGGCAATGACTACACCAACCGTGGCTGGGTACTCGGCCTGCGCTACAAGTTTGACGAGGATCTGTTCAAAAAGAACGACCAGTCTTCCAACAAGACACTGGACCCCAGTGTGATGAAACCCTAACCGTGATGAGGATGGCCATGACCTATTCAATCGGCCCTCGCAGTCCTGCAACGATGTTGCTCGTTGCTGCTGCGGTATTGGCTGGCTGCTCTTCAGGCGCCGGCAAAAACGAAGTACCGGCTGCCTACGCGCAAGCGACGGGCCTGACGCCACAACAGCTGCGGATTACCGACGAGCACATCATCCAGGATCGCCAGACGCTGGAAGGCGTGCAGCAACGCCTGCGCAGGCTCAACGAGGCCGGCATTCCGCTGAACAGCTATTCAATGGCCAAAGCCCAGTGCTGGCTGGATACCGCAAAAAGCCAGTACCACGAGAACGATCGCTCAGGCTATATCGAGGAGTCGATGACTGAAGCGGTCAAGATCGCCCAGGCCCTCGAGGCTGATAAATCCGCCCGCGCCGGACTTGACACACCTCTGGTCGCCCGCAGCTCCAAACTGCGTGACGACTTGTGGGCCCAGCTCAGCAACTACAAGAATCAGCCGGCTTCCATGGCCTGCAATGCCCGTACCGTGGCTTGTGCTGAAGTCCGTTTGGTGCGTGCAGGACATGCCGACGAACAAACAGGCTGGCGTCAGGCCACCCCGCACATCCAGATGGTCGAAGACGCCTTGCGCCGCGCCAAAATTGAAGCCGACAGCTGCTTGCAACCCAAAGCCGGTGTGCAGCTTGCAGGTGGGCCCGCTGCTGCAGCAGGCGCTGTAGCGCCTGTCAATCGTGAGACCTACGTGCTGCTCACCGACACATTGTTCAAGTTCGACAAGTCCGGTCTTGAAGACATGATTCCGGGCGGCATGCAACGTCTCAATGACGTCGCACAGCGCCTGAAGGCCTACAAGTCCATCCAGACGCTGACGGTGTTGGGTTATACCGACCGCCTGGGCTCTGACGACTACAACGACAAGCTGTCTGAAGCCCGCGCCAAAACTGTTCAGGTCTATCTCGAGTCACTGGGCGTCAAGTCCGCTGCCGCAGTTGCACAGGGCAAGGGCAAGCGCGATGCGGTCAGCAAGGATTGCAGCGCAAACCTGGGTCGTGCTGAACTGATCCAGTGCCTGCAGCCTGACCGGCGCGTGACGATTGAAGTGACCGGCACCGCCAAATAAAGCGCTGACGAAATCCGGGAATCGACAAAAAAAGGCAGCCTCGGCTGCCTTTTTTCTTGTTTGTGCGTACGGTCTGCGGTGAACTAATCAGGCAGCACCGCAGTCACCTCGATTTCGATTTTTGCCCGCTCTTCCACCAGCGCGGCTACTTCCACACAGGTCATCGCGGGGAAGTTCTTGCCCATGACTTCGCGGTAAACGACGCCAAGTTCCTTGAGCCGCTCAGCGTATTCAACACGGTCCACGACATACCAGGTCATGCGCACCATGTGCTCGGGGCCGGCACCGCCGGCTTTCAAAACAGCCGCGATATTGAGCAAGGCCTGGCGTGTCTGGGCGATGAAGTCATCGCTTTCAAACTGCTGGTTGCCATTCCAGCCTATTTGGCCACCGACAAAAATAAGTGTGCCGCGCGCCATCACACCATTGGCATAGCCCCTGGGTTCAGCCCAGCCTGGAGGTTGTAGTTTTTTCATGTTGTCCCTTCTGGATGTTTCTGTGTTTGCTGAAGGTAGGGTTGCATGGCACTCCTGAGGTCGTCCGGGATGCGAACCGGCTTGCCACCGGATAGCGAGGAATAAACCAGCACCCAGCTTGAGGTGAGTTTCAGGTCGCCAGCCGAATGAATCGTGTAGTCCATGCCCATGCTGGCGTTGCCGAGTTTTGAGATCGAGACACTGATCATGATGTCATCACCATAACGGCACATGCCGAGAAAGCCGGTTTTGATATCCACCACGGGTGTGCCGAAACTGCTTTCAATCATTTTGTGCTGCGGGAAGCCGATATGGGCCAGAAAGTCTTCCTTGGCCTCGTGCAGCAGGTAGAAAAACTGCGGAAAGAAAACAATCCCTGCCGGGTCGCAGTGGTGAAAGCGGATCTGCCGTCCGATGCTGAATTTCATGACGTGCGCAATTTGAAGCGTTGCAGTTTGCCGGTCTCTGTACGCGGGAGCTTGTCGACAAACTCGATCTGGCGCGGGTACTTGAAAGGCGCGAGCGCTGCTTTCACATGATCCTGCAGTGCCTTGACCGTTTCTGCGCCGTCCTGCTGGCCTGGCTTCAAAACAATAAATGCCTTGACGATCATGCCGCGCTCGTCATCAGGCAGGCCCACCACACCGCACTCGGCAACGGCCGGGTGTTTGAGCAGGGCGTCTTCAACCTCCGGGCCGCCGACGTTGTAGCCGGCGGTGATGATCATGTCGTCCGCCCGGGCCTGGTAGAAGAAGTAGCCGTCGGCATCCTGCATGAAGGCGTCGCCCGGGTAGTTCCAGCCGTTTTTGACATAGTTGCCCTGGCGTTCATCTTCGAGGTAGCGGCAACCCGTCGGACCTTTGACGGCCAGCTTGCCTACTGTGCCGCGCGGCACCTCGTTGCCCGTGTCATCAACCACCTTAGCGATGTAACCCGGCACCACCTTGCCAATGGCGCCACGCCGGACACCGTCTGGACTTGAAGGATCGGTGGAGATGAAGATGTGGAACATCTCCGTCGCACCTATGCCATCCGTCATCTCGATGCCAGTCGCGTCTTTCCATAATTGCCGCGTGGCATCGGGCAGGGCCTCACCCGCACTGACACAGGTGCGCAGTGTGGGCGTGCCATATTGCCTGGCAAATGCGGCCATTTGCCGGTAGAAGGTCGGGGCGGTGTAGCAGATGGTCGCGCCGACCTGGTTGATCAGCTTGACCATGGCCTCCGGCGTATAGCCGATCGACGGGTAATACACCGAAGCTCCCGCCCACATGGGAAACAGCAACATGCCACCCAGACCGAAGGTGAAGGCCAGCGGTGGTGAGCCCATCACGATATCGTCTGGTGTGGCGCGAAGGATGTGGCGTGGCCATGACTCGCAGGCAGCCAGCACATCGCGATGCGCATGCACCACGGCCTTGGGCTTGCCTGTCGTCCCTGATGTGAAGGCCATCATGGCGATGTCGTCGGCAGCTGTCAGGCAGGGTTTGAAGATGCCACTCTTTTGCGATGCAAGCGTTTCGAGCGCGCCCGCTTCGCCCGGCTGGTTGAATGCCACCACTGTTTTCAGTGTGTCACCTTGAGCCTGAGCTGATTTGAGCTCATCCAGCAATGAGGCATCACACAGGGCAAATGACACCACTGATTTTTCGACGACTTCGCCTAGCTCCTTGGCACGCAGCAGCGGCATGGTTGCCACGGCGACCATGCCCGCCTTGACGACGCCCAGCCACGCCAGCGCCATGCCGACAGAGTTGCCCCCGCGCAGCAGTACGCGGTTGCCTGGCACAAGTGCAAAGTCTTCCACCAGCACCTGGGCAATGCGCGCCACCTGCAGCGCCGCTTCTGCATAGCTGAGGGTCTGTTTGTCAGACCTCAGGAAGGGCCTGCCGGAAAGGCCCTGGCTTGACGCTTTTGCAAACAGCACGTCCACCAGGTTGGCCTGCGCCGGGATCTGCAGGCCGGGCAGGTCGTAAAGCATTTCGGCGCACTGTTCTGCAGGCGGCAGCCTGTCATGTACAAAATGGTCGGGTTGCGCCGATGGGCAGGCGGCGGGCGTGGCGATGGCGGCGGTCATGATTGCAACACAGCCTTTCCAATAATGAGTTGCTGCACTTCTGTGGCGCCTTCGTAGATACGCAGCGAACGGATGTCGCGGTACAGGCTTTCGACCTTGGTGCCGACCTTGACACCCAGGCCGCCGTGCATCTGTAGCGCCATGTCAATCACGCGCTGGGCGTTTTCGGTCGCTGTCATTTTGGCCATCGCCGCTTCTGCGGTGACCCGCGTGCTGGTTCCAGTGCGTTCGCCCTCATCACGCAGCCAGGCCGCGCGGTAGGTCAGCAGCGCTGCAGCATCCACAAGCGCCGCCATCTCGCCAATCTTGGCCTGCGTCAGCTGAAAGTCCGCCAGTGTCTGGCCGAACATCTTGCGCTGCCTGGAGTGGCTGACAGCTTCTGCCAGTGCGCGGCGTGCCATGCCCAATGCGGCTCCTGCCACAGATGCGCGGAAGATGTCCAGCGTCTGCATCGCCAGCTTGAAGCCGCCATGCAGCGCGCCCAGCTGCGCGGTTTCATCCAGTTTGCAGTGGACGAATTTAAGCGTTGCCAGCGGGTGTGGCGCCATGACCGCAATGTGCTCGCTGGTGTCCAGGCCTTCTGTGTTGGCATCCACGATAAAGGCGGTGATGCCGCGCGTTCCCGCCGCGGGATCGGTTTTCACGAAGGTCACATAAAAATCTGCAATGCCACCGTTGCTGATCCAGGTCTTGGTGCCGTTGATGGCCCAGTGGTCTCCGGCCTTCACCGCGCTGGTGGACATGGCGCCTGCGTCCGACCCGGCATCGGGTTCGCTCAGCGCAAACGCAGCAATCTTCTTGCCGCTTGCTACCAGCGGCAGGTAGGCCGCCTGTTGCGCAGGCGTGCCGGCCAGCGTGATGGCGCCGCTACCCAGGCCCTGCATGGCAAATGCAAAGTCGGCCAGGGGTGAATGAAAGGCCAGTGTTTCGCGCAGGATGACCAGCGCCCTTGAGTCGAGCTTTGGCAGCGCGCCGCCCAGTGCACCGTCTGCGCCTGCGGGCACGCAGTACCTGAGCCAGTTGTTGGTGCCCAGTCGCGCAACCCATTCCCTGCAGGCCTGGCGGTCGTCGCTTTCATCAATGTGCTGATCTGGAATCCATGCCGACAGTCGCTCGCCGATGTCGCGATGCACATCATCAAAAAATGGCAGAGCCAGGTGGGAGGTGCTTGGCTTCATATATTCAATCACCCATGAACGCCGGTTTTTGCTTTGCTGCAAAGGCTTCGTAGGCGCGTGTGAAATCTTTGGTCTGCATGCAGATGGCCTGTGCCTGGGCTTCGGCTTCAATCGCCTGGTCCAGCGTCATGGCCCACTCCTGGTGCAGCATGGTTTTGGTCATGCCGTGTGCAAACGTGGGGCCGGCGGCCAGGTCTGCTGCGAGTTTTTGCGCGGCTGCCAGCAATGCGTCCGGCTCATGCAGTGAATTGAAGAAGCCCCACTGCAGGCCCTCCTGCGCATTCATCGCGCGGCCGGTGAACAGCAGCTCTGAGGCGCGGCCCTGGCCAATCAGCCGAGGCAGCAGGGCGCAGGCACCCATGTCGGCACCGGCGAGCCCCACGCGCGTGAAGAGGAATGCCGTCTTGGCCTGTGCTGTACCCAGGCGCATGTCGGCGGCCAGCGCCATCATCGCGCCAGCACCGGCGCAGATGCCGTCAATGGCGGCAATGACGGGTTGCGGGCACAGGCGCATGCACTTGATCAGGTCGCCCGTCATGCGCGTGAACTCCAGCATTTCCGGCATGCTCATTTTGGTGAGTGGCCCGATGATCTCGTGCACATCGCCGCCCGAGCAGAAGTTGCCGCCTGCACCGGTGACCACAATGGTCTTGACGTCGGTGGCCGTATTCAAGGCGCGGAACAAATCGCGCAACTCTGCATATGAGTCAAAGGTCAGCGGGTTTTTGCGTTCCGGCCGGTTCAGCGTGAGTGTGGCGACGCCGTCGTTGAATGCGTAGGCAAAGTGTTTGGCCTGGTGGCCTGCAAATGCGTCGAACTGCGCATGCATGGGATTGTTGGGGCCTATGTAGTGCTTCATGCCGCTTCCAGTTTGTCGAGTTGTTGTGCGTTGTGGTGTTGTTTGACCTTGCCTAAAAGCTTGTGCAGCGACTCCACCTCGCGCGGTGAAAGGGACTCGAAGGCGGCAACGATCCAGGCTTCGTGCTGGCGCGCCATCTCGTCAAAGACCTTGCGGCCGCGTGTGGTGAGGCGCACGCGGTAGGCCCGGCGGTCGCCTTCCACATCGACGCGCTCGACGACACCTTCCGCCACCAGCTGGTCGGTGATGCCGGTGACATTGCCGCCCGTCACCATCATGCGGCGCGACAGCTCGTTCATCTTCAGGCCTTCGGGGTTTCGCTCAAGCTGCGCCATCAAATCGAAACGCGGCAGCGTGGTGTCGAACTGCTCACGCAACTGGCTGCGCACCTGTTTCTCGACCAGCTGCGTGCAGGTCAGCATGCGCAGCCAGAGCCGCAATGCCTCGGGGTGTTCGCTGTGGCCTCTTGCTTCCATGTCCATGGTGCGCTCCTTTTTTGCCATGACGGCTTGTTGTCTATTTGACGGAATCGGTTGCCTGCGCAGGCGATGCGGCAAGCTCTTTCTGTTTGGCAATTTCGCGGTACATCTGGTCGCGCCCGCTGAGGTAGGGCTTGGGCCAGGCAACAAACCGGCTTTGCAGTTTGGCCGCTTCATGCAGGGTCCAGGCCGGGTCTGCCAGGTGGGGCCTGGCAATGGCGCAAAGGTCGGCACGGCCGGCGGCGATGATGCTGTTGACATGGTCGACTTCAGAAATCGCACCCACGGCAATGGTCTGTATGCCCACTTCATTGCGAATGCGGTCTGCGAACGGCGTCTGGTACATGCGGCCATAGACGGGTTTTGCGTCACGGGTGGTTTGCCCTGACGACACGTCGATGAAGTCTGCGCCTGCGTCCTTGAACATCCTGGCCATGGCCACTGCATCGTCAGCGGTATTGCCGCCCGGCGCCCAGTCGTGTGCGGAGATGCGCACGCTCATCGGCAGGTGTGCCGGCCACACGGCACGCATGGCCTTGAAGACTTCCAGCGGATAGCGGCAGCGGTTTTCAAGGCTGCCGCCGTACTCGTCGGTGCGCAGATTGGTCAGCGGCGTGATGAAGCTCGACAGCAGATAACCGTGCGCGCAGTGCAGTTCGACCCAGTCAAAGCCGGCCTCTGCGGCGTAACGCGTGGACTGTACAAACTGCGCCTTCACAACATCCATGTCTTCGCGCGTCATGGCTTTGGGCATGTGGTTGGTGGTGCCGTACGCGACGGCGCTGGCAGCCATCAGCGGCCAGTTGCCCCACGGCAGCGGCTCGTCAGAATCTTCCCAGCCGACCTGCGTCGATCCCTTGGGGCCGCTGTGGCCAATTTGCAGCGCGATCTTTGCGCCTTCCCCGGATGCATGCACAAAGTTGACGATGCGTTTGAAGGCCAGCATCTGCGTTTCGTTCCACAGGCCGGGGCAGCCCGGTGTGATGCGGCCTTCAGGCGAAGGTGAGGTCATCTCGACAAACACCATGGCGGCGCCGCCAAGTGCACGTGCACCCAGGTGCACGAGGTGAAAATCCTGCGGTACGCCGTCAATCGCGCTGTAGGTGGCCATAGGTGAGACGACGATGCGGTTCTTTAGTTGAACGTCGCGAACCTTCAGCGGCAGCAACATCGGTGGCGGTGCTGGCTTTTTATCTGACTTCGCCAGCCACTGCTCATAACCCTGCAGCCATGACGCATCGCGCACGCCCAGGTTCTGATGGCTGATCCGCTGCGAACGCGTCATCAATGAATAGAAAAACTGCTCGGCCTCCATGCCGCTGTAGCGGTCCACGTTCTCAAACCATTCGGTGGAGTTGCGGGCGGCGTTCTGTATCTTCAGCACTTCGACCGAACGAACGGCTTCATAGGCCTGCAGCGCCGCATCGGTGCCAGTGTTGTTTGCAAAGCAGCGTGACAGTTCGATCGCATCTTCAAGCGCGAGCTTGGTGCCGCTGCCGATTGAAAAATGCGCTGTGTGCGCCGCATCGCCCATAAGGACGATGGGGACGTTTTTGCCGCCCACGCCGGCATGGTGCACCCAGTGCTCGCACACCACACGCGGAAAGCGGATCCAGATGGCCGAGCCGCGCACATGGGTGGCGTTGTTCATCAGCGCGTTCCCATCCAGGTATTTGGCGAACAGACGCTCGCAGAAAGCGATGCCTTCTTCCTGGCTCATCTGGTCCAGGCCGTGGGCCTTCCACACCGCTTCCGGCGTTTCGACGATGAAGGTCGAGGTCTTGTCGTCAAACTTGTAGGCGTGCGCGGCGAACCAGCCGTGCTCGGTCTTCTCGAAGGCGAAGGTGAAGGCGTCAAACGTCTTGTGCGTGCCCAGCCAGACAAAGCGGCAGGCGCGCAGCTCGACGTCGGGCTTGAAGGTGTCGGCGTAGCGGTTGCGTATGCGGCTGTTCAGGCCGTCGCTGGCGATCACCAGGTCGGCGTTGTATTTGGCGGTGATGGCCTGGTCGTCCTGCACGTCGGTTTCAAACACCAGGTCGACGCCCAGTTCAATGCAGCGCTCCTGCAGGATGTTGAGCAGGCGCTTGCGGCCGATGCCGCAAAAACCGTGGCCGCCGGAGCGCACGCTGCGCCCCTTGAAAAACACCTCGACGTCGTCCCAGTGGTTGAAGGCGTCGCCAATCAGTTTGGCGCTGACCGGGTCGGCCACCTGCAGGTTGCCCAACGTCTGGTCCGACAGCACCACGCCCCAGCCAAAGGTGTCGAAGGGGCGGTTGCGTTCGACCACCGTGATGACGTTGGCCGGGTTCTGCAGCTTCATGAGCACAGCGAAATACAGACCTGCGGGACCACCGCCCAGACAAAGGATGCGCATGCTTGAGGCTTTCTGGTTGTTCTCTAAATTGAATGTCGCCTTAATTGTTTAGGTTTAAAGTATTTTCGTCAAGCGGACTTTTCCAGCAGGCTGCGAGCCTGTGGTGTTGGCAGAAGGCGGAAGTGCTGGCTAGACGCCGGGTGACTGAAAGCCGCCGGCCCGGTAAGTGAGCACCAACGTGTCACGGTAACCGTCGTGGGAGGTGTCGTCGGCCGGCAGGATGGGCGTGGTTTCGTGGATCACGCGGGCGTCGTCCAGCAGCAGCGCGGTGAGCGGCTCCTGCATCAGGAAACGCACGCCGTGCGGGCCGTTGGCATCGAAGACGCGCGTCTCGCCGCCCTTGACGCCCTGGCGCGCGACCATCATCACCACGACAAAATTCACGCCGTCCCGGTGCGCGCCTTCAGGTGTGGGCCGGCCTACGCCACCAGCCGTGTCGATGCGGAACTGGTGCGCCTCCACATACCAGTGCGGCACGGCCTGCACCTGGGCAAACAGCTTGCCCAGTGCGGTGATCAGCCCGGTCCACGCCGGCGCCTGTGAGACTTCAGGCTCGACCGGTTCAAACCAGCGCTCGAAGCCGCCGTGCAGGGCGTTGTAGTCGGTCGGCTGCCAGTGGGCGCGGTGCGGCGTCTGCGCCAGGGCGCCTGTGGCCAGGTCCTGCACATAACAGGCGTGGCGGCGTTTGCGGTAGTGGCCGCCGTCCTTGAGGTGCGCATCGGGCGGCAGGCGGTTCCAGGCGCTGGTGAGCTTTGCCCAGTCCTGCGGCCAGGCCGGTGAGGGCAACTGCAGCGTGGTGACGAGTTCTTCAGGGGTCAGCAGGCTGAGCCCGTCCTGGCTCAGGGCCTGAGCGGCAGGTTTCTGGACGATGGCGATATTGAACATGGCGCTATTTTGCTTGACCGGCTTTTGAGCCGGGTCGCGCAGGTCCCATTTGCTATGTCTTTAATAGCTGCTCACGCCCGTATTTGTTGGTCTGGAGGCCTAAAACATGCCCAATCAAGGCTGTTTTTGACCTGAAAATCAGCTTTTTGACAGTTTTATCGGCTTAAGGGCGCACTTTACAGCCAATTTTTAACGTATACGGCAAATTTTTAACGTGTACGTTAAGTTCCGGTTTGGTGGCGCTTTGGTCGCTTTAGTCGTTTCAGTACGATGCACCGGGTACCTGCGAAGACGCGGCCGCCGTTTTGAACTTCGCCAGCAATGTGCCCGCCGCCGCGTTCAGCAGCGAAATGTCCACGCCGACCGCCACAAACACCGCGCCGGCGTCCAGCCACTTGCGCGCCTGCGCTTCGGTCACCGACAAAATGCCCGGTGCCTTGCCGGCCGCAAGAATGCGCTTCATGCCGTACTCGATCTGCGCCTGCACCTCGGGGTGGCCTGCGTTGCCCGGGTGGCCCATGGAGGCGGCCAGGTCTGCCGGGCCGATGAAGACACCATCCACACCGGGTGTGGCGGCAATCGCGTCGATGTTGGCCATGGCTTCGACCGACTCGACCTGCACCAGCAAACAAACCTCATCGTTCGCTTCATGCAGGTAGTTCGGGTACCGCGACCAGCGCGCCGCCCTGGCCATGGAGCCGCCCATGCCGCGTATGCCCACAGGCGGGTAACGCATGGCCAGCGCCATTTCTGCCGCCTGTGCCGGCGTGTTGACCATGGGGATCAGAATGGTTTGCGCGCCTATGTCCAGGCACTGCTTGATCAGGGCCGTGTCGCCGTGCGGAATGCGTACCACCGCGTTGGACACTGCCGGTGTGACCGGGAAGGCGCCGACAGAACTGGCAATGCCCTGCAACTGGCCGAGGATGGAGTGCAGGTCATTCGGCGCATGCTCGCCGTCAATCAGCAGCCAGTCGAAACCGGCCCCCGCGAGGATTTCGGCGATGTAGGGCTCACCGGTGCCCAGCCAGAGCCCGATTTGCGGCCGCTTTTGCAGCAGCGCCTGCTTGAAGAAATTGGTGGGTGTTTTCATGAGACTCATTTTGCCAAGGGTGGTCAGGCTAAACGAAACGGAAGGCAATTGCGCCCAGTGGCCCGTAGTCGGCATGAAAGGTGTCCCCTGCTGCTGCAGGCGTCGGCCGTGTGAAGGAGCCGCCCAGCACGGTCTCGCCCGCCTCCAGGCATTCGCCCCAGGCGGCCAGCTTGTTGGCCAGCCAGGCCACGCCGTTGGCCGGGTGGTTGAGCACCGCTGCCGCCACGCCGGACTCCTCGATCACACCGTTCTTGTAGAGCAGGGCGCTGACCCAGCGCAGGTCGACGGCATCGGGTTTGACCGGCCTGCCGCCGGTGATGATGCCGGCATTGGCCGCGTTGTCCGAGATGGTGTCAAAGACCTTGCGCATGGCTTTGGTGTGGCGGTCGAACTGCTCGATGCGGGCGTCGATGATCTCGATGGCCGGCACCACATAGTCGGTCGCTTTCAGCACATCGACGATGGTGAGATTCGGGCCTTCCAGCCGCTTGCCGAGCACAAAGGCCAGTTCCACCTCCACGCGCGGGGCGATGAAGCGGCTCATGGGGATGTCACCGCCTTCGGCAAAAAACATGTCGTCCAGCAGCGTGCCGTAGTCAGGCTCGGTGATGTTGCTCGACAGCTGCATGGCACGGGAGGTCAGGCCTATCTTGTGCCCGCGCACCGTGCGGCCCCCGGCCAGCTTCATCTTTACCCAGGCGCGCGAAACAGCGTAGCCATCTTCGATCGTCATCTCCGGAAAGCGTTTTGAAAAATGCTCGACCTGCACCCGCGTCTTCTCGGACTGGTGCAGCTCGGCGGCAAGCTGGTCAATGCGTGGCTGGTCAAACATGGGCGCGCAGGTCTTGTGTGAAGTTGAGGGTCTGTTCAATGAACTGCTTGCGGCGTTCAATCTGCACCCAGTGGCCGCAGTTGGCAAAGACATGCAGGTCCGCGTTCGGGCAGGCGTGCGCAATGCGTATGCCGCACTCCAGCGGCACACGCTCGTCATGCCTGCCGTGCAGGGCGAGGATGGGCGTCTGGATGGTGCGCAGGTCTTCCTCGGGGATGCCCTTGACCTCGCGTGTCTGTCCGCCCGGTGCGGGTTCGGGAAAGAGCTTGCGATACGCCTCCATGCCGCCGGCCAGCTGCGTCACTTCATGGCGCAGACGCACCATCTCGTCGGTCACAAATGAGGTGTCGTGCGGAAAGGTGCGCAGCAGCTCGGCCATGTTTTCAAGCGAGGGCTCGTAGTACCAGGATCGCGCCATGGCAGATCTCTGTGTGAAGCTGCCCGCCGGCGTGCCCATGAGCACCATGCGGTCGACGCGGTGCGCATTGCGTATCGCCAGCGCCAGAGAGAGCGCGCCGCCAAAGGAGTTGCCGACCAGCACCGCCTTTTCAATGTTCAGTGCATCCATAAAGCCCAGCAGGTGCTGCACCCAGAGCTTGATGCTGTACTTCGTGCCTTCGGGCCGCTCGGTGAAACCGAAGCCGATGATGTCCGGCACCAGTACCCGAAAGTGTTTGGCAAAGTCTTCCATCACACCGTGCCAGTTTTCCCAGCCCGTGACGCCCGCGCCCGAGCCGTGCAGCAGGATCATGGGGTGGCCCTGGCCGACCTCGTGGTAGTTGG
This sequence comes from Pseudomonadota bacterium, assembly GCA_040390295.1. Lineage (GTDB taxonomy): Bacteria > Pseudomonadota > Gammaproteobacteria > Burkholderiales > Burkholderiaceae_C > Polaromonas. Next base: position 40,913 of record JAZJYR010000030.1, read on the forward strand.
TACGTACACCCGCCGCGACAATTGTTTTGCCGATGGCGGGGTGGTTGATGTTTGTCGTCATGAAGACTCCGCAGATGGTTTCAGACAGAGCGCGAGCCGGTGCCGCCGTCGCTCATGAAAATTTCACCCGTCACTGCCCGGGCGTTGGTGCTGCTGGCCAGCAGCACATAGAGACCGGTGTGGTCTTCGGGTTTCTGTGCAAAACCAAGCGGTACAGCTGCGGCCATCTTTTCATTGAAGGCCTGCGGGTTGGCATTGATGCTGCGGCCCGTCTGGCCGAGCGCATCGGTGCCGCTCAACCCGGTCAGCGTGCCGCCAGGCCCCACGCCGTTCACGCGAATATCCGGTGCGAGTTCAAGCGCCAGCTGCTTGATCATGCCGACAACCGCATGTTTGCCCATGGTGTAGAGGATGCCGCCGCCGCCCGAGTTGAAGCTGGCCACCGACGCCGTGAAGATGATGCTCCCCCGGCTGGCGATAAGAGCCTCGCGCCCGGCCATTGCTGCATACAGGTAACCGCGCAGGTTGATGGCAAAAAGCTCGTCCATGGTGGCGGCCATGGACTCGCCGGTGTAGCTGCGCAGCGGACGCCGGAAATCGAACACACCGGCGTTGCCCACCACGGTGTCAAGTCTTCCGAAACGTGACAGTGCCAGCTTCACCGCTTCTTCATGGCTCGCGTATTGCCGCACATCACCTGTCACGGTGACGATGCGCTGACCATACGTGTCAGCCAGTGTCTTGAGCCCGTCCGCATCGCGGTCCAGTGCGACAACGCCTGCCGCACCTTCTTTCAGGTAACGCTCGACCACCGCGCGGCCTATGCCGTCTGCCGCGCCGGTGACAAAGGCCACCTGCCCGTCAAGCCAGCCACTCATGACTGCACCCGTTTAAAGAAAGACATTGAGGTTCTTCGCCAGCAGCACGGTTTGAGTGGTGACGATCTCGCGTGAGGCAATACGCAGCACACCATCACCCCCACGACGCAACATGTCGGTACGCCGGCCGGTCAGCCAGAACTCTTCGGCCTCACCACGACCCCGGCAATTGATGAAGGTTGAATACACCCTGAACTCATCGGGTTTGTCAGTCAGCTCCACCTCGATGTTCGAGATGACGTGGACTGCACGTGTGGGCGGGTCTTCAGCCCAGGCCGTCGGGTCCATGAAACGCGTCACGCGCCTGCGCATGTTGAGCATGTCGTCGTCAAAAAATGCCATGCGTTTCGGGTCCAGGCGCGGGGTCTTGTCCTTGCGGTGCCTGGCTTGTATGCCCGGCATCCAGTAATGGATGTCATCGGTCATCATGCCCAGCCATTCTTCATAGCGCTCTTCGTCAAGAATTCGTGCCTCCCGGTAGAGAAACTGGCTGATTTCAAATACCAGTTCTATGGGGGCCAGCGTGTAATGCGGCGGTACCACGGGTTTTTTGAGTACGGGCGTTTCGCCCATCGCAAACTTCATGATGCACCCGCCCCCTCATCGCACATCAGTTCCAGCCACTTGCCGTAGAAGGCCAGCTGGTTGGAATCGTTGTACTTGCGCATGTGCACATTGCCCTTGAGCTCATCGTGCTCTATGCGGCTGTCCATGCCCAGGCCGTAGTGCAGCTTTTGCTGGCGCGTGACCACGCCGAGATTGGTGGCGGTGGCGTTTTCCCAATTGTCGCCGTCGTCCATCTCCAGCACGCCTGATGGTGAAAAGCTGCGCATCACGCCTTTCATGTACATCTCCTTGAGCGCCTCCGGTGCCGACTTGTTCACCAGCACCCAGGTGTGCAGCTCTATCTGCGAGGGTCCCTTGGGATGCCAGGTACGGAAGGTGTTTTGCCCAGGCAGGAAGGACGTGTGCGGAAACAGGTTGGCCGAGCTGATGGAGCCGATCATGCGTGAGCGCAGCTTGCCCAGGCGGGCCGCAAACTTCGCCTCGTTTTCCTTCAGGTAATCGAGGATGTCCTGCTCGCCCAGCACCATGGCGTTGCCGATAAAGTCCAGGCCGAACTGCCAGCCGTGGCCGTTGACGTTGGCCTGGTAGACCTTGGTCTGGTCGTATTTGTTGTCGACCCCGCGGCCAAACAGCGCCACTGCGCCCGAGTTGTGTGTCCATGCGGCGTGATAGGAGTCCCCGGCGAAATTTTCCGACGGGTATTTCCAGTTGCACTGCATGCGTGACTTGATGTTGCCGGGCAGGAACTCGGTGCCACCGGGGTCGTTGTCCAGCAGGATGTCGAGGTACCAGCGGTAGTCGCCCAAAAACTGCTCCAGGCTTTCTGCCTCTTCATTGAAGGTGGCGAACACCAGGCCCTTGTAACTTTCAACCCGCGCATTGCGTATGCCCAGCTGCGCCTTGTCGAAGTCCCGGCAGGTGTTTTTGTAAAGCTCTTCCTGTGGCAGGCCGACCAGCGCGCCCGCGCTGTCGAATGTCCAGCCGTGGTAGTTGCAGGTAAAGCGCCGCTTGTTGCCGGCTTCGGCCAGGCAGATCTTGTTGCCGCGATGCGTGCATGAGTTGAGGAAGACGCGAACCTTGCCCTGCTGGTCACGCGTGACGATCACACCGTCTTCACCCATGAAGGTGGTGAGGAAGTCGCCGTAGTTGGCGACCTGGCTTTCGTGGGCGACAAACAGCCAGGTGCGGGCGAAGATGCGTTCAAGCTCCAGGCGGTAAATCTCTTCGTCCCAGTACAGGCGGCGATCGATGCTGCCGTTCTCAAAATCAACCAGCTTGCGCAGGCTGTCGCTGGTGATCGGTGCGTGCCGGGCAGGCTTGGTCCGGACAGGCGTGATGGGTATGGTTGTGGGCATGGCTTGGTTTCTTTGGGGTTCAGGCGGCGACGGGTTCCCGGGCCCGGGTGCCTACCTCGGCAAAACCCAGGCCGGTGACCCATTGCGGACCATGTTCGTAAGCGATGACATGGCCGGGCTGGTCGCCCAACGCGCCCATCATGCAAAGAAAGTTGCGTATTTCCCAGGCGCCGTTGCCGCCGCGCTCAAACACTTCGGCATCGCTCAATGTCAGCATCGCCTCTGCATCGCCGCGTGTGACGCAATCGAGCACCCAGCGATCAAAGGTTTCATTGACCCTGCCCATCTCGGGCAGGCCCACCCAGTGACTGATGCCGCCGGATCCGATGACAACGACGCGCTCGTCTTCGGGCCAGGCTTTGACGGCCGAGTGAATCATCTTGCCCAGCTCGTAGGCACGGCGCATGGGCAGAAGGGGTTCGACCCCGCTGGCGAGGTAGACCGGCACCACGCCTTTCACACCGGCATTGGGCAGCGCACAAAGCCGCGCCGGCACGCCGATCGAATGGTCAACCCGAAGTGTCTTGGCGACAGCCCAGTCGAAGCCGTGCTCGCGCCCGTATTGGGCGATGTGAAGTGCGAGCGCGGTGTTGTTGGGAATGTTGCCCTGCGAAATGTCGGGAAAGCGTTCATACGGCCCGCTGACGTCACCGATGCCAATCAGGTAGCTTGGCAGGCAGCCGGGCCCGAACAGCACATAGTGGTCGGCACCGATCACGATCACCGATGTTGCGCCCAGCTCGCCAATGCGCGCGCCGATGTGGTCGTATGCGGCGCGCACGCGTGTCTGTGCGTCATTCCATTTCTCTTTCGGCATGTAGAACACGCCGGGTTCATGCGGCATGGTGAAGCCGCCAACAATGCTTGCCATGTGTCTGTCCTGCTAGGTGGTTTCGCGGCTGCGTTCGAGGTAGGCGGCGCGTGTCTTGACCGGCGCGTTCATCATCCAGAAACCGTAGGTGAGCAGGGGGCTCACGCCGGCCTTCAGGAGTTTGGCCACGTCGAAGCTGCTGATCATCTGCGCCTCGTGTTCTTCCACGCCGTAGCGCTTGAGAAAGGCGGCTGCATCTTCACTGAAGGCCGTGCGCGCCTCGCGCTTCACGCCCAGGTCGTGCAACACCGATTCCATCGCATGTGTGCTCATGGGCAGTCCTCAGTCTTCCTCGATATTGGCGGCTCGCAAAACCTTGCCCCATCGTTCGTAGTCACGCTTCATGTAGTCGTTGAACTCGGCGATGCTGAGCTTGCGGGTGGTGGCGCCGTCTGCGGCCAGGCGGTCCTGCATGGCCTTGTCTTCCAGCGCCTTGCCCAGCGCGGCGGCGAGGGCGTTAACGGCCTCCTGGGGTGTTCCTTTGGGTGCAGCCAGGCCGAACCATGAGGTTGCCAGGACTTCAGGCATGCCCTGTTCTGTGAAAGAGGGAATGTCCGGCGCGGCCGGTGTACGCCCGGTGGTCGTGACCGCATAACCGCGCAGTCTTTCGGCTTTCAGGTGGGCGAGCGTGCCCGGTATGCTGGCGAAATAAATCGGTACCTGGCCACCCAGGAGATCGACCAGCGCCGGGGCCTCGCCGCGGTAATGCACGGGGCGGAACTTCGCGTTGATGGCATTGAAGAACATCACGGCGCTCAGGTGCGACTGGCTGCCCTTGCCGGCGGTCGCAATCGGCGTTTCCTTGTCTTTCAGCGAGCGCACCAGCTCCTGCAGGTTTTTGGCGGGTGCATTGAATGGTGCCACCAGCACGACGGGGGATTCGCTGATCAGGCCAATGTGTACAAAGTCTTCCGGCTTGTAGGGCAGCTTCTTGTTGTACTGGGGGTTGATGCTGAAGCCACTGGCGGTCGAGAGCAGCAGCGTGTAGCCGTCAGGCGCAGCCTTGGCCACGGCATCGCCGCCGATGATGGTGCCTGCACCGCCCCGGTTGTCGACGATGACCTCCTGGCCCAGCACGACCGACATGTTGCGTGCAGCCAGGCGCGCCAGCACATCCGTGCCGCCCCCGGCGGGGAAGGGCACGATCAGCCGAATCGGTTTTTCAGGGTATTTGGCCCATGCGCCTGCGGGCAGCAAAGCGGCGGCCGCAAGACCCATCGCGGCAAGGCAGTTCAAGAATCTGGGTTTCATCGTTGTCTCCTGGAAGGTTTTTCAGATCATCCTGCTGCGGCCGGCCCAGTAGGGGTCGCGCAGCTTGCGCTTCATCAGTTTTCCGGAATCGTCACGCGGCAGCTCGTCAAGAAAGACATACTCCCTGGGCACCTTGAGCCCGGCCAGCTTGCTGCGCAGGAAGGTGCTGATGTCGATCTGGGAGGGCTGTTCGCCGGCCAGGGGCTTGACGAAGGCCAGCAGCTTTTCACCGAACTCCTCATCGGGTATGCCGATCACGGCGCAGTCCGCCACGGCGGGATGTTCGATCAGTGCGCATTCGATCTCGGCCGGGTAAATGTTCACCCCGCCCGAGATGACGATGTCTTTCTTGCGGTCCACCAGAAAGAGGTAGCCGTCGTCGTCCAGGTAGCCGACATCGCCGTTGGTGACCATGCCGTCGCGGTCTATTTCGAGACGTTGTTCTTCTGCGTTGTGGTACGTGAAGTTGGGCACGCCCTGCAGTCCCACATAGATTTCACCGACCTGGTTGGGGCCGAGAATCTCGCCATCTTCAGAATAGATGCGTATGCTGCGTCCGGGCCAGGCCTTGCCCAGCGTGCCGGGCCGTTCCAGCCACTCCTGCGTTGATGAGCGTGTGACCATGCCGGTTTCCGTCGCGCCGTAGTATTCGTGAATGACGGGACCCCACCAGTCAATAAAGGCCTTCTTGGTTTCCATGGAGCACGCCGCAGCGCCGTGAACAACAAACTGCAGGGAGCTGAGGTCGTAACGCTTTTTGACCTCGTCCGGCAGGCGCAGCAGGCGCACCATCATGGTCGGCACCAGATGCAGATGGGTGATGCGGTCACGCGCGATGATGGCCAGCAATTCTTGAGCGTCGAAGCGCGGCATCAGCGTGATGCTGCCGCCCGAGTTGACGACCTGCCGTGTGTAGGTGTTGGGTGCGCTGTGGTACATGGGTCCAGCCATCACGGTGCGCACACCTGGCTTGAGGTCAAACCATTGCTGCGACACCAGGGCGTTCTTGCGCATTTCTTCTGCAGGCAGGGGCAGCTTTCGGACCCCCTTGGGGCGGCCGGTGGTGCCGCTTGTATAGAGGATGCTGTTCCTGCTGCCGACCTTGCTGCGGTCCAGCAGTGGCTCCGATGTTTCTGCGGCCTGTTCAAGGTCGATGACACCGGGCGGCACGCCGCACTGGTCGGCCGCAATGTTGTAGGGTCCGCTGATTTCTTCCGGCGTGCGCGCGACAACGGTGAGGATGTTGCCTGGGATGGATGCCGCGATGGGGCGGTAGAGGTCCGCATGCGCCAGCAGCATCACGGCTGCGGAATCGCGAAGGATGTAGTCGATCTCTGGCCCTGTGAGGTGCCAGTTCAGAGGTACGGCATAAGCCCCCAGGATGGAAATGGCAATCGTGCACTCGAGAAAAGCCAGGTCGTTCCGCATCAGGATGGCGACAGCCTGGTCCTCTTTCACACCGCTGGCCCTGAAAAAAGTGGCCAGACATGACCCCTTGTGCCAAAGCGCATCCAGGCTCACGCGGCGTCCATTGATGGCGGCGTAGCTGTCGGCTGCGGGGGTTGAATCGGGGGCGCTGTTCATTGTGTTGACGGTGCTTTTGTCGTGTGCCATACTGGTCGGTATGGAACATAATTTATTCGCCCGCATGCCATGAGTCAATCCCCGTACAAACCCTTAAGCGCGTCATCTGCCATGACAGCGGACCCGTTTGCGGCGCTGCGCCTTCCCGTGATTGGCTCCCCCATGTTCATCGCCTCGTCGAAAGAACTGGTGGCGCAGCAGTGCCTGGCCGGCATCGTGGGCGCGTTCCCTGCGCTCAATGCACGGCCGGAAAGTGAACTGGCTTCATGGCTTGACTACCTGAACCGCGAGATCGCCGCATGGAACGCAAAACCACAGCAGCCCTGGCGTGCCGCGCCCTATGCCGTGAACCTGATCGTGCATCCCAGCAACCAGCGGCTGGCGCACGACCTTGATGTGGTGTGTGCGTACAAGGTGCCGGTGGTCATCACCAGCCTTAACGCGCCGGGGCAAGCCGCCGAGCGCATTCATGCATACGGCGGCATCGTGCTGCACGACGTGTCCACCCTGCGCCACGCGCGCAAAGCCATTGATGCGGGCGTTGACGGGCTGGTGCTGGTGTGTGCAGGTGCGGGAGGCCACACTGGAACCCTCAACCCCTTTGCATTCACCGATGAGGTCAGGCGGATTTTTGACGGCCTGGTCGCCGTGTCGGGCTGCATTTCGCACGGCAGGCAGGTGCGTGCCGTGCAGGCCATGGGCGGTGATCTTGCCTATGTCGGCACGCGCTTCGTGGCCTCGACAGAGGCGCAGGCCGATCCGCGTTACCAGCAGATGATTGTGGACGGTGCGGCGGCAGACATTGTGTGTACCAGCGCGGTGACCGGGCTGCCGGCCAACTACCTGCGTGCGAGTTTCTCGGCGCTGGGTGTTGACGTTGACACGCTGCCTGCGCGCGAGACTTCGTCTTTCGGTTTTGGCAAGCGCGGGGATGGCACGGAGGCCAAAGCCTGGCGAGATGTGTGGAGTGCGGGCCAGGGCATTGGCGGCATTGATTCAGTCCTGCCTGCGGCGGACATCGTGAACCGTCTTGCTGCCGAATATTCTGCAGTGCGCAGGCCGGCCTGAAGCTCAGGCCGTTTTTTGCAGATGGTCCGCGAAAAAAATCTGGTCCAGTGCGGCCTGGCGCATGGCGAGCTTCTGCTTTTCCGGATACGCAAAAATCAGCCGCAGGCCCGCTGAAAAACAGTAATGCATGCAGGCCAGCAATTCGGCATCCACTGTGGAGCCGATTTCTTCATAGAGTTTTGTCAGGTAGTTCAGGCGCTGGCGGTCTACGTCGGCGACGACCTTGCGCACATTCTGGTTGACGCGCGCCCAGTTTCGGACGGCCAGCTCCACCGCACCGCCGAACTCGTCAATCGGCGAGTTGGTACCGATAAAGGCAATCAGCCGGATTTTTTCCTGCGGCGACACGCCCGCGCGCTCGACGATCTCGATCACGCGCAGGGTGGCGTGCTGCTTCCACTCCTCAATCAGTTTGAGCAGCAGGTCGTCGCGTGACGTGAAGTGCCAGTAAAAGCTGCCTTTCGTCACGCCGAGCTCCTTGGCCAGCGGCGGTATCAACACCATGTCAACGCCCGATTGGGCCAGGATTTTCATGCCGGCGCGCACCCAGTCGGAGGGCTGAAGGTCGGGTCTGACCTCCTTGACTGCGGGAGTTTTCAGGCTCCGGGTTGCCGCCTGCCTTTTGGCGCGGGGCTGAGGTGCGGCTTTGACGCTTGCCACGGCAGTTTCTGGTTTTTTGATGCTGGTGTTGCTTTTCATGGTGTCTGGGTGATTCCATAACCGTGTTGTTCCGGCTGCTTCAGCCCGCTGCTGCGTTCCGGGGCAAATGGCCATGGTCTATTGTGCAACAGCCTGACCGGCGCCCGTGCCTGATCGCACTCCAGTTGCGCCATGTCAATATTGGAAGCAGACCTACAAAAAAGCTGCAGGCGCCGTCCCATAATGAACGTACCTATTTAACCTTCAGGTGCTTCAATGCTCTACAAATTCAAATCAAAAAATGCAGGCGACGTGATCATGCTGGAGGCCAATGGCCGCAAGGTGCTGGAAGTCATAGGCAAGGATGCCGGCCCGAAGGGCATCATCCTGCCGGAGCAGATGCCCGCTGCCATCGCAGCGCTGGAAGCCGCCATTGCCCTCGAGGAATCCGGCGATCCGCAAGAGGGCGCGGTGCCGGGCGATGGTCTTGGTCTTCGCCAACGTGCCATGCCGTTTATCGACATGCTGAAGCGCAACCTGGCGTCTGGTGATGACGTGGTCTGGGGTGTCTAGGCTCAGGCGGACTGCAGACTGAAACAAAAAAGCCCTGACTCACAGGGCTTTTTTAATGGGTCCAGGCGCTTCAGTCGACCTTCGCCCCAGAGGCCTTGACCACCGGCTGCCATTTCCTGAGCTCGGAATCAATCAGCTGCGCAAACTGCGCCGGCGTGTTGCCGCTGGGGATCGCGCCCTGCGCAAACATCTTTTCCTTCATGGCCGGCGTTGCCAGTGATTTGGCGACTTCCTGCTGGATGCGGTTGGTGATCTCCGGCGGCAGGCCGGCCGGGCCGAGCAGGCCAAACCATGATGTGGCGTCGAACCCTTTCAGGTTGCCAGCCTGTTCAACGGTCGGTACATCGGGCAACGCGGTAGAACGCTCGGCACTCGTCACGGCCAGCGCCTTGAGTTTGCCGGCCTTGATGAGCTGCATGGACGACGGCAGGTTGTCAAACATCACATCCATGTCTCCACTGACCAGGCTGAGCAGCGCTGGGCCCGAACCGCTGAAGGGGAAGTGCGTCATGTAGGTGCCGCTCATGGTCTTGAACAACTCGCCCGCCAGATGTATGGACGTGCCGTTACCGCTTGAGGCCATGTTCAGCTTGCCGGGGTTGGCCTTGGCGTATTTGATGAAGTCGGCCACGTTGTTGATGCCCGCCGCCTTTGCTTTTTCAGCCGGGACCACCATCACGTTGGGCACACCGGCCACGAGTGTGATGGGCGTGAAGTCCTTCTGTGGGTCAAAAGGCATTTTGGTGTAGAGCCACTTGTTGATGCTCTGCGTACCCACGGTTCCCATCAGCAGGGTGTAGCCGTCGGGTGCCGACCTGGCGACAACGTCAGCACCGATATTGCCGCCCGCACCGGCGCGGTTTTCGACGATGAAGGGCTGGGGAAATGCCTTGCTCAGTTCAGCCGCAGTCGCCCGCGCCAGGATGTCCGTGGTGCCGCCAGGTGCGAAGGGCACGACGATTTTTACCGGCTTGGTCGGCCAGGTGCCCTGTGCGGCCGACGGCATGGCTGCGCAGGCTGCTGCTGTCAAGGCCAAAGCAGCAAGTGCTGAACGGCGGGTGGGGGTGCGAGGTGTTTTCAAGCCGGTCTCCGTGTCTGTGGATGTTGTTGAAGTCGACGATACCTTTGCAGCTGCGCAGCTTCAAGAGGGTAAATCCCCGGAATGCTCCGTCGCATGAAAAAAGCCGCCTGGCTTGGGGCTCAGGCGGCTTTTGCAACCCGGGGTTGCGATTTCAGGATTGATCAGTCCGCATATTTGCCGGCTGCGTCAATCACGGGTTTGAGCTTGTTGATTTCTGCGGACACAAAAGCCTTGTGTGCGGCAGGTTCGACGCGGCGGTCGGTCACGACAACCGCACCCAGGGCGTCTTCCTTCTTGAGGAAGTCTGCGTCTTTCAGTGCGGTCTTCAGGCCTGCATTGAGCTGGGCCAGTATGGCTGGCGGCGTGCCCTTCGGTGCATACAGGCCGTGCCAGATGGTCAGGTCAAAGCCCTTGAGGCCCATTTCCTGCAGCGTCGGGTAGTCCTTGAGCAGCTTGTTGCCCGACAGTGGCTTGGTGGTGGTCACGGCGTAGGCCTTGACGCGGCCGGATTCGATCTGGCCGGTGGTGTTGGTGGTCTGGTCACACATCATGTCGACCTGGCCGCCGACCAGCGCATTCATCGCCGGTGCCGTGCCGCTGAAAGGAATCGTGGTCATCGGTTCCTTGGCGTTGATGGCCGCTTGCCACATCAGGCCGCACAGGTGCGACGCTGATCCCAGACCGGCATGCGCAATGTTGAGCTTGCCGGAATTGGTGCGAATGTAGTTTTCAAGGTCGCGGTAATTGTTGGCCGGCAGTTGTGGCTTGCCGATGATGGTCATCGGCACTTCATTGATCATGCCGAGGAATTCAAAATCGTCGAGCACCTTGTATGGCAGCTTGCGATACAGGCCTGGTGCGGCCGCCATGCCGATGTGATGCAGCAGCAGCGTGTGGCCGTCCGGTGCGGCGCGCGCGACCTTGGCTGCACCGATGGTGCCGCCGGCACCGTTGACGTTTTCAACAACAAAGTTGGAGCCGGGGATGGCCTTGCGCATGGCTTCTGCCAGGTCGCGTGCAACACGGTCGGTCGGGCCGCCTGCGGCGAACGGGACCACAAAGGTGATGGGCTTGGTACCGGGGAATGTTTGCGCATTGGCAAAGATCGCAGTTGCTGCAACTGCAAGAACGAGTAGTCGTTTCATGATTCGTCTCCTGATTAAAACAGCGTAAAGTTTAAGTGGCGCATGCCTGTCGCACATCGCGGGAACTACGTAAGGGAAAGTGTGAGGCACCACGCTTCCCGCTTACGGATTTCTTACTTAAGCCCCGCCCGTATCTTTTTCAGGAGTGCCGCGGAACTGGCTTTGCCAGGCCGCAGGCACTGTCCCCTGCAAGGGGAGGTGACGCTACACGCAGTGAGCGTCGGCAGGGGTGTTCACTTATAACTGCGCGCGTCCTCAATGACCTTGCCGTCGTTGGGGAGACTTCCCGGCGCCAGCAGCTCGACAGTTCCGCGCAGTTTGGTCACGTCCCGGATCGCCTCGCTGATGCGCTGGTCAAGTCCTGCGATGGCTGATGCGGCTTCGACCCTGAAAGTCATGCTGTCGTTGGCCATCTCGCCGCTCACCACGAGCCTTGCCTTCAACACTTCAGGAAAGCGCCGCGCAATGGTGGCCACCTGGCCGGGATGCACAAACATGCCGCGCACCTTCACTGTCTGGTCGGCGCGGCCCATCCAGCCTTTGATGCGTGCATTGGTACGTCCGCTTGGGCAGTGGCCGGGCAATATGGCCGAGAGGTCTCCCGTGCCAAAACGTATGAGCGGGTAATCGGGGTTCAGCGTCGTCACCACCAGCTCGCCGACTTCACCTGCAGCGACCGGGTCACCTGTACCCGGGCGCACGATCTCGACAATCACCCCTTCGTCCAGCACCAGGCCTTCGCGCGCTTCGGTCTCGTAGGCGATGAGGCCCAGGTCCGCCGACGCATAACACTGGTAACCGGCAACACCGCGTTCGGCCAGCCAGTCGCGAAGGCTGGGCGGAAAGGCTTCGCCGGACAGCAGTGCGCGCGTGACCGTGGGCAGCGGGATTTTCATCTCGGCAGCTTTTTCAACAATGATCTTCAAAAAGCTTGGCGTACCGATATAGCCTGCAGGCCTGAGCTCTGCCATCGCCTGCACCTGCTGCTCGGTCTGGCCGGTGCCGCCTGGAAAGACCGTGCAACCCAGCGCATGCGCGCCGGATTCCATCATCGCGCCGGCCGGTACAAAGTGATAGCTGAAGCTGTTGTGTATGAGCTGGCCAGGCCTGAAACCTGCCGCGTACATGGCACGCGCCATACGCCAGTAGTCCTTCCGGGTGCTGTCAGGCTCATAAATCGTGCCGGGGCTGGCAAACACGCGCGGCATCTGCGCGCCGTACTGCAGGGCACTGAAACCACCGAAGACGTCACCGCCCGCTGCGCGGCTTTTTTGCTGCTGCTCCAGCAGTTCGCTCTTGCGTGTGACAGGCAAGGCCGCCAGCGCTGCGCGTGAGGTCACCGCATCCGCGTGGACACCATCGAGAATGGCCGTGAAGGCTGGTGCATTCTTTTGTGCATGTGCAATCTGCCGGGGCAGTGCAGCCATGTGCGCCGCTTCGCGTTCTGCAACGCTCCGCGTTTCAAGCGTGTCGTAGTTCGAACTCATGCCAGCCACCGTTTGCGGCGCTTGTAACTCTTCACGTCCTTGAAGCTTTTGCGTTCGCCGCCGCCCACGCCAAGGTAAAACTCTTTCACGTCCTCGTTGCTGGCCAGGTCGCTGGCAGCGCCGTCCATGACGACGCGCCCGCTTTCCATGATGTAGCCGTAGTCCGAATACTTCAGCGCCATATTGGTGTTCTGCTCGGCCAGCAGGAAGGTAACTTTTTCCTTCTGGTTCAGGTCCTGCACGATGTTGAAGACTTCTTCAACAATCTGCGGCGCCAGGCCCATCGAGGGTTCGTCGAGCAGCACCATGCTGGGGCTGGCCATCAGTGCACGGCCGATGGCGCACATCTGCTGCTCACCGCCCGACGTGTAGGCCGCCTGCGATGTGCGCCGCGTCTTCAGGCGCGGGAAGTAGGCATAGACCTTTTCAAGATTGGCGGCAATTTCAGCCTTGCTCTTGCGGGTGTATGAGCCTGTCAGCAGGTTCTCTTCAATCGTCAGGTGGGCAAAGCAGTGCCGGCCTTCCATGACCTGCACCACGCCGCGCTGCACCAGGTCGGCCGGCGAGAGGTTTTCAATGCGTTCACCGCGCAGCTCGATCGAGCCCTTGGTGACGGCACCGCGCTCACCCTGCAGCAGGTTGGAAATGGCGCGCAGGGTGGTCGTCTTGCCCGCGCCGTTGCCGCCGAGGATGGCCACGATCCTGCCTTGCGGCACCTGCAGCGACACGCCCTTGAGCACAAGGATCACGTGGTTGTAGATGACCTCGATGCCGTTGACGTTGAGAACGATATTAGGTGTGTCCATATTTTTCCTGACCAATGGCAAGGCCTGCCTGCAGGCCTTGCCATTGGCGGCTCCGGTGAGCCGCCGGCACCCTTCCTTGCGGGAAGGGCGCAGGGGGGATTACGACTGACAGTCAGCCGAAGTGCGGCGCGTCATCTTCTTGTCGGCGAGGTACTTGTCGGCACCGGCCTTGATCATGGGTTTGATGATGGCCTCGTCGGCGGCGATGAAGCCCGACGAGAACTCCCACTTGCTGCCGTTCCAGGTCTGCACGCGCGCGGCGGTCGAGCCCATGTGGTCGGAGCAGGAGGTGGACAGCGGCTGCATCACGTTGGTGAAGCCCAGCGCGTCAAGACGTTTCTGGTCGAGTGCCAGGTTTTCCATGCCCCAGCGAACCTGCTCGCCCGTCATGACCTTGCCCTTGCCAAAGCGTTCCTGTGCACGGCGCACGGCCTCGATGCTCAGCATCTGGATGATCACGCCGCGGGTGTACAGCACCGAGCCGACTTCGTCTTTCGGGCCCGTGCCCTGGCCCTTGTCGTGCACCATCTTCAGGATGTCCTGGATCACCTTGGGCTGCGTGCCGGAGGTATTGAGCGTCAGGGCGTTGTAGCCTTTGGCACCTTCGCCGACGTCTTTCACGTCAGGCTCTGCACCTGCCCACCACACGCCATACATCTTGTCGCGCGGATAGCCGGTGGCCTGCGCTTCCTTCAGGGCGGTGGAGTTCATCACGCCCCAGCCCCAGAGCAGCACGTAGTCGGGGCGAGACTGGCGAACCTGCAGCCAGGCGGACTTCTGCTCGACGCCGGGTGCGGTGACGGGGATCAGCGACAACTCAAAACCCTGCATCTTCGCGCGTTCCTGCAGCAGCGGGATGGGCTCCTTGCCGAATGGCGAGTCGTGATAGACCAGGGCGATCTTCTTGCCCTTGAGCTTGTCCATGCCGCCCTCTTTTTTGCCGATGTGCTGGATCAGGATGTCGGCTGCCGTCCAGTAGCTGCCCATGAGCGGGAAGTTCCACTTGAAGGCCTGGCCGTCCTGCGCGACCGACAAACCATAGCCCAGCGTGATCAGCGGCACCTTGTCGGTCGGTACTTTCTCGGTCAGCGCAAAGGTGATGCCGGTGGCCTGCGGGTCAAAAATCGCAACGCCCGGGCGACCCTTGAGGCGTTCATAACATTCCACGCCACGGTCGGTGGCATAGCCGGTTTCGCATTCCTCGTAGGTCAGCTTGACGCCGTTGATGCCGCCGTCGCGCGCATTGATCAGCTTGAGGTAGTCCTGCTTGCCGTTGGCCCATGGCACACCGTTGGGCGCATAAGGGCCAGTACGGTAGGACAGCAGGGGAAAGAATTGCTCTTTTGCCTGCGCAAACGCGCTGGTCGTCACGAGGGACGAAGCGCCAGCGGCTATGGCAGCCACCGCCAGAATCAAACTGCGAATCTTCATTGTTGTCTCCTGAAAATTTAAAAATCACACACCGGAAAACTGAAATCCAAACCAAAAGCCAGACTGATATTCAAACGGACACTCAAGTAAACGGGCAAACTTGCGTTGGTGCATTGGTAATTGCGAGCATGACTGACCCGTTCTAGTGCGGAAATGGCCACAGACGTAACTTCTGCTTGGCAACCGACCACAACTTGGCCAGACCATGCGGTTCCACAATCAGGAACCAGACGATCAGGCCGCCAAAAATCATGAGTTCTGCGTGTGACACACCTGCGGTGCTCATCTCGTAGCCAAACAGGCTGGTGAGGGCCGGCAACGCGCGGCTCAGCACGATCGGCAGGATGGTGACAAAGGCGGCTCCGAGAAAACCGCCGAGGATGGAGCCCAGGCCGCCGATGATCACCATGAAGAGCAGGCGGAAAGAGAAGTCGACAGAAAAAGCGGCCGGCTCCCACGCACCGAGGTGAACAAAGCCCCACAGCGCGCCGGCCACGCCGATGATGAAAGAGCTAACGGCAAAGGCGCTGAGCTTGGCGTACATGGGGCGTATGCCGATCACGGCGGCTGCCACATCCATGTCGCGTATCGCCATCCATTCACGGCCGATGGCGCCGCGCACCAGGTTTTTGGCCAGCAGGGCAATCACCACCAGGATGCCCAGGCACAACAGGTATTTGCTGACGGCGCTTTCTATCGGCATGCCAAAGACCTGCAACTGCGTCACCGAGATGGAGCCCGAAGGGGAGTCATTCGTCAGCCACTTGATGCGCAGGAACATCCAGTCGCTGAAGAATTGCGCAGCGAGCGTTGCGACCGCCAGATACAGGCCTTTGACCCGCAGGCTGGGCAGCCCGAAGAGGATGCCAAAGACCGTGGCACACAGCCCGCCTAGGATCAGTGTGGGGATCAGCGGCATGCCCGGGATGCGCACAAAAAAGTTATACGCGCCGTAAGCGCCGACTGCCATGAAGGCGCCTGAGCCCAGCGAGATCTGGCCGCAGTAACCCACCAGGATGTTCACGCCCAGCGCGGCCAGTGAAATGATCAGGAAGGGAATCAGGATGGCACGGAACAGGTAGTCGCTTGCCAGCATGGGAACAGCGACAAAGGCAAACAGCAGGAACAGGCCCACCACAATGCGGTCCTGCAGGATGGGGAAGATCTGCTGATCTGCCCGGTAGGTGGTTTTGAATTGACCGTTTTCTCTGTAAAGCATGTGATCTTCTGGTTAGACGCGGTCGATGATCTTTTCGCCAAACAACCCTTGCGGACGGAACAACAGGAATCCGAGTGCCAGCACATAGGCAAACCAGATTTCAATGCCGCCGCCCACGAATGGGCCGAGATAGACCTCTGAAAGTTTTTCACCGACGCCGATGATCAGGCCGCCAATGATGGCGCCGGGTACCGATGTCAGGCCCCCGAGGATCACGACCGGCAGGGCGCGCAGTGCCACGGTGGTGAGTGAAAACTGCACGCCCAGCTTGCTGCCCCAGATCATGCCGGCGACCAGCGCCACGACGCCCGCCACGCACCAGACGATGACCCAGATGCGGCCCAGCGGAATGCCGATGGACTGTGCGGCCTGGTGATCGTCGGCAACTGCACGCAGCGCCCGGCCGGTGGATGTTTTCTGGAAGAAGACGCTGAGCAGTGCCACCAGGCCTGCTGCAATCGTCGCTGCAATCAGGTCTTCCTTGTTGATCAGGATACCGCCGGGGAACATCTTGTCGAGGATGAAGATGGGCTCTTTCGGCATGCCGATGTCGATCTTGTAGATGCTGCTCCCGAAGAGCGTCTGGCCCAGTCCCTCAAGAAAGTAGGCGATGCCCAGCGTGGCCATGAGCAGCGTGGCGCCTTCCTGGTTGACGAGGTGGCTGAGCACCAGCCGCTGGATCAGCCAGGCCACGGCGAACATGATGATGCCGGCGATCACAAAGGCGCAGATGTTGGCAAACAGCAGGTTGTTGATGCCCGTCCACTGCGGAATCCATTCCGAAAAGCGCGCCATGGCCAGTGCTGCAAACAGCACCATCGCGCCCTGCGCAAAGTTGAAGACGCCCGAGGCCTTGAAGATCAGCACAAAGCCGAGCGCCACCAGCGAATAGAGCATGCCGGCCATCAGGCCGCCAAATAAAGTTTCCAGGAAAAAAGCCATTTGTATATTCCTGCCGATCAGTGCGATGTGCCCAGATAGGCCTTGATCACGTCTTCGTTGTTGCGCACTTCGTCGGGCGTGCCATCACCGATCTTTTTGCCGTAGTCCAGCACCACCACGCGGTCGGAGATGTCCATCACCACGCCCATGTCGTGTTCAATCAGCACAACCGTGGTGCCGAACTCGTCGTTCACATCGAGCACGAAGCGGCACATGTCCTGCTTTTCTTCCACGTTCATGCCAGCCATGGGCTCGTCAAGCAGCAGCACCTGCGGCTCCATCGCAAGGGCACGGCCCAGGTCAACACGCTTTTGCAGGCCGTAGGGGAGTTGCCCCACAGGTGTTTTTCGGTAGGCCTGGATTTCCAGGAAGTCGATGATTTTTTCGACGGCCTCGCGGTGTTTGATCTCTTCGCGTTCGGCAGGCCCGATGCGAAGCGCCTGCATGAAGAGGTTGCTTTTGATCTTCAGGTTGCGGCCCGACATGATGTTGTCGAGCACGCTCATGCCCTTGAACAGCGCCAGGTTCTGGAAGGTACGCGCCACGCCCATCACGGCCACCTGGTGGCTGTTCATGTGCTTGAAGGTCTGCCCGCGGAAGGTGATGGAGCCGTGCTGCGGCGAATACACGCCGTTGATGCAATTGAGCATGGAGCTCTTGCCTGCACCGTTGGGGCCGATGATGGCGCGTATCTCGTGCTCTTTGACATTGAACGAGATGTCCGACAGCGCCTTGACGCCGCCAAAGCTCAGACTGATGTTGTTCACGTCAAGAATGACGTCGCCGATTTTTTTTGTCATTACGCTGCCGCCTTCACGGGTGCAAAGGTTTTTGCATCGCCGATCTTCAGCGTCGCGCTCACGCTGCCGCTTCGGCCGTCTTCAAACTTCACCACGGTTTCAATGAACTGCTCGGTCTTGCCGCTGTACATCGCATCGATCAGTGGCTGGTATTTGTCACCGATAAAACCGCGCCTGACCTTGTTGGTGCGTGTCAGTTCGCCGTCGTCGGCGTCCAGTTCCTTGTGCAGCACCAGGAAGCGGCTGACCTGCGAGCCCGCCAGCAGCAGGTCCACGCTCAGGTCGGCGTTAACCTTTTCGACGCACTCCTTGATGAGTTGGTACACCTCGGGCTTTTGCGCGAGGTCGGTATAGCCCGCGTACGGCAGGTTGCGGCGTTCGGCCCAGTTGCCGACCGCGTCAAAGTCAATGTTGATGAAGACACAGGCCTTCTCGCGGCCGTCGCCGTAGGCCACGACTTCCTTGATGTAGGGGAAGAACTTGAGTTTGTTCTCGACATACTTGGGCGCAAACATGGCACCGTCATTGCTGCCGCCCCGGATACGGCCCACGTCTTTCACGCGGTCGATGATCTTGAGGTGACCTGACGCATCGATGAAACCTGCATCACTGGTGTGGTACCAGCCGTCTGCCGTCAGCACCTCCGCGGTGGCGGCCGGGTTTTTGTAGTATTCCTTGAGCAGGCCGGCGGACTTCACCAGGATCTCGCCGTTGTCGGCCACGCGGATCTGCACGCCGGATATCGGCACGCCCACCGTGTCGGCGCGCGCTTCGTTGTCGGGCTGCAGGCAGACAAACACGGCGGTCTCGGTCGAGCCGTAGAGCTGCTTCATGTTGATGCCGATGGAGCGGTAGAAGGTGAACAGGTCGGGGCCAATCGCCTCGCCCGCCGTGTAGACCACACGCACGCGCGAAAACCCCAGCGTGTTGCGCAGCGGGCCGTAGACCATGACGTTGCCCACTGCATACAGAATGCGGTCAAAAGCGCCCACCGGCTTGCGGTCCATCAGCGTCGGGCCCACACGTTTGGCCACGCCCATGAAAAAGTCGAACATGCTGCGCTTGAGGCGGCCCGCGTCTTCCATGCGGATCATCACCGTGGTGAGCAGGCCTTCAAAAATGCGCGGCGGTGCAAAGTAATAGGTGGGGCCGACTTCCTTCAAATCGATCATCACCGTCGCCGCGCTTTCGGGGCAGTTGACGACATATCCGCAGGCCAGCCACTGCGCGTAGCTGAAGATGTTCTGGCCAATCCAGGCCGGCGGCAGGTAGGCCAGCACTTCTTCGTCAGCGGTGAGCTTGTCGAAGTCTGCGCCGGCCTTGGCCCGGTCCAGCAGCGTGTTGTGGGTGTGCACCACGCCTTTGGGGTTGCCGGTGGTGCCCGATGTAAAAAACATCGCGGCGACGTCATCGGGGCTGGATTTCTCAACCTCGGCCCTGAACCAGCCGGGCTGTGCGGCCGCAAAAGTCTTGCCGGCTTCCATCATCTGGTCCAGCGAAATGAGGCCGGGCTCGCTGTAATTGCGCAGGCCGCGCGGGTCGTCAAACACAATGCTGGAGAGATCGGGGCAGCGCTCGCGAATCTCCAGCAGCTTGTCAACCTGCTCCTGGTCTTCGACCACGGCAAAACGCACGTCGGCGTTGGTGATGGGAAAGACACATTCGGCGGCGACAGCGTCCTGGTAAAGCGGGATCGGCACGGCGCCCAGGGACTGCGCCGCCAGCATGGTGGCGTAGAGGCGCGGGCGGTTGCTGCCGACGACGATCATGTGCTCGCCGCGTTGCAGGCCGGCCTGGTGCATGCCGCGGGCGATGTGCTCGACCATGGTTGCCATGGCTGACCAGCTGTGCGCCTGCCAGATGCCGTATTCCTTCTCGCGCATGGCGGGCGCACCGGGGCGCTCGGCAGCGTGCTTGAGCAGCAATCGGGGAAACGTGGTCTGCATCTGTCCTTGTCTCGCTTTCGTTATCAACGCCCGGTTGTCATGTGTTGTCTCTGGGACTCGAAGGGACAACCTGAAGTTGTGGGTATGAACCGGATAGTAGGCGTCCGTTTGACGCTTTGTTGTCGTTCCGACGACAATTCAAGGGTGATTACTCCCCCGGACTTTCCCTTAGCCCCGTTTTTTGCGGCCTCACCGGAGCTTTGCCATGCAGCCTGAGCGTCCTTTGCAGATACGCCGCCGCGATATCACCGAGGCCGATCTCGCCGGCATTCCCTGGCTGTCGCTGCTTTTGCCGGCAGAACGCGAGCGGGCTGTAGCCGGGTTGCATGTGGGCGATGCGCAGCCCGGCGATTACGTCTGCCGCGTCGGCAAACCCGTGACTTACTGGTTCGGCGTGGTGCAGGGCCTCCTGAAGATGAGCAGCGACAACGCCCAGGGCATGACCATGACGTTTACCGGCGTGCCGCCGGGCGGCTGGTTTGGCGAGGGCACGGCGCTCAAGCGCGAACCCTATCGCTACAACATCCAGGCGCTGCGCAAAAGCGTGGTGGCGGGTTTGCCGGTTGATACTTTCCACTGGATGCTGGACCATTCCATCGGGTTTAACCGCTTCGTGATGAACCAGCTCAATGAGCGGCTCGGCCAGTTCATCGCCGCACGCGAGATTGACCGTATGAACAACCCCGACGTGCGCGTGGCACGCTCCCTTGCCGCCTTGTTCAACCCCGTTCTTTACCCCGGCGTCGGCGAGGTGTTGCGCATCACCCAGCAGGAGCTCGCATACCTGGTGGGCCTGTCACGCCAGCGGGTCAATGAAGCCCTGACCCGGCTGGAAGCCAGCGGCACCATCCGGGTCGAATACGGCGGCTTGCGCGTGCTTGATCTGCAGGGCCTGCGGTCGCGCACCAGCTAATTTTGCCGTATACATTAAAAATTTAACGTATACAGCAAAAAATCGGGTTTTGCAGCGTTGAAGTCCGTCTGCGGGCCGCCGGATGCGTCAAAACCAGCCAAAAACGGCCTTTTCCAGGTACCAAATAAGGCTTGAGACCAATAAATACGGGCGTGAGAAGCTATTAAAAATGTAGCGTTTGGACCGATTCTCCGGCCTACGCCCGTACTATCCCCCGTACAGCTCAGTTGCTGATCGCGCTGGTGAACACCAGCCGGTTGCCGAACGGGTCTTTTTACGCTCATGTCGCGGGTGCCCCAGGGCGTGGCTTCGACCCCCGGCTTTGCATATTTGTAGTTGGCCGCCAGCAGTTCCCGGTGAAAGCCGTCGATGTCGTCCACCGCGATGCGCATCGCCGCACCGGGGCTGGCGTCGCCGTGGTGCTCTGAAAGATGCAGGATGCAGTTGCCGCGTGAGACCTGCATGTACAGCGGCAGGCCGGGCTCGAAGCGGTGCTCAAAGTCGAGCTTGAAACCGAGGAAGCCGATGTAAAACTCTTTGGCCTTCGCTTCGTCGAAGCTGCGCAGGATGGGGGTGGTTTTTCCAAGGTTCATGGGTGGTTTGTAACATCCCGCCCGACATGAAAGGGGCTGGGCCTTTACGCTTTTTTTATAGGCCGGTGATACATATCAACCCCGTTTTTACGGACGCCTGTCCATACTTCTGGCACGAAGTTGTTCAAGGAGTAGTTCATGGATATCGCGTTCATACTTGTCGCTGCCGCCCTCTGGGGCGTGATGGGGTTGCTGGTCTGGGGTTTCCAGAAGCTTGAAAAGCCCGAAGGAGGCCGCTCATGATCAGCTTTGAAGTGATGTACGGCTTCGGCGGCGTCTGCGCCGTGATTTTGCTGGCCTACCTGGTCTACGCGCTGATCTGCGCCGAGGAGTTTTGATGACTTCCTCGTCGATAGGCCTCTTGGCCGTTTTTCTGGCGGCACTTCTGGTGACGGCATGGCCGCTCGGCCTCTGGCTGACGCGCATCGCGTCCGGCAAGCTGCCGGGCTGGATGCACAAGCTTGAAGCACCTCTCTACAAACTGGCCGGCACATCTGCCGACAAGTCCATGAACTGGGCTCAGTACGCGCTGGCGTTGCTGGCGTTCAACCTGCTGGGCGTGGCCGTCGTCTACCTGCTGCAGCGTGTGCAGCTCTGGCTGCCACTCAACCCCGCCAGCATGGCCAACATCACGCCGGACTCGGCTTTCAACACCGCTATCAGTTTTGTGTCCAACACCAACTGGCAGGGCTATGCCGGTGAATCGACCATGAGTTACCTCACGCAGATGCTGGGGCTGTCGGGGCAGAACTTTTTCTCGGCCGCCACGGGCATCGCCGTGGTGTTTGCGCTGTTTCGCGGCTTTGCGGCCAGATCGACCGGCGTGATCGGCAACTTCTGGGTGGACATCACCCGCATCACCGCCTGGGTGCTGCTGCCGATCTCGCTGGTGTTTGCGATCTTCCTGGTCGGCCAGGGCGTGATCCAGAACTTTGACAGCTACAAGGACGTGACGACGCTGGAGGTCAGCAACTACCAGGTCGCCAAGAACGGCCCCGACGGCCAGCCCCTGAAAGACGCCAAAGGCAATGCGGTGATGGAAGACGCCAAGACCGACAAACAAACGCTGGCCATGGGCCCGGTCGCCTCGCAGGAGGCCATCAAGATGCTGGGCACCAACGGTGGCGGTTTCTTCAACGCCAACTCGGCCCACCCCTATGAGAACCCCACAGCACTCAGCAACTTTGTACAGATGCTGGCTATCTTCCTGATTCCCGCTGCGCTGTGTTTTGCGTTTGGCCGCAGCGTGGGCGACCAGCGCCAGGGCTGGGCCGTGCTGGCCGCGATGACGGTGATGTTTGTGATTGCCGTGGCCGTCATCACACCCGCCGAGCAGGCGGGCAACCCGGTGATTGCTTCGCTGGGCGTGGACCAGAGCAGCAGTGCGCTGCAGGCTGGCGGCAATATGGAAGGCAAGGAAGTGCGCTTCGGCATTAATGCCTCCAGTCTCTTTGCCGTCATCACCACCGCAGCTTCGTGTGGCGCCGTCAACCTGATGCACGACTCGCTCACGCCCATGGGCGGCCTCGTGCCGCTGGTGATGATGCAGCTTGGTGAAGTGGTTTTCGGCGGCGTCGGCACAGGTCTTTACGGCATGCTGATCTTTGCCATCCTGGCGGTGTTTATCTCGGGCCTGATGATTGGCCGCACGCCTGAATACCTGGGCAAAAAGATCGGGTCGCACGAGATGAAGCTGACTTCGATCGCCATTCTGGTCACGCCGATTCTTGTACTGGCGGGCACAGCTATTGCGGTGCTGGCCACCGCCGGCAAGGCCGGCGTTGCCAACCCTGGTGCGCACGGCTTTTCAGAAATCCTCTATGCGCTGACTTCTGCCGGCAACAACAACGGCAGCGCCTTTGCAGGCCTGTCTGCCAACACGCCGTTCTACAACACCCTGCTGGGCATCGTGATGTGGCTGGGCCGCTTTGGTGTCATCGTGCCTGTGCTGGCGATTGCCGGTGCACTCGCAGCCAAGAAGCGCCTGCCCGTCACGGGCGGCACCATGCCGACGCACGGCCCGCTGTTTGTCACGCTGCTGATTGGCACTGTGCTGCTGGTCGGCCTTTTGAACTATGTCCCTGCGCTGGCCCTCGGGCCGGTGGTCGAGCACCTGATGCTCTGGCCCGCCAAATAAGCCAGGGCGGAAAATCATGACAACCCAAAAACCTTTTGTATTGCTGGACCCGGCCCTGTTGAAGCCGGCCATCGCCGCATCGTTTACCAAACTCAGCCCCCGTGTGCAGTGGCGCAACCCGGTGATGTTTGTGGTCTTTATCGGCAGCATCCTGACCACGCTGCTCGGGTTGCAGGCCTTGCAGGCACCCGGCGGCAAGGGCGCAGATTCAGCGGGCTTCATCTTCGCTGTCGCCATCTGGCTCTGGTTCACCGTGCTGTTTGCCAATTTTGCAGAAGCGCTGGCAGAAGGCCGCAGCAAGGCGCAGGCGGCCTCACTGCGTGGGCTGAAGAAAAGCACCTGGGCCAAGAAGCTGAAAGAGCCAAAACATGGTTCGACCTTCCTCCCGGAACAGGCAGAAAACCTGCGCAAGGGCGATGTGGTGCAGGTCGATGCGGGCGAGATGATTCCGCTCGACGGCGAAGTCATTGAAGGTGTGGCCTCGGTCGACGAGAGCGCCATCACCGGCGAATCTGCGCCTGTGGT
Organism: Pseudomonadota bacterium; assembly: GCA_040390295.1. Taxonomy (GTDB): domain Bacteria; phylum Pseudomonadota; class Gammaproteobacteria; order Burkholderiales; family Burkholderiaceae_C; genus Polaromonas. The sequence goes on from JAZJYR010000030.1 coordinate 64,724, forward strand.
GCGCGAGTCTGGTGGGGATTTCGCCTCTGTGACCGGCGGCACACGCGTGCTGTCCGACTGGCTGGTAGTGCGCATCACCGTCAACCCCGGCGAGTCTTTCCTTGACCGCATGATCAGCATGGTTGAAGGCGCCAAACGGCAGAAGACACCGAATGAAATCGCGCTGACGATTTTGCTGGTGGCGCTGACCATCGTTTTCCTTGTGGTGACCGTCACGCTGCTGCCGTTCTCGATCTTCAGCGTTGAAGCAGCAGGTGCAGGTACGGTGGTCAGCATCACCGCGCTGGTGGCGCTGCTGGTCTGCCTGATCCCCACCACGATTGGCGGTCTGCTCTCTGCCGTCGGCGTGGCCGGCATGAGCCGCATGATGCAGTCCAATGTGATTGCCACCTCGGGCCGTGCGGTTGAAGCTGCCGGCGATGTCGATGTGCTGCTGCTCGACAAGACCGGCACCATCACGTACGGCAACCGCCAGGCCAGCAGCTTTGTGCCGGCGTCCGGTGTGACGGAGTCCGTGCTGGCAACCTGCGCCATGCAGGCCTCCATGGCCGATGAAACGCCAGAGGGCCGCAGCATTGTCACCCTGGTCCAGAAGATCAACGCGACCCAGGCTTTGGTGGGTGAAACGGTGGTAGTACCTTTCACGGCGCAAACAAGAATGAGCGGTATTGATGTGAAAGTGCCCGACGGCAGTACACGTCAGCTGCGCAAGGGCGCGGTCGATGCCGTGCGCAGGCATGTCGAGGCACTGGGCGGCAGCGTGCCGGCCGAAGTGGTGCGCGCGTCCGATGAAGTCTCGCGCCGAGGCAGCACGCCGCTGGCTGTGAGCGACGGCAAACAGGTGCTGGGTGTGGTCGAGCTCAAGGACATCGTCAAAGCCGGCATCAAGGAGCGCTTTGGCGAGCTGCGCCGCATGGGCATCAAGACCGTGATGATCACCGGCGACAACAAGCTCACCGCGGCTGCGATCGCGGCAGAGGCTGGTGTCGATGACTTCCTGGCCGAGGCCACGCCCGAAGACAAGCTCAAGTTGATTCGCCAGTACCAGGCCGACGGCCGGCTGGTGGCCATGACCGGCGATGGCACCAACGACGCACCGGCACTCGCCCAGGCTGACGTGGCCGTCGCCATGAACAGCGGAACGCAGGCGGCAAAAGAGGCCGGCAATATGGTGGATCTCGATTCCAACCCCACCAAACTGCTGGAGATTGTCGAAACCGGCAAGGCGCTCCTGATGACACGCGGCTCGCTGACCACCTTCTCGATTGCCAACGACGTGGCCAAGTATTTCGCCATCATTCCGGCGATTTTTGTGACGACCTATCCACAGCTGGGCGCACTCAATGTGATGCAGCTCGGCAGCCCGTCGTCAGCGATTCTGTCGGCCGTGATCTTCAACGCGCTCATCATCGTGTTTCTGATTCCGCTGGCGCTCAAGGGCGTGCGCTATCGCGCCGTCGGCGCCGCTGCCTTGCTGCGTCGCAACCTTCTGATTTACGGTCTGGGCGGCCTCATCGTGCCCTTTATCGGCATCAAGGCGATTGACCTGTTGCTGGTCGCCATGAATCTCTCATAAACAAACAGGGAATTCAAATGACAACCATCATTCGCCCCGCGCTGGTCCTCTTTGCCGTGCTCACACTCATCACCGGCGTGGCCTACCCGCTGGTGATCACGGGCGTGGCCCAGACCCTTTTTCCGTCGCAGGCCGCAGGCAGTTTGATCGTCAGGGACGGCAAGCCCGTCGGCTCCGCGCTGATAGGCCAGAACTTCAGCGACCCGAAACACTTCTGGGGCCGTCCTTCGGCCACCGGCCCCATGCCTTACAACGCCGGCGCATCCAGCGGCTCCAACCAGGGTCCGCTGAACCCGGCGCTGCTTGACGCGGTCAAGGGTCGTGTGGAGACCCTGCGCACGGCTGACCCCGGCAACATGGCGCCCGTGCCTGTGGATCTGGTGACGGCTTCTGCCAGCGGCCTGGACCCGCACATCAGCCCTGCGGCGGCCCGCTACCAGGTGGCGCGCGTGGCCAAAGCGCGCGGACTGGCCGCAGACAGGGTTGCTGCGCTGGTCGAGCAGCAGACCAACAAGCCGCTGATCGCCTTCATGGGCGAGTCGCAGGTCAACGTACTCCAACTCAATCTTGCGCTGGAGGCCCTTCGCTAAAAACAGGATTTAATGAGGCTTGATGGCAACGTATACCGATTCAAGACCTGACCCCGACCAACTGCTGGAGCGGCTCAAGGGTGAAGATGCGCGCGGCCGTCGGGGCCGGCTGCGCATCTACCTCGGTGCCAGTGCGGGCGTCGGCAAGACCTACGCCATGCTCAGTGCCGCGCAGCGCGAAAGCAAGGCCGGGCGCGAAGTGCTCATTGGCGTGGTTGAAACCCATGGCCGCGCCGAGACGCAGGAGCTGCTGGCGGGGCTTGAGCAGTTGCCGCTGCGGGATGTGCCGTACCGCAACAATGTGCTCAAAGAGTTTGACCTTGATGCGGCGCTGGCACGCAAACCGGCCGTGCTGCTGGTTGATGAACTGGCGCACAGCAATGCCCCCGGCTCACGCCACCCCAAGCGCTGGCAGGACGTGCAGGAACTGCTGGAGGCCGGTATTGATGTCTGGTCGGCCCTCAACGTGCAGCACCTTGAAAGCCTCAATGGCACGGTGGGCGCCATCACCGGCATCCGTGTGCATGAAACCGTGCCCGACACCGTGCTGGACGACGCCGATGAAATCATCCTGGTCGATGTCACGCCCGATGAACTGATGGCGCGGCTCAAGGCTGGCAAGGTCTACCTGCCGCAGCAGGCCGAGCGCGCCGCGCAAAACTTCTTCCGCAAGGGCAACCTGATTGCGCTGCGCGAGATCGCGCTGCGCCGCACCGCCGAGCATGTCGAGGACGATGTGCGCAGTTACCGGGTTGAGCAGTCGATTGCGCCGGTCTGGAACACCGAGGGCGCCTTGCTGGCCTGCATAGGCCCACGCGCCGGGGCCGAGCAGACGGTGCGTGTGGCGGCAAGACTGGCGGGCCAGCTCAATGTGCGCTGGCATGCCGCCTATGTCGAGACACCGCAGTTGCAGCGCCTCAAGGCGGCGGAGCGTGACCGCATCCTGGCGATCATCAAACTGGCCGAAGAACTCGGTGCCAGTACGGCTGTGCTTGCCGGCAGTGATGCGGCCCAGGCGCTGGTGTCGCAGGCACAGAACCTGAATTGCGCCACGCTGGTGGTGGGCAGGCCTGCGCTGTCAGGCTGGCGTTCATGGGGTTTGTGGGGCACGCGCAGCATGACACGGCAACTGGCGCTGCTGGCCCCCACGCTGGATATCGTTGAAGTCGGTCGTGCCGAGAGTGCCAGACACCTGGCCCTTGCAGCCCGGCGTACAGGGGAAGAGGCGCCAGATGCCACCTGGCACGACAGCCTGCCGCGTTATGCGTGGGCTGCAGGCAGCAGCGTGGCGATCACGCTGTTGGCACTGCCACTGCTGCGCTTTTTTGACCTCGCCAACATCGTCATGCTCTTCCTGCTGGGGACGGTGCTCGTGGCGCTGAAGTTCGGTCGCGGTCCTTCCGCCCTGGCGGCTTTCCTCAATGTGGCGGCCTTTGATTTCTTTTTTGTGGCCCCGCGCCTGTCCTTTGCCGTCAGCGATGTGCAGTACCTGGTCACCTTTGCCGTGATGCTGGTGGTCGGCCTGCTGACCGGACAACTCACGGCCGGCCTGCGCTTTGAGGCGCGCATCTCCAGCAGCCGTGAGCGGCGGGCGCAGTCGCTGTTCGAGCTCACGCGCGATTTGTCTGCGGCGCTCATGAGTGTGCAGGTCCGCGAGCTGGGCGAGGCCGCGGTACAGCGCAACTTCGGCGGTCAGGCCCTGGTGCTTGTGACCGACGCGAATGACGAGCTCACCTTTCCCGCCAGCCTGCCGGAAGACGTTGACGCCAGCGTGGCTGACTGGGCATTCCGCAATGAGCAGGCTGCGGGCCTGGCGACGAGCACGCTGTCGGCCCAGCGCTGGCACTACATCCCCTTGATGGCGCCGATGCGGGTGCGTGGCGTTCTGGCGCTGCGCCCGTCTCAGCCACGCTGGCTGCTGATACCCGAGCAACTGCAGCAGCTGGATACCCTGGCCAGGCAGATCGCGATTGCGCTGGAGCGCGTGCACTATGTCGAGATCGCCCAGCAGGCCGTGGTGCAGATGGAATCGGAGCGCCTGCGCAACACCTTGCTCGCCGCGATTTCACATGATGTGCGCACGCCGCTGACGGCGCTGATCGGGCTGGCGGAATCGCTCCAGCGCGCTGCGCCGCCACTTGATGCGGCGCAGGCCGGTATTGCGCAATCCATTACCCGGCAGGCGCGCCAGCTCAGTGCGCTGGTCACCAACCTGCTCGACATGGCCCGCCTGCAGCAGGGCGGGCTCAAGCTGCGCAGTGAGTGGCAGTCTGCCGAAGAAGTGGTGGGCTCGGCGATTCGGGCGGCGCAGCACGCGCTTGCAGGGATTGAGGTGCATACGGATATTCCGGCAGACCTGCCACTCGTTGAGTTTGATGCGCTGCTGATGGAGCGGGTGCTCGTCAACCTGCTGGAAAACGCGGCCAGGTATGGCGCCGGGCCTGTCGGGATTGCCGCGCGTGCCGAAGCCGGCGCCCTGGTGCTCACCGTGCGTGATCACGGTCCCGGCCTGCCGCAAAAACTCGCAGGGCATGAAGACACGCTGTTCGACAAGTTCACACGCGGCCAGGCGGAGTCCGCCACACCCGGCGTCGGCCTGGGGCTGGCAATCTGCAAGGCGGTGGTCGATGCGCATGGCGGCAACATTCATGCGGCCAATGCGGTTGGTGGCGGCGCTGAATTCCGTATCACGCTGCCAAGGCGTGAGCCACCGGCGCTCGAACAATCGCCCGAACAAACATAAACTCCCCTGCATGCCCAATCCGATTGTTGTCGTTATAGAAGACGAGCCGCAAATCCGCCGCTTCGTACGCAGCGCGCTCGAGGCCGAGGGCTGGCAGGTGCATGAAGCCGATACCGCACAGAAAGGCCTCACGGAGGCTGGCACGCGCAAGCCCGATTTGCTGGTGCTTGATCTGGGCCTGCCGGATGGCGACGGGCTGGATGTCATCCGTGATGTGCGCGGCTGGTCAGCCGTGCCCATCATCGTGTTGTCGGCGCGCAGCGATGAGGCCGACAAGATCGCCGCGCTTGACGCAGGTGCCGACGACTACCTGACCAAGCCCTTTGGTGTGGGCGAATTGCTGGCCAGGGTGCGAGCCAATCTGCGCCGCCCCCGAGCCGCTGCTGACGATGGTGCAACGCCTGAAGAAGCCAGCCCCGTCTTCCGGTTCGGCGAGGTCGAGGTGGATCGCCGGGCGCGTATCGTCAGGCGCGCAGGCGCCGAGGTGCACCTGACGCCGATTGAATACCGCCTGCTCGGCGTGCTGATGGCCAATGCCGGGCGCGTGCTGACGCATCGGCAGTTGCTGCGCGAAGTCTGGGGTCCGTCGCATGCCGACCAGAGCCACTACCTGCGTATCTACATGGGACATCTGCGGCAAAAGCTTGAGCTGGACCCGGCCCAGCCGGTGCACCTGCTGACCGAAACGGCGGTGGGCTACCGGCTTCTGGTGAGCTGAGCAGTCTGGCCTGGTCTGCACCAAAACGGCGAAATGTCCGTTTCAGGTGCATGTTTGAGCGGTCTTCAGCCCCTGCTTTTTGGCGCTGGATCAGGCATGTCCAGCCCAAAAATTGCGCGCAAATTCGTCTTGCTGCTGATTTTCCGGTCCAGATCCAGGCTTTCTTCCAGGTCGTCCAGGTGCCTGCGCATCAGGTCTACCGCTTTTTTGGGCTGGTGGGCACGCAGGTGCTCGATGAGTTTGTGGTGGTCATCGTGCCAGCAGACCATTTCACTGGCGTTGTCGTACAGGCTGGTCACCAGTGAGGTCCTGGCCACGAGCTGCCTGACCTGGTCGGCCAGGATGGCGTTGTCGGCGATCTCCGAGAGCAGCAAATGAAACTGCCCTGACGCCTTGACGGCCTCACGCATGCGGCCGGCGCGGCGATGCGCTTCTTCTTCTGCAATGTTTTTGGCCAGTACCTTGAAGTCAGCACCGGAGGCCCGCGCGGCGGCCAGCTCCACAATGCCGGCCTCAATCGTCTTGCGTGCTGCAAAGATGGCACGCGCCTCTTTTGCATCGGGGCTGGCGACAAAGGCACCTCGATTCGGCACCAGCCGCACCATGCTCTCGAAGGTCAGCCGTGCAAAAACACGCTCCATCTCGCGCCGGGAGATCTTGAAGGCTTCGCACATCGCCAGCTCGTTCAGGCGGGTGCCGGGCAGCAGTCGCTGGTCCACGATGGCGTCCATCACGCTGAGGTAAACGTCCTCGACGGAGAGGTCACTGGCGGCAGATTTTGCGGCTTTGGCTTCTGAGGCTTTGGTCATGGCGGGCTGGGTTTCTGGCGTATTCAGGATTGCGCGCAATTCTAATAACAATTTGCGCAAAATAAAAATACAAAATAGCGAACAAGGCTGGCACGCGGTTTGCATTATCAATCGTGCAATTTCGCAATTCACGACAAGAGAACCTTATGGCCAAAACTTTCAAACCAGGACTTGAGCGCAGGGCTCTTGTCATTGCATTGACCGCACTCAGCTGCGCCGGCCTGCTCGGCACTGCGGCGGCACAAACCCCGCTGACCGAGGTCAAGGTGTCCCTCAATGCGCCTTTTGACGGCAGCAATGCCGCTTTCTTCCTGGCGCAGGAAAAAGGCTACTTCGCGGCTGAAGGCATCACCGTCAACATGGACCCGTCGGGCGGCTCCGGCGAGGCGGTCACCCGCATCGGCAGCGGTGCCTATGACTTCGGCTTTGCCGACGTCAACGTGCTGCTCGAATTCAATGCGAAGAACCCTGGCAGTGCCGGCAAGGCGGTGTACATGCTTTATTACCGATCGCCCCTGTCGATCGCCAGCTTTGCGAAGACGGGCATCAACAAGCCGGCCGACCTGGTGGGTAAAAAACTGGGCGGCGCGCTGACGGACGGCGCGTACAAACTTTTCCCGGTGTATGCCAGCCTGGCGGGCATCAAGCCTGATTCCGTCAAGTGGGAGTATGGTGACCTCCGCCTGCGTGAGGCCATGCTGCTCAAGGGTGATGTCGATGCCATTCTGGGTTTTGACTCCACCATGTACTTCGGCCTGACCAAGCAGGGCATCAAGCCGGCCGATATCAGATTCCAGTACTACTCCGACCTCGGCATGGACCTCTACGGCAACGGCATCGTCGCGTCCAAAAAGATGCTGGAGACCAAACCCGCCGTCGTCAAGGGTTTTGTCGCCGCAGCCGCCAAGGGCTGGCGCGATGCCGTGGCCAACCCGGCTGCCGCCATTGCCGCGCTGAAAAAGCAGGCGCCGCTGGCCGATGAAAAGCTCGAGATGGAAAAGCTCCAGTGGCTGATCAAGAACCAGATCACCACGCCTGAATCCATCGCCGACGGCATGGGCGGCGTACGCGCTGCACGTCTCGACAAATCGGTGGCGGTGTTGTCAAAGGCCTTTGATTTGCCGGGCAAACCCACATCGGCAGACGTGTTCACCAATGCGTTTTTGCCGCCGCTGGCCAACCGCAAGCTGCCCTGATCAGCGTGGTCAGCCTGAAGCAGTTTGAAGCCCTGAAATGAGAGAAGAAAGCCGATCATGAAGATGAGTACACGCACGCTTGAGAATGCGATGCCCTGGTTTTTTGTGATCGGCCTTCTGGTCATCTGGCAGTTCGCCTGTGTCGCGTTTGACATCAAGCCCTTCCTGCTGCCCAGCCCTGTGGCGATTGCGCAGTCCATGGTGCAGTGGACCTCGCCCATTCTTGAGAACGCGGGCTTCACGCTGCTGTCCACGCTGGCAGGTTTTGTGCTCGCCGTCGTGCTGGGTGTGGCGCTGGGCATCGCCATCGGTTCGTCGCGCCTGATCTACCGCGGGCTCTACCCGGTGCTGGTGGCTTTCAACAGCGTTCCCAAGGTTGCTGTCGTGCCGGTGTTTGTGATCTGGTTTGGCGCGGGCACCGTGCCCGCCATCCTGACGGCCTTCATGGTGTCCTTCTTCCCGATTGCGGTGAACATCGCCACCGGTCTGGCGACGGTGGAGCCCGAACTGCTCGATGTGTTGCGCGCCCTCGGCGCCAGCCGCCGCGACATCCTGGTCAAGGTCGGCTTTCCGCGCGCCATGCCCTACTTCTTTGCATCGCTCAAGGTCGCCGTCACGCTGGCATTTGTGGGCGCCATCATTTCGGAAACCGTGGCCTCCAAGCGCGGCATCGGCTACCTGATGATGGCTGCCACTTCCAACTTCGACACACCGCTGGTGTTTGCAGGCCTCATCGTCACATCCATCATGGGTGTGGCCATGTACGCCATCTTTGCCCTGATCGAAAAGCGCACGACCTTCTGGTCGCAGCGTGACGACGGCATGTTGTCCTGAAACAGGCCCAAAGAATTTCATGACTGAATTTGATCTCGTCATCCGGGGTGGCACCGTCGCCACTGCATCGGACACCTTTCGCAGTGACGTCGGTATCACCGGCGGCAAGATTGTGGCACTCGGCAGTTCACTGACCAACGCCAAAAAGACGATTGATGCCTCGGGCAAGCTGGTGCTGCCCGGCGGTATCGACGCCCATTGCCACCTCGACCAGCCGCGCGCCCAGGGGCTCGCCTCGGGCGGCGCCATCATGGCCGACAACTTTGAGTCGGGTAGCCTGTCCGCCGCGTTCGGCGGCACCACGACCATCATTCCGTTCGCGGTACAACACCGCGGCCAGTCGGTGCGTGCGGCGGTCGAGGACTACCATCGCCGCGCCGGTGGCAAGGCGTACATTGATTACGGCTTTCACCTGATCGTGTCTGATCCCACCCCGGCGGTGCTTCGCGACGAGTTGCCGGAGCTGATTGCCGAGGGGCATGCCTCGGTCAAGGTCTACATGACCTATGAGGCCATGAAGCTGTCGGACCGCCAGATTCTGGATGTGCTCGATGTGAACCAGCGCGCCGGTGCACTGACCATGATCCATGCCGAGAACTACGAGTGCATTGCCTGGCTGACCGAGAAGCTCGAAGCCGAAGGCAAGACCGAACCGCGTTATCACGAAGACTCGCGTCCCATGGCGGTCGAGCGTGAAGCCACGCACCGGGCCATCACACTGTCTGAGGTGGCCGAGGCCAACCTGCTCATCGTGCATGTGTCTGGCCGCGACGCGATGGAAGAAATTCGCCGCGCGCGCGCGCGTGGCGTGAAGATCTTTGCAGAGACCTGCCCGCAATACCTTTTTCTCTCGACACGCGACCTGGCATTGCCCGACTTTCAGGGCGCCAAATGCATGTGCAGCCCGCCGCCGCGCGACCCGGCCAACCAGGCGCATGTCTGGCAGGGCATTGAAGACGGACTCTTTGACATCTTTTCATCCGATCATGCCCCTTACCGATTTGATGAAGGCGGCAAGCTGATGTATGGCCCGAAAATTTCCTTCAGCAAGGTGGCCAATGGCATACCGGGGCTGGAGACACGCTCGGCATTGCTCTTCTCTGAAGGCGTGATGACGGGCCGGCTTGACCTCAACCGCTTCGTGGCGCTCAATTCGACCAACGCCGCCAAGCTCTACGGCCTGCACCCGCAAAAGGGAACGATAGCGGTCGGCGCGGATGCCGACGTTGCCATCTGGGACCCGGAGCGCCGGGTGACCATCACCAATGACATGCTGCACCACAACGTGGACTACACACCCTACGAAGGCCGCACGCTCACGGGCTGGCCGGTCACGGTGCTGTCGCGCGGGCAGGTGGTCTGCCACGAAGGCGAGCTGCTCGGCAAGCCGGGGCAGGGGCAATTTCTCAAGCGCTTCCGGGTAAAAAAAGGAGACAGGGCATGGACTTAGGCATCACAGGCAAACGCGCGCTCGTACTGGGCGGCAACCGCGGCATAGGCCAGGGCATTGCGCAGGCGCTGGTACGCGAAGGCGTGCATGTCGCCATCACGGGCCGCGATGCGGAGCGCATGAAAGCGGCAGTGGCTGAACTGAAAGCCTGCAACCCCGGCGTAGAAGTGCAGGCATTCGCCATCGACCTCGCAGATACCGCCGGGCTTGCTGCCTTCGCATCAAAAGTCACTGACAGCTTTGGCCTCATAGACATCCTGGTCAACAACACTGGCGGGCCGGGTTACGGCGGCGCAAGTGAACGCGGCATCGCCGAGTGGACATCCAGCTTCAACGAAATGGTGCTGTCGGTCATCACGCTGACCGACGCGCTGTTGCCGGGCATGCGCAAACGCCAGTGGGGCCGCATCATGACGGTGGTGTCGTCAGGTGTGGTGCAGCCGATTCCTATTCTGGGCGTGTCCAACACCCTGCGCAATGCGCTGGTGACCTGGTCCAAAACCCTGTCGATGGAAGTCGCCAAAGACGGCGTAACCGTCAACGTGCTGATTCCCGGCCGCATAGACACCGAACGTGTGCGCCTGACAGATGAAGCTGTCGCGCAGAAAGACAGCATCACGGTTGAGGAAGCCAAGCGCCGTTCGACAGCCATGATCCCCATGGGCCGCTACGGCGCGCCGGCAGAGTTTGGCGCACTCGCTGCTTTTGTGGCCAGCGTGCCTGCGAGTTACATGACCGGCAGCATGCTGCGTTGTGATGGCGGCAATATCCGTTCAGTCTGATTCTTCTGATGACTTCCGCACTCGGCCTCAGGCTGGCGATCAGACGCGGTGACTACACCGGGCTGACGACCGGCCGTGCACCCGGCCATGTGCAGGCCAACCTCGTGGTGTTGCCCAAAGCGCATGCGCAGGATTTTCTGGCGTTCTGTGGCTTGAATCCTTTTGCCTGCCCCGTGCTGGGTGTGAGCGAAACAGGCAGCCCGCACATTCCATTACTGGGCCTGGACCTCGATGTGCGCACCGATCTGCCTGGTTACCTGATTCAAAGGCCAGGGGCGCAGCCTGAACAGGTCCCCGACATTTCTGCAGTCTGGCGCGACGACCTTGTGGCGGTGGCAATAGGTTGCTGGTTCTCGATGGAAGATGCGTTGCTTCAGGCCGGTGTGCGTCTGCGCCACGTCGAGCTGGGCATACAGGGGCCGCTGTTCATAACGAATTTGCAGACTCGCCGCAAAGGCGTGTTTGGCGGGCCGCTGGTGGTATCCATGCGGCCGTTTGCGAAAGAGTCGGTTGATGTCGTGCGGGAAATTACGAGCCGTTTCTCCCGCGTGCACGGCGGCCCCGTTCATGCTGGTGATCCGGCAGCACTGGGTATCAGCGATATTGCTGCGCCTGACTTTGGCGAAGTGCTGATGCCACTGCCCGGTGAACTCCCCATGTACTGGGGCTGCGGGCTGACCGCGACCGTAGCCCTGCAAAAGTCGGGCATTGATTTTTTCATCACACATGCGCCCGGCAAGATGCTGGTCACTGATTGCCTGAACACCGACCTTGAAACCGAACCCGAAAGCACATTCGCATGAACCCCACTTTCAGCCAGCTCAAACTTTCGCACGTCGGCGCGCTGCAACTGCTCAACGCCGCGATTGAAAAGGCCGTTGCCATGAAGCAGCCGCAATGCATTGCCATCGTCGATGACGGCTGCAACCTGCTGGCCTTTGTGCGCATGGATGGCGCCAAGGTGCTGTCTGAAAAGTCTGCCATCCACAAGGCCATGACGGCTGCCTCCAGTCGGGTGCCGACGGGCAATACCGAAGAAGGCCTGGCTGCAAAACTCGCGGCCGCGACTGGCGGCTTCACCACCAACCTCAAGGGCGGTCTGCCCATCATGGTTGACGGCCAGGTCATAGGCGGCATCGGTGTGGGTTCGGGCACCGGTGACCAGGACCGCGAGGTCGGCAACTTTGCACTGGCTTCTTTTGCCGGCGCGCAGACTTTTAAATTCGACTGATTCACCCAGGCCACAATGAACACAAATACCGACTCCTTTATCGACTTTCGCGATGTCTGGCTGGCGTACAACGAAGAGTTGCTGGCGCAGCAGAAGTTTGCCGTCGAGGCGATAGACCTCAGGGTGCGGCAAGGCGAGTTCATCGCCATCGTCGGCCCCTCGGGCTGTGGCAAGTCGACCTTCATGAAGCTGGCCACCGGCCTGCGCATGCCCTCCCGGGGCCACATCGTCATCGATGGCAAACACGTCACCGGCCCGCTCAAGGTTTCCGGCATGGCGTTTCAGGCGCCGTCCTTGCTGCCGTGGCGCACGACGATGGAAAACGTGCTGCTGCCGCTGGAGATCGTCGAGCCCTTTCGCAGCAGCTTTCGCGACAAGAAGAAGGAATACGAAGAACGTGCCCGCAAGCTGCTGCAAAAAGTGGGGCTGGGTGGTTATGAAGACAAGTTCCCGTGGCAGCTGTCGGGTGGCATGCAGCAACGCGCCAGCATCTGCCGCGCACTGATTCACGAACCCAAGCTCTTGTTGCTCGATGAGCCCTTTGGCGCACTGGATGCCTTCACGCGCGAAGAGCTCTGGTGCATATTGCGCGACCTCTGGACCGAGCAGCGCTTCAACGTCATCCTGGTCACGCACGATTTGCGCGAATCCGTCTTTCTGGCTGATACGGTGTATGTGATGAGCAAAAGCCCCGGGCGCTTTGTCGCCAAACGCGAGATCGGGCTGCCGCGCCCGCGCGAGCTGGAGGTGACCTACACGAAAGAATTCAGCGACATCGTGCACGACCTGCGCGGCCATATTGGCGCGAGCCGGCAGGCGGCGGCAGTTCCGGCCTGATCAACCTTGGGCCGCCGGGAGGCGTGGCGACTTAAAATCAGTTGCTCATGGCTGATTCCCTTCCCCCCAAACCTCCCGCCCCAAAAGCCGCTGCCGTTCGCATCCGTGCAGCCGCTGCAGCGCCTCTAGGTGCGCCCGGCGCATCGACCGGCACCACGGTACGCCTGAACAAACGCATGGCCGAGCTGGGTCTGTGCTCCCGGCGCGAGGCTGATGACTGGATCATCAAGGGCTGGGTGCGTGTCAATGGCGCACCGGCCGTCATGGGCCAGCCGGTTGCGCTGGATGCACGCATCGAGGTGGACCGCCAGGCCGAGCAGCAGCAGCGCCAGCAGGTCACCATATTGATCAACAAACCCGTCGGGTATGTCAGCGGCCAGGCCGAAGACGGCCATGAGCCGGCCGTGGTGCTGGTGCAGCCGCAAAACCGCTGGCGCGAGTGCAACAGCCGCATGCGCTGGGGCCATGAGCAGCTGCGCGGCCTGGCGCCTGCCGGGCGTCTCGACATCGACTCCATCGGTTTGCTGGTACTGACGCAGGACGGCCGCGTGGCGCGGCAGCTGATTGGCGAAGATTCGCTGATGGAAAAAGAATACCTGGTGCGTGTCAGCCTGGGCGTGGGTGGCGAAAGCAGCAATGTGCAGGCGGTGTTCCCGGCCGAAAAACTGGCTCTGCTCAACCACGGCCTCAGCCTGGATGGCCAGGCGCTCCGGCCCGCCAAGGTCAGCTGGCAAAACCCCGAGCAACTGCGTTTTGTGCTGACCGAAGGCAAAAAACGCCAGATTCGCCGCATGTGCGAGCAGGTGGGCCTGTTTGTGACTGGTCTCAAGCGTGTGCGGATTGGCCGGGTCAACCTCGGGCACCTGCCTGTGGGCCAGTGGCGCTACCTGATGCCGCACGAGAGTTTTTAGGTCTCAAACCAGGGCTTTTGCTCAAAACGCCGCTCGCCGGCGTTTTTTTGCGACTTTCGTCGAGGTTTTACTTACAAGTTGTAACCATTTGAAACAATAGGTGAACTTTTAAGCCCGGCTCACCCCTAAAAACTCATGTTTGCGCCGAAAAGTTCACGAAATTGGTGCAACGTGAAACCAATTGTAAAAATACAATGGGTTCTCGCAGGCGGCAACAAGCGTTTCAACTGCCCCGAAGGCAGTGCTCCCACAAATTTCGGGCCCATGACTATCCGGATCACCGACCTCTAACGTCGAATCCAGGCTGGCACCGAAAGCCCCGCCACCGGTTTTTCTGGTCCTCTCTTAACAGGTCTTAAGGTCTTATGAACAAAGCTTTTCGCGCTTCCCTGATTTCCGCCGCTTGCCTGGGTGCTTTCGGTGCTGCCAGCGCAGCGACCGACACCGCCAACATGACTGTGAAGATCACCGTCACGGCCACCTGCGACATCCACACCGTCGCACCGACGGATGTGGACTTCGGCTCTGTCGCATCCACGGCCACCAACGTGGCCTCGACCGGTGGGGTACTGACCGTCAAATGCACCACGGGCACGCCTTACACCATCGGCATGGACAACGGCCTGAACTTCAGCACCACGCGCCAGATGAAAAACGGCACGACCAATTTTGTCGGTTACGGTTTGTTCCGCGACGCAGCATTCACCAATGCCTGGGGTTCCACCGTGCCGCTGTCCGCCGCCGGTACGGGGAACGGCGCCAACCAGAACTTCACGGTTTACGGCCGCGTGCCATCAGCTGCTTCGGCCGCCGGTGCCTACACCGACACCGTGGTTGCCACGGTCACGTATTGATTGACGCATCGATTGACGTCCTGCCTTGAGGATCACATGAAAAAAATCTTCCGCGCTTCCCTGATTTCTGCCGCCTGCCTGGGCGCTTTCGGCGCTGCCAGCGCAGCGACCGACACCGCCAACATGACTGTGAAGATCACCGTCACGGCCACCTGCGACATCCACACCGTCGCACCGACGGATGTGGACTTCGGCTCTGTCGCATCGACTGCTACCAACGTGGCCTCGACCGGCGGCGTACTGACCGTCAAATGCACCACGGGCACGCCCTACACCATCGGCCTGGGCAACGGTCTCAATTACACGACCACGCGCCAGATGAAAAACGGCACCACGAACTTTGTGGCCTATGGCCTGTTCCGTGATGCTGCATTCACCAATGCATGGGGCACCGTCATCGGCACCTCGACGCAAGCCGGTACCGGTACGGGTGCCAACCAGAACTTCACGGTCTACGGTCGCGTGCCGTCCGCTACTGCAGCTGCCGGTGCCTACACCGACACCGTGGTCGCCACCGTTACTTACTGATTCATGCGGCTCCCAACACGCCGCCTTCAGGGCGGCGTTTCCTTTTTTGAACTGGCATCTGCTGCGCTTGTTGCAGTGGTGATGTTTGTCGCCGCGCCCGCATCGGCTGCTGGCCTGCAGGTGACGCCGATCTCGCTCGACATTCCCGCGCAGGAACAAAGCCAGGCCATGTTCCTGAGCAACAGCGGCAAAACCCCGCTGCGCGCGCAGGTGCGTGTGCAGCAGTGGACGCAGACCGGCGGCAGCGAGCAGCTTGAGGCCACGCGCGAAGTGGTGGCCAGCCCGCCCATCGTCGAGATTGCCCCCGGCGGCCGCCAGATGGTGCGTATCGTGCGCCTTCAACCTGCACCCGCCGCGCAGGAAAAAACCTACCGCCTCATCATCGACGAGCTGCCCGGTGCTGACGGCGCGCAGCAACCATCGGCCGCAGGCCTGCAATTCCTGCTGCGTTATTCGGTGCCTGTGTTTGTGCTGCCCTCACTCACGGCTGGCACTGCCGCTCTGGCACCTGCCTCGGCTTCCAACGGCACCATGCCGCTGACCGACATCACGCGCCTCGCGGCCAGCGTCAAGGCCAACGGGCCTGATGCATCCACGCTGGTCATCGTCAATGCCGGCGCGCGCCGCGCCAAGCTCAGCCAGTTGGCCTATGTCGATACGCGGGGGCAGCGCAGCATTTTGTTCCCGGGCCTCATGGGGTATGTGCTGGCGGGGCAGACCATGCAGTGGCCGCTGCCCCTGTCCCTGCCTGTGCTGAAGTCCGGCGGCGCCTTCAAGGCCAAGTTCAATGACGATCAAGAAGAGCAGGCACTGCCCCTTTCTGATCGCCCTTAGTGTGACGCTGGCCAGTGCGCTCGCATCTGCAGGCGCACTGGCCGTATCCCCAGCAACACCCGAACTCCCTGTGCCTGCGCTTGCAGGTGCTTCGCCACCGCGTGCGCAGGTCCTAGATCTCTACCTGGCCGTCACGCTCAATGGCGTGCCCATGGACGAGCTCAAACCCTTCACCCTGCAGCGCGGCCTGCTGTCTGCATCGGCGGCCACGCTGCGCGAACTCGGCCTCCAATGGCCGGGCAGCGACACGGCTTCTGCCCAGGTTGCACTGGCCAGTTTGCCCGGCCTGCAGGTCAGCTATGACGAGCCGCGCCAGCGCATCACGCTGACTGCACCGCTGGCCTTGCTCGACAGGCCGCTGCTCAAAATCGACGCTGCACTCGGCGACAGGCCGCGCGTGGACCCCGCTGCGCGTGTGCCTGGCCTGCTGCTCAACTACGATCTCTACGCCCAGCAGTCCGCAGGCCAGGCCGCATTGAACGGCGTGACGGAAGCGCGCCTGTCCGGTATCGGCCCGGGCATCTTCAGCAACACCATGTCGACCCGCGTTGGCGTGGGTGCCGGCAACACGCAGGGCCGCAATGTGCGGTTGGATACCGCGTGGCAACGCGACTTTCCGGATGACGTGATGACGCTGACGGTGGGCGACACCATCACCGGCGCACTCGGCTGGTCGCGCGCGCTGCGCATTGGCGGTGTGCGGCTGGCCAGCAATTTCGGGCTGCAGCCCTACCGCGTGACGGCGCCGCTGGCGGCCTTCCAGGGCAGTGCAGTATTGCCGTCCACGGTAGATCTTTTCATCAACGGCATGAAGCAGTCGACCCAGCAGGTGCAGCCAGGGCAGTTTCAATTGAACAGCGCGCCCTCGCTCAACGGCCGGGGCCAGGCGCAGATGGTGATCACCGATATCAACGGCCAGGCCCGCTTTGTGAGCTTTGATATTTACGGCTCGCCGCAATTGCTGGCAGCCGGTTTGTCTGACTGGTCGCTGGACGCCGGTGTGGTGCGACAGGACTATGCGCTCAAATCTTTCTCTTACGGCAGCGACCCGGTGCTCAGCGGCAGTGCACGTTACGGCTGGTCGGACAGCCTCACGCTGGAAGGCCATGCCGAAGCCACGCGCGACCTGCAGCTTGCAGGCGGCGGCGCGGCCTGGCTGCTGGGCCAGCAGGCCGGTGTGCTCACCGCATCCCTCGCCGGCAGTCGCTTTGCTGGCGACACCGGTGTGCAGGCCAGCCTGGGTTACCAGTGGATTTCACGCTACTTCAATACCGCCATCAACACACTCAGGGCCGATTCGCGCTACCGCGACATCGCCAGCCTCAATGGCGCGCCCGTCACACGCCTGAGCGATTCGGCCTACGTGGGCTTTGACACACGCTTTGGCCAGTTTGGTTTTGCGCTGCTCAGGCAGCAATACACCGGCTCGGCGATCAGCCGCTTTGCCAGCCTGAGCTGGTCCAAACAGCTGGCGCGCAACGGCTCGCTGACGGTCAACTTCAACCGCAGTTTTGGCGATCAGACCGGGCCGCAGTTGTATGTGGGCTGGTCCATGCTGCTGGACCGCGACACCTCGGTCGCCGTCAACGGGCGCAGGACGCGCGATTCCAACAGCCTCACGCTGGATGCGGCGCGTTCTGCACCGTCGGATGAAGACGGCTGGGGCTGGCGCGTGCAGGCCAATGCCGCGGACGGCAATGGCGGCAATGGTTTCAGCAATGGCCAGGGCCAGATCAGCCGCACCACGGCGTATGGCCAGTTTGCAGCCGGCATCAGCCACTTCCGCGGCATACAGGGCGCGCCGTCGAGCACTTCGCTGTTCGGCAACGCCAGCGGCAGCGTGGTCATGATGCAGGGCAAGGTGCAGCCCACACGCCGCGTAGACGACGCTTTCGCCGTGGTCTCGACCAACGGCATGCCCGGCATACCGGTGCGGCTCGAGAACCGCATCGTCGGCGAAACCGATGAGGACGGCCTGCTGTTTGTCAGCCGCCTCAACGCGTACCAGCACAACCGCATCAGCATAGACACGCTCAGGCTGCCGCCCGACATGTACATCAACCGCACCAACATCGACGCCGTGCCGGCGGGCCGCAGCGGTGTGCTGGCCAGGTTCGAGATGCGCCGCATCCTGGCGGTGCAACTGACCCTGCGTGATGCATCCGGCCAGCCGGTGGCGCTGGGCAGTGTGGTCACGCTTGATGGAGGCGGCAAGCCTGCAGTTGCGGGCGTTGCCGCCGATGCAGGCAACGCCGCAGCCACAGTGGTGGGCTACGATGGACTCGTCTACCTTGAAGACCCGGCGCGCGGCGCGGTGCTCAGGGTCGAGACAGCCACCGGAACCTGCCGCGCCCCCCTTGTCCTGCCCGACCAGACCAGTGGCCTGGTGGACCTGGGCGTTTTGACCTGCCAGTAAACCCGTAACCCCCTAAAACTCGTAAGCCCGCCATGACCCGACGCCTCCAGTTCGCCCGTCGCCGCTTTTGCCTCATCGCCGCCATGCTGATGCTTGCGCTTGCCGGCCTGGCTGCGCCCGGCGCGGCTTCGGCCCAGGGTTGTTATATGTCGGCCACCGGCAGCCTGGCTTTTGGCACCGTGAGCCCCGACGACCAGACGGATACGCAGAACAGCATTCCCTTTGTCTGCCAGTCCAACGCCAACCCCACCTATTACCGCGTCTGCATGTTCATTGCGCAGGGCTCGCCGATTGCCGGCATCAGCCCGCGCTACATGACCAACTACAACGGTGCACAGATGGAGTACGACCTGTACTCGGACGCGGCCCGCACCCAGATCATCGGCCCGCCACCGGCAGGCGGCGGATACCCGGTCGTCAGCCTGCCGGTGCTGATACCCGGCGGTTATGTGCAGCAGACCAATAACGTGCCCCTCTACGGCCGCGTACCTGCGGGCCAGAACCTGCCCGCCACCAACGCCTTTCAGACGCAACTGGGCGGCTCGGCCATCTACTGGTCATGGAGCAACGGCGCCTACCCGCCCAACTGCATGACGGCGGGTAGCGGCGGCGGCAAGGGCAACACCACCTTCTACACCTCGGCTTCGGCCACGGTGTCCAACTCCTGCCGCATCACGCTGTCGACCGACCTCGACTTCGGCACCGTCGGCGCGCTGTTCTCCAACCGCGACCAGACATCGACCATCATCGTGCGCTGTCCCACCGGCACCAACTGGCGACTGGGGCTGTCCAACGGCAGCAATGCCAGCGGCAGCATCCGGCGAATGCGCAGCGCCGCCGGCAACTACATCAACTACGAGCTCTACCAGGACGCCGCCCGCAGCCAGCGCTGGGGCAACACGCCTGGCACCGACACCTCCGACGGCACCGGCGCCGGCGAGGCCACGCCGCTGTCGCAAACCGTCTACGGCCGCGTGCCCCCACAGCCCACGGCACCGGCGGGCGCGTACACGGACATCGTGACGGTGACACTGACGTATTGATTCGCGCTGGGGTGGCGGATTTGCTATTGAATACGTAGCTGCTTACGGGCGATTTCATTGGTCTAGAGGCATTTTTGAGCATGAAAAAAGCCCAAAAACCTGCCTTTTGGGGGCTTCCGGGCGTCTGGCGGGCGTATTTTCGCGTCTGAGCAGGTTGATTTTGATTTAATGGTTCATAAATAAACCATTAAGTGCTTAATAACTGATTTGTGAACTCTTAAATGATTTTCAGGACTGTCGATACCATTGAGGCCTCAAAAACCCGCCCAAACCGCTTCCGGGTGCTGTTACAGGTGATTTTCAGGCATCAAACTGGCATCCAGGCCAATGAAATCCGGCGCGAGCAGCTATTTAATTTGTAGCGGTCAGCGTCGCTTCGTCGCCGCACCAACCGTCTTGCCGTAACTGGGCCTGTCCCGCCACAATGGCCCATGCCCAAAGACACACCCGACACGCCTTTCTCCACTGATGATGTGCAGCCCGCCAGCCTGCGCGAGCGCCTGCCGACGTGGCTGCATGTATCGGACATCCAGGGCCTGGCGCAACTGGCCACCCAGGGCGTGCTGGGCGTGACCAGCGTGGCCGAGGCGGTGCAGGGCGGCATTTACAAAACCGTGGCCGCCCCTTTCGGCCTGCTCGGCTCGCGTTTTGTCGACGGCACGCCGGGCGCGACCGGCATCAAACCCAAGGGCATCACCAGCTTTGTCTACGGCAGCGTCAAGGCCGCGACCCGGCTGGCAGGCGGCGCGGCCGACATGCTGCTCTCGGGGGCAAAGCCGCTGGCGGGCCAGCAGTCATCGTCACCGCAGCGCGAAGCCACGCTGTCGGCCATCAACGGCGTGCTGGGCGACCAGTTGCTGGAGACCGCCAATCCGCTGGCCATCACCATGAGCCTGCGCCATGAGGGCAAGCCGCTCGCACTCGACCGGGCCGGCATCACCTTCGCCCTGCCCAGGGCCGGCCGCAAAATCCTCGTGCTGGCGCACGGCCTGTGCATGAATGATTTGCAGTGGACGTCGGGTAGCCCTCACCACAAATATGGCCATGGCGAAGAACTCGCCAAAGCCCTCGGCTACACGCCGGTCTACCTGCACTACAACACCGGCCTGCATGTCTCGGTCAATGGCAAATGGATGGCGGGGCTGCTCGAACAACTCGTCGAAGCCTGGCCGCAGCCGGTGGAAGACATCACCCTGCTCACACACAGCATGGGCGGGCTGGTGTCGCGCAGTGCCTGCCATGTGGCTGAACAGGGCGGCATGGCCTGGCGCAAGAAGCTCAAGAACATCATCTTCCTCGGCACACCGCACCACGGCGCGCCGCTGGAGCGGGTGGGCAACTGGGTCGATGTGCTGCTGGGCAGCAACTTCATCACCAAACCGTTTGCCAAAATCGGCCACGTCCGCAGCAGCGGCATCACCGACCTGCGTTACGGCGATGCGCTGGGCAATCTCGCTGGTGGCGGCTGGGCCGATGCCGACCGCTTTGAAATGGCCCCCGACCAGCGCGAACCCTTGCCGCTGCCGGCCGGGGTGGCGTGTTTCACGGTGGCCGCCACCACGTCTGCCAGAGCCGGTGACCTGCAGGACCGGTTGCTCGGTGATGGCCTGGTGCCGCTGGCCAGCGCGCTGGGCGAGCACGACCAGGCCCATCACGCCCTTGGCTTCAAGCCTGAAAACCAGTGGGTCGCCACTTCAACCAACCACATGGAACTGCTCAAAAAGCCCGAGGTAACGGCGCAGTTGCTGGCGTGGCTGAAGGCCAGCCCGGCTGGGTAAAATTACCCGGCACTGCACTTGAGCAGCAATCGCGACTGTTGAAAAGCCTGAATCGGCACCCACATAAAGGGTCGCGCGGGCTTCCCGCATCCCCCAATTTCCTCTTTCCCTTTTTTCATTGACCAGACAACAATGACCCAGACCATGGCTAATACTTCCTCTTCCAAGACATCCCAAACCCTTTCCTTCCAGGCCGAAGTCGCCCAGCTGCTCAAGCTGGTCACGCACTCGCTTTACTCCAACCCCGAGATCTTTCTGCGCGAGCTGATCTCCAACGCCTCAGACGCCTGCGACAAGCTGCGTTTTGAAGCACTCAACGACGCCGGCCTGTATGAGTCCGACCCGGAGCTGAAAGTCAAGGTCACCTTCGACAAGGCCGCCAAAACCCTGACCATCACCGACAACGGCATCGGCCTGTCGCAGCAGGAAGCCATCGACAACCTGGGCACCATCGCCAAGAGCGGCACGCGCGACTTCATGGCCAAGCTCTCGGGCGACCAGAAGAATGACGCGCAACTCATCGGCCAGTTTGGCGTTGGTTTTTATTCGGGCTTCATCGTCGCCGACAAGATCACCGTTGAAAGCCGCCGCGCCGGTTTGCCAACGGGCGAAGGCGTGCGCTGGACCAGCGACGGCACCGGTGAGTTTGACGTCGCGCAGATCGAGCGCGCAGAACGCGGCACCAGCATCATCCTGCATCTGAAGGAAGAGGCCGAGGACTACCTCAACGGCTGGAAGCTCAAGGGCGTCATCAACAAGTACTCCGACCACATCTCCCTGCCCATCATGATGGAGAAGGAAGAATGGAAAGAAGGCGAGAACGACCAGCCCGGCGAGATGGCCAAGACCGGCGAATGGGAAACCGTCAACCAGGCCGCAGCGCTCTGGACGCGCGCCAAGAAAGACATCACGCAAGAGCAGTACGACGAGTTTTACAAGCAGATCAGCTACGACCAGAACCCGCCGCTCGCGACCACGCACAACCGTGTTGAAGGTTCGACCGAATACACGCAGCTGCTGTTCATCCCGTCCAAGGCGCCGATGGACATGTTCAACCGCGACAAGGCTGCAGGCGTCAAGCTCTACGTCAAGCGCGTCTTCATCATGGACGAGGCCCAGGCGCTGATGCCGACCTACCTGCGGTTTGTGAAGGGCGTGGTGGATTCATCCGACTTGCCGCTCAACGTCTCGCGCGAGTTGCTGCAGGAAAGCCGCGCCGTCAAGGCCATCCGCGAAGGCTGCACCAAGCGCGTGTTGTCCATGATTGAAGACCTGGCCGCGAACGATGCCGAGAAGTTCGCGACCTTCCAGACCGAGTTTGGCGCTGTGCTGAAAGAAGGCCTGGGCGAAGACTTTGCCAACCGCGAACGCCTGGCCAAGCTGCTGCGTTTTGCATCGTCCACCACCGATACGGCCACCGTCAGCTTTGCCGACTACAAGGCCCGCATGAAGGAAGGCCAGGACGCGATTTATTACATCACCGCCGACACCCTGGCCGCTGCGAAGAACAGCCCGCAGCTCGAGATCTTCCGCAAGAAGGGCATCGAGGTGTTGCTGATGGCCGACCGCGTGGATGAGTGGGCACTTAACTACCTGCACGACTTTGACGGCACGCCGCTGCAATCCGTCGCCAAAGGCGCAGTTGACCTCGGCAAGCTGCAGGACGAAGACGAAAAGAAGGCCGCCGAAGAAGCACAGACCCAGTTCAAGCCCGTGCTCGACAAACTGAAAGAAGCCCTGAAGGACAAGGCCACCGACGTGCGTGCCACCTCGCGTCTGGTTGATTCACCAGCTTGTTTGGTGGTGCAGGACGGCGATATGTCGACGCAATTGGCCCGAATGCTCAAGCAGGCCGGCCAGGCCGTGCCCGAGACCAAGCCGATTCTTGAAGTGAATGCCCAGCACCCGCTGGTCAAAAAGCTTGAAGGCACGACGGACGAGGCCAACTTTGCCGATCTGGCCAACATCCTGTTTGACCAGGCCTTGCTGGCTGAGGGCGGTATGCCGGCTGATCCTGCTGCCTATGTGAAGCGCGTGAACGCTTTGTTGGTCTAGGTTTTAAAGCCGCAATACCGGCGCAGCGCGGAACTCTGCGCTCGCGCTATGCCTGACAGCGATGGGTGATTGAGTATTTGCAGAGTCCGATTCAGCGGGCCGGCAGTAGGAGTTTGAAGGAGACATGATGAGCTGCCAATTGCCAAATACTTCAGCAGGATGAATATGAAAACCCGACAGTTGTTCAATCGCTGCCTGACACCTTTTTTGAGTCTGATGCTGTTGCTGTCCGCATTTGTCGGCAGCGTTCAGGCCGCACAACCCAATGAGCGACAGGCCAAAGCGATGGCGATGTGGCAGGAGCGTTGCAAGAACGCTGGCGAGAAGATTTACAAGACTGTGGATAACGTGGAGGGCATTTATCTGATGAAGTTGAGGCCGAAAGGCACCAACTTTGGGAATCAATTTAAGCTTGATGACCCTTATGGCCGTGACCTGGATGATGAGGGTTATGTTGAAACCTTCGTCCGAGATAGTTACGCAAAAATGCGATCTCCGAATCCCAAACCAGGATGGCCACCGCGTATCGGCTACAAATATGTTGAAGTTCAGGATACGAAAGATGGGCAAAGGTATCGATATACGGGTAGCGTGAAAGTGATTCGTCGAATGGATGAAAATGCACCTAACGTGCAATTGGATCTCAAACGTGATCCGAACTTCGATTTGAATGTTTATCGTTTTGTCCTGGATCGCACGCTATCACCGGGCAACCCACCGCGATACGGTGTTACTTACGATGACATCTCCACGCGCGAAGAGCGCGAACACTGGATTGCTGGCAGTTCACTCAAAGTCGTCGACTTAGAAACTAATCAAGTTATTGCCGAACGTATAGGCTACATGGTGGATTTAGCGCAAGGCAGCAAAGCTGGCGGTCGGTCGCCTTGGTTGTTTGCGGCAGATAACGCCTGCCCAGATTTTCATCGCTTCGCAGACCCTGTTGTAAAAACTAGAGGAGCGTCAAATCAATCATGGCAGACGCTCGATTTTGTAGAAAAAGTCCTGAGACCGTCTAAATAGGCAAATTCAGAGCTAAGCCTCAAACCCACAATCCCGGCGTACCGCAGAAAACTCTGCGCTCGCCAGCATCGTAGTTAACTCGCGCGCCGCCTGGGGCTGGCCTGCCTTGGTGCAGACCGCTGCGGTGTAGACTGTGGCCAGTTCAAACTCTTTGGGCAGGGGCGCGACCAACTCGACACCCTCGGTGAACAAGATCTCGGTGGCCTGCGTGCAGCCGATCAGGCCTGTCTCAGCGCAGTCGGCCATCGCCTTCATGGCCGTTGCGCCATTGGCATAGGGGCGAAGGCGGTCGGCGAGTTCAACGTCCAGACCCAGCGCGGTCAGCACCTTCATCACATGGATGCCGGCTGTCGCCTTGATCGGGTCGGGAAAGTAGATGCCGCGTGCTGCGCGCAGCGTGGCCTTCAAGGCATCCGGGCTGCTGACATCGACGGGCTTCTCGCCGGTCTTCACCGCCACGCCGGTCTTGACGGCGCCCAGCGCCTGTGCGCTGCCTGCGACCAGATCGCCACTGCCTGTCAAATCCCTGACCATCGCGTCGCTGACGATCATGACGTCGCAGGGCTCACCCGCCAGCAGCTTGTCTTTCATCATGCCGACGGCGCCGAAGGTGCCCTTGACGCCCACACCTGATTTTTGTGTGAAGCGGTCCTGCAGCTGTGTGACCAGGCCCTGCGCGGCGCCGCCGCTCAAAATATACAGATCACTCATGGATCAGTCTGCCTTGATGTTGGCGGACTTGATCACCTTGGCCCACTTCGTGATGTCGTCGCGTGTGTATTTGTCAAAAGCCTCAGGCGTCATAACCATGGGCACAGCACCCTGTTTGGCCCACAGCGCTTTCACATCCGGCTGGCTGGCGATTTTTGACATCGCTTCATTGAGCTTGTCGACAATCGCTTTGGGCGTCGCCTTGGGCGCCATCAGGCCCAGCCAGATGGTGGCTTCATAACCGGGCAGGCCGGCTTCGCTCATCGTCGGCACGTCGGGCAATACATCCGAGCGCACCTTGCCCGTGGTGGCAATCGCCTTGACCTTGCCGGCCTTGACCTGTTCGGCCATGGTGGTCACGGCATCAAACATCACCTCGACCTGGCCGCCGATCACGTCGGTGCGCGCGCCCGAGCTGCCGCGGTAGGGGATGTGCACCAGATACACATTGGCCATGCTTTTGAACAGTTCACCGGCCATGTGGTACGGCGTGCCCTGGCCTGATGAGGCGTAGTTGATCTTGCCGGGCATGGTTTTGGCACGGGCGATCAGGTCCTTCAGGTTGTTGGCGGGCAAGGCGGGGTTGGCTACCAGCACCAGGTCTGAATAGTTGATGGGTGCAATCGCCACGAAGTCGCGCATCAGATTGAAGGGTTTGTTGGGCGTGAGCGATTCGTTCACGGTGTGCGTGTTCGACATCAGCAGCAGTGTGTAGCCGTCAGGCGCGGACTTGGCGACCACGTCTGTGCCAATCACCGAGCCGGCTCCGGGCCTGTCATCGACCACAAAGGGCTGGCCCAGCGCGTCCTGCAGGCGCTGCGCCATGAAGCGTGCGTAGTTGTCGGCCGGGCCGCCAGCTGCAAATGGCACGATGATCTTGACCGGCTTGTTGGGGTAGTTTTGCGCGCTGGCCGAAGTGGCAAACAGGGCGGCTGCGACAGTGCCTGCAAGCAGGATGGAATGTTTGAACTTCATGGTGTCTCCAGATGACTGCGTTGTTATTGGGCCTTGCTCACTCGACCTTGCCGATGCGCTTGACGACGGCCGACATGCGTGCGGCATCGGCCTGCACATACTTCTCAAAATCCGGCGAATCCTGGTATTGCACCGGGCTGCCCGCGCCGAGGATGACTTCCTTCACCTTCGCGTCCTGTGCTGCCGCTTTGGCTGCCGCGCGCAGGCGCTGGGCAATCGGCTCGGGCACATCCTTCGGAATGAAGAGGCCTGACCACTGCGCGTATTCAGCGTTGTAGCCGGCATCTTTCAGGCTGGGGGCATCAGGCAGTGCGGCCAGCTGGGCATTGCCCCAGTGCGCCAGCACACGCACCTTGCCGGCCTTGACCTGCTGCAGCACGGTGGCCGGGCCGGTCGAGACCGCATCAATCTGCCCGCCCAGCAAGGCCACAACTGCAGGGCCTGCGCCGGTGAAGGGGATGTGGGTCAACTTGATGCCAGCGGTCTGCGCGAGGATTTCCATCGGCACATGCATGGTGCCGTAGTTGCCCGATGAGCCGTAGTTGAGCGCGCCGGGGCGCTTTTTGGCATCGTCGACAAACTGCTGCACAGTCTTCCAGGGGGCGTCGGCGCGCACGGCCAGCACCGTGGGGTCGGCGGTGTAACGCGCAATCGGGCGCAGGTCATTGAGGGCAAACATCGCAGGCCGCTGCAGCACCGCATCGGCTTCAGGCAGCACCGTCAGCGACGACAGCGCCATGAGGATGGTGTAGCCGTCAGGCCTGGCCTTGGCAACCTGGCTCATGCCGATGCCGCCGCCTGCTCCGGCCTTGTTTTCAATCACCACGGGCTGGCCCAGGTCGCGCGACATGGCTTCGGCCACCGGGCGCGCCACCAGGTCGGCCAGTCCGCCGGGCGGAAACGGCACGACCATGGTGATGGCTTTGGTCGGCCATGCATTCTGTGCCGTGACGAGGGTGGTGGCTGAGAGCGAAATCGCGGCAAGCAGTGCCGACGCCAGCAGGGGTCTGCGCATCATGTTTTTGTCTCCTTTGGAACGATGTATCTTCCAGTTTATGCAATGGTTTGCATACAGTGAAAATATATTCTTTGGCATGCTAACATCCGGCTGGATTTCAGGGGGCATCGCATTCCCTGATGCCTGCGCAAAACGCACCTCCAACGCACCACCAACCCAGGCGCCAGCAATTGCCGGCACCGCAGAGACAAGACACCCCAGATCATGAAAATTGTTGCCTTCATCCACAACGGCCAGAGCGGCGTCGGCCTTGTCTCGAATGACCTGTTGCAGGTTCAGCCCTTTGATTTGCCGGAAGCGCAGCGCGTGCTGGGCGCGCTGCCCATCGTAGAGATGCAGGTGCGTGGCGAGGCCCTGCCGAAGTTGCTGCCGGCCATCGCGATGGCTGATGTGAAAGTGATGGCGCCGCTGCCCAAACCAAGACGTAATATTTTCTGCGTCGGCAAAAATTACTACGCGCACGCCAAGGAATTTGCAGGCAGCGGTTTTGACAGCAGTGCCAAGTCGGGTGGTGACATCCCGGCCGATCCCATCATCTTCACCAAGGTGCCCGAGTGTGTGGTCGGGCCTGATGCCGTGGTTGAAATGCCTGCCGTTTCAACCGCGATTGATTACGAAGCCGAACTTGCGGTCATCATTGGCAATGGCGGCAAGGGCATCGCAGCCAAAGACGCGATGGCGCATGTCTGGGGTTACACCATCGTCAACGACGTGACAGCGCGCGACTGGCAGATGCGCCACCAGCAGTGGCACATGGGCAAGTCGTTTGACACCTTCTGCCCGATGGGGCCTTACCTTGTGAGCGCAGATGAGCTTGACGGCGCGAAGACGCGTGTGCGCTGCTACGTCAATGGCGAGCTGCGCCAGGATGCGTCAACCACCGACCTGATTTTTGACATCCCCAAACTGATTGAAACGCTGTCGGCGGGCATCACGCTTTACCCGGGGGATGTGATTGCGACGGGTACGCCTGTGGGTGTGGGCATTGGCTTCAAACCGCCCAGGTACTTGAAGTCGGGTGATGTGATGCGCGTTGAGATTGATGGCATTGGGCATCTTGAGAACCCGGTCCGCTAGGTATTTTTATTTGTCATTGCGGACTTGATCCGCAATCCACTTGTGCCTTTCACGACCAGGCCGGGTCTCGCCCCGGCGGGCGAGGCACTTTTCTTTGCTTCGCCAAAGAACAAGTACCCAAAAGAAAGGCGACCCGACGTCTGGGTCCTTTCGCTTCGCTACAGGCAACCTGCGGTGCTCGATTACGTCGGCGGGAAAAACAACTCGCCTACGGCTCAAACAAGTTTTTCCCCTTTATGCCGTCTCCATCTGCGCTCCTCGGCCCAGCCTCAACGGGGTGGGGAAATGAATTCGGGAACGGACACTCAGGCGTCAGGTCCGGGATGACAGATGAAAGTCAAACTATCAGCGGTGTTTCCTGCATCGATTCGTTCTGTTCTTCCAGCATGTCGGCCTGGCCCTTCCAGTAGTCACTTGATCCGAACCACGGAAAGTTGATCGGAAAGATCGGGTCGTGCCAGCGCTGTGCCAGCCAGGCGCTGTAATGGATGAGGCGCAATGTGCGCAGTGGCTCGATCAGGGCCAGTTCGCGGCGGTCGAATTCGCGGAACTCTTCATAACCGTCGACCAGTGCGCCCAGCTGGCGTGTGCTTTGCGCGCGGTCGCCTGAGACCAGCATCCACAGGTCCTGCACCGCCGGGCCGCTGCGGGCATCGTCGAGATCAACAAAGTGCGGGCCCGCGCCGGGCATGCCTTCGGGTGTCCACAAAATGTTGCCGGGGTGGCAGTCGCCATGCAGGCGCAGCGTCCTCACATCGCCGGCGCTCTGAAACACAGCCTGCGCCGTCAGCATGGCTTCTTCAAAAGCCTTGAGCCAGCGGGACTCCATGTCCAGCGGCAGGTAGCCGCCCTTGAGCAGCACATCACGCGAGGCATAACCAAAGGTCTGCAGGTCCAGTGCAGGCCGGTGTTCAAAGGGGCGGGCACTGCCGACGGTATGAATCCGCGCCAAGAAACGGCCGATCCACTCCAGCACTTCCAGGTTGTCAAGCTCGGGCCTGCGCCCGCCACGGCTGGGCGAGACGCTGAAGCTGAACCCGCCGAAGTGATGCAACGTGTGGCTGTGCAGTTGCAGCGCACCCACCACAGGTATCTCGGCAGTCATCAACTCTGCCGCAAAGGCATGCTCTTCAATGATCTGGGCTTCGGTCCAGCGGTCAGGCCGGTAGAACTTGACGACGACCACCTCACCTGCGGCATCAGCCTTGCCGACGCTGTTCTCAAGATGCACCTGGTAGACGCGGTTCTCGTAGCTCGACAGTGCCATCAGGCGGCCATCACCATGCAGGCCCACGCTGGCAAGCGCGTCCAGCACCACATCGGGTGTCAGGTGTTCATAGGCATGCAGTGTGGTGGCTTGCGCCGGGGACATCGGTTGGTTCATGACCCTCATTGTCCGCCTGCTGTGCAGGCATGACAAAAAAAGAGGCACAACCCTCGAAGTTGCACCTCTTTTTACCTTCTGTTGCACCCTTTGAAGGGGCGCATGCCGGCAAGGCTTAGACCACCGTCAGGGTCACGTCGATGTTGCCGCGCGTCGCATTGGAGTAAGGGCAAACCTGGTGGGTCTTTTCGACCAGTGCTTCAACAGCGGCTTTGTCCATGCCTGGCACGCTGATCTTCAGTTCGACAGCAATGTTGAAGCCTTCAGGCACAGCGCCTGCGCCAAAGGGGCCGATGCCGACCAGGCCTTCTATTTTGGCGTCTGCAGGGATGGCGAGCTTTTGCTGGCCGGCGACAAACTTCATCGCGCCCAGGAAGCAGGCCGAGTAGCCGGCAGCAAACAGCTGCTCGGGGTTCACGCCGCCGCCGGCGCCGCCCATTTCTTTTGGCGTGATCAGTTTGACGTCAAGCAGGCCGTCGTCAGATTTGGCCTGGCCTTCACGACCGCCGGTGGCGAAGGCGTGGGCGGTGTAAACAATTTTTGCGGGTTTGGTCATGGTCATCTTCCTTGGGATAAATGCCCCGGTTGGGGCGGGTTAAAACGGTTGGGCAAGTTCAATCAATGTCAGGTACGTATCAGGCAACGAGGTGCTGGCGCAACGCCTGGACCTGGCGGGTGAGGTCGGAGATTTCAGAAATGGAACACTGGCTCGCATGCAGAATGCAGGCCGGGATTTTCGCGGCGCTCGACTTGAGCTTGCGGCCTGCCGCTGTCAATGTGATGTGCACGCGGCGCTCGTCCTGCACATCGCGGATACGGGTGATGAGGCCTGATGCTTCCAGGCGCTTGAGCAGGGGTGTGAGGGTGCCCGAATCAAGATAAAGCTTGTCGCCCAGCTCTGACACCATCAGGCCGTCGCGCTCCCACAGCGCGAGCATGGCGAGGTATTGCGGGTAGGTCAGGCCCATCTCGTCAAGGTGGGGTTTGTACACCTTGGTCATGGCCAGCGAGGCTGAATAAAGCGCAAAACACAACTGGTTGTCCAGTTGCAGAAGCGCGTCGGTTTTATTTGACATGGGTTTATTGTATCTCGCAATTAAATTGCGTGCAATATATTTGGAGTTTTTGTAAATAACCCCGACAGGTGCCCAAAGGGGCCGCGCCGCTAAACTGGCAGGCCATGCCTAAAACGACCAAGCCTCTCCGCCACAGCCCGCCTGCAAAACCTGAGCAGGTGATTGAAGAGTTGCGTCCGGGGCAGTCGATTGAGCTGCTCAAGGAGCTGCATATCCTCACACGCGAGGGCAAGCTCAACCAGGACACGCGGCGCAAACTCAAGCAGGTTTACCACCTGTACCAGTTCATCGAGCCGCTGCTGGATCAGGTGGCTGATGAAAAGCCTCAACCCACACTCGCAGACCACGGTGCCGGCAAGTCTTACCTGGGCTTCATCCTGTATGACCTGTTCTTCAACGTGGCCCACAAAGGTGAAAAAACGGCAGGCCATATTTACGGCATAGAAACCCGTGCGGAGCTGGTTGAAAAGTCACGCGCGCTTGCACAGCGCCTCGGGTTTGAGCGCATGTCTTTTCTGAACCTCACAGTGCAGGAAGCCACGACATCGGCCGATCTGCCTGCGCAGGTGGACATCGTGACGGCGCTTCATGCGTGTGACACGGCGACGGATGACGCCATTGCCTTTGGTCTCGCCAAAAATGCGCAGCACATGGTGCTCGTGCCCTGCTGTCAGGCCGAGGTGGCCGGCGTGCTGAAAAAGACCCGAGCGCTGAATCTTTCAAAAACGCCACTGGCCGAGTTGTGGCGACACCCACTGCACACACGCGAGTTCGGCAGCCAGATCACCAATGTGCTGCGCTGCCTGCAGCTGGAGGCCAACGGTTATGACGTGACGGTGACCGAGCTTGTGGGTTGGGAGCATTCGATGAAGAATGAACTCATTCTGGCCAGCCGGCCTGCCCGGGTGAATGCTTCGAAGGCAAAGGCTGCTCAAGCCCGGCTGCAGCAGGTACTGGATGAAGTTGGTCTTGGGGGGTTGAGTGAGCGGTTTGCTGTTGTCGCTTAGGTTTCATGGGGATGGAGTTGTTGCCGTTCGCCAAGGCTACTGGCCTGACTTCAATACTCACCTGACCAGCTCGGCATCAATCTCCCGAACCCGATGATCCACGTAATACCCCCCAAACTCGGTGTACCGCAACAACACCTTGTGGCAACTGCCGCAGCCATACACATCACACACGTTGTACGGAAAGAACTTCACGGCCACCGGTGCATCGGGTGATGCATATCGCGTGCCGTCAGGATGAAACTCTTCCTGGGTGGGTTCGTAAATATCGGGGTCACGCAAAGTCCCAAGAGCCGCCATCTTGTCTTTGGGCCACCGGTCCTCGGTAAAGCTTTCCCAGCAGGCATTGGGTCGCAGTGAACAACTGCATGCAACGCTTTGCCGCTTTTCGCAAAGCTGTTTGAGGGAGTCTGCATCAAGCATCTTCATCGCCGTCTACCCTTGAAAACGTTGACGTGTCAGTGCCAGCGCCATCCAGAAAGCCGCCACAGCATAAACAACCAGCAGCAGCAAATGCTGCAGGCCATGCGCAGGCCACTGGCCCATGAAAAGCGGGCGTATCAGTTCGACCGCGGCCGTGAGTGGCAGCCAGTCCGAGATCACCCGCATGATGCCGGGCAACTGGTCGCGCGGAAAGAACACGCCGCTCAGGAACATGGTGGGCGTTAAAAAGAGCGTGAAGTAATAGGTAAAGAAGTCGTAACCCTTGGCCAGCGCATTGAAGATCAGGGCAATGCACGAAAACGTGATGCCGACCAGGCCCAGCAAGGGCAGGGCGAGCAACAGCATGGGGCTGTGGCTGATGTTCAAGGCCAGCATGACCAGCAAAATGACCGTGGTGGTGAACAGCGACTTGAAGGCCGCCCACAGCATTTCCGCAAACACCACGTCGTCAAGCTGCACGGGCGCGTTCATGATGCCGTCCCAGGTGCGCTGCACCTGCATGCGCGAGAAAGCTGAATACAGCGCCTCGAAAGACGCCGCATTCATGGCGCTCATGCAGATGGAGCCGCTGGCGAGAAACAGGATGTAGGGCACGGCGACGCCGCCCAGCTGCACCTGCCCGACCAGTGCGCCCAGGCCGTAGCCGAAAGCCACGAGGGTGATCAGCGGCTCGGCAATATTGCCGACCAGGCTGGGAATCGCCAGCTTGCGCCAGACCAGCAGGTTGCGCCTGAAGACCGGCAGCCAGCGCATGCTGATGCGTGGAGCGCGAAAGAGCGATGGGTTGTTGGTGGACATCACGCGTCCTCCCTGATCTGGCGGCCTGTCAGTTTTAAAAACAGGTCTTCAAGATTGGCTGGCCTGTGCAAGGTGCGCAGGTTGGGATATTCCGTCAGCGCGTTCATCAGCGCCTTTGAATCCTGCGTGTAAAAGAACACTGTCTCACCGCTGACTTCCGTGCGCGCAGCCAGGGCCTTGAGTGGCGCGTTGACCAGCTCCAGCGCACCGGCGCCGTAAACCTCGACGACATCGGGTTCCAGGTTTTCGGCGATCAGCTGGCGGGGTGTGCCCTCGGTCATCTTCTTGCCGTGGTCCAGCACCAGCAGGCGATTGCACAAACGCTCTGCTTCGTCCATGAAGTGGGTCGTCAGCAAGATTGACTTACCCTGCTGCACCAGCCGTTGCAGGCGCTCCCACATCAGGTGGCGCGCCTGCGGATCGAGGCCGGTGGTCGGTTCATCGAGCAGCAGCAACTGCGGATCATTGACGAGTGCACGTGCCAGGCTGAGGCGGCGCTTCATGCCGCCCGAGAGTTCGCTGAGCTTGGCGTCGGCCTTGTGCGTGAGCGCGGCAAATTCCAGCAGCCTGGGGATGCGCTCGCGGATGACGGCATCCTTCATGCCGAAGTAACGGCCAAACACCAGCAAGTTTTCCGCGCATGAAAAATCCGGGTCCAGGCTGTCGAACTGGCTGACGATGCCGAGCTTTTCCTTGATCGCCAGCGCGTCCTGCGGCATGCGCAAGGCTGCGCCGCCGGGTGTGAAGGTGATCTCACCCGCGTCGGGTGCGGTCAGGCCCAGGCACATGCGGATGGTGGTGGTCTTGCCCGCGCCGTTGGGGCCTATGACCCCCAGGCATTCGCCCGGTGCAATGCTGAACGACAGGTCATCAACAACGGTTGTCTCGCCGTAGCGTTTGGTCAGCCCCTGGATGCTGAGAAGTGGTTCGCTCATGGGCCTATTGTTACGCACTAATGGCGATTTCTCCCTCGGGTTTTCGCAAGCAGGAGCCGCGGATCTGGCTTTGCCAGGCCGCAGGCGCAGCGGCCCCCTCGGGGGGCAGGAAGCTACACGAAGTGAGCGACCGTGGGGGCTTATTCACCCTCGCCGTAATCGTGGTCCAGGTGGTTCACGACATCCAGCTTCCAGTAGCCACGGCCCACGATATTCTTGCGGTCAATGCCGAGTTCATCGGTCAACAGCTTGCGGATGCGGCGCATGGCGGCTGCTTCGCAGGCCAGGTAGATTCTGGCGTTGACAGGCACAGGCTGCAATGCTCGCAAGGCCAGCTCCAGCGGCTTGCCGGCTTCGCGGTGGTCCGTGCCGCGCGCCAACCACTGCGTCTTGAGCTGCGCAGCGCCTTTCAAGGGGCGTTCTTCATCCGCACTGATGACTTCGACCAGCAGTTGCACATTCGCGCTTGCAGGCAGCTCGGCCAGTATGTTTTCGACAGCGGGCAGCGCGCTGTCGTCTGCAATCAGCAGGTGCTCGGTTGCGGTTTTGTCCAGCGCATAACCGGGGCCGGGGCCCATCAGGAACAACACTTGCCCCACTTTGGCCTGCGCCGCCCAGGTCGATGCCGGGCCTTCGCCATGCAGCACAAAGTCGACATCGACCTCATGCACATCAGGCCGTACAGCCATCGGCGTGTAGGTGCGCATGGCCTTGGGACGTGGCGCATCGGGCAGCGGACGATCGGGCTCGACCTGGCCCGGCTCCGGGAAGATCAGTTTGATGTAACTTGCGGGTGCTTCAGGCGCAAAGCCTTCCAGCTCCGTACCCTTGAGCGTGATGCGGCGCATGGCCGGGCTGAGCACCTGCACGTGGGTCACTTCAACCCGGCGCGGCGGGCGGCGCTTGCGGGCGGGTGCGGGGGTGGTTTCGGGTGTTGAAGACATTAAAAGCCTCTCGGGTGTTGGTCTTTGTTGTTGCGAATAATTATCATCTTCGGGCCAAAACCCGGTTTTGGTAGGGACAAAGCCATTCCCGTGCGCTGGCGCATTGACGGCTATGCAGGCGGGTGAAGTAAAGTGTTCGCCTTGAGTCCAAAGCTTCCCCAACCTTAACGAACACCATGACCACCTTCGGCACCCCTCTATCCCCCAATGCAACCAAAGTCATGCTGCTCGGCTCGGGCGAGCTGGGCAAGGAGGTGCTGATTGCCTTGCAGCGCCTGGGCGTTGAAACGATTGCTGTTGACCGTTATGACAACGCACCCGGCCAG
This sequence comes from Pseudomonadota bacterium, assembly GCA_040390295.1. Taxonomy (GTDB): domain Bacteria; phylum Pseudomonadota; class Gammaproteobacteria; order Burkholderiales; family Burkholderiaceae_C; genus Polaromonas. The sequence continues at coordinate 99,627 of JAZJYR010000030.1, forward strand.
CAGGTGGCCCACCATGCGCGCACCATCACCATGAGCGACCCCGCGCAACTGAAAGCACTGGTTGAGAAAGAAAAACCAATGCTCGTGGTGCCCGAAATCGAAGCGATTGCCACGCCCATGCTGGAAGAGCTTGAAGCCGCCGGAACGGTTCGCGTCATTCCCACTGCGCGTGCCGCACGCCTGACCATGGACCGTGAAGGCATTCGCCGCCTTGCCGCCGAAACGCTGGGCCTGCCCACCAGCCCGTATGTGTTTTGCGATTCGCTGGAAGAGCTGCAGGCTGCGATTGACGCGAAGATCGGTTACCCCAACATCGTCAAGCCGGTGATGAGCTCGTCCGGCAAGGGCCAGAGCAAGATTGCCGGGCCTGACGATGTCAAAAAAGCCTGGGACTACGCGATGGCTGGCGGCCGTGTGAGCCATGGCCGCGTCATTGTCGAGGGCTTTATCGACTTTGATTACGAGATCACGCAGCTTACCGTGCGCGCACTGGGCGCTGACGGCAAGGTCGAAACCCATTTCTGCGACCCCATCGGCCATGTGCAGGTCAGCGGCGATTACGTTGAAAGCTGGCAGCCGCACCCCATGCGCGAAGCGGCGCTGAAAAAGAGCCGCGAGATTGCCAAAGCCGTCACCGACAACCTCGGTGGCCAGGGCGTCTTCGGCGTGGAGCTGTTTGTCAAGGGCGATGACGTCTGGTTCAGCGAGGTCAGCCCGCGGCCGCACGACACCGGCATGGTCACCATGTGCACACAGGTGCAAACCCAGTTCGAGCTGCATGCACGCGCCATCCTCGGCCTGCCCGTCAACACCGCACTGCGCACACCCGGCGCCAGTGCCGTGATTTATGGTGGCGTTGAGGCGAAAGGCATTGTGTTCGATGGTGTGGCAGAAGCCCTGCGTGTGCCCAACTCGGACATCCGCCTCTTCGGCAAGCCCGAGAGCTTTGTCAAACGCCGCATGGGCGTGGCGCTGGCTTTTGATGCGGATGTTGAAGTGGCCCGCGTCAATGCCAAGAAGGCTGCGGCGCTTGTGAAACCGCATACAGCAAACTGATACGGAATGTGTCCCTGCGGAACTTGACCGCGCAAGCCTTGTCCCTCATGGATGACAGTCAGCGAAATTGGGATTTTTGAAAACACCGCCTGGGGCGTGCTGGTCACGGCGCTGATCGCCGTCGTGGTGGCGCTGCTGATTCACCGCGCCGGTACAGCAGTGGTGCATCGCCTCACGCGCAACCTGCCGATTGCCAGCGCCGTTGCGCGCCGCAGCTGGCGGCCTACACGTTTTGTATTGCCACTGATTGCGTTGCAGGCGGTCTGGCAGGCCGCGCCCGATGCACTGCCGCTGATCTCGCAGGTGCGCCACGGCAATGCGCTACTGCTGCTCGCCACCATCACCTGGCTGGGCCTGCGGGCGATTGACGGCGTGGCCCAGGGCATCACTGCGCAGCATTCGATGGATGTGGCAGACAACCTCAACGCGCGCCGCATCCACACGCAGACCCGGCTGCTGGCGCGTACGGCGGGCTTTATGGTGCTGGTAGCCGGCATGTCCCTGATGCTGATGACCTTTCCCGGCGCACGCCAGGTGGGCGCCAGCCTGCTGGCTTCGGCCGGGGTGATTGGTATCGTCGCCGGTATTGCGGCGCGCCCGGTCTTCAGCAACCTGATTGCCGGCCTGCAACTCGCACTGGCCCAGCCGCTGCGCATTGACGATGTGCTCATCGTGCAGGGCGAGTGGGGCCGGGTTGAAGAGATCAATGGCACCTATGTCGTGCTCAAGGTCTGGGACGAGCGCCGCCTCATCATTCCGCTGCAGTGGTTCATCGAGAACCCCTTTCAGAACTGGACGCGCAACAGCGCACAAATCATCGGCACGGTCTTTTTGTGGGTCGACTACCGCATGCCGCTGCAGCCGCTGCGTGATGCCGCCCGGCGGGCGTGCGAGGCAGCCAGCGAATGGGACAAACGCCTGTGCCTGCTGCAGGTCGTTGAGGCCGGTGAAAGAAGCATGCAGCTGCGCGTGCTGGTCACGTCCAGCAACTCCGGCCTGAACTGGGATTTGCGTTGCAAGGTGCGCGAGGCGCTGGTGGACTTCATGCAGCGTGAGTATCCACAGCATTTGCCGTTGTTGCGGGCGGAGGTGGGGACTGAAGTTAAGGATTTTGGTGATTCACGTGCAGAGGTGAAGTCACGGGTTTGAGCGGCTTGCCCTTCACGACCGAGCCGGGTCTCGCCCCGGCGGGCGAGTTACTTTTCTTTGGCGAAGCAAAGAAAAGTGACTAGCCGCCGGGCTACCCCCGGCTTGGTCATGAGGGGCAGCTCACTTCAATTTACCAGGACCCATCCACGCTTCGTCAGCGATGGATTGAAGATCAAGTCCGCAACGACAAACCGGAAGCTGTCAGGCTGCTGCAGCCGCCAAGCTCGCCTCAAACCCCTCTTGCCCAATCAACTCAAACGAATGCGCATCAGCCAGCTGGTAATGCCACCACTCATTCGGGTGATGTACAAACCCGGCCTCCAGCATGATGGTCAGCAGGTGCATGCGGTTGAGCATCACTGCGGCTGACAGCGCAGGGTAGAAGTGATGCGATGCAGGCGTCATGGTGTCCACCGGCGTGCCCATGTCGAGTTCTTCGCCGCGACCGTCCAGCAGGGTCAAATCAAGCGCCACGCCGCGTGTGTGGTTCGATCCGATCGCCGGGTTGGCCACGTAGTGCGGGTCCGGCAGGTGCGCCCACAAGGCCTCCTGCGCCTGCTGAGGCCGGTAGGCGTCGAATATCCTGAGCGTGAAGCCAAATCCGCTCGCCGCTGCAACCGCCTTGCGCAATGCAGCCTCGGCCTGGGGGTGCAAAAAACACTCCGCAAATTCATAGATCACCTTGCCCGTGAAGTTGCTGGGGCCGGCGTACATCATGTCGATGACGACCTTGTGGGTTTGCGGGGTGATGTGAACCAGGGCGTTGGCTTGTTGCGTGGGCATGACGTGATTATCTTGTCGTGAAACCTGCGCCCGGTTTGCAGCCCGCCTGGACTGACTCTGGAAATAATGCATCACCAAAGACGCCATATCGGTTAATGCTTGATTTGTGATGCATTAAATCTGCGCCAGATGGGTTTGATCTGAAATTCTGGTCATTTGTGATTCAAAAAAGCCTTTTTGAGGCCGTTTTCAGGTGTCATTTCGGGTTGTAGCCCTTTAAATACAAGCGTGAGCAGCTACGCTTTTCATGGCGGTTGATCTGGCTGGCGTGCACGAAGCTGCCAGCGCGGCAACCCTACTGAAACGCCACCTCGGAAAAACTCCGCAGCTTGCGGCTGTGCAACTGGCTGATGCCTTCTTCACGCAGCAGCTCGATGGCGCGCATGCCTATGCGCAGGTGCTGGTCGACACGTTCGCGGTAGAAGTGGTTTGCCATGCCGGGCAGCTTGATCTCGCCGTGCAGGGGCTTGTCGCTCACGCACAGCAGGGTGCCGTAGGGCACGCGGAAGCGGAAGCCGTTGGCGGCAATGGTGGCGCTTTCCATGTCGAGGGCGACGGCGCGGCTCTGGCTGAAGCGGCGCTGCGGCTGGTTGCCGGGCAGCAGCTCCCAGTTGCGGTTGTCGGTCGAGGCGACCGTGCCGGTGCGCATGATGCGCTTGAGCTCCGGGCCCTTGAAGTGGGTGACGTCTTCAACGGCCTGTTCCAGCGCTTTCTGGATTTCGGCCAGCGCGGGGATGGGCACCCACAGCGGCAGTTCTTCATCCAGCACATGGTCTTCACGCACATAGCCGTGGGCCAGCACGTAGTCGCCGAGCTGCTGGCTGTTGCGCAGGCCGGCGCAGTGGCCGAGCATGATCCACGCATGCGGGCGCAGCACGGCAATGTGGTCGGTGATGTTTTTGGCGTTGGCCGGGCCGACGCCGATGTTGACCATGGTGATGCCGGTGCGGTCGGCGCGCATCAGGTGGTAGGCGGGCATTTGCGGCAGGCGCGGCGGCGGCACCCCCAGGTCGTCGCCGGCTTGCGGCGCCAGGCCGGCGCGCCGCGTGACCACATTGCCGGGTTCGACAAAGCAGGTGTACTCGCTGTCGGGGTCTGCCATGGCTTCGTGGCCCAGGCGCACAAACTCGTCAATGTAGAACTGGTAGTTGGTAAACAGCACAAAGTTCTGGAACCAGTCTGGCGAGGTGCCGGTGTAGTGGCGCAGGCGTTGCAGTGAGTAGTCAACCCGCGCGGCGGTAAAGAGCGACAGCGGCTGCGGCTCGCCGGGGCTGGGCTCATAGGTGCCGTTGGCAATGCCGTCGTCCATCGCGGCCAGGTCGGGCAGGTCAAACACATCGCGCATCAGCGTGCGGCGTGCGGCGCTGAGGTTGCCTTCGATGTGGTCGTGTTCTGCAAAAGAGAAGTGCACCGGTATCGGCTGCGTGCTGGTGCCGACTTCAAGCTCGACATTGTGGTTTTGCAGCAGCAGGCGGAACTGCTCCAGGTAGTACTCACCGTACAGGTCAGGCCGCGTCAGTGTGGTTTCAAACCGGCCGGGGCCGGCGACAAAACCGTAGCTGAGCTGAGAGACATCCAGTGTGTCCAGAATCGCCCGCGCCACCGTGTCGGTGTGTATGCGCACAAAGGGGTAGCAGGCGCGCACATGGCCGGGCAGGGTCTCGCCGGCCACGTAGCGCTGCATGGCATCGCGCAGGTGGGCGATCTGCTGGTCGTAAATGGCGCGCACCTGGGCCAGCGCGGCAGCGGGGTTGTTGTAGCGGCTTGGGGCGATGAAGGCTGGGAGATAGGGCATGCGGTGTTCTTATTTTTTGGCGGGTGCAGGTGTCGTGACAGGGGCCGTGGCGCGCAGGCTCATCTGGTCGGCCTCCGTCACTGCGGCTTCACGGGTCTCGCGGTCAAACAGGCAGAGCTCGCGCCCGATGCGGTTCTTCATGTGGGGTTGCGGGTAGCGGCCCTGAATCAACAGCGCGGTGATGCCGACCCGATCGTCATAGACCATGGGCTGGCCAGCGGGTTGGGCGTCTTTCAGGCCGCTGGCTTTGGCGCAGGTGGCGGCAACTTCCTTGTCGTTCTCTGACCAGGCCGCCGGCGATGACGCCTGGGCCGCGCCCGCCAGCAGGCAGGTGCAGATGGCAAAACGGCTGAGGTGGGCAAAAACTGGGGAGAGGTGTGGCGTGCTCATGCTGCAAGATTAGCAGGTGTAAGCGAAGCGTGTCCGTACTTTCATGTGAAGGCGTGCCCCCTAGAATGCAACGATGACAAAACACCCGGGAACGGCGCTGGTGCGCATCCTCATGGCTGCGTTCCTGGGTGGGCTCTGCCTGCCTGCTGCGCATACGCAAACCTCCCCGCCACAGGGCGCGCGTGCGGCAGCCGCCGCACCGGCGCAGATCTCGCGTGATGCCCAGCGTGCCTATGAGAGCACGCGGGACAAGCTGGTGCAGATCCGTACCCTGCTTCGCAACTCGAATACCCAGGCCAGCCTGGGGTCGGGGTTTGTCGTGGCGGGCAGCGGCCTCATCATCACCAACTTCCATGTGGCCAGCCAGCTCGCACTGGAGCCCGAGCGTTATCGCGGTGTCTATGTGCCCATCGACGGCAAGGAAGGCGAGGTTGAGCTGCTCGCCTTTGATGTGCGCAACGACCTCGCATTGCTGCGCGTCAGGTCGCCCTCTGGCCCCATGCAGCCTTTGAGCTTTCGCGAAGCTGCAAAGCCGCTGGCGCGTGGCGAGCGCATCTATTCACTGGGCAACCCGCTGGACATCGGGTTTGCCGTGACCGAGGGCACCTACAACGGCCTGGTGCAGCGCAGCTTTTACCCACGCATCTTTTTTGGCGGCGCACTCAACCCCGGCATGAGCGGTGGCCCTGCACTGGACGACGACGGCCGTGTTGTCGGCGTGAATGTGTCCAAGCGCCTCGGCGGTGAGCTGCTGAGTTTCCTGATTCCTGCGGAATTTGCCCAGGCCCTGATTGCGAAATCGGCATCGGCCCAGCCCATCACCAAACCTGCTCATGCAGAAGTCGCGCGCCAGCTGCTCGAGCACCAGGCCTTGCTGACCCAGCGCTTCATGGCCACGCCGCTCAAGGCACAAAAGCATGGTGGCTACAGCGTTCCCGTGCCGGAAGACTCGCTGGCACGCTGCTGGGGCAGCGGGCGCGAAACAGACTTCAAGGCTTTTGACCTTGAGCGCACCGATTGCCAGGTCGACAGCCACGTGTTTGCCGGAGATTTCAACACCGGCTTCATCCGTTTGCGTTACGAAGCCTACGACGCGCCCAAGCTGGGCCAGTGGCGCTATGCGTCCATGGTGTCGCGCAGTTTTGCCAACGAATATTTCCAGACACGCGGCTCGCGCAAGGCCACGCCGGCCGAATGCTCGGAGCGTTTTATCGACAGCGGCGGCATGGCCATGCGGGCGGTGGTCTGCATGAGCGCCTACCGCAAACTGCCCGGCCTGTATGACGTGTCGGTACTGACCATGTCCATCAACCAGCCGGTGCGCGGGGTGCTGGGCCGGCTGGATGCACAGGGTGTGAGTTTTGACAACGGCATGAAGCTGGTCGCGCAGTACCTGGCCGGTTTCAAGTGGGAGGCAACCCCATGAGCGCCGCATTGCTGGGCCTTTTGCAGGCCACGGATCGCAATGGCGCCCTGGCCGGACGGCTGGATGTGCAGCACTGGCCCGTCACGGTGGGCCGCAGCCTTGCCAATGATTTTGTGCTTGATGACAGCCACGTCGCTGCCGAACACCTGCGCATCAACCGCAACGAAGACGGGACCATCTCGGTGCAGGTTCTGGACACCCTCAACGGGGTGATGCTGAATACGCAGCAACATGCGAGGGGCGAGGTTTTTGCGTGGCCACCGGGCCAGCCGCTGGTGCTGGGGCGTTTGAAACTTGCGCTGCGCCTGGCAGGGGAGCCGGTGACGGCAGAAGAGCCGCTGCCGCGCCTGCCCTGGAAAAACGTGGGCTGGACCCTGGCCGCGCTGGGGACCGTGCTGGCCATGGTGCTGGCCATGGCCTGGCTGACGGTGCCAGATCCTTCGAGTCTGGTGCGCCAGTTGCCGGCCACGCTCGCCGTGGTGGTCTTCGGCGTTGCAGTCTGGGCGGGTGTGTGGGCGATGGCGACCAAACTCTTCACCGGGCGCCTGCACTTCTGGCGCCATGTGCGCATTGCCTGCTGGAGTTCTTTGGGAATCCAGGCCGTCGAGACACTGGCCGGTTTGCTGGCCTTTACCTTCTCGCTGGAAAGCCTGGCACGGTTTGATGTCCAGCTGATGTTGCTGGGCATGGCGGTCGCGGTTTACCTGCACCTCACCGTCATTGCGCCGCACAGCACACGGCGCCTGGCCGCCGGCGTGGCGCTGGTCGCCGTGCTGGGCAGCCTGGCCATGCTGGGCACCAACTGGCTGCAGAACAAGCGCTTCTCGAACCGGCTCTACATGTCGACCATTTACCCGCCGGGCTGGCGCATCGCGCCTGCCGTGCCGGTCGCGCAGTTTCTTCAGGAGGCGGGCGACATCCGCCAGCGGCTGGATCGCCGCCTGCAGGACAAGGAGCCCGACAGCGACTCGCCGATGGATCCCGATACAGAGTGAGCAGCCTGCGGTCGCGGCATCACATAGCTAGATGGGCTTGACCGGCTCCCGCATGGTCACAAACTCCTCGGCCATGGTCGGGTGTATGCCAATCGTGCTGTCAAAAATCGCCTTGGTCGCGCCGGCCTTCATGGCGACGGCAAAACCCTGCACGATCTCGCCCGCATCGGCACCCACCATGTGCAGGCCGACCACGCGGTCAGTTGCGTCTTCGACCAGCAGTTTCATCAGGGTGCGTTCGGTGCTGCCGCTCAGGGTGTGTTTGAGTGCCTTGAAATCGCTGCGGTAGACGGTGATGCCGCCAAACTTCTTGCGGGCCTGGGCTTCCGAATAACCGACGGTGCCGATGTTGGGGTGTGTGAAGACAGCCGTAGGGATGAAGTCGTAGCTGATGCTGCGCGGCTTCTTGCCGGCCATGGCGCCAAACAGGTGGTCGACCAGCACCATGGCTTCGCCGGTAGCGACGGGTGTCAGCTGCACACGCGCCGTGACGTCACCCAGTGCGTAGATGGATGGCACCGAGGACTGGTAGTGCGCATTGACCTTGACGGCACCCTGCGCATTGACCTCCACACCCACGGCCTCCAGCCCGAGCCCACTGACATTCGGCACGCGGCCTGTGGCGTAAAGCACGGTATCGACGGTAAAGCTGGCGGCATTGCCTTTGACCTTGACGACCAGGCCACCAGCCGTTTTGGTGATGGACTCGACTTCGGTCTTGAGCAGCAGCTTGACGCCGGTCTTGCGCATCTCGCTGGCGATGAAGCCGCGTATGTCGTCGTCAAAGCCCGTGAGCAGCATTTCGCCGCGATGCAGTTGCGTGACGTCAGAACCCAGGCCATTGAAGATGGACGCGAACTCGCAGGCGATGTAGCCGCCGCCGACCACCAGCAGGCGCTTGGGGAAGGGCTTCAAATCAAACATCTGGTCGGACGTCACGACGTGCTCGCGGCCCTCTACGGCAGGCACAGTGGCGGTGCCGCCGGTAGAGATCAATATGTTTTTGGCGGTGAACTTCTGTCCGTCGACTTCCACCGTGTGGGCATCCAGCAGGCGGGCCCAGCCGCTGATGATTTTCACGCCCGAGTTGTCGAGCAATTGCACGTAGACGCCATTGAGGCGCGAAATCTCGCGTGCCCGGTTGGCCTTGAGCGTGTCCCAGTCAAAGGTTGGCGCCTCGCCGACCCAGCCAAAGCCGTGCGACTCTTCAAACGATTCGGCGAAGTGCGCGGCATAGCTGTAGAGTTTTTTCGGGATGCAACCGACATTGACGCAGGTGCCCCCCATGTCGGCCACTTCGGCCAGGGCGACTTTCACGCCGCGCTGCGCGGCCATTCGCGCGGCCCGCACGCCGCCGCTGCCACCACCGACAACAAAGAGGTCAAAGTCAAAAGTCTGCATGCGGGTTTCCTTTTCCTGTCTTTTTTCAGGTGCTGACCTTACCACCGGCGCACAACTTTTTCAGCATGGGGTCATGTTGTGGGTCGCGTGGCCAGAGTGGTCTGGCTGATCGTTGAAAGCTCGTCTTTCATCCAGTCGATAAACTTTTTGGTACGTGATGGCAACAGGCGGGCATGCGGGTAGACCACGCTGACCGGACGTTTTGGTGGCTCGAATTCCTCCAGAACGGTCACCAGTTTTTTTTGTTTGATAAAAGGAGCCGCCTGGTAGGAGATGAACATGCCGAAACCCGCACCCGCCACGCAGGCTTCCACCGCAGGTGCAGCGTTGTTGAATTCCAGATTGCCGGTGACAGGGACGGTGAACGTCTTGCCCTTCTCATGAAACGTCCACCACGGACCGCTGGGTCCGGTAAAGCGGACGCAGTTGGCCGTTGCCAGCTCGCGGGGATGTTTGGGTGTGCCATGCTTGCGCAGCCAGGCCGGGCTGGCCACCACCACGCGGCGTATGCTGAAAACCGATTGCGCCACCAGCGTCGAGTCTTCCAGTTCGCCTATGCGCACCCCGACATCAATGCCTTCTTCGAGCAGGTTGACCACGCGGTCGTGCAGCAACAGCTTGCAGCTCACTTCAGGGTAGCGCTGCACAAAGCGTGTGACGGCAGGCGCGACATACATCTGGCCGAAGAGTACGGGCGCGGTGATGACCAGCTGGCCGCGTGGCTCACCGCCCTGGTCGCCCAGTGATTCTTCTGCATCCTGCACCGCGCCCAAGACTTCACGGCAGCGTTCAAGGTAACGGCGGCCTTCATCGGTCAGCACGATGCGGCGCGTGGTTCGGTTGAAGAGCCGCACGCCCAGGTGGGCTTCAAGCGCAGCCAGGGTGCGCACCATGGCGGGCAGCGAGGAGGACATCACCCGCGCTGCCGCCGTCAGGCTGCCCTCGTCGGCGATGTGCATGAAGGCCTGCATGGCGCGGAGTTTGTCCATCCGGCAATGGTAAAGCCGTCATCGCGATTAGTCCATTAAATGGAGTAGTTAAATCCTGTTAAAGCCATTTATTCATTTAATCGGTTGAAACAGAATTCACCTGTTCCCTTTCAAAACCCGCAAAACGAAAGCCAATCATGACAACCATCACCAAGCCTGGTCCTGCACAACCCATCAAGCTGCATCGCGCTGCTGTCTCGGGCCACTCGCACCGCGTCGAACTCTTTATGTCCCTGCTGGGCCTGCCTTTCACGATCGTCGATGTGGACCTGATGGCTGGCGCACACAAGAAGCCTGACTTCCTGGCGATGAATCCCTTTGGGCAGGTGCCGGTCATTGAAGATGGCGATGTCACCCTGGCGGATTCCAATGCCATCCTCGTTTACCTGACGCACCGTTATGCACAGGACGCGCAGCAATGGCTGCCGGGCGATCCGCTGGCTGCCGCACAGGTGCAGCGCTGGCTGTCGGTCGCGGCGGGGCCACTGGCATTCGGACCGGCGGCGGCACGCGTGATCCAGCTGTTCAAAAAACCGGACAGTGCTGATGAGGCGGTTGCCCGCGCGCATGCGCTCTTTGCAGTGATGGAGCGTCAACTGGCCGCTTCAAAATTTTTGACAGGCAGCAGTGCGACATTGGCGGACATCGCCAATTACAGCTATGTGGCCCATGCGCCGGAAGGCAATGTAGCGCTGGATGGTTACCCGAATGTGCGTGCATGGCTTGCGCGTATCGAGGCCCTGCCGCGATTTGTGCCCATGGTCAAAAGCGCCATCGGCCTCGCAGCATGAGTGCGCAGACTTTTCACGAAGGCGAACGCGCCGTGCAGGAACGCGTGGGTCCCGGCATTCGTGAAAAGCTGGCGGAGATAGGCCCGCGCGTGATCCGTGATTTCATGCCCGACCAGCACCGTGATTTTTTTGAGCAGTTGCCGTTGGTACTGGCGGGTAGCGTTGATGCGCAAGGTCAGCCCTGGGCTTCGGTGCTGGCCGCGCCGGCCGGCTTTGTTCAATCGCCAGATTCCCATACGCTGGTGGTGAAGGTCCACCCGCTGGCAGGCGACCCCTTGCAGGACACCCTGGTGGATGGCGCGCAAATCGGCCTGCTGGGTATTGAGCCGCACACCCGCAGGCGTAACCGCATGAACGGCGTGGTGCAGCTCTTGGGGGACGAAGGTTTTATCGTGCATGTTGACCAGAGCTTTGGCAATTGCCCCAAATACATTCAGGCACGCGAGCCTGTCTATCTGGGCCCCTCACAAATCACGCCCATCGTGCATGCGGGCAAACAACTCGATGCCGCTGCGCGCCGCCTCATTGAAAAAGCAGACACCGCTTTTATCGCGACGGCTTACGCCGGTTTGCGTGATGGCGTGGGACGGTCTGGCGGCGTTGACGTGTCGCATCGCGGCGGCAAGCCGGGCTTTGTGCGTGTGGATGATGACGGCACCCTCACCATGCCGGATTTCGTGGGCAACTTCTTCTTCAACACCCTGGGCAATATCGCGGTGAATCCGCGTGCGGGTTTGCTGTTCATCGACTTTGACAGCGGTGACCTGCTCTACCTGGCCGTCAGTGCAGAAATTGTCTGGCATGGTCCCGAGCTGCGGGCCTTTGAAGGCGCGCAGCGGCTGCTGCGCATGCAGGTGACAGCGATGCGGCGGGTCGATGCCTCTCTGCCCCTGCGCTGGGGGGTGGCCTCGCTGTCGCCGGTGCTGGCCGCGACAGGCCAGTGGTCCAGATAAAGCCTTTGAAAACCTGTTGAGGAGCCCGCCGCCGATAATCGAGGCATGACTACTGCTCCCACCGACTTCAGCGCTCTTTCCCTGCCGGCCCATGTGCTGGCCAACCTGAAGCAGCTTGGCTACCTCCATATGACGCCGATCCAGGCGGCCAGCCTGCCGGTCGCGCTGCTCGGCAAGGACCTGATTGCACAGGCCAAGACCGGCAGCGGCAAGACGGCGGCATTTGGTATTGCGCTGCTGTCCAACCTCAATGCGCGGCGGTTTGCGGTGCAGTCCATGGTGCTGTGCCCGACGCGTGAACTGGCCGACCAGGTCGCCACTGAAATACGCCGCCTGGCGCGGGCTGAAGAAAACATCAAGGTCGTGGTGCTCTGCGGCGGTGTGCCGCTGCGCAACCAGACGGCCAGCCTTGAAAACGGTGCGCACATCGTGGTCGGCACCCCCGGCCGCATCATGGACCACCTGGGGCGCGGCCACCTCAACCTTGAAGCGCTGAACACGCTGGTGCTTGATGAAGCCGACCGCATGCTGGACATGGGCTTTTTTGAGGACATTGCGACCGTCGCCAAGCAATGCCCGAAGGAACGCCAGACGCTGCTGTTCTCGGCCACCTATCCCGAAGGTATTGCCAAAATCAGCCAGCAATTCATGAAGACGCCGCAGACGATTACCGTGCAGGCGCAGCATGAAAAAACCAAGATCCAGCAGCGCTGGTACCAGGTGCCGGACAGCGACCATGACGAAGCGCGACTGGGTGCTGTGGCGCAGGTGCTCAGGCATTTCCGTCCTGCCAGCACGCTGGCGTTCTGCAATACCAAGTCGCAGTGCAGGGCGCTGGTCGCTTATCTCAAAGACCAGGGCTTCAGTGCGCTGGCGCTCTTTGGTGAACTGGAGCAGCGCGAGCGTGACCAGGTGCTGGTGCAGTTTGCCAACCGAAGCTGCTCGGTGCTGGTGGCGACCGACGTGGCCGCGCGCGGCCTCGATATCAGCCAGCTGGCCATGGTGATCAACGTGGATGTGACGCCCGACGCCGAAGTCCACATCCACCGCATAGGCCGTACCGGCCGCGCCGATGAAGAGGGCTGGGCCATCAGCCTGGCCAGCATGGACGAGATGGGGTACGTTGGCAAGATCGAGGTGCTGCAAAAAGCCGAGTCCGAATGGCACAAGCTCACAGAGCTCACACCGGCGAGCAACGAGCCGCTGCTGCCGCCCATGGTCACGCTGCAGATCGTCGGCGGCCGCAAGGAGAAAATCCGTGCCGGTGATGTGCTGGGGGCTCTGACGGGTGAGGCGGGCAATGTACCGCCGTTCACGCGGGAGCAGGTCGGCAAGATCAACGTCAATGAATTTTCAACCTACGTGGCGGTGGACCGCGCGCTGGCCAGCCAGGCGCAGCTCAAGCTGGCCAATGGTGGCGTAAAGGGCAAAAGCGTAAAGGTGCGCTTTATGGACGAAGCCTGAGGTGCGGGCTGTGCGCGTCTGGTGGTTTTGTCTTCTGGCGTGCGCCGGTTTTCTGGGCACTGGCGCGGCGGCCGCCCAGGATGCGCCTTCGCGCTACGGCAAGTCGCTGGTGCGGTCTTATGAGTTGCCTGCGGAGTTGCTGGACCAGTACAACCTTGTCGCACACAGCCAGCCTGAGGGCCGCACTGAAACCCTTGCGGGCATCCCGGCCTGGACGGGGACCGAGTTCCGCACCGGGACTTCGGGCAGCCCCTACACACTGGTCATCAAGATGCTGGGCGCCGCCATTGAGAGTGAAGACGTCTCGGCGCGCTGGCAACTGGACTGGGGCAATGCGCGCGGCGTGGTGCCTGCCCTGGGCGAGCCCGGCGCCAAAAAAGGTGAACTGCTGCAGTTGGTGCTTGCTTCGGAGGCTGCCAGTCTGGAGGATGGACGCCTTGTCGGCCCGTCGCTGCGTTTGAGCGATGTACGCAACCTGCGCATGGAGCGGGTTCGTGTCGAGGTCTGGTCGGGCGTGGGCGAAACCACGTGGGTGGATTTTTTGATGGACTGGTGGAAGCTGCTGGCTACTGCTGCGGTCTGGGCGGGGCTATATGTCTATTGGCGTCACGACAGGCGCCATGACAGCCATGGGGTGTCGCCGGAAGCTACAGAATCTCCTCAAGGGAAGACTGAAACGGCCGAAGAGGTCGAAATGGCGGACAAGCCCCGCGCTGAAAAATAATTTCCGGAAAACTGCATCCAAAAGAAAGTCTGGCGTGTAGTACAGGGAGCAGCGTTAAAGGCTGCCGCCTGTTTTCTGCCGTTCAACAACTACTTCTGGAGTTTTCCATGTCAATCAAACGCCTTTCGATTCTTGCTGCCGCTTCTGCCGCCGCCCTGCTCACCGCCTGCGGAACCATGCAGCCCATGATGTTCTCGCAGGACGGCCTGCCAGATGCTGTCAAGGTACCGGCTGGCAACCGTGTCGCGATGGAAACCGTCGGCGTCGGCGAGATCACTTACGAGTGCCGCGACAAAGCCAATGCTCCCGGCCAGACCGAGTGGGTGTTTGTCGGCCCGAACGCCGTCCTCAATGACCGCAGCGGCAAACAGGTCGGCAAATACTACGGTCCACCGGCCACCTGGGAATCGCTGGACGGCTCCAAGCTGACAGCCACGCAACTCGCTGTTGCTCCTGCGGGCGCAGGCAACCTGCCTTACCAGCTGGTCAAGGCCAACCCTGCCATGGGTAGTGGCGCCATGACCGGCGTGACCCACATCCAGCGCGTTGCGCTCAAGGGTGGTGTGGCACCGGCCAGCGTTTGCAGCCCTGCCAACAAGGGCACCAAGGAAATCGTGAAGTACCAGGCCGACTACATTTTCTGGAAAGCTGCGTAATCTGCGGTCCTGATCCGCATGTGAAGAACCGGGGCGGCAGCCATGAAAAGCAGTATGGCTGCCGTGCCCGAACATCTGAGGTGCCTGGCACGGCAGGGACCGGGGGCCGTGCATGTGGTGCGCAAAAGCTTGGTCTGGCGGCCTGTACACCGTGTCCTTCGGCTAATATCGGCGTGATTGATTCCCTGCAAGCCCCCAAGGGTTGGGTGGGGTTGTTTCACCGCTTCATGCCCATGGAGCAGATCAAGCCGATAGAGCATTCAGTGACAACCCTGCCCGCTGCGACAATTTCCTTTGACTATGAGCGTCACCTGCAGGCCTGTGCCGCAGGGGACTGTGCCGCCCTTCAACGCCTTTATGAACACGAAGCCCGTCATCTACTCGGCGTGACGCTGCGCATCGTGCGCCAGCGTCAGCAGGCTGAAGACATCCTGCATGACGCCTTCGTCAATATCTGGAACAAGGCTTCGAGCTTTGATGCCGCCCTCGGCTCCGGCAGGGGCTGGATTTACAGCGTGACGCGCAACCTCGCCTTCAATGCCGTGCGTGACGGCGCGCGCGAGGTCTCGGTGGATGAAGAAACTGCCGAAGCGCTGGATGTTGCATCCTCGGTCGATGCGCATTCACAGATGACTGATGCCTTCGAGCTGCGCGCCAGCCTGGGCAAGCTCAATGAGTGCCTGGAGCGGCTGGAGCCCGCGCGGCGCAACTGCATCCTGTACGCCTATGTGGATGGCTGCTCGCATGGTGAGATTGCCGAGCGCACCAATACCCCGCTGGGCACTGTCAAGGCCTGGATCAAGCGCGGCATGGGCTCGCTCCGGGAGTGCATGGCATGAGCGGCACGAACAACATGAACGACAGGCAGGATATTGCGGCTGAATACGTGCTGGGCACGCTTTCGGCAGCCAGACGCCGCGACGTCGAGCAGCGTCTGCCGCTTGATGCAGAACTGCGCACTGCTGTGCAGAGCTGGCAGGAGCGCCTGTTGCCGCTGGCTTCCCTGGCCGAGCCGGTCGAGCCGGCCCCGCAACTCTGGCAACGTATTGAAAGCAGCCTTGAAAAATCTGATGCTGCAGCCCCCGCAACGCGCAAGCCGGTGCTGCCAGCAAAACAAAACTGGTGGGACAGCGTGAAGCTCTGGCGAGGCCTTGCCGGCACCGGCTTTGCGGCGACGGCCGTGCTGGCCGCAGTGCTTGTCACGCGCATGGGCACGACACCTTCGCCACAATACATGGTAGTGCTGGTCGCGCCGCAGGACAAGGCGCCGGGATGGGTCATTCAGGCCAATGCTGCAACGCCGAAGCAGCTCAGCCTGATACCTTTGGGTGACACCCAGGTGCCGGCTGAAAAGTCCCTGCAGTTCTGGACCAAGGGCGACAACTGGACAGGGCCTGTATCGCTGGGCCTCGTCAAGCCCGGCCAGACGATAAAGATACCGCTCGACAAGCTGCCACCGCTTCAGCCCAACCAGCTGTTTGAACTCACGCTTGAACCGGTCAACGGTTCACCCATCAACAAGCCTACGGGCCCCATCCAGTTCATAGGGCGCGCCGTCAAGGTTGTGTAGCTTCGCCTGCGTCATGCAGGCCTTCGCGGGCTTTTGCGGGCTTTTGCAGACCTTTGTAGGCCATGCAGCCGCGCGTCTGTCGGCCTGCCGTGGCAGGGCCATTCGGTCAATATCGCCAGCTGCATATCAGGGCCATTTTTGATGGCCCAATGAGGGTTCGCCGTTTCTGTTTCCTGGGTGTTTTGCTGTTTCTGCCTCGTGTGTGCGCCCACGATACACAAATAGCGCTGCAGGAGGCGCCCGGCACTGGCTTTCAGCCAGTCACCCCAACATCCGAAGGCATCCATGGTCAGGCTTGAATTTTCGACAGAACTGGGCTACGAGGTTTCAGGCACACCCTGCGATTTCATCTTCAACATCCAGGCGGCCTATACGCCCCGGCAAATCGTTGTCAGCGAGACGCTGGGCTTCACCCAGAACGTACCCTTCAGCGTCTATACAGACCCGGCTACACAAAGCCGCTTTTTAAGGCTGCGCGCCAACCCCGGCATGTTCACCCTGCGTTATGAAGCGACGGTGGAACTGGTGCATTACGAAGCCCATCCCGGCCAGTTGCCGGAGCTGAGTTCGCAGGCCTTGCCCGGTGAAGTGCTGACCTATCTTTACCCCAGCCGCTACTGTCAGTCAGACCGTCTGCTGACCCTGGCCAATCAGGAGTTCGGCCACCTGCCCTTGGGCTACAGCCGCGCGACAGCGATTTGTGAATGGGTGCAGCGCCACGTGACCTTCCAGGGCAACACCAGCAACAGCAACACCTCTGCACTCGACACACTGATTGAGCGCGTCGGGGTCTGCCGCGATTTTGCACATCTGATGATTGCCCTTTGCCGTGCGGCCAACCTGCCTGCCCGCATGACCAGCGGCATGGACTACGGCGCAGACCCCATCCTCGGCCCGCCGGACTTTCACGCCTATGTCGAAGTGTTTCTCGGTGACCGCTGGTACATCTTCGACCCGTCGGGCACGGCGATTCCCATGGGCTTTGTGCGTTTTGCCACCGGGCGCGATGCGGCAGACATTGCGTTTGCGACCATTTATGGCAACGTGATGGCAGCGCAGCCTGTTATCAGCATACAGGCCGTGCCCAACAGTGAAGGGCAACTCATCGTGCCGCAGCACGTCCCATACGCGTTATCGACAGACGGGTTTTAGAAAACAAAAAAAGCGCCGGTCAGGCGCTTTTTTCTGGGGGCTTGAAACTCAGGTCTGCGGTTCCGAGGCACGACTTTCAGCATTGCGGCGACGCTCCCTGAAAGCCAGCAGCTCGCCGACCACGCCCTTGCGGAAGGCCAGCACGCAGAGCACAAAAATCGCGCCGATGATCACTGTGACCCATGAGCCCACCTTGTCGGCCAGCAGATTCTGCAGCGCGATCACGATGCCCGAGCCCATGACCGGGCCGAAGAAGGTGCCGACGCCGCCCAGCAGCGTCATCAAAATGACCTCGCCCGACATCGACCAGTGCACGTCCGACAGGGTGGCAAAACCCATGACCAGTGTCTTGAGCGAGCCGGCCAGGCCCGTGAACGCAGCAGACAGCACAAAGGCGAGCAGCTTGTAGCGGTCAACGTTGTAGCCGAGCGAGATGGCGCGGGGCTCGTTCTCGCGGATCATCTTGAGCACCTGGCCGAAAGGCGAGTGCACGATGCGCGAGATGAAGAGGAAGCAGGCCACAAAAACGGCGACCACCACGTAGTAGAGCGAGATGTCCGATTCGAGCGAGAACAGGCCGAAGAGCTTGCCGCGGGGTACACCCTGCAAACCGTCTTCACCGCCGGTAAAGCTTGCCTGCAGGCAGACGAAGTACACCATCTGCGCAATCGCCAGCGTGATCATCGCGAAGTAAATGCCCTGGCGGCGAATCGCCACGAGGCCGACCAGCAGGCCGATCAGGCCGGCCGCAATCGCACCGGCCATCAGGCCCAGCTCGGGCGTCCAGTTCATGGACTTGATGAACCAGCCGGTCACATACGCAGCCGAACCAAAGAAGGCAGCATGGCCGAATGACAGCAGGCCGGTAAAGCCCAGCAGCAGGTTGAAGGCGCAGGCAAACAGGGCGAAGCAGAGCAGCTTCATCACAAACACCGGGTACAGGCCCAGGAAGGGTGCGATGAGCGCGAATGCCAGCAGCACCAGGTAGGTGATGCGTGTGACTTTGGCCGCCCTGGCCAGCAAGTTGCTTGATGTGGATGTCACGGTAGCGGTGGCCGGTGCGTTTACGGAGGTGTTCATGATCAGGCTTCCTTGCCAAAGAGGCCAGCAGGCTTGACCATCAGCACGATGACCATGATGACAAACACCACGATGTTGGAGGCTTCGGGGTAAAACACCCGGGTCAGGCCCTCAATGATGCCCAGGCCCAGGCCGGTGATGACCGAGCCGAGGATGGAGCCCATGCCGCCGATCACCACCACTGCAAACACCACGATGATGAGGTTGGAGCCCATGAGCGGGTTGACCTGGATGACGGGCGCGGCCAGCACACCGGCCAGCCCGGCGAGTGCGGCGCCTGCGCCGTAGGTCAGCATGACCATGAGCGGCACGTTGACGCCAAAGGCCTGCACCAGCGGTGCGTTTTCCGTGCCGGCGCGAAGGTAGGCGCCCAGGCGTGTACGTTCGATGAGATACCAGGTGCTCAGGCAGACCACCAGCGAGGCGACAACCACCCAGGCGCGGTAGTTGGGCAGGACCATGAAGCCGAGGTTGGTGGCGCCTGAGAGCAGCTCGGGCACGTTGTAGTTCTGGCCGGACACGCCATAGATCTCACGGAAGACACCTTCCATGACCAGCGCCAGGCCGAATGTGAGCAGCAGGCCGTACAGCGGATCGAGCTTGTACAGGTGCTTGAGGAAAAGCCGTTCAATGATGACGCCAAGAATGCCGACGGCAAGCGGCGCCAGCACCAGGGCCAGCCAGTAGTTGATGGCGAACTGGTCCAGCATGATCCATGCCGCAAAGGCCCCCAGCATGTAGAGCGCGCCATGCGCGAAGTTCACGATGCCCAACAGGCCAAAGATGACGGCGAGGCCCAGGCTCAACATCGCGTAGAACGCGCCGTTGACCAGGCCCAGCATGAGCTGGCCCATAAACGCTTGCAAAGGAATGCCGAAGATTTCCATGTGAACCTGGTTGTACGCTTGAGTAGCACCGTGAGAAGCGAAAGTTAAAACCAGCCGGTCATGCAGTCATGGCCGGCTGGCGTCAATCCCCGTTCTTCCCCGTTTTCTTTTTTACTGTCTGATTACTTCTTGAGCAGCGAGCACTTGGACTCGGCAACCGTCGTGAAGGCCTGCTCGCCTGGAACCTTGGCGATGGTCTTGTAGTAGTCCCATGGCGTGGTGGATTCCTTCTGGCCCTTGACCTGGAACAAATACATGTCGTGGATCATGCGGCCGTCCGCGCGGATCTGGCCCTTGTTGTAGAAGTCGTCGATCTTCATGCCCTTGAGCGTGCTCATGACCTTGTCGGAATCCGTCGTGCCTGCGGTCTGAACGGCCTTGAGATAGTTCATGGTCGCAGAGTAGTCGGCGGCCTGCAGGCTGGACGGCATGCGTTTGTATTTGTCAAAGAAGCGCTTGGCGAACTTGCGCGATGCGTCGTCCTGGTTCCAGTACCAGCTGTCTGCCAGTTGCAGGCCTTCGGTGTTGGCCAGACCCAGGCTGTGCACATCGTTGATGAACACCAGCAGGCCGGCGACCTTCATGGTCTTGCCAATGCCGAATTCCTTGGCTGCCTTCATGGCGTTGGTGAAGTCACCGCCGGCGTTGGCCAGCGCCAGGATCTGGGCCTTGGACGACTGTGCCTGCAGCAGGAAGGACGAGAAGTCCGATGCATTCAGCGGGTGGCGAACGGTGCCCGCAACGGTGCCGCCGTTGGCCTTGACCACGGTGGATGCATCGCCTTCAAGCGAGTAGCCGAAAGCGTAGTCGGCCGTCAGGAAGTACCAGCTCTTGTTGCCGGCCTTGACCAGCGCGGAGCCTGCCACCTTGGCCAGGGCCACGGTGTCGTAGGCATAGTGCACGGTGTAAGGCGAGCAGTCTTCATTGGTCAGGCGCGCAGAGCCGGGGCCAATGGCGATGAAGGGACGTTTCTTTTCGGTCGTGACCTTGGACATCGCCAGCGCGGTACCGGAGTTGGTGCCGCCAATCAGCATCTGCAGGCCGTCCTTGTCGATCCACTCACGGGCTTTGGACGATGCGACGTCGGCCTTGTTCTGGTGGTCGGCGCTCAGCACTTCAACGGGGCGGTTCAAAACCTTGCCGCCGAAATCCTGCACGGCCCACTTGACCATTTCCGCACCTGCAGGGCCGTCGATGTCGGCATACAGGCTGGACATGTCGGTGATGATGCCGATCTTGATGGGGCCGGTGCCCTGGGCGGAGGCTGCGGCCACCGTGCCGAGGGCCATGGCGGCGACGAGTGCTTTGAATTTGAGTTTCATGGGATGTCTCCTGTTGGCGGGTTGTGATGAAAGCGGTTGTGAAAACAGTTACGAAAGGGTTTTAGACGCCGAGGTATTCCTGCAGCATGCCCATGTTGGCCTTGAGTTCACTCTGGTTGAACTGCTTGACGATGCGACCATGCTCCATGACGTAGAAGCGGTCGGCCAGCGGTGCGGCAAAACGGAAGTTCTGCTCGACCAGCACGATGGTGTAACCCTTGGCCTTGAGTGTGATGATCATCTCGGCCAGCTTCTGTACGATGACGGGAGCGAGGCCTTCTGATATTTCGTCCAGCAGCAAAAGCCGCGCGCCGGTACGCAGGATGCGCGCAACGGCCAGCATCTGCTGCTCGCCGCCTGAAAGGCGTGTGCCGGGGCTGGAGGCGCGCTCCTTCAGGTTGGGGAACATCGCGTAGATCTCGTCGACGCTCATGCCACCGGCTGCAATCGTGGGCGGCAACATCAGGTTTTCTTCAGCCGTGAGGCTGGCAAAAATGCCGCGCTCCTCAGGGCAGTAGCCGACGCCCATGCGTGCAATCTTGTGCGGCGCCAGCTTGATGGACTCTTCGCCCTTGATCTTGATGGAGCCCTTGCGCGAGCCGGTCAGCCCGACGATGGCGCGCATGGTGGTGGTGCGGCCCGCGCCGTTGCGGCCCAGCAGCGTAACGACTTCACCTTCATTGACCGTGAGGTTCACGCCATGCAGGATGTGCGACTCGCCGTACCAGGCGTTGAGGTCTTCGATGCGAAGGAGCTCTTTTGTCATCAATGCGCTCCCTGCAATTCGGTGTTTGCTGTGCCCATATAGGCTTCAATCACCAGCGGGTTCTTCGACACCTCGGCATAAGGCCCGTCGGCAATGATGGCGCCGCGCTGCAGCACCGTGATGCGGTCGGCAATCGACGACACCACATTCATGTTGTGCTCGACCATCAGGATGGTGCGGCCGGCAGACACCTTCTTGATCAGTTGCGTCACGCGGTCCACGTCTTCATGGCCCATGCCCTGGGTGGGTTCGTCGAGCAACATCAGCTCGGGCTCAAGCGCCAGCGTGGTGGCGAGTTCAAGCGCGCGCTTGCGGCCGTAAGGCAGGTTGACGGTCATCTCGTCGGCAAAGCTGCTCAGGTCAACGGCGTCGAGCAGGTCGCGTGCGCGCTGGTGCAGGTGGAAGAGGGTGTCTTCTGCTTTCCAGAAGTGAAACGAGGTGCCGAGGTTGCGCTGCAGGGCGGCACGCACGTTTTCCAGCACTGTCATGTGCGGGAAGACGGCCGAGATCTGGAAAGAGCGGACGATGCCGCGGCGCGCCGTCTGCGCAGGCTTTTCAGACGTGATGTCGTTGCCGTTGAACAGGATGGTGCCGCGCGTGGGCTGCAAAAACTTGGTCAGCAGGTTGAAGTAGGTGGTCTTGCCTGCGCCGTTGGGGCCTATCAGTGCGTGGATGTGCCCGCGCTGGACTTTCAGGTCCACGTTGTTGACGGCGACAAAACCCTTGAATTCCTTGGTCAGGCCGCGCGTTTCAAGAATGTACTCAACTGACAAATGACTCTCCGGCGGATAAGGGTAAACAGGCACTGAATCTGCGGGGCAAACATGCCTTGTGGACAGGCAAAACGCCAACCTCCGCCAACACAGGAGGTGATAGTAGCCAGCCGTTTTGGGGGCCGATACCGGGTAAGACCCTTAGGTAGTTTTGCATCATGGCCGACCCTGAGCGCGGGTTGGTGGTCGAATGTCAACCGGACGTCATTTGCCCGATGGCCCCGCGCACGCGCAAAAAAAGCCCGTCACCCTTGTGGTGCGGGCTCTTGCGAGGGACGATGCAGCGTTACTGCTGGCGATTTGGTGGTGCAGGGCCGTCGTTGCGGGCCTCGCGCGCCGCGGCTTCGGCCTTGCGCGATTGCTGACGTTCTTCTGACGACTGCTGTTGTTGTTGTTTGCGCTGTTCCTGCTGCTGGCGCTGGGCCTGCTCGTGGGCCTGGCGTTGCTGGTTGCGCTCCTGTGCCGGTGCTTGGGCGGGTTGCTGGCTCTGCGACTGGTTTTGTGGCGGGACCGGTTGCGAACGTTGCTGCTGTTTGCGGGCCTCTTCCTGTTGCTTCGCAGCCTGCTGGTCGCGTGCGGCCGCGTCACGCAGGGCGCGCTGGCCGATGGACTCCTCGTTCTGCCGCTGCTGGCGATCCGCCTGACGCATCTGCTCGCGTTGCAGGCGCTGCTGCTCCTGTTGCAGCTTTTGCTGCTCGCGCCAGGCCTGCTCTACTGATTGATTTGCCTGCGGCCTGGCTGCCGGTGGCATGGCATCGCCGCGCTCCCGTTGTGCCTGCTCACGCAGGGCGCGCTGGCCCAGGGACTCGTGCTCTGGCGGGCGCTGTGCGGCGCGTTGCTGCTCGCGTTCGCGACGCACGCGGTTTTCATCATTGGACGCGGCGCGGTTGTCCTGGGCTTGTGGCGCAGCGCGCTGGATGGCCGCTGGCGGTGTGGCGGCCTGCGCAACTGGCGGGGCTGCAGAAACTGCCTGATTGCCCGGCTGGACGGATGGCTGATCGCGGCGCTGGTTGCCCTGCCTGTCGTTATCCCGTGCCTCGCGTCGGTCTTCACGGCGATCATCGCGGAGGTTCACCACGGGGCGCGCCGTCGCTGCAGGCGGTGGCAGCGCTGCGGCGACCGGCCTGGCCTGGTCACGCATGGCGGCGCGATCAGGCCGCTGCGGAATGCCGCGCCAGCCATCCACGACCTGCGCACGGCCCAGGTCGGCGGCATTCAACGCCACATTGCTGCGCACCGGCTGGCCTCGCGCAAAGTCCGTCGCGGCAATAGCTGTCACCGCGGCTGGCTGGCGCTGGTAGCGATAGACATGGGTGGTGTTGGTGACATTGACCGTGTTGTTCACCACGATGTTGTTGTTGATGCGGGTGACGTAACGCGGGCTGACGCGGTAGGCGGGCCTGAAGGCCTCGCCCGGTGCGAGCGGAAACCAGCCGACGGCGGGCTGCGCCGGACCGCTGGAGCCCAGCGAGATGCTCCAGTTCACGCCGCCGCTGTTGCCGCCCAGGTTACCGCCGATAAAGGCGACCAGTGCCGGTGCATACACAGGCCGGGGCTGCAGGTGGCCAGGTACCCAGGCCCAGCGCGGGCCGATCTGTGCCCAGCGGCCGTAGTGGAAGGGTGCAAAGCCCCAGGGCGCATCGTCGACCCAGGTCCAGCCCCAGGGCGCAATCCAGCTCCAGTGGCCGGCGCGGTAGGGCGCCCAGTTGGCGGGGATGGCGCGTGGCAGCCAGACGGGGCCATAGCTGGGGTCCTGGCTCCAGTCGCCGTAGTTGTCGAGCTGCTGGTAGCCCACGGTTTCGCGCGGCACATAGCGGGCTGATACCGACTGGTCCTCGCGCTGGTCACGCGCCATGGCCCAGTTGTCAAAGCTGTCGAGCACGGCAGAACCAGGCGCGGCAGGCGTCAGGTTGGTACCGGTGAAGTTGCCCTGCTGCTGGTTGCCCAGGTTGAGGGGCATGCCGCTGTCGCCATACAGGACACCGGCGCCCGATTGCGCCACCACGCGTGTGGTGTTGGCGGCGGGGTTGGCGTCGATGCGGTAGTCGCCGGGTTGCGAAATGACGAATGCGAGGTTGGGGGTGTCCACCTCCAGCCGCTGGCCTTCAAACAGCTGGCGCACGCGCAGCCGCACCGTGCCCTGCGACAGTCGCAACTGGGTGGTGTTGTCGTCGAGCGCCAGCAGGTCAAGGCTGGTCTGGCTGTTCAGGCGAATCGCGGTTGAACCGGCGTGCATCTCGGTGCGCGACTGCTCGCCTGTCCACAAGCGGTCACCGGCCGTCAGCGGCCGGTTGAGTTGTGCGGCTGTCCAGGCGTTGTCGTTGCCCGCATCACCGGGCGCATAGCTTACCGCGCCTTCAATCAGGCTGAGCCGGGCAATGCTGCCGGGCGGGTCTATCTGGCTGGTAGCCGCCTGTGAGCTTTGCACTGGCGCCTGTTGCAGGGGCACCTGTGCCCACAGCGCGGAGGCATGCGCGCCCAGCAAAGCGATGGCGGTTACGCAGGGCAGCCAGCGCAGGCTTGAGGAAGGATCAGGTTTGGAGAGGGCAGTTGATGCAGTCATGGCTTTCCTCGGTCGGTAGCTTTCTCACACGGAAGATTCACCGTACCTGTCTACAACGTCTGGAAAGCCGGACGGCGTGCCAAGCGTCCGTAAAGATCATGCCGATTTGCTGCAATCCTGAAACAGCGTGTAAGGCAACCAGAGGAAAGCTGGCTGGATTCAGCTTAATGCGTCATAAATAAAGCATTAGTAAATCAAAAATTCTTTTTTGAATCATTGAAGGTTTTGAAAGTTTTGGCGGCCAATCTGGACCTCCAGACGGCAGAAAAGGCCTGAAAAAGGGCCTCTTTTGAGCATAACTTTAGCCTCCAGGCCTGTAGATACTGGCGGCTCAACTCATTATTTGAGAGCCATTGCAATCTTCCATCAAGGCCTCTCCATCGTTTGCTGGTGGCCTGTGAGCGCGGTGCTGCCCCGCAGTGTCCTGGCCTTCGTAAACCAGGATCGTCGCCGACCCCAAGGGACGGCAGCAAGTTTTTAAAAACACGTTTGGAATTTTTTTGTGAAAAATGCACATTCAAAAACCCCGGTTTACCTGTTGCTTGCAATGTTGCAATGCCTTGCCCCCGCATTTGCGCAAACAGCAGCAGCCATCACGCCTGCGGGGATTGCACCTTTATTCACACGGGTTGCAGCGTCGTGGACGAATCAGTCGCCTTTGACGACCGCCATGACTGTCATGAGGGCAGTGGCCATTGCCCCCGCGTCGAAACCAGCAGGGATTGCCCTGAGAGTCCCGGTTGAAAAAAGCACGGCGACTCCCAACGGTCAACGCTATCCAGACGAAGTATTGCGAGTTGAGCGTTGGCATACCGGCCCGCCTGTGGGTTTCATGAAGGTGGGGTTTTCTTCTGGGGCAGGATTACTGACACCAGGCGAAGAAAACAACCGTGGAACAAATATGCATTCATACCCGCACCCCATGTTTCCCGGGTTAGCGCAAGGCGTTAGCCAGTGGGCGGAAGCGCACAAGCCAGACACCATTTTTAAAAATCCATTAACGGTGCGACCTGACGGATTTTTTTTGGTCTCTTCGGATTTGTCTGATGACAAAACACCTTTTCAATTGCACGCCTATGCCACTATCTCGCGCAAGCCAGACTCAGGTGGCTGGCTCACCCCGCCCGAAACCGTCAGTTGCGCCAGCAATTTCAACAATGAAAAAATGACTCTGGAAGCCTGGCAGGCCAATGACTATGCAGAAGTCAAAAAACGAATGGCGGTGTATAGCCAGGAATGCCTTGCCACAGTGGTCGCTGCACTGCCCGAATTGTTGAGGGATTAGGGCAGGCCCTGCCTGCTTCAGGAGAAAGCAGCAATCCCGGTGATCGCACGCCCGAGGATGAGCGCGTGCACATCGTGCGTGCCTTCGTAGGTGTTGACCACTTCCAGGTTGACCAGGTGGCGGGCCACGCCGTACTCGTCGCTGATGCCGTTGCCGCCCAGCATGTCGCGCGCCATGCGGGCGATGTCCAGTGCCTTGCCGCAGGAGTTGCGTTTCATGATGGATGTGACTTCAACCGCAGCTGTGCCTTCGTCCTTCATGCGGCCCAGGCGCAGGCAGCCCTGCAGGCCAAGGGCAATTTCGGTTTCCATGTCGGCCAGTTTTTTCTGGATCAGCTGGTTGGCGGCCAGTGGGCGGCCGAACTGCTTGCGGTCCAGCGTGTACTGGCGCGCCTTGTTGAAGCAGTCTTCCGCAGCGCCCAAAGCGCCCCAGGCGATGCCGTAGCGGGCCGAGTTCAGGCAGGTGAAGGGGCCCTTGAGGCCGCGCACGTCGGGGAAGGCGTTTTCTTCAGGGCAAAAGACGGCGTCCATGACGATCTCGCCAGTAATTGACGCGCGCAGGCCGACCTTGCTGTGGATAGCCGGGGCCGAAAGGCCCTTGCTGCCCTTGTCGAGGATGAAGCCGCGAATAGCGCCTTCGTCGTCCTTGGCCCAGATCACAAACACATCGGCGATCGGGCTGTTGGTGATCCACATCTTGGCGCCGGTCAGTTCATAGCCGCCGGCGACCTTGCGGGCGCGGGTGATCATGCTGCCGGGGTCGGAGCCGTGGTTGGGTTCGGTCAGGCCGAAGCAGCCAATCCATTCACCGGTGGCCAGCTTGGGCAGGTACTTCTGCTTTTGTTCTTCAGTGCCGAATTCGTTGATCGGCACCATCACCAGCGATGACTGCACGCTCATCATCGAGCGGTAGCCAGAGTCAACCCGCTCGACCTCGCGCGCCACCAGGCCGTAGCAGACGTAGTTCAGGCCGGCGCCGCCGTAGGCCTCGGGAATCGTCGCGCCCAGCAGGCCGAGTGCGCCCATTTCGCGAAAGATCGCGATGTCGGTCTTTTCATGGCGAAAGGCTTCCAGCACGCGCGGCGCCAACTGCTCCTGGCAATAGGCGGCGGCGCTTTCGCGCACCATGCGCTCGTCGTCGGTCAGCTGCTGGTCGAGCAGAAGGGGGTCGTCCCAGTGAAAGCTGGCTTTGGATTTGGTGCTCATGGTGGTCTTTCGAAATGGTCTGATGGGAAAGGAAAGAGGTTACAGCCCGGAAGGTGTGCATAAATCGCAATTCATGCAAGGCGGTGCTGCAATGCAATGCTGGTAAGCATAAAGTGAAAGCGGCCTGCAGGCAAACGCAGATTTGGCACACAACTGTGCAAAAATAGAACTCCGAGAACCACCGGGAATGCTGCATGCGCCGCAAGATACCGTCGACCACCGCGCTGGCGCTGTTTGAATCGGCTGCCCGCCACCAGAGTTTTACCCACGCCGCGCAGGAGCACGCCGTCACGCAAAGCGCGGTCTGCCGCCAGATTGCGGGGCTCGAAGACTTTCTCGACGTCAAGCTGTTCAGGCGCACCAAACGCGGCGTGCTGCTGACCGAAGCAGGCACCAACTATGCACGCAACGTGCGGGCCAGGCTGGATGACGTTGAGCGCGACACGCTGGAGATGATGGCCCGAGGCGGTGCCGGCGGTGCGCTGGAGCTCGGCGTCGTGCCCACCTTTGCGGCTAAATGGCTGGTGCCGCGCCTTGGCAGTTTTCAGAAGCAGCATCCCGACATTGCGGTGCACCTGTCGTCGCGCACCCGGCCCTTTCTGTTTGCAGATACCGCACTCGACGCCGCCATCCACGCCGGCGAGGCCAACTGGCCGGGCACCGAGTCGATCTTTTTGATGGACGAAAGCATCGTCGCCGTCGGCAGCCCCGAGCTGGTCACCACGCGCCGCAAGCTCAAGGCAGAAGACTTTGCCAGCCTGCCGCTGCTGCAGATGAGTACCCGGCCCTATGCCTGGCGGCAATGGTTTGCCTCGCTGGGCCTCGAAGTCGCCAACGACATGGCCGGCGCGCGCATGGAGTTGTTCTCCATGACGGCAGAAGCCGCCATCCACGGCCAGGGGCTGGCGCTGATCCCCCGCTTTTTGATCGAGGACGACATCGCTGCAGGGCGGCTGGTGCCCCTCATCAAACACGAGTTTCTCAGCGACCGGCGCTACTACCTCATCTACCCGGAGCAGAAGTCGGGCAACGCCGCGCTGGCCTTGTTCAGGGCCTGGCTGGAGGCGCAGGCTGCGCTGTATCGGCTGACCGCCTGAACGGCAGTTTGCCCCGCCAGCGAGGCCGGGCATCGCGCAACACGAGGGTCTGAAATGGCCGGGCGAATAAAATAGCGGGCTTTCGACCTCGATCCCGCCTTCCGGGCCTGCCGCCAGAGCAGGGCCCGACCGCATATTCACTGGAGACACCGTGTTCAAGAAAATCATTTCAGCCGGCCTGATGGCACTTGCCATGGTCGCTGCCCAAGCCCAGCCTTACCCGTCCAAACCGGTCCGCCTGATCATTCCGTTCCCACCCGGCGGCGGCACCGACATCCTGTCGCGCCTGGTCGCCCAGAAGCTGACTGAAGCCAACAAGTGGAACGTCATCCCCGACAACCGTGGCGGTGCCGGCGGCACGATTGGCATTGCTGAAGCTGCACGCGCTGCGCCAACCGGATACGACATGGTCATGGGTCAGAAAGACAACCTCGTCGTCGCGCCCTGGCTTTACAAAAACCTGAGCTACGACCCGACCAAAGACCTGGTCGCCGTTGCCCATGTGGCCTACACGCCTGTCGTTATTGTCACTGGTGTGCAGTCGCGCTTCAAGACGCTGGCCGATGTGGTCGCAGCCGCCAAGGCCAAGCCCGACAGCGTGACCTACGGTTCGCCCGGCAACGGTACGACCATTCACCTGGCCGGTGAAATTTTCAACACGGCCGCCGGCATCAAGCTGCGCCACATCCCGTACAAGGGCTCCAACCCCGCGATGATTGACGTGCTGGCTGGCAATGTGGATTTGATGGTCTCGTCGCTGCCATCCGCCATCAGCCAGATCAAGGCCGGCAAGCTGCGCGCCCTGGCCGTGACTTCGGCCAAACGCAGCACCTCCATGCCTGACATTCCGACCGTCGCCGAGCTCGGCTACAAGGATTTTGATGTCAGCACCTGGTATGGCCTGTTCATGCCTGCCGGCACGCCAAAAGAAATTGTCACCACCATGAACGCCGAGGTCAACAAGCTGCTGGCCACCGCCGACATGAAGAACGCCATCCACGCCCAGGGCGCTGAAGAGCAGACCATGACACCGGACCAGTTCTCGGCGCTGTTGAAGACCGACTACGTGAAGTGGAAGGCCATCGTTCAGGCCTCCGGCGCCACCATCGAGTAACAGAGCCATCTGCGAATAAAAAGGACGGCGTTGCCGTCCTTTTTTGTTTCCGCAGCAGACTGGTAAAAACCCTGAAGCAATTTCTTCAACGTCATGAGAACATCAAGTCATCTATAGGACTAGATGAATTCATGCCAAAAGCCAGTCTGACTGTTGTTGCCGCAGAGCCCGGCCAAAGCCGTTATGCCGCGCTGGCCGCTGCCTTGAAGGCGCGTGTGGTCGCGGGCGAATGGCCGCCGGGCAGTGCTTTGCCGGCCGAGCAGACGCTGGCTGCCGAGCATGGCGTTGCACTGGGCACCCTGCGCCGGGCGCTGGAGCTGATGGCCGAGCAGGGCCTGATTGAACGCATCCACGGGCGCGGCACTTTTGTGCGGGCCGGCATGACGGGTGCCACCATGATGCGTTTCTTCAGGTTCGGTGAAGGCACGGGCGAAGTACCCGTCTCACGCATCGTCTCGCGCCAGCAACTGGTGGCGCCGGCAGAGGTGGCACGCCGCCTTGGTCTGGCGCGCGGCGACACAGCGCTGCGCCTGCTGCGTGTGCGCTCCTTTGCCGGCCAGCCCGGTGTCTACGAAGAAATCTGGCTGCCGCTGCCAATGTTTGCCGAACTGGCTGACAGCGACACCGGCGCCTGGGACGACCTGCTCTACCCCTTGTTCGCCGAGCGCTGTGGTATTTATATCCACCGCGCGGTCGATGAAATTGCCTTTGGCACGCTGACGGCTGCGCAGGCCAGGTACCTGGCGCTGTCTGCCGGCCACCCGTGCGCACTGGTCACCCGCAGTGCCTACGACCTCGCAGGCCATTGCGTTGAAGTGCGCTTCACGCGCGGTGATGCCCATGCCTTTCACTACACCGTCACCATCACCTGAAACATTGAAGGAATCCCCATGAAACCCATCCAGTCTTCGACGCGCCGCAAGCTTTTGCAAGCCACCGCTGCAGGCATCGCGGCCCCCTGGACGCTGGCGCATGCAGCCGGGCAAATTGCCGGTGGCAAAACCATCACGCTGGTCGTGTCCTATGCGGCAGGCGGCGGCGCCGACCTGATGGCGCGGTTGATTGCGCCCAAACTGGCCGACGCGCTGGGCCAGACCGTGGTGGTCGACAACAAGCCCGGCGCCAGCGGCCAGATTGCGGCCAGCCAGGTGGCACGAGCCACACCCGACGGCACGCAGTTGCTGCTTGATGCCTCGTCGTTTGCCGTCAACCCCGCGCTGTTTCCCAAACTGCCATATGACACCGACAAGGCTTTCACGCCGCTGGCCGTGCTGGCGCTGTTCCCCAACGTGCTGGTCTGCACGCCTGGCTTTGAAGCCAAAAACGTCAAGGACCTGATCCGCATGGCCAAGGCGCGCCCGGCGCAAATCTCATACGCCTCATCGGGCAATGGCTCGGCCCAGCACCTGGCCGGCGCGCTGTTCGAAGACCGTGCCGGCGTCAGCCTGGTGCATGTGCCGTATCGCGGCGGCGGCCCGGCCATGAATGATGTGATGGCTGGCCAGGTGCCGCTGTTTTTTGCCAATGTGGCCTCGTCGCTGGGGCAGATCCAGTCGGGCCGGCTGCGCCCGCTGGCCGTGACCAGCCGCCGCCGCACACGCGCCCTGCCCGACATCCCGACCATGGAAGAAGCCGGTGTGCCCGCTTACGAGGTGCTTGAATGGAACCCGGTGCTGGCCCCTGCCGGCATGGACCCCAAGGTCAGGGCCACGCTGGTCGCGGCCCTGCGCAAGGTCATGACCGACCCCGAGGTGCTGGGCCGTGTGCGTGCGTTGAGCGGTGAGGTCTTTCCGGATGGGCCGGACGGCCTCGTCACCGCCTTCCTCAAGGCGCAGCAGTCGCAGTGGGGCCGCATTGTGCGTGACCGCAAAATCACCGTCGGCTGAAGCAGGTGTTGCGGGTTGAAGGGCAGGCCGCAGCAGCGCGCTGGGACTGCCATGTGCATGTGTTTGATGCGGCCGCGCCGGTTGCACCCGGCCACTATGTGCCGTCGCACAGGCCGCTGGCTGCGATTGAGGCCCTCGCCCAAAGCAACGGCTTTGAGCGGCTGGTGCTGGTGCAGCCCAGTGTTTACGGCACTGACAACACGGTGCTGCTCGATGCCCTGAAAGCCCGGCAGGGGCGGCATCGCGGTGTGGTCGTGATCGATGCTTCTATCAGTGATGCGGCCTTGGCCGACATGCATGCGCTCGGCGTACGGGGTGTGCGTTTTAATCTCGTTTCTCCCGTGGGCAGTGGTGTGGCGGCAGATACTGCAACTGTTTTTAACCGGCTGGCGCCGCGCCTGCGGGCCCTGGGCTGGCATGTGCAGTGGTACCCCCGGCCTGGGGATTTGCCTGTGATTGCGGCGCTGCATGCAAGCCCTGTGGCTCAAGGTGTGCCTGCGGTGCTCGATCATCTCGCTGGCATGCATGCCCAACTGCCGCCAGACGATGCCGCATGGCAAGTCCTGGCGGGGCTGGCGCAGTCCGGCGCCTGGGTCAAGCTGTCGGGCTGGTACCGCCTCCAGGCCAGCGCGCCTTACGATGTGCTGGACAGCGCCATCAGCCGGGTGGCGGCGCTCTTTGGCACCCGCCTGGTCTGGGGCTCCGACTGGCCGCACACCTCGTTCGCCCCGGATGCCTTGCCGTCTTATGCCAGCACATGGCAGCCCGTCGCCAGAGTGCTGACGGCCGCTCAGCAAGCCGGGCTATCGTGCGATGCCCCTGCACGCCTTTACGCCTGAAAGCGTCCAGACGGACGCAACAGCTGGTCGTGGCTTAAAATGGTGGATTAAGCCTTTTTTAACCGGAGTCCTCCATGTCCAAGAAAATCAGAGTCGAGGCCGACATCTGCGCCCCGAAACCAGTCCCGCCAAAGGGCTACACCATCACCACCGGCCGCGGCCAGAAGATCAGCCTTGAGCGCGGTTCGCACACCCGCAGCAAGAAGAACCCAGGCAAGCGCCCCCATCAGGGTTAAGGCCTGATGCAGCTGCAGCCCTGCAGTTGCCGGTAAAAATGCGCCCCAGGGGCGCTTTTTTTATGTCTTGCCGACATGTCATCATCCCGTTTTCAGGCCACCGTTTTGCGACGCCCTGACGCCTGAAGAGGATCCTCTTTGGGCGACCCGCGCCAGTTAAGATCACAAAACCCACTTCAACTCCCATGCATCTGTGCCCTCACTTGTGCCGATGCTGCCAACCAAAGGACAAGCCCCCATGACCATCCTGACCACACACGTCGGCAGCCTGCCGCGCGGCGACGAACTCGCTGGACTGCTTTTGAAACGCGATCATGGCGAGTCCGTGGATGATGCGCACTTCGAAAGCGTCGTGCAGGCCGCCATAGACAACGCCGTGCAAAAACAGGCCGAGGCAGGTGTTGGCATCATGAGCGACGGCGAACTGGGCAAGGTCGGTTACGCGACCTACATCACCGAGCGGCTCGAAGGCTTTGGCGGGCACGTCGACCGCACGCCTGCCAAAGACCTGGCCGACCTGCCGGACCTGCGCAAGAAGCTGGCCGCCATCATGGGCGCCCAGGAGTTCGTGCGTGCGGCCTGCATTGGGCCGGTGAAGCTGCGCACGCTGGAGCCTTGCCACTCAGACATCCGGCGCTTCAAGTTGGCGATGGCGCGCCACGGCAAGGGCGCGCGGGGTTTCATGAATGCC
The DNA here is from genome assembly GCA_040390295.1 of Pseudomonadota bacterium. Taxonomy (GTDB): domain Bacteria; phylum Pseudomonadota; class Gammaproteobacteria; order Burkholderiales; family Burkholderiaceae_C; genus Polaromonas. Next base: position 132,665 of record JAZJYR010000030.1, read on the forward strand.
GCCTCGCCGGGGCTGATCACGGCCTTCCAGCCGAACAAGCACTACCCATCGCATGAGGCTTACCTGGCTGCGCTCGTCGATGCAATGCGCCCCGAATACGAGGCGATTGTCGCGGCGGGTTTTGACCTGCAGCTCGACTGCCCCGACCTTGCCATGGCGGCGCACACTGGCTTTCAGCATCTCAGCGAAGAAGAGTTCGTCAAGCGCGCCTGGCAGAACGTCGAAGCACTGAACGCGGCCACAAGCAATATCCCGCGCGAAAAGCTGCGCATGCACATCTGCTGGGGCAACTACGAAGGCCCGCACCATTGCGACATCGCCCTTGAGAAGGTGCTCGCGCCCATCCTCGCCGCGCGGCCATCGACCATATTGTTCGAGGCGGCCAATCCGCGCCATGAGCACGAGTGGGAAATATGGCGCGATGCCGGACTGGCCGACGACAAGATCCTCGCGCCGGGCCTGATCGACAGCTGCTCGAACTATGTCGAGCACCCGGAACTCATACGCCAGCGCATTGAACGCTACACGGCGTTCATGGGCGATGACCGCGTTCTCGCCAGCACCGACTGCGGTTTCGGGACCTTTGCCAACTACGGCAAGATCGATCCGGTCGTGACGTGGATGAAACTGGCTGCGCTGAGGGAAGGCGCTGAACGCGCGAGCCGCGTGGCGGCCTGAGCGCACGGCGTTGCGGCCTGCCTGTTGCACGGACGGGTAAATCCCTCAACAGGTCGCAGAAAGCCGGCCAGAGGCTGGCGCATCGGAATCCCGTAGTTGGTATAACGGGTGATCGGCGGGTGACCGTGCATTGGTGGCTTTTTCCGGACCCGATTGAGCGCTGAACCGCTGGCAGCCAGGGGCGTGTGCTGTAGCCTGATGCCGCAAGGATTTTTGCTATTTTATTAGTAGCTGCTAACGCCCGTATTCATTGGTCTAAAGGCATTTTTAGTGCCTGAAAATGGCGAAAAAATGGCTTTGAACGACGTTTTACAACTGGTTTGCCGTCGTGAAGCACTAAAATGTAAAGTCGACTTTACATTTTGATTAACTCTCATAGATCATGCCTTTCGGGCCTTGCCTCTAACGCGGGCGATGGCGGGCCGCGCCGGCAGGCCCGCTGCGGCCCTTGCCAGCGCATCGGCTTCGTTGTTACGGTGCTGCGGTATCCACTTCACGCTGCTGGCGCTGAATGTCGCCAGCAGCGTTCGCAGTTCCGCGAACAGGGCGTCCAGGCGCGCTATCGGCTTGCCGCCATCGCCTGTGAGTTGATCCACAACGACGCGACTGTCGCTGTGGATGTGCACGCAGTCCGCGCCCAGGCGCTTTGCTTCATGCAATGCCGCCATCATTGCGCGCGCTTCGGCTTCGTTGTTGCAGCCCCTGTCTGCCGCTGGCTCTGACAGCGTGTGGCGCGTGCCATCAGGCGCGGTCAGCACAGCGCCCAAGCCCATGTGGCCGGGGTTGGGGAAGGCGCTGCCGTCGCAGTGGAGCGTCCAGGCGGTCTGGCCTGGGGCAGAGGGGCTATCGGTAACCGGGGTGGCAATGCGCAATTTGAAGAAGATATTTGGAGGCTCGTCTTTATGCGCTGGAAGAATTTCGTGGCCTCTAGTAGCGGGCCGAATCTGTTATCGCTTTGACACTCACAAGACCTTGAGTTCCAATTTTTTGCCTAGCATGCGCGAGCAAGTCGCGTAGGCTGAGGTAGTTCCCGTCCCTGGCAAGTACACCATTACGACAAACTTCTTCGCAGCCTCAGTGTCGAGCGACCTGCAGGCGCCTTCGATCACGCTCGCGTCCTTGGGCCTTGGCAACTCGATCTTGAAATAGACCTGCGTTTTCCCGCTATTGACCTCTTTGTCGATGACTTTGAAGTCCGCAGAGAGAGCGCACATCGTAGCAAGCGAAAGAGCGGTAATTCCTAGCCGTTTCATAGTGAAGTCCCTCTGCCTCCAATATAAAGTTAACGCGCAATTTTGGCCAAACTATGGGTTAAGTAGCAACAGCGCGCTGCCTGGCTACATGTTCCGCCGGTACTGTCCACCCACCTCAAACAGCGCATTGGTGATCTGCCCGAGCGAGCAGACGCGCACGGCGTCCATCAGCACCTCGAACACGTTGAGGTTTTCAATCACGGCCTGTTGCAGGCGCTTGAGCATGGCGGGTGATTCCTTGGCATGCAGGGCGTGGAAGGCCTCCAGGCGTTTGAGCTGGCTCTGCTTTTCTTCCTCGGTCGAGCGGGCCAGTTCGAGCTTGTCCTGCACGGCATCGCCATGCGGATTGCGGAAGGTGTTGACGCCGATGATGGGCAGCTCGCCGGTGTGCTTGAGCATCT
>JAZJYR010000031.1:0-14656 GCA_040390295.1 Pseudomonadota bacterium
CGCCAGTGCTAGCTTTGCGTACCGTCACTTATTGCACTGAAAACGAGGAGACCCCGGCCAGCGACCCGGTGCAGCGCATGCGCATCAGGTCAACGCCGCATCGGCAATGATGCCTTCAATCAATCCGGCGAAGGCCAAGGCCGCCGCACTCTGGTAGCTCTCCCTGCGCCGCAGAAGGGCCACGGTGCGGTGCGGCAAGGCGGGATCGAGCGCAATATTCCTGAGCCCGGCGTTTTCACGCGTGATCGCATCCGGCAGTATCGTCGCCATGCCCCCGCGCCGGACAATTTCAACCACCGCATTGATGCTATTTGCTTCAATCAGAATTTTCGGGGCAATCCCCTGCTTGTACAAATAGGCATCGACATAGGTGCGCGTCGCAAAATCAGCCGATAACAGCGCCAGCGGCTCCCGCTCCAGGTCGCGCGGGGTGATCGGCCCGGCACGCTGCGCAAACGGGTGGTTCACGCCGACCACAATGCTGAGCTTCTCGGCAAACAGGGGGCGGCACTCTATCTCTGCCGAGCGCACCGGACTGAAGGCGATGCCGAGATCGATCGCGTCGTCGGCCAAAGCCAATTCGAGGGCATCCAGGGACATTTCATTGATGCACAGCGCGATCCCCGGATGGCGGGCGCTGAAACCCGCGATCAGCGGCCCTACCAGATAGGACGTAAAAGTCGGCGTCATTGCCAGGCGCAGAGTGCCGCGCCGCAGGTCGCGCACGTCATGCACGGCACGCTCTCCGGCTTCCAGCTCCCGCAACGCCCTGCGTGCATAGCCGATGTAGGCCGCGCCGGCATCGGTCGCGCGCACGGTCCGGCCGGTTCTATCCAGCAACTGCGTCCCAAGCGCCTCTTCCAACTGCCTGATCTGCTGCGACAGCGTGGGCTGCGAAACATGCAGCGCCTCGGCGGCGCGCGTGAAATTGCGGTGCTCTGCCACCGCGAGAAGGTAACGTATGTGGCGCAATAGCATGCTTGGCAACTATAGGAAATTATTATGGATTTGATTGTATATCGGTCTTGGACTCAATAGCTGAATCGCTCCATCATGGCAGCATTACTTCATCACACAAGGAGCAAGGCCATGAAGTCCATCGTCGAGGGGGTCTTGAAATTTCAGCAGCATGCCTTCCCGGGACTGTCTGCCCTTTTCAAGGAGCTGGCTACCACCCAAAGCCCAAGCGCTCTCTTTATTACCTGTTCCGATAGCCGGGTCGTGCCTGAATTGCTGACCCAGCAAGATCCGGGCGACATCTTTGTGATTCGCAATGCCGGCAACATTGTGCCGTCTTACAGCCAGGAACCCGGGGGCGTTACCGCCACGGTCGAATACGCGGTGGCGGAATTGGGCGTCACCGATATCGTGGTCTGCGGCCATTCGGATTGCGGCGCCATGACGGCGATTTCCAGCTGCAAGTGCATGGACCATTTGCCGGCCGTTGCCAGCTGGTTGCGCCACGCCGACTCGGCAAAGGTAGTCAATGCATCGCGCACCCATCTCTCTGCTGCAGCGCGCCTGACTTCGATGGTGCGCGAAAACGTGATTGCCCAATTGGTCAATCTCAAGACCCATCCTTCGGTGGCGCTGGCGCTGGAGCAGGGCCGGCTCAACCTGCACGGCTGGGTCTACGACATCGAAACAGGTTCCATTGTGGCGCTGGATGGCGAGAGCAATCGCTTCGTTTCACTCGCCGAATTTCCACAAACTATTGCCACGCAGTCAAAGCGTGGCGCTTTGGTCGCTTGACCGTCTCTTCCTCACTGAAAAAGGACAACACCATGCAACAATCGAATGTGTATCAGGATCCCCGCCTTGCGCTCACCGCGCGCGTCATCGCTGCCAAGGCACTCCAGGACCTGTCCTGGCAGCAGCTGGCTGCCGGAACCGGGCTCAGCGTTGCCTATGTCACGGCAGCGCTGCTGGGGCAGCACGCACTGCCGAAGGCCGCCGCCGAGATCGTTTGCGCCCACTTGGGGCTGGATGCAGCGGATGTTGCGCAACTGCAAACCATCCCGCTGCGCGGCAGTATCGCCGGCGGCATTCCGACTGACCCGACCATCTACCGCTTCTACGAAATGGTCCAGATCTACGGCACCACCCTGAAGGCGCTGGTGCACGAACAGTTCGGCGACGGTATCATTAGCGCGATTAATTTCAAGCTGGACATCAAAAAAGTCGAAGACCCGGAAGGCGGCTCGCGTGCGGTAATCACGCTGGACGGGAAATTCCTGCCCAATAAGCCGTTCTGAGGCGCTTCGCCCCGCGACAGTCACATCCTGCGCGGGACAGCTTTTTGCCAGGGCCATGACCGATGCCGCAGGGAGTCCTTCCGGACTGCCATGCCATCGGCCGATGGCCCTTTTCTCGCCCATCCGCCTTTTAAAACCAGATCGACATGCCGACCCAGAAACGCGGATGACCCTGCTGTTTGCCATCGCTTGCGGCACCATCATCGGAAACATTTATTACGCACAGCCGCTGCTCGCCGCCATCTCCGACACCTTTGGCCGCTCGCCGACCAGCCTCGGCCTTCTGGTCACGCTCACCCAGCTGGGCTATGCCTGCGGCCTGGTCCTGATCGTGCCGCTGGGCGATGTGCTCAATCGCCGCATCCTGATCGTCACGCTGCTGCTGGCAAGCGTGCTGGCACTGCTTGCGGTCGCCGCCAGCCCGACCTTCCTGTTGTTTGCCATCGCCAGCCTGTTCGTCGGCGTGACTACCTGCTCGACCCAATTGCTGGTGCCGTTCGCGGCTTCCCTGGCCGATGCCAAGGAGCGCGGCCGGGTGGTCGGCACCGTGATGGGCGGCCTGCTGCTGGGGATTCTGCTGGCGCGCACCGTATCCGGCCTGATCGCCCAATTGGCCGGCTGGCGCATGGTCTACCTCATCGCCGCCATCGTGGTGCTGCTATTGACCGCGCTACTGGCGCGCGCATTGCCCGGGGACCAACGCAAGATTCCGTTTGCCTACGGCACCTTGATGAAATCGCTGCTGACGCTGGTGCGCGACCATCCGGCGCTGCGCTTGCGCTCGCTGTATGGGGCGCTGGCCTTTGCCTGCTTTAGCGTGTTCTGGACCGGGCTGACCTTCCTGCTCAGCCAGGCGCCGTACAATTTCTCCGAAGGCCAGATCACGGATAGGAAATTCAACCGCATGAGGCCAAGTATGGCACGAGTTTTGGGCCTCGAAACACGTTCGGCCAAGGAAGGTTGAGCGCTCGCTTGCCGCTCAATGGCAAGAGCTTGGGAGGCAGTATGCATTTGGGCCTGGCGCGCGCGCAGCTGCTTCCCCGCAGCGATGGATACCGCCGCTTCACTGGGTCACCAATTGACGCGCTGGTCTACCTCGTCGGGTTGAGCTGCCAGATCCCAATCCGGCTCGCCTTGCGCACCATCATCCACCGGCGCGTCGCAGCCCTCCCACAGCGGTGGCCCGCGTGCCGGGGTGATGTGCGGGGGGGCAGACTCCACCCCGATGTGGTTCAGGATGTGGCGGATTTCGGCGCTGTGGGTGATGAAGGCAATGATGCGCATCTGCCCACCGCACATGGGGCACAGCAGCGGAAATGCCTCGTAGATGCGGGCAATCAGCACCGCCCACAAGTAATGCGCCGCTCGCTTCGGGCGTGCTTCAGGTTCGGGTGTGGGTGTGGCCGCGTTGCCCGGCGCCGCCACCCCAGGTACGCCCGCGCCAGGTTGTGCAGTCTCCACCGTGGCTGGTTGCGACGCAGCAGGCTGAGCCAGCGCCGTTACCGCCGCTCTCAGCGGCGAGTTTGGTGCCAGCACACCAAAGTAGCGGTGCCGGTGGGTGCGTGGCGGTGGCACCAGCGCGGCGATGCGGTCGATCAGTTCCAGCGGTGTGAGGTGCAGCTCATCTGCCTTGGCACCACGCTTGTCACTGGTGGGCTCGCTGCGCTGTTTGGCACAGCGGTACACCAGTTTGCTTCCCTCTTTGCGTAGGCGCTCCATGGAAAACGGTGGACGCGCGCAATAGCGCAGCAGCCGCTCCAGCGCAGCGCGGTCGTGGGCTTCGATGCAGACACCGGCGTCCACCGAGAAGCCGCTGTGTTTGTAGCCCAGCATGTCTTTGGCGTCACAGTTCTCCAGCAGGCCCCGAGCAACGAAGGCGCGCAGGATGCGTTTTTGCAGTGTGGTCTGCACTGGGGCCACGGTAGCCGCATCGATGCCGGTGGCCGCGTGAAAGATGACACCCGGCGATGAGATTCGAGGGGTCGCATCAGCATCGCCCTCGCCCTCCACTTCCTCAAACACCCCGACTAAAGTCGAGTTTATTTTAAACAATAATAAGCTACTCAATCGTGCCTAAGGATGGAGTGGCTGAGTCACGAATTGAGCTGTTTCAGGGGTCTCTTCAATAAAATCATGACTGCCATATTCATTATTATTTAAGTTTAAATGCTTATAACTGAGCACATAAAAATCACTATATTTTTTCATCACAATCGGGTGCATGCCTGCGGTTAAAGGCTCGTGTTCTTTAAATAATTTCATGATGTGTCGATCATTCATCGCCACAACATAGCGTTCATCATTTAAAGTAATCTGTACCAGAGCACTGCCCTTGGCAAAAATTGGAATCAAAAATTTATGATTTAAAGCAATCGCGCTGGCTGGCATGCCGTGTTGCCGGCTTTTTTGCTTGGCTGGATTCTTCAGCATGCCCGCTGGCCCGCCAAGCGGTGGACGCGAATACAGAGTATTCAGAATTTCAATGAGCCTGTCTTTGCGGGCACCGCTCCCCTATTCATCTAACGAATAGGCTCAATGCGTCATCGCACATTGCGCATCGTCTGACAGTCCATAAAATACTTAGAACTCGAACGATATTCTCGAGATCTTATAAAAATTCGATAGGAGACAAGATATGAGATGGCGCCCTTTTGCATCAATGATGGCAGCCTGTATGGTCCTAACGACGGCCCCGGCGCATGCTGCCGAGCGCAATGCGTATCCCAGCCGTCCCGTCCGTATGGTGGTGCCGTTCCCGCCCGGTGGACCGACCGACATCTTGGCCCGCGTGCTTGGCCAGCACCTCTCAGAGAGTCTTGGGCAGCCTTTCGTTGTGGAGAACAAGTCAGGCGCGAATACGTTGATAGGCGCCGAGCTGGTCGCCCGCTCTGCTCCTGACGGCTACACACTGCTAATGGCTGTGGACAACACGCTCGTCATGAATCAGTTCCTCCATAGCCGGCTCTCTTATGACCCGGTGAAAGATTTTTCTCCAATCGCCAAGGTGGCCGATTCTCCACTGATCTTGGTCAGTGGGAAGGATGGCCCGAAGACGCTTGATGAACTTGCTGCATTGGCACGCGCTCAGCCGGGCAAGATTTCTTATGGCTACGGAACTATCACATCCCAGTTGGCTGGCGAGATGTTGAAGAGTGAGCTGGGGCTGGACATGGTCGGCGACTCCTATCGCGGAAGTAACGGAACAATCCAAGGGATGCTTTCACAAGATGTCACGTTCGTCATCGACGGCGTTGCCACAGCTCTTCCCCATATCAAGGGTGGCAAGCTCCACGCCCTTGCGAACCTCAGCCAAACTCGCATCCCGGACCTGCCCGCATTGAGCCCAGCGGCCGATCACCCGCGCTTGCACGAGATGAACGTAGCTGTTTGGATGGCGCTAGTTGCTCCCGCCGGGACACCCGACGCGGTCATCCAAAAAATCGAGGCAGGAGTCAGCGCTGCTTTAAAGAAGCCTGACGTTCAAGAAAAACTGTTGGGAGCCGGTCTGGTGCCAAAGGCCGGCACGTCCGCAGAGCTCAAGCAGCTGATTAGGGCGGAATCTGCCCGCTGGAAGCCCGTCATCGAGCGCGCTGCAATCAAGATCCAATGAACCCGGCGATTCCGCGTCGCCCCTTAAATTCCGCATTGCCCCTCAATAAAGGAATCATCATGTCGAGTTTGCCCACAACTGAAGCTGCTCCCGTCGCGCCTATTGCCAATAGTGCCGATGAATGGCGAGATGAGATGGCCCGCTTGTCGCAGTCGGCCGTACCGAGTTTTTTTAAAATTCGCGCGAGACTTCCGATCGAGGGCCGCACCAATCAGGTACTGGGCGCGTCACGGCACATGAACGTGGTGCTGAAGACCTATGCGAGCGGCGGTGAAAACGAATTGCACGCTCATTCGAACGAGGATCATGTCTTTGTCGTCATGCAAGGCAGTGCCTTGTTTTACGGCCCGCGGGGAGAAACGCGGCGTGTGGTGAAAAACGAGTGCGTGCTGATTCCTTGCGGCGCGTTTTACTGGTTCCAGGCTGAAGAAAACGAGCCGCTCGTGATGCTGCGCATTGGCGCTGCCGTCAACCCGGATACCGATGTGCTTGCGCGTGTCGATCCTGACGGCATGCCTTTCGATGGCTACTCGGAAAAGAACAAGGAAGTCGCATATCGCCTGCATGAAGACCAGTGGTTCGAATAACGCCTGCCAAGTGACGTATCAAGCTCCCTTATCTACTGACATCCCCGAGCACACCCTATGCCTATCCTTTGCCAACCACCGTTGACTTCGGAACGCCGCCCCACTGTGCGTGCGCCTCAGGGCGCGACCGATTGCCACGTCCATGTCTACGGCCCGAACAGCGATTACACGCTCGCTTCAACGAGGACTTTCGATGTGCCCGAGGCGCTTCCCGCAGATTTGGCAGGCACGCTTGATCGGCTGGGAATCGATCGTGTTGTCCTGGTTCAACCAAGCGGGTACGGCGTAGATAATCGGCGCCATCTTGACGCGATGCGCGAAGTCGGGCGTCCAGCCCGGATGATCGCTGCGTTACGGGCCGATACGCCGGACCCAGACCTCGACGCAATGCACGAAGCTGGCGTGCGCGGCGTGCGTTACACGATTAAACATGCGGGAGCCGCCCCGCTGACCGAGATGCCCATCCTGGCCGAAAGGATTAAGCGGTTGGGCTGGCATGTGCAGTTGCACGTGATGAACGATGGAGGCGGCGTGCCTCTGGCCGACATGGAGTCGACCTTGGCCCGACTTCCAGTGGACGTGGTCATAGACCACCTGGGATCTCTGCGAGCCTCCGACGGCATTGACCAACAGGGATTCCAAGCGTTGCTGAGGCTCGTCGGGCGCGGAAGGACTTGGGTGAAGCTCTCTGCGGGATACCGGTTGTCGAACACCTCTCCGCCATACAGCGACCTGGTGCCATTCGTTCAAGCGCTTCTGGAACAAAACGCTAACCACCTGCTATGGGGGAGCGACTGGCCTCACGTGTCCTTTGAAGGTTCGATGCCGGATACGGCCGATCTGCTTGATCAGATGACCGCCTGGATTCCTGATACGGCTGTTCTCGAGCAGATCCTGGTCGAAAACCCAGCCGAGCGGTATGGCTTCTAGAGAATGCAGTTCTCACACCAGACGCCCTTCGAGGCGAAGAAGAGCGGTCATTACCGTAGGACTCGCGGGCCGAGACTTAGCAACGCGCCCATCATTGCACCATACACATGAGCAGATACGATGATCGCGCCGCCGATCATCTCCTCTTCCGATGCGCCGGGCCCAACCCAAACCTGGGAGGCAAGCCGACCGACTATCAGGAGCAACAGAGTGGTCATACGCCAGTCGCGGCCCGCAGATGGCAAGCTGCCTCGCACCAACACACCATAGATCACGCCCGACAGTCCTACGTAATGGGCTAACTTCGGGTCAAGCAACAGCAGGCCGAGCCCAACGCCTATCGCTATCGCACCTACTTCCAGCCAAAATCGGCGGCGGGCGAACAATTTGGGAAACAGCAATGCGCCCACTATCCACCCACCTACGTTAAGCAGGCAATGAGTCCAGCCAAGGTGTACCAGCTGCCCGGTAAGCAAGCGCCACGCCTCGCCGTCAAGAATTGCGGCGCGATCGTAGCGCAGAGACATCGTCGACTCCGGCGCCAACAATTGAAGCACGAGAAGCATCAAAACGACTGCACTGGAATTGCCAAAGCCTCGCCCGAACGGTTTGTCACTTTGGGGCACTTCTTGAGGCGGCGACATGGTCGGCAACTCACGCACTCAGAGCTCGGCGCTCTCGGCTATGCGTCGGGAGAGCTCCCGCGTCGAAGGCATGCGCCGTTCGGCATTGTTCACGTGCGCCTCGTCTTCGGCCAAGTTAGTAATGATCGCTAGCAGCACTTTGCGCGCAGTACGGATCTCGGCGGGCTTAAGCCCCTTGGTGCCGATGTCATTGATTTCTTCAGCCAGCGGCACCAGCTTCTTTTTCAGTGCTTTACCTTTGCGCGTCAGGAAAACAGGCATGTTCTTCTTGTTGCCCGGCAGGTGCTTGCGCTCGACGTAGCCCAAAGCTTCCATTGCCTTCATCGCCGAAAAGGTGGTCGGTTCCTGCACGCCAGCTTGCTCACTCAATTCGCGTTGCGTCAGCCCATCAGACTCCCACAGGATCCGTAAAAACGCCCAGTGCCCGAACGAGACATCATGCTCCGTCAGACGCATCTGAAGGCCGCGTACCAATGCGCGCGTCGCGTCTTTCACAAGGTGAGCCAGGCGATCGTCGGGAACGGCCTCGCGCCAATGGTCGAGGACGGTCCGCGTTTCTTCGTTTGAATTCATGCTTCGCAACGCTTCATGTTTAAGAGATGGCCAGAGGTAGGTGACCCGGCGAAAGCATAGCCGGGCTGCTGCAAGGCACTCACTATAAACGCCCTTGATAGCGAAGAACTAAGTGGCGAAGGAGAGCGCTTTGCGGCGTGCAATCGACATTTTCCGAAGCGCCTAATTCAGTCCGCTTGGATTCCTCCCGATTTGTGCTCACGCCTTCGCGTTGCCGGTTCGTACGCGATTGCAAGCAGCTCAAGGGTTTCTCCTCTCACTCGAATCGGCTCGATGCGCTTGACACACCGAACCTTAATCAATATTCTATTAGAGAGCTAATTAAATTATTAGATTGCTTAGCTTTTTTAGAAAAGGTTGAGGTAGACTGCATGGCACGCCTGCGACATCGAATGCGGCGGCACATAACGACGTACATCAGGAGACAAGACAATGAACCCAATCAGGATAGTGGCCTGTTTGCTCGCAGCTGTTGCGTGCGCAAGCGGCGCTGCTCAGGCCCAAAGCCGCCCGACTTACTACACGAGTGGCGGTGTCAAGGCGCTGTACTACACGCCCGACGCAAATCCCAATCCGAAGGTGGCCTTTCTCATCGTGCATCGCACGGGCAATTATTTGAGCCACATTGGTTGTTCGGAGCTTTCCAAGCGCGGGTATGCGGTTTTCTGCATGAACACCCGCTTCGAGAACAACGAGTTCCAGGTCGATTGGGACCGCATTGCACTCGACGTAAAGGTCGGTGTCGAATATTTGCGTAAGCAGCCGGGGATCGAGAAAGTGATCCTCTTCGGTCATAGCGGCGGCGGGCCGACCCTAAGTTTTTACCAAGCCGTAGCGGAGAAAGGCATCGGTTTTTGCCAGGACACGCGCAAGATCGTTCCCTGCAATAACGACCTAGCGAATCTTCCCCCAGCCGACGGTCTGATCCTCGCCGATGCGCACCCAGGTGTTCCGGTCATCTTGCTTCGTAGCCTGAATGGATCGGTGTTGCGCGAAACGCCGGGCGCCTTTGATCCGGCGCTTGATCCTTACAGCCCCGCCAATGGCTATAACGCTGCGGGCGCCTCGACTTACTCACCCGACTTCCAAGCGCGTTATTTTGCTGCCCAGTCGCGCCGCATGAATTCGCTGATCGCCGAAGCTGATCGCCGCACCAAAGACATTGCGGCCGGCAAAGGGCCTTTCCCCGACAACGATCAATTCGCGATTCCGCATGGCGGCAATCCGGGAGCAGGTCCTGGCGGAGCATCGCAGCTGCATAGCCTCGATCCGCAAATTTCACTGCGCAAAACCCAGCGTCCTCAAAAGTTAATCCGCAACGATGGCTCGATCGACCGCCAGCTTGTGACAACCGTGAGCCCAGTGGAGCTCGATACGCTGGCTTCGACGATGTCGTTCAACCGCGGTACGAAGCAGTTATCGCTGCGCTCGTTCCTGTCCACCCAAGCGGTGCGCTCTACAAACTCGCTGGATGGGATCGACCATTGTTCGAGCAACAACTCAACGATCTGCGCGGTAGGTGCGATCTCAGTGCCAACCCTTGTCATGGGGATGGGAGGCTATCTGTTCATCCGGGACTCCGAAGAGGAATTTGATGCTTCGGCGGCCAAGGACAAGGATCTGGTGTTCATTGAAGGCGCAACGCATGGCTTCACGCCCTGCGCCAACTGCATGAACACAGGTGGCGCTGCGGCCTATTCGAATAGCGTCAAAAACCTATTTGATTACGTCGACGGCTGGGCTTCCCCAAGATACCGGGCAGATTCCAGTCCCGTCCTGAGCGGAGGCGGCAGCATGTCGCTCGAAGCTTTGGCCGGGTTGGCTGTCCTGGCTGCACTCATCGCTTTGACGCGCTGGCGTGGTCTCGTCACTCATTTGATTGGACTTCGGGCCCGCCGCTGAACGCACGGATACGACTGACTTTTCTACTCCGCCCCTCGCGCAGTTTCGTCTGTGCGAAGGGCTAACTCACGTCTGGAATCACCATGCCATCTCCCCTCCGACTCGCCGTCGCCGGCGTGCTAGCTCTTGCTGTCACCCTGCCTGCGATCGCACAAGACGCCGATCGAGCCTGGCCAAAGAAGCCCATCCGGATGATCGTTCCGTTTACGCCAGGTGGCAGCAATGACGTTCTCGCCCGTTCTTTAAGTCAACATCTTGGCAAGACATGGGGCCAACCGGTCGTCGTTGAGAACAAGCCTGGTGCAGCGGGCAACATTGGCGCTGAACTCGTTGCCCGCGCTCCCTCAGACGGCTACACGTTGTTGATCGCTGCCAACAACGTGATGTCCGTGAATCCGGCGTTGTACCGACTTGGCTTCGACCCGGCCAAGGATTTCGCACCCGTCAGTCTGCTGGGCACGGTTCCGATAGTGCTGGTCGTCAACCCCAGTTTGCCAGCCAAGGATGTCGCGCAGTTGGTCAGTTACGCCAAAGCGAACCCAACCAAGTTGAACTATGCATCTTCAGGAACCGGTTCGCCCCAGCATTTGTCTGCTGAACTTTTCAACAAATTGGCTGGCGTGCGGATGACGCATGTGCCGTACAAGGGCGCTGCGCCTGCAACTGCGGACGTTCTTGCCGGTCAAGTGCAAGTACTGTTTGCGCCGATCAATTCTGTTCTTCCCCACATCAAGTCTGGCAAATTGCGAGCGCTGGCGGTCGCCGGCGAATCTCGCGCGCAGTTGCTCCCTGATGTACCAACAATTGCCCAGGCTGGCTACCCGGCCTACCGCAGCGACATCTGGATTGCGTTAGTTGCACCAGCAGGCACGCCGGCCGACGTCGTGCGCCAGATTCAGACTGAGACACGCAGCACGCTGGCCGACCCTGCGGTGATCGAAACACTGGCTCAGCAGGGCATCGAGGCCAAATCCACCACGCCAGACGCCCTGCGCGCACTCGCCGCAAGCGACCTGGCGCGCTGGACAGACGTCATCAAGTCGTAGGGCATCGTTGCGGATCAGCAGCCATAACGGCGACGAATGCCGCATGCCCTTCAACGCTTCTTCTCACTCAACCCATTTGCGCACCACGCGCCTATCCGCTTCTGGAGCATTCCATGTCCCTGTCCTTCCTGCGGGCAACCCCGCTTCCTCTGACCCTAGCTCTTGCATTGTTTGGGACGGCGGCCTCCGTGGCCATCGGCCCCGCATTCGCAGCCGATGACGGCGCAAGCTACCCGAATCGAGTCATTCGTTTCGTGGTGCCTTACGCCCCGGGCGGCTTGCCAGACACAGTCGCCCGCGTCGTAGCCCAGCGTCTTACCGAACACATGGGGCAGAGTGTGGTCGTCGAGAACAAGCCAGGCGCCAACGGGGTGATTGCTGCCCAGACGTTGAAAAGCGCCCCCAGGGATGGATACACATTCTTGGTCACTGACGGCTCAATGATGTCGATCAATCCAGCCATTTATAAAAACCTGGCCTACGACCCAGCCAAGGATTTCGTTCCAGTATCGCTCGTTGCTACATCGCCGTTGTTTCTAGCCGCAAACACAGAGCTCAAGGTCAACACGCTTCAGGAATTCGTTGCGCTAGCCAAAAGTAAGCCGGGCGAGTTGAATTACGGATCATCAGGCATCGGCAGCAGCCACCACTTGACCATGGAGGCAGTCAAAGCTGCTCTGAACCTTCAAATTAGCCATGTGCCGTTTCGAGGGTCGGGTCAGTCGGTGCCGGCGCTTGTAGGCAATCAGGTCGGCGTTGTATTCGCCGCCCTGCCTTCTTTGTCGGGATTTGCCGAGAACGGCAAGGTAAAAATCCTGGCCACAAATTCCGCTTCGCGCTCGGCGCTTGCTCCCGACATCCCCGCTATCTCGGAAATCATTCCCGGCTTCAATTTCGCGGTGACAGTCGGCGTTCTGGCCGCAACAGGGACGCCGTCCTACGCGGTTACCAAAATAAACGCTGAGGTGACTCGTGCTCTCAAGACGCCTGAAGTCATCAAACAATTGAACACCCTTGGAATTGAGCCGGTTGGTGGTCCCGCTGATCGTTACGCCGCGGCCATTGCCGAGGAAGGAAAACGCTACCAAGGCGCGATCAAGGCAGCAGGCATCAAAGCTGAGTAATTCGAGCAGAGAGCAACCTGCATTGGACAAAACCCCAGGCTTCTCATACACTCCAATTTAGTTAGATATCTAACGAATCGAATAAAGATTCTGCAAACATCTGTCGAGGGCAAATCATGCTGACCAACGAAGAAAACGATCTGCTGTGCCGCGTCGAGGGCGATGCCCCGATGGGCCAATTGATGCGCCGGCACTGGACCCCAGTCTGTCTGAGCGAGGAAGTGAGCGAGCCCGATGGCACGCCCGTCAAGGCGCGCGTGCTCGGCGAAGACCTGGTAGTGTTTCGCGATACCGAAGGCCGCGTAGGTGTCATGGATGAGTTCTGTCCGCACCGTCGCGTATCGCACGGATAGGAAATTCAACCGCATGAGGCCAAGTATGGCACGAGTTTTGGGCCTCGAAACACGTTCGGCCAAGGAAGGTTGAGCGCTCGCTTGCCGCTCAATGGCAAGAGCTTGGGAGGCAGTATGCATTTGGGCCTGGCGCGCGCGCAGCTGCTTCCCCGCAGCGATGGATACCGCCGCTTCACTGGGTCACCAATTGACGCGCTGGTCTACCTCGTCGGGTTGAGCTGCCAGATCCCAATCCGGCTCGCCTTGCGCACCATCATCCACCGGCGCGTCGCAGCCCTCCCACAGCGGTGGCCCGCGTGCCGGGGTGATGTGCGGGGGGGCAGACTCCACCCCGATGTGGTTCAGGATGTGGCGGATTTCGGCGCTGTGGGTGATGAAGGCAATGATGCGCATCTGCCCACCGCACATGGGGCACAGCAGCGGAAATGCCTCGTAGATGCGGGCAATCAGCACCGCCCACAAGTAATGCGCCGCTCGCTTCGGGCGTGCTTCAGGTTCGGGTGTGGGTGTGGCCGCGTTGCCCGGCGCCGCCACCCCAGGTACGCCCGCGCCAGGTTGTGCAGTCTCCACCGTGGCTGGTTGCGACGCAGCAGGCTGAGCCAGCGCCGTTACCGCCGCTCTCAGCGGCGAGTTTGGTGCCAGCACACCAAAGTAGCGGTGCCGGTGGGTGCGTGGCGGTGGCACCAGCGCGGCGATGCGGTCGATCAGTTCCAGCGGTGTGAGGTGCAGCTCATCTGCCTTGGCACCACGCTTGTCACTGGTGGGCTCGCTGCGCTGTTTGGCACAGCGGTACACCAGTTTGCTTCCCTCTTTGCGTAGGCGCTCCATGGAAAACGGTGGACGCGCGCAATAGCGCAGCAGCCGCTCCAGCGCAGCGCGGTCGTGGGCTTCGATGCAGACACCGGCGTCCACCGAGAAGCCGCTGTGTTTGTAGCCCAGCATGTCTTTGGCGTCACAGTTCTCCAGCAGGCCCCGAGCAACGAAGGCGCGCAGGATGCGTTTTTGCAGTGTGGTCTGCACTGGGGCCACGGTAGCCGCATCGATGCCGGTGGCCGCGTGAAAGATGACACCCGGCGATGAGATTCGAGGGGTCGCATCAGCATCGCCCTCGCCCTCCACTTCCTCAAACACCCCGTCCACCACACAAACGTGGAAGTGGACGTGTTCATTGAGGCTGGAGCCGAATCGGTGAATGAAGGCGATGGCACCGATGTGCAGGCCTGCCTTGTCCATATGGGCCGCACCGGGGCTGTGGGTCTGCAGAGTTTGTGCGATCACCCGCAGAAAGATGCGCAGCACCATGCTCAGCACCGCTCCGTCGCGTTGCATGAAGTACCGCAACCTCTTGGGCACGGAGAGCACCCACTGGCGCACCGGCAGGCGGGGGAAAACGTGGTCGCTCAGGTGTGCCGCCGTCTCCACCATCCGCCGCGTGGTGCACGAGGGGCAGACTCCCCGGCCTTTGCAGGAGAAGGCTACAAAGTAGTCGTGCCCACAGTCGCCGCAGCGAGCGCGGGCAAAGCCATGGGCAAAGATGCCGCACTCAAGATACTTGGCAAACGCTTTGCGCACGAAGGGCTTGGGGGTGTGGTGGTCGCCCTGGCCGTCGAACTGACCCGCGCTGGCCAACTC
>JAZJYR010000032.1:0-49011 GCA_040390295.1 Pseudomonadota bacterium
TCGGCAGAAAGGGGAAAAACTTGTCTGAGCCAAAGGCGAGTTGTTTTTCCCGCCGGCGTAATCGAGCACTGCAGGTTGCCCGTAGCGAAGCGTAGGGTCGCGGACTGGGGGTCGCCTTTTCTTTTGGTTACTTTGCTTTTGGCGAAGCAAAAGAAAAGTGACTTGCCGCCGGGCAAACCCCGGCTTGGTAGTGAAGGGCACAACGCGCATCCCAGCCAGGCCGGCGCAAAGCCCTAGCCAGCAATCGCCTCCCGCACCGCACTAAGCTGCCGCCGCGAAACAGCCAGCAGTTCATCAATGCCGTTGAGCCGCACCGCCCAGCCTTCACCCTCTTCCGGGTCAAAGTGTTTTTCAAGCGCACGTACGGCGCGCCGGGAGATCAACGCATTGCGGTGAATGCGCATGAACTGCATTGCATACTTTTCTTCAAGCTCGCTCAGCGAGCCGTCGAGGATGTAGCTTCGCGTGGCGGTGCGCACGGTGACGTATTTGAGTTCGGCCTTCAAATACAGCACCTCGGTGAGCGGCACGCGCTCGGTGCGGCCGCGGTCCTGGATGATCAATGTCTCGCCAGGCATGTCCGCCTGCGGCGTATGCGCAGACAGCCTGGCGCGTGCCACCTTCTGCAGGGCCTGTTGCAGGCGTTCCAGACGTACCGGCTTGGTCAGGTAGTCCACCGCCTCCACTTCAAAAGCCTGCACGGCATGCTCGGCATGCGCCGTCACGAAAACGATGGCAGGCGGTTGCGGCAAGGCCGCGATATTGCGCGCCAGCGTCAGGCCGTCGGCGCCGGGCATGTGGATGTCGAGGAGGACCAGGTCAACGCTGCCGCGCTGCAGGGCGGTCATGGCCTGCACGGCATTGGCGGCTTCGCCCTGCACATCGGCTGCGGGGTTGGTGCAGTCGCCCAGCAAGGTGCGCAACCGGCCCCTCGCCAGGGTTTCGTCATCCACCACCAGGACCTTCAGCAGGGTCATGCCGGTATCTCCAGCCGCACCTGGAAGATGCCGTCCCTGAAAACGGTCTGGAAGCGCGCCTGCACATCGTGCAAAAGCAGCAGCCGGTCACGAACATTGGCCAGCGCCAGGCCATGGCCGCGCTCGCCAACGCCAGACGGAGATGAGTTGGTGACCTTGATGACGACCACGCCAGACTTGCGCGACGTGGATATCTTGACCTGCGCGCCGCTGGCGCTGGGCTCCACGCCGTGGCGCACTGCGTTTTCAACGAGCGGCTGCAAAAGCAGCGGTGGCAGCCTGGCCTCGGTGGCCGCAGGGTCGAGGTTCCACTCCACCCTCAGGCGCTCGCCAAAACGGATCTGCTCAATCGCGAGGTAACGCTGCGCCAGCGTGATTTCCTGCCCCAGCGTCACGTATTCAGTCGGGTCGGCGAGGGCACTGCGAAAGAGCTCGCTCAAATCTTCCAGCACCGCTTCCGCCTTGCGCGGCTCGGCGCGCACCAGGGCAATCGCACTGTTGAGCGTGTTGAAGAGGAAGTGCGGGCGGATGCGCGACTGCAGCTCGGCCAGCCGCGCTGTCGTTTCAGCAGGCATTTGGGCCCGGGCCCGCCAGAAGAGCCCTGCCAGCAGCATGGCCGACAGCAGGCACCCCGACGCAGCGCTGGCCCACCAGAGGCCGGGCTGCAAAAACCCGGTCCAGAAAAGCAGCGCGCAACCGTAGAGCCCGGCGACGGCGCCCATCACAATGCCCGCGAACCACTGCACACGGCTCGGTAGCCGGTTCAGGTATTTTTTGAGTGCGCAAACCGCAAGCAGCCAGGCCAGCGTTGCCGGCAAGACAGCGGCCGT
The DNA here is from genome assembly GCA_040390295.1 of Pseudomonadota bacterium. Taxonomy (GTDB): domain Bacteria; phylum Pseudomonadota; class Gammaproteobacteria; order Burkholderiales; family Burkholderiaceae_C; genus Polaromonas. The sequence goes on from JAZJYR010000032.1 coordinate 1,808, forward strand.
AAGAATTGAAAACCGCATCAGCCAGTCCATCGGGGTCAAGGCACTGAACATGGCGCCCACCCCGGCCAGCCCCTCCACAAACAGCGCGGCCCGCAACACCACACCCACGTGGCAGGCATCGAACATCCCCGGCCGCCGCGCCACGGCAGCCGCAGAATCATCGCCAGCAGGCGCAAAGCCGCCCATCAGGGTGGACTCTGCAAAATGGCTGGAATCGTGCGGCAACGGCATGCTTGTGGTGAGAAGGCTTGTGCCCAGATAAAATCAGGCCTCAAGTATTGCACTGGTCGTACCCTGCGGACCCGATTCACGCGCTTTTTACGCCGGGCTGGCCCCAATTCCAGTCCATTTCGAGTCCATTTGCCGTTAAAAGCCCACAGACCTTCTGGGCACGGGACCTTGCTGCGCAGCCCAAAGAAAGCCTGATGTGAACCAATTCGATAAAAAGTCCCAAGCCTGGTCGGCACTCTTCTCGGAACCCATGAGCGACCTGGTCAAGCGCTACACGTCCAGCGTGTTTTTTGACAAGCGCCTTTGGCAGGCCGACATTGCAGGCTCGCTGGCGCACGCCGACATGCTGGCTGCACAAAAAATCATTGGTGCGGCAGACCATGAGTCCATCCAGAAAGGCATGGCGCAGATCACGGCTGAAATCGAGTCGGGCGCTTTTGAATGGAAGCTGGACCTGGAAGACGTGCACCTGAATATCGAGGCGCGCCTGACACAAATCGTCGGCGATGCCGGCAAACGCCTGCACACCGGCCGCTCCAGAAACGACCAGGTCGCCACCGATGTGCGCCTGTGGCTGCGCGGCGAAATCGACCTGATTGCCGACCTGCTGACCGACCTGCAAAAAGCGCTGGTCGAGATCGCCGACAAAAACGTTGAAGTCATCCTGCCCGGCTTTACGCATCTGCAGGTCGCGCAGCCTGTGAGCTTTGGCCACCACATGCTGGCTTATGTCGAGATGTTCAGCCGTGATGCCGAGCGCATGCTGGAAATCCGCAAACGCGTGAACCGCCTGCCGCTGGGCGCGGCCGCGCTGGCGGGCACCAGCTACCCGCTGGACCGCGAACGTGTGGCCGCCACCCTGGGTATGGAGGGCGTCTGCCAGAACAGCCTTGATGCCGTGAGCGACCGCGACTTTGCGATTGAGTTCACCGCCGCCGCCTCGCTGGCCATGGTGCACATCAGCCGCATGAGCGAAGAGCTGATCTTGTGGATGAGCCAGAACTTCGGCTTCATCAGCATTGCCGACCGCTTCACCACCGGCTCGTCCATCATGCCGCAGAAGAAAAACCCCGATGTGCCCGAACTCGCTCGCGGCAAGACCGGCCGTGTGGTCGGCCACCTCATGGGCCTGATCACCCTGATGAAGGGCCAGCCGCTGGCCTACAACAAGGACAACCAGGAAGACAAGGAGCCGCTGTTCGACACCGTCGATACGCTGAAAGACACGCTGCGCATCTTTGCCGAAATGGTGGGCGGCATTACGGTCAAGCCAGAAGCAATGGAAAAAGCCGCACTGCGCGGTTACGCCACCGCCACCGACCTGGCCGATTACCTCGTCAAGAAGGGCCTGCCCTTCCGCGATGCGCACGAGATCGTCGCGCATGCCGTCAAGGCCGCCACCTCGCATGCCGTTGATTTGTCCGAATTGCCGCTGACCGTGCTGCAGGAATTCAACCCGAAAATTGAAAAAGACGTGTACGACGTGCTGAGCCTGCGCGGCTCACTCAATGCCCGCAACACGCTGGGCGGCACGGCGCCTGCGCAGGTGCATGCGCAGATAGCACGGCACCGCGCACGCCTTGGCTAGATCCTGGAATGGAGGTCAGGCCTTGCGGCCTATCACCTCGTGCCCGGCCTGCGCTGACAGCCGAAGGTAGGGCAGCAGGCTCAGCACCCCGATGATGCAGACGCCCGCAAACGCAATGCGGAAGTCCGTGATGCCCAGCGCCGCGCCACCGTGAAAGGCTTGCGCCGCAGCGAGCAGCAATGCAGAAGCCGTGATGCCCAGCGTCTGCCCGAGCGACTGTGAAATCGAGGTGAGCGTGGCGGCGTGGCCGCGCTCCGCATTGCTCACATCGACAAACGCCAGGGTGTTGATGGCGGTAAACAGCATGGACCTGACGCCACCGGCCAGCATGAGAACGGCCACCGTCAACACCATGGGGGTTTGCGGCGTCAGGAAACCGATGACGGCAATCAGCAGCATGGCCACCAGCCCGTCGACCAGCAGCACCTGCTTGAAACCAAAACGCCTGAGCATGGGGCTGGTGATGGACTTCATCACCAGGTTGCCCAGAAAGTAAGGCAGCATCATCGCGCCGGCAGCCGCGGCACTCAGGCCAAAACCAAGCTGCAGGCCCAGCGGCAAAAGATAGGGCGTGGCGTGCAGGCAGGCCGATGAATAAATCCCCGCCGATGCGGTGGCCAGCCTGAAGGTGTCGGCCTTGAGGGGGGCCAGGCTGATGACCGGGTGCTGCACTCTCTTGAGGTGCCTGAAGGCCAGCGCAAGCAGCACGGCGCCCGTCACAACCAGGCCGAGCGCAACAGGCCAGCGGCTTTTTTCAGCCGCGGCAATCACCGTCATCTCCAGGCCGCCAAACAGCGCGGCCAGACCGGTGCCGGTCATCGCGGCGCCGGGCCAGTCCATGGGCAAACGCTTTACGGCACCATCACGCGGTACAAACTTCAGGGTCAAACCCAGGGCGATGAGGCCCAGCGGCACATTGATCAGGAAGTTCCAGCGCCAGGAAGCATAGGTGGTGATCAGCCCGCCTATCGGGGGGCCGAGTACAGGCGCAAGCAGCGCCGGCCAGACCAGCATGGAGGTGATGTTCAGCAGATCGGATTTGGGCGCATCGCGTATGGCCAGCGTACGGCCGACGGTAAACATCAGCCCGCCGGCGGCGCCCTGCATCACGCGTGCGGCGATCAGTTGCCAGAGCGCCATCGATGCGCCACATGCAGCAGAGGACAGCATGAAGATGGCAATTGCCGCCAGATACACGCGGCGCGCGCCGAACTTGCCCGACAGCCAGCCCGAGAGCGGCATCGCCACAACCGATGCCAGCAGGTAGCCGGTGATGGTCGGGCTGAGCGCCAGGGGTTGCACACCCATGCTGAGCGCGACCTGCGGCAAGGAGGTATTGAGTATCGAGCTGTCGAGCAGAAGCAGGAAGAAGACGCCTGCCACCGTCAGGACTGCAGCGCGCGAACTGCTGGATTTCGGCGCCAGTGCAGCCGCTTCGGAAATGGTCATGGCGCAATCTTAGGACGAGTCGGCAGGGCCCTCAGGCTCACCTAAGATTGCACTGGCACACTCAGGTGTTAATTTGGGTGACAGACAAGGTACAAGGACAAGGCATGCGCTTATTGCTGGTCGAAGACGACGCCATGATCGGGGAGACGGTGCTCAATGTGCTGCGCAGCGAGCACTACGCCGTGGACTGGGTGCGTGATGGCGCCATGGCGGACCAGGCCTTGCGCAGCGCCGAATACGACCTTGTGCTGCTGGACCTGGGCCTGCCCAAGCGCGACGGCCTGGAGGTCTTGCGGGCCCTGCGCAGCCGCCGCAGCACCGTGCCGGTACTGATTGCCACGGCCCGCGACAGCATCACCGACCGCATCGCCGGACTGGATGCCGGCGCCGACGACTATGTCGTCAAACCCTATGACACCGATGAACTGCTGGCCCGCATACGCGCCCTGCTGCGCCGAAGCGCCGGACGTGCAGAACCGGCGTTTGAGCACCGCGGCGTCAGCCTCAACCCCGCCACGCGAGAGGCATCTGTCAACGGCCAGCCCGTGTCGCTTTCGGCGCGTGAATGGGCCGTGCTGGAACCCCTGATTGCGCGGCCCGGCGTGGTGCTATCGCGCACGCAGCTTGAAGAAAAACTCTTCAGCTGGAAAGATGATGTCAGCAGCAATGCGGTGGAGGTCTACATCCACGGCGTGCGCAAAAAGCTGGGCAATGAGTTCATCCAGACCGTGCGCGGGCTGGGTTACCTTGTACCGAAAGCATGAAGCCTCGCCACTTTCATTCCCTGAGGGGGCGGCTGCTCGGCTTTGTCCTCGTGGCGATTTTGCTGGCCGCCGTTCTGCAGGCCATCACCGCCTACCGCGGTGCATTGCAGCAGGCAGACGCCATGTTCGACGACCACCTGCAACAGGTGGCGCGCTCGATGCGCAGCGGCGCGCCACTGGGCATGTCCCCGGAGGACAGCGGAGACGAGACCGGGTTTGACCTCTACGTGCAGATCTGGGGACCCGACGGCCGGCAGCTGTTCCGCTCATCACGCTCCGAGCTGCCGCCGCGCGCCGTGCTGGGCTTTTCGGATGTCGAAGCCAACGGCAACCGCTACCGGGTTTACTCGCTGCAGACACCGCTGCAGACCGTGCAGATTGCGCAGGACCTGAGCGCCCGAACAGCGCGTGCGCGTGCGCTTGCCGCAAAAGCGGTCTTGCCTTTCGCATTGCTGACGCCGCTGCTCATGCTGGCCGTGTGGTGGGTGATCACCCGGTCGCTGGTGCCCATTGAGCGTGCGCGCAGACAGGTCGCCCGTCGCGCGGCAGATGACTTCTCGCCGCTGGACAACACCGACCTGCCCGATGAGGTGAGACCGCTGGTCGACGAGCTGAACCTGCTCTTCGGACGGGTACGCGGCGCATTTGATGCACAAAAGAATTTTGTCGCCGATGCCGCGCATGAGCTGCGCTCGCCGCTCACGGCGCTCAAGCTGCAGGCCCAGGCTTTGCGAAAGCCCGATGAAGACCCGGCTGCGCGTGAGGCAGCTGTCGCCAGGCTGAACCAGGGCATAGACCGCGCCATCCGGCTGGTGGAGCAGTTGCTGGCGCTGGCGCGCGCAGAGGCTGCAGGCGCACCGGCAGGCAGCAAGGCACAGGCTGCGCTGCAGGATGTGGTGAAACTGGCCGTCGCCGATGTATTGCCGCATGCCCAGCACCGGCAGGTGGACCTGGGCGTGGCGGGCAGCCTGCCTGACGAGCCCGTGCAGGTCAGCGGACAACCTGAAGCGCTGCGCGTGCTGCTGCGCAACCTGCTCGACAACGCCGTCAAGTACACGCCGGTGGCCGGCCGCGTCGACGTGTCCCTGCAGCTTGAACGCGGCCAGCCCCTGCTGCGCGTGGAAGACAGCGGCCCCGGCATCGCGGAGGAAGAACGCGAGCGCGTGTTCGACAGGTTCTTCCGCGGCAGCCAGACGGTAGCAGTTGCAAACATGGGCGAACAAGGGCCAACAAGGGAATTGCCTGTCACCGGGAGCGGCTTGGGCCTGGCGATCGTGCAGGCGATTGCAAGCCAGCACGGCGCAACGCTGCAACTGGGCCGTTCGGAGCGCCTGGGTGGGCTGCAGGTCGATGTGTGCTTTCCGTCTGGCGCACCCGGGCGCTGAGGCAGCCCGTCATTTGCTATTTATTCAATAGCTGCTCACGCCCGTATTTATTGGTCTGCAGACCATTTTGGCACCTGAAAATAGCCAAAAAACGGCATTTTTGGGCTTCCAGCGGCCAGCGTGACGGCTGCAATACGCAAAATGTAAAGTAAACTTTACATCCACAGAAACCTCCCGGTATCACCACACATGAACAACCGCATCCACGAACTCCGCCTGGCCCGGGGCCTGTCGCAGGCCGCGCTCGCAGATGCGCTGCAGGTGTCACGCCAGACCATCAACGCCATAGAAGCCGGCCGTTCGGACCCCAGCCTGGCGCTTGCCTTTGCGATCGCACGGCTCTTCGGCACGCGCATCGACAAGGTGTTCCAGGACCAGGCGCCCAGCTTGTAATGCGGCGGAATCGCAGCTTCGAACGAAGATGAGCGAAGAGTAGCGGAGCGGTGTCTTCGCAAGCAGAAGCCGCGGGACTGGCTTTGCCAGACCGCAGGCGCAGCGCCCCCTCGGGGGCAGGGAGCCACACGCAGTGAGCGACCGTGGGGGCCACATTTTCGGCTCTTAAGGTCTGTCTAAGACAGCATCCTCATAGTTATGGGTACCGGCACCAAGATGTGTGCCTATCAACCTCTCAAGGATGAACCCATGAAATCTGCAGCCCTGAAAAATACCTCGCTGGTTGCCGCCCTTCTGACAGCCGGCGCCATTGGCGGCGCTGGCGTGAGTGCGTTCAACGCGTTGCACTCGCCATCCATTGCCGCCCCCGCGCCCATCGTCTCGAACGCCGGCGCTGTTGCAGGCAGTTCCGTCCTGCCAGACTTTCCACAAATCACCGAGCGTTACGGCCCTGCCGTGGTCAACATCAGCGTGACCGGCACCACCAAGGTGTCTGACGACGTGCTGGCACAGGGCGATGACGATGGCCCTTCCGGTGACCCTTTCCTCGAATTCTTCAAGCGCTTCCAGCAAGGCCAGGGCATGGGCCAGCGCCGCGGCGCGCCGCAGGAAGTGCCCACACGCGGCCAGGGCTCGGGCTTTATCGTCAGCCCTGACGGGATCATCCTGACCAACGCCCACGTGGTCAAGGACGCGAAAGAAGTCACCGTCAAGCTGACTGACCGCCGCGAATACCGCGCCAGGGTGCTGGGCTCCGACCCCAAGACCGACGTGGCCGTGCTGCGCATTGACGCGAAAAACCTGCCCGTGGTGTCCATCGGCAAGACCTCCGAACTGCGCGTGGGAGAATGGGTGCTGGCCATCGGCTCGCCCTTCGGCTTTGAGAACACCGTGACTGCGGGCGTCGTCAGCGCCAAGGGCCGTTCTTTGCCCGACGACAGCGCCGTGCCCTTCATCCAGACCGACGTGGCCGTCAACCCCGGCAACTCGGGCGGCCCGCTCTTCAATGCCCGCGGCGAAGTGGTTGGCATCAACTCGCAGATCTACAGCCGCAGCGGCGGTTACCAGGGTGTGTCGTTTGCCATTCCCATCGACATTGCCAGCAAGATCAAGGACCAGATCGTGGCCACAGGCAAGGCCGAGCATGCACGCCTGGGTGTGGCGGTGCAGGAGGTCAACCAGACCTTTGCCAACTCCTTCAAGCTCGACAAACCCGAAGGCGCGCTGGTCTCGAACGTTGAAAAAGGCGGCCCTGCCGACAAGGCAGGCCTGCAGCCTGGCGACGTGATCCGCAAGGTCAATGGCCAGCCTGTGGTGTCGTCCGGTGACCTGCCTGCGGTCATCAGCATGGCGGCGCCTGGCGAGACGGTCAAGCTGGAAATCTGGCGTCAGGGGGCGTCGAAAGAGTTGTCCGCCCGCCTGGCCAACGCCAACGAAAAAACCAGAGAGGTCGCCAGCAAGAGCGAAGCACCGGGCCAGGGCAAGCTGGGCCTGGCGCTGCGCCCATTGCAGCCCGATGAAAAGCAGGAAGCAGGTCTGGACAGCGGCCTTGTGGTTCAGCAGGCCAGCGGCCCGGCAGCCCTGGCGGGTGTGCAGTCAGGCGACGTGCTGATTTCCATCAACGGCCTGCCGGTCAAAAACATCGACCAGGTACGCGCCGCCGTGGCGAAATCGGAAAAGTCCGTCGCCCTGCTGATACAGCGCGGCAGCGACAAGATTTTTGTGCCGGTAAATCTGGGCTGAAATTCTGCGCACCAGAAAAAAAGCGGACTTCGGTCCGCTTTTTTTTATGCCATACAAATCAGCTACGCTTGACCTCCTAACGAGGAGGATTCGTGGCCAAGCTCATCGCAACAATAGCCGCTCTGCTCACGGCAACTGCCGCCCTGCAGGCGCATGCGTTCCAGATCACCAGCCTCTCGCCTCAGGGTGAGGTGTCGCGCGTGCGGCAGGTGGTGGCCAAATTTGATGAAAGCGCCGTCAATTTCGGCGACCCGAAAGCACCCGCCCCGCTGACCCTCAGCTGCAGCGATGCGCAAACGACCAAAGGCAACGGCCGCTGGATCAGTGACCGGGAATGGGCTTTTGAGTTTGAGAACGACCTGCCGCCCGGTGTCAGCTGCAACCTGCAGGTTCGCTCCGGCATGAAGTCAGCTTCGGGCGCGCTGCTGGCCGGCCCGGGGGCCTACAAATTCAACACCGGCGGCCCGTTCATCAGCTCACTGCGCCCCGGCTCCTATGAACGGATTGACGAAGAACAGTATTTTTTACTGCGCCTGAATGGCCCTGCCACCTTGCAGAGCGTGCAGGAGAACATCTGGTGCTCGGTTGAAGGTTTGGGTGAGCGCGTCCCGGTCAGGCTGGTGACCGGTGCCGAACGCGAAGGGCTTCTGAAATCGCAAGGGTTGCAGAAAGCCGCAGCCAAAGATCCCCTGAATTTCGTCACCTTGACCTGCAACCGCCGTCTGACACCTGCCGCCAAGGTGCAACTGGTGTACGGCAAGGGCGTGAGCACCCCGAGCGGCGTGCCCAACTCCGTCGAGAAACGCTACAACTTCCAGGTGCGCGAGCCTTTCTCGGCAACCTTTAACTGCGAGCGCGAAAACGCACAGTCAGCCTGCCTGCCAATTCGCCCCATGAGCCTGAACTTCAATGCGCCGGTGCCGCGCAAGCTGGCTGAAGGCATACGCCTGAAATCAGGCTCTGACACACTCAAGCCGGTCTTCGATGCCGAAAGCGCCGATGCGGCAGATGTGGTCAGCAACATCAGCTTCAAGCCGCTGTTTGCCGAGCAGGCGCAATACCTGCTGGAACTGCCCAAAGACTTCAAGGATGCGTCGGGGCGCACCTTGCGCAATGCCGACAGCTTTCCGTTAAAAGTCGCTACCGGCGCCATGCCGCCGCTGGCCAAATTTGCGGCATCGCCTTTCGGCATCGTCGAGCGTTTTGCAGAACCCCATACGAAAGCGGGCGACCCGGCGCTGCTGCCCGTCACGCTGCGCAATGTTGAAGCAGCCCTGCAGGTCAAAGGCATGTCGCCAGCGGCAATCAATGCACCTTCAGGCAAGGTCAGCGACCTGCAACCCAAAACCGACGCCGACATCATTGCGTGGTTTCGCAAGGTGCAGCGCTACGACGACTACGAGGTCGAGCGCAAACAGGCTGCTGCGGACATCAAGGGACCGCTGCCGAAAATACTGGACGCGAAAACAAAAGAGTATGTGCAGACGCGCATGCTGTCTCTGCTGGCCGGCCAGGCTGGCGTGAAGATACTGGACCTGCCCAAACCCGCCAACAACGACCCGCGCCCGTTCGAGGTGGTGGGCATTCCTCTGGCGCCCGGCTTTCACGTTGTGGAGATCGCCTCCCAAAAACTCGGCACATCGCTGCTCGACGAGCGCCACGGTGCGAACCGGACCATGTACGTGCGAACGTCTGCGCTGGTCACCAACCTGGGGGTGCATTTCAAGCTCGGGCGTGAGAACGCGCTGGCCTGGGTCACCACACTGGACGAGGGTGCGCCTGTAGCCAACGCGGTTGTGCGCGTGTCCGATTGCCAGGGTGCCGAGCTGGCGAAAGCGACCACCAATGCACAAGGCATTGCCAGCTTCACAGGTCTGTCACCGCAAGCGCCGAAATGTGGCAAGGACGATTACCGTAACGCCTACTTCGTCAGCGCGAGAGTGGCTAGTTCAGGCGTCGAGGACATGGCGTTTACCTGGAGCGACTGGCACAAAGGTATTGAACCGTGGCGCTTCAATGTGCCGACCAGTACCGACACCCGGCCTGATGAAGTGGCCCATACGATTTTTGACCGCACGCTGTTGCGCGCCGGCGAAACCGTATCGATGAAACACATCCTGCGCACACAAACCAGCAAGGGCTTTGGTCTGGCCGAGGTGCAGCCGTCAACGCTGGTCGTCACGCACATTGGCAGCGGCCAGAAATTCACACAGGCCATTGTCTGGCGCAAGACCGCGACGGGCGGGTCCAGCGCAGAAAACACGTTCGCCATTCCGCCTGCCGCCAAGCTCGGCATGTATGAAGTGTCATTACAGGGCGATGCGAAGGCAGGTGATCGCAACCGGACATTCAGCAGCGGGCAGTTCAGGGTTGAAGAGTTCAGGCTGCCGGTGCTTGAAGGCCGGGTCACACCTGCGGAGAAAAAGGCGCTGGTCAACGTGAAGAGCGTACCTGCCGATGTGCAGATCAACTATGTGTCAGGTGGCGGTGCGGTGAACCTGCCGGTGCGGGTGTCTGCACTCGTGCGCGGCAAATCCCTGAGCTACAGCGACTATGAGGAATTCAACTTTTCGCCACCGCGCGGCAAGCGCAGTGACAACCCTGATGGCGAAGAAGAAAATACCGCCTCGCAGGACCAGCGCGTGATTGCCGACAAGCTGGCACTCACGCTGGACCGAAACGGCGCGGGCAAGGTCACTGTCGACAACGTGCCGGTCGCCAGACAACCGCAGGAGTTGTTGCTGGAGGCCACCTACGCTGACCCGAACGGCGAAGTGCAGACCCTGCGCAGCGTGTCCACCCTGTGGCCGGCCAGTGTGATTGCCGGCATCAAGACGGAGGGCTGGGTATCCAGCAGCCAGAAAATCAAATTCCAGGCGCTGGCCCTCGACCTGGGCGGCAAGGCTGCCGCCGATGTGTCCCTGGAAGTCAAAGCCGTGGCACGCATCGTCACCACCAGCCGCAAACGCATGGTGGGTGGCTTTTATACCTACGACAACAAGACAGCAACCAAAGACCTCGGCGCTGTCTGCAGCGGCAAAAGCGATTCACGCGGCCTGCTGCTTTGCGAAACCAAACTGGGTGAAGCCGGTGAAGTAGAGCTGATCGTCACCGCCAAAGACAAGGACGGCAACACCATACAGGCGGCGAGTTCTGTCTACGTGACCAAACAGGGCGAACTCTGGTTTGGCGGCGAAAACCATGACCGCATGGATGTCCTGCCCGAGAAGAAAAGTTACCAGCCCGGCGACACCGCGAAGTTCCAGGTGCGCATGCCCTTTCGTTTTGCAACAGCACTGGTGGCCATTGAACGCGAAGGCATTATTGAAACGCAGGTGGTGCAGCTCAATGGCCAGGACCCGACCATCAACCTGAAGATCAGGGATGGCTGGGGGCCCAATGTGTACGTGAGCGTGCTGGCCTTGCGTGGCCGCCTGCGCGAGGTGCCGTGGTACAGCTTTTTCACCTGGGGCTACAAGGCGCCGCGTGAATGGTGGACATCCTTCTGGTACGAAGGCCGCGAATACGTGGCCCCGACCGCGCTGGTTGATTTGAGCAAGCCGGCCTTCAGGCTGGGCCTGGCCGAAATTCGTGTTGGCACCAAGGCCCATCAGCTGGATGTGAGCGTGAAGACCGACAAGGAAAGCTACGCCGTGCGCAGCCAGGCCAAGGTCACTATTCAAGTCAAGCTGCCCAATGGCCAGCCCGCCGCGAATGCCGAGGTGGCCCTTGCGGCGGTAGACCAGGCCCTGCTGGAACTCATGCCCAACAGCAGCTGGAACATCCTGGACGCCATGCTGCAGCGCCGCGCCTGGGGCGTGGAAACATCGACTGCGCAAATGGAAATCATTGGCCGCAGGCACTATGGCCGCAAGGCCGTAGCGGCGGGTGGAGGCGGCGGCCGCAGCAACACACGCGAGCTGCTGGAGACCCTGCTGCTCTGGAACCCGAAAGTCCTGCTGGACGCCAAGGGCCAGGCGGTGGTCAATGTGCCGCTCAACGACGCCTTGACGACCTTCAAGATTGTGGCCGTCGCCGATGCGGGTACCGGCATGTTCGGCACCGGGCAGACGAGCATCAAGGCCACGCAGGATTTGCAGATCATCAGTGGCCTGCCGCCGCTGGTGCGTGAGGACGACCAATTCCGCGCGCAGGTCACCTTGCGCAACACCACCAGGGCAGCGATGAAGGTTGAAGTCAGCCCACGTGCGACCCTGCTCGACCTGAAACCGCAAACCATTGACATCCCCGCAGGTGAAGCACGTGAAGTGGCCTGGATGGTGACGGCTCCGGCGCAACTCGCTTTCACGCGTGCCGAAGCCATCCTCTGGGAGATAGAAGCCAAAGACACCGTGAGCGGCGCACGCGACGGCCTGAAAGCGCGACAGCGCATCATCCCTGCCGTGCCTCTGAGCGTGCAGCAGGCCACGCTGGTGCAGGTTGATGGCTCGTTCAACCTTGACGTGAACCCACCGGCAGATGCGCTGCCCGGCCGTGGCGGTCTGAAGATGTCGCTGCAACCCAAACTGGCAGAAGGCATGGACGGCGTGCGCGACTGGTTTGCCAACTACCCGTTTGCCTGTCTTGAGCAAAAGACCAGCAAGTCGGTGGGCCTGCGCGATGGCAAGCTGTGGCAAACCGTCATCGGCCAGATACCGAATTACCTGGACAAGGACGGACTTGCGAGCTACTTTCCGCCGCGTGATGGCGAAGCCTCACGCGGCAGCGACGTGCTCACGGCTTACCTGCTTGCGGCAACGCATGAGGCCGCAGGCATCAACCCGGCTTTTGCATTGCCCGACGACCTGCGTGCACCGATGGAGCGCGGGTTGATAGCTTTTGTCGAAGGCCGTATACAGCGCGAATTCTGGAGCCCGCGCAAGGATCTGGATGTGAGGAAGCTTGCTGCCATTGAAGCACTGTCGCGCTACGACAAGGCCCAGGGCCGCATGGTTGGCAGCATCACCATCGCGCCCAACCAGTGGCCGACAAGCGCGGTGATTGACTGGCTGAATATCCTGAAACGGGTTGCCGATGTACCGCAACGCGAGCAGCGCATGGCTGAGGCCAACCAGATCCTCCGTTCACGCCTGTCCTTCCAGGGCACCAAACTCATCTTCAGTACCGAGAAGGACGACTACTGGTGGTGGCTGATGACCAATGGCGATGTCAATACGGCGCGTCTGATGCTGGCCGTGATGGACGACCCGGCCTGGAAGGATGACATGGGCCGCCTGGCCAACGGCTTCATCGCACGGCAGCAAAAAGGGGCCTGGCACACCACCACCGCCAACCTGTGGGGCGGCCTGGCACTGGACAAGTTCTCGGCAAAGTTTGAAGCCACGCCTGTTGCCGGTGTCACCAAAGCCACGCTTGCTTCCGCAGCCGCCAGCGTCGCCAGCGTGGACTGGAGCAAGGTCGACCGCATCAAAACCACAGACGCATCAGGCGCGCCCAACCAGACCACGTTCTTCGGCGCGCCTGCATCGCCCGGCAATCTGCGCAACAACAGCATGCTCCTGCCATGGGGCAAGGCTGCCAGGGACACGCTGACCGTCACGCACCAGGGCGCAGGCAAACCATGGCTGACGCTGCAGTCGATTGCGGCCATCCAGTTGAAGGAGCCTTTCAATGCCGGCTACCAGATCAAAAAGACCATCACGCCCGTAGAGCAGGCTGTCAAAGGGGTGTACACACGCGGTGACGTGCTGCGCATCACACTTGAAGTGAATGCCAGCGCCGACATGACCTGGGTGGCGATCACCGATCCGGTACCCGGCGGCGCAACCATTCTCGGCAGCGGGCTGGGGCGCGACTCACCAATCGCCACCAGTGGCGAGAAGCAGTCAGGCGCAGGCTGGCCGGCGTTTGAAGAGCGCAGCTTTGAGGCCTTCCGCAGCTACTACGAATACCTGCCCAAGGGCGTGGTGAAGATGGAATACACCGTGCGGCTGAACAACGTTGGTGACTTTGCCTTGCCGCCCAGCCGTGCCGAAGCCCTGTATGCACCCGAGATGTTTGGCGAAACGCCGAATGCCCGCGTGAAAGTGGAAGCTGCAAAATGAAATCGCCCGGCATGAAGACCTTTGCAGCGGCCATGCTCCTGGTGACAGCGGGCCTGCAAACTTCATGGGCCATGCCCACCTTCGACGAGGTCAAACGCGATTTCAAACCCTCAGACACCGTCATCCTGGATCGCCATGGCGAAGTCATCCAGCGCCTGCGTACAGATGCGACAGTCCGGCGCGGCCAGTGGGTTGCGCTCGCTGATATTTCGCCGGCGCTGCGGACTGCACTGGTGCTCAGCGAAGATAAACGCTTTTATGAACACAGCGGCGTGGACTGGCGCGCTGTGTCTGCAGCCGCATGGGGCAACCTGTGGAACACCAGGACACGCGGTGCATCGACCATCAGCATGCAGCTGGCGGGCCTGGTCGATGAAGACTGGCGAGCGGGCGCCGGCGGACGCAGCCTGACCCAGAAGATAGGCCAGACGGTGTCAAGCCAGGTGCTGGAGGCACGGTGGCGCAAGGAACAGATTCTGGAGGCCTACCTGAACCTGGTACCGTTTCGCGGTGAAATCGTTGGCATTGATGCGCTGAGCCGCACACTGTTTGGCAAAGCTGCGCACGGCCTGGACGAACGCGAGGCGGCGATTGCAGCAGCCCTGGTGCGCGCGCCAAATACCAAGGTGGCGCAGTTGTCGCAACGTGCTTGCGGCGTATTGAAATTGATGCAGGCACCTGTCAAGGCAGATTGCGATGGCCTTGACCTTTTTGCGACAGCTGCGCTTCAGCGCAAGGCATTTGACGCATCAGAAGGTGATGCACCCCATCTCGCGCGGCAACTGGTGCGGGCCAATACACCAACAAAGAAACCCGCGCCCGCCACGATGACATCCACATTGCGCGCCCCGCTGCAGCGGTTTGCAGTACGGACGCTGACCCAGCAGCTGCGCGAGCTTCGCGGCCGGCACGTGGAAGATGGTGCCATTGTGGTGCTTGACAACGCCAGCGGCGAGGTACTGGCATGGGTCGGATCTTCCGGTGAGCTCAGCGGTGCGGCAGAAGTGGATGGTGTCATGGCCTTGCGCCAGCCGGGCTCCACGCTCAAACCGTTTTTGTACGCGCAGGCCATTGCAGAGAAACGCATGACAGCGGCGTCACTGCTGGACGACTCACCCGCCAACATACAGACAGCGGGCGGTCTCTACATTCCGCAAAATTACGACCACCAGTTCAAGGGGCCGGTGTCGACACGCACGGCCCTCGGAGCCTCGCTGAACGTACCTGCCGTTCGTACGCTGGTCATGGTGTCGCCCGATGCCTTCCAGAAGCAGCTGAAATCCCTCGGCGTACCGCTCCGGGAGTCCGGTGACTATTACGGCTACAGCCTCGCGCTGGGCAGCAGTGAGGTGTCCCTGCTGTCCCTGACAAACGGCTACCGCACCCTTGCCAACACGGGCCGCTACAGCGCAGTGGCCATGGGCAGAAATTTGAAACCCGACTTCAAGGTCGCCGTGGACCCGCGCGCTGCCTTCATCGTCACCGACATCATGGCCGACCCGCTCGCGCGGGCGCGAACCTTTGGCACAGACAGCATTCTTGCCACACGCTTCTGGACAGCCGTCAAGACCGGGACCAGCAAGGACATGCGCGACAACTGGGCCATGGGCTTTTCGCAGCGTTACACCGTCGGCGTCTGGGTTGGAAATTCAAGCGGCGCGCCCATGTGGGATGTGAGCGGCACCAGCGGCGCAGCACCCATCTGGGCTGCGCTGATGAATTACCTGCACAAGACAGAACCCAGCCGCGCACCCTCACCGCCTGCCGGGCTGGTGCGGGCACGTACGCAGTTTGGCAATCAGCTTGAGGCGGCGCGCAACGAGTGGTTCATCGCGGGGACAGAGCAGACATTGTTCGCCATGGATGCTGCGGATGCTACCGGACTGAAACACACGAAGAATGTGCCGGCCGACAGCCAAAATACACCGCGCATCACAGCGCCGACATCCGGCACCATCATTGCACTGGACCCGGACATCCCGCCCAATCGCCAGCGCCTGGGTTTCAGCGCCGAAGGACAAAACCTGCGCTGGCTGATGGACGGCAAGGAGTTTGCGCGCGGCAGTCAGGCGCAGTGGCTGCCCTGGCCGGGGCGCCATGTGGTGCAGATTGCAGACGCGCGTGGCACCGTGCTTGACGAGATACGCCTGGAAGTGCGCGGTGCGGGCGTCAGGTCTGCGACCGTATCCGCGCCAAAACCCGTATCAAAATAATTTCACGCCGCAAAAGCAGTATTCACGCCGTGCAACATCGTTGCGCCACTACCATTGCTGCAAGTACGAAGGAGACAGCCATGCCCGTGATCACCAACATTGCAGACCTGCGCGAACTGGCCAAAAAGCGCGTGCCGCGCATGTTTTACGACTATGCCGACTCGGGGTCGTGGACAGAAGGTACTTACCGCGCCAATGAGGCGGACTTCCAGAAAATACTTTTGCGCCAGCGGGTAGCCGTGAACATGGAAAACCGGAGCACGGCTACAACCATGGCAGGCGTGCAGGTGAAGATGCCGGTGGCCATTGCACCCATCGGCCTGATGGGCATGCAACATGCCGATGGCGAGATTCACGCGGCAAGGGCTGCCCAAAAGTTCGGCATTCCGTTCACGCTGTCCACCATGAGCATCTGCTCCATGGAAGACATTGCCGTCGCTACACAGGCGCCCTTCTGGTACCAGCTCTACATGATGCGCGACCGCAGTGCAATGGAGGCCATGATTGCGCGCGCGCGCAAGGCCCGCTGCAGCGCACTGGTGCTGACGCTGGACCTGCAGGTCATCGGCCAGCGCCACAAGGACATCAAGAACGGCCTCACGGCGCCGCCAAGACCGACCATCCCCAACATCATCAACCTGATGACCAAGCCGCGCTGGTGCCTGGGCATGGCGGGCACCAAACGCCGCAGTTTCGGCAATCTGGTGGGTCACGTCAAGGCGGTGAGCGACATGAGTTCGCTGGCCGTCTGGACCAACGAACAGTTCGACCCGCGCCTGTCATGGGCCGATGTGGCCTGGGTGCGCGAACGCTGGGACGGCAAGCTGGTGCTCAAGGGCATTCAGGACGTTGAGGATGCCAAGCTGGCTGCACAGAGCGGCGCGGATGTCATCGTCGTCAGCAACCACGGTGGCCGTCAACTTGACGGCGCGCCATCCAGCATCAGCGCCTTGCCGCCCATCGTCGAGGCCGTGGGCGACAGCATCGAGGTCTGGATGGACGGCGGCATACGCTCTGGCCAGGATGTGCTCAAGGCATGGGCTCTGGGCGCGCGCGGCACCATGATAGGCCGCGCAGTGGTTTACGGGCTGGGCGCCATGGGCGAGGCCGGCGTGTCAAAAGCCCTGCAGATCATCCACAAGGAACTGGACGTCACCATGGCTTTTTGCGGCCATACCGACATCCGGAATGTGGACAAAACCATCCTCTTGCCAGGCACTTACCCGGCCTGATTGAACTCACCTGGCTACTGGGGAACAGGCCGCTTCAAACGGTGGCGCCTAGCGCTGTATAAAGTCGATCAGGTCTCTCGACAGCTGGTCTTTATGGGTTGCCTGCAGACCGTGCGCCGCACCATCGTAGTGAATCAGCGAGGCATTGGCGATGCCGATGGCAGCGGGCCGTCCGGTCGCGTCAATCGGCACGGTCTTGTCGTCTGTGCCGTGAATCACGATTGTTGGCACACGGAAGGCTGGCATGTCGGGCCTGAAGTCTGTGGTAGCGAAAGATCTGGCGCACTCCAGCGTGGCCTTGAGGCTGGCCTGCATGGCCACATTGCACGACCACTGAATGACTTCATCACTGGTCGGGTGCGACATCAGGCCCACGCCGTAAAAGTCCTTGAAGAAGCCCGCAAAAAACCTGGCGCGATCTTTCGTCATGCTTTTTATCATGCCGTCAAAAACGGACTGGTCCACACCCTCGGGGTTGTCCCGGGTCTTGAGCATGTAGGGCACCACTGAAGACACCAGCACTGCCTTGGATATGCCCTTGCCGCGGTGCCGGGACATGTAGCGCGCCACCTCGCCCCCGCCCATCGAGAACCCCACCACCATGGCATCCTGCGCGCCCGTGTGTTCAATCACGGCAGCCAGGTCATCTGCCAGTGTGTCGTAGTCATAGCCGCTCCAGGGCTGACCCGAACGGCCGAACCCGCGCCGGTCATATGCGATGGTTCGGTAGCCGGCATTGGCCAGCGCCAGGGCCTGATCGTCCCAGCTGTCTGAAGAGAGTGGCCAGCCATGAATCAGGATCACGGGTCGGCCACTGCCCCAATCCTTGAAATAGAGCTTTGTACCGTCTTTTGCCGCGATGAAATTCATGGCTGTCTCCTTGAAAAATGCGATGAAAAAAGACAGTCTTTATTTGGCAGCAACGCTTTCACATCGGCCAATGAGCGCACGCCCTGTAAGCCTTGACTGACGGATGATTTGAGGCGGATGATCTGAATTTGCCACCGTGCGCGCAGACCTTTTCAGAAACGGCAAAATCGATGCATGACCCACATACGCCGCATCGCCCATCTCGATATGGATGCATTTTTTGCATCCGTCGAGCTGCTGCGCTATCCGCAGCTCAAGGGCCTGGCTGTGGTGATAGGTGGCGGGCGCCGCAAGGTCGACGAGGCCATCAATGCCAACCCCGAGCGCCTGCCGCGATTTATTCCCGTGTCCGAATTCCCGCTGCTCAAGGACTACGTTGGCCGCGGTGTCATCACCACCGCAACCTATGCTGCCCGCCAGTTCGGCGTCGGCTCGGCCATGGGCATGATGAAGGCGGCCAAACTCTGCCCGCATGCCATCGTGCTGCCGGTGGACTTCGACGAGGTACGGCGTTATTCGCGCCTCTTCAAGAGCACGATTGCGGAGATTGCACCCGTCATGCAGGACCGGGGCGTGGACGAGGTCTACATCGACTTCACCGATGTACCCGGCGGGCAACGCGAAGGCGGCCGCGTATTGGCACGGCTGATACAAAAGGCGATTTTCGAGAAGACAGGCCTGACCTGCTCCATAGGCGTTGCGCCCAACAAACTGCTGGCCAAGATGGCGAGCGAGTTCAACAAGCCCAACGGTATCTCCATCATTTATGAAGCCGACCTTGAGACAAAAATCTGGCCGCTCAATGTGCGCAAGATCAACGGCATCGGTCCGAAGGCGGGCGAGAAGCTCGCGAAGTTGCATATCCACACCATCGGCGAGCTGGCGGCCCAGGACCCTGCGTTTCTGGTTGACAACTTCGGCAAGTCAACCGGTGCCTGGATGCATGAAGTGGCCTGGGGCCGTGACGACAGGCCCATCGTCACCGAAAGCGAGCCGGTCAGCATGAGCCGTGAGACCACCTTTGGCCGCGACCTGCATGCGGTGCGGGATAAGGCCGAGCTTGGCGAAATATTCACCTCGCTGTGCACAAAGCTCGGCGAGGATTTGCAGCGCAAGGGCTATGTCGCCAAAACCATCGGCATCAAGCTGCGTTATGACGACTTCAGGATTGCCACACGCGATTACACGCTGGAGTCCTGCATTGCCGATGGCCAGACAATTCGCAAGATGGCCGGTCTGTGTCTGAAGCGGGTTGAACTGCGTCAAAAGCTCAGGCTGCTGGGCGTCCGCGCCAGCAACCTCGTCAGGCTTGAAGATGCCACGATGGCGAATCAGCCGACATCAAAACCCGCGCAAGCAGGATCTTCTTCAGCCCAGGCAACAGGCCACCCCCTCACCGACCAGCTTTTTTAGCAAAGACCTTTCATGCCGGGCAAAACGAATAGTCCAATTCCCGCCCTGGCGCCCGATCAGGCTTCGCTTTCGCGGCAAGAGCCGGGTCATGCGGGCATCCGGGACGAACTGGCCACCAGCCCATCAGCCAGGGACCTGTGCGCCGCGGCGTCGAGGCTGATGGCTTTTTTAAACGCGAAGAAACTGGCGAAAGCCTGCGCAACGAAAAACCGCAATCCACCGATGGATGGGCTGAACCCTATTTCAGCGTCGCCAGGTAGGCAATCAGGTCCGCACGCTCCTGCGCGCTGTCAACCTGAAAGCCCATGCGCTGGCCCTTGATGAGCTCTTCGGGATCTTCCAGCCAGACGTTAAGTGTCTGCGGTGTCCAGCGCAGGCGCGACTGCGCCAGTTCATCCGAATATTTATAGCCAGGCAGGCTGCCAATGCGCCGGCCCATGACACCGCGGTGCGCGGGGCCAATCTTGTTGCTGTCTACCGCATGGCATGCCGTGCAGCGTGACTGGTAAAGCGCTGCACCACGCTGCACATCACCCGGAGCAGGTGTGACCCACTCACGGGCTGCAGTCGCCGGACTGACAGCCGTCTGTGCACCGGCACCCAGGATGACGCCAAAGCCGAGCAGCAAGCCGGCGATGACGCCGGAATGACTTGCCATCCCGCGCAAGCTGTTCGTCTTGATGGACGTGTGCTTATTGATGGCTGTGCGCATGGAACTCCCGGCGTTGGATTTTCAGTATGTGGACGCGCTCGCTGAGCAACATCCTGTCTTGTATACGTGAACTATTTCCGCTTTGGATTCACCGATTTGTAGATAAACATCTTTTTTGCAAAAGCTGAATCCAGATGTATCCAAACGTACGTATAGCAGTTTGGGCATGCATAGGGTTGCAGGCCACCCACGAATTCCTCCATCAGGACTCCCATGAACAAGAAGTTTGCAATTACTCTACTGGCCGCTGCCGCGGCACTCTCCTGTGTTGGCGCACATGCTGAAACAGGCAAGCTCCTGCTGACCGGCGGTGTCAGCAGCATTGACGGCGCAGCCGGCGGCGGTTTGACGCCCTGGGCGGTCATCGGCAGCAACGCCACAGACGGTGAAACCGGCTTTTCGGCTTTTGCCACCAACGTCGGAACCAAAGACTACGGCCTGAATATTTTTGGCGCGGCAGTCGGCTTTAGCGACAAATATGAAATCTCGATTGCACAACAGGACCTGAACACGCGCGGCACCGGCACCGCTCTCGGCCTGCCTGGCCTGCACCTCAAACAAACCATCCTGGGCGCCAAGGTGCGCGTTCTGGGTGATGCCATTCTCGACAGCGACAGCGCCATGCCGCAAGTTGCCGTCGGCCTTGAATACAAGCAGTTAGGCTCAACCGGTCTGGATGGCACGCTCAATACCCTGGGCGCCAAACGCAACGGCGTCGACCTGTATGTCAGCGCCACCAAACTCTTCCTGGGCCAGAGCCTGCTGCTCAACGGCACCCTGCGCGCAACCAAGGCCAACCAGAATGGCCTGCTCGGCTATGGCGCGACGCTGGGCGGCAATGAAAACCGCTACAGCCTGCAGCCTGAGTTTTCGGTCGGCTACCTGCTCAGCAAAAACGTGGTCGTCGGTGCGGAATACCGCTTCATGCGCAACAAGCTCGAGACGGCCGGCCGCGCCGCCGGACTGGGCAACGGCCTGCGTTCTGAAGACTGGAAAGACATCTATATCGCCTGGGCGCCGACCAAGAACTTCTCGCTGACGCTGGCCTATGTGGATCTCGGTGTCATCGTGCCAGCCACGACCGCCAGCCGCAAGCAGCAGGGCTATTACCTGTCGGCACAGGTCGCGTTCTGATCCGGCCCCGCGCCAACACCAACCCCACCAGGAAATCACATGAAAAAATCACTCATCTCCTTCGCCATCGCCGCCTCTACCCTGCTGGCGGCGGGCGCATCGTTTGCACAGATGGCGCCCAAAGACGACCAGCTTTACAAGGCCTTCGGCGAGAAGGCCGGCCTTGTCTCATTGATGGACGACTTCATGGTCCGCCTGCTGGCAGACCCGCGCACGGGACCGCACTTCAAACCCGCCAACCAACAGCGTGTGAAAGAACAGCTGGTCGACCAGTTCTGCGCACTGGGCGGCGGCCCCTGCGTCTACAAGGGCGCAGACATGAAAAGCTCGCATGCCAATCTCGACATCAAGAAATCCGACTTCAATGCGCTGGTCGAAGTGCTGCAGCAAAGCATGGACGCCAAAGGCATTCCGTTCACGCGGCAAAACCAGATGCTGGCCCTGCTGGCACCCATGAACCGCGACATCATCACGCCGAAATAAGCCGGCTCCTGTAACGCCCCGTGTGGCCATCACCAACTACAACGACTGCATCATGAAAAAAATCCTGCTCCCGGCTGTGCTTTCTGCAGCCTGCGCCCTGGCATCTGCCGGCAACCTTGTGGTGTCCGTCATCGACAGGGACGGCAAGCCCGTGCAGGACGCGGTCGTGGTGGTGATTCCTGCCAACAAGTCGGTGTTGCCCAAATCAGCCCTGCCTGCAGAGGCCGGCATCGTACAGGAGAAGATGCAGTTCATACCTGCCGTCTCACTGGTGGCGCCAGGCGCAAGGATCAGGCTGTCCAACAACGACCCCTGGAACCACCATGTACGCTCTTCGCCCGCAGGTGCAGAGCAGTTCAACTCCGGCAAGGTCGGGTTTGACATGATGCTGGAAGGCAAACCCGAAGGCAAACCCGCCAAAACGGCCGATATCACTCTCGACAAACCCGGCATCGTTGCCGCCAACCTGCTGGGCTGTTATATCCACGGCTCGATGCGCGGTTATATCTACGTCAGCGAATCGCCCTGGGCCGCCAAAACCAGCGCCGAAGGCTTCACCACATTCGAAAACCTGCCCGATGGCCCGGCACAGGTCAAGGTCTGGCAGGGCGAGCAGCTGATTGATCTGCCACCGCAGCAAACCACGATTGGCGCCACCATGGGCAAAAACGTGTTTCAGCTGACCGTGGTGCCGCGCAAGCGCAGATCCTGAACGTTCAGCCCGGGGCCTACGTTCGCGACAGCGAAAAAGCGATCAACTGGGCAGCCGTTCTGAGACCCAGCTTGCGCTTGAGGTTGGCACGGTAGATATCGACCGTGCGGACGCTGAGGTCCAGTTCCGACGCAATCTGCTTGGTATTCTTGCCGCGGCCCAGTCGTTCCATGACCTGAATTTCACGCTGGGTGAGCACCGCATCGGAAGAACCCTCTGGTGACCTCTGGTCCGCGCCGCCGCGCAGCCTGCTCAGCAGCCTTTCACGAAGGCTGGGGCTGACCCAGGTGCGGCCCTCGGCAATCTCAAGCGTCGCAGGCACCACGGTGGCATGCGCGCTCTCTTTCATGACGTATCCGCGCGCGCCGAGTGAAAGCACCTGCTCGCCGTAGAGCATTTCGTCATGCATGGAAACCACCAGCACGTACCGGTCGCCCTGGGCCTCCACGACCGCCTTCACGGTGTCCAGCCCTTTCGAGTCATCCATGGACATGTCGCTGATCACAATATCCGGCTGAAGCGCAGAAATCTGGACCATGCCATCCGCAAGATTGGAAGAGGAACCCAGAAGGCGAAACTTTCCGCTCGCCGAGATCAAGGTCTCGAGCCCGAAGCGGACGATGTCATGGTCATCGAGGATATAAACTGATTTCATGCCGGGCTATAAAGGGGGTTGGGAAAGCATAGCAACAGAGTGACGTGAAAGCAAAAGCGTCCGCGCCGCATAAGCTAGGTACCTTTACCTAAGCCCCAAAAAGAAGGATGTCCAGAATGGGCGCTCGCCAAGATTCCTTTCCTGCCTCGAACCCGCCACCACAGGAGCATGTCGCCATCAAGCTGACGTCAGTCATCTGGCCACAGCTTGCCGCCTGCGCAGTCCTTTTGCTGCTGGGCGCACTGAGTATCTGGCTGCTTTCTGCCGTGCGGGCCTATGTGGCAGGAGAAGGCATCTGGTCGAAGGCGCAAAAGAAGGCCGTCATTGAACTGCTTGAATACGTGGACACCGGCAATCCGGTTCACTTCGCACGCTTTCAGCTGTCAATGAACATCCCGATGGGGGACGAGCGGGCCAGAACCGAACTTGACAAAAAGAGTCCCGACATGGATCTTGTCAGGTCAAGCCTGCTGGCTGGCGGCAACCATCCTTCCGACATCAACAGCCTCGTGACCCTGTACCAGTGGTTTCGGGTCTATCCCCGTTTCAAACAGGCGGTCTCCCTGTGGACCGAAGGCGATGCATACATTGCACAACTCCAGGAACTGTCCGTTGAAGTGCAGGATAAATACGCGGCCAGCCCGGGCAACTACGCAGACCCAGGGTACCGGCGCAGGATCATGGAGATCAACGACAGGCTGACCCCCCTGGAAGATGCTTTCTCGGCGACCCTATCTGAAGCAGCGCGCGAGATGTCGGCGCTCATTTTCGGATTCCAGGTGCTTGTGGCTCTGGTACTGCTGTGGGTGGGCAGCAGAATCTCCCGCGGCGTGATCGCCGAGGCATTCAAGTCCTCGCAACAACTGGGGGAAGTCAGCCGAAGGCTTCAGCTGGCCAACGAGGCCTCCAGCGACGGCTTGTGGGACTGGGACATCGATGCGGGCGAACTGCTGATGTCGACCCACCTCAAACGCCAGCTCGGCATGGCTGACGACGAGCAGATCACGCGGCTGTCACAGGTGTGGGAGCGCATGCACCCTTCGGACGTCGGGCGTTTGCGCACGGCGTTCCGGGCAAACCTGGCCGGCCGCATCGACCAGGTCAGCGAGAAATGCCGTCTCCGCACGCGGGGCGAATACCGCTGGTTTCACGCCAGGGGCAAGGTCACCCGCTTCCAGAACTCGTCCATGCTGCGCTTCAGCGGCGCCATGACCGATATCACCAGGGAGATCCGTACCGAACGCGCATGGAAACTGAGCGAGGAGCTGCGCAGCGCCATTTTCGAGGCTGCGAGTGACGTGATCGTGGTCCTGGACGAAGTCGGGCGCGTGAGGTTTGCCAACCCCGCGTTGCTGCAGGTTTTCGGGTTTACCCCGGCAGAGATGATCGGAGAAACGATAGAAAGACTGCAGCCTGAAGGGCTGCGGGCAGCGCATGCACATGGCTTTTCGCGCTATATCAACAGCTCGGTGAGGTCGATGGACTGGCGCAGGGTACAGACGATGGGCCTGCATCGGGACGGCACGGAATTTCCGATCGAGATTTCCTTTACTGAAGTTACCGTGGGAAAGCTGCGGTTTTTTGCGGCCTTCCTGCGTGACGCCAGCCCCTGGCAAAAAGCGCAACTGGAATCACAACGCTCCAAGAAGCTGCTCGATGCCACGCAATCGCTGGCCTGCATCGGCGGCTGGGAAGAGGACCTGGCAGGCGGCAACCGGGTCTACTGGACCGATCAGATGTACCGCATGCTCGACCTTCAGGCGGACAGTTTTACCCCTGACGCCACCAGTGCGCTGAAGTTCGCGGCACCGGAATTCCGCGCCGTCATGAAAGAGGCCATGGCGAATGAAGAAAGCGAAGGCATTTCGCACGACCTTGAACTGGTCATGGTGACGGCGCGCGGCCGCCGTTTCTGGGTCCATTCCAAAAGCAGCCTGATCATGGACGGCGGCGTGCTGCTCAAACGCACGGCGATTGTGAGGGACATCACCCTGCAAAAAACCGCCCAGCAAGCCCAGCGCCTGACCTGGACGCTCCAGCAGCGCACTTCGGAGCGGTTGACCCTGGCGCTGCGCGGCGCGGAACTGGCTCTGTGGGTCTTCGATATGTCCACCGGCCGCGTCACGCATGCCCAGCGCTGGGAGATGTTCGGCTATGACAAGCCACCGTCAAGCTTTGATGAGTGGAAGACCCTCATCCACCCCGAGGACATCGAGGCACGACTGGCCAGCATGGACCGCTACTTCTCCGGGCTCTCGGACTCCGACGAAGCCGAATACCGGATGCGCAGGGCCGATGGCGGCTGGGTGTGGGTCAGGGGCCGGGGCCGTACCGTCAGCAATACCGCCAGGAACGCACACCTCCAGTATGCCGGCGTGGTGATGGATATTTCCGCGCAGGTGGCGGCAAGGGAGGTCATGAAAGACCAGCATAATTTTCTTGAGGCCATGGTGGAGGGTATTGACATTGGCGTGATGGTGTCTGACCACGATCGCATCATCTACATGAACGCGAGCCTGCGACGGATGCTCGGCTATGGGCCCGAAAATCTTGAAGGAAAAGTGGTCAGCAACCTGTACACGCCGGAAGGTTACGCACAAAAGCTGTTGCGCCGCCAGTCACTGCAAAGCGGCATTGTCTTGCCGGTGGAACTCTCGGACATGCGGCGAAAGGACGGCAGCACACTGCGGATGACCCTCAACACATCCCTGGTCATCTGGAACGGCAGTCCACACTACATCACCACCGGAACGCCACTGTCCGAACAGGAAATGTTTGAGGCCCAGATTCGCGCCAGCCAGAGCCGGTTCGAGCGCGTGCTGATCTCGGAGCTGGAAGCCCAGCAGGCGCATATTGCGCGGGAGCTGCACGATTCACTCGGTTCCGAACTGGCCGGACTTTCATTGATGCTCGGCGGTGCGAAGTCCGCCGCCACCGCTCAGGCGCCTCACATGGCCCATTACTTCGATCTCGCTCTTGAACAGGTGAAGATGGCGGTTGAGGTTTCACGGGGGCTGGCGCGCGGATTGACGCCCGTCGGTGAAACGCCTGATGGCCTTTGGCGTGCACTCCAGCGGCTCGCGGATGACTACCAGATGATCAGGGGCGTCAGCTGCGACTTCAGCATACAGGGTGAAGTGAATGCCATTCCCACAGATGTCGGCAACCACCTCTACCGCATTGCACAGGAGGCCATGGCCAACGCGGTACGCCACGGAAAGGCCACGCATCTGAAAGTTGTGCTGCGCAAAAACGGAACGCTCCACAGCATGTCCGTCAGCGACAACGGCAGTGGCTTCAAGGGCCAACCCAAATCCGATGGCAATGGTCTGGGGATGCGCTCCATGATGGCCCGGGCCCGCTTCATCGGCGGCAAGATTCAGTACGACACGCAGCGTCAACACGGCACCCAGGTGACTGTTCAGTGGCCGGTGATCAAGCCGGAAACCACGCAGCGCCGACAAAAGACAGCGTCCAGCCTGGCTAAGTAAAGCTACCTAGGCACTCCTGCAGACATCACGGATGGTACGGGCGCGGAACGCCCGATATCGTTGGGTCATGTTCAAGACAGGAAATGAATCTGCAACCCTCCGTGAGCAGCGTGGGTTGGCCGCCAGGCACACAGGCATCCACCCCAACGCCCGTGCGGAAGGGGGCGTATTTTGACGGCATCCATGACCCACGGCGGCAAGCCTGCGCCGGTGACCTTCAGCCTCAACGGCTTGTCGGCTCACGACGAAACCCTTTTCAAATCCTTCGTCAGGTTGCTGGCACACCGAACGCTGCACCAATGGACATTCACGCCGCAAAGCGCAGACGTCTGGGTGGTGGCGCAGGCCGCGGCGAACACCGTCCCCCCCGCGCAGAAGGCACTTGTCGTCGGACACGCACACCAGGGCGAGGCCCATTTTGTGAGCGTGCCTTTTCATGCAGATGCGCTGGAACAGGTGCTCAACGACCTGGGGAACATCGTCGCAGGCGAAAAGCAGACGACAACCAGCGCGCCGGCAGCAGACATGCCGCAGGCCCAATTCCGGCTTCTTCGCTGGCCGTCTGCCGCCCTGCTGACCTCCACCGACCGCATGCGCCTGGCCACGATGATGACCGGCAAATGGACATCGCTGGCGACGCTGCAGGACCGATCAGGTGTGCCGGCGGCCGTATGCAGCCAGTTCCTGGCAGACATCCAGCAAGCAGGACTGCTGGTCGACTTCACCCAGGCACAGCACACAGTGACCGAAACGCGTCAGCACGATACGGGTGCAGGTGAAACCATGTTGTCGCCAAGAAATATCGAGCCCGGACTGATCTCCAGGATTCGCAGCCGGCTTGGCATCTTTTCGTCGGGGCGCACGTGATCGAACACAAAATACTCTTTACCGGTACAACAGGTGCCGGCAAAACGACCGCCATAGGTGCGGTCAGCGAGATCCCGCCCATACGCACCGATGTCCGCAACACGGACCCGTCGGTTGCCAAGGCCCTGACCACGGCCGGCCTTGACTACGGCGAGCTGACGCTGGACAACGGCGAAAAGCTCAGGCTGTACGGCACGCCCGGGCAACAGCGCTTTGACTTCATGTGGCAGGTGCTCTCCCGCGGTGCCCTGGGCCTGATCATCCTGATCGACAACAGCAGCCCCGATCCGCTCGCTGAACTGGATGTTTACCTGGCAGGCTTTGGCAAGCTCATCCGTGAGGCGGGTTGCGTGGTGGCCGTGGGCCGTACGGAGACCCATCCCAAGCCGGACCTGGAAACGTATGCCAGGCACCTGGAGTCGCGTGACGTCCTGTGCCCCTTGCTGAAAACCGATGTGCGGCAACCCGTGGAAGTCATACAGCTGATCGAACTGCTCCTGCTTCAACTTGAAACCAAAACAGGGATTCCGTCATGATTCTGGATGCCGTCGTGAAAAGCGCAGCACTGATTGCCGTCAACGAAGTGATGGACCAGATCAAGGGCGCGAGAGCTGCGGTGGTGTCTACCGAAGACGGTTTTGAAGTGGCCTCACGCATCGAGAACACCACCGAGATTGCCAGGTTGTCGGCACTGGCCAGCTCGATGGCGGCCCTGGGCGCGATTGTGGGCGAGGAAGGCCGGCTGGGCGCCTGCCAGAAAGTCATCATCGAAGCGGCAGGCGGCCACATCGTGATGGTGCAGGCGCATCGCGCCGACGTGTCGCTGGTGCTCAGTGTGGTGGCCGGACAGGACGCCATCATCGGGCAGATTCTCTACTTTGCGGGCCAGGCCACCCGCGCGCTGGAACGGGCATGAGCAAGGCCGAGATCAACCGCCTGCTTGGCGTGCTCGCCAGCTACCCAGGCATCAAGGGCTGCGCGCTCGTCGATTCAGACACCGGCATGGTCTGGTACCACGCGGGCGATCTGCCCGACCTTGAGCAGACCGGCGAAGCGGCTGTCGAGTTCTGGCGCGTGCAAGCCAGGCTCTCGCCACACTTTTCGGCGCTGGGCGCATTGCAGTCGGCAGCCTATTCATTCATGAACAGCACGATTGCGCTGTTTCCGTGTTTGCCCAATCCGCTGGTGCTGGTCTGCATCGCATCCAAGCAGGCCATCGACTGGGCGCGATGGGGCGAAAGTGCCTTGACGCTCAAACAGGTGCTGGCCACTGAAGACGCGACGGGCAGGCCTTAGGGGTACGGGGGCCTCAACGATTTACGGGCAGTTGCCGCTTCTGACGCCGCGGCAACAGGGCCTTTCATCCGGCGGCAGTAGGAGGGCTTTTGAAATGGCAAGTATCAAGTTGGGTATGGACGAGTTGATGGTCATTGATGGCGCACTTTGCGCGGCACTGGTGGATTCATCGAGTGGCATGATTCTGGGCCAGATTGGCACAGGTGTCGACCTCGAAGTGGCGGCGGCGGGCAATACCGAGGTGGTACGCGCGAAGATAAAAACGATGCGGGCACTGGGCCTCAATGACGTGATCGAGGACATCCTGATCACGCTGGGCAAGCAATACCACATCATCCGGCCCATGGCCCGCAAGGAAGGCCTGTTCATTTACCTGGTGCTGGACAAGGCCAAGTCCAACCTGGCCATGGCCAGGCGCAAGGTTCAGGACATTGAAAAAGACCTGGTGGTCTGAATGAGGCGGCCTGGCGCAGGCCTGCGAACAGGATTGCTTCAAAGGTTTTGCCAGTTTGTAAAGGACGCGGCCAGAGCTTTGACATACGCCACGGGCTTCTAGACTGCACAGTCTGGAAACTTCGTTGACACCCTCCGGGCGCGAGCCTAGATTGAAGCCATGTGCCAGCCTACCCGGTTGGCGCAATCCTCAACCGGAGGTCTCATGGCACAGGCTCACACCCCACCGCCCCGCCAATCCACCCTTGCACGGCTGGAGCGCATCAAGAAATGGCACGTCATCCACAAGGATGACCACCCGCTGGAATACCAGATCTGGGACGCCATGCTGACGTTCTGGGTGATGGGCTGGATTGCCTGGCTGCCGGCGATGGCGCTGGATGCGGATTGGGCCTATCCCTTCTGTGTTCTGGGGGTCTGCCTGCCCAGGCTGTATGTTCGCTTCAGGCTCAGCGCCCATCGGGCCATGCGTCTGCGCTGCGACTGGGCTGACCAGATTCAGTGAGCCGCCCCAGCGACTCAAATCCGCGATCTGTCAGCGTCAACGGGGAGTTCAAATTGCTATATTTTCAGTAGCTGCTCACGCCCGTATTCATTGACCTCAAGGCCTATTTTGTACCTGAAATCGGGCTGAAAAGCGCGTGCCAGGTCTTGAAAGGCCCGCCTGACGAGCGCCCAGTTGCTCACAGGACTAATTTTTAATGTATACGTCAAATTTTTGCTATATAAGTTAAATTTTTAACGTATATAGCAAAATACCACCCGGTGACTGCTTTTTCACACGCCAAAGGCCCGCCGCATCACCCAAACAGACCGAAAAGGGCGTATTCGGGGCATCAAATTGGCCACTAGACCAATGAATACGGGCGTGAGCAGCTACTTATTTAATAGCAAAATCATTGCCGCGCGATACGCACGTTGGGCGGCAGCGCCTGCGGGTGGCTGGTGCGAAAGGGGTTGATGTCCAGCCCGCCGCGGCGCGTGTAGCGGGCGTAGACCGACAGCCTGATCGGCTTGCAGCGCGCCCACACGTCCATGAAGATGCGCTCGACGCACTGCTCATGAAACTCGTTGTGGTTGCGAAAGCTCACCAGGTATTGCAGCAGCCCTTCCTGGTTGATCTGCGGGCCTGAATAACTGATCTGCACGCTGCCCCAGTCGGGCTGGCCCGTCACCAGGCAATTGCTTTTGAGCAGGTTGCTGGTGAGGGTTTCCGTCACCGGCGCTTCATCGAACTCGGCAAACAGCAGCTCGGGCGCCGGCGTGAAGTGGATGCACTCGACATCCAGCCGGTCGAGGTTCAGGCCGTCCATCTCATGAACGGGCTCGCGGTCAAACAGCTCCGGGCCAATGGTCTTGATGCCGACGCCTGCGCCCGTCGCGGCGTTCAGGTCCGCACGTATGCGCTCACGCACGTCGCGGGCATCGGCAAACCGGGTGTTGTTGAAGCTGTTGAGGTAAAGCTTGAAGGACTTGCTCTCGACAATGTTGGGCGACTCGCAGGGCACGGTGATGTGCGCCAGCGCCACCTGCGGCTTGCCGCGCATATTGAGCCAGCTGAGCTCATACGCGGTCCACATGTCGGCGCCAAAAAACGGCGGCGTGCCGGTCACGCCGATTTCCTCGCGCTTGACGGCACGCGGGATAGGAAACAGCAGCGACGCATCGTACTGGTCGATGTAGGCAGAGCTTTTGCCGAGTTGGGATTGATCAGGTGTGTTCATATAAATCAGGGCTTCTGCAGGGCATCTGTGGCCTTCAGGTGTGGAATCAACACCGCAAGTATTCGGTCAACAACAGCAGGCGGCAAATCATGCCCCATGCCGTCAATGCCGTGCAGCGCGGCGTTGGGAATGCGGCGGGCCGTGTCTTCGCCACCGGGAAAGGGCACGAGCGGGTCTGCCTTGCCGTGAATCACCAGCGTCGGCGCCGTGATGTTTTTCAGCTCAGCCGCACGCGTGGTGTCGGCGACGATGGCCACCATCTGACGAACAATGCCCGGCGGGTAAAAACCGCGCGCCGCCGCTTCAGCCACCTTCTCGCGCAACTCGGGCTGCGGCGTGGGAAAGCCCGGGCTGCCAATTGTTTGCAGCAGCCTGACGGTGTGGTCTATCGCCGCATCCCGGCCCTTGCCGGGCCGCTTGAGCAGCACGCGCGTGACCGCAGGGCTGGCTTCGGGCAGGCCGCGTGCGCCGCTGGTGCTCATGATGCTGGTGAGGCTTGAAAGCCGCGCAGGCGCCAGCAAAGCCAGTCGCTGCGCCATCATGCCGCCCATGCTGACACCGACGACATGGGCCTTGTCGATGTTCAGGGCATCGAGCACACCCAGCGCGTCGGCCGCCATGTCCCTGAGGCTGTAACGCGGCGTGATGGTCATGCGCAAGCGGAACTTGAGCCCTTCCCAGAGCAGGTTGGGTGTGCCGAGGTGGGCGAACTTCTGGCTCAGCCCCGCGTCGCGGTTGTCAAAACGCACCACCCGAAAGCCTGCGTCCACCAGAGCCTGCACCATGGCCGGCGGCCAGGCGATGAGCTGCATGCCCAGACCCATGATGAGCAGCACCACAGGCCGGCCCGTGGTGTCCGCCGGGTGGGTGTCTTCGACCTCGATGTCGATGTTGTTTGATCTGATTTTCATCGGAACATTATGTCTAGCGCTTGCCTGTCATTGCGGGCTTGACCCGCAATCCAGGTTTTCCGCGCGGTGCCGAATACGGGGATGGATCCCGGATCAAGTCCGGGATGACAGTCTAAAACGAGGGTTTAAATGAATTCTTTTTCTCGTAACCATTTGGTGGCAATCCATTTTTCGCCACGGGTCACGGGCTCGCCACCGTGGAGCGTGAGGCTGGCCGGGTGCGCGCGCGGATAACTGAAGAACACGGCGTTGCCGCGTTTGGGCGCGACGCTGATCTTGAGGGACGGGAATATCGTCGCCCCGCCCTGCTCCGGCTCCTGCAGATACATGATGAGCGTGGCGACCCGCTGGCCACCGCGCCGCAAGATGGCCGGCGTGCCGGGCTCGACCGGGTCGAAATAATCGTAATGCGGTTTGTACTCGTCGCCGGGTCCGTAACACAGCACCTGCAGCCCCTCGCCGTTTTGCTGCGGCCACCCCAGCAGCCGGGCAATGCGGGCCTCGACACGCCGCACCACCTCGGTCTCGCCGCGCGTGTAAAACATGCCGTCGCTGGTGCGTGCCGGGTTGAGTTCCTCGCCGCCCGTCTGTGTGTCTACCGTCAGTGAACGCGACAGCCTGGGGCGCGCTTCTTCCATCAGC
The DNA here is from genome assembly GCA_040390295.1 of Pseudomonadota bacterium. GTDB lineage: Bacteria > Pseudomonadota > Gammaproteobacteria > Burkholderiales > Burkholderiaceae_C > Polaromonas. Next base: position 34,234 of record JAZJYR010000032.1, read on the forward strand.
GCATCACATTCGCTGTTGCTGAGCAGGCTGGCAAACACCACAATATTGGGCGACTCCAACTGCTCAATCACCTGCACCCATTTGTCGCCGGCATCCACCATGCCGCCCGTAATGGGCAATGACAACGAAGGCACAGGCGAAGTCTTGAGCGATTCCAGCAGCATCTGCAGGGCCCGCGTGGATGCATCCATGCTCCAGCCCGCATCCAGCAAGGCCTGAAAGATGCTTTCCTTCGAATGGCCTTGCGCCGACTGTGAAGCCATCCAGTCGAACACCTCATGCGTGAGGATTTGCGGACTGGCGGCCTGCTGCGTCATGGGCGGTGTTCAGGCGGGTTGCTTGCGTCGAAACACCAGCCGGTCTGGCGCGGAGGCCTTTGCATCGAAGGCATAACCCTCGGCGTCAAAGCCTTCGAGTTTTTTGACGCTGCTCGCTTGATGTTCAATCGCGTAGCGCGCCATCAGCCCGCGTGCACGCTTGGCGCTGAAGCTGATGATCTTGTATTTGCCGCCGCGCAACTCCTCAAACACACAGCTGACCACGCGCACCTTGAGCGCTTTCATGTCCACGGCCCTGAAGTACTCTTCACTGGCCAGGTTGACGATGATGGGGGAGGTATCGGCAGCAGCCCGCTTGTTGAGGTAGTCCGATATCTGTGTGCCCCAGAACTGGTAAAGGTTGCTGCCCCGGTCGGTCTTGAGCGCCGTGCCCATCTCCAGCCGGTAGGGCTGCATGCGGTCCAGTGGGCGCAGCACGCCATAAAGGCCGCTCAAAATGCACAGGTGTTTTTGCGCCCAGTCGAGTTGATCGGCCTTGAGTGTTTTGGCATCCAGCCCGCCATACACATCACCGTCAAAAGCCAGCGCTGCCTGCTTCGAGTTTTTGGCCGTGAAGCGCGGCGACCACGCCTGGTAGCGGGCCACATTCAGGCCTGAGAGCGTGTCCGACAGTTTCATCAGCGTGCTGATCTGCTGCGGCGTTTGGGTCCGGAGCACGTCAATCAGCTCGGCTGACTGGCTGGTGAACAGCGCCTTGCTGTGGGTGTCGATGTGGGGCGGGGTGTCGTAGTCCAGCGATTTGGCTGGCGATAGTAAAAACAGCATGCGGGTATCAATAGGTATTCAAAGCCCAACTTTACGACAGCAAGCCGCCCCTGATGCTCAAGCTCCCCATAAAGCTGCAGGCGATTTGACAGCTTGGCAAAGAATTTTAATTACGTTAAAGTAAATCAATTACGATTAGTTAAATAATGAGGATTGCGGCCCGCCGCGCAAAATCATCTTTCAGGAGACCGGATATGCACACAAACGTCCAGAACGCCCCGACCGCAACACGCAAAGGCGAGTTGCCGCCGCCCGCCCCCGTGCACCAGCTTCACCATTACGCCTACCGCGCCAAAGACGCGGAAGAAACGCGGCATTTCTATGAAGACATCCTCGGCCTGCCGCTGTATCACATCATCCAGAGTGACCATGTGCCCAGCACCGGCGAATACTGCCCGTACACGCACTTCTTCTTCCGGCTGAGGGATGGCTCCTTCATTGCGTTTTTTGACCTGGGCGACGATGTCGCGGCACTGCCCTCCCCCAACACGCCGGCCTGGGTGAACCACATCTCTTTTCGCGTGGACACAGTCGCCGACCTGCAAACCATGAAGGCCAGGCTCGAGGCCGAGAACGTCGAAGTGCTGGGTGTCACCGACCACCACGTCTTTAAAAGCATTTATTTCTTCGACCCCAACGGCATACGGCTCGAACTGACGGCGCAACTCGCCACCGAAGACGAGATGGAAAAGGAAAGCCACGTCGCCCATGCCCGTCTGGCAGAGTGGACGGCGCGCAAGCAGCAATGGCGCAGGGAGCGCGCTGAAGGCAAAACCGCCGCGCCACTCAAACCCCAGAAAAATGACAGGCCGGAGTTCAATGCCCCTGCCTCAAGGTCAGCCTGAAAAAATAATCTGGCCTGGAGCGGCTCGCCTATTGCGAAGATTTTGAAAGTGGCGCATTCTTCATTCACATGATCTGTGCGCCATCCCGCGCCGGACACGGCTTCATGGAGTTCACCATGCGTGCTTCAAGTCTCTGGCTTTCTGTCGCGTTTTCTCTCTCGTTATCCCTCTCCCTTGCCACTTTCACGGCGGCATCCGGCGCTGCTACGGCGGCACCACCCAGCGTGCAGGCCATCATGGAGGCCATGAACAAGGCGAACGCCGCCGTTGTCGGCATACGCGTCACCGCCGTGGAGGGCTCACGCTCCGCCGAAAGCCTGGGCATGAAACGTACCGGCTCCGGCGTGGTCATAGGCGCTGACGGCCTGGTGCTGACCATCGGCTACCTGGTGCTGGAAGCCGAACAGATCGAGATCGTCACCCAGGACAACAGGATCCTGCCCGCCACCGCCGTGGCCTATGACATCGCCACCGGCTTTGGCCTGGTGCGCCCGCTGCTGCCGATGCGAGGGGTGGCACCGGTCACGCTGGGCAGTGTGCGTGACCTCAAACCCGGCGAGTCCCTGATGGCTGCCACAGGCGCAAGCGGTAGTGCAAACAGCGACGACAGCGGCGTCAGCATGACGCAGCTGGTCAACACGCGCGCCTTCTCCGGCACCTGGGAATACCACCTCGACACCGCCATCTTCACCAGCCCGCCAGTGGCTTCCAGCCGCGGCAACCACAGCGGTGCGCCGCTGTTCAACCACAGGGGTGAACTGGTCGGCATCGGTTCGCTGCTGGTGATGGACGCATCGGGTGAAAACCGCCGCAACCCTGGCAACATGTTTGTGCCGGTGGACCTGCTCAAACCCATCCTGGCCGAGATGCGCCAGTCCGGCAGCAGCCGCCAGAGCCACAGACCCTGGCTGGGCCTGACTTCCAGCGACCGCGAAGGCAAGGTGCAAATCGTGCGTGTCAGCGCCGACAGCCCCGCAGAAATCGCAGGCCTGCTGCCCGGCGTGGTGGTGCTGGCAGTCGACGGCGACCAGGTCACCACACTTGAGGGCTTTTACAAAAAGGTCTGGGCACGAACTGCCCCGACCGAGCCCGTCAGGCTCACCATCATGCAGGGCAGCGAAGTCAGGACCATCGTGCTCACGCCGCAAGACCGCATGCTGACCCTCAAAAAGCCTGCCGGGATCTAGGATTTCGGGCCGCTTTCCACGTCAGGGGTGGGGCCTGCGCAGTCGAATAAAATCAAGGGCTCGATTTACCCCACGCGGCATCCCTCCTGGTGCCGCTTTTTCATTGCCCTCATGACTGACGCTGCTCCATCCCAAGCCACCACCCCTGCAAACCCTGCACCAGAGGCGGCGAAAGTGGTCGTACCAACGCCGGGGCTGGACGCACTGGCCAAGTCTTTTGCGCCGACCGACATTGAAAGCCACTGGGGTCCGCTCTGGGAGCAAAGCGGCCAGTACGAACCCACGCTGGACGCAGCCAAACCGTCGTTTGCCATCCAGTTGCCGCCGCCCAATGTGACGGGCACGCTGCACATGGGCCATGCCTTCAACCAGACCATCATGGATTCGCTCACGCGTTACCACCGCATGAAGGGCGACAACACGCTGTGGGTGCCGGGCACCGACCATGCGGGCATCGCCACGCAAATCGTGGTGGAGCGCAAGCTGCAGGGCGAAGGCAAGTCGCGCCACGACCTGGGCCGCAAGAACTTTGTCGCCAAGGTGTGGGAGTGGAAGGAGGAATCGGGCACTACCATCACGCGCCAGATGCGCCGCATGGGCGACTCTGTTTCATGGAAACATGAGTACTTCACCATGGACCCGAAGATGTCCAAGGTCGTCACGTCGACCTTTGTACAGCTTTATGAGCAGGGGCTGATCTACCGCGGCAAACGCCTGGTGAACTGGGACCCGATCCTGAAGTCTGCCGTTTCCGACCTGGAAGTCGAGAGCGAGGAAGAAGACGGTTTCATGTGGCACATCCGCTACCCGCTGGCTGATGGTTCGGGCGCCCTGACAGTGGCGACGACACGGCCTGAAACCATGCTGGGCGACGTCGCGGTGATGGTGCATCCCGAGGATGAACGCTACAAACACCTCATCGGCAAGCTGGTGTCGCTGCCGCTGTGCGACCGCGAGATTCCGGTGATTGCCGACGACTACGTCGACAAGGAATTCGGCACCGGCGTGGTGAAAGTCACGCCGGCGCACGACACCAACGACTATGCGGTCGGCCAGCGGCACAAGCTGCTCATCATTGGCGTGCTGACGCTGGACGCCGCGATCAACGACAACGCGCCCGAAAAATACCGCGGCATGGACCGCTTCGTGGCGCGCAAGGCTGTGGTGGCAGATCTGGAATCACAGGGCCTGCTCGTCGAAGTCAAAAAACACAAGCTCATGGTGCCGCGTTGTGCACGCACCGGCCAGGTGATCGAGCCCATGCTGACGGACCAGTGGTTTGTGGCGCTCAGCAAGGTCAGCGACAAGGACCCGACAGGCAAATCGATTGCGCAAAAAGCCATAGACGCCGTGAGCAGCGGCGAGGTCAGGTTTGTGCCCGAGCAATGGGTCAATACCTACAACCAGTGGATGAACAACATCCAGGACTGGTGTATCTCACGCCAGCTCTGGTGGGGACACCAGATCCCGGCCTGGTACGACGAAGACGGCAAGGTCTACGTCGCCGAGAACGAAGAAGACGCGCAGAAGCAGGCTCCTGGCAAAAAGCTGGTGCGTGATGAAGACGTGCTCGACACCTGGTATTCATCGGCGCTGGTGCCCTTCTCTTCCCTGGGCTGGCCTGAGAAAACAAAAGAGCTCGATTTGTTCCTGCCATCCAGCGTGCTGGTCACGGGCTACGACATCATCTTCTTCTGGGTCGCCCGGATGATCATGATGACGACCCACTTCACCGGCCAGGTGCCTTTCAAACACGTGTACATCCACGGCCTTGTGAAAGATGCGCAGGGCAAGAAGATGAGCAAGTCCGAAGGCAATGTGCTGGACCCGGTCGACCTGATCGACGGCATCGAACTGGCCCCCCTGCTCGACAAACGCTCGCAAGGCCTGCGCAAGCCCGAGACGGCGCCGCAAGTGCGCAAGAACACCGAGAAAGAGTTTCCCGCCGGCATTCCGGGCTACGGCGCAGATGCGCTGCGCTTTACCTTTGCATCACTGGCCAGCCTGGGCCGCAGCATCAACTTTGACAGCAAACGCTGCGAAGGCTACCGCAACTTCTGCAACAAGCTCTGGAACGCCACGCGCTTTGTATTGATGAACTGCGAAGGCCAGGATTGCGGCCTTGCAGAACACACCAAAGCGCAATGCCAGCCGGGCGGCGAGTTCCACAACTACATGAGCTTTTCACAGGCTGACCGCTGGATCTCATCGACCATGCAGCGCGTGGAAGCCGACGTGGCCAGGGGCTTTGCCGACTACCGTCTCGACAACGTCGCCAGTAGCATTTACCAGTTTGTCTGGGATGAATTCTGTGACTGGTACCTGGAAATTGCCAAGGTGCAGATCCAGCTGGGGACCGACTCGCAAAAGCGCGCCACACGCCGCACGCTGATTCGCACGCTCGAAGGCATTCTTCGCCTGGCCCACCCCGTCATTCCGTTCATCACGGAAGAGCTGTGGCAAAAGGTTGCGCCGGTTGCAGGCATGAAAAAAGGCGACTTCATCGGCCAGATGGCTTACCCGAAAAGCCAGCCCGAGAAGATTGATGAAAAAGCTGAAGCACACGTCACCAAACTGAAGACACTGGTCGACGCCTGCCGCAACCTGCGCGGCGAGATGAACGTGTCACCCGCGACGCGCCTGCCGCTGTTTGTGCTGGGCGACACGGACTTCATGAACAGCATTGCGCCTGTGCTGAAGTCACTTGCCAAACTCAGCGAAGTGAAGGTGTTTGACGACGAACCCAGCTGGGTCACAGCAGCACAATCGGCACCCGTCGCCATCGTCGGCGAAGCCCGGCTCTGCCTCTACATGGAAGTCGATCTGGCCGCAGAAAAAAGCCGCCTGCAAAAAGAAGAAACCCGCCTGACCGGCCAGATCACGAATTCCGAAACCAAGCTGGCGAACGAAGCCTTCGTCAACAAGGTGCCGCCTGCCGTGCTCGAACAGGAACGCAAGCGTCTGGCCGACAACAAGGCCGCGCTGGACAAGATCCGCGAACAGCTGGTGCGATTAAAGTAGGCCTCACCAGGATAGAAAAAGCCCCGACCAGCGGGGCTTTTTTAATGCCGGAAACGGAGCGTCTTCACAAGCAGGAGCCGCGGTCCGGCTTTGCCGGTCGCAAGGCGGGGCGGCCCTCTCGGGGGGCAGAGAAGCTACACACAGTGAGCGAACGTGGGGGCGATATTCCTAACGGGTGTCGAACTCGGGCTCGGTCCAATGTGAGCTGGACCCGGAGGCGGCACCATCAATATCCATGGGCACGCTCAGCATGGGGTCATGACCGCCCTTCTCGGCGCTGATGGCCTCATGCATGCGGTGCGCGACATACCAGCTCGAACGCAGGCGCGCCTCGCGGGTGTGGGAGCCCAGGCGTGGCGTGACGAACAGGTTCTTCAACCCATGAAGGGGTGAGCTGTCTGCCGTGAACTTTGGCTCGGCGCCATCAAGCACGCAGGCCTCAATGCGGCCATCCGTCAACGCTGCCGCCAAAGCCTCTTCATTAAAAAGCTCGCTCCGGCTGATGCCGACCCAGAGCTGGTTTTTCTTGCACGCTGCCAGCAATTTGTCGTTCACAAAGCCCTTGAAGCGGCTGGCATAAAGCATCTGCACCGAGACTGCATCCGCCTGGCTGATCAGCTCAGGGAGCGTCACGGGCTTGATCCGCAGGCGCTCCCATATGGGCGCTGTGTGGTGTACCGCCGGGTCGTAACCTATGAGGCGCACACCGAGCCCGTTAAGCATGCCGGCAAGCGTATGGGCCGTGGGCGCAAGGCCCAGGATGCCTATGGTGCTGCCGCTCAACTCGCGCCCCATCTGCGCAGAAGGATGACGGCGCCCCATGAGCGCAGACACCACGCCACGGCGGTAAAGAATCAGAAGACAGCTGAGCAGGTATTCGGCGTTCGAACGCACATTGGCGCTGCTGGCATGGATGACCTTGATGTCACGCTCCTTGCAGGCCTCAAGGTCGGTGTTGTCCGTGCCGACGTGCAGGCGGCCGACGGCCTTGAGTTTGGGCAGGAAATCGAGGAACTCCCGCGTGACAACCGTCTGGCGCGGAAAGATGATGCCCCTGGTCTTGTAGGCGGCCTGGCGCAGCGACACCATGTCGTCCGCAAATTCGGGGCGGTACTCGACGCTGTGTCTGGCCTCAAGCCAGGCCATGGCCTCCGGTACAAGCGCGTCTAGAAGTAAGATGTCCACCCTGCAGTTCCTGGTTCGCTGTCGTGAGTCGTACTTGCGGGCGTCCTGTTTCGCTCCATATCCCGCTCCAGCTTGCGTAATTGTCCGACGCGCCTGTTTTGCAGGCGACGGCAAACTCCATGTTTTTCCCTGATCAAAGCCGATGCCAAAAATCACGAATTTAAATAAAGCCGTTTTCCCTGTCGCAGGTCTGGGAACCCGCTTCCTGCCCGCGACCAAAGCACAACCCAAGGAAATGCTTCCGGTGGTGGACAAGCCGCTGATTCAATACGCCGTGGAAGAGGCCTATGCAGCCGGTATTCGCCACATGATTTTTGTAACAGGACGCAATAAGCGTGCCATTGAAGATCACTTCGATACGGCCTACGAACTGGAGAACGAACTGGAGGTAGCCCAAAAGTTCGAACTGCTCAAACTGGTCCAGTCCGTACAGCCGCCGGACATGGATTTTTCATATGTGCGCCAGCCCCGCTCGCTGGGCCTGGGCCATGCCGTGCTGTGCGCCGAGCACCTGGTGGGCGATGAGCCTTTTGCGGTCCTGCTGGCCGATGACCTGATGGTCGGCCCGCCGGGTGGCGAACCCGTCCTGGCCCAGATGAGCGCCCGGTTTGACCGCCTCAAACAATCGATTCTGGCCGTCCAGGAAGTCCCGGCAGAACATACCCGCCGCTACGGCATCGTGGCGGGCGAACCCATGAAGGACGGCCTGATGAAGGTCAGCGCAATGGTAGAGAAACCGGCCCCCGAAGTTGCCCCCTCACGCATGGGCGTGGCAGGTCGATACATCCTGACACCGGCTGTTTTCAGGCATATCCGCAACCAGCCGACCGGTGTTGGTGGCGAGATCCAGCTCACCGATGGCATCGCCAGCCTGATGAAGGAAGAAACGGTCTATGCCTTCCAGTACAAGGGCAAGCGCTACGACTGCGGCAGCAAGTCGGGCTTCCTGGAAGCAACCGTGGAACTGGCGCTGCAGCACCCCGAAGTGGGTGAGAACTTCAGGGCTTACCTGAAAGAACTCAAGCTGGGTTGAAGCCGCTTTTTAGCGGCGCCTCAGCACGTGGATAAAGTCGCCGCCGGCGGTCGTCTGCTCGACCAGTTCGTTGCCCGTCTGCTTGGCAAAAGCCATGAAGTCACGGGTAGAGCCCGAGTCAGTGGACACCACACGCAGCAACTGGCCACTGACCATGTCTGCGAGGGCTTTTTTTGCCTTCAGGATGGGCAGCGGGCAATTCAGGCCGCGGGTGTCGAGTTCTTTGTCGATGGTGGTCATCTTGATCCTTGGGTTGCCTGTATTTTAAAGTCGCTGGCGCTTCAGTCCCGCTTTGCCCATTCGACGAACTCGGGCACATGGCCTTTTGACGTGAGCCAGTCAGCCAGTGCGTAACCTGTTCCGGCAGGCCAGCATTTGACCTTGTCGAAGTCATACAGCCTGTAATCCACCAGTTCCGGCGAGAGCTTCACCTCACCGGTGCAGACCGCATGATAGGCAATGATGATCTGGTTCATGCGCTGGAAGTCGTAGACGCCGATCAGGTTCAGGGACAGCGTGCTCAAGCTGGTTTCTTCAAGAATTTCCCGCTCGATGCCGCCCTGCGGCGTTTCGCCAGCTTCCATGAACCCGGTGATCAGCGCGTAAGCCTTGTGGCTCCAGGCCGCATTTCGCGCCAGCAGGATCTGGCCCCCATACTCCACCACCGCCGCAAGCACGGGCGTTGGGTTGTTCCAGTGCGTATAGCCGCAGGCCGCGCAGCGCAGACGGGCCTTCTCACCGCCGTCTTCCATCTGCGCCAGCATCGCCAGCGGTGTGGCGCAATTCGGGCAAAATTTGAATTCTTGGGTCATGCCGGGAACACACCTGTCGACAGGTACCGGTCACCGCGGTCGCAGACCACAAAGACGATGACCGCATCGGTCACGGTTTTGGCGATTTCCTGGGCGACCCAGCAGGCGCCCGCCGCCGAGATCCCCGCAAAAATACCTTCTTCACGCGCCATCCGGCGGACCATGTCCTCGGCGTCCGCCTGGCTGACGGAAACCTGCCGGTCCACCGTGCTGGCGTCATAAATCTTGGGCATATAGGCCTCGGGCCATTTGCGGATGCCGGGAATGCGTGAGCCCTCGGCCGGCTGCGCACCAATGATCTGGATGGCCGGGTTTTTCTCTTTCAGGTAGCGCGAAACCCCGGTAATCGTGCCGGTTGTGCCCATGGCACTGACAAAATGTGTCACCTTGCCTGACGTATCTGTCCATATTTCAGGCCCGGTGGTCTCGTAGTGAACTCTCGGGTTGTCCGCGTTGGCAAACTGGTCCAGCACCCTGCCCTGGCCTTCTTTTTCCATTTTTTCGGCCAGATCGCGGGCATGCTCCATGCCGCCGCTTTTGGGCGTCAGGACCAGTTCGGCCCCAAAAGCCTTCATGGTCTGGGCCCGTTCGATCGACAAATCCTCCGGCATGATGAGCACCATCCGGTAACCCTTGATGGCCGCCGCCATGGCCAGCGCGATGCCGGTATTGCCCGAGGTAGCCTCGATCAGCGTGTCACCGGGCTTGATGTCGCCACGCTCTTCCGCACGCCTGATCATGGAAAGCGCCGGCCGGTCTTTCACGGAACCCGCGGGGTTGTTGCCTTCAAGCTTGCCGAGAATCACATTGCCGCGTTTTTCATTCTCCGCGGCCCCTATGCGCTGCAGGGCCGCCAGGGGCGTTTTGCCAATGGCGTCTTCGATGGTTGGGTATTTCATAGACCCACACTGTGCCATAATTCGAGGCTTCGCTCATTCCTGCCCGGGTGGTGAAATTGGTAGACGCAGGGGACTCAAAATCCCCCGCCGCAAGGCGTGCCGGTTCGATTCCGGCCCCGGGCACCACGGCATATCCGTGGTGATGCAGCAAATTCCCAATTACCACTTCCAGCCGCCCTCACTTGACACAACCGCTGTCTCCGGCGCGCATCAATACCACTGTCACGCTGATGGCCTGCGCGGCCTTTTTCAGTGGCGCCGCCCTGCGCATCTGCGACTCGCTGCTGCCCCGGCTGGCGCATGATTTCAGTCGTACGCCTGGGGCTGCTGGCCAGGTCATCATCAGTTTTTCAATCGCCTACGGACTCATGCAGCTGGTGTTTGGCCCGCTCGGTGACCGCTATGGCAAGGCGCGCCTGATCTGGATATCGCTGGCCGGCTGCGCGCTCGCGGCCCTGGCATCGGCGCTGGCGGGAAGGTTTGAAATGCTGGTCTGGACACGTGTGGCCTGGGGCATGTGCGCCGCAGGCGTGATGCCGCTGGCCATGGCCTGGATAGGCGACAACGTGCCTTACGAGCAGCGGCAGGCCACGCTGGCGCGCTTCATCACCGGCAGCCTGTCCGGCATGATGGCCGGGCAACTGGCTGGCGGCCTGTTTGCCGACTCCTCGCTGGGCTGGAAAGGTGCTTTCGCAAGCCTTGCGCTGGGTTTTGCGATCACGGCTTTCCTGCTCTGGTACTGGCTGCGCACGGCGCCTGCCCACAAGGCGCCTTCAGGCGGGCTGAATGTTGCGGGCCAACTGCGCTCGGTCGTGACGGCACCGTGGTCGCGCGTGGTGCTGGCTGCGGTGCTGGCAGAAGGCATCTTCCTGCTCGGCCCGATCAGCTACCTGCCGTCCTACCTGCATAACCGGCACGGCGTGAGCCTGTCCTTCGCATCGGCGCTGATTGCGCTTTATGCTTTCGGCGGGCTGATCTACGCGCTGACAGCCCGAAAAATTGTTCAGAAATATGGCGAGCGCCGCATGGTGCTGGCAGGTGGTGCGTTGATGGGCACGGGATTTCTGGGACTGCTGCTGTCGCCGGTGGCCTGGCTTGCCGGCCCGCTGGCCCTGCTCACCGGTTTCGGCACCTACCTGTTCCACAACACGCTGCAAACACACGCCACCCAAATGGTTCCGGCTTTCAGGGGCACAGCGGTGGCGCTGTTTGCTTTTGCATTATTCGGCGGGCAGGCGATTGGCGTGTCGATTGCCGGTTACACCTATGACCACCTGGGCTACACCCTCATGCTGCTGGTGCCTGCCATCGCCCTGCCATTGACGGGCTGGGCCTTTGCGCGCGCCTTGCGGCTGCGCGAGGATGCAGCTGCAAGCCCGGGCGCCGCATCCAGCGCCGAATAATCAGGCAGCGGCCAGCGCTTGCCTGACGGGCAGCAGGCGCGTCGTGACTTCATCGACAGACAACACATCGCCGAAGACCAGTATCCAGTTGTTCAGGGCCCAGATGTGCTCATCCGGCGTGAAGGCAGACAGCGCATCCTCGACCATCACCACGCGGTAGTTCTGCATCATCGCGTCGCGGCCGGTGGAGTCACAGCAGACGTTGGTGGCGGTACCGCCTATCAAGACCGTTTCAATGCCGTGTTTGCGCAGCAACTCATTGAGGCTGGACGAACCCTGCACCATCGCGCTGTAGCAAAGCTTGACGATGTGTTCATCGCCGGGTTGTACATCCAGCTCGCTGTGCAGCGCATATCCCCTGGCGGCCGGATCAAGGCTTTCCATGCGTCGCTGCTTGCGCTCGGGCGTGTAGGTTTCGCTGTAGTGCAGGGACAAATGCACGTCGGAGTTCACGGACGTTGTCTGCACCCATACCACCTTGCCACCGGCTTCGCGCACAGCGGCTGCCAGCCGGTTGATGGCGGGAATCGTCGCAGCAGCTGTTGGCACCGCCGCGGGAAACCCGGGCAGCACGAAATGGTTCTGCATGTCCACAACCACGAAGGCCAGTTTGCCGGCGTCAAAGCTGTCGCAGGGGTGAAGGCTGCCTTGCCGGCTGGTCACGCGGTCAACAATCCACTTCGGAAATTCCATGATGTATGCCTTGAAAAATAAAAAAACGTATCCGCTTCAGCCGCCCTGGTTGACCACGCCGACCTTTTTTAATCCGGCCTTGTTGGCCATCACCAGAAAGGTTGCCACAAAGGCGTAAGGCGTGTCGAAAGAGGGTTTTAGATGAATCTCGGGCTGCACGGACTGGGCAGTGGCTGCGGCGATACGCGACTGCACGGCCTGCATGTCGGCCAGGGTTTCGCCATTCCACAGCAAAAAGCCTGCCGCATTCATTTGCACCTCTACCACCTCGGGCGTTGTGGCACTTGCCTGCGCCGAAGGCAGGTCCAGGTTGACAGAATGCAGTTGAACGGGAATGGTGATGATGAGCATGACCAGCAGCACCAGCATCACGTCAATCAGCGGCGTGGTGTTCATCTCCACGAGCGGGCCGGCTTCGTCTTCATCACCACTGGTTCGCGAAAGATATCGGGTGTAGAGCTTCATGACCGGCCTTTTAGTTCGACGCGCGCTGCGCCGGCTCTGTCACCAGGCTCACATGCGCAAAGCCGTAGCCCTGCGCGGTGTCGATCACCTGCCCGATATAGGCATACGGGGCATTGGCATCGGCGCGGATATGGATCTCCGGCTGCGGCTTGAGCGCTGCGATCTCGCCTATCGATGTCGACAGCGCCTGGATGTCGGGCGCAAACGTGTCATTGAAATAAAGATTCCCGACACGGTCCACGGTGACGACCACATAGTCGCCGCTGGTGTCGCGCCACTGGGCTGATTCGACCGGCAGGTTGACGTTGACGGTCGCGCTCACAACCGGAATGGTCAGCAGGAAGATGATCAGCAGCACCAGCATCACATCCACCAGCGGCGTGGTGTTGATCTCGGCCATCCAGCCCTCTTCGGCCTCGGCTTCATTTGAAGAATAAAGCGCCATGGTTCAGTCCACCACGGGAGGCACCACCGGCACGGGCGCCGGTTCGACTTCGGTGGTTTGTGTGACATCGGTCGTCGCCAGCAACAGCGAATGCAGCTGCGCGCCAAAGTTGCGCAGCGATTCAAACGCCAGCTTGTTCTGCCTGAGCAGCCAGTTGTAGCCAAACACGGCCGGCACAGCCACTGCCAGGCCAATCGCCGTCATGATGAGCGCCTCACCCACGGGGCCGGCCACGCGGTCAATCGATGCCTGGCCCGAAGCACCGATTTTGACCAGTGCGGAATAAATCGCCCACACCGTGCCGAACAGGCCGACAAACGGCGCGGTGGAACCAATCGTTGCCAGCACGGCCATGCCGCTCTGCATGCGTATCTGCACACCGGACAGCGCCTGCTCGATCGCCCGCATCACCCAGGTGTCGTAATCCACGCGCGGCCTGAGCGCGGCGTATTGATGCACTGCGGCGCTGCCTGCATCGGCCACGTAACGTACCGGGTTGTTGGTTTCAAGCTTGCCGACATGGTCAGAGAAATGGCGCACGTCGTCAAACACACCGCGCGCGGTTGCGGCCTGCTCTTTCAGGCGGCGCAGGGCCAGCGTCTTGGCCAGCAAGGCGTACCAGCTGGCCATGGACATCAGCGCCAGCAACAGCAAACAGCCCTTGGCCACCCAGTCGCCCTGCAGCCAGATGGCAGCCAGGCCATAGGGGTTGGCGCTTGCGGGTGCAGGAGCCGGTGCGCCCGGGGCTGTTTTGCCATCCATCAACGAACCGGCCGCACTGCGTGTCGCAGGGACCAGTACCGGCGCCGGCGTTGCAGCGCGTGGCGGTGTGCTGCTGTCGAGCGTGGTGCTCATCTGGGTCTGCGCCCATGCCGGCAAGGGCACAGCGAGCAACATCACCATGCACAGGCCGGCGGCACACAGGAATCGCAAGCTCGCAATCATCGTCGTGTTCATGGAATACCTTTTTACTGGAAATACGGGGGATAAAAGCGGGTCAATCAGGAAATTGGGTTGCGTCATCATTTTTTGCATTTCTCTTCAATCGCGCGTTTGAGCAGCGGGCCGATGGCCAGCAGGCCCTGTGCCGGGCCTTCAGGCGTATCCCTCACGCAATCGATATTGGCAGCGCGGTCCACCGCCTCCGCAAACGGGTCGCGCGGCTTGCGGCGCAGTTGCTCGTTGGCCATTTCAGACAGGCTGCGCTGCGGCACCGCAACCGGTGGACGGTAGATGTAGCGGGGCGGCAGGCCAAGGTTGAGCGGCGGCGCGACGCCACCGCCCTGCAAGCCGCCAGCTGGTGAGCCTGCAGCACCGCTGCCGCTGGCCGCACCTGATGATGCCTGGCCTGCACTGCCTGAAGCCGCACTGGCCGCGCCCGCTGCAGAAGGGCTGGCTGCGCCCGACGGTGCCAGCGCAGCCGGTGGCGCAGTTGATGCCGTGGGCGCTGCTGCGGTGGCTGTGCTTCTGGCCGTTGACGAGGGTGTTGCCTGCACGCTCACGGCGTCTGACGGTGTCGCGCTTCGTGGCGTGACTGCGTCTGATGCAGCGGCAGGCGAAATCCCGGGAGCAGGAGCAGGAGCAGGAGCAGGAGCAGGAGCAGGAACAGGAACAGGAACAGGAACAGGAGCAGGCGTTGGCGTTGGCGTTGGCGTTGGCGTTGGCGTTGGCGTTGGCGTTGGCGTTG
>JAZJYR010000033.1:0-77567 GCA_040390295.1 Pseudomonadota bacterium
TGCTTTTGGCGAAGCAAAAGAAAAGTGACTAGCCGCCGGGCTACCCCCGGCTTCTGCGTGAAGGGCACAGCACCAAACCCAGCAGGACATCACCTGGTTTTTAACGCCTACGGCAAAAATTTAACGTAGAGGTTAAAAAATGCCCAAATGTTGATACAGAGGTTAACATTTAGCCGTTTTGGGCTTTCCGCAGCGCAAAAAGTCACGAATTGGGGCTTGGAAAGCCCATTTTTAGGCATCAAATCAGCCTCCGGACCAATAAATACGGGCGTGAGCAGCTATTTAATTAATAGCAATTTCCACGTCTTGCGCAGGCTCAAACAGCCGCCCAGAAAACCGCAAACCAGCCCTTGGGGTCCGTCCAGTGCTCGATATGCCGGAAACCTGCCTGTTGCAGCAGGGCCGTCATGCTTTCAAGTGTGTATTTGTAGGAACATTCGGTGTGGATGCGCTCGCCAGCCCTGAAGCTGCGGGTCTGGCCCGGCCAGCTCACCGTGAGGTCATGCATGGCTTCAAGATGCATCTCGATGCGTGACTTCTCCGTGTTGAAGAGCCCGATGTGCTTCCACTGGCGCACGTCAAAGTCGGATCCGATGATGGCGTTGACATTGAGCAGCATGTTCTTGTTGAAGGCGGCCGTCACGCCGAGTGCGTCGTCATAGGCTGCCTCCAGCGTGGCGCTGTCTTTCACCAGGTCAATGCCCAGCAACAGGCCGCGCGCCTTGCCTTGCGCCGGATCGGCGATGTGCTTCAGGAACACCAGCGCTTCATCCGGGTGAAAGTTGCCCAGGCTGGAGCCGGGGTAGAAGAACACCCGCTCCTGGTTTTGCACTTCTTTCGGCAAGACCAGCCCGCTTGAAAAATCCATGCCCAGGCCGACGATGTCGAGCGCGGGGAAGAGGTTTTGCACCTGGTCAGCGGATGCACGGAGAAAGTCCACCGAAATATCGACCGGCACATACTGGCGCGGGTGCAGGTGCGGGATCAGCGCGATGGCCTTGGCACAGTTGCCGGCGCCCAGGTCAATCAGGCAGGGGGTTTTGATGCCGACCTCGGCAAGTGTCTCTGCAATCTGGGGGGAGACAGCTTCAAATATGGCGGCCTCCGTGCGTGTCGGGTAGTACTCATCCAGGCCGGTGATGGCTTCAAAGAGTTTGGAGCCGAGGTCGTTGTACAAAAACTTCGGGCTCAGGCTGGCGGCGTGGGCCAGGATGCCGTCGCTCAACTCCTGCGCAATGCTGGGTGCCTGGCCTTCGGCGCTGTCGTCGTAAAGGTTGATGAACTGCGGGGAGGCCGTTGGCAGGGGAAGGTCCAGGCCGGAGATGTTGAGCGGGAGGTTCAAGGTGGTTGTCGTTTTCGATAGATATTTCTGTAATAAAACAGTTTAAAAACAGTGGCTTGACCGCCTTTGTAGGACTGAATCGCTTTGAGCGCAAGCGCACATTGCACGGTGCCGTCTGTTAGTCTCACATCCAGCTGTTTCCTTACCCCTATTTCCATGTCTGACCACCTGTTGTCCCGCCGCAGCGCTCTTGCTGCAACTGCCGCCTGGCTCGCCGGTGCGGCTGCCGCCCAGGGCCTCACCGGGCCTGCGTTTGAAGTCACGCCCTGGCCCGGCCCCCTGGGTGGCTTTTCGCTCGTCGACACCGCCGGCAAAACCTGGCGCCCGGCCGATATTGCAGGCCGTGCCGTCATGATCAATTTCTGGGCCAGCTGGTGCGAGCCCTGTCGCGCTGAAATGCCGACCCTGCAGCAACTCGCGGACTTGTACGGTCCTGAAAAACTGTTGGTATTGGCCGTCAACTTCAAGGAGCCCGCAGCGCGCGCGCTCCAGTTTGCAAAAACCACCGGCGTGACCTTGCCGGTGCTGCTGGACATCGACGGCAGGGCGGCGCGCCAATGGGGCGTGAAGGTCTTCCCGACGACCCTGATGCTGGACAGCCGGGGCAAACCGCGCCAGCGTGTGGTGGGCGAGGTGGACTGGACCAGCGCCGCAGCGGAGAAACTGGTCGCGCCGCTGTTCAGGGTCTGAGTCGATAATCAGCAATTGCCCACCACACACCTGCCTTTTTTTACCTGTCACTTTCAGGAGTCAAAACCATGACCACCCAACGCCGCACCTTCCTTAAAACCGGCGCTGCCGCAGCCATCACGACGACTGCAGCCGCCGCCCTGCCAACGCTGGCCCTGGCCCAAACGCCTGCCGCGTCTGCTGCACCTTCCCGCACACTGTTCGCCCCGCAAAGCGGCGCATGGCGCACTTTTGATGTCACCACGCGTGTCGACATCCTCAAACCCGAAGGCGTGACCAAGGTGTGGATTCCCGTGCCATCGGTCAACAGCGACTACCAGAAGTCGATTGACAACAGTTTCTCCAGCAACGGCACCACGCTGATGACGCAGGACGGCAAAGACGGCGCCAAGATGCTCTACGTCGAATTCCCGGCGACTGAAAAGAAGCCGTATGTCGAACTGACCAGCCGCGTGCAAACCCAGGGCCGCGCCATCGACTGGTCGAACAAGACGGCACCTGCCGAAAGTGCAGACACGCTGAGCTATTACACGCGCGCCACCAAGTGGGTGCCTACCGACGGCATCGTGCGCAAGACCGCGCTGGCCGCTGTCGGCAACGCCAAAACCGATGTTGAAAAAACCCAGAAGATTTACGACTGGATCGTCGCCAACACCTACCGCGAACCGAAAGTGCGCGGTTGTGGCGAAGGCGACATCAAGACCATGCTCGAAACCGGCAACCTGGGCGGCAAGTGCGCCGACCTGAATGCGCTGTTTGTCGGCCTGTGCCGCTCGGTCGGCATTCCGGCACGCGACGTGTACGGCATTCGCCTCGTGCCTTCGGCCTTCGGCTACAAGGAGCTGTCAGGCAACCCGGCCAGCCTGAAGGGCGCGCAGCATTGCCGCTCAGAGGTGTACCTCAAGGGCTACGGCTGGGTCGCGATGGACCCTGCCGATGTGGCCAAGGTCATGCGCCTTGAAACCGCAGACTGGATCAAGACCACCATCAACCCGGTGGTGGCACCTGTCAACAAGGCGCTGTTTGGCGGCTGGGAAGGCAACTGGATGGCCTACAACACCGCGCACGATGTGGCGCTGCCGAAATCGACCGGCGAGAAGCTGGGCTTTTTGATGTATCCGACGGCGGAGACTGCTGCTGGCCGGGCTGACCCTTACTCGCCGGATGATTTCAAATACCAGATCACAGCTAAAGAAGTCAAAGCCTGAAGTCCAGTTTCAGGGCACTTTCAAATCGCCTTGGCTGGCCTGTCACCGGGTCCACAAAGGCGATTGACTTGGCAAGCAACTGCAGCGGCTGCGCAAAGTCATCATCGGGCGTGACGTCGACAGGCGGGTACATGCGGTCGTTCATGATGGGCAGGTCGAGCGCATTCATGTGTACGCGCAGCTGGTGCTTTTTGCCGGTGATGGGGCTGAGCGCATAACGCGCCTTGTCCCCGACCACTTCCATCACATCAATCAGGGTTTCACTGTTGGGCTCGCCGGCCACTTCGCGCTGGCGGAAGAAGGGCTCGTCTTCAACGATGCGGCTTTTGCGTGTGAGGGGCAGGGCGACATCTGCACGCCAGGGTGCAATCGCCTCGTAATGCTTGTGGATGGTGTGCTGCCTAAACAGGCCCTGATAGGCGTTGCGGTCTTCAACCCGGGTTGAGAAGAGCACCAGCCCGGCGGTCTCGCGGTCGATGCGGTGAATCGGCGTGAGTGTGTCGATGTTGAGCCGGTTCTTCAGGCGCACCAGCAGCGTCTCCTGCAGGTAATGGCCCGAGGGTGTGACTGGCAGAAAATGCGGCTTGTCGGCGACGACGAGATGCTCGTCCTGGTAGAGCACGCTTTCATCAAACGGGATGCGGGGCTCGGTATCCAGCGCACGGTAGTAGTAAACGCGCATGTGGCCACGGTAGGGGCGCTGCGGCGTGACCGCTTCACCAAACTCATCCTGCACCAGGCCGTTGGCCATGCGGTCCAGCCAGACATCCAGCCCAATCGCCGGGAAACGCTCAACCAGAAAATCCGTGATGGTCGGCCAGCTTCCACCGGGCAGGCTGACGCAGCTTGGACCGACGCCGTTGCGGGTCAGCAAACCCTCGGTCTTTGGCCTTGTCATTGCCGCAATGCGAGCAGGTCAGACCCGCGTGAACACAACATCCCACACATCGTGGCCGAGCTTGATGCCGCGGTTCTCGAACTTGGTGAGGGGGCGGTAGTCGGGTTTGACGGCGTAGCCATCACCACCGTCGGGGGCTGAATTTTTCAGCAGCGGCTCGGCGCGCAGCACTTCAAGAATCTGCTCGGCATAAGGTTGCCAGTCGGTCGCGCAGTGCATATAGCCACCCGGCTTGAGCCGCGCTGCCAGCTTGGCCACCAGCGGTGCCTGAATCAGGCGGCGCTTGTTGTGTTTTTTCTTGTGCCATGGGTCGGGGAAAAAGATGTGCACGCCATCCAGGCTTTGCAGCGGCAACATGTGGTCGATGACCTCGACCGCGTCGTGCTGCAGGATTCTGATGTTGGAGAGTGACTGTTCTTCAATGCGCTTGAGCAGGGCGCCCACGCCGGGGGTGTGGACTTCGCAGCAGAGGAAATTTTTCTCCGGCATGACGGCCGCGATATGCGCTGTGGCCTCGCCCATGCCAAAGCCGATTTCAAGGACGACCGGTGCCTCGCGTTTGAAGGCTGCGGTGAAGTCCAGCGCCCCCTGCGCATAGGTCAGCAGAAACTGTGGGCCGACATCGGCAAAGGCCTTGGCCTGGCCCACCGTGGTGCGGCCGGTGCGGCGGACAAAGCTGCGGATGGTGCGCGGCGGCGGCGGGGTCTGTGGAAGGTCGGAATGCTCACTCATTGCCCTATTGTCGCCGAGCGTCACCCTGAGTTGAGCGTCGCTACCTGCCAGTGGCTGTTATCGTACAACTCAAGGAAAAAGTCAGCGTCGCGCCTGTCGCGAATGAGGTGAGCGTCAGTCCGCTACCCAGCAGGTTTGGCCACAGGCCCGATGCGGGGCATACACCTGTTCCCGCAGCCGCGCAGTTGCTGACGGTACAACTCAATCCTGCACTGGGTGTGTCAAGTACCACGCTTCCATCGCCACTTGCGGGGCCAAGATTGGCGAAGGTAATTGTGTAGCTGCTGGTGCTTCCCGCCATCACGGTTGTCGCAGAATTTACCTTCGTCACCGTCAGGTTGACTCTGCAGTCAATGGGGGTGGAGAGCGTGGCGGTGTTGTTGGCCGGTACGCTGTCGCCCAGCGTGCTGGTCACCACGGTAACCGTGTTGACCTGCGGGCCGGGACATGCGGGGGAAGACACCGTGATGGTGGCCGTCACCGTTACGACGTTGCTGGCTGCCGTTAGCGGGAAGGCGCCATTGCCGACCGAACAGGTGAAGGTTGTGCTGGTGGCATTGGGGTTGCACGTCCAGTCCAGGGGGTCGTTGTTGTTGAGCGCAGTGATGGTCATGCCTGGCGGCATGGTGTCGCTGATGGCCGGGTTGCCGATGATGGATGTTGCGGACTGGCTGGTGGCCTGCGTGTTGGCAAAAACCTGGTTGGCTACAGGGCGGCCTGCATTGCGCACTGCAATGACGTATTGCAAGCCCGAAACACCGAGAGTGAAGGTGGGCGTGTTGATGGTTTTGACGACCGCCAGATCAGGCAACAGGTTGATGTCTTCAGTAGCCGGTCCGGCTTCCAGCCCGCTGTAATTGGAACCAGGCACGGCAGCGCCGCTGGCATACGTGGTGTTCGAGCTGTACGCTGCGCCCGCCCTGTTTGCATTGACCCCCGTGGCCGGGCTGACCATTCGTACGACAGAACTGGTGCGCGTGGGATCCAGAAAGACAACGCCAGCAGGATTGTGGTACGTCCCCACGGTTGCCGTGTTGGGGATGGTGACGGCGAACGTCACGGTGAGGCTGCCCGCACTGGGCAAGTAAAAACTGCCAAAAGTGGGCGTG
Organism: Pseudomonadota bacterium; assembly: GCA_040390295.1. GTDB lineage: Bacteria > Pseudomonadota > Gammaproteobacteria > Burkholderiales > Burkholderiaceae_C > Polaromonas. Next base: position 5,980 of record JAZJYR010000033.1, read on the forward strand.
TTGACTGCCGTTGTGGTGGCGCTACCAGGTGCCGTTGCCGCCGCACGAAGATTGACAGCAGTGATCGAGCTTGCCCCGGCCAGGGTGTCAACCGGAAGGTTCACCGGCAGGGCTGCCGAAATTGTTTCTGCACCCGCTGCGCCCGCCGTCACCCCACCAGCCCCTGGAGACGGACTGTAGCTGTAGGTGGTCGCAGGCGTACTTGCATAGAGCCACCCGGGAGGCAAGGTTCTGTCCAGGATGAATACGCTTGCGGCCCCTCCGCCCGTATTGCTCAGGTTGATGCTATAGGTTGCAGTTGCGCTGGTGGCCGTCGTGATGTTGGGTGTGCTGGTGCTCTTGGTGACCGCGATATTCGGCAGGCATGTACCCCCGCCGCCGCCCAGGCCCGTTGGCGTGCCAACCGTCGTGACCACCACCCCTGCATTGCCGGATGCCGCGTTCCATGCTTTCGGGCTGCCGCTGCCGGCAGCGCTACCGTCTCCCGGTGCGGTCACACCACAGCAGGCATCTGTCCCGTTGGGGCCTCCATTGACGTTGGTGGTCGCGCCAGTCAGGCTGGTCTGGATATACCCACCGCCGCCGCCACCGCCGGGACCATGCTGGAAGTAATTGGAATAGCCGCCGTTGCCCCCACTTGCGTTGATGGTTATGCCTGTGCCATTGCCTGAGCCTGCGACGAAGAAGACCGAGCCTCCGGCGCCGCCGCCGCCGGCCGAGTCAGTATCGCCAAGGGGAAATTTGTTGTATGCGCGATAGCCGCTGACATCAACGCGGCCTGTGCCCGTGACGCTGCCCGCACGAATCAGGACGATGCCGCCCCCGGAAGCGCCGCTGGAAGTGATGGGGCCTGTGGCTCCGTTACCCGTTGCGATAGTGTTGGTCGGCGGCCAGGCAGTGACGCCATTTGCTACTGTCCCGTTGTTGGCCGCTCCTGACCCGCCACCGCCGCCCATCACCAGCTGCGTCGCGGCGGCGAATGTCTGCGCATTGCCACCCTTTCCACCGGCCACGTTGCCTATATTGGTGCTGGTGCCCTGATTGAGCGCAGGATCGGTGCCATTGCCTCCGTTCCAGTTATTACCGCCTTGCCCGCCTTGCCCGTAGTTCCCGCCGCCGCCGCCGCCGGCGTTGTAGGAGTTGGAACTTGCCACTGAAGCTGGATTTCCGTCATTTGACCCTCCGCCTGCGTTGCCTATGGATGCCTGCCCACCTGCGCCCAGCGCGTAGCCCTGGCCCAGCAGCACCGTGTAGGAGGCCGGCCCCACGGAGCCGGTAAACACACGCGGGGGGATGCCCATGGTGCCTTCGCCTTTTTGGCCGCCATTGATGGTCGATACGGTGGTACTCGTGCTGTACGGTATGTTGGCGGTCGTCGCAGTGCCGCCTGTGACGATACCGCTGCCGCTTAAACCGAAAGCACCGCGAAAACCCATGCCCGAGGCGGTGGCTGTACCGTTGAGCGTCAGGCTCCCGGCCACATCCATGGCCAGAACTCCGCCGGTTGCGACGCCTGTGGCGGTGACCACTGTCCATGTATTCGCGCTGGCCGTACCTGTCACCGTTAGCGCCGAATATTGCGGGACCCATATGACCTGCCAGCTGCGCACGTTGCCCGTGTTCATCAACTGGTTGTAGGAGTTGACCAGTGGTTTGGTCAGTGTGATGGCAGTGCCCGTGATGGATGCGATCTGGGCATATTCGTGCAAGCCGGCGTTGTTGCCGTTTGTGGAGTCCTGCATCTGCATGACGAGGATCATGTCGCCTGCGATCAACTGGCGGGTGTTGGTGCGTTGTCCTGTGGCGGAGGACACGTTGATGACGGTGGCATTGGCGCCTGTGCTGCCGATGCCGCCATGGTAGGAATTAACTACAGTTGTACCAGCGCCAATGGTTATCGGCCCATTCCAGCCTGGCAGGGCGCAGGTTTGGCCTGTTGCAGATGAGGCTGTTGCCAGCAACACCAGAAGTGCCAGCCAGGCGCGGAAAAATGCTGCCATAGAAACAAAAAACCTGGAGGGAAAATTCATGAATACCAATTGGAAACGGCTAGGCAACTCTTTGCTCTAGTGTAGGCATTCAGGCTTGCTCTTCTGGCCACCGGTAATTCTAATCGTGCTATTTGTCTCTTTGTCCCGGTTTTTTTACTTCAGCGTTCCTGCTTGTAAAGCCTGCTGCCAAATTTTTGTGGCTGTTGCCAGCCACTCCTTGACCGGGGCAGTTGCCGGCCTGACCTGTAGCCCAAGGGCTTTCCCGGCATATTCAAGCAATGCAAGCGGGTTACCGACATCAAGAGCCCGGGCGCCGTTTTGTTTGGACAGCTTCCGGCCGTCAGCCGCCAGTACCAGGGGCGTGTGCATGTAACGCGGTTGCGAGTAGCCTAGCGCACGTTGCAGCAATATTTGCCGCGCCGTGTTGTCGGCCAGGTCTTCCCCCCTGACCACATCCGTGATGCCCTGTTCGGCATCGTCTACGACGACCGCCAGCTGGTAGGCCCACAAGCCGTCGGCACGCTTGAGGATGAAGTCGCCAACTTCGCGGCTGACGCTTTGCCGTTGATCGCCGAGAAGCCTGTCGCACCAGTGAATTTCGGTTTCTGCACCTGCGGATGTTTCCGTCAGGAACCGCCATGCGCGTGCAGGCCTGCCCTTGAGGCCCTGCCTGCAGGTGCCGGGATAGACCAGCTCGCCATGCCTTTCCTTGACCTGTCCTCTGGCTGCAAGCGCCAGTGCAATGTCCTGCCGCGTACAGGCACACGGATAGGCCAGGCCTTTTTCAATGAGGGTGTCCAGCGCGGTCTGGTAAAGGCTGGCGCGCTGTGACTGGTAGACGGGCGGCTCGTCAGGGTGAAGTCCGCAGGCCGCGAGTTGCTGCAGGATGAGCTGGTCTGCGCCGGGTACACAGCGCGGCGTATCGACATCTTCAATGCGCACCAGCCATTTGCCGCCATGCGCGCGTGCATCCAGCCAGCTTGCCAGGGCTGCGACCAGTGATCCCTCATGAAGTGGACCCGTCGGTGAGGGTGCGAACCGGCCGATATAGCCCCCACAGTGTCCCCCTGCCGACATGTTTTAGAGAAGGGCGAGAGCCATTTCAAGACCCGAGATGAATCCGTCTTCAACTCGGTGGCCAATGCACCAGTCGCCACAGGCACCTATGCCCGCCTTGGCATCCCACAAATGGCTTTTGCCCAGCGGCTGCATGGTTTGGGCATAGCGCCAGCGGTGTACTTCTGCATGTCCGGGTGCTGCGCGTATGCCGGTGACTTCCGTGAAGGCCTTGAGCAGCTTGGCCTTGACGCGCTCGTCGTCGTCTTCGATGTGGCGCTCGGACCAGTCGGGGCTGGCCTGTACGGTCCAGCGTTCAATCGGGCCGCGTCCGGGCTTGGATGACTCGCGTGCCAGCCAGGCGATGCGGTGGTGTGTGCTGCGTGCCGCGTTCCAGTGGGGGCCGAGATGCGCAAGATTGGGTTGCATGGCTTGCGGAAATGCCAGCATTAATGTCCAGCACGGTGCAACGGTGACCTCAGACATGGCCTGCATCAAGGGCTTGGCCGTTTGCGAGCTGAGCAGCAGGGCCTTGGCCTGGGCCACCGGCACCGCCAGCACGACTGCATCAAAGCCGGAATGCACGCTGCTGCCTGCGCCGCTGCCCTCCGTCTGCAATTGCCAGCGGGTGGCATCGAGCTTGTCTGTCTCAATGCGCATGACCTGTGTATCCGTCAGGAGCCAGCCGCTTGCCGCCAGTGGCTGGGCCCATTGGCGTACGAGGGCGTTCATGCCGGGCGTTGCGACCCAATGGGCTTCCTTGGGGGGCAATGCAGACGCAACCACGCGTCCAAGTTCGTCAAGGATACGGACAGTATTGGCGCTCCACGGGCGCACCATCGCCGGGGTCATCGCCAGCACTTGCTGGAACCTGGCATCACGTGCGGTGAAGTACTGTGCGCCGTGGTCAAAGCCGCCAAATTCATTGACTCTGGTCGCCATGCGGCCGCCAGCGCCGCGGCTCTTTTCAAAAACGGTGACCTGGTGGCCGGCCTGCACCAGCGTGCGGGCACAGGCAATGCCCGCGATCCCGGCGCCGATGACGGCAATATGACGCGGCGCCTGTCCCGCGGCCGCCTTGACTTTGGACGGGTGGGCAGCTGTTTTTGGCGAAGGTCGGGACGGGGTTTTCGCCGGAGGTTTCTTGCGGATTTTTGTGCTCATGATTTTGACTTCTCCGGTATTTGTAATTGGCTGAATAGCTTGCCGACAAACACACTCTACACGCACATGGACGGCAAATGGTCGATACACGTCACGGTGTATGTACTGATGCCCACTTAACGCTCCAGCAAAGCGCTTCTCGTTTTGGTTTTTTCGAGCTGTTTCAGCCACCATTGCAGGGCACGCCCCGGCTTGGCGCCCGCACTGGTGCGCCACGCATAACCGGCCTTCACCACGCGCGGCGGCCTTGCCACCGCTTTCTCGACAAGCCGGCCTGTGTCGATGTGGGGGCGTGCGAGGTATTCTGGTAAAAAGCCGCTGCCCAGGCCGCGCAACTGCGCGTCGAGTTTGGCCAGCATGCCCGGCACGGTGAAAATATCCTGGCCGCCCAACAGGCCCACCGAGATGCCGCTGCCACGCTGTATGGAGTCGGCCACCGCGACGACGCGGTGCGCCATCATCATTTCATCTGTGATGGGGCCTTTTTCACCGGCGAGCGGGTGATGCGGTGCCACCGCATACACAAAGCTCACATTGCCCAGCGGCTTGCTCTGCACGGCGCTGAGTGCGGCGGGTTCCAGGCCTGTACCCGTGCCGATATCAATGGCAACACCAAGCGCCAGGTCGGCCTGACCCGACGTCAGCGCCTGCAGCGTCCCCGACAGCGCTTCTTCGCGAATCTTCAGCCGCGTCGGCGGTTCCAGCGCGAAAAAGGCCTCGCAGAGTTCCATCACGGTGCTGCGCGAAATGATGCTGTCGACCGACAGGGTAAGTTGCGGTTCCCAGCCCGTAGCCACCCGTTTGACGCGGTTGGCAATCGCATCGAGTTCTGCCAGCAGGCGGTTGCCTTCGCGCAGCAGTTCCTTGCCAGCCTCCGTCAGTTTTGCCTGCCGCGAGGAGCGATCAAACAGCAGCACGTCGAGCGCGTCCTCCACCAGCCGCACGCGGTAAGTGAGGGCGCTGGGCACCACCCCCAACTCGCGTGCAGCTGCGGCCATGCTGCCGGTACGGTGCACGGCATCAATCAGGTTGAGTGCCTCGGGCGTCAGGACGTCGCGTATGGTTTTGGGTCGTGTGGTCATTGATGTTGCAGAAATAGGGGCCGTTTTCCCGACGGGCCGCCCCTGGGGGAAATGCGCCCCCTCGGGGGCCGCGCATTACGCTAGGCGAAAAGCGTGGGGGCCATTTCATTCAAATAATTTGAATGATGCCATCAAACTTCGGCAATCGCCAGACCCGCGTATGAATCTACATTGGAGTTATTGGACGCCGCGCTGCAAGTTTTAACCGCACCGCCGCAGATGCCAATGTCGAAAGGCAGTTTTTATGATCACCTTGCGCAAATCAGCAGACCGCGGCTATGCAGACCACGGCTGGCTCAAATCGTTTCACTCATTTTCATTTGCCGGCTATTACGACCCCGAGCACATGGGCTTCGGTAACCTGCGCGTCATCAATGAAGACCGTATCGCCGCCGGTCGCGGCTTTGGCACGCATGGTCACCGCGACATGGAAATCATCAGCTATGTGCTGAGCGGCGAGCTCGCCCACAAGGACAACATGGGCAACGTCAAGGGCATTCCGCCCGGTGACGTTCAGCGCATGAGCGCAGGCACCGGCGTGCAGCACAGCGAGTTCAACCATGCTGAAGGCCAGACCACCCATTTTCTGCAGATCTGGATCGAACCCAATGTGACGGGCATCCCACCCAGCTACGAGCAGAAGACTTTTGCTGCACCCGAAAAACGCGGCCAGCTGAAACTGGTGGCGTCAAACGGCGGCGTGGACGGCTCGGTGACCATCCATGCCGACGCAAAAATTTATGCCGGCCTGCTGGATGCAGACGAAAAGGCCACGTTTGCACTTGACCCCAGGCGCAAGACCTATGTGCATCTGGTGCGCGGTGAGCTGGACGTCAACGGCCGGAAGCTGCAGGCCGGTGACGCAGCCCTGATCGAAGGCGAGGGCGGCCAACTTGAACTCGGCCACGGCAAGGATGCCGAGGTGCTGGTATTTGACTTAAGCGCCTGAAGCGCCTGAAGCACCTGTCTGATGACTGGCGGGGCCATTTCCCGTCAGCATTTATTTTTTCTCTTTCTTTTCTTTTAACTTTCCAAAGGACTCACCATGTTGAACACTCTCCAGAACCCTCTTTCCCTGCTGGCCCGCGTGCTGCTCGCGCTGTTGTTTGTACCGGCCGGTTTTGCCAAAATTGCCGGTTTTGCCGGAACGGTTGGCTACATCGCTTCACAGGGCGTGCCGCTGCCACAGGTGGCTGCAGCTCTTGCGATCGTGGTTGAACTGGGCCTGGGCCTGCTGCTGCTGGTGGGCTTTCAGACCCGCTGGGCCGCATTGGGCATGGGCCTGTTCACGCTGGTCATCACCTTTATCTTCCATGCGTTCTGGTCTGTGCCTGCAGAACAGGTCATGATGCAGCAAATGAATTTCTTCAAGAACCTGGCCATCGTGGGCGGCCTGTTCAGCATCGCGGCTTTTGGCGGCGGCGCATGGAGTGCTGACGCAAAACTCGGCAAGTAACTCGGCAAGTAATTGCAGCGCCGTTTTTGATTTCACTTTTACTGAAACTGAAAGCATTTATGCCAAAAGTTGCTGTTGTTTATCACTCGGGTTACGGCCACACCCAGCGCATGGCACAAGCCGTGGCTGAGGGCGCCGGCGCAGAGTTGCTGGCCATCGACGCAGATGGAAACCTGCCCGAAAGCGGCTGGGAAACACTGGCCGCCGCAGACGCCATCATCCTGGGCTCACCCACCTACATGGGCAGCGTGAGCTGGCAGTTCAAGAAGTTTGTCGATGCATCATCCAAGCCCTGGTACACCCAGGCCTGGAAGGACAAACTCTTTGCGGGCTTTACCAACAGCGCCAGCCTCAATGGCGACAAGTCGTCCACGCTGACCTATATGTTCACGCTCGCCATGCAGCATGGCGGCATCTGGGTCAGCCAGGGCGTGCTGCCCAGCAACAGCAAGGCTGCCCAGCGCAACGACGCCAATTTTCTGGGCTCTTACAGCGGTGCGATGGCGCAGTCGCCATCTGATGCCGGTGCTGGTGAGATGGCTGTCGGGGATCTTGACAACGCACGCAAGCTCGGTCAACGTGTGCTTGAGGTTGCGGGTAAATTCATCACGTAAACAAATCAGGAGACTGCGCCATGACTGTTGAACTCAAACGTGCCTATGGCGAGGCCATGGCCCAGTCGCTGCAGATCCGCACCCATTCGCTGATTGCGGATGTGAGTGCAGAAGAAGGCGGCGCCGATACCGGCCCCAGCCCGCATGACCTGTATGACGCCGCACTGGCGGCCTGCAAGGCGCTGACAGTGATGTGGTACGCCAACAAAAAGGGGATCAAGGTCGATGACATACGTACGGTTGTCGAGCGTGATGACTCGCAGGAGCGGGCCGGTGTGTACAAACTTGCGGCACGTCTGCAGATCAGCGGCGACCTGACGGACGCCCAGATCCATGAACTGGGAGCGGTTGCCCAAAAATGCCCGGTGCATAAACTCATGACCACGGTCACGACCGAAATCACAACCAGTGTGGAGCGAATGGCATGAGTGTGCAGATCAAGTTGACAGGTCACAACAAGGACCTTGGCGGCGGCTTCATGGTGCGCCGCCTGCTGCCGGCAGCGCAGAAGCAGGCGGTCGGTCCTTTTTTGTTTTTTGACCACTTTGGGCCCATCACGGTACAGCCCGGCGAGAACCATGACGTCAGGCCGCACCCGCATATCGGCCTGGCGACGGTTACCTACCTGTTTGAAGGCGCCATCATGCACCGCGACAGCCTGGGCTTCGAGCAGCGCATCGAGCCCGGCGCCATCAACTGGATGACGGCGGGACGCGGCATTGTGCATTCGGAGCGCGCGCCCGACGACCTCCGGTCCAAAGCGTATGTGAACCACGGCATTCAGCTCTGGGCCGCCTTGCCCGTCGCGCACGAGGAAGTGGCCGCTGCATTCGTGCATACGCCGGCGGCGGACATTCCCGAAGTGGTGGTTGGTGGCGCTGATGTGCGCGTGCTGATTGGCGAGGCATTCGGCAAGACCTCACCTGTTGCCACTTTTGCACCGGCCCTTTATCTTGACGTGCAGCTGAAGGCGGGCGGCACTTTCGAGATGCCTCCGCTCGCCCCCGAACTGGCGATTTATTCGGTCGACAGTGATTTTGAAGTGGACGGTGAAACCATTGCTGCGCACACCCTGGTGTTGCTTGAACCGGGTATTGCTTCAAAAATCAGTGCTCCAGTCCCAACGCGCTTCATGGTGCTGGGCGGCGAGCCGCTCGATGGCCATCGCCTGATGTGGTGGAACTTTGTCTCCAGCCGCAAGGAGCGCATTGTTCAGGCCTCTGAAGACTGGGCGGCACAAACCATGGGCCAGGTGGCTGGCGAGACTGAATTCATTCCACTCCCCGAGCGGCGTTTTATTCCGGGCTGACTTTCACGGGCGACTATCGCGCGCCAGCCGCAAGCCGCTGAACTGCCACTGCGCATCGGGCGGAAAGAAATTGCGGTAGCTGGCGCGCATGTGGCTTTGCGGCGTGGCGCATGATCCGCCGCGCAGCACAAACTGGTTGCACATGAACTTGCCGTTGTATTCGCCAACCAGGCCTTCCCATGGTTTATAGCCGGGGTAAGGGTTGTAGTTGGACTGCGTCCACTCCCAGACGTCACCCAGCATCTGCATGGGCTGGCCCTCATGGCCTTCCTGCTGGGGCAGAGGGTGATACGCCGCGTTCTCAACGAAGTTGCCTTGCGGTGACGGTGTTTGTTGCAGGCCCCGCGCCGCAAATTCCCATTCAAACTCTGTAGGCAGGCGGGCACCGGCCCAGCGGGCAAAGGCATCGGCTTCAAAATAACTCAGGTGGCACACAGGGGTGTTGGGGTCGACATCGACCAGGCCCTGCAAGGTGAAGTTCCCGTAGTTTGCGTCTTCAGCTTGCTGCCAGTAGAGCGGCATCGCATGCCCGCCCGTCTGGACCCAGTCCCAGCCCATCGACAGCCAAAGCTCGGGACGCCGGTAACCCGCATCGGCCATGAACGCGAGCATTTCGCCATTGGTGACAAGGCGGCTTGCCAGTTCAAACGGAGCCACGTAAACCTTGTGCCGCGGCGTTTCATTGTCGAAGGTAAATGGACCATCGCGTCCAGCGTCAAAACCATGCTCAACCAGCCCGCCTTCATAGGTCATCCAGCTCACAGCTTGCGGGTGTATGCCGGCCAGGGGCCAGCGTCTGGCGTAGGCCGGACGGCCGGGGTTGAAGGACAGCGCGTGCTTGATATCGGTCAGCAGCAGCTCCTGGTGCTGCTGCTCATGGTGCAGTCCCAGCGTGACCAGTTCTTCGAATTCCTTTTTCTCCACGGCAGTACCGCGCGTCTGCACCTGCGTCAGCGTGTCCAGCATGCGCTGGTCGACCTGTGCGCGGTAGTCGAGCACTTCGGCAAGCGTTGGGCGGCTGATCAGTCCGCGCTGGGGTCGCGGGTATTTGTCGCCCACGCCGTTGTAATAGCTGTTGAACAGCACACGAAAGCTCGCATCGAAAGGCTTGAAGTTGCCTTCAAAGCGCTCAAGCAGGAAAGTTTCAAAAAACCAGGTGAGGTGCGCCAGGTGCCACTTGGCGGGGCTGGCATCGGGCATGGACTGCAGCTGGCAGTCTTCCGCGCTGAGGGGCTTGATGAGGTTTTCGGTTTGCTGGCGTACAGCCAGAAAGCGTGCGGCCAGATCCGAAGTTTGCGGTGCGTACAGGGAAAGGGCAGTCTGTGGACTTGTCATGGGTAGCCTTGGAATCAATTGGCTTGAAGTCGACGGTTAGTCGTGGGGGCGCTCGGGATAAAGGCATCTTGCACAAACCCGCCCCGAAAAAACCAAGACTCGCAGACTCTGAACCGACCCATTGTCAGACAAGATGCCGAAACCTGCTGGCCGGCAGCTTCGCCGTCTTTCAGGTTGCTGTTTCGGGGTTGACTTTTGGGCTCAGGGCCTGGTCCAGCGCGCGGCGTTCGTCAAACACAAAACATTCGCCGTCATAGTGCGCATGGCCATTGACCTCAAAGTATTTGAGGATGCCGCCATCGAGCTGGTAGACATCCTGCACGCCGGCTTCGCGCATGAAGATCGCTGCCTTTTCGCAGCGAATGCCGCCAGTGCAAAAACTCACCACCGTCTTGCCCTGAAGTTCGTCGCGGTGGTCCAGCAGGGCCTGGGGGAACTCGGTGAATTTGGTGATGCGCCAGTCGATGGCATGGTTGAAGCTGCCGACATCGACTTCAAAGTCGTTGCGCGTGTCCAGTGTCACCACAGGCTGTCCGTTGTCATCATGGCCTGCATCCAGCCAGCGTTTGAGCGTGGCGGCATCCACCGCCGGTGCGCGCCCTGACGCAGGCTGTATGGCGGGGTGGTTCATGCGGATGATTTCAGGCTTGACCTTGACCAGCAGCTTGCGGAAGGGCTGCGCGTTTGAAAAACTTTCCTTGACTTCAAGATCAGCCAAACGCGCATCCAGCCGCAGCCATGCCAAAAAATCATGAATCGCCGCCGGTGGTCCCGCCAGGAAAAGATTGATGCCCTCTTCAGCCAGCAGGACCGTGCCCTTGAGAACGCGTGTTTGCAGGGCTTCCAGGATGGCCGCCTGCATTTCGGGCAGTTGGCTCAAGGAAACAAACTTGTAGGCCGCAATATTCAGAACTTTCATGATGGCCGGAATTGTAGGCAGCGCGGAGCGGTGGCTGGGTCTGGCCGGAGTTTTCTACGCCGGCCAGACCTCTAAAATGAACCATGTTTGTCCATTTACGAATCCACACCGAGTTTTCAGTCGTCGACGGGACCAACCGCATAGATGAGATCGTCGCCGCCGCAGCGGCTGACCAGCAACCCGCCCTTGGCATCAGTGACCTGAGCAACCTGTTCGGCACCGTCAAGTTTTATAAAGAATGCCGCGGCAAGGGTGTCAAGCCGCTGATCGCTGCCGACGTGTGGGTGCAGGTGCCGGGCAAGGATGCGGCTTCACCGCCAGCCCGCATGCTGCTGATGGTGCAAAACCACCGGGGTTACCTCAACCTGTCCGAGCTTCTCACGCGCGCCTGGACGCGCGGCGTGGTGCGTGACCAGGCCATCATCAGCCTGGAATGGCTGAAAGAGTTGAACGAAGGCCTGATTGCACTGTCGGGTGCGCAGCGCGGTGCCATCGGCCAGGCGCTGGTGCAGGGTGACGATGCACGTGCTGTTGAAAGTGCGCTTTACCTGGCGGGCATTTTTCCGCACCGCTTCTACATCGAACTGCAACGCGCCGAGCAGGCCGAAGACTCGCGCCATGTCACGGCGGCAGTTCAACTGGCCGCGCGCCTCAAGCTGCCCGTCGTCGCCACGCACCCGGTCCAGTTCCTGACCTACGACGATTACGAAGCGCACGAGGCGCGTGTGTGTATTTCCGAAGGCGAGATTCTGGGCAATGCCAGGCGCGTGCGCAAGTTCACGCGTGAGCAGTATTTCAAATCTGCCGCGCAGATGGAAGCGCTGTTTGCCGATATCCCGTCGGCGATTGCCAACACCGTCGAGATTGCCAAACGCTGCAACCTCAAGCTCGAGCTCGGCAAGCCCATGCTGCCCGATTACCCGACGCCCGAGGTCAACGGTGTGCGTATGCCGGCGGACGATTACTTCCGCCAGGTGTCTTTTGAAGGCCTTGAAGAGCGCCTCAAGCATCTCTACCCGAACGAGGCGGTGCGTGATGAAAAGCGCCCGGTGTATGTCGAGCGGCTGGAGTTCGAGATCAAGACGATCTTGAAGATGGGCTTTCCGGGCTACTTCCTGATCGTGGGCGATTTCATCAACTGGGCCAAGAACAACGGCTGCCCGGTCGGGCCGGGCCGGGGCTCAGGCGCCGGTTCGCTGGTTGCATATGCGCTCAAGATCACCGACCTCGACCCACTGCAGTACAACCTGCTGTTCGAGCGGTTTTTGAATCCTGAGCGGGTGTCCATGCCCGACTTCGATATCGATTTCTGCCAGAGCAACCGCGACCGCGTCATTGATTACGTCAAGGACAAATATGGCCACGCAGCGGTCAGCCAGATCGTCACCTTCGGAACCATGGCCGCGCGCGCCGCGATTCGCGACGTGGGCCGGGTGCTGGACTTTCCTTACGGCTTTTGCGACGGCATCTCCAAGCTCATCCCGAACAAGCCGGGTCAGTCCGTCACCCTGCAGTTGTTGCCAGCCGAGCGCAAGAAGAGCGACAAGCAGGTGTATGCGCTCGAAGCTGAGCCCATACTCGCCGAGCGCGAAGCGAAAGAAGAGGACGTCCACACGCTGCTGGAACTCGCACGCAAGCTGGAGGGCCTGACCCGCAACGTCGGCATGCATGCCGGGGGCGTGCTGATTGCGCCCGGCAAGCTGACCGACTTCTGCCCGCTTTATCTCCAGCCCGGCAGCACCTCGGCGGTGAGCCAGTTCGACAAGAACGACGTCGAGGCGATTGGCCTCGTCAAGTTTGACTTTTTGGGTCTGGCCACGCTGACGATTCTTGAAATCGCGCGCGAGTTCATCATCGCCCGCCACCCGACGCAGAAAGACTTTGCCTTCGAGAACCTGCCGCTCACCGACGCAAAGACCTACGAGCTTTTCGCAAGGGGCCAGACCGAAGCCGTGTTCCAGTTTGAAAGTACCGGCATGCAGCGCATGCTGAAAGACGCCAAACCGAACCGCCTTGAAGACCTGATCGCGATGAATGCGCTGTACCGGCCGGGTCCGATGGACCTGATCCCGACCTACATCGCGCGCAAGCAGGGCCGCGAAGAGCCCGAGTACCCGGACCCGCGCGTCAAGCCCATGCTGGAAGAGACCTACGGCATCATGGTCTACCAGGAGCAGGTGATGCAGACCGCGCAGATCCTGGGCGGTTACTCGCTCGGCGGCGCGGACATGCTGCGCCGCGCGATGGGTAAAAAAGACGAGAAGGAGATGGCGTCGCAGCGCGAGATCTTCCGCAAGGGCGCCGGTGAAAACGGCCTCAGCCAGGAAAAGGCCGACGAGGTTTTTGACCTGATGGAAAAGTTTGCGGGCTACGGCTTCAACAAGTCGCACTCCGCTGCCTACGCGCTGCTGGCCTACCACACGGCCTGGCTCAAGGTGCATTACACGGCCGAATTCTTCTGCGCCAACATGACGGTGGAAATGGACGACACCGACAAGCTGAAGATCCTCTTCGGCGATGCGCAGAAGATGGGCATCAGCTTCGAGTCGCCCGACGTTAATCGCGGCCACTACCGTTTCGAGCCCATCACCGACAAGAGCATTCGCTACGGCCTGGGTGCCGTCAAGGGCACGGGCCAGCAGGCGATTGCCGCCATCGTCGCTGCGCGTGAAGCGGGCGGGGCGTTTACCTCGCTGTTTGATTTTTGCGTGCGGGTCGACAAGTCAAAACTCAACAAGCGCACGGTCGAGGCGCTCATCAAGGCGGGCGCTTTTGACAACCTGCATTTGAATCGCGCCGAGTTGCTGGCATCGGTCGATCGCGCGTTTGAATTTGCTGCCGCGACCGAAGCCAACGCCAACCAGGGCGGGCTGTTCGACATGGACTCGCACGCCGCCAGCACGCAGGAGCCGCCACTCGTGCCGGCCATGCCTTTTGGCGTCAAGGCGCGCCTGGTGCAGGAGAAAACCGCCATCGGCTTTTACCTCTCGGGTCACCTTTTTGACGAGGTCGAGCTCGAGGTGCGCAAGTTTGCCAAGCGCAAGATTGAAGACCTTATCGATTCACGCGACCAGCAGTTGCTGGCAGCCATCGTGACCGACCTGCGTGTCATCAACGGCCAGCGCGGCAAGCTCGCGCTGTTCAAGCTCGACGACAAGACGGCCATGATCGAGGCCACGGCTGACGAAGCCACGCTCAACGCCAACCGCAACCTGCTCAAGGATGATGAACTTGTCATCGTGCAGGGCGTGCTGCAACCTGACCGCTTCTCGGGCGGCTACCGGCTCAAGGTCACCCAGGTCTGGGACCTGGAGACCGCGCGCTGCAAGTTCGGCAAGTACCTTCGCGTGGCAGTTAACGGCTCTGCGCCCGACATCTCGCGCATCGTGCGCGACTTTCCGCCCAAACGCGAGATGTCGGAGCAGGGTGAACTCGTGCGCGGCCTGCCGGTGCGCCTGAGCGTGCGGCGCGATGCCGACTTTGGCGCGGTGAACGCCGACATCGTGCTGGATGAACGCGCCAAATTTTTCCCCACCGATGCCGCGCTGGCCAGCTGGATGGCGCAGGCCGACAAGGGGCAGGCGCAGATTGTTTACGAGTGATGGCGTGAAGGGTTAAAGGGTTAAGGCCTTGGGGCTTTATCCCTGCTTGTCATTGCGGACCGACGCCGCAATGCATGCTGGTTCAGCGCTGATGCCGGAGCGTGGACAAATCCCGAATCAGGTTCGCGATGATGGCAATTTTTTAACGTATACGTTAAATTTTTGTCGTATATATTAAATTTTTAACGTATACGGCAAAATTCTGGTTTTTCCGGGGTTCTGAAGCTTTGGATTGCGGTCAAAAGGGCTGAAATTTCCCAAAAAAGGCCATTTTTAGGTATCAAATATGCCTCCGGGCCAATAAACACGGGCGTGAGCAGCTATTTATTTGATAGTAAACGTCGGGCGCTCAGTCCTTGGGCTTGAAGCTCAGGATCATGGGTGTTGGCACCCGGCCATCCACATCGCGCGGCATCGAGCTGGTGCGGATGATGGCCTTGATCACTGCGTCATCCCAGGCGGCGTTGCCGCTTGGCTTCACAAGGCGCTGGCTGATGATGGTGCCATCCGGCGTGGTGCGGACTTCAACTTCAGCGGTCGGGTTGCCGGCGGCGTCTTCCGTGAAAACAATATTCGGCTTGACCTTGGCCCTGACCTTGCCGCCATAGCTGGCAGAAGGCCCGCCTGATTTCTGTGCCGTGCCGGCCGAATCCGCCGCGCCTGTCGCGCCCGCCAGACCCATCATCCGTTTGAGCGCTTCGTCACGCTGTTTGGCTGTCGATGCCTGCGCCTGCTTGTCGTCCCGCTGTTTCGCCAGCTTCTGGTCTTCAAGCTTTTTGGCCTCAAGTTTCTTCGCTTCCTGCTGGGCGTCCAGTTTTTTGGCCTGTTCTTCTTTGGCCTTTTGTTCTTTTTCCTTCTGCTCTTTTTCTTTTTTGGCCTGCAGTTCTTCACGCTCTTTTTTCTGTTGCAGCAGCTTGCGCTTTTTCTCCTGCTCCAGCGCGATGTCCACATCGGGCGCTGGCGGCGGAGGCGCTTTCACCTCAGGCGCCCTGGGCGCTGGCTCGGGGGGCGGCGCTGGAGGTGGTGGGGGTGGCTCGACCAGTTTGGGAGCGGCAGCCTGCGGCACGCTGGACCAGATTTCGGCTTCAAAGGCCACAGACTGGTCCGCGCGCTTCCAGTTCACACCCCAGGTCAGCGCCGCAATCAGCAGCGCGTGGGCCAGCAGCGCCAAACCGAAGGCGCGCACCGAACCGGCATCGCGTGGCGGGCCAAATTCAATGCGGTCTGCTGCGCTGGGCATGAGGCGTCGCGTTTACTTGCCGGTCTGCACCGAAAGCCCGACGCGCGAGACGCCGGCCTTCTGCAGGTTGTCCATCACCTTGACGACGGTTTCGTACTTGATGGACTTGTCGGCGCTGATGACGACCGGCACGGCGTTGGCGCCGGCCTTGACGTTGGCATCCATCTTCACGATGTCGGCCGCCACGTTGTTGACGTTGCTGGGCACCGAGTCGGTCTTGACCTTGATCTGCACGGTCTCGTCCTTGCTGATCAGGATCTGTATCGGGTTTTGCGGTTGCGACGGCGCCTTGCCAACCTTGGGCAGCGCAATCATGCTGGGCGTGATGAGCGGGGCCGTCACCATGAAGATGATGAGCAGCACCAGCATCACGTCGATAAAGGGCACCATGTTGATTTCACTGATGGTGCGGCGGCCCCGGCCCCGCGAAATAACGCCTGGCATGGTTAATGTCCCGAGGGGCTTTGCGCCCCAAGGTTGCGCTGCAGGATGTTGGAGAACTCTTCAATGAAGGTCTCCAGCTTGTTCGCAATGCGGTCGATGTCGTGGGCAAAGCGGTTGTAGGCAACCACAGCGGGAATGGCGGCGAAGAGGCCGATGGCTGTCGCTACCAGCGCTTCGGCAATGCCGGGCGCGACAGTGGCCAGCGTGACCTGCTCCAGTGCCGCCAGGCCGGTGAAGGCGTGCATGATGCCCCAGACCGTGCCGAACAGGCCGACGTAAGGCGACACCGAGCCGACGGTGGCCAGGAAGGAGAGGTTGGCTTCAATCGCGTCCAGCTCACGCTGGTAACCGGCGCGCATGGCGCGGCGTGCGCCGTCGAGGAGGGTGCCTGCGTCAGTGATGCGGCGCTCACGCAATTTTTGGTATTCACGCATGCCGCTGGCAAAAATACGTTCCATGGAACCGGAGTGTTTGGCATTTTGCGTGGCGCTGGCGAACAGGTCGTTCAGGCTGGTGCCGGACCAGAAGTCGCGGTCAAACTCTTCATTGAGTTTCTGGATGCGCTTGATGGAAATGATCTTCCTGAAAATCGCGGCCCAGCTGGCAATCGACACACCCACCAGCAGCGCAACGACGCCCTGGACGACCCAGCTGGCATGAAGAATGAGGCTGACGATGGAAAGGTCTTGGTTCATGTTTGTCGTTCTTTAAGGCTGTCAAGAATGGAAGCCGGGATTCGGGCAGGCTGCAAGGTCGCGGCGCTGACCCATCCGATGCGGATGGTGCCGGTGCAGAGCAGAGTACTGTCCTTCCCGGATTTTAAAAGCGCCTGCTGCTCAATTGTTATGGATGCACGGCCCAAATCCTGGAGCTTCGAGGTAACAAGAAGTTCATCATCCAGCCGGGCCGGGCGCAGGTAACGCACACTGGTTTCACTGACGATAAACATGCCGCCATCTGTCTCCTTGAGCCGCTGCTGTCCAATGCCCAGTGATCTGAGCCATTCGGTTCGTGAACGTTCAAAAAACTTCAGGTAGTTGGCGTAAAAAACAATGCCGCCGGCGTCGGTGTCTTCCCAGTAAACACGCAGTGGCCAACTGAATGTGGAGGCTTTATCCAATGACCTTCTCCAGCCGGGCGATGGCTTCTTTCAGGTGCGCCATTGAACTCGCCGTTGAAAAGCGTATGTATTTTTCGGGCGCGGCATGGCCGAAGTCGCGGCCCGGCGTGACGGCCAGGTGCGCGCGTTTCATGAGCTCGAAGGCCAGATCCCAGCTGCCGCCCGTGCCATCTGGCCGGTGTTCCGCCAGACCCCATTTCTTGACGAGTGAAGAGCAGTCGGCATAGGCGTAAAACGCGCCATCCGGCATGACTGGCACTGTCAGGCCCAGGCGGTTCAGCTCGGGGATAAAAAAGTCGCGCCTGGCCTTGAACTCGCTGCGGCGGCGTTCGTATTCGGCCAGGCTCTCGGGCTCAAAACAGGCGAGCGCTGCATGTTGCGCAACCGTGCTGGCGCAGATGAACAGGTTTTGTGCGATGCGCTCAATCACCGGCACCAGCGCCTCGGGCACCACCAGCCAGCCGAGGCGCCAGCCCGTCATGTTGAAGTATTTGCTGAAGGAGTTGATGCTGATGACGCTCTGGCCCAGGCCATTGGGCATGGCGAGCGCGGTATGGCCGAAGTGCTCTTCATAACTCAGGCCGAGGTAAATCTCATCAATCAGCGTGATGCCGCCGCGGCTTTCGGCGTATTCATGGATGCGCTGCAGCTCCTCAGGCGCAATCGATGTGCCGGTCGGGTTGGATGGCGAGGCGAGCAGGACACCGCGTGTCTTGTCATTCCATGCGGCCTCGACCTTTTCGCGCGTCAGCTGAAAGCGCTCATCGGCGGTGGTCGGAATCAACACCGACTGGCCTTCTGCTGCGCTGACGAAATGCCGGTTGCAGGGGTAGCTCGGGTCCGGCATGAGGATTTCGTCGCCCGCCTCTATCAGGGCCAGGCAGGCCAGTTGCAGGGCAGCCGATGCGCCGGCGGTGATGACGATGCGGCTGGGCGCGACATCGACCTTGAAACGTGAGGCATACCAGCTGCTGATTTTTTCGCGCAGCTGCCACAGGCCTGTGGCCTGCGTGTACTGGGTTGCCCCGTCGTGAATGGCTTTTGCGGCGGCTTCCTGCACCAGTGGCGGCGCGGTGAAGTCCGGTTCGCCGATGTTCAAAAAGATCATCGGGTCGGCGGTGTGCGCGACCTGGCCTGCAAGAAGCGAAGCCGCTTTCGCGACCTCCATCACGTAAAACGGCTCTATCTTTTGTGCTCTCTGCGCAATCCTCATTCCTGGAGTCAAGGCATGCCTTTCATGTCGCCACCTTACCTGGCGTTGTCCGCGGCGACTTCTGCCGCACGCAAGGACGGCGCCATCTTGTGCAGCACGCCGTTGACGTACTTGTGGCCGTCGGTGCCGCCAAACGCTTTGGCCAGTTCGATGCATTCGTTGATGACGACGCGGTAGGGCACATCAAGGCAGTTTTTGAATTCGTAAGCACCTATCCAGAGCACCGAATGCTCGATGGGCGATATCTCGACCATCGGGCGATCCAGCAATGGCGTGATGGCGGCGTCGAGCGCCTGTGCATCGTCAATGCAGCCGTGCAGCAGGGCGTCATAGTGCGCAGAATCGGCCTTGTGAAAGCCGACCAGGTCGCGCGTGAAGGCGTCGATGGAATCGGCTTCGTTGCGGCCAACAAGGTGCTGGTAAAGGGCCTGCATTGCAAACTCCCGTGCGCGTGTGCGAGCAGACTTGTCGGCCGCCTTTTTGACACCGGTATCGGTCAGGCCGGTTCGCGTTTGCGGCGGGCGTTTGGGTTTGGCGATTTTTGCAGGCGTTTCAGACATAGGGTCTTTCGGCTTCAGGCCAGGTCGTTGAGCAGGTTGGCCATTTCGACGGCAACACGGGCGGCGTCGCGGCCTTTTTCGGTCTGGCGCACTTCAGCCTGGATGAGGTTTTCGGTGGTCAGGATGGCGTTGGCAATCGGCAATTGGTAGTCGAGTGCCACACGCGTCACGGCTGCGCCGCTTTCATTGGCGACCAGTTCAAAGTGGTAGGTTTCACCGCGAATGATGCAGCCCAGTGCGATCAGTGCATCGTACTTGTCGCTCTCGGCCATCACCTGCAGGGCGCTGGCCACTTCAAGCGCGCCCGGCACCTTGACGTGCTTGATGTGTTTGGCTTCAACACCGAGTTCTGCCAGTTCCAGCAGGCAGGCATCGGCCAGTGCGTTGGTCACGGGCTCGTTGAAGCGCGCCTGCACGATGCCGATCACGAGTTTTTTACCGTCCAGCCTGTCGGCCGTTCCCTTGTCTGCACCAAACATGATGTCTTCCCCTGATTTGCAGTGTTATTTGTTGATGTAGCCGACGATTTCGAGCCCGTAACCCACCATGCTGGGCATGCGGCGCGGGTTGCCCATCAACGTCATTTTGTGCACACCGCAATCCCTGAGGATTTGCGCGCCAATGCCGTAGGTGCGCAGGTCCATCTTGCCGCGCTCCGGTGCCTGGCTGGCACGCGCCGTGCCTTCGAACTGCGCCAGCAATTGCGCGGCGCTTTCACCGCAGTTGAGCAGCACGGCAACGCCCTTTCCTTCACTGGCAATGTGCTGCAGGCTCTGGTCGAGGTTCCATGAATGCATGGCACGGCCGGTTTCAAGCGCGTCCAGCACCGAGAGCGGCTCATGCACGCGTGCGGCCACAGCTTCGTCTGCTGACCATTGGCCCTTGACCAGCGCCAGGTGCAGGCCCTGGCTAGTGGTGTCCTTGTAGGCATGTGCGGTGAACTCGCCGAAGGCCGTGTTCAGGGGCCGGCTGCCGATTTTTTCAACCAGCGAGTCGTTGCGGCTGCGATGCTCGATGAGGTCGGCAATCGTGCCAATTTTGAGCTTGTGTTCTGCGGCAAATACCAGCAGGTCTGGCAGGCGCGCCATGGTGCCGTCGTCTTTCATGATCTCGCAGATCACGGAAGAGGGCGAGCAACCCGCCATGGCGGCCAGGTCGCAGCCTGCTTCGGTATGGCCGGCACGCATCAGCACGCCGCCGTCCACAGCCTGCAGCGGGAAAACATGGCCAGGTTGAACCAGGTCACTGACTTTGGTGTCTTTGGCCACCGCGACCTGTATGGTGCGGGCGCGGTCTGCCGCCGAGATGCCGGTGGTCACGCCTTCGGCTGCTTCAATCGATACGGTAAAGGCGGTCGAATGTTTGGTGCCGTTACGTGTGGCCATGGGTGGCAGTTGCAGCAGTTCGCAGCGCTCGCGCGTCAGCGTCAGGCAGATCAGGCCGCGTCCATAGCGCGCCATGAAGTTGACGGCTTCGGGCGTGACGTGGTCTGAAGCCAGCACCAGATCGCCTTCATTTTCGCGGTCTTCTTCGTCGATGAGGATGACCATGCGGCCAGCCTTCATCTCGGCAACGATGTCTTCTACGGGGGAAATGGCAATAGAAGCGGTTGAGGTGGCGGTCATTTATTCGTGTTCTTTCCGGTGTCTTGCAGCATGCGCTCCACGTAACGCGCAATCAGGTCGATTTCAAGGTTGACGCTGGAGCCCTGCTTGAGCTGGCCCAGCGCGGTGTTTTGCACGGTGTGCGGAATCAGGTTGATGCTGATCTCGCAGCCCTTGCCGTCGGCCAGGTCGTTGACGGTGTTGACGGTCAGGCTGACGCCGTTGACGGTGATGGAGCCTTTGTAGGCCATGTATTTGGCAAGCTCGATGGGTGCGTGGATGCGCAACTCCCAGCTTTCGCCAACTTCTGCGAAGTACGTCACTTCGCCAATGCCATCAACGTGGCCGGAGACGATATGGCCGCCCAGCCGGTCATGGGCGCGCAGGGCTTTTTCGAGGTTGATGATGCCGGGCTCGGACAGCCCGCTGGTCTTGTCCAGTGATTCGGCGGAGATGTCTATGGTGAAGCGGTTGTTTGTCAGGTCGAGCGACACCGCTGTCATGCAGGCACCATTGAGGGCGATGCTGTCCCCCAACCCAACGTCACTGAGGTAACCCGCCGGCGTTTCAATGGTGAGACGCTTGCCATGGTTTGAAGAGCTGCCCAGGCTTTGGATGTCGACGATGCGCCCCAAGCCGGTGATGATTCCGGTAAACATGCGCTATTTTCGCAGGGATTCGGCCTCGCCCGCCGGGATGGGGGTGATTCAGCCTTAAATGGCTAAAAAAGCGGCGAATAGCCTAGAACGTGTCCCGGCCTGCGACCCTGGCGACAGCGCGAAGGTCATCGCCAACCATCTGCGCCGAGATAAAACGCAGGTTCACCGCATCCTGCAGGCTCTCCAGGGGGCCAAAAGACGCGATGCCCTGGCCTATGCCCATCAGTTTGGGCGCTGTGTAAAGCAGCAGCTCGTCCACAAGTCCTTCGCGCAGGAAGGAGCCATTGAGTTTGTGGCCGGCTTCGACATGCAATTCATTGATCTCACGGCGCGCCAGGTCATGCAACAGGCCGGCGAGGTTGACCTTGCCATTCGCTGCGGGCATGTAGATGACGGTAGCGCCACGCGCTTCCAGCGCTTTTTTCTTTGTGTCGTCCTGCAACGCGGCGTAGATGTACAGGGTGCGGCCAGCGATAAAAAGATTCGCATCCAGCGGCGTTTCAAGCCGGCTGTCAACGACGACCAGGTGCGGCTGTCGTGGTGTTTCGACCAGCCGCACATCCAGCTTCGGGTTGTCTTCAAGCACCGTACCGATGCCGGTCAGCACAGCGCAGCTGCGGGCGCGCCATGCATGGCCATCGGCCCGGGCAGGTTCTCCGGTGATCCACTGACTCTGGCCATTCATGAGCGCTGTCTTGCCGTCGAGCGACGCTGCGACTTTCATGCGTACCCACGGGGTTTTGCGGATCATGCGGCTGAAAAAACCGATGTTGAGCTCGCGTGATTCGGCTGCGCCGGGTCCGATCTCAACTTCGACACCGGCTGCGCGCAGGCGCTCAAAGCCCTGGCCGGATACCAGCGGGTTGGGGTCGGGCAGGGAGGCCACGACCTTTTTGATGCCTGCCGCGATCAGGGCGTCGCAGCAGGGGCCGGTGCGGCCGTGATGCGAGCAGGGCTCCAGCGTGACATAAGCCGTTGCACCGGCTGTCTGGTAGCCCTGCGACGCGGCATCCCGGAGTGCAACCACTTCGGCATGGGGCCCGCCCGCTTTCTGGGTGTGGCCCCGGCCAATGATCTGTGCGCCGGGTGAAACGAGGACACAGCCCACACGGGGGTTGGGCGATGTGATGTAGCAGGCAGACTGGGCCAGCGCAAGGGCCTGGCCGATCAACGCTTCAGGCGACCGATGCATGCGATGCCCAGGCGCATCTACTTCCAGCATTCATCCCGGGTTTTGGTTGCGCCTGAAACACCCTTGATGCCAGTCGAGGTGATGGTGAAAATGCCGCACGCGTCTGCCGCCTGCGACAGCCCGGTGATGGGGGCCATACCGAGCGTGAAGGCGCTGGTGGTCACTGTGGCCGAGTAGGTGCCCGCCGTAGTGATGGTGGGGCTCAACTGGTACAGCGCTGTACCGTCAGCCGGCGACACCCTCAGCCCGTTGGGCATGCCCACGCCTGACCCCAGGATGCCGTTGCCGGCCCGATCCGTCAGGTAATTGTCGTTGGCTGCATAAAAGCGCTGCATGAACTGCGCGGCCAGGAGCAGCTGCGCACGCGCATCGGCGCGCCTTGCCCTGGCAATGTAACTGCTGTAAGCCGGCAGTGCGATGCTGGCCAGAATGCCGATGATGACCACGGTGATCATGAGTTCGATCAGCGTGAAGCCGCTGCTACGTTTGCGAAGGCGGGATAACGGATTGCGCATGTTCAAAACTCCTGCTCTATGGACATCAATCTGCGTGACTCCGCAACACGCTTCTAACGCAAGAACAACTGGCGCCATGACCGTCTCACTACGCCCGTGATGGACGGCAACGTGGAAATGGGTATGCGGAAGCCGGGCTGCTGTTCAGTACTCAGAGGATTGTAATAAGTCCCGCTTGAGTCTGATTTGCTGTCGTTCTTGATAATGCGCGTTCGACCGTCCGCTGTATTTTCATAGCCCGCCACCAGGAGGTCCGCACTGGTAACGATGCCGTCCCCATTGGTGTCAAATATGGCTGATGTCGGCCCGCTGCCTGTGACACCGTCAATGACGTAGTTCCAGGCCCTCCCCGAACCCGTCTGTACGCATGGGTCCAGCGATATGTTGGAGGGAGACACGGTGTCCAGCAACACATATCCGCCGACCAGTGCGGCTGAAGGGTAGATAGACCTCTGACCTGTGTTGGGAAGGTTCATGTACCAGCCTCTTTTTGTCGAGAAGTCCACCGGGTTGGTCGACACGGTGTAGTAATTAACCGTCACCGTGGATGTACTCAGGTTGGATGCCGTGACCACTTTGGTACCGGTTGTCGCCACCGATGAAATGGTCTGCTGCACCAGGCTGGAAACGCCTGTCTGGGTTATGCCTGCGGGTGTTGTGCTGCTTCCAAAACTCACGCTGTCCCATATGCCATACATCGTTTGCGTCACGGTGTTGGTGACGTCTGTGGCGTCGTAGAGCTTGCCGGTGCCGAAGACAATGACGTTGCCGCCGCTTGGATGTGGCACGACCGTGGGTTGTGCAGAAATGGCTTTGGTGGTGGTACCGCTGTAAAGGGGCGAATTCGAGAGGCCGAGACCCCAGCTCGCGCTGCTTGCGCTGGAAAGATCAAACTTCCACATGTTTCCCCTTGCATCGCCGGCATAGGCGCCGATGATGACCTGGTTGCTGTCACGCACCAGAGTGACGCCACCCAGACCGTTGCCGCCACCTACGCCGGTACTGATCTGCTTGATCAGGGCGCCGGTATTGAGGTCGGCAATGTAAAGGCTGGCCATGGTGCTGGACCCGTAGTAACCATTCCCGAAAATGGCCACCCACTGCCCGCTCTTGGTCAGGCCGGTCTGTACGTCAGTCAATACGTAGCCGAGGCTGCCGTAACCGGTGGTGGAGGGTGTGATTTCCCACTTCACACTGGAGGCCGACATGTTGATCGGGTCCGTCACGTCCAGCGCATACACCGTCGCCGCGCCCGCACCCGTGGTGCCGACCAGCAGATTGCTCCACGTTGTGCAACTGGCACCACCGCTCAGGCAGGCATCGGCCTCCACGTTGGGGCCGTCAACGTAATACTGGTGGTCATAACTCCTGCTGGCGAGAAGGTGCATTTTGGGCATGACCATGCGGGGTACAA
Source organism: Pseudomonadota bacterium (assembly GCA_040390295.1). GTDB lineage: Bacteria > Pseudomonadota > Gammaproteobacteria > Burkholderiales > Burkholderiaceae_C > Polaromonas. The sequence continues at coordinate 30,469 of JAZJYR010000033.1, forward strand.
ACGCAAAAATCTCGGCACCTGTCGTGTCGCGAAAGCCATGAAGCATGCCGTCGTTGGCCCCGGCAAACAATACACCCTCGGGTCTGGCCGCCTTGCTGGCGACAAACGCCGCATAGGTCGATTGCCCATAGGTTCCGGCCGGCAATTGGTCATAGCTCGAGTTCAGTGCTCCCTTGATGAACACCGGAGACGAATTGACAATATCACCCAGCAGGAACTTCCTGGCGCGGTAAAGCGCTGTGCCATTGGGGTCTTCATTCGTCTGGTCGCCCCTGAGGTAGTTGATCAGGTTCGTGTTGGCGCCCACTACGTTGGCCATCGCATAGGTATTCGAGGCATTGAAGTTGCCTATCGCCGAACCATTCCACGCATAGATATTGCGTGAGCTGTAGCCGGGTATGCCGTTGTAGGTGGCACTCGTGCTTGGGTTAGTGTCCACCACCTGCCAGGTGATGGATATTTCGGCGCTGGACGAGGGGTCGAGCGCCGTGGCAATCACGTTACCCGTCCATTCACCGGTGGTGTATTTCGGCGTGTATTTGCGCGTGCCATTGGTCAGGCTCAGGGTGGACGCCGCCACGCCTGACTGTGAGGAGGTGTTTTTGCTGATGTCGGCCAGCATGCCTTCGACGGCATCGTTCAGGGTGGATGCGTTCTTCGAGCTGAGGATCTTGCCGCGTGCGTTGAGCGTGGCGTGCCACAAATCATCAATGGCAGTTTCATCCTCACCGCCTACGGTAGGCCAGGTGGTGCTGCCCGACGTAAGGGATGTCAGCGTGGTGGCCGTTTGCGGCAGTGTGCCGTAAACGCCCAGTCCGACTGCGTAAAAACTCATGTTTTGCCAGAACGATTCATTGGCGACGGTCGTTGTCAAACCATTGATGACGGTTGCCTGTATCTGTTTGACCCGGTTCGGGATGTCGGTGCGCAAATCCGTGATCCAGTACTTCATCGCCACGTCGGCCAGCGTATTGGACTGATTGTCTGCATAGGGCTTCGTCGTGCCGTTGTAGCTGTAAGTCAGCGTACCCCCCGTGGCTGTCGTGCCTGTTATCGGCCCGGCGCTGGTATTGTCGATATTGCCAAGGCCGGAGAAGCTGTCGTTGTAGTAGCCATCCGTTGTCAGCATCGCAAAAGACCTGCGGCATGAATATTGGGCTGCGCGGATGGCCACGGTATCGGTGGTGGTCGTGGCAAGGGTGCTCAGCCCACGCGAACTTGTGATGGGTGAGTTGGCCCAGGGCCCGAGGTTGTCGCCCCTTGAAAAATACTTGCCCACATTGTTGAGCGCATAGTGACTGGGTGTTCCACCGGTATCGGTATTTGTGCCGTAGAGCCAAAGATAAAAAGCGTCTTTTTGCGCCTGGGTGTAGAGGCTCACGCCCGAGTCAACCGTGCTGTTGGTGTTCAGGTTGTTGATGGTTGACCAGCCAAGGCGTATGGATTGCGTCATGTTCTGGAAAGCCGTGCCGAGGCCGGTCTTGACCGCGTCCATTCGGTTGCTGTGGTACTTCAACCAGTTAGCGTAGTTTTGCCGTTCTTCACCGAGTGTGCAGATCGTAGCGCTGCTGACGCAATCGGTGCGGTTGAAAAACTTTGGAAGGGCTGTGGTCGAACTTGTGACCGATTGGGGATAAGTTTGACTTGCCAACGCACCGGCAGCGAGAAGCGAAGGATCTGGAAGGTAAGGGTTGAAGTAACTTGACGACGACGACGGGTCATTGCCCGACCCTGTCCACACCCCGTTGGTGGTCGCGGTCGCCTTGTAAAAATAAACATTGAACGAGGTGGTGGACGTCGTACCCGGTGTGGTGTATGCCCCTGTGGAGTCAACGCGTGGGTAATACCGAATTCTCGGGTCGTAATAGAGGCCGTTCACATCGGGGGACAGCTCCCAGTACCAGGTCGAACTCGGCACGTTGTAAGTCCCTGTGACGGTGATCGAGGGAGACGACGGATAGGTACTGCAGCTGATACCCCGCAGATTGAGAGGGCACAGGGTGGATGTGGCGGCGCTTGTGCCTGGCCCGGTCCGTCCATAGCCATTAACGCTACCGCCATACTGGTAAACGAACTGGGCCACCATGGACAGGGAGTCGTCAAACATCAACATCAGATTCGGTTCAACCGCGCCTGCCTGGGTCAGCAGTGGGGTCTGCGATATCTGTGCGGAAACAGGTTGAACGGTCATCACCGCCAGGACTGCGGTTGCGCAAATGGCCGCACAAGTTTTTTGGACCCTTGACAGCCAATGGAGCAGGAATGTCTTCACGGTGAACCTCCGGCTTTCGCCTTATTTGAGCTCAAGAGTTGATTGCATCCACACCTCGCTGCCGACGGGGCGGCTACGCGCTGCATCGGCGGCGGCAACCTCTGGTCCGAAGCCGCGTGCAGTAATGGTGAAATTCTTTGAATAGGTGCTTGAGGTGGAAGGCGACAGCCTTTCGATCATGCATTCGGGTGGACGTGAAAAGGTGGTGGTGATGCCGGACCGGTTGACTGACGACGTGGGCAATACAAGAATGCTGTTGGCTATCGTGGGGTTGGCAACATCCCAGTTGGTCGTAATCATGGATGTAGGCGTCGCTGCTGAAATCAGCGTCTGAAAGTGGGTCCCCGAAATGACCACGGAGGTTGAACTGGGTGGTACCGATACATTGAACACATATGTGCTCGTACTGGCAGACAAGACATCTATCACGCCCTGTTCACAATACCTCAGCGCGGTTTCGGCTGCCTGGGCTGCCAGTTGCGTCTGGCGCGAATTGGCGCTGATGCCCTCGCTCGACGCTGCACTTCGCACGGTGACTGCCGTGAGAAGCGAGATGATGACCAGCATGATCAGGGCCATGATGAGAACAACACCACGTTGTCCACGGTATTGCCGCTGCAACTGCAGGCGGCGATTTGTCATGATGGATTCGCTTGTCATGGCGCTACTGGTTTCTGATGACAACGGTGGTCGTGAAGGCCCGCCGCAGTCGTTTGTCTGGTGGCGCGGTGACCAGGTTACCGCTGCAATCAAGGTAGCGTGCAGAAGCGAGGGAATCCGCCACGGGTTGTTCGCTTCTCGCAACCACGCAGATACGTATCGCCTTCACCGCGTTCCAGCGTGCCGGCGTGGCTGTACCAGCGGTTCCCGGCAACGTTGAAGTGTCATTGTCTACATCGTACGCAGACAGGTAACCCAGCACCATCGTCGTGGTGAAGGTAGGTGTGACGGTAACGTATACGGGCGCAGCAGTCGTCTTGGGGTCGACGGTTCCATAAGTGATTTGCAGGTTCTCTATATTTTCAACCAGCGGCTGTGCATTGGCAGTGCCATTTCCCTTGCAATAGAGTGTCGGGCTGGTGATGTAGGTCGAGGTACCTATAAAGTAACGGTTCTCCGCTTCATAGATGAGGGTGCTTGCTGCGGCCACTCCGGCGGCATTCAGGTAACCAGGGGTGAGGGTTAGCGGCGTAATTCCGCTTCCCATGCAGTCTGTGGGCACTCCCGCGCTTGTGGGTATGGTGTTGTAGCGGTCGGCTTCGTAGGCAATCGAAATGGAGTCCGGGCCTGCACTTGACGATGAATGTCCGCAGGTCAGTGCTGAAGTAGATGCTGCGGAAGTAACATCGGAAAACTTGACGTCACACCCGCGAATGGCGAATGCATTGGTGACCGAGTTGTGCAGTGGGACTGTGTTGCCGCGTGCGCTTGGCGTCGCGAAAGAGACGCTGTAGCGGTCCGGCTGGGATGGGTTGACGCCCGCCATGCGCAACTGCTGGGTCAGTATGGTGAGCGCTGCCTGCCCGTCTTCATTCATTCGCCCAATGGCTTCAGCCGTGCGGCTGGCCCCGGACGCCCCGAGGTAAGCGCTGATCACTGCGATCATGATGATCAGGCCTATGGTCATCGAGATCATCAGCTCGATGAGCGACACACCGTGCTGGCGTTTGTCAGCAATGAAAAAAGGGCGTTTCATAATTTGAATGGCATGTAAACGCACCGTGGCGCCGGTGACAGCGCCTGGGCTGTCACGTCTGCCGGGCAGTTGTCGCTGCCGGTCGCCAGGCTTCCGAAACTGGAGGGCTCCTGCCAGATCACCCACACACCGCCTTCATTGTTGATGACGCTCGTCACGGTAATCGTCATGCCTGCAGGCGAGAGTTGCTGCTGCAACTGTTGCTGAAGGATCGCGATGTCCATGGTCGCCATCGAGCTTTGCGTGCAATTCGGAAAGCTGCAGGTACTGCCGGAAGGAATCGACGGAGATGCCACAAAGCTGGGCGTGAATGTGGTGGTGACGTAGGCGCTGATCGAGAAGGAGGGGCTTTCTGTACCTGAGTTGGCCCGCATGCGGTCAATCATGTTGGTTGCCGTGCTGACGGCCACAGAACGGTTGCCCGAGAATTTTGGCAGCAGCATGGCGTAAGCCATCATGGCCCCCATGGCCAGCAAACCAAAAGACAGGATCAATACAGCAACCAGCACTTCAATCAGCGTGGCGCCTTTCTGGCCGTGCAAAGAAGCAGTATGTTTCATTGATCTGTCGCTGTCGTGCACGATGCAGTGCCATCGCCGGCGATTCGGGCGCGCCCTGACGCATTGACGCAGACCATGCGTTGCCTTGTGTTGGGCATATTGCTGCCGAACTGCAGCGCCGTTGCGCTGGACAGGTTTTTCATACGTCCGGTTCCCACAAACTGGAATTTGGTGCTGCTGGCCTCAACAATCGTGTCGAGATTTGTAATCGGCCCCTGAACCTTCAGCAGTTGACCATCGTCACCGGCGCTGGAGTAGTCCTGGGAGCCATCGCGGTCCTGAAAAATGATCCAGCCGCTGACCCAGCCATTGCCGCCGGGGCCGCTTCCTGATCCGCATGTGGGTGTTGCTGCTTCCGGTGCATCACTGCGGCACATTACCACCGTGCCGCCGCGCCGGATGGCTTCGCTGCGTGCAAACCGAAGGTCGCTCATGAAGGCATTGACATTGCTTGACACGGCGTTGGACTGGAAGATTCCAGTAAAAGAAGGGCCAGCCAGCGCGGTGAGGATGGCAATGACCGCCAGCACCACCATGACCTCAAGCAACGTGAATCCGCCCGCTTTTTGCATGAGGCCGATTCTGCCCGGGCCGGACTGATCCGGTTGGGGTGGCAGACAAGCGGAAGTCTGGGCTTGACCAGTGGCTTTGCCGCTGCTGTCCCTTTTCACGGATTAGCGCCTGACTTCATCGACAAGCGTCTTGAACTCGTCAATATCCTCAAAACTGCGGTAAACGCTGGCAAAGCGGATGTAGGCCACCTTGTCGAGCTTCTTCAGCTCGCGCATGACCAGTTCACCAATGCGGTTGGATACCACCTCGCGCACGCCGAGGCTGAGCAGCTTTTCTTCGATCCGTTCAATGGCTGAGTCAATCTGCTCCGTGCTGACAGGCCGCTTGCGCAGCGCCAGATTCATGGAGCCGAGGATCTTGCTGCGTTTGTATTCAATGCGGCGGCCGTCTTTTTTGACGATGGCCGGGAAGGTGACGTCCGGCCGCTCGTAGGTGGTAAAACGCTTTTCACACGCGCCGCACTGCCGGCGGCGGCGTATGAAGTCGGCATCTTCGGCCACCCGGGTTTCAACCACCTGGGTTTCCAGGTTGCCGCAGAAAGGACACTTCATTTGGGCAAACCCGTTAATTCATGCGGCATGTTTGAATTCCGGAAACTGCCCAACACCGGGTCTTGATCAGCGGTAGACAGGAAATCGGCTCGTCAGCGCTTTCACCTTGGCGCGCACAGCTTCGATGTTCGCTGTATCGCGGGGATTGTCCAGAACATCGGCAATGAGGTGGGCCGTTGCGCGGGCTTCTTCGTCCTTGAAACCGCGCGTCGTCATGGCCGGCGTGCCGACGCGGACACCGCTGGTGACAAATGGCTTTTCGGGGTCGTTCGGGATCGCGTTCTTGTTAATGGTCATGTGGGCGCTGCCCAGCACGGCCTCAGCTTCCTTGCCGGTGATGTTTTTGCTGCGCAGGTCGACCAGCATGACGTGGCTTTCGGTGCGGCCGCTGACGATGCGCAGGCCGCGCTGTGTCAGCGTGTCGGCGACGATCTGTGCGTTTTTCACGACCTGCTGCTGGTAGGTCTTGAACTCCGGCGACATGGCTTCCTTGAATGCAACAGCCTTGGCGGCGATCACGTGCATCAGCGGGCCGCCCTGCAGGCCTGGGAAGATCGCGCTGTTGATGGCTTTTTCGTGCTCGGCCTTCATCAGGATGATGCCGCCGCGCGGTCCGCGCAGACTCTTGTGCGTTGTTGACGTGACGATATCGGCGTAAGGCACGGGGTTGGGGTAAACGCCCGCAGCCACCAGGCCTGCGTAATGGGCGATGTCCACCATGAAAATCGCACCGACGGCCTTGGCCACTTTGGCGAAGCGCTCAAAGTCTATGCGCAGGCTGTAGGCCGAAGCACCGGCGATGATCAGCCTGGGTTTGGATTCATGGGCTTTGCGCTCCATGGCTTCGTAGTCGATTTCTTCTTTTTCGTTCAGGCCGTAGCTCACGACATTGAACCACTTGCCGCTCATGTTGAGGGCCATGCCGTGGGTCAGGTGACCACCTTCGGCCAGGCTCATGCCCATGATGGTGTCGCCGGGCTTGAGGAAGGCCAGGAAGACGGCCTCATTGGCGGAGGCGCCGCAATGGGGCTGCACGTTGGCGGCGTCGGCGCCGAAGATCTTCTTGATACGGTCAATCGCCAGCTGTTCGGCCACATCGACGAATTCGCAGCCGCCGTAATAGCGCTTGCCAGGGTAGCCTTCTGCGTATTTGTTGGTGAGCTGCGAGCCTTGCGCCGCCATGACAGCTGGCGATGCGTAGTTTTCGCTGGCGATCAGCTCGATGTGCTGTTCCTGGCGTGCGTGTTCGGCCTGAATTGCGGCAAAAATTTCGGGGTCGGCTTGTTCAACGAGAATGTTGCGGTCGTACATGGCAGTCCTTAAAGACGTGGTCCCTGTCAGTCATTGATGCAATGAAACAAGGGCTGCCCAGGCGAACGGCTGAACGCTGTTGAGGTTTTGAAACCGCCGACAGCGGTGCGCTTCCCAGTGGTGTCCCACGTCAGCATCAGGTTCCGCCAGAACTTCTGGAGGCGCTGTGCCTATCGCCAGTTGCGCACCCCTGAAGTGTACCCGACGACTGTCGGGCAACACGGGGGAAGTGAGTCAGGAAGAAGCCAGAGCTGCCACCTTGTCGCTGGACTTGGGGTCGGCAGCGTCGGAAGGGTCCGCCTTGACCGGGACGGTGCGGGCAGGCGCCGCGTGGTAAGGCGAGAGGCCCTTGCCGCCGACCACTGCCAGCAGGCGGGCGTGTTCGGCCATCACCTTGGCTGCATAGCCGCTGTCATCGTCCATATTGCCGGCGCCGACGTAAAACTTCAGGCCGCCTTCGATGGAGCCGGCCCGGCTGATGCATTCCTGAAGGACCTTGACACCTACGCGAAGGTTGGTGACCGGGTCAAACGCGGCCAGCTTTCCGCCAAAGTTGTCGTATTTGTCGTGATGCACCTTGGTCATGACCTGCATCAGACCCTGGGCGCCCACAGGGCTCTGGGCAAAGGGGTTGAAGCCTGATTCGATGGCCATGATGGCCAGGATCAGCGTCGGGTCAAGCTTGGCTTTTTCGCCAATCTCAAAAGCTTCAGAGACCAGCACGCTCAGCGGTTCAGGTGCGACGCCGTATTTGCGGCTCAGCCAGTAAGCGACGGCTGCCTGCTGTTTTGGCAGGTCCTTCGGGTTGGATGCGGTGGCGCGGTCTACGGCGTCAGGTTCGGTGAAGCCGATGACCGCTTCCTGGCGGGCCTGCAGCCAGGTGATGAGCTTGCCTTCACCGGCCTGGCGCAGGTCCGGGCGGGCGGTCAGGGTGATCAGGGCAAACACCACGGCCAGGCCCAGCAGGGCAAAACCGTTGTGGGTGATTTCGAAAAAGCCCTGGGCGATGTCGTCTGCAATGCTGGCAGCACTGGCCTGAATACTTTTCAGATGCGCCTCAAGGCGAAGCCTCGGGCTGGAATTTACTAGCGCTGTCATAGCACTCCTTCTCTAACGCTTGTCGCGCCCTCACCGTGATGGTGGACGTTTGGCAAGCTTGGATTGGGTCGCCATCAAACCAGGTTGTGCCGTGTCGGCCCTTGCTGTGTTGACCCTTGGTTTGACGTTGCCTGCTTCAAATTGAGCGGGGCATCGGGTTCGGGTTGTCCCTTGTTTTTGGGACTGCCAGAATTTTAGGAGGTTGGTTAATAACCTGTCAATAATAAGAAGCAAAGTCTTTATGCAAATAACCCGGGGTAAGGCGATATATTTTTGGCGGCATATGTCAAATCAAGGCTTTACGACGCCTTTTTGAAGATTTGCTCCAAGTTAATCGCGGCGTTGACCTACAAGCTGCCGGATGGTCCTGGTGGTTTGAAAAACGCGTGAGGCTGTTTTATGCAGCAACAAGGGCCCTGCAATCACAGCTGGGGATGTGATTTAAAAGTTTGACTTGCGTGCGGACCTGCACAGGTTTAATCTTGAATTGTCCGAATCAATCGGACTCTACCGGGTAACCAACCCCGGCAAACCTGGAGGCAATCACTTGCCTTCAATCGCACTGGGGACGATTCATCTCTCCTTTTGCGAAACCCCGACGGCATGAGCTTTAAAGCCCGCCGCCAACCCCGGACAGTCAAGCTGGCCGGGGTTTTTACTTGTGGGGTTGTCTACATGGCACGCTGTGCAATGGGTATTAATTAACGCGCGATGATTGTGATCTGGTGCGGTACCAACAGTGCGAGGCAAATCTTTGAACAAAGCATTGACGTTTGGCTTGCGGCGTTCAAGACTCGGTGCCTATGACGACTCGTGAACCAGAACAAACAACCGTGAATCAATGGCTTGCCAGGGGCAAACAGCTTCCGTCTGCGGCGATGGGGGCGGCCAGGTCACCGAAATGGCAGCGCCGGGCAGCCTTTTTTGCGGGTGGCCTGCTGCTGTTCTGGGCCCTGGCTTATGCGCTGGTGCCGGGCATCGCAAAATCCCGAATCGAAAAAATTGCTTCTGAAAAGCTCGGCCGGCAGGTGACGGTTGGCGCCATTGACTTCAAGCCCTGGTCGCTGGAGCTCACCGTCAACGACCTTGCGATCGCAAGAAGTGAAGTCAAGACTGACAGCAAAACCGGCACCAGCCAACCAGGTTCTCCCCAGAAAACACCCCAGCTCAGCGTCAAGCGCATATATATAGACGCAGAACTTGAATCCCTGTTGCGGCTGGCGCCTGTGGCCGATGCGATTCAGGTCGATGAGCCGGTTGCCTCGCTGACCCATTTCGGCCAGGGCCGTTATGACATTGATGACATTCTTGAGCGGTTGCAAGCAAAGCCCGATGCGCCGCCGGCCGGCGCCGCGCCGCGCTTTGCGCTTTACAACATCGTGCTCAGGGGCGGGCAACTGGACTTTAACGACCAGTCCGTCAGCAAGACGCATGAATTGCGCTCGCTGGACCTCACCGTGCCCTTTCTGAGCAATCTCAACTCCCAGCGCGACGTCAAGACCGCACCGCACCTGGCCTTCAAACTCAACGGCAGCAGTTTTGACACCGCCGCCGAAGGCACGCCCTTTGCCCAGACCCGCAAGACCGATGCAACTTTCAGGTTAAGCAGCTTCGACCTGACGCCTTACCTCGGATATATGCCGGCGGGCCTGCCTTTCACGCTGCAAAGTGCTGTTCTCAATGCCGATACAAAAGTGTCGTTTGAGCAGGCCCCGGCGGCGGTCGTGAAGGTTTCGGGCCTTCTGACCGCAGACAAGGTCAGGCTTTTGGGCGCAGGAAAGGCCGCCATTCCAGTCAAATCCGGAAGGGGTACTGCGACGTTAGCGAGTCAGGAAGTGCTGGCTTTCGAGCAGTTGCGTATCACCATGGACGACGTCCGGCCGCTGGCGCAGTCTGTCAAGCTGTCACAGGTTGAATTGCTGGCGCCTGTCTTGAGCATTTCGCGTGATCGCGCAGGCCGGCTGAACCTGTTGCCGCTGGACTCAACCAACACCGCCAGTGCAGCCCCAGAAGTCAGTCCGGTTGCGCCTGTCACACCAACGCCCACTGCACCAGTTGCCAGCCCCTGGAAAGTCCAGGTCGCCAGTGTGGCCGTGCGTGATGGCAAGGTGAACTGGCTGGATGAAACCCTGGCCTCGCCGGCGGAGGTTCGGCTCGCGGGTGTCACGCTGGACGCTTCGGGCGTTGCATATCCCTTTGCCGCAGGCTCACCGCTGCAATTCAGTGGCTCGCTCGGGCTTGATGCCATGGCGTCAGCGCCCGCTTCCGCCAAACAGCCGCCGGCCAAAACCATAACGCCTGTCACGGCCGTCACACCGGCCAGACTTGCCTTCAGCGGCACAGCGACTGACCAGTCCGCCCAGGTCACCGCCACGCTGGCTGCCTGGCCACTGAACATGGCGGCCAAATATATCGGCCAGTTCTTGTTGCCGGCGCTGGGCGGCCAGATTGATGCGCAGCTTGGCCTTAACTCGCAGTCAGCTGGCGCGGGAAAAACCTCCACCCTGCAGATCACCGCGCCGCAAATTGCGGTGAGCGACATTCTTCTTGCCGAGGGCAAGACTTCTCTCGTCTCGGTCAAGCGGGTTGACCTTGCCGGTGTCGACATCGATGTCACCGGCCAGAGCTTCAAGGCCGCGAAGATGCAGCTCACCCAGCCAAAAGCGCTGGTTGACCGCGACGCCGACAAGCGCTGGATGTATGAACGATGGATGGTGGGCAACCGTGCGGCCACTGCACCGGTGCCCGTCCCCACGACGGCTGCGACGAAAGCCGCGGCGCCCTCGTGGGCTGTGACCGTTGGGGATGTGGTTGTGGAGGGCGGCAGCATGTCTTTCTCCGACAAGGCGGGTGCCAGGCCGGTTGCCTTTGAAGTGAGTGCCTTCAATGCCCAGCTCGGCGCGCTGGTACTCGACGACCGCGCCTCAGCAAAAACAGCGGCCGCAAAGCTGATGCCGCTCAAGGCCTCGCTGCGACTGGCGAATGGCCGTTTCGAGCCGGGCAGGCTCAGCTTCAACGGCAATCTCGGCCTGGCACCCCTTCAGGCGCAGGGCCAGGTGATTGCCGAGCGCTTGCCCGCCCAGGCTTTTGAGCCTTACTTTGCCGACGTCCTCAATATCGAACTGCTGCGCGCCGATGCCAGCTTCAGGGGCCGGGTAGCGTATCGCCAGACCCCCGCCGGACCGCAAGCCCAGGTGAACGGCAACTTCGCCATTGAAGAAATGAAGGCCAACACGCTCGCACCGAGCGAAGACCTGCTGGCGTGGAAGGCACTGAACCTGCGCGGCCTGAATGTGGTGCTGGACCCGGCTAAAGCCACACGTGTCGACGTGAAAGAAACTGTGCTGCAGGACTTTTTTGCACGCGTGATCGTCTTGCCCGAGGGCCGTATCAACCTGCAGGACCTGGTGAAGTCTTCAGCTTCAACTGGGGTTTCCGGAACGGCGTCCGTCACGCCCTTGGCGAGTGGTGTGACGCGTGCCGTGACAGCTGCAACCGCTACGGCCCAGGCAGTGGCACCCGCAGGTCCGGCCCCGGTCATCACCTTCGGCCCCATCAGCATGGTCAACGGCAAGGTGTTGTTCTCGGACCGTTTTGTCAAACCGAATTACTCCGCCAACCTCAGTGACCTGACGGGCAAGCTGAGTGCGTTTTCTTCGGTGCCGGCGGGGTCAGCCAGTGTGCCCAACATGGCCGACCTCGAGCTGCGGGGCAGGGCAGAAGGCACGGCCTCGCTTGAAATCCTTGGCAAGCTCAACCCGCTGGCCAAGCCGATTGCGCTGGACATCACGGGCAAGGTACGCGACCTGGAGTTGCCGCCGCTGTCGCCTTACTCGGTCAAATATTCGGGCTACGGCATCAACCGCGGCAAGCTCAGCGTCGATGTGAAATACCAGGTCCAGCCCGACGGCAGGCTCACGGCCAACAACAAGGTCATCCTCAATCAGCTGAGTTTTGGCGACAAGGTCGAAGGCTCCACCGCCAGCCTGCCAGTCAAGCTGGCCGTTGCCTTGCTGGCCGACCGCAACGGCGTGATCGACATTGACCTGCCCATCAGCGGCTCACTGAACGATCCGCAATTCAGCCTCGGCCCCATCATCGTCAAGGTCATCATCAACGTCATCGTCAAGGCGATCACCGCGCCTTTCAGCTTGCTGGCAAGTGCATTCGGCGGCGGTGGCGGTGATGAGCTCGGCACTGTGGCGTTTGCCCCGGGAAGTGCGCGACTCGAACCCGATGCGCAGGCCGGTCTCGACAAGGTGGCCAGGGCGCTGGCGGAGAAAACCTCACTCAGGCTGACGGTGATCGGCACCAGCAACCTTGACGCTGAGCGCGAAGGCTTCAAGCGCGCCCGGCTTGACCAGCTGCTGCGTGCCGAAAAACGCCGCAGTGTGGTGAAAGATGGCGGCGCAGCGACGGCGTCCGTCAGCATCAGCCCTGCTGAATATCCGGTGATGCTGAAAGAGGTTTATAAAAACGCCGACATGTCCAAGCCCAGAAACCTGGTTGGCATGGCCAAAGACCTGCCCGTGCCGGAGATGGAGAAGCTGCTGCTCGCAGACATCCAGGTCAATGAAGATGCCATGCGCGAGCTGGCAGTGCGTCGCGGTGTGGTGGTCAAGGACTACCTTGCCTCCAAAAACCTGCCCACCGAGAGGCTCTTTCTGGGGGCCTCAAAAACCGTGCCTGCAGATGCCAAATGGACGCCCCGGGCTGAATTGGTGTTGGCCATTCCTTAAATCGGCGAAAATACGGACATTGGCGCCATAAATCAGTTTAGTCGCCCATCGCCTCTTTCAACAGATTTGCAGAAGGCGGCGGCCACCAGGCCGTAGCCGCAACTGTTTTTCCGAACCTTTTTGAACCCCTTTTAATGCTGCGCTTTCCCATGTCCAAATCATCCAAACCTGAAACCACCGCAGCGCCTGCCGCCAAGACAACTGCCAAAGGCGCTGAAGCACATCCGCTTGACGCCTTGACCGGCGGCGCATTCTCTGCACCGACATCCGGCGAGCGTGCTGCGCGCATACGCACCTGGCTGGCAACCGAGCCGACGGCCGAGCAGATGGCTGATGTCTATAAAGACCTGGCCAATCGCGACAAGGGCGCGGCCAAGCCATTGAAGGAAAAGCTTGATGAGCTCAAGCGCAGCAAGGGCCAGGAAGCGGTCGCTGCCGAGTGGGCCGAAAAAGCGCAGGCCTTGCTGGCGACTTCCAAACTCAACCTGGCCGATGCACTCGCCTGGCAGCGCGATGCCGCCAAGGCCGGTGCGCCTTTGTCAAAAGAGCCACTCGCTGGCTTCAAGGCGCAACTGGCCGAGCGCATCAAGACGATTGAAGACCTGCAGCACCGCACACAGGTGCAGCGTGAAGCCGCCGTGCTGCTGGCCCAGCGCACTGAAGTGCTGTCGCTCAAACCCTGGCGTGATGCTGAAGCTGCGCTTGAATCATTGCGCGGTGATGTGACCCACTGGCAAAGCCAGGCCGATGAGATCACGCAGGACGCCAACTGGGCCAGCGTGGACGCGAAATTTCCGCCGCTGCTGGACGCCTCGCGTACCCAGTTGCTGGCCGTGTGGGAGGCCTTCCAGGGCGCGATCGCCGTTGCCGTCAAGGCTGCAGATGACGCCGCGGCACCTTTGCCGGCCGTGCCTGTCTGGGCCGACGAGCTGCGTGTTGCACGAGGCGTTGCGCCCGTCGCCGCTGCCGAGCAGGCGGGCCGCGCACCCAAGACCAGGCTGGACCCCGCTGCGCTGAAAGACATGCGCGAAAAGTCTTCGGCCATCGTGCAGGAAGCTGTCGCCAGGCTGGAACGCGAAGTCGGTGAAGGTCATGGCAAGGCGACACCCAAGGTCGCCGCCGACCTGCGCCAGGCCCTGAAGGAAAACATCCGCAACATCGACAGCAAGCTCGAAGCCGCAGCGCACGCCGCGCTGACAGCCGCTGGTGAACTTGAAGGCTGGCAACGCTGGCGCGCCGACCAGATCCGTGAAGAACTGGTCGTGAAAGCTGAAGCACTGGTGGCCAAACCCATGGGTGGCCGCAAGCAACAGGACGCGTTGCGCCACATGCGCGAGCAATGGAAGACCAGCGACCAGGGCGGTACGCCCAACCATGCGCTTTGGAAGCGTTTTGACGACGCCTGCAATGAAGCGCACAAGGTTGTGGAAGCCTGGCTGGAGACCGTCAAGGAACAGACCGAAGCCACCAAGGCCCAGCGCAAGATACTGATCGACGAAGTGCTGGCCTGGGCCGAAGCGAACAAGGGCAACACCGACTGGAAGATGCACATCCGCAGCCTGAACGGTTTTGTCGAGAAGTGGCGCGAAGCCGGCCACCTGAGTGAAAAAGCCTTTGCAGAAATCCAGCCGCAGTGGAAGGCTGCAATGGACACCGCTGATGCTGCGCTCACCGCCGCGCGCAACGAGAGCCTGGCCCGCCGCAAGGCCATGATTGAAGAGGCCAACGCACTGGGTGCCGAACCCATGCTGCGTATTGATGCCGTCAAGTCGCTGCAGCAGCGCTGGCAGCATGAAGCGCAGGGCGTGCCGATCGAGCGCAAGCAGGAGCAAAAACTCTGGGATGCTTTCCGCAAACCCATAGACGACGCCTTCCAGCGCAAGACGGCTGAACGTGAAAAAGCTGCGTCCGCACTGGGTGAATACGACCGCATGGTGCTCGAGGCGTCCAAAGCCGTCGCTGCAGCTACCGCCAGCGGCGATGCACAGCAGATTCACGCCGCAGCCAAGGCGCTTGAAGCGATTGTGGCCGGCAAGGTGCCTGTGCCTGCTGCCGCCCCGGCGCCAGCCGGAGCAGGTCCAGCCGATACCTTGCCCAATGTCGAGGCTGTTCTGACCGCTGGCGATGTGCCTGCCGGCGTGCCCGCAGAGGAGGCTGCAAAGCCGGTGCTCGAGGTCGCAGCTGATGCAGCCGCTGAAGATTTTGCAGAAGCCGGCCAGTCGGCCAATCCCGACCCGGTGGCCGCCGAACCGGCCCCTGCACCCAAGGCCCCGCCCAAACCCATCGTCGCCATGCGCGGCGATGACAGGCCAGGCGCGCGCCGGCCAGAAGCTGCGCCGGCAGGCCGCGGCGGCAAATTTGGTGATCGCAAGGATTCACGCGGCCCGGGCGGCAAGCCCGGCGGCCCGCGCCAGAGCACCGACAACAAGTTCGAGCCTTATCGTGCCGACCGCGAAGAGCGTGGCCCACGTGGTGCTGACCGCCATGCACGTCCGGCGTTTGAAGAGCGCGGCCCGCGCCTGGGCGATGCTGCCTTTCGCGCCCAGCGCGAAGCGTTTGAAGCCGCCAACATGGCGCTCAAAAAGCTCGCCATGCAGGCGCACGGCGAGGTGCTGACCCACCTGCTGGCCGCATGGGAAAAGCGCGACCCCGAGCAACTGCCCAGCGCGCAGGATCTCGGCAAGGCCGTGACACCGGCGGTTCGAAACAGCTGGGTCAAGGCTGTCAGCACGCCATCGGGCAAGGATGCCTCCGAAGCGCTGCTTCGCATGGAAATCGCGGCCGAGTTGCCAACACCTGCAGAGCACATCAGCGCACGCCGCATGCTGCAGCTGCAACTTCTGACCAAACGCAATGCACCTGCACCCGCCGAGACCTGGGGTGAAGATGCCGCGCAGGTGCTGGCTGGCGACTTTGATGCCGCCAAGGCACGTCGCGTGCAGAACGCACTGAAGGCGCTGCTCAAACGATGAGCAGCATTCCTGCAGTTCAACCCGCGAGTGTTGTACTGCATGAAGAGCGTCCGCAAACGCTCGGCGAAGAGATCGCCAACAGCATCAGCCACGGACTGGCGCTGCTGGCCGCCCTGATCGCCGCACCTTTCCTTGTCGCGTCTGCTGTGCGCCGGGGCGACACCATCGACATGGCAGCCACCGTTGTGTTTGCCGTGAGCATGGTGGTTCTTTATGCCGCATCCATGCTCTACCACGCGCTGCCCATGCGGGCCAGCCGCGCCAAGGGCGTGTTCCAGGTGCTCGACCACAGCGCCATTTACCTGCTGATCGCCGGCACCTACACGCCATTCACCCTCGGCGTCTTGCGCGGCCCCTGGGGCTGGACGCTGTTCGGCATGGTCTGGGCGATGGCGCTGGCGGGTGTAGCCGTCAAGGCCTTTGCCGGTATTCGCTGGCCCCGGCTTTCCACGATTCTGTATCTGGCCATGGGCTGGATCGCCATCGTTGCCATCAAGCCGATGTGGGAGCTGATTCCCGCCTGGGGCCTTTTCTGGCTGGTGGCTGGCGGGCTGTCATACACCGCAGGGGTCGCATTTTTCGCGACGGATTCCAGGGTGCGCTACGGGCATTTCGTCTGGCACATTTTTGTGGCCACAGGTACTGTCTGCCACTGCATTGCGGTGTTTTATTACGCTACCTGACCCTGCTTGAAGGGCTGGACGGAGCGGCAGGTGACCTTCATGGGTCGCTTCAATTTTTTAACGTACACATTAAATTTTTAACGTGCACGTTAAAAAATATTGAAAAGTTAACTTCCATATTAACTTTTCAGGGTTTTGCTCGATTTGGTTTGTTGAAACACCTGAAAAGCAGCAAAAGAGGCCGTTTTCGGGCATCAAAAATGGCTTTCGGCCAATGGATATGTGCGTGGGTAGCTATTAAATTAATAGCGTTTTACAACCCGGCCACTGAAGCCTTTGTGCGCGAAGGGCGGGTTTCAGATCATGTGGACGGCGGTTGCCAGCGCCTGGAAGGCCGAGATTGCGGCCTCACCCCGTAGAGCTTCAATATTGGCCAGTGTGTCGCCTGCCTCGAGCAGCGGGTAGCCGATATTGAACTGCCGATACCGCCTCTGCATGATCGTGCCCTGGTGCAGCAGGCTGACATGGTCGTGGCGCGCATCGTTGCTGATGCGTTCAAACAGCTCGACCACGGCGCGCCTGCGGCCCTCGATCTGCTGGCAGAAGCGATCGCCGTCAAACACCAGCAGTCCGGTGATGCCGTGCACCGGGTTGTTGCCCCTGCTCTGGCGTGCAATGTCGGGTACGGCGTTGATGCCTGCGGCATCGGCCAGCACGCTGACGTAAATCAGCTCGTAGAAATCGGGGTCTGGCAGGGATGGGGGTGTTTGATTCATGAAAGCTGCCCTCCGGCAGAGCTCGCCTTCCGGCGTGGGGCGCAAACATTTGCCCGGAAAAAAGCAATGAGACAACAGGCTAGTTTGACGCCACTGTATGCAAAGACCTACATCTCTTTTTTTGTGTGGTCTTTGACCAGTCTATTGGCGGCCTTCCTCGGGCAGCGCACAACGCGCGCCTGGCTTGCCGGCGACCCAGTGTTCACTGCGCCGGAGTACACCGGCAGGGTCACGCCAGCCAGGTTGCCGATGGCATGGCTTGCAGGCAGGCGCCGCCCAGTGAAAAACAGGGGCAGCAGACGAAGTGTCATGATCGCTCCGTAAAAGTTTTTGGAGCTGGCTGAAACGAACGAGGGCCCTGAATGGGGTTAAAGATCCTGAAAGATTTTTCGGTTGGCGTGCGCTCATGACAGCAACTGGATCAGCGCCGTGGGGTGTATGCCCCAGCCCGCCAGGCCGGACAGCCCCATGAGCACGCCGAAACCCGTGGGCACCAGCGCCAGGAAATACAGCCACCACAGGTGTGTGAGCGCGGTCACGGCGAGCAGTGAAATCGCAATCGCCAGCAGTGCGTCGGCCAGGTCGAACTGGTCGTCGCGAAAGTTGGCGGCGTCGTAGTCGCGCTGGTCCTGCTCGGCCTGGGCCTTGACCTCGTTCTTCTTCTGGTTCTGGTCTGCCGCTATCTGTTCGTACTGGGCGATGGCCTTCTGGTAGTCGGCCTGCATGGCCGCAGGCTGTGCCGCCGCAGCGAGCTTGAGCTGCAGCAGGGTGCCCCTGGCGACTTCTTCGCGGATGTTGCGCGCCTGATAGAAGTTCCAGTGGTCCAGCTTGTTGGCCTGGGCCTGTTGCATGGTCTGCACGATGTTGTCGTCCTTGACCTTGCAGATGCCCATGAAGGTGGCCAGCAGCGCAATCGTGATGGCGACACAGCTGTTCAGGCCGCGGTAGCTGCCGGATTCGCCTTCGCCGGCGTCCGTCGGTTTGGCGACTTCAAGGGGGTCTATGTCCATGGGGGCTTTCGTGGTGGATTGACGGGTGGCTTGACTGGCAGGCCTGCCGGCCACCCTGCATTATTGGCCTGGCGCACCTGCGGGCCTGAAAAATCCGTCGTACAGCCGGGCCAGCGCGCCGAAGTCCTGTTCGAAGCGCGTGCGGTTCACGAAGTAGGCCTCGGATGTCACGGCAAAAAATTCCACTGGCGATTGCGCGCCATAGCTGTCCAGCCATGGCGCCGCTGCGCCAAAACGTTCGTGCATCGCCACGCTTTCACGGAAGGCTGCAAAGCTCTCCTGCATGGTGCGCTGCCAGGCCGCCTTTGCAGCGCGCGACGGCAGGGGCGGGCAGCCGTTGGCATGGCCGTCACGCATGTCGAGTTTGTGCACGAACTCGTGGATCACGACGTTGTGGCCGCGTTCAGCGAGCGCGCCTGAGCCGGCCACGTCCTCCCAGCTCAGCGTGACGGGGCCCAGTTCCATGGCTTCGCCAGCCAGCACTTCGCAGTAGTTGTGAACAACGCCCGCAGCATCGGTCGTCTGGCGCCGGGCCACCATGGCGCCGGGGTGGACCACGATACCCTTGAAGTCGTCGTAGAACTTCAGCCCGATGTGCAGCACCGGCAGGCAGGCCTGGGCTGCGATGGCGACCGCCATGTCGTCAGTCACTTCAAGCCCGTGGGCACCTGTGAATTCCTTGTGGGCCAGAAACTGCGAGCTCAGCGCATGCAACTGTCCCTGATCCTGGGCGCTCAGTTCAGCCAAAAAGGGGTAGGCCTTCAAGGTGCTTTCCCAGAGCGCATCTGGAACCGCCTGGTATCTTGCGCCACCCAATGGCCACAATCGGCGCACCCAGTTCAGCATGCATGGGTGCGCTGTGATGATTCCAGCATCAGTGCAAAAAGCTCGTTGCGAAAGTGAATGCCCAGCCTGTCGAACGCGCGGTTGCGATAGGTCTTGACCGTGCTGACCGACAGCGCCATTTCGCAGGCGATGCCGTCAAACGACATGCCCTGCAAAATGCCGGCGCAGACTTCGGCCTCGCGCCGTGTCAGGGTGGTGTTGAGCTGGTGCAGCCTGTCGGTCAGACGCTTGAGCTGCTCAGCCCGTGTTTCTTCAATCACCTCTGGCAACCGGATGTCCAGGTGTTTGTGCGCCAGCGCCAGCAGCGCAGGCGCCAACTGGCCCAGTGCATCAATTTGCGCATCGGCAAACGGCGGCTGATGCTGGTGGCGATAGAAGTTGATGGCGAACAGGCTGCCTTCACCTTGCGGTTCCACGATCGACACGCGCTCTGATACACCATGGGCTTCGTAAACCCGCGCCCGGTGCTCGGCGGGCACCTCCTGCGCTGTGATGTGGCTGATCTGGCTGGCAGCGGTTGAGGATGGGGCTTGCCTGAGCAGGGTGCGGTCGCTGCGGTAAGGGCCCGACAAATAGGCGCGCCAGCAGTCGCGGGTGGTGTCTGGCACGCCGTGGCTGGCCGACATGTAAATCACGGGCTTGCACAGCGGGCCGGTCCGGTAAACAGACCAGGATGCAGCGGGCAGGACGGCATGGACACTGTCCAGCACGGTTTGCTGAAACCGCCGATCGCCCAGGTCGGCGATCACGCTGGCCATCACGCTGACGAGCGCATCTGCCCGCGTGCCCGTCACGGCGGATGCAGGGGGCATGGCCCATTGCCTCATGGTTGCTGGTTTCTGGTGCGCATGTTTGTCGTCTTCCGGGATGACAGGATTTTCAGGGCGGATCCGTAGACTTGCCCATCGAGACAAACACTATAAAGAAATGCCATGGCCGATGCCCGCGCGCCGCTTGATGCACCCGCATTGCGCTTTTTTGCCGACCTGTCCGTCACGGTTGGCCAGCCCCAGGAAGTCGGTGCGGCCGTGCACGGCTTGCGGCGGCTGATTCCCATCGTCGGCGGCAGCGCCACAGGCGAGGGCTGGACAGCCGAGGTGCTGCCCGGCGGCGCAGACTTCCAGCTGGTGGTCAATGACCGCATGGCGACGCTGGACGCACGCTATTGCCTGCAGACCGACGGCGGCGACCTGATTTACGTCAAAAACCGCGCCATACGCAGCGGCCCGCCCGGGCAGATGGCCAGGCTGCTGCGTGGAGAGCCGGTCGACCCGGGGCAAATCTACTTTCGCTGCAGCCCCAGTTTTGAAACGGCCTCACCGGTGTTGCGCTGGATCAGCGAGCGCATGTTTGTGGGCACGGGCGCGCGCCATCCTGACAGGGTGGTGATGCGCTTCTTCTCGCTGGACTGAATTTCACGGGACTGATTTTTATAACGACAACCGGAGACAAAACATGAGACTTTCACGCAAACCCCTTCACCGCCTGGCGCACGTCGCCGCAGGCCTTCTCGCCGCCGCTGCATTTCTGGCCAGTGCACCGGCCGCACTGGCGCAATCAGGTTACCCCAACAAGCCGGTGCGCCTGATCGTCGGATTTCCTGCCGGCACCGGGCCCGACATCGTCGCCCGCCTGCTGGGGCAAAAACTCTCGGAAGCCTGGGGCATGGGCGTCATCGTTGACAACAAGCCGGGCGCAGGCGGGCTGATTGCCGCCACCGAAGCGGCGCGCGCCATTCCGGACGGCTACACCCTCATGCTGGGCGAAACCGGCCAGCTGGCCATTGCGCCCAGCAGCTACAACAAGCTGCCCTACGACGCACAGAAAGACTTTGTGCCGGTCAGCCAGGTGGTCAGTGCGGACTTTGCCTTCCTGGTCAACCCGCTCAAGGTGCCCGGCAAAAACGTGAAGGAGTTTGCCGACTGGTCAAAGCAGCAGAAGGGGTTGTTCATGGCGACTTTTGGTGCCGGAACGCCCGGGCATTTTGGCGCCTACATGTTTGGTGATGCGCTCAGGCTCAAGCCTGAACCCGTGCATTACAAATCGACGGGTGATGCGCTGTCCGGCCTCTTTGGTGGCGATGTGCAGGGCGTGTTTGCCAGCATCGGCCTGGCCGCACCCAACGTCAAGGCCGGCAAGCTGCTGGCGCTCGCGACCACCGGCCCCGTGCGCTCGACGGCATTGCCTGATGTGCCGACCTTCAAGGAGCAAGGTTACCCCGATCTTGAATTCAGTTCATGGTTTGGCATTGTTGCCCCGGCAAAGACACCGCCAGACATCATTGCCAAGCTCAATGCCGACATCGTGAAAGCCGTGCGGTCGGCCGATGGCAAAACAAAACTTGAAGAAGCGGGCTTTCGTGTGACGGGTACCAGTCGCGACGAGTTTGTGCGCATCATCAGCGCGGACACTGCCAAGTGGGGCAAGGCCGTTGCCGCGACCGGCTTCAAGGCCGACTAAAGGTTATCAAGGTCCCAGGCGAGCGCGATACGCTGCATGCCCTGGATTGACAGGCGCAGCACTTCTGCTCGTGGGGGTGTTGCCGCCAGGTCCCAGTCGGACAGCACCACACGATTGAGGCCGCCGCCCAGATCGTGAATCGCCGGTTTGTGGGTGTGGCCATGAATCAGCGTCGGCGCGTTTGCGGCCTGCAGCCATGCGCGGGATGCGTCTGTGTCGAGGTCGGCATAGGCGGCACCGGACGCCTTGCGCGCCTCGCTCCGGGCGCGCAGGCTGCGGGCGATCTCCTGGCGTTCTGAGAGCGGCTTTGCGAGGAAAGCCTGCTGCCACTGCGGGCTGCGCACCTGATCCCGAAACTGCATGTACTCCACATCGTCAAGGCACAGCGCATCGCCATGCGAGAGCAGCCAGCGATGGTGGTTGAAAACAAGCAGGGTCGGGTCGGCCAGCAATGTTGTATTGCACAGGTCCATCAGGCCCTGACCAACCAGGAAGTCGCGGTTGCCGTGCATGAAATACACCGGTAGCCTGCCAGCCGTCTCGCCCAGCACGTGCGCGTAACGATCTTCAAAACGCCCAGCAGCTGCTGAAATGTCGACGTTCACCGCGTCGTCGCCGATCCAGACTTCAAACAGGTCGCCAAGGATGAACACCGCATCTGCCGGCGTGCTCTGCATGTAGTGCTGCCAGGCGGCAAAGGTGGCTGGCTCGCTGGCATGTAAATGCAGGTCCGAAATGAAATCGACCGTGCGCCAGTCTTGTGGAGCGTTGAGCTCTGCAATCTGGGGCACGGCCTGGGCCATGACGGCGGACGGGGAAACGACTGAAAACTTACAGCGCCACGGCCTTTTCAATGATCACGTCGGTTTGCGGCACGTCACCGTGGCCGCCCTTGTTGCCGGTCTTGACGCCTTCGATCTTGTCGACCACGTCGCTGCCCGAGACAACCTTGCCGAACACCGCATAACCCCAGCCGGAGCCGTTGGGCGCGGTGTGGTTCAGGAAGTTGTTGTTGGAGGCATTGATGAAGAACTGTGCGCTGGCCGAGTGTGGTGCGTTGGTGCGGGCCATGGCGACGGTGTACTTGTCGTTCTTCAGGCCGTTGGTGGCTTCGTTCTCGATCTCGCCGTCGGTAGGCTTTTGTTTCATGCCGGGTTCGAAGCCGCCGCCCTGGATCATGAAGCCTGGAATGACGCGGTGGAATACGACGTTGCTGTAGTGGCCCTTGTTGACGTAGCTCAGGAAGTTGGCGACGGTCTTGGGCGCTTTGACAGCGTCAAGCTCAAGGGTGATGACGCCGTAGTCCTTGACGTGGAGTTCTACTTTTGGATTGCTCATGATGGTCCTGGATGAGATGGAGAAAGTGATGGGTAAGTGAATTCCGCTCAGCTGATCAGCGTTGCAGATTTGATGACCACCGGTGTCTTGGGAACATCGGTGGGGAAGGGGCCGCCAGCGCCTGTAGGCACGCCCTTGATTTTGTCGACCACGTCCATGCCGCTGACGATCTTGCCGAACACGGTGTAGCCGAAGAGCTGCGGATTGTTGACGAGCTGCGCGCGCGGGATGTTCTCGTAGGTACGGCCCTGGAATTCGAACTTCGGCACGGGATCACCCGGCGGAATGACGGTCGGGTTCAGGAAGTCGTTGTCTTTTACGTTGATGAAGAACTGTGCCGATGCGGAGTTGGGGTCGCTGGTGCGGGCCATGGCAACTGTACCGACGACGTTTTTCGGGCCGCCTTTGATGAGCGCTTCGCGACCTTCGTGAGCCACGGGCGGGCGTGTCTTTTTCTCGGCGTAGCTGGTCTCGTAGCCGCCACCCTGAACCATGAAGTTGGGAATGACGCGATGAAAAATCGTGCCGTCGTAGTGCTTGTCCTTGACGTATTGCAGAAAGTTGGCGACCGTCTTTGGCGCCTTGTCAGGGTAGACCTCCATGACGAAGTCGCCTTCGGTGGTCACAAACTTCACCTTGGGGGCGGCCTGGGCCAGTGCGCTTGCCGGTAACAGGTTGAATGCGGCGAACGCAAGACCGGCAGCAACGATGCCGGCGCGCCTTGTTGTCCTCGTTGCAGATGAGAGGGCTGTGGTCATCAGATGGCTCCTTCGTAGAAAATTTTCCACTGGTTGCCGTTGCGGCTCCAGTATTGGCGTTTGGTGCGGCCTGTTCTGGCACCCTGCACCAGCTCGGCAAAGGTTACCACCATGGTGTCGGTGGTGTCCGTCCAGCGCAGGTAGGACACATCCTTGAGTTCGATCTGTTTGCCGGCCTGTTTCTCGATCTCGCTGCGCAGGGCAGGTGTCCAGTCGGCCATGGTTTTGCCATTCCCGGTGAAAAAGTCCGGTGCATACCAGCTGGCGACTTTTGCAAAGTCACCGCTGGACTTGGCCGCGTGCCAGCCTTTGAGCGCATCTTCAAAAGGCTTGGCATCGGCTTTTGCGGTTTGCGGCGCCACCCATTTCAGGCTTGGCGCAATCACGACCGGCGTGGTGCGGATTTCCACCGTGCTGATGATACGTTCGAGGTCGGGGTTGGCCAGCACCACGCAGCCGTCGGTGGCCAGCGGTGCGCGCGAATATTGCGAGGGCGGTGTGCCGTGCAGCCAGATCCCGCCGCCGGTTTTGCCGCGCTTGACGTCCAGCTGGTTCGGGTAATTGACCGGCAAGGCGCCAGAGCCGTAAAAGTCCTTGAGCGATTTGGGGTTGAGGTTGCTGGTAATGAAATACACGCCCAGCGGGGTGCGCAGATCGCCTTCAAGCTTTTTCTCGATGCCCGACTTGCCGACGGAGATGTAATAGTCGGCCAGCAGCTTCATGCCGGCAGGGGTGTTTTCAAACAGGTACAGCCGGGACTTGGATGCATCCACCGCGATGGCATGTTTGTTGACACTTGAGAGCGCCAGAAACTGGGATGGAACCAGACCGGGTGCTGGACGCTCACGCAAGGCCCGAAGACGCAGCAGGGACTCATCCCGCAACTCGGATAGCGCCGGGCCGGCTGCTTTGGCAGTGGTGTCAGGCACATCGCCGATGGCTCGCACCGGACGCAGTTGTGCCGAAAGCAGGTCACCATAAACCAGCTGCGCCAGCTGGAAGGTCGGAGCGTCCCGCACCAGCATCTCGGCCTTGCCCAGCGCTTCGCGCGTTTTGGCCTGGCCGATCAGCTTGTAGATCTCGATCAGGCGTGCTTCGGCCTCACCATCGCGAACCGCAGCCTTGGGGATGACTGGTGCGCGCGCAGCCTGTGCCTGCTTTGCCTTGCGTTCTGCGCGTACGGCCTTGCGGCTCTCGGACGCCTCCGCGCGCTCGGCCTTGGTGCGTTTTTCTTTTTTTGCGTAGGCAGGCGGCGTTGCCAGCCCCAGCACAAGCGAGGCCCAGAAAAAGACTATGGCAGCCTTTTTTATCTGTGTTGAAAGTGGGTTCAATCGGAAAAGACGCTCAAGGTAAACACGCAGCCTGCAGTGGCCATGATGTCATGTGACCCGCTGCGGGGGGATTAGTTTCCGGTTGATTCCCGGACGATGACCCAGCGGTCACCTGCCTTGACCATGTCCAGCGTCTTGCGACTCGACACGTTCAGCGAATCTGCGCTGTAAGCCTGCCTGAATTTGGCAGTAGCCTTGTTGCCATCGACTGCAACCGACAGGTTGTCGAGCTTGACCGTGATGCGCGACTTGCCGACGATGCGGGCGCGGCGGTCTTCTTCCCATGACTTGCGGCTTTCACCCTTGGGCGTCGCAAAGTCCTTGCCGTAGCTGCCGAGGTAGCCGGTCATGTCCTTGGAGGCCCAGGCCGCAGCCCAGTTGCGAACAGCAGTCTCAACCTCTTTTTCGGCACCGCTGGGGGCTGCTGCTGCAGGTGCGGCTGGTGTTGCTGCGGGGGCAGGTGCGGGCTTGGCTGCAGCCGGTGCGGGTGCTGCCGCAGGCGGCGCGGCTGCCACGACAACAGGCGCCCTGGCCGCTGCGGCGGCGGCGGCAGTCTGCGCGCTCGTCGCTGGCTTCTGCCCCTTGGCATCCGGTGCGAACAGGGTACGGATCAGTGCCAGCTTGGGTTGTACGCCGGTGTTGCCGCCGTCAAGTTGCAATGCCTTGCTGTAGGCCTGGCTGGCCAGCTTGGCATAAACGTCGCCGAGGTTTTCATGGGCCGTGGCGTAGCTCGGATTGGTGCGGATGGCCATTTCAAGGGCAGCCCGCGCCTTGTCGAACTGGCTCTGGCCGGCATACAGCACGGCCAGATTGTTATAGGGCTCAGGCAGTTCTGGGTAGTCCTGGGTGATTTGTGTAAACGTCGTGATCGCATCGCCGGGTTTTCCGGCTTCGGTCTGGATCACGCCCTTGATGAAACGCATCTGCGGGTCACGGGGTTTGCCGGACAGGTATTGGTCGGCCTTGGCCTGGGCTTCTGCGAGCTTGCCTGCGCGGATCAGTGCGTTCACGTCGGTGTAGTCATCAGCGTAAGCTGCCGTGACCGACAGTGACAGGCCGGCGGTCAGCAAAAGCACGCGAAGTACGCTGTTCAGAGCGGCAGACGCGGATTGTTGCGGACGGGATGCTGGATTAAACATAAGGCCTCTGCAATTTTTGTGCTTTTGACGGGGGAAGCGGGCTGGATATACTGGTGGATTGTAGCTGAGGGGTATAGTTCATCAGCGTTCAAAGTATCCGTTTTTCGGGTGCCCGGGCGCTTTCCCCCAAGCGCTACAACCTGCTTTTTACACCTGCTTTCCCTCTGTCCTGGCCAGTGAAACATTGGTCTTATAGCCTTTTTTGACAGTCCCAAGTTCCACGCACTCCCGCCCATCCATGAGCCTCCGGATTTACAACACGCTGTCGCGTCGTGTGGACGAATTTGTACCCCTGATTCCCGGCCACGTCCGCATGTACGTTTGCGGTATGACGGTGTACGACCTCTGCCATCTCGGTCACGCACGCGCCATGGTTGCCTTTGATGTGGTGCAGCGCTGGCTGAAGACCAGCGGGCTCAAGGTAACCTATGTGCGCAACGTCACTGACATCGACGACAAGATCATCCGGCGGGCCGTCGAGAACGGCGAAACCATACGCGCCCTGACCGACCGCATGGTCGAGGCCCTGCACCAGGATGCCGATGCGCTGGGCATAGAACGCCCGACGCATGAGCCGCGCGCCACAGAATATGTGCCGCAGATGCTCAGCCTTATCGGCCAGCTTGAAAAGAAGGGCCTGGCCTATCAGGCCAAAGAGGGCACGGGGGCGGGTGATGTCAATTACGCAGTCCGCAAATTTGACGGTTACGGCAAGCTCTCGGGCAAGTCGCTCGACGAACTGCGCGCCGGCGAGCGGGTGGATGTGCTGGACGGCAAGGATGATCCGCTGGACTTTGTGCTCTGGAAGAGCGCCAAACCCACCGAGCCGGATGACGCCAAATGGCCCAGCGTTTACGGTTCCGGCCGTCCCGGCTGGCATATTGAGTGCTCGGCCATGGCCTGTGAGCTTCTGGGTGAGTCGTTTGACATCCATGGTGGTGGCGCTGACCTGCAGTTCCCTCACCATGAAAACGAGATTGCGCAGTCAGAAGGCGCTTTTGGCCAGCCGCTGGCCAGCGTCTGGATGCACAACGGCTTTGTAAGGGTCGACAACGAAAAGATGTCCAAGTCCCTGGGCAACTTCTTCACCATCCGCGAAATCCTTGCCAAATACGATGCCGAGACCGTCCGCTTTTTTATCCTGCGCGCGCATTACCGCAGCCCGCTTAATTACAGCGATGCGCATCTTGACGATGCACGCAGCTCGCTGAAGCGGCTGTACACGGCACTCAATTCCGTGCGTATCGAGACGCTTGAAGGGGATGCGGGCACTATCGACTGGTCCAATCCTTTTGCCGTTCGCTTCAAGGCCGCGATGGACGAGGACTTTGGCACGCCGGAGGCGATGGCCGTTTTATTCGACCTGGCCGGTGAGGTCAATAAAACAGCTTCACTGCAGATGGCCGGGCTGCTTAAAAATCTGGGCGGCTGCCTTGGCCTGCTTCAGAGCGAGCCCGGTGCTTACCTGCAGGCCGGTGCCGGCCTTGACGACGCGAGTATCCAGAAGCTGATTGCCCAGCGTGCGGAAGCCAAGGCTGCAAAAAACTTTGCACTTGCCGACAAAATCCGTACCGATTTGCTGGCTCAGGGCATAGCCCTCAAGGACTCTCCCGCCGGCACGACCTGGGAAGCCGGGTCATGAAAAAGGCGGTGAAGCCTGAAGTGGAAGACCTGGGCCCGGTCAATTCCACGCCTGAGTACTGGGCTGATGCCTGCAGGCACCTGGTCAAAAAAGACCGCGTCATGAAGCGACTGATTCCCCAGTTTGGCGATGCCTGCCTGCAGTCACGGGGCGATGCCTTCAGTACTTTGGCGCGCAGCATCGTCGGCCAGCAGATTTCGGTCAAGGCTGCGCAGTCGGTCTGGCACAAGTTTGTGGCCCTGCCCAAAAAGATGACGCCGGCCAATGTCCTCAAGCTCAAGGTGGACGACATGCGCGCCGCCGGCCTGAGTGCCCGCAAGGTCGAATACCTGGTGGACCTGTCGATCCACTTTGATGCGGGCACGGTACACGTCAAGGACTGGGCCGCGATGGACGACGAGGCCATCATTGACGAGCTGGTGGCCATCCGGGGCATAGGTCGCTGGACGGCAGAGATGTTCCTGATCTTTTACCTGCGCCGGCCCAATGTGCTGCCGCTGGACGATGTGGGGCTGATTGCCGGCATCAGCAAGAGTTATTTTTCAGGCGAATCCGTCAGCCGCAGCGATGCGCGCGAGGTGGCAGCCGCCTGGGCACCTTATTGCAGCGTTGCAACTTGGTATATTTGGCGTTCGCTCGACCCTTTGCCCGTGCTGGGCGCCGAGCCGACCTGATTTTTGAAGCCTTGAGGAGCAAACATGGCGAAAAAGACATTTCTTGATTTCGAGCAGCCGATTGCGGAGCTCGAAGGAAAAATTGAAGAGTTGCGTTATGTGCAGACGGAGTCCGCCGTCGATATCTCTGAAGAGATCGACCAGCTCGCCAAGAAGAGCCAGCAGCTCACCAAGGACATCTACAGTGACCTGACCCCCTGGCAGATCACCAAGATCGCCCGCCACGCCGAGCGTCCCTACACGCTGGACTACATCCGGGAAATATTCACCGATTTCGTTGAACTGCATGGCGACAGGCATTTCTCCGATGACCTGTCCATCGTTGGTGGCCTCGCGCGTTTCAACGGCACAGCCTGCATGGTGCTGGGTCACCAGAAGGGCCGCGACACCAAGGAGCGTGGACTGCGCAACTTCGGCATGAGCAAGCCAGAGGGTTACCGCAAGGCCCTGCGCCTGATG
Source organism: Pseudomonadota bacterium (assembly GCA_040390295.1). Taxonomy (GTDB): domain Bacteria; phylum Pseudomonadota; class Gammaproteobacteria; order Burkholderiales; family Burkholderiaceae_C; genus Polaromonas. Next base: position 59,297 of record JAZJYR010000033.1, read on the forward strand.
AAAACCGCCGAAAAGTTCAAGCTGCCGGTGTTTACCTTTGTTGATACCCCGGGCGCATACCCTGGTATCGACGCTGAAGAGCGGGGCCAGTCCGAAGCCATTGGGCGCAACATTTTCGAAATGGCGCAGCTGGAGGTGCCCATCATCACCACCATCATTGGTGAAGGCGGTTCCGGCGGTGCACTTGCGATTTCTGTGGGTGACCAGGTTGTCATGCTGCAGTATTCGATCTACTCCGTCATCAGCCCTGAAGGCTGTGCGTCCATCTTGTGGAAGACTTCTGACAAGGCCGAGGTTGCCGCGGAAGCACTGGGCATCACTGCGCACCGGCTCAAGGCTTTGGGTGTGATTGACAAGATCGTCAACGAGCCTGTCGGAGGCGCGCACCGCGACCACAAGCAGATGGCGGCATTCCTCAAGCGTGCCCTGAACGACGCGTTCAGGCAGGTCAGCGATTTGAAGGTCAAGGAGTTGCTGGACCGCCGTTACGAACGCCTGCAAAGCTATGGTCGCTTCACCGACACCAAAGCTGACGCCAAATAAGCTGTCTGCGCCGCTGGCTGGCAATCCGGCTGCCGTGGCGCTCTCGTCCGGGGTTCGAATCCCTCCGTTTCCGCCAGTCGGGGTCGCCTACAGCGGTGGTGCAGACTCAACGGCCTTGCTGCTCGCCGCTGCTGCTCAGTGGTCGGGCCAGGTTCACGCCATTCACATCCATCACGGCCTGCAGGCTGCTGCCGATGATTTCGTCCATGTTTGCGAATCCGTCTGCGCTCGCCGCAACATCCCCTTACATGTTGTCAAGGTTGACGCGTCTGCTGCGACTGGCGAAAGCCCTGAGGACGCAGCTCGCAGGGCACGCTATACGGCGCTCGCAAATGAGGCCTTGCGCCTTGGTATGACCGGCGTGCTCTTGGGCCAGCATGCCGATGACCAGGTCGAAACACTGTTGCTCGCCCTGAGCCGTGGGGCAGGGCTGCCGGGTCTTTCCAGCATGGGGCCGCAGCTTGAGCGTGGAGGCATGCAGTTTTATCGCCCATTGCTTCAAACGCCTGCCGCTGGTTTGCGTGCCTGGCTGGTGCAGCAGAACATCCCGTTTGTCGATGACCCGACGAATACCGACGAACGCTACACCCGCAACATGATCCGTGCACGGTTGTTGCCTGCGCTTGAAGGCGCTTTCCCGCAGTTTCGCGAAACCTTTGCACGCAGCGCCCGGCATGCTGCGCAGGCCCACGCGTTACTCGTTGAGCTTGCGGCTGAAGATCTTGCGCGGGTGGGTTCGCCGCCCGCCATCAAAAGCTTGCAGGCGCTGTCAAAAAATCGCCAGGCCAATGTGATCAGGCACTGGCTGCTTGAGGCGCATCGGGCTACGGCAAGTGCCGCGCAGCTGGAGCAACTGCTTTCCCAGATCGCCGCGTGCACCACGCGCGGCCACCAGATCAACATCAAGGTGGCGACCGGGCACGTGACACGTGCCGGCCCTGTGCTCGCCTGGGGTTGAACCGCGCCGGCCCAGAGGTGCCGCCTGGCTATAATTGAGGGCTTTGCTGGCAGTGGCATCTTCATTGAAAGACGCTTTTGTGCCGGCAAAAGTGCAAAAAACCAACCCTTGATTGACATCCTGCAATGGCTTTGATCGTTCACAAATACGGCGGCACATCGATGGGCTCTACCGAGCGCATACGCAATGTGGCCAAACGCGTCGCCAAATGGGCGCGTGCCGGCCACCAGATGGTGGTTGTTCCCAGCGCCATGAGTGGCGAAACCAACCGTCTGCTCGGGCTGGCCAAAGAGCTTTCCCCCGCAAAACCCGGCGACGCCTATGGCCGCGAACTTGACGCGCTGGCCGCGACCGGAGAGCAGGCTTCCAGCGCATTGCTCGCGATTGCCCTGCAGGCCGAGGGAATGCAGTCGGTCAGCTACGCTGGGTGGCAGGTCGCCATCAAGACCAACAGCGCCTACACCAAGGCCCGCATTGAATCCATCGACGGCGGGAAGGTCAAGGCCGACCTGGATGCCGGCAAGGTCGTCATCATTACCGGCTTCCAGGGGGTGGACGAAGGCGACAACATCACCACGCTTGGCCGGGGGGGCTCTGACACCTCCGCCGTGGCGATTGCCGCTGCCTTGAAGGCGCATGAGTGCCTGATCTATACCGATGTCGACGGCGTTTACACCACGGACCCACGCGTTGTGCCCGAGGCGCGCCGCCTGCAGACCGTGAGTTTTGAAGAGATGCTTGAAATGGCCTCTCTGGGCTCCAAGGTGCTGCAGATCCGTTCGGTTGAGTTCGCCGGCAAGTACAAGGTGCCGCTGCGTGTGCTCAGCAGCTTTACCGACTGGGACATCGACATCAACGAAGAAGCCAAATCGGGCACTTTGATCAGTTTTGAGGAAGACGAAAACATGGAACAAGCCATCGTATCGGGCATCGCATTCAACCGCGATGAGGCCAAAATCTCCGTACTCGGCGTGCCGGACACCCCGGGCATCGCCTACCAGATCCTGGGCGCAGTGGCAGATGCCAACATCGAAGTCGATGTGATCATCCAGAACATCAGCAAGGACGGCAAGACCGACTTCAGCTTTACCGTTCACCGCAACGACTACGCCAAGGCCATGGACCTGCTCAAGGCCCAGGTCATGCCCAAACTGGGCGCGCATGAAATCACAGGTGACGCCAAGATATGCAAGGTCAGCATTGTGGGCATCGGCATGCGCAGCCACGTCGGCATCGCGAGCAAGATGTTCCGTGTGCTGAGCGAAGAGGGCATCAACATCCAGATGATTTCCACCAGCGAGATCAAGACGTCCGTCGTGATTGATGAGAAGTACATGGAGCTTGCCGTCCGCGCCCTGCACAAGGCTTTCGACCTGGATCAGCCTGCTGCCTGAAAACGGCTTGAAACAGCCTGGTTCAGGGCATTGAAGTCGTGAGATAATGAATTTATTGGAAACGTGACCGAGTGGCCGAAGGTGCTCCCCTGCTAAGGGAGTATGGGGTGTAGAGCCTCATCGAGGGTTCGAATCCCTCCGTTTCCGCCACAACTGAGTTCAAAGACTTCCGCCGAAGTTCAAAACTCCCTAAAAGCCCTGAGAAATCAGGGCTTTTTTGTTTGCGGAAGTCCAAGGGTGCACTTTGACATCCGGCTCTGCAGTGGGGCATATTTGGTGGCATAAATCGATCCTCGATCAACTCACCGAATTAATGCCCCCATGCCCCTTACCCATCTGCAATGTGAACGTGCAATCCCCCCTTCTGACCGTGCCTATGTTCGGATGACTGACGCGGGGGGTATGTATCTCGAAGTCTCCGCTACCGGCAGCAAATATTGGCGTCTGAAGTATCGTTACGGAGGGAAGGAGAAACGGCTTGCCTTAGGCGTTTATCCAAGCGTTACATTGGCTGCGGCACGACAAGCTCGTGATAAGGCAAAAAACGACTTGGCGTTAGGCAAAGATCCTGGGCAGGTCAAACGGGAAGCGAAATTCGCTCAAGCTCTTAGCGATGCCAATACCTTTGAGAAAGTCGCTCACCAATGGTTTGTACGTTGGAGCGAGACGATTGATCCACGGCACGCTGGCTATGTGATGCGGCGGCTAGAGGCAGACGTATTTCCTCGTATTGGGCGTGTTCCCATCTCCAAAATATCCGCACCAATGCTCCTCGATATGGCTAAAAGCATTGAAGCGAGAGGTGCGGTCGATGTTGCAAAGAGGTCGCTGCAAACCTGTGGTCAGATCTTTCGGTACGCCATTCCCCACGGCCTTGCTGATCGAAACCCAGTCGCAGACTTCCGGCCTGCTGATGTCTTGAAGCCAAGAAAGAAAAGGCATTACGCCCGAATTCAGGCTCTTGAATTGCCAGAGTTTTTACGGAAAGTCGAAGGCTACGAGGGAAGTGCAATCACGAGGTTGGCCATGAAGCTCATGGCACTGACATTTGTACGTACGAGTGAGTTGATTGAGGCCCGTTGGTCAGAAATTGACTTTATCGGCAAGCAATGGCGAATCCCTGCTGAGCGAATGAAGATGCCCACGGAACACATTGTTCCTTTATCTCGCCAAGCTGTGACGTTATTGCTCATCCTCAAAAACGTTTCTGGTACCTCTCAGTTGCTTTTTCCGGGTGAACGTCGAGATGGTTCGCATATGAGCAACAACACAATTCTGGCTGCGTTGAAGCGGATGGGGTACGCCGGTCGTATGACTGGACATGGATATCGAGGGCTCGCCTCCACCCAGCTACACGAAATGGGCTTCGATCACCAGCATATTGAACTCCAATTGGCACACCTAGACAGAAACCAGGTGAGTGCGGCCTACAACCACGCAACTTATCTGAAGCAGCGTCGGACCATGATGCAGGCGTGGGCAGACTATTTGGATCAATGCCTGAAGCAATGACCTTGCCTTCGTAAAGGTGATTTCTGTTCCCAGAACGTCCAGGGGAGTCCAGATTGCTGCTTGGTAGCCGAACTAGTGGGCATGCTGGCGAGGTCTGTTGCAGGCTTGATAAAACCGCTTTAAACTTCACGCACCAAGGACAACACACTCCTTGGGACTTTCCACCCTTACGTTGGGATTAATGGAAAGCTACTCTCAGAAAAGGCCGCTCTGGCTCCTCTGGGAGCTTTGTGCGGCAAATCTGGCGAGTAAACCACCAACCACGGTGGCTTTGCTAGCTAACGATCTTGCCAAGATCATTGACTGCGATGCCACCTTTTTTTAAAGAGGTTTCAAATGGCAATCGATAGTCTTACCTGTGATCCCGTTCTTCGTTTGAAGGACGTCATTGCAATGGTCTCCCTCAGTAAATCAAGTATCTACGCTGGCGTTGCAGACGGCACTTTCCCGGCTCCTATCCGTCTCGGACGAAGGGCGGTCGGCTGGCTGCTCTCCAGCTTGCAGGCTTGGATTGACAGTCGTCGATCCGCACGAAGCTAAAACTCCGTTCAAGCTGCGTCTCGCAGCATCGTTGGTTAGTTCTTAACCAACGCGTTGCACTCGCAACGTTCATTTCAACTTATCTCGAAAACTTAACGCGGCTTAGCCGTGAAGGAAAACCTATGTCTGAAAATCCCCAAATCCCCATCACAACAGATGTGAAGTTACCTAAAACCAAGATCATCCGTGAACGCAAGCCCAAGATTAAGCCTGGTCCTGACAGTTTTCGGTATGGCGTCGACACGGCCGTACCGGCGAAGAAATATGGGCCATGCAGTTTCGAGGTCACCATTGCATCTCGCTCCGTGATTGGCACGGCTGAGGAGGCTGCGGCGATCCGGGATTTCTGCGAAGGGTTCAGCAAGTACTCTGACCTGTGCACGATCAATGGCTACTCAATCTGCGATACATGCTGGACAGTTGCCGTTGACCTGGCTACGGAAGGTAAGGATGTGGACGACACATTTATTTCCGAGATGTTCCGCCAGTTCACACCGGATTTTGATGCAAGCCCGGTGCTGAAGCGTGAGTTTGGAGCAGGCAAAGCCTATTACTCAGTGCTGAACGGCGGTACTACGGTTGAGGCTGGAGAGCTCAACTAAGACCTAAACCAAACCAAAGCGAGGTGTATGCCTGTCTGAACTGGACGGCAGGCTGCACCGCGTCTATTAGAAAGAAACTTCATGAAAAACCCCACGGAGCAAATTAATTTTGCACATGGAAAAGTGGTCGATGGGCAGCCCTCAAAAGCCGGAGAAATTTCTCAAGGGAACTCGACAAACGGGCACGATGAACCGCTGCTGAGCATCGTTCTTTTCAACAACCAATTTGACAACGAGCCTAGTCCACGCGAGTACACCTGGAAGCAGTTGAAGGCGAAATACTTCAGCACGCACACAGTCAGAAAAGAGAAGGGTGGAATGGTGTTCTCACCTGTGATTTACGACGAGGGTACCACGCGGAAAAACGCGAATGTGAAGGCAGTCTACTGTGCTGTCTTTGACATTGAGCACAACGGTGCATTCGATGAAATTAGGGCCAACCTAGCGGGCTATAGGTATGCCGCATATTCAACCTTCTCTCATCGCCATTCTGACCCTCGATATCGGTTGATCATTCCGCTGGCTAAACCCGTGGCAGCAGAGCTTTGGCCGATTGCTTGGCAAAGATTGAACCTTTGGATGGGAGGTATTGATGATCCCAGCACTAAAGATGCGGCAAGAATCTACTACTTACCATCCCGGCCTCCAGGGTCGCAAGAGTATTTCATTGAAGAAGGAGAAGGAAAGGCCATTGACATAGACGATCTGCCCGAATTGAGCAGTGAAAAGCTTGAAAAAATCCATGCCTCCGTGCGAAGTAGCCATGAAACAAAGCCACATAAAGACCTAACAACTAGCTCGGTCGAATTGAGCTCTGCTGATGGGCTAGCAAAGGTTCTGAGCAAGTGCAACTTTATGAAGGAAATAAGTGTTGACGTAAACCAGGCACAGGTGTCTCGGCAACTTTGGATGGCCATGGTGTCAAACGCCAGCATGTTTGAAAGTTCTGAGGGCTGGATTCACGACGCCAGCCGCCATCACGACAAGTATGACGAAGTTGATACCGACAAGATGATCGAAAGCTGCCGGAGTTTTGGGTCACCAATAACCTGCGACAACGTCCGTGAAAATGGATACACAGGATGCCCGAAGGACGGCTGCAAGACCATCTCAGGAAAGACCACGAAAGCTCCGGCTGGTCTTGGTGCAAGATCGCGGGCCTTAGAAAAAGCAGCCTTAGGTGGTGAGTCCTCAGCTGTCATGCCAAAAATCCTAAGGGAGTTTCTGGCTAACAACTTTCGTGGAGGACTTCTTTACTGCGACGAGACGTTTTACACATACATCAAGGGATACTGGAAAAGACTAGACCAGCAAGCAGATATTCGCAACTCGATTGCCCGTTTTCTTGGAGACAAAGCGACGCCAACATCGATTGGCGGCATTCAGGTTCTTCTTCAGGATTTCCAGTCAGTCAGTGGCCTGAACTTCAAACCTGATCAAAGCTTTATCTGCATGCAGAACGGAGCTCTGAATACCGCCACATTCAACCTTGAGGCTCATTCCCCAGATCATGGATTGGTAAATGCCTTAGATATTGAGTGGAATCCTGGAACCCAATGTCCGCGTTGGCTGGAGTTTTTGGATGAAATCTTCACTGCCGATGGTGACAAGCCCCAGAAAATCGGATTTCTGCAGCAATGGTTTGGGTACTGCCTCACTCCTGACGTCAGCCAGCACAAGTTTGTTTGGATGGTGGGAGCCGGGGGCAACGGGAAGTCAGTTCTTCTGTCTGTCCTGGAGGCACTCGTTGGCACAAAGAATGTAGGTCACGCCCAGATGGAAAGATTTGAAAGCGGGGCCGTAAGAGCAGAGCTTGAAGGAAAGCTACTGAATATCTCATCCGAGATGTCTGCCACCGCAACAATCTCCGACGGCTATCTAAAGAAGATTACTGGAGGTGATCCGATTGAGGCTGAGCGTAAGTTTAAACAACCGCATACGTTCAAACCTACGGTAAAGCTCATTGCCGCAACCAACAATCTTCCAAGGCTCCTAGATAACAGCGAAGGGTTCGCTAGGCGTGCCGTAATCCTAAGTTTCAATCGCAAATTTACCCAGTTGGAAATGGATCCGACTTTGTCCAACAAGCTCATGAACGAACTACCAGGAATTGCCGTTTGGGCGATACAAGGCCTCAAAAATCTTCGGGAGAACCAGAAGTTTGATATTCCAGCTTCCGCAATGGAAGCACTAAAGCAATACCGAGAAGATTCCGATCCAGTAGCAACCTTTATTAAAGACTGCCTACAACCTAGTAAGGAGAAAGGATATCCCCCTATTGCTGTCTATGGAGGTTACTGCGAGTGGGTTAAGGAGCGTGGGTTTCATGCACTTAGTATTGTCGGATTTGGTCGAAGGCTTGCAGACTATGGATTCGAAAGACATAGGTCTGCCGGGAAAGACTACTGGAAATTGGACATGGAACTCCCAGACAAATACTTTCCAGAGAAGCCAGTAAAGATATCTACACAAAATGAAGGTGAGAAGGTAAATGGCGAGGCTAACGTAGACAGTTCCAAGAAAATTAAACCGAAGTTTTGAGCAGATTTCTGTGTGTGATGTGTGGCGACTGTGTGAGATAAATCGGGTATCTCACACCAAAGCTTTCACATATATATTTGATGTTCTGTTGAAACTGTGTGAGATGTGTGAGATTTATAAGTTCTTTTAGCTAATATCTCTCCAACCTCCTAGGAAGCCTTGTCGTCATAGATAACACTTAGTGCTCCAAACATCTCACACCTCACACAGAAATATGGCAGGTCTCGCCTTTGAATGATCTCCATCGGTGTGAGATAGAAGTTCCATCTCACACAGAACGGTCCGGTGTGGATAACATAGGGAAAAGATGGAGGAGTGGTATGCCGGATGTTTTTATAAGCTATTCAGTCAAGGATGAGGAAATAGCCAAATCGATCCATGAGCAGCTCAAGCTTAAGAGCCTTGATGTGTTTCTGGCTCCAATTAACCTGCAACCTGGGCATCATTGGACACCGCAAATAATGGATGCTTTGAGGCGTTCTGACTGGGTCTTTTTATTGGCGACAAAAGATGCACTAGCGTCGGCTAATGTTCAGCAAGAAGTTGGCGGAGCAATTTTCGGGAAGAAGAAGCTCGTCCCGATCATGTGGGACGTTGAGCCATCTGAGCTCCCTCGTTGGATTTCTGACTATCAGGGGTTGGTCTTGAAGGGTGCAACCATAGAAGAAATCGGACTGCGTGTGACTGAGCTTGCGGACAAAGTTAAAGCTAGCAAGATAAACGGGTTGGCTTTTGCTGGCGTGTTGATCGCTGTTCTCTTAGCTCTCGGCTCGTCTAGTTAGGAGATGACTGATGGCCAAGCATGGTGAGCCCTATCAACAAGTCAAGGTTGAGAGTTTTCGTCCCTCATCCACATCCGGCCTTCACGGTGATGTGCACATCCGTCCTTTGCCGGGACAGCCAGGCATTTCTACAGCTTTGAAAGTCGAGTGCTCGAAAGAACTGTCGAGCAAATATCCAGTTGGCACACAGTTCGAGTTGACCGCAAAGCTGACGGACCGTGAGGGTAGTGGGGAATATCTGTACAGCTCCTTCCGGTGGAAGTACAAGGTTCTATCGACGCCAAAATGATAGAGGCCCAGCTTCTCCTAGTCGATCTAGAAAACCGGCCCAAGGTCAACTTCGAGGCCCTCGACAAGACTTTCCATGTCGTCATCTTCGTTGGCTACGAGCAAAATCCGCCAAAAGCCACGATCAAATCCTGGCAAGCATTCCCGGCCGCTCAGCTTGAGATAGTCCGCATTGAAGGCGATGGCAAAAACGCCCTAGACTTCCACATAGCTTGCCAGCTTGGCCGGACGTACGAAACTGCCAGGGAAACCAGATGCCATGTTCTCAGTGCAGACACTGGCTTCGACCCACTTATAGCTAGCCTGAACAAGAACGGCCTTTGGTGTCAGCGAATCAGTAGCCTCGACGAACTTTCTGTACCAGCCCTCTTAGAGCCAGCAATAACCCAACCGACACCTCAGATCGACCTCACAGCCTGTCCACGGTGCCGCAAGGCCAACACCATCGATCTCCACGGCGGCAAGTGGTGTGTGAACTGCGGATCCTTTGCCAGTCCACCAGACCCAGCTCAACTTCCTTCAAATCAACAAGGCTTTATCGAGGTCAAAGACCGTAGCCACCAAGCCGACGTGATCCTGAGCCTCTGCAGTAGCTGCAATCAGAAGACCGACATGACTGGTGGGATCTACGACGATGGAGAGTGGATGTGTGGGGGCTGCATTGCCGGGTATATTGACAGTGATGGCTCAAATGAATTTTGGGGCTGAGATGCTGGTCGGTCATGAGTCACTGTTGAATTTATAACGAAAAAGAGGGAGTAAATGATTGGATTGCTGGCACTGGCCGGAATAGGTCTATGGATTACGGTAGTTATCCGACTTAGCAAACTGTTTCCAGCATGGCTGGGCATCGTCAAGTTTCGATCTATGCTCAGCGTCGCTACGTTCTTTATCCTGGGCATTCTTCCATTCGCCGACGATATCGTTGGGAAGTGGCAGTTCAGACGGCTCTGTGCCCAAAACGACTTTGTCACTTTAAGTGCAGACTGGAACTCGGTGAAGCGGGCTGTGAGTGAGGAGATACCAACACTTGGGCTTGACGGGTATGTTATTCCGATCAGCGTTCAAAAGGTATCGTATCTGGATCTAGATACTCAGAAGCAGTTTCTGACCTTCAAAGCTTTTCATACAAAGGGTGGCTTCCTGGAGCGTCATCTGTATGGCATGGATGGGCTAACTTCATGCTGGCCAAAAAAGACAAACGAGACGTGGGCCTTGGTGAAGATCAACGATCTGATTCGTGCTGGAGAAAACGCCTCCAAAAGCAAAGGGCAGTAGCGTGGATAACGAACTAGCCAACCAAAAACGTTCCCAGTTCACGGCAAAGGAAAAAGCCTTGGCCTCAGGAGGATTGGCCTTTTGCATGTTCATGTTTGTGATCATGGAATGGAGTAAGCCGTCATTGCCTCCATTTACCGGGCGTTGGTCGTGGATCCACAAGACTGCTTATGACACGTTTGGCCTTCATGGGGTAGCTGTAATGTGGGGAATCTTCGGGGTGATCCTGTCGTTCATAGCCTTGTGGAATCTCACGACGATGAATCGAAATGGTTGAGCTTGGCGAGATACCAGACGTAGAAACCGAACATTCCTTTGTTCGTGCACTTATGGTTGTGCTGGCTTTCGTTGGATTAGGACCGATTCCTGCCGTACTGATCAGCACAGCTCTTGCCATCGTCATGGGGGGCGTAGGCGTGCTGCCCTACGTTCTACCAATGATTCTGGTCTTTCCTTACATATGTGGCTTCCTGCCTGCTTGTATGACGGGATTGATCTTCTGGGTTTGGCAAAGATCCTATCGAAGCTCTTTTGTTTCTGATCTGTTCGTTGCCGCTACTGTAGGGGCGGTTCTGGCTTTCGTGTTTGGAGGAGCTCTTAAGTTGGTGACAGGGTCTTCAACAGGTCAGCCAAACAACGAGGCGACCATCGTTTGGGCATGCTCGTTCGGCCTAGCAGGATTGCTGGGCGGGGCATTTACTGCGGTGTGCTTAGGTTGGAAGTGGGGCAAATCTCGTCGCAAGGTTGTTGCGGGTTAGTCGAGCTGACCCATCACGCTATTATCCACTTCAACGGCTGGCCTCCCTGGCCGTCTCGTCAGGTCACTGACTTAATGCCCGGCTTGTCTGGGCATTCTTTTTCTCAAGCCACGATCTCGTGATTACGAGCATCAACCTCAAACGGTGCATCCCAGTACCCGAACTGGAGTATCTGCTCCAGATACTTAGGTATGTACAAGGCGATTGACCCTGCAGTTTCATACTGATGAACATGCCGAAACTCGTGAGTTTGTAGTCGAATAGAGTCGTGCGAACGGCGGATGTAAATGCCATGGCCAAGGGTAACTCCATTCATGTTAGGGCCGAGCATCCCAGTCTTTTCCATTGCTTGGATGAGAAGTGGCTCAGTCGGACGGGGAAGGTCTGTCACAAACGTGATGCGGATTTTCTCTGCGTTCAACACACCAACTCTGCGAGCAAGGTCTAGGCCGTAGTCATTAAGCCCTTTTCCTGAAGCGAAAATTACCGCTTCCTGTTCTTTCACCCACGCAATTGCCAAAGGTTTGATGAGTGGTAGCGAGGCTGCTAGGTCGAAGTTCATCTACTTCCTTTTCAATGATTCAATGTGATCGATTAGCTTGAGAAATTGTCCCGAATGTATTTCTTAGCCTCCGCTTTGCTCAGGGGATGCGGAGTGTCGTTGGGGTTCGCGTAGAGACAATCCTTGGCTCCATCGACGTATTTCCATTGGACATCCAACAAGAATCGCTGCCCCAGCTCATACTGATGACGCATTGACCGAGAGCAAGATACCCTTACTTCAGGATCAATGCCTTGACCTGGCAGCACCCGGACACGCCTGGTGGCTGAGGAGGGTTCGCCTGGATTCAAGAAAGTTTCGACGGCGTAGAGCATCTTTTATCAACGTCTGTTTGGCCGCTGGAGCCGATCTAGTTCTGCCTTCAATTCACGCCAGCTTCCATACACCTTGTCCCATGCTGACGATTGCCTAAGGAATTCCAGGGCAGACTTGAAGTCCCTGACATATAGGCACCCTAGTTCATGATCTGCTTTCCCTACAATTTCCGGCCAAGTTTCGTCCCAGCCTTCAAACTTGGGCCAAGGCACAAGACGCTGTTCTCCATCCTTGTGCTCAACTCTGATCCAACCCGTTCCATCAGGAAAGTGGATGTAGAACATCGATCGTCCTGGCCCCGCCCACGGCCAAGGTGAGTTGAATGACCCAGTAGAAACCAGGGTAGCGGGCTTTTGTTTGATGGGTCTAGCAATCAGCGGTGGCGGTATCTTGCGGCTTAATGTCTGCCGACGCAGACGCCCTTCCTCTTCGACTTCAGCTTCAAACTGTGCAAGTAGTGCAGCTGTATTGTTTGCCAACAACTCTCGCTCAGCATCAGTCAGCTGTCTTCCGCCACCGCCGCCGTATGACGGGCCACCCAACGCAGTAGCCCCGCCATATTTCTTGGCAAAGCAGGTGGAGCCCAGGATGAAAATCGCTTTTCCATCTTGAACTACATGAACTGCCTTATGGACCGTATGCCCACATCCCACTTCGCTACACCAGACTCGGTGCTCGGGATCTACAGAGACAATGGCTCGAAGTGTTGGCATGTATTTCAGGTTAAGTCTCTTTGGACTCTTCCAAAATTATCAGTGGGACGGCTATCCATTCAGCAACGTGACCTTGTGCGGGGAGCACGCGTACAAAAGCACGCACAGGCCATTGCATGTCTTTCATTACTGTTCGTTGTATTTTTAAAAGCGTATCAAAGCCGCTGTAAAAATATTCTGGAGTGGTAATAAAAGCAAAGTTCAGGTTGGCATCAGTTTTGAGGCTGAAATGACTAGATTCTTCTACGATTTCTGACTTTCCAGCTTTAGACATTGTTGAAGTCGCACGAAAAACACTGAGCCTACCGGTCACCCAGCCGAACGTTGAGGCAACGCCCACTTTGAGGTTCTCAGAATTTAATGTTGGCTCTTTTTCTAAATTTTCTATGGTTTTGGAAAGCATCGCTAACGTAGATAGCGAAAATGTTTTGGTTTCTTGTGCACTAACTTCGGCCGAAAGGAAAGGTATCCCAGACCCTGCTTTCCCACCTTGAGCTGAGCTTATTGTTGTTTGTGGGGACGTACCGGTAGCCACTTCATATCGGTCCGCTATATAGGCACGATCCAGATAGACCAGAGTATTTAGAAGTCTGCTTTGAGTTTTACTCATGAATTTTTAGGAAGTTTAGAAAAGACTACCTGTCTCAGGCGGAGCAGGTGGCTTAGGTGCCGGTGTTGCTTTAGGCTTCGCAATCCTAGGCGGCAACGCTGCCGGCCAACCTTCAAGCTCACCTCGCCACTGCTTGAAGAAGTTCGGTGCTTCACTCACAGGGCAAGTCAGCCAGGCATCGTATTCGCTGGGATCCAGGATCACGACCATCCGCTTTTCTTCGTTGGGTGCGTGGAAGCGTTTCATAAATGGATGATCGTCAGCATTCACGGTCAGCATCGAGAAGGTGAACTTCTTGATGCCGGTGGCTGGATCTTCCCACTCGCTATATAGGCCTGCAATTCCCATTGGGATGCCGCCAGCTCGTTGAATCCACCATCGAACAGCCTTACCCGACTCGTAGTTGGGCTCATAGATGGACTCGGCTGGGATGATGCAACGAAGACCACGACGCCATGAGTCACGATAGCTGGGGAGCTTCGCCACTGTCTCTGTCCTGGCGTTGTAGGTCTTCCTGCCCGCAGCCATTTCCTTTTGGAAGGAGGGCAGTAGACCAAACAAACCGTCTTCGACAACTAGCTTGTTGCCAGACCCAGGTTCAGCCAGGCGAATAAACGGAGCAAGCCCTGTCGGCCAAACGTCGATAGGGTCTTCGTCCTTGGCTCGTTCGATGCCAAAGAACGTCAGCATGCGGTCTGAGCGGGTTACTGCACGGTAGTTGGAGCACATAGTGATTCAGATTTTTTGTCGTAAACCTTATAGCGGCCGATACAGCCAATCGTCGTGAGTCTCTTGGATGTGCTTATTAACCCAAAGTCCAGCGTGAGGTCACCAGGGAATTTTTAGATGATACTTATTAAACAGGAGGCGACCTCATGGAAGAACCGCTAGATGAAAAACAAGTCAGCTATTTTCGAGCCCGCTATTCAAGACTTGACGCCGACGAGCTTGCGGAGTTAAACGCTCGACGGGACACGTTGGCCGATGAGGCGTTAGCTGCTTTGGATGTCGTGATGTTTGACCAAGGAATTAATCCCGATGTCATCCAAAAATTCCAACCCGTAAAACCCGTGTTAACCGATGATGCAAAACAAGCAGAAGACGCTAGAAAGATTTTTAGGGGCGGGCTTTCAGTAGCGTGTCAGGTAGCTGGCGGCCTGGTCCTTTGGTTACCAGTGCAAACGGCTTTAAGGAATGTTCTTCTTGGGGCAATCATTTCAGGTCTTATCGCCGTCTTTACCCTATGGGTAGGCTCAGTTCTTGGTAAGCAGATCGTACGAACTATCTGCCAAGAAAGCGAAACGACGTTAATTGAAAAGCGTCGATCACTATGGATTCTTTTGACTTGCGAATTCGTACTGATGATATTGGTGCCTGGGGTGATCGCCACATTCATGAGCAAATAACTCCATGGATCAGAGGTGAAATCACCTAAGGTACATATCTGGTCCAGCTTGGTAAGTCATTGAGGCGGCTCTGTCGGCTGTGTACTCACCGGCGTCAACCAAAACGCTGCAGCCTCAGCAGGATCCATAGACCTGAGATAGTCGTTCCTCCAAATCTCAACAGCCACTTCCTCCAATTGAGCAGGCTCAACGGTATGCCAGCGGTCATGCAGTCGATCAGCACATCTGGCTATCCATTCGGTTGGTCGAAGCGTATCCATGAGTTGAATCATAGCAAAAACACTGTATGCTTGTACAGTGCTTTTCGATGTCTATGTTTATCATGATGACCCGGTAGATTCGCTCTCCTCAGGACCGAAAACGGGTGAACTCGTGCTCAAGAAGACAGGCAGAGATAACGGAATCACAGCGAATTTGTTTAGCCCAGGAACGACAACGCCTTTGCTTCAGCAAATGAGGCACGTTCGACTGGTAGCGATGAATGGCGGAAGTTTTGTGATTGAAGGTACTAGGACCGTCGCTGAACGGCCCAGCAGCAAGTCAAAAACTCACACCTTCACGGTTCAATGGATCATCAAACACGTTGGAGCCCCTGCGATTGTTGATGCCAAAAGACTGCAGAGACGGAGTGCTGCCAGGCTGGGTCGAGCTCTCGCTAGTGGGTTTGATCCCGCCGATGACAACAGGGTGGACTAAGTGGCTGAGCTACCATTCCTAAAAACTGGGAGGTAAGTATGAGTTTCAATGTAGTACGGTACTTGAAGCGGCACAGTACGGGATTGACCTTGGCCTTGCTTTCCCTTGCAGCGATTATCGGAATGTTCTCTTTCAGTGGGGAGCATGTTTTCCCGCTCCTGCGAGGAAGTGCAGTTGAGCCATTGTTACTTAAGCTTGGAGTGCCGAATGCCATCGGCTTCAATCTATGCATCGGTTTTATTACGAGTGTTTTTTTCTGGTGGCTAGTCGTACACGTTCCTGAAGTTCAACGTCGCAATATGCTTCGCAAGAACTTGGGTCGTCGTTATCGAGACTTCAGGTACAACACTATTCAAATGCTAATTTGGAGTAGTGGAGCGACTTCAACGTCCCGTGATCAGGTTGATTTGTTGTTGGACAAAGAAAAATTCAAGGACTTCTTCCGTGGGGAAAAGTGGGATGAAGTTGCAAATGGCCTGCAAAGAGACAAATCTCGTTTACGGAGTGTGATGGTCGAGTTTGAAATATTGGCTCATGAAATTTCCTATACGTTAAATAACGTTGTCGTTCAAGATGCTCACGTCCACACGATGTTCAGGGTACTTAGTGAAAACATTTTTCGACTTCGAAATGACCGTGTTGATACATACGAACACGTCAAATCGATAAGTCAGTTCTTGTGGTCAGTTTTGGCGGGATGGAGCTTCGTTACTGGCTACACAAATGAAGATCCTATAGAGCAGATGTTGGAACTAATTTAAGGTCTGGCTCGTTTGCGAAAGCCCTATCTATGACAACGCTGCAAGATTCGCTTGAAGAGCTTCTACAAAAGCAGCTTCCTCGAAATGCCCTCCAACGATTGATCCTCAAGAAGTTGGCGGAGGCAGGACTAGATTCTGATGAGCATTTGGCTTTTCAGATTGCTGATCACTTTATTAGTGGGAGCGAACAGCCGTTTAGTTGGGATGACGGAAGGCAGTCCAACAGGACTATTGATTTCTCCTTCAGTGAGCAGGATTTTGCCGAGTTGGATCGAAACTACGTTGCGTTGACTGCTGAACTGCCCAGGATATGGGATGAGACATCCGATGCCGCTGCGAAAATCTTGCTCAGGAGCTTAAAGCGAAGATGGAATGATGAGTTCAAACTCCAAAGGGGAGAAACCGATCAATTCAGAAGCAACCTTGAGATGCGATGGGGGAAACCTCTTGGGTTACTTCGGATGCTGCTTACTTGCTCTAGAGAAATGGGCAGTGCGATAGCAGGCAACGCCGAAAGAAGTAAGTCAAATTTAGCCGCTGTGCTCACAAGGCTGCACATCCGTGCATGCCAAGTAACCGCAGAGATCATTGTCCTCTTGGAAAATGGTTATGCCGACGGGGCGATGGCTCGTTGGCGTACGCTGCACGAAATTTCCGTCGTAATGCTCGTTCTTAGGGAATATGGTGAGCCCATTGCGGAACGCTACTTGAACCACAGAGACGTGGAGTCGAAAAATGGTAGTGATCAGTACGCGAAATGCCATGCAGACCTAGGATATAAAGCCATGCCTTCTGCGGAGGTCAGAGCCATAGAAAAGAGGTACGAAGAGAAGATAAAAAAATACGGACCAAGCTTTCGACATCCATACGGATGGGCCTCCGGCTTTGTAGGAACCGCATCCAGACGGCTTAACTGGAATGATCTGGAAGAGGTAGCAGGGCGATCATTTATGCGTTCGCACTACAAGCTGGCCAGTTACAACGTCCATGCAGGGCCGCACGCACTATATTTTCGATTGGGACTCATCGAAGATTCAGGATTTCTTGCCGGATGCAGTAATGCAGGACTTTCTGAACCGGGTCAGAATACAGCAGTGACTTTCGCTTTAATCTCAAATGTCCTGATGGAGGATTATGAGAGCTTCGAGGACCTTATGTCACTAAAAACTCTGGACTTGATCATGAACGAAATCCCTCGAGCCTTTGCCGCTGCAGAAAACCGATTGAAGCGGGATCATGCTCGTATAAGTAGGCAATCGTTACCGTCAACTCTGAATAACTTGAGGTAAATTGAGATAAGAATTCGGCAGCACGTCTCTACCATTTCAACTTGTAAAACTAGACGAAGATGCTGGATCACCATCAGTTAGCGAGTTAATCCATGATATTGGCCGACGCGGATGACGGCGTCCACCAATCTTTGTGCAGTGGCCCGATCCATGATGACTGTTTTGTTGTCTACATTCAGGTAGATACTGTCTTCACGGTAATAAGAAGAACGACCAATTTCAACGTCCATCGAGATTTTCCCTCCTTGGTCTTTGATGGTTTCTTCAAAAAACATTGTCGTCGCCATAGTGCTATTCACCTTTTTAAGTCAATTCAGTCTTCGGGCTACTTACCTTGTGTCTTCACTTCCATCTTATCGTGCACACTCTGTTGCCGTTAAAAAACTTCTCGTCACGGCGTTTTTTTTATTGGCTTCAAACGCTTGGGCCTGGGGCTCCACCGGGCATCAAGTCATAGCCACGCTCGCAGAAAAACAGCTAACACCCAAAGCCCAAGCTCAAATCCAAGCCCTCCTGGCTCAAGAGCCTGGTTCAACCCTGGCTTCAATCTCGACGTGGGCCGACGAGCGGAAGAACCCGACGACAGCTCGTTGGCACTTTCTGAACTTTCCAAGAGACAGTTGCACCTACGACAAGTCCAGGGACTGTCCTGACGGAAACTGTGTTGTTGAATCGCCCCGTATTTTGAGGAGGCTCAAATCTCTGAGAGGATTGAGCCATGAA
>JAZJYR010000034.1:0-3659 GCA_040390295.1 Pseudomonadota bacterium
ACCTTCCTGCATACCAATACGGCTGGCAGCACTACCAGCGGCGGCGGCGCCTCAGCGGCGTTCTCTTATGAGATTTCGCCCGGCCTCCAAGACGCAATGAATCAGGTCGGTTACGGTTCGTCCATTTATGGTGGCGGTGTCTATGGCGCGCCGGGGTCCGCTACATCGGCGCCGACGCCGGTGCGGGTCTGGCGGCTCGAATCCTGGGGCCAGTATCTCAACGCAACGCCTGGCGATGACGGCAAGGTCTATGAATGGCAGCTTGACGTTACAGCGCGGGCCGCAGCGGTGTCGGGTGCACCAACGGCGCGTGCCATCGTCGCGAACGATCAGCGGATTCTGACAGTACTCGGCGCGGCTGGAAACCCGCGTAAAATCCAGTGGAGCGATCAAGAAGACAACACCGTTTGGTCGCCATTGGCCACCAATCAGGCCGGCGATTACAATATTCAAACCGCGGGTTCGCTCGTCTGCGGTAAGCGCGCCAAAGGGGGCGCGACGCTGTGCTTCACGGATGTCGATGTCTGGCAGCAATCGTATATCGGCGGCACGTTGGTCTATAGCTTCGAAAAGATCGGCGACAAGTGCGGCATCATCTCTGCCGGCGCGCTCGACGCGTCGGATGTTCTGATTCCCTGGATGGGAAAGGGGCAGTTCTGGCTCTATAACGGCTTTGTGCAGCCGCTCGCCTGCGACGTGGCAGATTATGTCTTTACCGATATGAATCTTACTCAGACGTCGAAAATAACCTGTCATTACCTCGCGCAATTCGGTGAATTTTGGTGGTTCTATCCGAGCAAGGACGCAACCGAAAACGATCGTTATGTGACTTGGGCGCCCAATGCGGCGGCGGGCTCGCAATGGACTATCGGTCAAATGGCGCGGCTCGCCGGCGCGGACGCCGGCGTACTGCTCTATCCGTTGCGCGTCGCTGATGACGCCTACGTCTATGAGCACGAGGCGGGGCTGATCGATATCGCGAATTACGTGCCGTATCTGGAATCTGGTCCGATCGATCTTGGCGCTGCGGACCGGACTATGGACGTCATGAACTATATTCCAGATGAGGAAACTGCGGGCGATGTCGAGCTGACATTGAAATTCAAAATGTATCCGAACGATCCGGAATTCACGTTCGGACCGTTTACGGCGGCGAACCCGTCGAACGTTCGCACCACGGGCCGGCAAATGAAAGTGCGCTACAGCGCTGTCACAGCGAGCGATTGGCGCGTAGGCGTGCCTAAGCTTGATGTGCGGCCGGGGTCTGGACGATGAATCTTCTTCCGAAGGCGCCGGACAGCTACAGCAAGACGGACCAAGCGCAGCTTCGTGCGGCGTTAGAGCTCGAGGACCGCCGGAATCTGAAGCGCGCACAAAATATCGAAGTCGGAACCGCGAAGCTCGTGCTTACATCGCCCAATGGCACAAGATACAGCATCACTGTGGACAATTCTGGCGTGATTTCCGCAGCCGCTCTGTGAGCTATGCGGAAGAATGGGCGCGCTGTCGACCATGGATTGAAAAGGCGCTGCGGCGCTGCGGCGGGACGCACGATATCGAGGATATCGAGCGCGGTCTGTCGCTGCATCTCTATCAGTTTTGGCCCGGCGCACACGTCGCGGTGGTCACAGAGGTCAATCAATACCCCAAAATGGCGGTGCTCAACTGCTTCCTGATCGGCGGGGACAGTAACGAAGCGTTGGTCGAGCTCGTAACCGAGATTGAGCCACGCATTGCGCATTTCGCGCGAAACGCCGGGTGCAATCGCATTACGGGAATCGGTCGCCAAGGATTTCGGAAAGTCTTCGAAGGCGCGGGCTATACGCCGCGCTGGTTCGTTATCGCAAAGGACTTGTGAATGAGTAAATCCGGCTCCCAAACGGCATCGACGCAAATCGATCCGGCGTTGATGGCGCTTTACAATCAAAACTATGGCCAAGCGCAGGGCGTCGCCAATCGCGACTATCAGCCTTACACGGGCCAGCTGGTGGCGCCTACAAATGATGCGCAGAATTCGTCTTATGCGCTCTTGAATGACGTAGCGCACCAGCAAGTCGGCCTACCGACGCTCCAGAATGCAACCAACTGGACACAGAACTTGCTAGGCTATCAGCCACAGCAGGTGCAGACGGCTTTCAACTCGCCCCAAATCGACACCAATCAGACCGCGCAGAATGTCGGTCAGCCGGGCGCGCCGTCACAAATTCAGGCGCAGCAGATCGGCGCGAACTACAATCCGCAGCAGGTCGGGGCGGGCGCGGTCGATACTGGCTACCAGCCGCAAATGGTCAATGGCGGCTACAATCCGCAGCAAGTCAACGGCGCCTTCAGCCCGCAGCAGGTCAACGGCCCCGGCGGCGTCGCGGGGGTGCAGGCCGGGGGCGTCCAAACGAATTTTGGCGCAACTGCCGTTTCGCCCTCGCTGATCAATAACCTTCCGGCGCTCGCGGCGAACTACAATCCGCAGCAGATTCAGTCCGGTCAGATCGGCGCGAACTATTCGCCCTCTCAGGTCACAGCTGGCCAGGTGAGCGCGAATTACTCTCCCTCTCAGGTCGCGGCGGGCAATCTGGGAAGCACTGATCTCTCCCCCTACATGAATCCCTATACGAACGACGTTATCAACACGACGCAACAGGACATCAATCGTCAGCGTCAGATGGCGGTGACGGGCGACAATCAGAGCGCTACGGAGGCCGGCGCCTTTGGGGGCTCGCGATCTGGTGTCGCCAATGCGCTGACCAACGAAGCGGCGCTCCGAACCAGCGCGCAAGAGACGGGCCAACTGCGCTCGCAGGGCTACGATAATGCCCAAGCCGCGGCACAGTCAGACATTGCACGCCAGATGGCGGCCTCGCAGTCTAACCAATCCGCTGGATTGCAGGGCGCGGCACTCAATCAGGCGGGGCAAACCACCAATCTTCAGGCGGCGTTGGCGGCACAGCAATCGAACCAGAATGCCGGATATCAGGGCGCAGCGCTGAATCAGGCAGCGCAGTCGACCAATCTGCAGGCAGCGCTCGCCGCGGCACAGTCGAACCAAAACGCTGGATACCAGGGAGCTGCACTCAATCAGGCTGGGCAGGCTACGAACCTGCAGGCAGCGTTGCAGGCGCAGCAGGCTAACCAAGGCGCGGGCCTCCAAGCGCAGCTCGCCAACCAAGGCGCGGGCCTTCAGGCGCAGCAGATGGGGCTGCAGGCGCAAGGCTTGAACCAGAGCGCCGGTCTGACGGCACAGCAGGCGAACCAGTCGGCCGGCCTCCAGCTCGCTGGCCTCGGCCAGCAAGCGCAGCAGTCGAACCAAGCCGCAGGGCTGCAGGCGGCTGGGATGAATCTTTCGGCGCAAACGGCCAATCAGGGCGCGGGGCTGCAGGCGGCGGGGCTCAATCAACAAGCCTCGCTCGCGAACCAGTCGGCCGGTCTCCAAGGTGCGCAGCTGAATCAAGCCGGCCAGACCACCAATCTTCAAGCCGCGCTCCAAGCCGCGCTGGCCAATCAGGGCGCCGGCTACAATGCGGCGGCGCTCAATCAGCAGGGGCAGCAATCGAACCAATCGGCGAACCTCTCGGCGCAGTCGGCCAATCAGAACGCCGGACTGCAGACGACGCAGCTGGGGCAGGCGGCACAGGTCGCCAACCAGGGCAACGCGGCGAATTATG
>JAZJYR010000035.1:0-13616 GCA_040390295.1 Pseudomonadota bacterium
ACGCCGTGCTCGACTACAACAACGCGCAGGGCCAGTTCCCGGCGGTGCTGATTGCGCGCCTGTTCAGCTTTGCGCCATCGGCCATGCTGCAGGCGACACAAAACGCCACTGAACGCGAAACCCTCCGGATCAAACTATGAGCCCCCCGCTCCCCACTTCGTGTGGTTCGCTGCCCCCGAGGGGGCTGGCCTTGCGTGGGCTGCCCGGCGCTGCGGCCGCTGACTTGCTGTAGAACCTGCGAACTCCCATGAGGTTCTTCGAGCAGCAGGAGCAGGCCCGCGCACAGACCTGGCGCCTGCTGGTGCTGTTTCTGTTCACGGTGCTGGGCCTGGTGGTGGCGGTCAACCTGGCGCTGGCGCTGACCTGGCGTCTGGTCTCTTTTGGCGGCAACAGCTACCCCGCGTATTTTTTCACCGTCAACACCGGGGTGACGCTGCTGCTGGTGCTGGGCGGCTGGTGGCTGGAGACCTCGTCGCTGGACGGCGGCGGCGAAAAGCTGGCGCGCCGCGTGGGCGCACGCGAAGCCCGGCCACGCCTGCATGAGGCCGAGCAGAAGTTCTGCAACATCGTCGGGGAGCTGGCGATTGCCGCCAGCATGAAACCGCCCGTGCCCATGGTGCTGGACCGCGAGGAGGGCATCAACGCCTTTGCCTGCGGCTGGGACGAAGACGATGCGGTCGTCGCGGTGACCCGGGGCGCGCTCGACCAGCTCACCCGTGATGAACTGCAGGGCCTGGTGGCGCATGAGTTCAGCCACATCCGCGAGGGCGATACGCGCCTGAACATGCGGCTCGCGGGCATGGTGTTCGGGCTGGAGATGGTCTTCAACCTCGGCAAGCGCATGTGCGAGACCGATGAGAACCACAACCGCACGGCACTTGCGCTGCCGGGCTTTGCGATCAAGTGGACCGGCTCGCTGGGCTGGCTGGCCGGTCGGGCGCTGAAAGCCGCGGTGTCGCGCCAGCGCGAGTTTTTGGCCGATGCGCGGGCCGTGCAGTTCACCCGCAGCCGGGACGGCCTGGGCGGCGTGCTGCGCAAGGTGGCGGGCCAGCACGACGAAGGCGTTTTCATGCGCCAGATGCACCCTTCGGTGCAGCACATGCTGCTGGTCGATTCAGGCCAGCCGGGCAGCTGGTTCGACAGCCACCCACCGCTGGCAGAGCGCATCAGGCGCATCTATGGCCGCCCCATGCCCGCGATGCGGTCCGCTGACACTGCGCCGACGCGGCCCGACGCGATTTTCTGAACATTTTGCTGACATGCGCGGCAAGCCATGTTTGCCGCATAAGTACATTTCAAACGATTGGATGGCGGTCAGGCCGTGTTCAGCCTGAAGTACTGGATACTCCCGATTTCCGCGTGTGCATCGCCGCGCTAAATTGTCCGGGTACACCCCACAGGAGAAGTCATGAAAAATAAAACCTTGGTGCACCTCGCTGCGCCCCTGCTCTGCGCGCTGCTCGGATCGGCAGCGCAGGCCCAGACAGCCAGCAAGGAGGCACTTTATGTCCGCAGCCTTGCCGCCACCTGCGCCAATTGCCACGGCACCGACGGCAAGGTGGTCACGGGCTCACCTGTGACCTCGCTGGCGGGCCTCGATAAAAGCTACTTCGTTGCCCAGATGGCTGCCTTCAAGTCGGGTGCGCGCACGGCCACGGTGATGCACCAGATCAGCAAGGGCTACAACGACGCGCAGATTCAGGCGCTGGCCACCTACTTCGCAGAACAGAAAAAATAAGGAGCGCACCATGAGCAAACCCTCAGCCCGAAATTTCCAGCGCCGCTCCTTCCTGCAGTCCGCTGCAGCCCTCAGCCTGCTGGGCCTGGCCTCTTGCGCCAGTACCTCCATCCCGTCCAAAGCGAAAGTGGTCGTCATCGGTGGCGGCTACGGCGGCGCAACCGCTGCCAAATACGTTCGCCTGCTGTCCGACTACAAGATAGACGTGGTGCTGATCGAGCCACAGGAGGCTTTTATCTCCTGCCCCATCTCCAACCTCGTGCTGGCGGGCGTCAAACAGATTGGCGACATTACCACGCCTTATTCGGGCCTGTCGGGCAACCATGGCGTGACTGTGGTGCGTGATTACGCCAGCGCGATTGACGCGGTGAAAAAGACCGTCACGCTCGCGGGCGGCGCCACCATCGCCTATGACAAACTGGTTGTGTCCCCCGGCATTGAACTGATGTTCGGCAGCATCGAGGGCCTGCAGGAGGCCAATGCCTCGGGCCAGATCCTGCAGGCCTGGAAGGCCGGCGCTGAAACCGTGGCGCTGCGCAAACAGCTCGAAGCCATGCCTGACGGCGGTGTGTACGCCATCACCATTCCTGAGGCACCTTACCGCTGCCCACCCGGCCCTTACGAACGTGCGTCGGTGATTGCAGGCTACTTCAAGGTCACCAAACCGCGCAGCAAGGTGCTGATCCTTGATGCCAACCCTGATGTCACCTCCAAAGGGCCGCTGTTCAAAAAGGTCTGGGCCGAGCAGTACAAGGGCATTGTCGAATATCGGGGCAACCACAAGACCACTGCTGTCGATGCCAGAGCCGGCATCATCAAATTTGACGTGCAGGACGACGTCAAGGCCAATGTGCTGAATGTATTGCCCTCCATGCGTGCCGGCACGATTGCTGTGCAGGCAGGACTCAACAACCAGGCGAACAATCGCTGGTGCGGCGTCAACTACCTGACGTTTGAGTCCACCGCCGCCAAAGACGTGCATGTGCTGGGCGACTCCATCCAGGTGGCGCCGGCCATGCCGAAAAGCGGTCACATGGCCAACAACCATGGCAAGGTGGCGGCCGCAGCCATCGTCGCGCAGCTGTCTGGCTGGGATGTGAACCCCGCGCCCATGCTGACCAATACCTGCTACAGCTTTGTGGACGCGAAAAACGTGATTCACGTCGCCAGCGTGCATGAATACGTGGTGGCTGAAAAGACCTTCAAGGCGGTGGCTGGTTCTGGTGGCGTGAGCGCTGGCCCGACGGAGCTGGAAGGGTCTTACGCGCTGAGCTGGGCCAACAATATCTGGGCCGATTCACTTGCTTAGCCCCACGGTCGTTCGCTTCGCGTAACGCCCTGCCCACCTAGGGGCCGCTGCGCCTGCGGGCCGGCAAAGCCGGTTCCGCGGCCCCTGCTTGCGAGACAGTGCAAGTTTGTGGGCTTTAGGGGTTTGCCGGGCTGGTCTAATGGGGGTTGGCCGTCCATTTCGGGCGGTATTTGCGAGCCCGATGCCCGATCACCCGACCCCCATTCCGTTATGGCGCCAGCTGCAGGGCGCTTCGTCCCTGTTGATGGCGGTTCGTGGCGGCCAGTCCATGACGGCTGCGCTTGAAAAGGTTGACGGCGCTTTGCGCCCCGGCGTGCAGGCGCTGGCCTTTCACGCCTTGCGCTGGCTGGGGCGGGCAGAGGCTTTGCGCCAGCAGCTGGCCAAACGCCCGCCGCCGCCTGAAGCAGATGCTTTGCTCTGCGTCGTACTTGCTCTCATCTGGAGCGAAGAGGACGCGCCATACACCCCCCACACCCTGGTCGATCAGGCGGTAGAGGCGGCCAAGAACAGCGATGCCACAAAGCACCAGGCCAGCTTTGTCAACGGTTGCCTGCGCCGTTTCCTGCGTGAACGTGATGAGCTGGTCGCGGTGACTGACCGATACCCGCAGGCGGTCTGGAACCACCCGCAATGGTGGATAGACCGGCTGCGCAAGGACCATCCTGATCACTGGGAAGAGATTCTTCGCGCCAACAACAGTCGTGCGCCGCTGATTTTGCGGGTCAATGCCCGCAAGACCACGCAGCAGCAATACCTGCAGGCCCTGCGTGATGCCGGTCTGGAGGCCGCGCCGGTCGGTGAACAGGGTGTGATTCTTGGCAGCGCGAGGCCTGTGCCCTCACTGCCGGGTTTTGAGCAGGGTTATTTTTCTGTGCAGGACGCTGCCGCCCAGCTGGCCGCTCCCTTGTTGCTTGATGGCCTGATCGCCCAGGACGGGGGAAAGCTGAATATTCTTGATGCCTGCGCAGCACCGGGCGGGAAGACGGCGCACCTGCTGGAAATCGCCAATGCTGACGTTGCGGCGCTGGACATCGACGCGCGCCGATGCGAGCGTATCCAGCAAAACCTTGCGCGCCTGGGCCTTGAGGCGCAAATCCTGGTGGCGGATGCCGCGCAACCCGATAACTGGTGGGATGGCCGGCCTTACGACGCCATCCTGCTGGATGCGCCGTGTACCGCCTCGGGCATCGTCAGGCGCCACCCTGATGTGCGCTGGCTGCGCCGTCCGGGTGATGTGGCGCAGCTGGCGGCCATACAGGAGCGCCTGCTTGAAACGCTGTGGCCGCTGCTGGCGCCGGGTGGGAGATTGCTCTATTGCACCTGCTCTGTCTTCAGGGCAGAGGGAGACACCCGCATGCAAACGTTTGTTGCGCACCACACAGATGCCCGTTTAATGCCGTCGCCGGGGCATTTGCTGCCCCAAAACAAGGCTTCGGGCACGGTCTTACCCGACAATTTGTTGCGTGAGCATGATGGTTTTTATTACGCGCTTCTGGAAAAGCAAAAGGCCTGAAACGGTGTCACGGCAGTTTCCTGTCTTTCTGTGCGCGCTGTTTTTTGTCTTTGCGGCTTTGCTCAGGCCCGCAGCTGCTGCAGACCTGACGCCGATCAGGGTCGAGCGCGGCGATGATGGCGTGTACCTTTCAACCATTGTTCACTTTGAGCTTCCCCCGGTCGTGGAAGACGCCCTGCTCAAGGGCATACCGATGTTCTTCCTGGTGGAGGCCGACGTCTACCAGAACCGCTGGTACTGGACGGACAAACGCGTGGCGAGCGCGGCGCGCACCATCAGGCTGGCTTTCCAGCCGCTGACCCGTCGCTGGCGTGTCAATATTGTCTCGGGGTTGATCAACAGTTCTGCGGGCCTGCGCGCCACCCTTAACCAGAACTACGACACCCTGCCCGAAGCACTCTCGGCCGTACAACGACTGTCGCGGTGGCGTATTGCGGACAACGCTGACCTCGAACCCGATGTTGTGCACAAGCTGGAGTTCAGCTTCCG
Source organism: Pseudomonadota bacterium (assembly GCA_040390295.1). Taxonomy (GTDB): domain Bacteria; phylum Pseudomonadota; class Gammaproteobacteria; order Burkholderiales; family Burkholderiaceae_C; genus Polaromonas. The sequence continues at coordinate 5,050 of JAZJYR010000035.1, forward strand.
CCTCGACGTGTCGCAGCTGCCCCGGCCATTCCAGATAGGCATCGCCGGGCAGCGTGACTGGACCATCGCCGTTCAGGCGACCGAGAGGCTGCAGTTGGGGCCCCTCAAGGCCAGCCCTGCTGCCGCAGTGGCTGTTGATAAATGAGCTTCGGGGTGTGCCGGGGCTTTCAGGAAGTGCAGTGAGCATCAACAACGATATCTCATCCATCAAGAGCAGTCCGGCTTTCCGCTGGACGGTTGGTGTGGGTGCGGGCATCATGCTGGCACTGGGCCTGGTGCTGATGTTCCTGCTCACTCAGGCGACTGGTAACCGCGAGCTCTACGAGCGCAACTACGCCAGGCTCTTTGTGCTCAATATTGTGGTGGCCGGGCTGTTGCTGCTGATCATTGGCTGGATTGTTGCGAAGCTGCTGCTCCGGCTGCGCAGGGGGCGCTTTGGCAGCCGGCTGCTGGTGAAACTGGCGGCCATCTTTGCGCTGGTTGGCCTGATGCCGGGGCTGATGATTTATGTCGTCTCATACCAGTTTGTGTCACGCTCGATTGAAAGCTGGTTTGACGTTCGGGTTGAGGGTGCGCTGGATGCAGGCCTGAACCTGGGCCGCGCCACACTCGATGCGATGGCTCTTGACCTGGCCAACAAGACAAAGCAGGCGGCCACACAACTTTCTGAATCCCCTGATTCGGTCGCTGCGCTGGCGCTGGAGCGCCTGCGCGACCAGCTTTCGGCGAGGGATGTGGTGCTCTGGAGCGCATCCGGCCAGATGATTGCGAGTGTGGGCGAGTCGCGTTTCACGCTCAACCCGGAGCGGCCGGCCGCGCAGCAGTTTCGCACTGCGAGAGCGCAGCGTGTGGTGACGCAGATCGAAGGCCTGGATGAACTTGTGGTGACAGGTACCGGCGAGCTGGCCGGATCTGCTTCTGCGTCGGCAGCACCGGCGGCGTCGGCACGCATCAAGGCGATCGCGGTTGTCAATAACCCCAATGTGGGCCTGCTGGGCGACGTGCGTTTCCTGCAGGTGACCCAGGGCATACCGTCATCGGTGGTAGCCAATGCTATAGCCGTGCAGGAAGCCAACCGTGAGTATCAGGAGCGCGCGCTTGCCCGTGGCGGCCTGCGCAAGATGTACATAGGCACGCTGACGCTCAGCCTCTTCCTTGCGGTGTTCGGCGCCGTACTGCTGGCCGTGGTGCTGGGCAACCAGCTTGCAAAACCCCTGCTGGTACTGGCTGAAGGTGTGAGGCAGGTGGCCCTGGGGGACCTCACCCCCAAGGCGGCGCTTCAGGGCAAGGACGAGCTGGGCGGACTGACGCGGTCCTTTGCCGACATGACGCAGCAGCTGTCTGACGCAAGATCTGCCGTGCAGCAAAGCATGAGCCAGGTGGACGCTGCACGCGCCAACCTGCAGACCATCCTCGACAACCTGACGGCCGGCGTTATCGTGCTCGACATCAATGGAAATATCCAGTCCAGCAATCCGGGTGCGACGCGCATCCTCAGGGCGCCACTGGCAGCGCACCATGGCAAATCACTCGCTGACATCCCCGGCCTTGAGACCTTTGCCAGGGACGTGAGAACCCAGTTCGCAGACTTTCTCGGCGATGCAGGCGGCCCGCATGGCCAGGAGCAGTGGCAACAGTCGTTTGAGCTCAACACCGCCATGACGGGCTCTCCCGACAATGCCATCACCTTGATTGCCCGGGGCGCAAAAATGCCGGGTACTGAAGAGTTCCTGCTGGTGTTTGATGACGTCTCGGAGATGGTCTCTGCGCAGCGCGCCCAGGCCTGGGGCGAAGTCGCCCGCAGGCTGGCGCATGAGATCAAGAATCCACTCACGCCGATACAGCTGTCGGCCGAGAGGCTTGAAATGAAGCTTGCCCCAAAGCTGGATGAGGCCGGGAATGCGCTGTTGACCAAATCCGTCAAGACCATTGTTGACCAGGTGGAGGCGATGAAGCGGCTGGTCAACGAGTTTCGCGACTATGCGCGCCTGCCCGCTGCAGAACTCAAGCCCGTGGACCTCAACGCGCTGATTGGCGATGTGCTGCAGCTTTATTCGCACGAGAACGCAGTCGTGCCTGTGCAGACCGAGCTTGACCCTGCTGCGCCGCTCATCAAGGGCGATGCGGAGCAATTGAGGCAGGTGATTCACAACTTGTTGCAAAACGCCCAGGATGCACAGGAAGGAAAACCGGCTGCCGTTGTTACGCTCAAGACTGAATATTCCAGAACTTCAGGGCGCGTGCGCCTCAGCGTTCGTGACAACGGAACGGGCTTTCCAGAACACATTCTCAAGCGGGCTTTTGAGCCTTATGTCACCACCAAGACCAAGGGCACAGGTCTGGGCCTGGCGGTGGTCAAGAAGATTGCGGATGAGCATGGTGCGCGTGTTGATATTTCCAATCGTGTTGTGGACCAGGTCGTGCAGGGCGCCCAAGTATCGTTATCATTCGCAGTTGTGAGCTAGCAACACTTCTAACAATGGCAGGACAGTAATTCAATCATGGCAAATATTCTGGTGGTCGACGACGAGCTGGGGATACGCGACCTGTTATCGGAGATCCTCAATGACGAAGGACACCAGGTTGAGCTGGCAGAAAATGCTTCGCAGGCGCGCGCGGCACGTAACCGCATCAAGCCCGACCTTGTTTTGCTGGACATCTGGATGCCTGATACCGATGGTGTCACCTTGCTCAAGGAGTGGTCCTCCAGTGGCTTGCTGACCATGCCCGTCATCATGATGAGCGGCCATGCGACCATCGACACCGCTGTCGAGGCGACCAAGATCGGTGCGATGGCCTTTCTTGAAAAGCCCATCACCCTGCAAAAGCTGCTGAAAGCCGTCGAGCAGGGCCTGACCAAATCTGTGGGGCGCAAGATGGTGACGTCTGGCCTCATGGCCATTCCCGCAGACTTGACTGTTGAGGCCGCGATGACTGGCGGCACGCTGCCGGCAGCCGTTGATATCGGCCCACAGGCGACGCAGAGTTTTCTGCTCGAAAAACCCTTGCGTGATGCCAGGGACGAGTTCGAGAAAGCGTATTTTGAATTTCACCTGGCCAAGGAGGGCGGGTCCATGACCCGCGTGGCGGAAAAAACCGGCCTGGAGCGCACGCACCTTTATCGCAAGCTCAAGCAGCTGGGCGTAGATCTCTCGCGTGGCAAGCGCAGCAGCTGAAATTGCTCCTCGCCATCGGTCTGCAGCTGAAGGCCGCGCAGCCTGATATATAATGATGGGCTTGGCCCGGTAGCTCAGTCGGTAGAGCAGAGGATTGAAAATCCTTGTGTCGGTGGTTCGATTCCGCCCCAGGCCACCATGTTCCATGCGCCCCAGCGCCCTTTTCGGGTTCTGGGGCGTTTCTACAATTCCGGCAGCTTTTCTACAAAAGGGAAGTTATGAGCGGGGCACGACGCAAAAAGCGGGAGCGATTCTTCGCCAAGCATCCGTTTTGCTGTTTTTGTGGAGGTGGGAATCCAGCCACTACGGAAGACCACATTCCCGCCCGTGGTTTATTTCTCGGTCGTTATTGGCCTGAGGGATATGTTTTTCCAGCATGTGACCCCTGCAACAATTCGACCAGCAAGGACGAATTTCTCCTTGCCTGGTTGGTTCGGATTAATGTCACTGACTATTCCCAAGCCGCCGAGAAAGAGTTTGATCGCATTTGTAGGGATTTGCAGCGTACATCTCCGGAAATTTGGGCCACGCTTCGGCTGCATAGCAGGGCTGAAACCCGACGTTTACAACGTGATAACAATCTTCCGGCTTTTGGTCTTTTTCCCGGGGTGGACATTGTTCATTCGATGACGGTTCCACCCGAGGTGCTTCTAGCTGCTGACCGATATGGAGTGAAGCTGGCAAAGGCGCTGCACTATTTCCACACTGGCAAGGTTGTGCCGCTAACGGGGGCAGTAAAGGTCAAGGTGTTCACTAATGCGGAGGCTGTCGGTGCGGCCTCCTTGAATAAGGTTTTGCAGACGTTGACGGAAAAGCCTCAAATCCGTCGAGCCCAGACCACATTGAACGGCCAGTTCGACTACAACTACGTCGTCGTTGAAGATGGCGCTGCCAGTGCCTTCGTTGTTTCGTTTGGACATAGCACGATCATGGTTCTCGTGGTGTTCCACGATGCGCAGCGGTACGAAGAGTCGAAAGCTCGTCGCGTGCTTGATCAACAGGTTATTGAAGATGCTTAACTTGTGCCCCCGTCATGACCGAGCCAGCATCGATGCCCCTCACGCAAAGCTATTAGCAGCAGAGAAAAACCTGATGAAACAGTGAACGGCCAAACTCGGGCAATCTACCCCCCTTTTTTTGCCCGTTTTGCATCCCTAGAATAGCCGCATGCTTGTGCTCATCGATGAAAGCGGCGATCCCGGATTCAAACTAACCAAAGGTTCAACCAGCCACTTTGTGGCCGCAATGGTGATATTCCGAGATTTCAAGCAGGCAGAAGCCTGTGGCCAGGCAATAAAAGATTTGCGTCTCAGGCTGCCTCATTCCGGGGAGTTCAAGTTCAACAAATCAAGCGCCAAGGTAAAAGATGAGTTCTTTTCCGCTGTAAATTCGTACGAATTCGAGGTTTGGGCGTTGGTCGTTGATAAGTCTCTAATTCACAGTGAGAACCTACGGCGCAATGACGACAAGTTTTATAACTATTTCGTCAAACAGCTTCTCAGCTGCAACGCAAAGCTCGATGGTGCAAAAGTGAAGATTGATGGCAGTGGCGACCGAGAGTTCAAACAGCATCTGCAGCGCTATTTAAAACAGAGCCTCTCCGACGGAGCGGTTAAGTCAGTCAAATTTGCTGATTCGCAAAAAGACGACTTGATTCAGCTTGCAGATATGGTGGTGGGTGCGGTCGCCAGGTCTTATCGAAAGACAGAGGAGCGAAACCTAGCATCGCGATGGAGGCTCGCACTAGGCAAAAAAGTCCGCAATTGCTGGGACTCCAAATAAAAAAGGCGTTGCAACAGCCTAGATTGGCGGAACCAACCAGGCACACCATACGGTGACGGTTCGGACTGCTGCAACTGGGTGATGAAAGTTTACCAGTTGGTAAACATCCTGTTTAGAGGAAAAGTGTAGAAAAGTGCAGAAAAGTGTAGTTGGGTGTGGATGGGCTGATTTCTACATATTAAAATACGCATATAAAAACCTATAAGTCGAGACTTTTGGGAAGATTTAACGCAGTGGTTTAACCCTGCCACCAATTCGCGCTTTGACATAGTGCTCCGTCATTTCACGGTTTTTGTGCCCCAGAAGCGACTGGGAGTGCGCCAAATCGCCTGTATCGGTGGCCGCTTTGGCTCGAATGTCCCGAAACTGAAAATCCACTTTCGCCAGCGTCCGCGCTTTGTCAAAGCGAGACCGCAGCGCAAATTGAGTCAGAGGTTGTCCGTTTTCGTCCTGAATTAGCCAGGCGCTGATGGCCTGACGTGGACGCTCGTTGATTCTGGTGATGACGGCCGCCAGCTCGCCAGTGACTTCCACGCCCAGGCGCTGGCCGGTCTTGTTCTGGACGATCCAAAGCGCCCCGTCCCGAATATCCGTCCTTTTCAGCTTGAGCACGTCGGCTGGCCGCTGGCCGGTGAGCAGGGCTAAGTCCATTTGCTTCGATCGAGGTGGAGTGGGCCTGAGCTTTAACCAGGTCAAACTGCGCTTTCACGTTGAGCCCATAACCGCAGCGCTTCGGCGCGATCATCGGATGGCTTTGTTGGGACCGCCCGGCCCACTGTGGACTACTGCCGATGCGAAATACCCTACACCACGCAGGTCTAGTATGACTTGTACCCCCGCGCAAGGTTCCAAACCGTCTCATCCCAAAATATAAGCCGATAAACTTGGGAGCCTCTGCACAAGCTCATCGCGCCCCGCGTGCTGATCAGGATTGGATTGACAGAGTGGCTTTACGTGGTCGCCAATCGGGGCTTTGACGCAGAGCCCTGTCATATCCCGGTTCTTGTGCCCCGGCGGCTTCTGCGAATGCGGGAGATTGCCGGTGTCGGTTGCGGCCTCCCCCGGATATCCCTGAACCGAAAATCCACGCGCGCGACAGGTCTCGCTTTGTCAAAGCGTGGGCGCCGCGCGAACTGGTTTTCATCTGTTATCAGGCAAGTGACGGATGGTTCGATTCCCCTCCCCGGGGCCTCCAAGTCTGTTTTGCGCCCCCAGCGCCCCTTGCCGGGTTCTGGGGCCTTTTGTATTTCTGATCGCAATTCGTGGAACGGCGTAGTGGAACGTCTGACCTTTTGGGCGCGAGTGGACGTCAGCCTGAATCCAGACCAGACCCGGGATTTTGGATGTATCTGGCCGGTGGATGGCACGTGCGTCGCGCAGGCCATCGGTTACATGTGTAGCAAAAAAGATAAAACGATGCCGATTAGTGCCGCCAGGTAGATGATTACATATATGTAACAGACAAGACACTTAAAATACTTCCTGTGACATGGTTATTTTTAGTTCTTAAGTTGTACAAAAAATCCAGCGCTGGCGCTGTTTTTGCTAAGATTACGTACATTGGTCCACCTTTAAAAGGTGTTTGAAATCATATCCTTGCGAAGATTTTTTGCTAAACGTCTTCATCAGCGGATCGAGATGTGATTTTTTGCGCGCTATCGTGCTGTTACTCTTTTTCGCTGCAATGAATTGTTACAACTTTGGAGTGGTCCCGGTAAACTTTCAATAAGTCGGCCAATTGAGAGGGTGGGTTGTTGGCTGCCCCGGCTTTTAGGGCAATTTTTTTGAATTTTGTGAAGGCGTTATGCCTTTCAACACTACGGCTGCGAGATTTGCTACAGGTTCGGCATTGGGTCGGGCTTGTGGCTTTGCCGTTTTTGTTCTTTTTTTACAGCTCGATTGCGCAAGCCCAGACCCAGGTCAATAACGTTGTATCAATTACTCCGCCAGCGAGCGTAACCAACACCAACCCCTCGACCTCCTGTACGGTGGCCGGGGTTTGCTCTGCTCAGGATCTGGACCTGGTTTCACCGTCCAACCCGATTATTTCGAAGACGTTTTCAGTTCCCAGCATCAATGCTGGTGGTACGACGTTGCTGACAATCACGATTACGAACACGCACGCCTTGGTGGGCGCAACACTTTCGGCTGTGTTTACGGATGTCTACCCTACCGGCCTTGTCAACTCGACTGGGTCTGTTGCCCAGACCAGTTGCGGTGGCGTTGCCAGTTCCACGCCTGGCTTGGGAACACTGACCTTGGCTGCTGGAACCTTGATCCCTCAAGGTGGCAGCTGTTCTGTGTCGGTGGTTGTAACCAGTTCGGTGTCGGGGAGCATTACCAACACTATTCCCGCAGGCTCACTAACGACGTCGGTTGGTACCAATACCGCTACGGTCAGCGCGGGGCTGATTGTTCTGGCAAACGCAGACTTGCAGATCACAAAGACTCCCAGCAGCAACTCTGTCACCGCTGGTGGTACGGTCAGCTATACCGTTACCTTGGTCAATGTGGGGCCGAGCGTGGCAACCGACGTGACGGTAACCGACGTAGCGTCAGCGGGCCTGACCTTCTACGGTGTACCGGTGGTGACGGGCGGCACGCTGGCCAGCAGTAACGCCAGTGGACTGACGGTGACGCAGGCCAGCCTGGCTGTAGGAAGCACGATCACCATCGTAGTGAGCGCCACGGTGACGGCGGCCACTGGAAGTGTGACCAACACGGTGGCCGGCACATCTACCACTCCCGACCTGAGCACGGCCAATAACACGGCGACTACAGTGACCCCGGTCGCCAGTCAGGCCAACTTGACGCTGACCAAAGTTGCCTCGAGCAGCAGCGTGACGGCGGGCGGGACGGTGAGCTACACGGTGACGCTGGTCAACCTGGGACCGAGCACGGCGCAAAACGTGACGATCACAGACATTTTGAGTGCCGGGCTGACGCTGGTGAGTTCAAGCAGCAATAACAGCACAGCGACTGGCGTTGCCGTGGGTGGCACGGTGGGCGCAACCACGACCAGTCTGGCCCTGAATCAGACGTTGACACTGATTGTCAATGCTACTGTGGGCAGTTCCGTCAGCGGAAGCATGACCAACACAGCATTAGGCACGAGCACTACTCCTGATACCACCCCCGGTAATAACACTGCGACAGTGGTGACTCCCGTTGTAACCAGAGCCGATCTGACGCTGACCAAGGTGGCGTCGAGCAACAGTGTGACGGCAGGCGGGACGGTCAGCTACACGGTGACGCTGGTCAACCTGGGCCCGAGCACGGCGCAGAACGTGACGATCACGGACATATTGAGCGCCGGGCTGACCTTGGTGAGCGCAAGCGGAAACAACGGCACGGTGACGGGCGCAGCAGTAGGCGGCACGGTCGGGGCGACCACGACCAGCCTGGCGCTGGGCCAGACCTTGACACTGATCGTCAACGCCACGGTGAGCAACAGCGCCAGCGGCAGCGTGACCAACACGGCAGTGGGCACCTCGACGACGCCAGACCCAAGCCCGACCAACACGGTGACGGTGGTGGTGCCGGTGGCCAGCGTGGCCGATCTGACGCTGACCAAGGTGGCGTCGAGCAACAGTGTGACGGCAGGCGGGA
>JAZJYR010000036.1:0-79382 GCA_040390295.1 Pseudomonadota bacterium
CGCAGGGTGCCCCGCAGGGGACGACGAACAGGGTCGCCTTTTCTTTTGGTTACTTGTTCTTTTGGCGAAGCAAAAGAAAAGTGACTAGCCGCCGGGCTACCCCCGGCCTAGTCGTGAAGGGCACAGCCGCAATCTGAAGCAAGACAAGCGTCCCAAACGCCGGTCGGCTATCAGGCGACAATAAATACCGATCCCATGACCCAGCCCCCACAAGCATCAAACCTCCCCCACACCGGCGGCTGGACAGAACTCCTCGTCACCCTTGCCATCCAGGCCATCGCCTCCATGGCCGTACTGACCCCGCCTGTGGTGGCGCCTGTCATTGCCATGGCGCTTGGCATATCGCCGGTGTTTGCCGGTATTTATATCGGCGTGGTCTATGTGGGCGCCATGACAGGCAGCCTGGCCGCGGGTCTGATGGTGCAGCGGTGGGGTCCGGTGCGCGTCAGCCAGGGCGGCCTCGCGATGGCCGGCGTGGGCCTGGCCATGTTCTGCAGTGGCTGGGTACCGCTGATGGCTGTGGGCGCGCTGATCATGGGTTTTGGTTATGGGCCCATCACGCCAGCCAGCTCACACCTGCTCGCGCGTAGCACGCCGCCGCACCGCATGTCGCTGATTTTCTCCATCAAGCAGACCGGCGTTCCCCTGGGCGGCATTCTGGCCGGGGCCATCGTGCCCGGGCTGCTGCTGGTCATCGGCTGGCGTTGGGCCCTGGCCTGGGTGGCGATGGCCTGCATCGCCTGTGCCATCCTGGCGCAACCGCTGCGCGGCCGGCTGGATGCCGAGCGGGATGCTTCTTTCCCGCTTGGCCTGCGCAAACTGGCAGAGCCGGCGCGCCTTGTGGCGGGGCACACCAACCTCAGGGCGCTGGCGATTTGCTCTTTCTTTTTCTCGGCGGCGCAACTGTCTCTGACGACCTACACCGTCATCTACCTGCATACCGAACTGGGCTTTGGCCTTGTCGCCGCCGGGTTTGCACTGTCCGTGTCGCAGATGGCCGGGGTGATTGGCCGTGTCGTTTGGGGCCATATTGCGGACAGCGGCTTCGGTGCCATGCGCACACTGGCCCTGCTGGCATTCATCATCGTGATCTGCTGTGCCGGCATCGCCTTGCTGAATGCAGCAACACCGATTGCGCTCATCCTCGTTTTGCTCACGGCCTTTGGTGCAACGGCCATCGGCTGGAACGGTGTTTTTCTTGCCGAAGTGGCGCGCCAGGCGCCGCCCGGTTTTGCCAGTCTCGCCACAGGCGGTGTGTCTGCCTTCACATTTTTTGGTGTGGTAGTCGGCCCGCCGATTTTTGCGCTGCTGGCCAGTACGGCAGGCACCTATCGCGCCGGTTATCTGGCACTGGCCCTGCCCATGGCCTGGTGTTGCTGGCGCCTGTGGCGCAACTACCGCGCTATCCCGAAGTAGCCTGTCCGCCAGTCTCAGGCGTTGACTGCCGCCTTGTCTGCAATCTCGCTGATTTCCAGAGCCGGTTTGATATGGCCTGTGCGCACAACATTCAGCATCGCCAGGCCAACACTCTCCGTGGTCAACACTGTCCTGGGCATGAGGGCACGAAGCACAGGCAGCGCAGGTTTGAGCAGGCTGTAAAGAATGCGATAGGAGCCGGTCTTTGACTGGATGCCATGCAGGGGTTGAATCACTCCCGGCCTGAAAAGATAGACTGCCTTGAATGGCAAACGCAGCAGGGCGTTTTCAGTACGGCCCTTCACGCGCGCCCACATGCTTGAACCCTTCTCCGTGCTGTCGGTCGCTGCACCGGACACATAAACAAAAGTCATGCGCGGATTCAGGCGCGACAACGTTTGCGCTACGGCCAGTGTGAGGTCGTATGTGAGGTGGCTGTAGGCCGCTTCAGTCATGCCGGCTGACGACACGCCGAGGCAGAAAAAGCAGGCATCAAAGCCGGTGAGTTCATCTTCAACCTCCGCAAGATTGAACAGGTCGCCATGCATCAGGTTGCACAGCTTTGCATGGGTTTGGCCTGGCGCTGTCCTGCCGACCGTTTTGACGTCCGTGACGTCTGCGGCCAGCAGGCATTCGCGCAACACGCCTTGCCCGACCATGCCGGTGGCGCCAAAAATCAGTGTTTTCATGGTGTGCCTTTGCGTGAGGACTGGAACGCTGTGATGGGTCTTGATCATCGCGCCAGCGAAGGCTCGCGCGCGACTTCATAAACCACTTCGCGCAAGAACTTGACCGAGGGGTCGCTGGCAATGCGCGGGTGCCAGTACTGGCGGATGGTGATGGCCGGAATGGTTTTTGGCAGACGCACAATCTTCAGCGCGACGATGGGCGACAGCAGGTCATGCAACTCACGCGGTATGACGGCGATCATGTCGCTGGCCGCCACGATAAAGGGAATGGCTGCGATGTGCTGTGTGCTCATGGTCACGCTGGCGGCAAATTTTGCCTTGCGCAGCTGCGTTTCCAGCCAGCCCGTGGTGACCGGGATGGAGCCGGTATGCACCTTGCGCGCCAGGCTGAACTCCTTCCATGTCAATGTCTCGCCGACTTCAGGGTGGTCCTTGCGCGCAATGCACACATAGTCGCGCTGGTACAGGCGTTGCTGGAACAGGCGTGGGTCCGACGTCGCAAAAAAACCTGCGGCAATGTCCAGCTCGCCCGACTCCAGTGCGCTGCTGAGGTTTTCAGAGCTGGTTTGTACCGGCGACAGCACGGCATTGGGCGCCAGTTCATGCAGGCGTTTGATCAGCCGCGGCACCAGTGTGATGGCGCCCAGCTCGTTCATGCCGATGCGAAATTCACGTGTCGTCGTCCTGGGGTCAAAACTTTGCAGCCCGCCGATTTCAGTTTCCATGATGCGCAGCACGCGTGCTGCTGGTTCGGCCAGGCGCTGCGTGAACGGTGTGGCTGCCATGCGGTTGCCGATGCGTACAAACAGCGGGTCGCCGAAACGTTTGCGCATCCGGTCGAGGTGATAGCTCAGCGCCGATTGCGTGGTGCCCAGCACCGGTGCGGCGCGCGTCACCGTGCCGTGCTCCATCAGCGCAAGCACGGCCTTGAGGTCGGCCAGCTCCGGCTGCAGGTCATCAAATTTATTCATAACCTGTATTCAGTTAATGATCTTTCCAATTATGTGACAAGTGCTTAAAGTCCAGCCCACCTAATGACATAACGGTGCGGGCGTTCTGCCTGGCATCGGGACGGAGACAATGAAAACACCAGACAAGGCTGCGGAAGACGCGGCAGTACTCATCATCGGCGCGGGGCCTGCGGGTTTGTCGCTGGCTGTGGAACTCGGCGGCCAGGGCCACAAATGCATCGTCGTCGAGCGACATGACCGCGTCGGTTACGCGCCTCGCGCCAAAACCACCAACGTCCGCACGCGCGAGCTGATGCGGCGCTGGGGCATTGCCGACCGACTGGCCGCGGAGTCGCCCTTCGGCGTCGATTACCCCTCGAACGTTGTGTTCGCCACACGCATGAACGGGCGCGAGCTGCAGCGCTTTCCCAACGGCTTCAACTGCAATCCTGCGCGTAACGACAGGTATTCGGAGCATGCGCAGTGGATTCCCCAGTACAAGGTTGAGGCGGTGCTTAAGAGCCGCGCTTCCGAATTGCCTTCTGTCGATGTCCGCTTTGGCACGGAGCTGAAAGGGTTTGAAGATCACGGCGACCACATCACAGCCACCTTGCGCAATGTGGCGAGCGGTGCAGAAACCACCGTCAACGCGGCTTATCTGGTGGGCGCAGACGGCGCGCGCAGCACGGTGCGCGAGAAGCTCGGCATCAAGATGAGCGGTACCTCGCCGCTGTCACACAACCACAACATCGTGTTCCGCGCGCCGGGGCTTGCAGAGCGCCACAAGCTCGGCCCCGCCGTCATGTACTGGCTGGTCAATGAAGAAGTGCCTTCGGTGATTTCACCGCTGGATGTGGGCGACCGCTGGACTTTCGGCTGCCCCAAGCTGCTGGATGCATCGTCTGATCCCGCCACGCTGATCCGCCTTGCACTGGGCTTTGACATCGACATTGAAATCCTCAGCCGTGACGAATGGACGGCGCACCAGCTGATTGCCGACAAATACTCGGCAGGCCGCACCTTCCTCGTCGGCGACGCCTGCCACCTGCATCCGCCCTACGGCGGCTACGGCATGAACATGGGCATAGGCGATGCACTCGACCTGGGCTGGAAGCTGTCTGCCGTGCTATCTGGCTGGGGTGGTGAACAGTTGTTGTCGAGTTACGAGATCGAGCGCCGCCAGGTGCATGAGCGCGTCATCTCCGAATCGGTCGCGAACCACGCCTTCACTTCGCGCAAACTGGTCGTGCCGGGCATGGAAGAGGAAGGCGCTGCCGGCGATGCGATACGCGCCGAGCTGTCGCAGATGCTCGCCGACACCAAACACCGCGAGTTCTACACGCTGGGGGTGACGCTGGGAAGCCGCTACCGTGAATCACCGGTGCTGGCGGGTGAGACCTCTGCCGCGGGCGATGCGCCGGATTCGACCGACTACACCCCGATGGCACGGGCCGGTTGCCTGGCCCCGCATGCCTGGCTCAATGACAACAAGGATGACCGCTCCAGCGGCGCATCGCTGTATGACCACTTCGAGTCACGCGGTTTCACGCTGCTGGTCACGCGCAAGGAGGCCGCATCCGCCGCCAATGCCGTGGTCGACGCAGCGTCGGAGCAGGGCATTCCCCTGAAGATGCTGTCACCCGGCTTGCCAGCCTTGCGTGACCTCTATGGCTGCGACTACGCACTGATACGACCTGACCAGTACATCGCCTGGTGCGGTGACAGCCTGGAAGACGCCTTTGATGTGCTGGCCCGTGTGACGGGCAAGTCGCTTGAGGCGGTGGCTTGACACCCGCCTGCCCCGACCCTGATTCCGGTTTTGATTTTTGATTTCTATTAATAAAAGGAGACATCTCATGAAAGCATTTAACCGCCGTGCGGCGCTCGCTGCTGCCTGCATCACAGCCCTGATGGGCAGCACCGCCATGGCCCAGGCGCCCGCCGCCTGGCCCACCAAGCCGGTCCGCATCTGGGTACCGTCGCCTGCCGGCACCGCACCCGACATCGTGGCGCGTGTCATGGGCGACAAACTTTCCAAAGCCTGGGGCCAGCCCGTCATCATTGAAAACCGACCCGGTGCCGGCGGCATGATTGGCCTGGGCGCCATCAAGAGTGGCACCCAGGATGACCACACCTTTGCACTGGTGCCTGCATCGGTCATCACCCTGTCGCCTTACATGTACAAAAGCGCGCAGGTCGATGTGGTGAAGGACTTTGTGCCCGTGGCCCTGGTGGCAGAGGGCCCGATGATGATGGCCGTGAGCGCATCGTCGCCGGCCAACTCGCTGGCCGATGTGATGGCGATGGCGAAGAAGGACCCGGACAAATTTGTCGTCACGTCGCCACTGATGTATTCCGTGCCCCACCTTGCGGGGGAAGTGCTGTCAAAGACCTCCGGCACGCCCCTGCGCGCCGTGCCTTACGCCAACAGCGGTGCGGCGATTGCAGCTGTCATGAACAACGACGCGCAGATCATCATTGACGGCATTCCGCCGATTGACCCGATGATCAAGGGCGGCAAGCTCAAGGCAATCGCTGTGTTCTCCGAGGCCCGCCTGCCGAATCGCCCACAGGTGGCGACGGTGTCTGAAACCTACCCCGGCATGGTCATCAACGGCTGGTTCGGCATCATCGCGCCAAAGGGCACGAGCAATGCGGCCATTGAGCGCATGAACCGCGATGTGGTGGCGACTGCCAGGACACCCGAGCTGACCGAGCGCTTCGATACCTTCGGCGTCTATGCCAAGGCTTTGACACCCGCCCAGTTCGGCAAGTACTGGAATGATGACCTTGTCCGCTGGGAGAAAGTCCTGAAGGACATTGGCGCCAAGCCGCAATAAGACAAGCCACGTCCCACGACAGAAAGGCAAACACCATGTTTGTATACAACGCCTGGTACATGGGCGCCTGGGCTGACGAGATCAAGCCCCAGGGCCTGCTCGGCCGCGTCCTGCTTGACCTGCCCGTGGTTTTTTACCGCGGAGAAGACGGCAAGGCTTTTGCACTTGAAGACCGCTGTTGCCACCGCGCGTTGCCGCTCTCACACGGCTGTGTGATCGGCGACCAGTTGCAATGCGGCTACCACGGCCTGGTCTATGACAACAAGGGCACCTGCGTGAAGGTGCCCGGCCAGGAGCGTGTGCCGGCGCAGGCCAAAGTCAGGGCCTACCCCGTCGTCGAGCAGGATGAAATGCTCTGGATCTGGATGGGCGACCCGGCACTGGCTGATGCCTCGCTCATCGTGCGCCACCCCTGGCACAGCGACCCGGACTGGACCTGGGTGAAGGACAGGTATTCGATCAAGGCCAACTACCAGCTCATCACTGACAACCTGATGGACCTGACGCACGTGGGTTATGTGCACCAGCGCACGATTGGCGGCACACCGCAGGCGCATTCGGAGGCCGATACCAAAACCACGCGGTCTGAGGCCGGCGTCAAGGTGACGCGCTGGATGATGGACTCGGTGCCACCGCCGTCCTATGTCGCAGCCTTCAAGTTCAACACGCCGACGGTCGACCGCTGGATGGAGATTGATTTCTTTCCACCCGCAGCCGTGCGTATTCACACCGGCGCCAAGGACACAGGCACCGGCGCACGCGAAGGCAACCGTACGGGCGGCCTCGCCTTCATGGGCCTGAACATGCAGACGCCTGAGACCGAAAAAACCACCCACTATTTCTGGTCAGGTGCCCGCACGTATTCGGTTGACGAGCCAGATGTGCGCGCCAGGCTGCTGACCAGCTTGCCCGTGACCTTTGCGGAAGACAAGGTGGTGGTCGAGGCCCAGCAGGAATCGATTGACCGTGAAGGCGGCGCGCCGCTGGTGATGATTGCCTCCGACGCCGGGCTGGTGCATGCGCGCCGCCTCGTCGCCAGCATGCTTGAAGAGGAAGCCCGGGCCAGGGAGGCCGCCGGCATGAAGCCCGTTATCCCTATCCGTGCAACACAGGAACACGTTTCATGAAAACCGATATCGAATCCGCATACATCGTCCTGGAAAGCCGCAACCCTGCTGCCGTCAACAAATACCTCGGCGAGGTGATTGGCCTCATGCCTGGCGAGCCCACGCCAGCCGGCGCTTCGACCTGGCGCGCCGATGGCAAGGCGCAGCGTGTGGTGCTGGCCCAGGGCCAGGCCAACGATGCAACTGCCATCGGCTTTGAACTCGCCAGCCGTGAGGCGATGGATGCAGCAGTGGCCCGCCTGCGCAAGCTGGGTCTTGACCCGGTGCCCGGCACAGCTGCCCAGAACAGGGAGCGTCGCGTGAAGGATATGGTCAGCGTGCCATCGCCCTGGGGTGTGCAGGTCGAGCTGGTGCTGGGGCTTGAAGAGGCCGCCACGCCGTTTGCCAGCAAGGTTTACCCCAGCGGCTTTGTCACTGGCAGCCAAGGTTTCGGGCATTTTGTGTTCGGTGTTGCCGGCGCAGACAAGTACGAGGCAGCACGCAAGTTTGCCCTTGAAGGCTTGGGCCTGAAGCTGTCAGACACCCTGCGCATGCCCATGGGGCCGGTGGAGCTCAACGTTTCCTTCTTTCACTGCAATGCACGCCACCATTCGCTGGCGATTGCGCGAATCCCTGCACCGGTGGTGCCGCAGAAATTGCACCACATCAATTTTGAAGTGAAGCAGGTCGCCGATGTGGGCGCAGCCTATGAGCGTGCATTGGCGACAGGCACACCGCTGGCCAACATGCTGGGCCAGCATGAGAACGACGGCATGGTGAGCTTTTACAGCGTCGGCCCTGACGGCTGGCAGGTCGAGGTGGGCGCTACGGGCCGCCAGATCACCGAGAATTGGGACGACGTGCGCGAGTACAACCGCATCAGCATCTGGGGGCACCAGCCGCCCGCCATCTTCGCGCAGATGCAGGGGCTGGTCGCTCCCGAAGCCGCCCCCGTGCCAGAAACCGTTTGAACACCCTGATCCCGACCATAACCAACGACTGACATCCATGAAACTCGTAACTTTCTCGTGCCGCGGCCACCTTTCCATCGGCAAAATCGTCGGCGACCAGGTTGTTGACCTGCCGGCTTCTGACGGTAGCCTGCCAAAGACCATGCTTGAGTTGCTCTCCGGCGGCGCGGCCCTGATGCAGCGCGCCCGCGAAGTGAATGCCGACAAGGGCGTGACGTATCCGCTGGCCGACGTGCGCCTCGAAGCGCCTGTGCCCAACCCGAGCAAGTTCCTCGCCATTGGCATGAACTACGCCAAGCACGCCGCCGAGGCACGCCAGCTCGGCGTGCAGGTGCCTGACACCCAGGTCTGGTTCAACAAGCAGGTGTCCTGCGTGAACGGCCCGTTCGACCCGGTGCACATGCCCAGTGTGTCCGACAACCTCGACTACGAAGCCGAACTCTGCGTGGTCATTGGCAAACGCTGCCGCCATGTATCTGCCGCTGATGCGCGCTCGGTGATTGTCGGCTACATGGCCTGTAACGATGTGTCCGTGCGCGACTGGCAAAAACGCTCGGCCACCATGACGCTGGGCAAGTCCTTCAACACCACCGGCCCGATAGGTCCGTGGATCGTCACGGACGATGACGTCGCCGACCCGCATAACCTCAACCTGCGCATGCTGGTCAACGGCGAGGTCAAGCAGGAGGTGAACACCGGTGAAATGGTCCATAACATCTACGAGCAGATCGCCTACCTCTCGACCGTGATGACGCTGGAGCCCGGCGACCTGCTGGCCACCGGCACGCCCTCCGGCGTTGGCGTGGCGATGAACCCGCCGCAGTGGCTGAAGATTGGCGACGTGATGCGGGTCGAGATCGAGGGCATCGGCCACATTGAAAACGTGGTGATTGCCGAGCCAGTGTGATTTCCTTTGCAGCGGCCTGTCAGATCCAAATGTAAAGTCGACTTTACATTTTGGCGATCCCGCGACGCCAATCGGCCCGGTTTTGCGGTTCGGTGGCTCAAAAAGCCTCTTTTTTACTGTCAAATCAGGCTGCAGACCAATGAATACGGACGTGAGTAGCTACTGAATTAATAGCGTTGAGCTGCTGGCGGCTGCACCGCCGCTGCGCAGACCTCAGCCGATCAGGCTCTTGAGCACGTTCTCAGCCGTCGCAGGTGCCGTCAGGTTCACCGGGCGCTTGTCCGGGGCCGCATTACCCACTGCATCGCGCAGCGCCTCATACACGCTGATCGCCAGCATGAATGGCGGCTCGCCGACCGCCTTGCTGCCGAAGACGTTGTCCTCGCGGTTCGGCTCCGGCCACAGGTCGACCTTGAGGTGTGCCGGGATGTCGCCTGTCGCCGGGATTTTGTAGGTGCTGGGGGCGTGGGTCGCCAGGTAGCCCTTGTCGTTCCACACCAGTTGCTCCGTCGTCAGCCAGCCCATGCCCTGCACAAAACCGCCCTCGATCTGCCCGATGTCTATGGCCGGGTTGATGGAGGTGCCCACGTCGTGCAGGATGTCGACCTTGAGCACGCGGCTCTCGCCGGTCAGCGTGTCGATGGCGACTTCGGTGCAGGCAGCGCCGTAGGCGAAGTAGTAGAAGGGCCGGCCGGTGAGGGTGGTCTTGTCGTAGTGGATTTTCGGCGTGCGATAGAAACCATCGCTCCAGAGCTGGATGCGGTTGGCATACGCGAGCTTGACGACCTCGGTGAACGGCCGCCTGCTGCTGGGTGTGATGACCTCGCCGCAGCTGAACTGCACCGCGCCGGCGCCGCAGCGGTCCAGCCCGGCAACAAAGGCCGCCAGGTTGTCGCGCACATGGCGTGCGGCGTACTGGGCGGCGCGGGCGTTGAGGTCTGTGCCGGCCGAGGCGGCGGTGGCCGAGGCGTTGGGTATCTTGCTGGTGTCGCTGGCGGTTGCCAGAACGGCTTCATAAGGCACGCCCAACTCATCGGCCACGATCTGGCAGACCTTGGTGTTCAGGCCCTGGCCCATCTCGGTGCCGCCGTGGTTGACCTGCACGCTGCCGTCGGTGTAGACGTGCACCAGCGCGCCTGCCTGGTTGAACAGCGTGGCCGTGAACGAGATGCCGAACTTCACCGGCGTGATGGCGATGCCGCGTTTGATGACGGGGCTGGTGGCATTCCAGTTCGCTATTGCACTGCGGCGTTCACGGTAGTTTGAAGAGTGCTCCAGCTTGGCGAGCAGCGGCGCCAGGATGTTGTCTTCCACCTTCATCTGGTAGTGCGTGACATTCCTGTCTTCCACACCGTAGAGGTTGCACTTTCGCACATCGATCGGGTCCAGGCCCAGCGTGCGCGCAATGTCGCCCATGATTTTTTCAATCACGATCACGCCCTGCGGCCCGCCGAAACCGCGAAAGGCCGTGTGGCTTTGTGTGTTGGTCTTCAGGCGGTAAGACGCAATCGATACGTCTTCCAGAAAGTAGGCGTTGTCGGCATGAAAGACGGCGCGGTCGGCCACCGGGCCGGACAGGTCGGCGCTGAAGCCGCAGTTGGCCAGCATGGTGAGCCTGAGGCCCGTTAGGCGGCCGCTGCCGTCGAAGCCCACGGTGTAGTCATAGGCAAAGGGGTGGCGCTTGCCGGTCACCATGAAGTCGTCGTCGCGGTCAAACCGCAGCTTGACCGGGCACTTCAGTTTGTTGGCTGCAATCGCCGCCCAGACAGCGAGGTGGCCGGCCTGCGTCTCCTTGCCGCCAAAACCGCCGCCCATGCGCCTGCACTCGACGCGTACAGCATGGTTGTCCAGGCCCAGCGCATGCGAGACCCAGTGCTGCACCTCGCCGGGGTGCTGGGTGCTTGAATAGACCAGCCACTGGTTTTGCTCCTGCGGCACCGCGTAGGCGACCTGGCCTTCGAGGTAGAAGTGCTCCTGCCCGCCGACTTCCAGTGTGCCGGTGAGGGTGTGCCGGGCGGTCTTGAGCGCCTGTTCGGCATCGCCGCGTTTGACAAACACCGGTGGCAGCACATAACTCTCAGCCGCCATCGCCTCGTGCACATCGATGATGGCCTTGAGCGGCTCGATTTTGCACAGCACCTTGCGCGCCGCACGCCGCGCCTGCATGACCGAATCGGCCACCACCAGGCCAATGACCTGGCCGATGTGCTGCACGGTGTCTTTGGCGAAGACGGGTTCGTCCTGGGCAAAGCTGGCGAGCGTGCTGTCGCCGGGAATGTCTGCCGCCAGGATCACGCCGCGCACACCGGGCAGGGCCATTGCAGCTTTGCTGTCAACGCCAAGCAGCCTGCCATGCGCGACCGTTGAAAGAATGGGGGCAGCGAACCGTGTGCCTTTTATTTCAGGAATGTCATCGACGTATGTCGCAGCGCCTGCCACCTGGGCCCTTGCGCTTTCATGAAAACGCGACTGGCCGGCAGCCTGGCGGGGCGACCTGTGTGATGCAGTGACATGTGCGGGTGCGGTTTCCGTTGACGTGTTGGCGTGGCGATCGGCGGTGGCCATTTGCGGGCCTGCGCCCGCGTCGCGGCTGACGAGGGTATCTGCGTCCTTGTTCATGCGGCCTCCCGCTCGTCATCCAGCCGGAATGATTCGAGATTGATCTGCTGCAGGCCCTGGCTTTTCAGCCAGTAGCGCTGCAGCAGGTTGCCCAGCACCTGCACACGGTAGGCGCCCGATGCGCGCATGTCAGAGATCGGCGAGAACTCTGCGCGCAGCACCGCCATGGCCTGCTGTACGGTAGCTTGCGTCCAGGGTTTGCCGTTGAGGAGCGCTTCGGTTTTGACAGCGCGCACCGGAGTGGCTGCCACGCCTCCCGCGCCTATCGATGCGCGGTTCACTGTTCCCTTTTCAATGTGCAGATTGATGACCAGGCAGACGGCAGAAATATCGTCGTCGTAGCGCTTCGAGATTTTGTAAGCCTTGAGGTTTTCAGCAGCTGCGGCTTTGGGCACTTTGATCCAGGCCAGCACTTCATCCGGCGCCATGACGTTCTTGCGGTAGCCGGTGTAGAGCTTTTCAAGTGGCATCTCGCGGTGGCCGCGAATGCTCATCAACACGACATTTGCGCCGAGTGCAATCAGCAGCGGCATCGAATCGCCAATCGGCGAACCGTTGGCGACGTTGCCACCCAGCGTACCGGAATTGCGCACCGGCAGGCCGGCAAAACGGCTGGCAAAGGTCTTGAGCTGCGGCCTGTCAGCCACCAGCGCGGCAAACGCATCGGTCAGGCTGACGGCCGCACCCATGGCGATGTGGTGGGGGTAGTGCTCGACCCGTCGCAGCTCGGCCACCTGAGTCACATCCAGCACGCGTTCGAACTGCATGTGCATCTTGGTGACCCACAGGCCGACATCGGTGCAGCCGGCGACGATCTGCGCTTCGGGGTGGGTGGCGCGGGCCTCCAGAAGCGCCTTCAGCGTGCGGGGCGAGTCGTATGAACCTGATTGATGTGTGGGCGTGATGGATTTCAGCGTTTCCAGCAGGGCGGTTTCATCTACCTTTGCCGTCGGCAACGTCCCCATGGCCTGCGCAGCATCCAGGATGGGCCGATAGCCGGTGCAGCGGCAGAGATTGCCCGAGAGTTCTTCCTGCGCGAGCTCGCGAGTGATCTGGTCGCCATTGCGGACATGGTTCTGGTACATGCCGAACAGGCTCATCACAAAACCTGGGGTACAGAAACCGCATTGGCTGCCATGGCACTGGACTAAAGCTTCCTGAGCGGGGTGAAGAGCGCCGTCTTCGCCAGCAATATCCTCCACCGTCCAAAGCGCCATGCCGTCGATGGAATGCGCCAGCCTGATGCAGCTGTTGATGGCGCGGTAGCGCACGCCGTTGCCTTCCGCCTCACCCAGCACCACCGTGCAGGCGCCGCAGTCGCCTTCGCCGCAGCCTTCCTTGGTGCCGGTGCAGGCCAGGTCCTCCCGCAACACCTCTAAAAGGGTGCGTTCGGGTGGTACATTGCTCAGGGAAACAACTTCACCACGCCGGACAAAATTGATGGTTTTGCGAATGGTTGCCACAGGTTTTTGCACTTCAGATCGGGACGTCATGCGCGTCAGGGTAGCGCAGCCGCACAGCCACCATCATATAAAAGCCCATATCAGGCGCATGGGCGTCAGGGTATGACCGAACAGGCCAAAAACCAGATGATGTTCGACAAGATCGATCTGCACCTCATCAGGGTCCTGAACACCGTGCTTACTGAACGCAGCGTGTCGCGCGCCGCCATCCGCCTGGGTATGTACCAGCCTGCCGTCAGTGCTTCCCTGAAGCGCCTGCGCGAGCTGGCGGGCGACCCCATTCTTGTGCGCTCCGGCGCCGGCATGGTGCCCACCGATGCGGGGCTGCGCATGATTGAGCCGTCAGCCAGCATCCTGCGTGCAGCGGGCATGCTTTTCAGTGATGCCAAAGGGTTTGACCCCGCCACTGCAGACGCGACCTTTCGCATCGCCGCCAGCGATTACCTTGACCCGCTGTTTCTGCCCCAGCTGGTGGCCCAGATCAAGACCCAGGCACCGCGCTGCCATATCGACATCCAGCCGCTGTCACCTGAATCCGACTACCGCAGTCACCTGGCCCAGGGACAGGTCGATATCGTCATCGGCAACTGGTCGTCGCCACCGGATGACCTGCACATGGGCCGCCTGTTTGGTGACGAGGTGGTCTGTCTGGTCGCGAAAGACCACCCTGCGGTGCGTAAAAAGTGGGATACGGACAACCCCGCCAGCTGGCTCGAAGCCGAACACATTGCACCGACAGCGACCCACCCGGGCGCCAAGGGCATCATTGACGAGCACCTGGCCAAACTGGGCCTCACACGCAACATCACGGTGCGCTGCCCGCACTTCGGGCTGATGCCGTCCATGGTGGCGTCCAGCCTGCTGGTGATGACGACAGGCCGCCAGTATTGCGAACGGTTTGCGGGCCTGTTGCCGGTCAAAATCCTGCCCTGCCCGATTGAATTCCCCCGCATGATGTATTACCAGCTGTGGCATGAGCGCACCCATGCATCGGCGGCGGCGAAGTGGCTGCGCGAGCGGGTCAAGTCGGTGGCCAATGCATTGCGCAAACAATGAACATGCAGTGACGATGAATCCCCCGACTTCCAACTCCACATCAATGACAGCACGCCTGCAACTGGCAGGCATCACCAAGGCCTACCCGGGTGTGGTCGCCAACAGCCATATTTCGCTGACGGTCCAGCCCGGTGAAATTCACGCCGTGCTCGGCGAAAACGGCGCCGGCAAATCCACGCTGATGAAGATCATTTACGGCGCGGTCAAGCCCGATGCCGGCAGCATCACCGTTGACGGCAAGGCCGTGCAGGTGCGTAACCCGCACGAGGCGCGTGCGCTGGGCATCAGCATGGTGTTCCAGCATTTCAGCCTGTTCGACACCCTGACGGTGGCCGAGAACGTCTGGCTGGGGCTGGATAAAAAATTGAGTCTGGCCGACGTGTCGCAGCGCATTCGCGAAACGACAGAAGCCTATGGTCTGCAGCTTGACCCGGCGCGGCCGGTGCACACGCTGGGCGTGGGTGAGCGCCAGCGGGTCGAAATTGTGCGGGCGCTGCTCACGCATCCGCGCCTGCTGATTCTTGATGAGCCAACGTCAGTGCTGACGCCGCAGGCCGTTGAAAACCTGTTCGTCACCCTGCGCAAGCTGGCCGCGCAAGGCTGCAGCATTCTTTACATCAGCCACAAGCTGCATGAGATCCGCGCGCTGTGTACGGCCTGTACGGTGCTGCGCGGCGGGCGGGTGACGGGGGTATGTGATCCGCGCCAGGAATCGAACGCCTCGCTGAGCCGGCTGATGATCGGTGCAGAGCCGCCAGCGCTGGAGCACCGTGATGCCAAAGTCGGCGACATCGTGCTCGATGTGCGGCAGATGGATTTGCCCGGTGACGGCCAGTTTGGTGTGAGCCTGCAACAGCTGGCGCTCAATGTACGTGCTGGTGAAGTGGTGGGCATTGCCGGTGTCTCCGGCAATGGGCAGAAAGAGCTGCTGTATGCGCTGTCGGGTGAAGACACGCGGGCCGCTGCAGATGCCGTGATGGTCAGGGGCAAACCGGCGGGCAAGCTCAGCCCGCGCAAGCGGCGCGAGCTGGGCCTGCATTTTGTGCCCGAAGAACGCCTGGGGCGCGGCGCCGTGCCTTCGCTGTCACTGGCGCGCAACCTCATGCTGACGCGCAAGGAAGCCATTGGCAAAAGCGGCTGGCTGCATCGCAGCACCCTGCATGCACAGGCCACACGCATCATCGCGGCGTTTAACGTCAAGGCAGCCGGGCCGCAGGCGATGGCCAAATCGCTGTCGGGCGGCAACCTGCAGAAGTTCATCATGGGCCGCGAGATTGATGCCAAACCCGCGCTGCTCATCGTCTCACAGCCAACCTGGGGTGTGGACGTGGGTGCGGCGTCACAGATTCGCGGCGAGCTGCTCAAGCTGCGCGACGCAGGTTGCGCCGTGCTGGTGGTGAGTGAAGAGCTTGAAGAGCTGTTCGAGATCTGCGACCGGCTGTATGTGATGGCCAAGGGTCAGCTTTCGCCATCGCTACCGCGTGCCGAGGCCACGGTGGAACTGGTTGGCCAGTGGATGAGCGGTTTGTGGCGCAGGGCCGTTGAAGGGGTGGCCGCATGAACATGAAGCTTGAAGTGCGGCCGCAGCCATCGTCGTTCTGGAGTTACGCCTCACCCTTGCTGGCGCTGATGATCACGGTTGTGATCGGTGTGATTCTGTTTATCGCGCTTGGCAAAGACCCGGTGCGCGGCCTGCAGGTGTTTTTCTGGGAACCGATACGTTCAGTGCGGGCCATTAGCGAACTGCTGGTCAAGGCGACGCCGCTGCTCATCATCGCGCTGGGGCTGTCGGTGTGCTTTCGCTCCAACGTCTGGAACATTGGCGCCGAAGGCCAGTTTGTGATTGGCGCGGTGGCTGCGGGTGGCGTCGCGCTTCTGGCTGAAAAAACCACTGGCCCGTGGATTGTTCCGGCCATCCTGCTGGCCGGCATTGCGGGCGGCATGGTGTGGGCCGGCATCACGGCGCTGCTGCGGGATCGCTTCAATGCCAACGAAATCCTGGTCAGCCTGATGCTGGTCTATGTGGCCGACATGGTGCTCAACTACCTGGTCTTTGGCCCGTGGAAAGACCCGAATGGCTACAACTTTCCGCAGACCAAGACCTTCGAGGCGGTGACGCAGATCCCCCGTTTGATGCAGGGCTCGCGCGTCAACATCGGCATCATCCTCGCGCTCATCGGCGTGGCTTGGCTGTGGCTGTTTTTGTTTCGCACCTTTGCGGGCTTTAGGCATGAGGTCAGTGGTCTCGCGCCCGCCGCGGCGCGCTACGCCGGTTTCTCGTCACGCCGCGCCTTGTGGCTGGCGCTGCTCACATCGGGCGGCGCGGCGGGCCTGGCAGGCGCTCTTGAAGTCGCCGGTCCGATTGGCCAGCTCACACCTTACGTGCCGGCGGGGTATGGTTTTGCCGCCATCATCGTCGCCTTTGTCGGCCGCCTGCACCCGGTGGGGGTGGTCTTCTCGGCTATTTTGATGAGCATGTTTTACATAGGTGGTGAGCTCGCGCAGTCGCGGCTGGGCATGCCCAAGTCCATCACCGGCGTGTTCCAGGGCCTGTTGCTCTTCAGCCTGCTGGCCTGCGACACATTGATTGCCTACCGCTTGCGTCTGGCCAAACCCATCACCATGCCGGTCGCCAACCCGCCTTCGACCGAAGTGCTGAAAGGAGCCGACTGATGGAATCGACCGCCTTGCTGATCGCTGCGACGCTCAGCGCCGGCACCATCCTGGCGATTGCCGCGCTGGGCCTCCTGATCAACGAAAAAGCAGGCATCGTCAACCTCGGTGCCGAGGGCATGATGTTGTGCGCCGCCATTGCAGGTTTTGCCACGGTAGTGCATACCGGCAACACCTGGCTGGGTTTTGCGGCAGGTATGGCGGCAGGTGCCTTGCTGGCATCTATCTTTGGTGTGCTGGTGATCTGGCTCAACACCAACCAGTATGCGACGGGGCTCGCGCTCAGCCTGTTCGGGGCAGGTTTCTCGGCATTCGCAGGCATCAAATACGTACAGGAGAAACTGCCAGAGCAGTCGCAGTTCCCCATACCGTTACTTGGCGACATCCCCTTCATCGGCCCCGCGCTGTTCCGCCACCACCCCATGGTCTACATCGCCATGGCGCTGACGGTGGGCCTGATCTGGTTTTTGTACCGCACGCGCGCCGGGCTGGTGTTGCGCTCCGTGGGCGAAAGCCCGGAGTCGGCGCATGCGCTGGGTTACCCGGTACGCCGTATCCGTTTGATGGCCGTTGTCGCCGGCGGTGCGCTGTGCGGGCTGGCCGGGGCTTATGTGTCGGTGGTCTACACCCCGCTGTGGGTCGAAGGCATGATCGCCGGCAAGGGCTGGATTGCGCTGGCGCTGACCACTTTTGCCACCTGGCGTCCGGCACGGGTGTTGCTTGGTGCTTACCTGTTCGGTGGCGTGACCATGCTGCAGTTTCACCTTCAGGGCCTGGGCGTGAATGTACCCAGCCAGTTTTTGACCATGTTGCCCTATCTGTCGACCATCGTCGTGCTGGTGCTGATATCGCGCAACCCGCTGTGGATACGCGTGAACATGCCCACTTCCATCGGCAAGCCGTTTTACCCGGGTGCCTGATCTTTTCAGCCCATAATTAACTGTTGTTCTGAAACCGGATTTCCTTTTTCTTATTCCTGAACGAAAGCGAGACGACATGACTGACCTGCAAAAACGTTCCCTGCTCAAGCTGGCGGCACTGTCTGCCGTGGCTTCTGCCGCACTGGTGGGCTGCGGCAAAAAGGAAGAGCCTGCACCGGCGCCAGCGCCCGCACCTGTGGCGTCGGCCCCGGCCAAGGTTGAGCCGCTCAAGATCGCTTTTGCCTATGTCGGCCCTGTCGGCGACGGCGGCTGGACCTTTGCACACGACAACGGCAAGAAGGCCGTTGAAAAAGCCTTCGGCGACAAGGTGGTCACCAGCTTTGTCGAGAAGGTCCCCGAGTCTGCCGATGCCGAGCGCGTGATCCGTGACATGGCCGACCAGGGCAACAAGCTGATTTTCGGCACCACTTTCGGCTACATGGAGCCCATGCTCAAGGTCGCTGCCGACAAGAAAGACGTGAAGTTCGAGCATGCCACCGGCTACAAGACGGCCGACAACATGCGCACCTATGACAGCCGCACCTATGAAGGCGCCTACATGGCCGGCGTGGTCGCTGGCAAGATGAGCAAGACCGGCACGCTGGGCGTGGTCGGCTCTGTGCCGATTCCCGAGGTGGTGCGCAATATCAACAGCTTCACGCTGGGCGCCCAGTCGGTCAACCCCAAGATCAAGACCAAGGTGGTCTGGGTCAATGAATGGTTCAACCCACCCAAGGAAACAGAAGCCGCCACCGCGCTGATCAACGGCGGTGCAGACGTGCTGTTCCAGAACACCGACTCATCGGCCGTGTTGCAGACAGCTGAAAAAATGGGCAAGCGTGCTTTCGGCTGGGATTCGGACATGACCTCCTATGGCCCCAAGGCCCACCTGGCTTCGGCCATCATCAACTGGGGTCCTTACTACGTGAAGACCGTGGGTGACGTGCTCGAAGGCAAATGGACAGGCAACAGCGGTGTCTGGTGGGGCGTGAAGGAAGGCGCGATTGACCTGGTGTCCATCGCTGCCGATGTGCCGGACGACACCAAAAAGAAGATTGATGAAGTCAAGGCCGGCCTGAAGGATGGCACGTTTTCGATCTGGAAGGGTCCCATCATGGACAACACCGGCAAGGAACTGATCGCCAAGGATGTGGTGGCCGATGACAAATTCCTCGGTGGCCTGAAGACTTACGTCAAGGGTGTTGAAGGCAAGGTGCCGGGTAACTGATGCCCGGGCGGTGATATCCATTTGATGGGATCATCGAAGCTGCCTGCGGGCAGCTTTTTTATTTCTGCCAGCTTTTGGAGTGGTCATGACCGCCGTTAAAAACATTGCACCCGAACGCCTGCCAGACCTGCTCAGGCAGATGCCCAAGGCCGAGTTGCACATTCACATCGAGGGCTCGCTGGAGCCCGAACTGATTTTTGCGCTGGCCGCCCGCAACGATGTGACGATTCCCTATCGCAGCGTCGAGGAGCTTCGCAAGGCCTATGCCTTCACCAACCTGCAAAGTTTTCTCGACATCTACTATGCCGGTGCGAGTGTGCTGCTGAAGGAGCAGGACTTCTACGACATGGCGCACGCCTACTTTTTGAAGGCGGCCGCCGACAGCGTCATTCATGCAGAGCTCTTTTTTGACCCGCAAACGCATACGGCGCGCGGGGTGAGTATTGAGACCGTCATCAACGGTTTGCACCGTGCCTGTGTGGACGCGAAGACGATGGGCATCAATGCTTCGCTCATCATGTGTTTGCTTCGCCACCTCAGTGAAGAGGATGCGTTTGAAACATTGGAGCAGGCGCTGCCTTATCGCGACAAAATCATCGGCATAGGCCTGGATTCGGGTGAGGTCGGCAACCCGCCCGAAAAATTTGCACGCGTGTTTGCGCGCTGTCGCGAGCTGGGCTTTCACCTGGTGGCCCATGCAGGCGAGGAGGGGCCGCCGGCCTATGTATGGACGGCACTTGATGTGCTCAAGGTCGAGCGCATAGACCATGGCGTGCAGTCCGTCAAGGATGCCACCTTGATGCAGCGCCTGGCCAAAGACCGTATTGCGCTGACAGTGTGCCCGCTGTCCAACCTCAAGCTCTGCGTGTTTCCCGACCTTGCGAGCCACAACCTGCGGCAGTTGCTTGACGCAGGCATCGCAGCCACGGTGAACTCTGACGACCCCGCCTACTTCGGCGGCTACTTGAACGATAACTTCACGCAGACCTTCGCAGCCACAGGTCTGAATGCGCAGCATGCCTGGCAGCTTGCCCACAACAGCTTTGAAGCCAGTTTTACAGATGCCGCCAGCAAGCGCCGTTACGTCGACGCGCTTGATGCGGTGTTTGCCTCTTTTGAAAATAACTGACATGGCTTTGCCCCCAACTCCTGCGGCCCTGCGTCCGCTTGGCACCGGTACGCTGCTGTTGATGGCGCTGGCCTGCGGCCTGTGCGTCGGCGCCAATTATTTCAACCAGCCTCTGCTGCACTCCATCGCCGTGAGCCTGCAGATCAGCGAGGCCACTGCCTCCCTGATGGTCACGACAGCGCAGGTGTCTTATGCCATCGGCCTGCTGCTCCTGGTGCCCCTCGGCGACATGATGGAGCGTCGGGGCCTGGTTGTCGGCCTCATGGTGCTCGCGGCGCTGGGCCAGTTCATCAGCGGCTTCGCAGGCAACATTGCCATGCTGGCAGCGGGCACCATCATGGCGGGGCTTTTTTCGGTATGTGCGCAGATTTTGGTGCCCATGGCGGCCACGCTGTCAGACCCGCAGCGGAGCGGGCGCGCCGTCGGACTGGTGATGAGCGGCATGCTGACCGGCATTCTTGCGGCGCGTAGTGTCGCGGGCCTGCTGTCGGCTTTGGGCGGCTGGACGCTGGTATACCGCTGCGCGGGTGTGGTGATGCTGCTGGTGGCGCTAGCGCTGTGGCGTGCACTGCCGTCCTCAAGAAACCCTGCCAGGTCAAGCTATGTGGCCATCCTCGCATCGCTGGGCACGCTGGTACTGCAATACCCGCGCCTGCGCACCCGGGCCCTGTTGGGTGCGCTGTCTTTTGCGTCGGTCAGCGCGCTGTTTTCCACCATGGCCCTGATGCTGGCCGGGCCTGCCCATGGCCTGAACGACGCGCAGATTGGCCTGGTGGGCCTGGCCGGCGTTGCGGGCGCATTGATGGCCAATGTGGCGGGCCGGCTGGCGGACCGCGGCTGGGTTCAGTGGACCTCAGGTGTTTGCGCCCTGCTGACCGTCCTCAGTTGGGCCGTGCTCTGGCTGGGCGGCAGCAGCCTGGCGTGGTTTGTGGCCGGCATGCTGCTGGTTGACCTTGCTGTCCAGGGTGTGCACATCAGTAACCAGAATATTGTCTACAAGCTCGCGCCTGAAGCCAGGTCGCGCATCAATGCGGTCTACATGACGAGTTTTTTTGTGGGGGCCGCCGCCGGCTCGGCGATGGGATCCATCGCATGGTTGCGCGGCGGATGGTCGGGCGTTTGTGTATTGGGCGTGGTGCTGGCGCTGGCTGCGGCGGTGGTATGGATTCAGGACGCGCGGGCGGGTGCCCGGGCCTGAGCCGTGAATGCGGCCTCAGCCCTGTGTCTGGCGCTTTGCGGCCAGGGCCAGCATGTTGAGGCCGACGTTGCGGTAGGCCTCATTCGGGGAATCCTGGAGCAGGCGGCCGGCTTCCGCCAAGTAAGCCGGCGTAGCGGTCTCTCGCACCTTGTGCAGCCAGTGCAGGGCTTCTTCGTCCTTGCCTTCCGCTGCCAGCATGCCGGCATATGAAAACTGCCCGCGAAAGTCGCCGTCCTCTGCGCCAAGCCTGTAGAAGTCAAGCGCCATGGGCAGGTTTTTCTCCACCACGATGCCGTCTTCCAGATAGCGGCCAACCTTGGTCAGCGACTTGACGTGGCCCAGGCGCGCCGCCTTGCTGTAAAGCGCAAGCGCCTTGTGGTGATCCTGCGCTGTGCCTTTGCCTGCAGCAAGCTGGTTGGCATGGTTGTAAAGGCCTGCATCCAGGCCCAGGCCCGCCGCCTTCTCGAAAAAGCTCACGGCCTTTGCCGGATCGGCTTCGGTGCCCCATGCATTTTCATAACAGCGCCCGGCCATGTTCAGGCCCATGGCGTGCTGCTGGTCTGCAGCCTTTAAAAACCATTGAAGGGCCTGCGCCATATCGCGTGGCCCGCCCTGACCATCCAGCAACCATTGCCCCAGAACCACCTGTGCTTCGGCATGCCCCAGGCGCGCGGCAGCCTGGATCCACTGACGTGCCTGCACCGCATCGCCTTTCAGGAGGGCCTTCCACTCTGCAGATGACATGCGCTGTATGGCCTCAAGATTTTCGGGGAGCTGGCCGAACGGCAGGGTCATGGGGTGTCGAGTCAGTGAGATGGGGAAGACGGGCGCGATTTTAGGCCTCGGTTAAAATAGCGGTCCCAGCAAAGCGCCGTCCCGACGCGCTGGTATCCACTCATTCGGGGCCATGTAGAGGACTACCATGTATAAAAACCTCGCAGCCCCCGGCGTTCTGACGTGTGGCGCTGCCAGCTTTTCATCTCTTTCGTTGTGCTTTCTTGAAAGCGCAGCATGACATACCAGGTCAAGGAAATTTTCTACACCCTGCAGGGCGAAGGTGCCAATGCGGGCCGTCCTGCCGTGTTCTGCCGTTTTGCCGGCTGCAACCTCTGGACGGGCCGAGAGCAGGATCGCGCAACAGCCATCTGCCAGTTCTGCGACACCGACTTTGTGGGCACCGATGGCACTCTGGGCGGCAAGTTTCGCGATGCAGAAGAACTGGCCAACCGTATCGAAGCGCAGTGGCCCGAAGCGGATCGTGCCCATCGTTTTGTAGTGATGACAGGCGGCGAACCCCTGCTGCAGGTCGACGACGCATTGATAGCTGCCCTGCATGCGAGGGGCTTCCAGATCGCGGTTGAAACCAATGGCTCCATCGCAGCGCCCGAAGGTATCGACTGGATTTGTGTCAGTCCCAAGGCGGGCGCGCCCTGGGTGCAGCGCCAGGGCCACGAACTCAAGCTGGTCTGGCCGCAGCCTTCGTTTGACCTGGCTGAACTTGAGGCGGCCCCGTTTGAACATCGCTACCTGCAGCCCATGGACAACGTTCTGCGAGTCGACAACACCGAGGCCTGCATTGCCCTTTGCATGCAGCGGCCAGCGTGGCGGCTGAGCCTTCAGACACACAAGATCACCGGTATCAGGTGAGGCGCTTATGAACTACGAAATCAGCCAGAAATTTTTCTTCGATGCGGCGCACACCCTCAAGCGCGAGATGGAGGCTGAGAGCAGCCGCCGCATCCATGGCCATACCTATAACGCCGAGGTCATGCTGTCGGGTCAACCCGATGCAGCAACCGGCATGGTGGTGGATCTGGGCCTAGTACGTTTGGCCATTGCGACCTTGCGGCCAAAGCTGGACCATCACCTGCTGGATGACGTTGCCGGCCTTGGCCCCGCAACGCTTGAAAACCTGTGCGCCTTTATCTGGCGCGAGTTGTTGCCATCGGTACCGGGTCTTTCCGGCGTGCGGGTGTGGCGCGAGTCTGTGGGCGACAGCTGTACGCTGCGGGCATAGTCAACATCTGCCACCTCGTATGAAGCGGGGCTGTTTCTGCGCTACGCTTGCAGCATGAAAGCGTATCGCGCCTCACTGTTGTACTTTGCCGCGAATTCGGCACAGGCCCTGTTCGAGGAAGATGGCTTGCTGGTGGTTGGCCCTGACGCGCAAGGCCGGCAGGTCGTCCAGGCCATCGGCAGCTACCAGAGCCTTTCAGCTGATTGGCCCGGCGTTGATGTGGCGCATTGGCCAGGCCGGATCATTGCCCCGGGTTTTGTGGACATGCATATCCACTATCCGCAACTCGACGTCATCGGCTCGCCGGCTGAAGGCCTGCTCCCCTGGCTTGAGAATTACACCTTCCCGCATGAGTCGCGCTTTGCAGAGGCAGGCTACAGCGCGGAATCTGCCATTTTTTTTATCGACGAACTTCTGCGCAACGGCGTGACAACGGCGCTGGCTTTTGCCACCTCGCACCCCGGCTCGGTCAATGCACTTCTGGGCGAGGCGCAGAAGCGGCAGCTGCGCATGATTGCCGGCAAGGTGTTGATGGACCAGAACTCGCCTGATGGCGTTCGGGACGAGACGGTACAAAGCCTGGTTGATACAGAGGCGTTGATCAGAAAGTGGCATGGCGTGGACCGCCTGGGTTATGCCATCACGCCGCGTTTTGTGCCCAGCTGTAGTCAGGCGCAGTTGCGCGGCGCAGGCGAGCTGGCCGCAAAGTACCCCGACGTCTGGGTGCAGTCGCATGTGGCAGAAAACCTGGATGAGGTGGCATGGGTGAAAAAACTCTACCCCGAGGCACGCAGCTATCTTGATGTGTATGGGCAGTTCGGCCTGCTGAGGCCGCGGGCCGTGTATGCACACTGCATCCACATTGATGACGAAGACCGCGCGCTGATGCGTGACACCGGCACGGCGGCGGCTGTCAGCCCGACCAGCAACCTTTTTCTGGGCAGCGGGTTTTTCGACGATGTGTCTGCGGAGCGCACGGGCTTTCTGTACGGCCTGGCCAGCGATGTAGGTGGCGGCACCAGCTTCAGTCCGTTCAGCACCATGCTGGCTGCCTACTATGTCGGCCGCGAGGGGCAGACCAAAACCGGTGTTTCTCTTTCTCCCGGACAACTCTGGTGGCAACACACGGCAGGTGCGGCGAGGGCACTTGGGCTGGAGGGTGTTGTCGGCAACCTGTTACCCGGTTGCGAGGCTGACTTCGTGGTGCTCAATCCCGGGGCCACACCGTTGCTGGCCCGCAAGACCGCCCAGTCCGCCAGCCTGGACGAGTTGCTGTTTGCGATGATTGTTCTCGGGGACGACCGCCTGATCGAGAAAACCGTCATTTCGCAGGCTTGAAAATCTTCAAGCTGCGATCTGGACGACTTACTGGACGACCAACCCTCGCATAGCGGCTGGGTCCGGTCAGATCAAGTCAAATATCTTCGTCGCTGGTTTTCATTGGCTTGCCCGCGACGAAGTCGCCAAGCCGCGACGACCAGGCATACGCATTCGGGTCAAGCTCTTCGAGTTTCTCGCAGGTGACGGCGCTGCTGGAGAACATTTTGTTGGACGCCGCATTTTCGCCAACGTGATGTTTCTTTTCGCGGAGATAGACAACTTTCCGGATGCCCGCCTGAATAATGGCCTGGGCGCAGCGGGGGCACGGAAATTGGGTCGTGTAAATTGTTGCGTTGGTCAGCGGCAGAACCACGCAGTTGAGGGTTGCATTGATTTCCGCATGCACCACATAGCTATGCCGGGAGTGAAATGGATCGTTGTCGTCGTCCGACCAGTAAATAGGGTCGCTGTCGTTGCAGCCGCGTGGCAAGCCGTTGTATCCCACGCCAACTATTCTTTGGTCGGGTGTGACGATACATGCCCCATTTCTTGCGCGATGGTCTTTTGATCGGGCCGATGCCAGTAATGCCACACCCATGAACATGGAATGCCAGTCAATCAATGCGTGGGGACTTGCGTTGCTCTTGTTGGTCATATGACGATTGGTAAGTAGCTGGGGGAAACGGGCCTGGATTGCCATGCTAGCACTGGACTTTAACCCTGTATTTTTCAGGCGTTGCCGCATATTTTCAAACATCCGGCAGTTTCTGTTCGGCTTTGACAGCTGCAGATGATTGCCAAAGGCTGCAGCGTGAGTGAGTCCATGATGCTGGACAGCCGTGCTTACGTCATCGAAAAACTCAGCCATGCCCATACCCTGAGCGACGAGGCTTTGCGTCAGCTTGCCGTGCGGATGTTTTCCTGTTTCGATGATGAGCCCACGCATGCGGTGGCTGCGCTGGCCCACACGACACTGCATCACCAGAAGGTTTTATTCAAGGCCTGCAAGCTACCCGTGCCGCAGCCAGATCCCAGCCCGCCCAGCCGCAGCTTTTGAAAAGCACCGGCCCGGCGGGTTTTTGAATGTCCTGCCGAACAACATCTTCCAGCGTGGCAAAGCGCGTGACATCCAGCCCTGCCTGAAGCAGATCACCGGCTTCATGCACGGCATCGAGGGTGTCGGTAAAAATATGGCCTTCGCCGGCAAAGTGCCTGCACAGCCCTGGCGCCAACTCTACCATTTTGGGTGTGAAGGCACCGACGGCGCTGATGAAGACGGCATTGCGGGGGTGTGCGCGCAAGACCACTTCTCTGGCTGGCGTGCACGTGATGGCCATGGGGCAGTCGGCCAGTGTCGCGTCGGGATCCCGCACCGTGCGGGCCTGAAGTCCCAGGCGATGGGCATGTGCCACCAGCGCATCTGCACCCGCAGAGCTGCGTGAGGCGATCAGGAATTCACGCACACCCAGCACTTCTGCAAAAGCCTCAAGATGCGCCTTGCCCTGTACGCCGGCGCCGACGATCAGCAGCGGCCCCCGCGTATCCGGCGCCAGCCGTTGCGCCGCGAATGCCGACACGGCCGCCGTACGGCGTGCTGTCACTGTGGGGCCATCCAGCACCAGCCTGCGCTGGCCGGTGGCGACATCGAACACCACCACGTCGCCCTGGATGGCTGGCAAGGTGCCTCCCGCGTTGGCGGGCGTGAAGGTGATCAGCTTGGTGATTGCCATCTTGCGGTCGAGGGCCGGCATGACAAACAGGCTGCCGCCGCCAGCTAGCGCCCGCACAAGGCGGGCTGGTACCTGGACAGATTCATCCCTCAGCAAAGCATCGATACCCTCGACCAGCGCCTGCCAGGGAAGGCGGGCGGCGGTCTGGTTTGCATCGAGGAGACGGTTGGAGGGAGGGTTCATCGTGAGTTGGCGGGGTGAGGCTTTTATCCTACATCCTGAAGCGCAGTGCACCGAATGGTCACTTGCTGGCGTCCTCCTAGTATCAAGTCACAAATCAACCACCGCGCATCGAGGAGTTCAATCATGTTTTCAGACCACCTGCAAAAGCCCGACCGTATCAGTGGCAGCAAGCTGCTCCTGATGGCGGGTGGCCTTGTCATTGCATGCCAGCTTGTCGCCATGGTGATGGTGGCGGGTGAGCAGGTCAAAAAAGCCGAGATGCGTGACTCCCGGCAATCCCTGCAGCGCGCGGCCATTGCGCAATGTTTTGAAGCCAATACACGCGCCGAGCGGCAAAGCTGCATGCTTCAGGTGCGCGAGGGGATGCCTGCTGGCAACCAGATAGCGGCGAATGCCGGTAGCCTGGATCCGGTCCGTGAAGCAGCCAGCTATACAGACTTCAATCGGGGTACTGCGTCGTCTGGCGTGCGTGCCGACGTCATGGCGGTTACTTTTGCCACCAATTGATAAGCTCGTAGGCTGATAAGCGCGATCCGGGCAGCTCAGCTGATCCTGCCTGCCGAGTGGGCCACATCGCCTGGATTCACCAGTGCAGATTCAACGGCGATCCGCAGACCCCTCACCATTTCTTCAAGCGCCATTGCCGGCTTGCCCTGTTCGGGCAGATAAGGCACATGGATAAAACCGCCGCGCGCACGCACAGGTGGGCGTTGCCTGGCCAGCAGGAACATCAGGGCATAAAAAATCTGGTTGCAGACAAACGTACCTGCCGTCTGCGATACCTCGGCAGGGATACCCGCCTGTTGAAGCGCCATCAGCATGGCCTTGATGGGCAGCGTCGTGAAATAGGCGGCCGGCCCTTTGGGCCTGACCGGTACGTCCACCGGTTGCACGCCTTCGTTGTCGGCCATGGCTGCATCTGCAATGTTGATGGCGATGCGCTCGAGGGACATGGCACTTCTGCCGCCCGCCTGGCCCACGCAAATGACAAGCGCGGGCTGGTGTGTTTTGAGAAGTCTGGCCAGCTCGCGCACGGAGCCTTCAAAAGACGTGGGCACCTGCGCCGACACCAGGCGATGACCCGCAATGACTTCGCCGTCAAGTGCCCGCACTGCGAGCCAGCTCGGGTTGACGGTGGCGCCGCCAAAGGCATCAAAGCCCGTTAGCAAGACTCTGGGAAGCGATGTTGTCATACCCCGATTTTGCAACGCGGCGCGGTTATGGACCGGTTGAGGAGAAATCAGGCCGGCTCAGGGAAAAGGCGGCTTGGCCAGTTTTGCAGCGGCCTCGGACTTGCCGTCGAACCTGACGACTTTGACACGCCCGTTCTGTCCGGGGAAACCGTCAAAAATGGCACGTACAAGATAGGGCACCAGATCGGGCAAGTCCTCGTTGTCGCCTTCATACACGGCGCGTGACTCGAACACGGCGCGTGGCTGGCCTGCTGCATTGCCTTTGGTGTCGAGCAGCCGGATCCTCAGGTTGCTGACCTGCAAGGTGCGAATCACTTCGCGGTCACCCACATAACGCGAACCAAAACGGTCAGGCCCCCAGTAGCCGGGGAAAACATTGCCGGCGGCGTTGCGATAGGGCGGGTAAAAAATGTAGTTGTCCTGGTAGACGGCTTCGCGCACCTTGCGCTCTTTGGTGCCGTTGCCCGTGACGATATCGACCTCAATGCGGCCGACCTGGCCAGCCGGTGCACGCTTGAGACCCAGCCTTTCAAGCTCTATCTGCACATAACCCTCATAGGCCTGTTGTTCAAGATCATTGATGCCGTCGGTGGGCCTGATGTAGCTGAAGGTGGCGCCGGCCGTGTCGCGCGGCCACTGGTTGAAGCTGGTGACCTTGGCCGTGATGGGGCTGGCGCAGGCCGTGAGCATGCCGACGACCAGCATGGCCATGACCAGCCTGAAGCTGCGGACAAGACGGGACGTCACGCGGGACACGGAGGGGAAAATTTTCATATCGGATGGATACCTGCGCGGCCCGTTTTGTTCCTCAGGCCCGCCTGGGTAGTCTCTGGCGGGTAAAGTTGGTGTTTACAGGTTGATGTCCTGCAAGGCGGGTTTTGCGGGCAGCGCAAAATGATGCATCAATGATGCATCAATTCAGGCAACAACCAGGCAAGAGCCAGATAACAGCCAGACAACAGGAGCAGCCATGAAGTGGGAAGGCAATCGGGAATCGGACAACGTCGAGGACCGCCGTGATGATGGCGGCGGAGGAGGCGGCGGCTTCGGTTTTGGTGGCCGCAGCATAGGCATCGGCTCCATCGTCATTGCGCTGGTTGGCGGCATGATTTTTGGCGTCAACCCGCTGACGATCCTGAGCTTTCTCAGCGGTGGTTCGCCGCCAGCGCAGGTGCAGCCGCAAACACCTGCGCACCGGCCGCCCGCAGACGACCGCATGGCCAAGTTTGTGTCGACCGTGCTTGCTGATACCGAAGACGTGTGGACCGATGTGTTCACGAAAGGCGGCGCAAGCTATGTCAAGCCGCGTCTTGTGCTGTTTCGCGGGGCGACGCAAACGGCTTGCGGCCAGGGCCAGTCGGCCATGGGGCCGTTTTATTGCCCGGGCGACCAGAAGGTCTACATCGACCTCAATTTTTACGAAACCCTGAAGAACCGCCTCGGCGCGCCCGGGGAGTTTGCACAGGCCTATGTGATTGCCCATGAAGTCGGCCACCATGTGCAGAACCTCCTCGGCATCAGCGGCAAGATGGACCAGATGCGCGGGCGCGTGAGCAAGGTCGAATACAACGCGCTCAGCGTCAAGCTCGAATTGCAGGCTGACTGTTTTGCCGGCGTCTGGGCCTATCACGCCAACAATGCCCGGCAAATCCTGGAAGGCGGCGATATCGCCTCGGCCATGAATGCGGCCGCCAAAATCGGTGACGACGCCTTGCAGAAGTCCAGCGGTGGCGCCGTGGTGCCCGAAAGCTTTACACACGGCACCAGCGCCCAGCGCCAGCGCTGGTTCAACACCGGTGTGACGACCGGCAGCGTGAAGTCGTGCGATACCTTCAGCGCCCGCAATTTATAGCCAGAAACCCGTAAAACCCTTTTCTGGCGGTAATTTTTTGCTATTTAATCAATAGCAAAATACGGTCTCAATGCTGTTTGCGCGAGCCGTTACAGAACCCCGAACCGTAAAAGGGGTGCCTGGCAGTGTCCAACCAGCCCAAAGTGCGACAATAGAGGGTTAAGGAAGCACTGCATCCCCTCTGGCGGTCTGCGGCGTTGCCTTTTTGTCAAGAGCTGGCCGATGGCCGTGCTGTTGGCTGCATCAAGCGCCCTGGCCATCGAATTCCGATCCGCGCGCCACAAACCGCCAGTGTTTCAGTGTTACGCAGAGCTTCCTTATGACTTCATCTTTTTCCAATCTTTCGCTGGCAGAACCGCTGGCCCGCGCCGTCGCCGAAATGGGCTACGAAAACATGACCCCCATCCAGGAGCAGGCCATTCCGGTCGTGCTGCAGGGTAAGGACGTCATGGGCGCCGCCCAGACCGGCACCGGCAAGACCGCTGCTTTTTCGCTTCCGCTGCTGCAGCGCATGATGAAGCACGAGAACGCTTCAACATCGCCAGCCCGCCACCCGGTACGCGCTCTGGTGCTGTTGCCCACGCGTGAACTGGCCGACCAGGTGGCCCAGCAGGTCAAGCTGTATGCCAAGTACACCAACCTGCGCAGCGCCGTGGTGTTTGGCGGCATGGACATGAAACCGCAGACGCTGGAGCTCAAAAAAGGTGTGGAGGTGCTGGTCGCCACGCCGGGCCGCCTGCTGGATCACATTGAAGCCAAGAACGCGGTGCTCAACCAGGTCGAGTACGTCGTGCTTGACGAGGCCGACCGCATGCTCGACATCGGCTTCCTGCCCGATCTGCAGCGCATCCTGAGCTACCTGCCAAAGCAGCGCATCACCTTGCTGTTCTCTGCCACCTTCTCCCCCGAGATCAAGCGCTTGGCATCCAGCTACCTGCAGGACCCGGTCACCATCGAGGTGGCGCGCTCCAACGCGACGGCATCGACGGTCGAGCAGCATTTCTACAGTGTCGGCGCCGACGACAAGCGCCGCGCGCTGCACCAGATATTGAAGACACGCGGCATGAAACAGGCCTTTGTGTTTGTCAACAGCAAGCTGGGCTGCGCACGCCTGGCCCGTTCGCTGGAGCGTGAGGGCCTGAAAACCACCGCGCTTCACGGCGACAAGAGCCAGGACGAACGCCTCAAGGCGCTGGATGCCTTCAAGAAGGGCGAAGTCGATTTGCTGGTCTGTACCGACGTGGCCGCCCGTGGCCTGGACATCAAGGACGTGCCGGCCGTGTTCAATTTCGACGTGCCCTTCAACGCGGAGGACTATGTGCACCGCATTGGCCGCACCGGCCGCGCCGGCGCCTCCGGTCTCGCCGTGAGTTTTGTGGCCGCCAGCGACCAGCGCCTGGTGGCTGACATTGAAAAGCTCATCAAGACCAAAATCGAGCTCGAGCCCATGGAGTTCGACGAGGACAAGCCGCGCATCAGCGAAGGCCGCATCAATGACGGCCGCCGCATGTACCGCGAAGGCGAAGACAGCGGTCGCGAAACCCGCGCCCCCCGTGAAGGGCGTGAAGTCCGCGAGCCACGCGAACGCCGCGAATATGCGCCGCAGCAGCGCCAGGCGCCGCGTGACCCGTTCTTTGACCAGCCTTACGAGTCCACACTCCCCGCGGAAGCCAAGCCGGCCTGGGAAGCTGCCAAGACCAGCGCCACGGCACGCGTCTCAGCCAACATCAAGCCGCGCAAAAAGGTTGCCGCGCTGTTCAAGGTCGGCGAAGTCAAGACCACCGACACCTCGGACGCCTGAAGTCGGCCGTATCAGTGAGTGCCGGGCGCCTGAAGCCGTTCGGGCGCTGGCACTGGCCTGAATCGGACCCCGCCTACGGGCCCCGGCGCTGCACGCTGATGGCCCGCACCGGCTGATGCCCCCACACTGGCGTCATGGTCACTTTCATTGATCGCCTGAGCGCGCGCATCCCGGGCGTCCTGCTCAAGCCCCTTCGATCCGTTTTTCGCGCCGGTAACCTGTGGCTGGATGCCGACGGCCTGCGCATGAGCGCGGCCATGTCCTTCTACGGCATCCTGAGTCTTGCGCCGCTTCTGGTGCTGCTGGTGGCGGTGCTCGGCTGGTGGCTGGACCGCACCTATATCGAAACCAGCCTGGTGCAGCAGATCCAGGCCGTCATCGGCACGCAGGGCGCCCTTGTCGTTCAACAGGCGCTGACCAGCGCAAAAGAGCCTTCCGACGGCATCATCGCCTCGCTGTTTGCGTTTGGCTTTTTGCTGGTCGGTGCGACGGGTGTGTTTGCCGAGCTGCAAAACGCGTTTGAGCGGCTCTGGCGCACCGACTCCGGCGTCGTGGCCCAGCAGAAGTGGTGGTACAGCGCATCGCTGCGGCTGCGCGGCGTGGCTTACATCCTGGCCTTCGGTTTCCTGTTGCTGGTGTCGCTGGCCATTTCCACCTTTCTCAGCCTGCTGTCGGGCTGGGCCAGCAACTATTTACCGGTCCAGAAAATTGCGCTGGTGCTCAATGAACTGGTCACCATCGCATTTTGTACCGGCCTGTTCGTCGCGCTGATGCGCATGAGCGCCGGCCCCAAGCCCACCCTGCGCTACCTGCTGCGCGGCGCGTTCATAGGCGCGGTGCTGTTCACCGTCGGCAAGCATGTGATGGCGGTTTACCTCTCGACGGCGGCTGTCGTCTCGGCCTACGGCGCGGCTGGTTCCCTGGTGGTGATCCTGATGTGGATTTATTTCTCGTCGGCCGTGCTGCTGTTTTCCGCCAGCTGCGCCCGTGTTCTGGCCGAAGATGCCCAGGCCAGGGCGCTGGCCCGTGCAGCGGAATCTGCAGCATTGCCTCCACCTGCCGCCGCGGCACCAGCAGGCGCGCGGCGACGTCGCGCGGTCTGATTTCGAAACCATCCGACGTCGCAAGCGCTACTATTTTTATAGCTGCTCACGCCCGTGTCTATTGGTCCGAAGGCATATTTGATGCCTGAAATCAGCCGTTTTTCAGCCTTTTTGACTGTTTTGGGTGCCTTGCAGCCTGCCGAATGAGTTTATTGGTACAAAAAATGCATGAATGATTATAAAAATGCATATTAAATGCAAAATTATTTCATTAAACGTAAGTATCCCGGTTCAGGCGGTGCCGGGCTTTCTGGCCTGCTCACACTGAACTGAAATCAGCTCAAACCCGCCCTTGACGCTACCGTCAGCGCCGTCGTCCAGCCGCGCAGCCGTGAGGCAACCGCCCCAGACGCAGCCTGTGTCCAGCGGCAGCGTGCCGTGCAGCAGTCCGCTCCTTGCTTTGATCGTTTCCGCGCCCAGGGTGGACCAGTGCCCAAAGGCAATGCGCGTGCCTTCGGTCTTGCGGCCCGGCACTTCAAACCACGGCAGGTAGCCTTCGGGGGCATCGTCCAGGCTGCCGGTCGATTCAAACTCCATCACGCCGTCAAGGCTGCAAAAGCGCAGCCGGGTCAGGCCATTGACGATCACGCGCAGCCGTTCGGCGCCCCGCAGGCCATCGTGCCAGCGGTCGGGCTGGTTGCCGTACATGGCCTGCGCAAATCCGGCCAGGTCCGGCCCGCGCAACGCGCCTTCAACTTCTGCCGCCAGCGCCATCGTCTGTGCGGCCGTCCACTGCGGCAGCACACCCGCATGCACCATGAGCCAGCCCTGCGCCTGCATCGCCATCGACCTGTGCCGCAGCCAGTCGAGCAGTGCAGGGCCGTCGGGCGCGGCCATGACTTCCTGCGAGGTGTCGCTGCGCCCGGGCTTGCGCACACCTTGGGACATGGCGATCAGGTGCAGGTCGTGGTTGCCCAGCAGGCATTTGACGGCATCGCCGAGTGACGACAGGTGGCGCAGCACGGCCAGCGATTCAGGCCCGCGGTTGACCAGGTCGCCCAGCAGATAGAGCGTGTCCCGGCTCGGTGAAAAATCGACTTTCTCCAGCAGGCGCAGCAGGGGCGTGTTACAGCCCTGCAGGTCACCGATCATGTACATTGGCATGTGTTCATTTTGCCCGGTGGTTCATGGATTTTCTGCTCATAGCGTTTCTGACCCTGCTTAACGGCATCTTTGCCATGTCAGAACTGGCGCTCGCCTCCAGCCGCAAGGCGCGGCTCAACGCCATGGCTGAATCCGGCGACAAGGGCGCGCAGGCGGCACTTGGCCTGCTTGAGAACCCCACGCAGTTTCTTTCGTCCGTGCAGGTCGGCATCACCTCCATCGGCATGCTCAACGGCATCATCGGCGAGGCCGCCTTCAGCGCCAATCTCTCCGTGTGGATCCAGCATTTTGGAATGGCGCCGCGTGCCTCCGACATCACGGCCACCGCACTGGTGGTGACGGTCATTACTTTCATCACCATCGTCTTTGGCGAGCTGGTGCCCAAGCGCATAGGCCAGCTCTACCCCGAGACGGTTGCGCGGCTTGTCTCCCGGCCCATGATGTGGGTGGCAATTGTGGCCAAGCCCTTTGTGCGGCTGCTGTCGTTCAGCACCCAGACCATGCTCAAGCTCCTGCGGGTTGACAACGCGGCCGGCCGCGGCGTGACAGAAGAAGAAATTGCCGCCAGCCTGGAGGAGGGCGTTGACGCCGGCCTGATCGAAGAGCATGAGCACCAGATGGTGCAGAACGTGTTCCTGCTCGATGACCGCCTGCTGACGTCGCTGATGCTGCCGCGCTCTGACATCGAGTGGCTTGACGCATCCGACACACTCGCCCAGGCGATTGAAAAAGCCGGCGTCACCGGGCACTCCTGGTACCCGGTGTGCCGGGGCAGCCTGGATGACGTGGTGGGCGTCGTCAACGTCGCCAAGCTGCTGGCACTGCGCGGGCAAATCCAGCCCGAGGCTTCAGCCCATGGCACAACTGCCCTGCCCACAGTCACAGACCGCATTGGCGCATACGCCGTGCCTGCCGTCTTTGTGCCCGAGACGCTGACGGGCATGGAGCTGCTGGAGCAGTTTCGCGCCCGGTCAACGCGCATCGTGTTTGTGGTCGATGAATACGGCGTGGTGCAGGGGCTGATGACGCCCATGGACATGCTGGAAGCCATCACCGGCGAACTGCAGCCCGGCGCGCAGGTCGATGCCTGGGCCGTACGGCGTGAAGACGGCAGCTGGCTGATCGACGGTGTCATGCCCGTGGCCGAACTCAAGGCCAGGCTCGACATCAGGGAACTGCCCGAAGAAAGCCGCGGGCGCTACAACACCGTCGCCGGCTTGCTGCAGAGCGTGTCTGGCCGCTTGCTGCAAACCGCAGACAAGGTTGAATGCGCCGGCTGGCGCTTTGAAGTGGTCGATCTTGACGGCAAACGCATCGACAAGGTGCTCGCCAGTTTCATTGAAGAATCAAGCGCCTAGCCGCGCTGTTTTCTACAGCGTCTCATGTGCGAGACACTGCTTCGCCGGAGTTGCGTAAACAGTTGTAAGTTTTAAAGCGCTGTGTTTTACTCCACCCCAACGAGGCGGGGTATATGGTGGATTATTGGGTGGGGAGCATGCTGGCCACGGCCGTGTGCAGCATGGGATTGGGCGCGGCTGGCCACAGCATCTGGCAAGCCCGCAAGGCAAAGAAAAAACGCAAGCTGCCCCAACAGTGGGACCTGCAGGCGCGGCAGCTGCTTTCGCCGACAGAGCTTGAGGTCTGGCACTGGCTGCAGCGCGCGTTTTTTGAGTACGACGTGCTGGTCAAGATCCCGCTCATACGTTTCATGGCGCCGCTCTCTGCCGCAGAAGGCAAGCGCTCGCATGAACTCATCAAGGACCTCTATTGCAGCTTCACGATTTGCGCGGTAGACGGCACCGTTGTCGGCTGTGTTGACGTGCCTGGCCCTCAAGGCCTGAAGACCAGCACCCGTGCCATCAAGCAAACGCTCTTCGCTGAATGTGGGCTGGCCTATGCCGTGGTGCGCGCAGGCAACCTGCCATCGCTAGAAGCCGTGCGTTCAGCTTTTCTCGGCGAGGTGGATCTGTCGGATGAAGAACCCGTTTACGTGCAGGCGGCACCGGTTCAACCCGAAGAACCTGCGGTCGACGTGCCACCGACCGAGCCCGCCCCGCTTGACCTGCCGATTCAGACGTCCGCCGACACATCGGTGCAGGTCGACATGCTTGCAGTTGCAGAAGCCCGCAACCGGCTGCGCGCCAAGCTCGACCGTGGCCGTCAGATCCGCTTCACCAACTTTGACCCCTTGAGCACCGGCGGCGGGGCTGCGCATGTCCACAGCAGTCAGCATG
This sequence comes from Pseudomonadota bacterium, assembly GCA_040390295.1. GTDB lineage: Bacteria > Pseudomonadota > Gammaproteobacteria > Burkholderiales > Burkholderiaceae_C > Polaromonas. Next base: position 35,703 of record JAZJYR010000036.1, read on the forward strand.
TGCCTTCGCAGTGGGAAGACTCCTTCATCATGTCCGAAGGCGAGCAGAACCGGGTCGCGGTACAAAAAGAGGGCTGAGCAACCAGCGCTGGCTAGTCGCCGGCCTTCTGGTGAGCCGGCCCATAAGGTGTGGGCTTGCCCGCATCGTTGTAGATCTTGCGCAGGCCCTCAAACTTTTTGCTCGGGCCCCGGCCATCGCTGTGGTCAGGCATGGCCTGCCCCTGGGTCTTGAGCAGTTCAAGCACGCGGTAGTTGGCATACAGCGCGTCATACACGGGAAAGCTAGCCGCCAGAATGGCATCGTCGCTCTGGTGGGTCAGAAACACACCTTCGGCAAACGCCAGCAGCCCGACGGCGGTTTGCCCGGCCGTGTCATCCGGCGGCGGGCGGTAGCCTTCCAGCACATAGGCCACACCCGCGCGAACCACATCGGCCAGCTGCGCCAGCGCCGCATCCTTCAAGTCATATTTGCGCATCACCTTGTCAAAGGTCGTGCCGCTGTGGTCATGCGGGCCCAGCTCGGCCCCTGGGATTGAAAAGGCAATCGCACCCGCAGGGGCCAGGTGCTCTTCCTTCCAGGGCACATACACAAAGCTTGCCTCAGGGTCCACAAAACGCGTGATGAGCCAGGGTGTGGCCACGCGGTCAAGGTGAAGGTATTGGCGTGTGACCCATTGCATGGTTGTCTCCGTTTATTTTTTTCTGTTGCAGCATGTGCTGCGTGCGGCGCTGAACTCGCCTTACCGCGCCGGCTGGTTGCGCGTGATCGGCGAGACAGTGATCAACACCTCATTGCCGCCAAAGCTGGTCGACTGCATCTGCACATTCGCCGTCCGCTCGCCCTTGGTAAAGGTCAGCAGGCTCAACTTCGAGAAAGAGCTCGAGGTCATCGTCCACCCCGCACCCGGCATGCTGTCACGGAAGTAAGTGAACACCGTCTGCGGGTCACCAGAAATCGTCAGGTTGATGCGCCCCGTCCAGCTGTTGCCCACACCCATGACCAGGGTGTCCTGCTGCCTGATCACCGAGCCCGGTGGCAGGGGCACATCGCCCGACAGCTGCTTGGAAGTAGCTTCCGTCACCGTGCTGTCGCTGCTCATCGGGCCAGAGCCCATGTTGCTGCAGCCGAAAAGTGCGAAAGTGAGGGACAAAGCCAGGGCGATTTTTGTGTAGTTCATTCTTTACCTTGAGGGTGAGACGGAGGCAAACATGGGAATTGTGCCGGAATCTTTTTCCGGGGAGAAGCTGATCTGCTTTCATGTAGCGTTAAACCCCCCAATGAACATTGCTGATTACCAGCCTCCCGGGGCTGTAGGCGCTGTTAGCGACGTTCATCGTTGCTCCGCTCGCCGTGATGGTGGCCGCCATGGTGGCGACCGTGATACGTGAATACAAGCGTCAGCGGACAAGCCAGCAAGAAAGCGAATGGCAAGAGGTCCAGCACGTGAGGGTGTGTCCCGAAAAAAGGAGAAAGCCGCCAGCCTCAACCACAATGAGGAACGCGACGGGCCCGCACTAGCCCAAGAACGGCGGTGGTTCGTAGCCTGTGGTACTCGGGTCGAGCTGCCAGCGCGTAGTTGCTCTACCTGGAGGCCGGGGGCATCATCCCTTCGCGGTCCATCATCATTTGCATCATCATTTCCATCATGTCCATGCGGCGCTTCATCATCTCCGCGTCCATTGGCATCGAAGTCTTGCCACCTTCCATGCCCTTCCCGCCCATCATTCGCCCGCGCATACTTCCCATCATCCCCATGCCGTCCTGCATGGTCTTCATTTGGTCCTTCATCAGCGCGGCGCGCTCCTCGGGCGTTTTGGCCGCAGCCATCTTCTGATGCATCTCTTGCATCATTTTCATCTGCTGGTCGTAGCTGGTGGGTGCAGACGCGGCCGCAGTGCTTTCGAGGTGGTGTGCCGCGTGTTGGTCGGCCTCCCTGCAGGTGCTGCCTGGCATCGAAGTGCACCCGACCAGCAATGCGACTGTCAATGTACTTAATCCAACGGCGAATTTCATAACTTTCTCCATTTGTGTTGATCCTCAGGATGGAGGCTGTTGGAAGAAGGTTAAGTCTCGTCAAGGCGCTCGCTCTTGATGCAGGTCAAGTCCGGCCCTTGAACGCGTGCATGTGTAGCCAGACTGTCCCCACTGTTTGGGCTGGCAGCCAATAAATCGCAGCAGCACCCTTGCGCGGCGCTGACGCGACCGGCTGAGCCGTAGCGCCCGCGACATTCATCGCCGCTTTCGGCTTCGCCGTGGATCTGTGCGCGGATGAGGGTCGTGAGAGGCAAGGGTGTCAGCACTGCCACTGTTAATCGTTACATAGCCAGAAAAAACTTGCGCAAGGCCTGCAACGCATGGGAGTGGATAGAACGTGCGCCAGAGGTCGGCATGTTTCGCGATGGTGATGGGCGTATCAGATCGCTGTCGCGGGAGGAATTCAGCTGGCTGTTGGCTGAGTTACCGCCACACCTGGCTGACATGGCACAGTTTTCAGTGGCTAGAGGGTTGAGGCAAGCGAATGTGACACGGTTGCAGTGGAAGCAGATTAGCCTGGAGCGTCGTCATCTCTGGGTTGCTGGCAACGATCACAAGAACGGCAGACCGCATTCGGTACCGCTTAACGAAGTCGCCCTCGACGTGCTGCGGCGTCGCCAGACAGACCACCCAACGCACGTTTTTACTTATGAAGGCACTCCGATTGTCCAGGTCAACACCAAAGCCTGGCGCAATGCTCTCGTTCGTGCGGAGATTCATGATTTTCGCTGGCACGATCTGCGGCACACATTCGCGACCTGGCACCGCGAAGCCGGGACACCAACGCACGAGCTCCAGCGCCTAGGAGGCTGGAAAACCCAGTCTATGGTCGAGCGATATGCGCACGTTGCGCCTGAAGGGCTTCAGTCGGCTGCGGGACGCCTTGATTCAATGCTTCAGCACAATCAATATGCCCAGCGATAAGATGTCAGCTTTCGGCCAGAATCGGACATCCGAGTTAGAACTAAATCGATAGAGGTTCTAAATGGAGTTGGAACTACATAACTCCTAAAGATGCGTCTTGCGTACTATTAACCTGCTGTCACTTTGGGTAAACCTCATATGGGCCACGTACATCATTCAGTTGCCGGTCTTAGGCTATTTGGAGATGACTTAAATCCAGATGCAGTGAGCGTGTTGTTGGGCACGCGCCCGACATACGGATGTAAAAAGGGGGATGAGCAGATTCTGCGCAACGGAAGAACGCGAATAGAGAAGACAGGAAGCTGGCGGTTGGACGCGGCGAGACGTGAACCGGAGGATTTAGAGGCTCAAGTGTTTGAGCTACTGGATAAGCTCACTCAAGATTTTGAGGTGTGGACTGACCTTAGCGAAAAATACAAAATCGATCTCTTCTGTGGAATTTTCATGGACAGCGAAAACGCTGGTCTCCCACTATCTCCTGAGGCCTTACTTGCTTTAGGTAAGCGCAGAATAAAACTTGATCTAGACATCTATTTCACCAACGATTGACTCAGGCGTCATTCCAGTTTCAAGTAAACTTTTTTGCGCCCTTTTTTACCGAAAGCTGTCTTATTATTTATGTCCGCTTTGGGCCCAAAGCAGACATTGGGAATCACCAAAAAGATACTTGCCTGGCTTGGCATGAAGAAAAGGGTTGAGTAAGCCAATCGCAGTCGCCATAATTGGACCGGGTTACGCGTTAGTTACATGAAAAATCCCCCTAACCATGACAGCTAGGGGGATTTCATTTGGTGCCGGAGAGATGAATCGAACACCCGACCTTCTCATTACGAATGAGCTGCTCTACCGACTGAGCTACACCGGCTAAGCCAAAGATTTTAGCATCAAAGCCGGGCCTTCCTTGCCATCAGGCTTCGAGGTGATAGGCCGTGATGCGATCCACCTCGTTCTTGGAGCCCAGCACCACGCTGACGCGCTCATGCAGCTTGCCGGGTTGCAGGTCCAGAATTCGCTGCCTGCCGTTGGTGGCTGCGCCGCCGGCCTGCTCGATGAGCCAGCTCATGGGGTTGGCTTCGTACATCAGGCGCAGCTTGCCTGGCTTTTCGGGTTCGCGCTTGTCCCAGGGGTACATGAAGACGCCGCCGCGGGTCAGGATGCGGTGCACGTCGGCCACCATGGAGGCGATCCAGCGCATGTTGAAGTCCTTGCCGCGCGGGCCTTCCTTGCCTTGCAGGCATTCGTCGATGTAGCGCTTGACCGGCGTATCCCAGTGGCGCATGTTGCTCATGTTGATGGCGAACTCTTTGGTGTCGGCCGGGATCTTCACGTTCTCTTCGGTCAGCACAAATGAGCCCTGCTCGCGGTCGAGTGTGAACATGGCCACGCCGTCGCCCACCGTCAGCACCAGCGTGGTCTGCGGGCCGTAGACGCAGTAGCCCGCGGCCACCTGTTTGCTGCCGGCCTGCAGAAAGTCTTTTTCTTCAATGCCGGCATGGCCTTCAGGCTTTTTCAGCACACTGAAGATGGTGCCAATGCTGACGTTCACATCAATGTTGCTGGAGCCATCGAGTGGGTCAAACAGCAGCAGGTATTCGCCTTGCGGGTAGCGGTTGGGCACCACGTAAATGCTGTCCATTTCTTCAGACGCCATGGCCGCCAGGTGGCCGCCCCATTCGTTGGCTTCGATGAGGACTTCATTGGCGATGATGTCGAGTTTTTTCTGCACTTCGCCCTGCACGTTTTCGCTCTCCGCCGTGCCCAGCACGCCGCCGAGCGCGCCCTTGTTGACGGCCTGGCTGATGCCCTTGCAGGCGCGGGCCACCACTTCAAGCAGCAGGCGCAGTTGTGAAGGAATGTGGCCGTCCTGGCGTTGCTGTTCGACCAGGTAGCGGGTCAGTGATACTTTTTGGGACATGGTTGTTTCCTGTTTTAGTCTGCCAAAGCGCGTGTCACGACTTCGTGCGTGTCCTTGCTCAAATCGCTCTTGGCAGCGACGCGGCTGATGGCTTCACGCGCGGCGCTGCGGTAGGGTTCGGCCAGCTTCTTCCAGCGGTCCAGCGCGCGTGCAAGGCGTGCGGCCACCTGCGGGTTCATGGCGTCGAGTTCAATGACACGTTCGCTCCAGAACACATAACCTGCTGCATCGGGTCTGTGAAAGGCGGCCGGGTTGCTGGCGTAGGTGCTGATCACGCTGCGTGCGCGGTTTGGGTTCTTCAGGCTGAAGTCGCTGTGCTTCATGAGCTGCTTGACGGCGGGCAGGATGTTGCCGTTGCGGTCAGGCGCGCCGGCCTGCAGGCCAAACCATTTGTCGATCACGAGTGCTTCGTCCCTGAACATGGCGTGGAAGAGCGGCAGGGCGTTGGCTGCCAGCGGGTGGCCGCTGGACACCAGCGCAGCCAGTGCGTTGAAGCGGTCGGTCATGTTGCCGGCATCCTTGAAGCGCTGCAGCGTTTTGCCGGGCCATACGGCGTCGCCGCTGGCCATCGCTGCCAGGCACAGGTGCGTGAGCGCCATGCCCGACAGCGCACGTTTGCCCGATGACACGGCATCGGGCGTGTAGCTGCCCGTGTCGTTGTTGGCTGCGTAGACGGTGACCCATTCAGGCTGCAGCGCCACAGCCAGTTGCTGGCGCATGGACTCGCGCACGGCGTGAACGTGCTGCGGGTCCACCACGTCAAGCTGCTCAGAGAGATAGGTTTCCGACGGCAGGGTCAGCACCAGCTCCTTGAAGGCTGAATCAAGCTCGGGGTGCAGCAGCACCTGTCGCATGGCACCGATGTAGGCTTCGTCAAGTACGGCCGCAGCTGCCCCGGGTTGGGCTGCGCCTGACGCCATGGACTTGATCGCCGTGATGGCACGCTGCACAGCCAGCCGCTGGCCGGCTTCCCAGCGGTTGAAGGGGTCGCTGTCGTGCGCCAGGATGTGCAGCAGCTGCGCATCGGTGTAGTCGAAGTCCAGCACCACGGGCGCCGTGAAGCCGCGCAGTATGGACGGCACCGGTTCAGCAGCAACGCCCGTGAAGACAAAACTTTCGCTCGCCTGTGTCAGGACCAGTGTGCGCGTGCCCGAACCAGAGGCTTGTGCCTCGCCCTGCAGTTGCAGTGGCAAGTCCTTGCCATCGGCGCCGATCAGGCCCACGCCGACCGGGATGACAAAGGCTTCCTTGGTCGGCTGGCCGGTGGTGGGGGCGCAGCTTTGGTCCAGCGTCAGGGTGTAGGTTGAAGCGGCTGCGTCGTAAGCGCCCCTGGCATGCACACGCGGTGTACCGGCCTGGCTGTACCAGCGCTTGAACTGCGGCAACAGGCGCGCCAGCTCCGACGCCGGGTTGGCATCGGCAATCGCCTGCGCAAAATCATCACAGGTGACGGCGTGGCCGTCATGCCGCTCGAAGTACAGCGTCATGCCCCTGGCAAAACCTTCGCGCCCCACGAGGGTCTGCATCATGCGGACAACTTCTGCGCCTTTTTCGTAAATCGTGACGGTGTAGAAGTTGCTGATTTCGACATAGCTGTCAGGCCGCACGGGGTGCGACATCGGGCCTGCGTCTTCAGGAAACTGCGCCGTGCGCAAGACGCGTACGTCTTCAATGCGCTTGACGGCGCGTGCAGACGCTTCGCCGCAGAGGTCTTGCGAGAACTCCTGGTCGCGGAAGACTGTCAGGCCTTCCTTCAGCGAGAGCTGGAACCAGTCACGGCAGGTGACGCGGTCACCCGTCCAGTTGTGGAAGTACTCATGGCCGACCACACTTTCGATGTTCGAAAAATCGGCATCGGTAGCGGTTGCCTGATTGGCCAGCACGTACTTGGTGTTGAAGATGTTCAGGCCCTTGTTTTCCATCGCGCCCATGTTGAAGTCGCTGGTGGCGACGATCATGAAACGCTCAAGATCCAGGCTCAGGCCGAAGCGGGCCTCGTCCCAGGCGACAGAGTGCATCAGCGACACCATGGCATGTTCGGTCTTGTCGAGGTCGCCGGGGCGCACATAGACCTGCAGCGTGTGTTCGTTGCCCGCACGTGAGGTGATGCGCTGCTCGCGGCAGACCAGCTGGCCTGCGACAAGCGCAAACAGATAGCTTGGCTTTTTGTGCGGGTCCACCCATTTCGCGAAGTGGCGGCCGTCTTCCAGCGCACCGCTGTCAACCAGGTTGCCGTTGGACAGCAGCACCGGGTATTTAGCCTTGTCTGCACGCAAGGTCACCGTGTACATGGCCATCACGTCAGGGCGGTCCAGGAAGTAGGTGATGCGCCTGAAACCCTCGGCCTCGCACTGGGTAAAGAAAGAGTCATTGCTGACGTACAGCCCCATCAGCTTGGTGTTCTTCGACGGGTTGGTGGTGGTGAAAATCTCAAGTTCGAATTCGTCCGGCAGGTTGTCCAGCACCAGCTGGCTGCCTTCCATGCGGAAAGACGTGCCCTGGCCGTTGACCAGCACGCGCGCCAGGTTGAGCTCATCGCCATCAAGCTTGAGCGGCTGCACCGGCAACTCTGCATTGCGGCGCAGCTTCATCTTGTTCAGAACGCGCGTCTTGACAGGGTCCAGGTCAAAACACAGCTCGACCGTGTCTATCCAGTAGGCAGGCGGGCTGTAGTCGGCGCGGTTGATGGTGACCGACGGGGTCTGGCCGGCTCCGCTGGCATCTATCTTTTGCAACATGTTGATTTCCTGAATGTCTTCTGAATGGCTGTCTGGCGGCTGTGCTGTGGTCTGCAGGGTCGAGGGCTGTGTCACACGCCCTGTTTGAGGGACGCTTCAATGAACTGGTCGAGGTCGCCGTCCAGCACCTTTTGCGTGGCCGACGTTTCGTAGTTGGTGCGCAGGTCCTTGATGCGGCTGTTGTCCAGCACATAGCTGCGGATCTGGTGACCCCAGCCCACGTCGGTCTTGGTGTCTTCCAGCTTTTGCTGGGCTTCCTGCTGCTTGCGCAGCTCGAAGTCGTACAGGCGCGAACGCAGGCGCTTCCACGCCACGTCACGGTTGCTGTGCTGGCTCCGGCCGTCCTGGCACTGCACCACGATGCCCGTGGGGATGTGGGTCAGGCGCACGGCTGAGTCGGTCTTGTTGATGTGCTGGCCGCCTGCGCCGCTGGCGCGGAAGGTGTCGGTGCGCACATCGGACGGGTTGATGTCGATCTCGATGGAATCGTCAATCTCGGGGTAAACAAACACCGAGGCAAACGAGGTGTGGCGACCGCCTGACGAATCAAATGGCGACTTGCGCACCAGGCGGTGCACGCCGGTTTCGGTGCGCAGCAGGCCAAACGCGTATTCGCCCTCGATCTTGATGGTCGCGCCCTTGATGCCTGCGGTGTCGCCAGGGGTTTCGTCTTCAATGGTGGTCTTGAAGCCCTTGCGCTCGGCGTACTTCAGGTATTGGCGCAGCAGCATGCTGGCCCAGTCGCAGGCCTCGGTGCCGCCAGCGCCGGCCTGGATGTCCAGGAAGCAGGGCAGGGGGTCGGCCGGGTTGTTGAACATCCGGCGGAATTCCATTTTTTCAACTTCAGTCGCAACCTTGGCTGCTTCGCCTTCAATGGCTTGCATGCCGGCTTCGTCGCCTTCGTCTTTCGACATCTCGAAGAGTTCGGTGTTGTCGGCCAGCTCCGAGGTGAGGCGGTCGATGACGTGGACCACGTCTTCAAGGGATTTCTTTTCCTTGCCGAGTTCCTGGGCGCGTTTGGGGTTGTCCCAGACCTTGGGGTCTTCGAGCGCGGCGTTGACTTCGCTCAGTTTTCGTTCTTTGGCAGGGTAGTCAAAGATACCCCCGAAGTTCATGGACGCGGTTGCTCAGGTCCGCGAGCTGGTTGCCGATGGTGTTGATGTGTTCTGCGTCCATGAGAAAAGTGTCCTGTATGTTGGAGGGTGTGCTGACAATTGAACCGGCTAGCGCCGGACCGTTCAATTGCTGATACGACGCCCGGGATGTGTCCAGCCCGCTATTTTCTCATGCCCGGAGGCCGCAGTTCCCGCAAGGGTTACAGGCTTATGCGGGCGTTTCAGGCGCCTGCAGTGGCAGGGTGACGATGAAGGTAGCGCCTTCGCCCTGGCGGCTCTCGACGCTGATCTGGCCGCCATGGGCTTCCACCAGCTGGCGGGTGATGAAAAGGCCCAGGCCAAGGCCGCCAGTGCCATCGTTGCCGTTGGCACGCTCAAACTGCTCAAAAATGCGCTTCTGGTCTTCTTCAGAAATGCCCATGCCCTGGTCGCTGACCTTGATGCGCACACCGTCAGCCGTGTTTTCGGTGCTCACATGCACCGGTTTGCCCTTGCCGTAGCGCAAGGCATTCGTGAGCAGGTTGATCACGACCTGCTCAATCCTGAATTCATCCCAGGTGCCTGTGGCCTCGGCGCCCGGCTCCAGCGTGATGGTGGTGCCTGCTGCGCTCGCCTGGTTGGAGAGGTTGGCCACCACCTTGGTTAGCAGGGCCTGCAGTTCCACCTTGCTGGGGCGAATCGACAGGCGGTTGCTGCTGATGCGCGAGACGTCCAGCATGTCGTCAATCAGCCGCACCATGCTCTGGATCTGCCGCTGGTCGCGCGCCACCATTTTTTGCAGATAGGCGGCATCAAAGATGGCGGTATTGCCCCGGTCCAGCTGCATCTTGCGCAGCTGCGCTTCAAGAAACAGCGTGTTCAGCGGTGTGCGCAGCTCGTGCGCCACCATGGACATGAAGTCGTCGCGCATGCGGACGGCGTTTTGCAGCTCGCCCTGCGTGACCTGCAATTCATGCAGCAAGACCTCCTGCTCCTGCCGGCTTTTCTCAAGGGCCTCGACCTGCCTGCGGGTCTCAATGCGCTGTTTGTACAACTCCACAAACACATTGACCTTGCTCCTGACCGCGTCAATGTCCAGCGGCTTGTAGAGGAAGTCCACCGCGCCGGTTTCATAACCCTTGAAGGCGTAGTTGAGCTCCTTGCCGGCTGCGCTGACAAAAACGATGGGGATGTGGCGCGTTTTTTCGGTGCCGCGCATCAGCTCCGCCAGTTCAAAGCCATTCATGTTGGGCATCTGCACATCCAGAATCGCCAGCGCGAATTCATGCTCCAGCAGCAGGGCCAGGGCGTCCTCGCCGCACGATGCCTGGTAGACGGTGCGGTCATCCTGCCGGATAAGTGCTTCCAGCGCGAGCAGGTTCTCGGGCAGGTCGTCGACGATGAGGATGTTGGCGCGGCCGGCGTCATGGCCGTTGAGCTTGTCGTTCAGCATGAAGTTTTGTCCATGAGGAGTATCAGTTCGCGGATCGCGTCCAGCCGGAGGATCAGGTCCGGTTGGAGTTTGCGGATGGCCGCTTCAGGCATGGTGGCGACCTGGGCTTCGGCAGGGTCCTGCACCACTGTCAGTCCGCCTCTTTCCCGGATTCTGGCCAGGCCTGCAGCGCCGTCGTAGTTGGCGCCAGTGAGCAAAATGCCGACGAGCCTGTCACCATAAACATCGGCTGCCGACTCCATCAGGAGGTCTATGGAAGGGCGTGAGAAATGAACCGGCGCCTCGCAGCTCAGCGAGAAGCTGCGGTCCTGCTCTATCGACAGGTGGTAGCCCGCGCCCGCAAAATACAGCGTGGCCGGTTCGATGCTGGCCTTGTCTGTTGCCTCACGCACTGCCAGGGCCGAGCGGTGCTGGAATATCTCTGCCAGCCGGCTCTCGCGGTCACCGGGCAGGTGCAGCACCGTCACCACCGGCAGGCGAAAGCCTGGAGGCAGGGCTGACAGCAGGCCCAGAAGGGCGTTGACGCCACCGGCGGAGGCGCCAATGACGATGGCCTCAAAGCGGCGTTGTGCCAGGGCCTGGGTGATGTTGTCAGCTGCTTCCATGGCCTAGCGCTTGCGGAAGATCCGCTCAGGTTTGTCGAGCGCGTCAAAGCGGTGGGCATACGACGAGAAATCGATGCTTTCCTTGCTGCCCAGGCCGAGGAAGCCCCGGTGGCTCAGCGACTCGTGGAACAGCCCGAAAGCGCGGTCCTGCAGCGTCTTGTTGAAATAAATCAGCACGTTGCGGCACAGCACGAGTTGCACTTCAGAGAACACGCTGTCTGTGGCCAGGCTGTGGTCGGCGAAGGTGATGTTCTCGCGCAGTGTCCTGTCGAAAACAGCGGCGTCGTAGGCGGCGGTGTAGTAGTCTGAAAACGCCTTTTTGCCGCCCGCCTTCTGGTAGTTGGCCGTGTGGCTCTTGATGCTGCCGAGCGGGAAAATACCCTGCCGCGCCTTGTCGAGCGAGGTAGGGTTGATGTCCGTCGCGTAAATCAGCGACCGCTCCAGCAGGCCTTCTTCGCGCAGCAGGATGGCCAGTGAATAGACTTCCTCGCCTGTGCTGCAGCCTGCGATCCAGACCTTGATGGACGGGTAGGTGGCCAGGCGCGGCATGACCTGCTCGCGCAGCGCCAGAAAAAACGTCGGGTCGCGAAACATCTCGCTCACCGGTATGGTCAGGTACTGCAGCAACTGCGTGAACATCGCCGGGTCATGCAGGATGCGCGACTGCAACTCCGAAATCGTCGGGCAATCAAACTTGGACAGGGCATGCAAAACGCGGCGCTTTTGCGATGCACCGGCGTAGTCCCTGAAGTCGTAGCTGTAGCGCAGGTAAATCGCCTCCATCAGCAGGCGCAGCTCGATGGCGATGCTGCTGGCTTGTTGGCCCCCACCGTCGCTCACTTCGTGTGCTTCCTGCCCCCCGAGGGGGCGCATTTTTCCCAGGGGCGGCCCGTCGGAAAAACCTGTCTCTTCTTTTGGGTTGTCTGGTTGCATGGTCAAAGGCGTTCCAGACTCGGCATCCAGACACGCAGGAGCGAGAACAGCCGGTCAAGGTCAATGGGCTTGGCCAGGTAGTCATTGGTGCCGGCCTTGAGGCATTGCTCCTGGTCGTCCTTCATGGCCTTGGCCGTGACCGCAATGATGGGCAGCTTCTGGAAACGCGGGTCCTTGCGGATGCGGCGTGTCGCTTCAAGGCCATCCATGCCGGGCATCATGATGTCCATCAGCACCAGGTCGATGTCTTTCACCTCGTCAAGTTTGCTGATCGCTTCAAAGCCGTTGCGGCCGATTTCAACGTGCACGCCTTTTTGCTCCAGCGCGCTGGTCAGCGCAAAGATGTTGCGCACATCGTCATCGACCAGCAATATCTTGCGGCCCTCAAACACGCGGTCGCGGCTGCGGGCGGTCTTGAGCATGGTCTGGCGTTCGGCCGAGAGTTCGGACTCCACCCTGTGCAAAAAGAGCGTGACTTCATCGAGCAGGCGCTCGGGTGAACGTGCGCCCTTGATGATGATGGAGCGCGAGTATTTGAGCAGGTCGGCTTCTTCATCACGCGTCAGGTTGCGGCCGGTATAGACGATGACCGGCGGGAAAGAGCTGATGTCTTCGATCGACATGCGTCTGAGCAACTCGCTCCCCTGGATGTCGGGCAGTTTCAGGTCAATGATCATGCAGTCGAAGATGGTGTTGGTGAGCTGCGCGAGCGCTTCGGTGCCCGTGGCCACTGCGGTGATCTCCACGTCCTCGTCGGCAATCAGGTGCGTGACGCTCTGGCGCTGCAGGTCGTCGTCTTCCACCAGCAGCACTTTCTTGACCTTCTGGGTGAGCTTGTCTTCAAGCTTCCTGAAGACTTCCTTCAGTTGCTCTCGCGTGGTCGGTTTGGTGGCATAGCCGATGGCGCCCATCTGCAGGGCGGCCGCACTGCTGTCCTGCCCGGAAATGACATGCACGGGGATGTGCCGGGTCTGTGCGCTTTCCTTCAGGCGCTGCAGCACCGAGAGGCCGGACTGGTCGGGCAGGCCCATGTCCAGCAGGATGGCCTGTGGCACAAACTGGCTGGCCAGCGCAAAGCCATCTTCGGCGGTGTGTGCGACAAGGCAGCTGAATTGCAGTTCGTGCGACAGGTCGTAGAGGATGTGCGCAAAGGTGGGGTCATCTTCGATCACCAGCACCAGGCGGCGCTTGATCGGCAGGTGCCTGTCGTCGGCGAATGCCGGGTTGGCGGCGGGCAGCGCCTTTGCCGCAACCGGGTCGGCAGCTGCGGGCGCCGCTGGAGCAGGCCTGCTCGGCGCCGCCGGGGCGGCATGAGCGATGCCGCCTTGCGGCCTGCTCCAGTTGTAGGGAAGCAGCAGGGTGAAGGTGCTGCCTTTGCCCTCGGCACTTTCGACCGTGATGGAGCCGCCCAGCAAGGCCGTGAGGTCACGTGAGATCGACAGGCCCAGGCCGGTACCGCCGTAGCGCCGGCTGGTGGTGCCGTCGGCCTGGCGGAAGGCGTCAAAAATAAGCTGCTGCTGGTCTTCACGAATGCCTATGCCGGAATCCTTCACCCGGAAGGAGATGTAGCCGCCGGCCTGCTCGCCCACCGACAGGCTGACCGTGCCGGATTCCGTAAACTTGATGGCGTTGGAGAGCAGATTCTTGAGGACCTGCTCCACACGCTGGCGGTCGCTGTAAATGGACGCCGGCGTAGCCGGGTCGACATGCACTTCAAAGCTCAGTTTTTTCTGGCTGGCCAGCGGCTCGAAAGTGTTTTTCAGCGAATCCACCAGCTTGCCAACCGTGATGTTCTCGGGCGAGAGTTCCAGCTTGCCGGCTTCGACCTTGGAGATGTCCAGGATGTCGTTGATCAGGTTGAGAAGGTCATTGCCCGCCGAATAAATCGACTGCGCAAACTTGACCTGCTCTGCATTGAGGTTGCCCTTGGCGTTGTCTGACAGCAGCTTGGCCAGGATGAGCGAGCTGTTGAGCGGCGTGCGCAGCTCGTGCGACATGTTCGCCAGAAACTCCGACTTGTAGCGGCTGGCGCGCGTGAGCTCCTCGGCACGTTGCTCCAGCTGCAGCTGCGCCTGGCCGAGTGCCGTGTTTTTCTGGTCCAGCGCCAGCGCCTGTTCGCCGAGCTGCACGTTGGTCTGCTCGAGCTCGGCCTGCTGGTTTTCAAGGTTGGCCTGGGACTCCTTGAGCACGCGTGACTGCTCTTCCAGCTCTTCATTGGCGGTGCGCAATTCTTCCTGCTGCACCTGCAGTTCTTCATTGAGCTGCTGGGTTTCTGCCAGCAGGTCCTGCAGGCGCTGGCGGTACAGGGCGCTGTGGATGGAGGTGCCGATGCTGCCGGCAATCAGCCGCACAAACTCCGTATCGCGCTTGCCCAGCTCGCGCAGGAAGCCCATCTCCACCACGCCATTGACCTGGCCGTCATGCATGACGGGTACGACGAGCACGTGGCGCGGCGCGGCCTGGCCCAGGCCCGAGCTGACGTTCAGGTAACCGGCAGGCAGCTGGTCAAGCTGCAGCACGCGGTTTTCAATGGCAGCCTGGCCGACAAGGCTCTCGGTGCTGTTGAATGACTGCGCCGCATTTTCAAGATCCTTGCTGAAACCGTATGTCGCCACCCGGTTGAGCGTGCCGTTGTCCTCACGCACATAGGCGGCGGCCACATCGAACTTGAGGTAATGGGCCAGGAAGCCGAGCACGCTGCGTCCCAGCGTGGACAGCACCTGCTGGCCAATCATGTGTTCTGCCAGCCGGGTCTGCCCGGTGCGCAGCCAGGCCTGCTCTTCGAGCACCATGGCGTCTTCGGCCTGCTTTTGCAGGGCCTGGCCATAGGTGCTGGACAGCCTGAGCAGCTCGCGTCGTCCAAAAAAGGCAAGAACGCCGCTGATACCCAGCGTGAAGACCAGGTAGGCGACGACGCTCCAGAGGGTGGTGCTTCTCGCGTCCGTCGTTCGCTCGTTGAGCAGGCGCTGCTCGACGGCGATGAAGGTGTTCATCTCGCGCCGGATCTCGTCAGTGATGGATTTGCCCCGGCCCTTGCCGATGGCGTCCTCATACCCCAGCTTGTTGCGCCTGAGCTGAATGACTTCCTGGGCGAACTCCAGCCACTGTGCCTGCAGGCCGGCGACACGTTTGATGCGGTCGATCTGCGGCTGGTTGTCGTCGACCAGCCCGGCAAGTTCGGTGACTTCGGGCTGGATGCGCGACCTGGCAATGTCATAGGGCTGAAGAAATGTTTCGTCGCCGGTGATCAGGAATCCGCGCATGCCGGTTTCCATGTCCGAGGTCAGCTTGGAGACCTCATTGGCATTGCTGATGACGCGCTGCGTGTGTTCAACCCAGTTCAGTGTCGACAGCAAATACAGGATCAGGCCGACAAACGCCGCGGCGCTGAGGGTGCCTATACCCAGCGGGAGACGGACATTGCGGCTCAGAATCTTTTTGAAATTGTCCTGGTCTATCGAGGCTGGCCCGTTCATGTGGTCTCCGCTTTTTCGGTCTTGCAACTGCAAAAACCTTCAAGTGTGCCCGAACCTGCCGCCTTGTCGTGTAGGCGAAAGCCTCAGATCAGGAAGTCTTCAATCAGCCGTGCCAGCGCTTCGGGCTGGTCGTGGTGCAGCATGTGGCCCGCGTCCTGCACGACGGCCACTGTGGCTTGCGGCACATGCTTGAGGCGCTCGTGGTAGTCGGCCAGCGAGTAAACACCCTTGAACCACTTGCCCAGTGAGTCGTCGGATGCCTCTACGGCGAGCAGCGGCGCAGTGATGCGGGCGTAAAGCGCCAGCGTTTCCTCGACCCGGTAGAGGTTTGCGCTCACGATCTTGTGCGCCGGGTCGCCCAGGATGGCCCACTGGCCGTTGCTCGCGGGCTGTGCCCAGTGGCTGGCCAGCCAGCCGGCCTTGTCGGCTGAAAGGCGGGGGTTGGTTTTCATCAGGCGTTGGGCCACGCCCTCGACGCCGTCGTAGGTCTTGAGGTCCATTTCGCCGCGCTGGGCAGCCTTGATCTCGTCTATCCATTTGGCATAGCGGGTGGGCGCGTCTGCCGGTTTGGCCGGCGGCTGGCCAAAACCTTCGAGGTTGACCAGCCTGCGAATGCGCGTAGGCCGAATCCCGGCATAGCTCATGACGGCATTGCCACCCATGCTGTGGCCCAGCAGGTCCACCGGCTGGCCGGGCGAATAGTGGTCAAGCAAAAAATCAAGGTCGGCGAAGTAGTCGGCGTACCAATAGTTGTCGGGTTGGGCGCCTTCTTTCGCGCCTTTGGTCAGGCCAAAACCGCGCCAGTCGTGGGCGATGATGGTCCGGCCGTCTGCAAAATCATCTGACAGGGCATCGACCATGAACTGGTAGGACGCCCCGACATCCATCCAGCCGTGGGCCAAAACGAGCGGCGGCAGCTGCCTCGCTTTGGCGTTGGCCCCTTCCCAGATGCGGACGTGGTAATCGAGTCCGCGTATAGGGACAAACTCGCTGCGATGAGGGCGTTTTTCTTTGTACATTGGTTCGATGATAGTTAGACACGATTCCCTACGCAGTCAAGGCGGCGACAAAACGCAAATCGACCCTTACACCACGGTGCACAGCGGCTTCCGCTGGCAGGTCGACGATGACTTCAACATCGCAGAGGTTTGCTGCAGCCGCTGGGCTCTAGCTGGTGATGCCGCAAAGCGACAAGCCATCCGCATTCACCAGCCCGGCGCCGGCCCGGCGAGTTATAGCTACCTGGCACTGAAGCATGCCGCCGATGCGCTCAGTCATACGCTGCAGGGGCTGGGCGTGCAACGGGGCGACCGCGTCGCCATCGTCATGCCCCAGCGGTTCGAGACGGCGGCGGCCTATATGGCGGTGCTGCAGATGGGCGCGGTGGCGATGCCGCTGTCCATGCTGTTCGGGCCCGAGGCGCTGCAGTTTCGCCTGCACGACAGCGGGGCGGTGGTGGCGATCTGTGATGAAAGCAGCATTGCCAGCATCAAGTCCGTGCGCGGCGACTGCCCCATGCTGCGCCGCGTGCTGGCCACCGGCGGCGCCAGGGGGCAGGGCGACCAGGACCTCAACCTCGTCTACCAGAGCGCCTTCACCGCAGCCACGACCAAAGCCGAAGAAGCGGCCGTGCTGATCTACACCAGTGGCACCACCGGCCCGCCCAAGGGCGCGGTGATTCCGCATCGTGCGCTGATCGGCAACCTGCCAGGCTTTGTCTGCAGCCAGAACTGGTTTGGCTTCGATGGCAAATCGAACAAAAAGACCGGTGCCGTATTCTGGTCCCCGGCAGACTGGGCGTGGACCGGCGGGCTGATGGATGCGTTGTTGCCGACGCTGTATTTCGGCAGGCCCATCGTTGCCTTCAATGGCCGCTTCAGCCCTGAACTTGCCTTCAGCCTGATGCAGCAGCACGGCGTGACGCACACCTTTCTGTTCCCCACGGCGCTCAAGGCCATGATGAAGGCTTACCCCCAGCCCGGCAAACTTTTCAAACTGAAGCTGCAGGGCATCATGAGCGCCGGTGAAGCGGTGGGCGATGCAGTCTTTGACTACTGCCGCAAGCAACTGGGCGTGACGGTCAACGAGATGTTCGGCCAGACCGAGATCAATTACATCGTCGGCAACTGCTCGGCGATGTGGCCCGCCCGGCCTGGCAGCATGGGCAAGGGTTACCCGGGCCACCGCGTGGCGGTGATTGACGATGACGGCCATGAGTGTGCGGTAGGTGTGCCGGGTGATGTGGCGGTCAACCGCTTTGACATCCATGGCGATGCCGACCCGATCTTCTTTTTGGGCTACTGGAAGAACATCGCTGCCACTGACGGCAAATTCACCGGTGACTGGTGCCGCACCGGCGACCTCGCCAAACGCGATGCCGAGGGCTACCTCTGGTACGAGGGCCGGGCTGACGATGTTTTCAAGGCTGCGGGCTACCGCATTGGACCGGGCGAGATCGAGAACTGCCTGGTCAAGCACGAGGCCGTCGCGAATGCCGCCGTGGTGCCCAAGCCTGACAGCGAACGTGGCGCCGTGGTCAAGGCCTACGTCGTGCTGGCACCCGGCACGCTGGCCGCACGCGAGCGCTGGCCCGGCCCCCGCGACGAGTTTGACCGCGACGTCATCGGGCGGCTGCAACGCCATGTCAAAACCATGCTCGCGCCCTATGAATATCCGAAAGAGATCGAGTTCATCGACGCGCTGCCCATGACCACCACAGGCAAGGTGCAGCGCCGGGTGCTGCGGCTGCAGGAAGAAGAGCGCTTCAAGGCTTTGCAAGCGGCAACCTGACCACTTGCCGGTGTGATGAAGCTATAAAACTTATAGCTGCTCACGCCCGTATTTATTGGCCTGGAGGCCGATTTGATACCTGAAAATGGCCCTTTTCAGGCGTTTTGGGGCTGGCAATTCAGCTTTTTGTCGTCTGGCAACCCAAATGTTAAGTTACATATCAACATTTGAAATATTTTTAACGTATACGGCAAATTTTTGCCGTATACGTTAAAAATCTCCTCCGAGCCAAGCACGCACCGCGGGACTGGCTTCGCCAGACCGCCAGTGCGGTCCCCTGCAAGGGGAGGTGGCGCTACACCCAGTGAGCGCCGGCAGGGGTGTGCCGGGTACTCAAGGGGAGAAGGCGCCCCACGCAGTGAGCGCCAACAGGGATTAGCCCTTTTCAGCCACGTAGATTTCAACCCGGCGGTTCTTGTCGCGGCCAGCCTGGGTGCTGTTGTCGGCAATCGGTTCGCGTGAGCCGTGGCCTTCGGTGCCGATGCGCTGGCCGGCCACACCGCGGCTGATCAGGTAGTCACGCGTCGCGTTGGCACGCTCGACCGACAGCGGGTTGTTGATGGCGTCAGAGCCGGTGTTGTCGGTATGGCCGATGATGGTCACCGTCGAAGCGGGGTTCTGGTTCAGGCTGGTGGCGAACTGGTTCAGGACAGGCGCGAAGTTGGGCTTGATGCCCGAGCGGCCGGTGTCAAACGAGATGTCGCTGGGAATGTCCAGCTTCAGGCGGTTGTCGGCAGTCTGCGTGACGGCCACACCGGTGCCGGCCGTGGCCTGCTCCATGGCGATCTTCTGGTTCTGCATGCGCTGCGACCAGACGTTGCCGCCAACGGCCCCAGCCACGCCACCCAGCACTGCGCCGGTCACAGCGCCGTTACGGCCGCCGACGGCTGCACCCAGCAAGGTACCAGCAACAGCGCCTATGCCGGCGCCCTTGGCCGTGCCGCTTTCGGTTTCGCTCATGTTGGCACAGCCGGACAAAATGCCGACGGACAGTGCAATGCAGGTCAGGCTGGTGGTGATGGATTTCATTTTTGGGACTCCTTGGGATGATGATCTGAATGTGGCTGTCAATGCCATTCGCAGTGCCAGCCGTTGTTGTTATCGGACTTCGCAAGCGTAATTGTGGGCAGCAAATGTGTCTGTAAGGTAATTGCCTATCTGCCTGAGCGGCTTTAGCCCATCGTCTCAACAGGGCGCCGTGCAGCAACGCCGGGCAACCGATAAACTCGCAGATTCCCTGGCGCGCGCCCTGACGTCCCATCGCTGGTTATTCGCCACAGAGGCGGCGCCAAACCTTCACAGCCAACCGTACACCGGACACCCCTACCCATGACATCCATGAACAAAGTTCAACTCGGCCAAAGCGACCTGCAGGTCACGCCCATCTGCCTGGGCACCATGACGTTTGGCGAGCAGGTCAACGAGCAGACGGCGCATGCCATCCTGGACCGCTCGCTGGAGCGCGGCGTCGACTTTATCGACACGGCCGAGATGTATTCGGTCCCCACCCGCGCCGAGACTTTCGGCGCCACCGAAACCATCATCGGCAACTGGTTCGCCAAAAACCCGTCGGCTCGCAGCAAGATCGTGCTGGCCACCAAGATCGCCGGCCCTTCGCGCGGCATGAACTGGGTGCGCAATGGCAGCGCCAACGTCACCCCGGCCGATTTTGAGGCCGCCTGCAACGACAGCCTCAAGCGCCTGAAGACCGATGTCATCGACCTCTACCAGATCCACTGGCCGGTGCGCCACGTGCCCTCGTTCGGCGCGGTCTACTTTGACCCTGCCAAAGACAACAAGGACGTCACGCCCATCCACGCGCAGCTTGAAGCGCTGGGCAAGCTGGTCAAGGCCGGCAAGGTGCGCGCCATCGGCCTGTCCAACGAGTCGCCTTACGGTGTGCATGAGTTTGTACGGCTTGCCGAACTGCACGGCCTGCCGCGCGTGGCAACGGTGCAAAACCCCTACTGCCTCGTCAACCGCGCCTATGAAAACGGCCTCGATGAAAGCATGTACCGCCTGGGGGTGTCGCTGCTGGCGTATTCACCACTGGGCTTCGGCCTGCTGACCGGCAAATACGACAAGTCCGGCACCGAAGGCCCGGACGCACCGAAAGACGGCCGCCTCGGCAAGTTTGAATCGGTGCGCAAGCAGCGCTGGGGCCGCGCTGAAGCGCTGGCTGCAGCGCGCCGCTACAACAAGCTGGCCATCGACAACGGCATGACACCGACAAAACTGGCACTGGCCTTTTGCTACACCAAGTGGCAGGTCGCCAGCACCATCATCGGCGTGACCAGCGTTGCCCAGCTCGACGAAGACCTGGATGCCTGGGGTACGAAGCTGTCGCCCGAAGTGCTGGCCGAGATCGACAAAATCCGCTGGGAGCTGCGGGACCCCGCGCTCTAGACATGGCTCTCCCCCGAAGCGCCTTCGGCGCTGCCCCCCAGGGGGCGTCCGCTGCGGCCCGGCAAAGCCGGTTCCGCGCCGACCCTTGCGAAGAGGTTCCATGAGCAAAAAAGAACACGTTTCTGAGACACCGGCCACGCAGTTATTGAAGGCCAATAAGGTTGCGTTCACCGAACACCCTTACGAATACCTCGAACACGGCGGCGCGCAGCACAGCGCCGAGGTGCTCGGCTTCGACCCCTTCACCGTCGTCAAGACACTGGTGATGCAGGACCAGGATGCCAAACCCCTGCTGGTGCTGATGCACGGCAACCGCAAGGTGTCGACCAAAAACCTGGCGCGGCAAATCGGCGCCAAGTCGGTCGAGCCCTGCAAGCCTGAAGTGGCCAACCGCCACAGCGGTTATCTGGTCGGCGGCACCTCACCGTTCGGCACCCGCCGCGACATGCCGGTCTATATCGAAGAGACCATCCTCGCCTTGCCTAAAATTTGCATCAACGGCGGCAGGCGCGGCTACCTGGTCGGGATAGACCCGCAGGTGTGTGTCACGTTGCTGGGTGCAAAATCGGTGCAGTGCGCGCTGGTTGATTAACTCGCCGATAAAAAACAGGAGATTGGTTTTGGAATATCTGTATTCAGGCCTGGCCGTGGTGCTGGCTTACCTGCTTGGCTCGCTGTCGTTTGCGGTCATCGTCAGCCGCGTCATGGGGCTGAAAGACCCACGCAGCTACGGCAGCAAAAACCCTGGCGCCACCAATGTGCTGCGTTCGGGCAGCAAGCCCGCAGCCATCGCCACGCTGCTGCTGGATGCCCTGAAGGGCTGGTTGCCGGTGATGCTTGTGAAATGGCTGGGGGCTGACTATGGCCTGGCCAGCGGCACGATCGCAGCTGTTGCCTTTGCCGCCTTTATCGGCCATCTGTATCCGGTATTTTTTGGCTTCAGGGGCGGCAAGGGGGTTGCCACCGCTGCCGGTGCCTTGCTGGGCATTGACTGGCTGCTGGGGCTGCTGGTCTTGCTGGCCTGGGTGTTGGTGGCCTGGTTCTGGCGCTATTCGTCGCTGGCGTCCATGGCGGCGGCCTGCCTGGCCCCGCTGATTTACCTGATGGGCGACCGCGGGCCCTGGTATGCCGAGCGCAGCATTTTGCTGGCCATCTTCCTGATGGCCATGCTGCTGGTGGTCAAGCACAAGGACAACATCACCAAGCTGATTGAGGGGACGGAGTCCAGGCTGGGGTTTGGCAGGAAGACTGCGAAGTAGCCTGCCAGGACTGGTGTGACATCAACAAGCTGATCGGCATGAATCGCGGCTCAAACCCGCAATGGCATAACGTCGCCTGCTTGCCGCGTTTCAGTAGCGCTTTGTCAGCACCATCTGATCGTTGTCACGCGTCATCTGAAAACGTGACAGAAAGCTGTTGCCCAACAGCATGTAAGGCATGCCTTGCGGTGTCACCACGGCTTCTACGCCGTAGATTTCCACATCGCCGATGCGTACGGAATCCAGCTTGATATAAAAGCCCTGCACGGCGCCATTCGCCGTGCCCACCCTGACCGGCTGGCCATTTTTATAGTTGATCCCGGCGCGCTCGGCATCGGCAGTGCTCATGGCAATCGACGTCGCGCCTGTGTCAACCATGAACTGCGCAGCCCGGCCATTGACGCTGCCGGCCGCAAAGAAATGGCCGCCCTGGCCAGCCGGCAATACGATGCGGTTGCCCTTGGCGCCACCGCCACCCGTGCTGACAGGCGCATCGCCGACGCGCAGCGTGATGCGTTTGCCCGCCTGCTCGACGACGGCCTGGTCGCCGCTGGTGGAAACCACCTTCACGCCCTGATGGGTGTCGCCAGCCGATACCGTTTTGGGTGGGCTGCCGTTGACCACCAGCAGCGCCCGGTTGCCCAGCATGCCGGCGAGGGCGACGGACAGGGCCGGTGCCGGGGCACCTGCCTGGCTTTGCGCCTGCGCGTGGGTTATGACCTGACCCGCCAGCATGGCTGCTGACAGGGCCAGCAGATGCAGCATGCGACCGGGCCTGATCATCCGGCTCAGTCTCTGCGGTTATCGAAGCTGAGCGGGAAATCCTTGTTTTCTGACAGGATCAGTGCCATCGCGGCCTGCAGGTCATCGCGCTTGGCGCCGGTGACGCGGATTTTTTCTTCCTGTATGGAGGCCTGCACCTTGAGCTTGCTGCCCTTGATCAGGGTTTGGATCTTTTTGGCCAGTTCGGTCTCGATGCCGTTGCGCACCTTGTTGACCTGCTTGACCTTGTCGCCGCCGATTTTTTCGATCTTGCCGGGGTCCATGAAGCGCGCATCCACACCGGCCTTGGTGAGCTTGTTGCGCAGCACGTCGTTGATCTGGTCGAGCTGGAAATCGCTGTCGCCGATGAGGATGATGTCCTTGTCCTTCAGCTCGATGGAGGCGGACGTCCCCTTGAAGTCGAAGCGTGTGCCGACTTCCTTGGCGGTGTTTTCCACGGCGTTCTTGACCTTGACCAGGTCGGCTTCAAGCACAGTGTCAAAAGAAGGCATGGTGTCAGGGGCTTTTCAGGAATGGGGTGAATGAGACAATCCCGTGGATGTTAGTCGAGAAAAATGTTCCACTCCAGTTTTCCAACACCTTTGGCATCGTGGCCAAAGCCCTCTCGCTGGTGCGAATCGCCAGTGAAAGCGACGTTCAGGCCGTGCTGGCCGACCCGGCGCTTAAAACCACGCCCAAATTTGTCCTCGGCGGTGGCAGCAACATCGTCCTGACCGGCGACGTCAAGCCGCTGGTGCTGAAAATCGAGATCATGGGCAAGCGCCTGCACAGCGAAACCGCCAAAGCCTGGATCGTCGAGGCCGGCGCCGGGGAGAACTGGCATGAAGTTGTCGCCTGGACGCTTCAAAACGGCTACCCCGGCCTTGAAAACCTCGCGCTGATCCCCGGCACGGTGGGTGCATCCCCGGTGCAGAACATCGGGGCCTATGGCGTCGAATTGCAGGACCGTTTTCTGGAACTCGATGCGATTGACCTCACCACTGGCCAAAGCTTCACACTCAATGCCGCCCAATGCGCCTTTGGGTACCGTGACTCTGTCTTCAAACACAAGAGCTCTGCGGGCGAAGCCGCCTCAACCGCAGGCAACCCCGGCTTTGGCCTGGCCGACAAGGCGCTGATCACCCGGGTGCGTTTTGCCCTGCCCAAAAACTGGAAGCCGGTGCTCGGTTATGCCGACATCGAGAAAAAGATGGCGCAAACCGGTGTGCCTGCAGATGCAGCGCCCACCGCGCAGCAAATCTTCGACTGGATCTGCGACATCCGCCGCACCAAGCTGCCAGACCCGCAAGTCATCGGTAATGCCGGCAGCTTTTTCAAGAACCCGACGGTGTCAAACGAGCAGTGCGCCGACATCATCCAGCGTGAACCGAAAATTGTTCATTACCCCATGGACGACGGCTCCATCAAGCTGGCGGCAGGCTGGCTGATTGACGCCTGCGGCTGGAAGGGCAAATCCATCGGCAATGCCGGCGTCCATGACCGGCATGCGCTGGTGCTGGTGAACCGGGGCGGGCGCGAGCACCCTGTGACCGGGGGCGAGGTGATGACGCTGGCCAAGGCGATACAGACCAGTGTTTACGAGCGGTTCGGGATATTGCTTGAGCATGAGCCTGTGGTGGTTTAGGGCAAGGGGCACGCTGCTCGGTCCAGCCTCAACGGGGTGGAGGTGAATGCGGGTTTTTGGGGATTTGGTTTCTTTTCTGTCATCCCGGACTCGATCCGGGATCCATCCCCGCTGCGTACGCCGAGAGGCCCCGCGGCCTCAGCCCTGTGGCGGGCAGGTTGTCGGTGAAGAACCCACGCAATGGGGCCAAGTTGTGAGGCGGCTGGATTTTGTTGGGCATCTGCAATCTGTTAAAGCCTGCTTTCATACTTGTGCATCGTAAAAAAGTTGGTTTAATTCGGCGTACATTGCGCTGCTGGCTGAATAAGAAATACGAGGGGAGGAGACCATGCTCATCAAATCAGCGGACGACAAGTCCAAACGCCTGGCATTGCTGGAAGACCTGCAAAAATCCAGCCTGCTGGATGCCCGCCAAAAAGAATGGCTGCGCGTTGAACTGCGCAACCTGACCGCAGGCATCCGGGGCGAGCGCGAAGCCGCCTTCCATCTCGACGGCCACTACAAGGACGGCCAAAACAACGTGCTGCTGCACGACCTGCGGTTCCAGATCGATGGCGAGGTGGCCCAAATTGATCATCTGGTCATCAATCGCACTGGCTATATGGTGCTGATCGAAACCAAAAACTACTCAGGTGATCTGGAAGTCAACGCCCATGGCGAATTCATCGTGCGCTACGGCCGGGATCGTTACGGCATTCCATCCCCCTACGAGCAAAGCCGCCGCCACGCCCGCATCCTGAGCAAACTCCTGGAGCAGCTTGAAATCAGCACCCGCACCGACAAGCTGCCCGAGTTCCATAACGTGGTGCTGATGCACCCGCAAGCCATCATTCAGCGGCCAGACGCCAAGGCGTTTGACACCAGCTTTCTCATCAAGGCAGACCAGTTCCGCGCGTGGCATGAAAAGTTGGTGGACGGCTTTAGCACTGGCGGCTTGTTCAAGGCCATCTTCAACATACGCAGCCCCGATACCATCAGGGAGTGGGGCGAGAAGCTCAAGCGCCAGCATCGCCCGCAAGACCTGCTGGACCTGCCAGACTTCATGCAGCCCAAACCTCAACTGGCCAAGGCTGTGATGGAGCCTCGGCCTGTAGCGCCAGTGTTTGCGGCTGAACCTGCCACCCCTGTACCCCCACAGGCCGACGCCTCATTGGCCAAAAAGCTGGTCTGCGCCCATTGCCGTGAGAAGATCAGCTTCCCCGAAGGCAAGTTCTGCTGGAACAACGCCAAGCGTTTTGGCGGGTTGCAGTACTGCCGGGAGCATCAGGGGTCATTTGTATAGTTTCAACTAAAGAGTTCGCTTTTAACTGCATGAATCACGATCTAACCCAGCATCAGTCAATGGAACAAGCTGGCGCAAAGCGTCTTTGAAAACGGACTGTCCATCCTTGAAAGGTCGCTTGATGGCGGCCTTAGCGCAACCAAACCAGGGAGGAAATAAATAGTGCAAGCGAACATCAAAGGTCTGGTGGAGCGGCTGGAGCTTTCCCAAGCTAAGGCGATGATGCCTCTCTACGAGGCCATCTCCAATGCCGTCGATGCCATCGAAGAGCATCAAGACGGTTTCAGCAATCATGCGATTCGCATCCGACTAGTTGTCTCGAACGACCTTGCTCATCAGGGGGGAGACGGAACGCTGTTGGTGGACGGCTTCGATGTGATCGACGATGGAGTTGGCTTCAACGACAAAAATCTGGCTTCGTTCAAGGAGGCTCACACCCTGTCGAAGGTGAAGTTGGGTGGTCGAGGTGTAGGCCGCTTCACCTTCCTGAAGGTCTTCTCGTCCGTCCGAATTCGCAGCGTCTTCAAGCGCGAGGACCAAGCCTTGCTGCGGGAGTTCGACTTCAACATCGAAGATGAACTGAAGGGAGCAGATTTCACGTCCGAGATAGCGGAGTCATCCGGCACGCAGACCACTCTGCGCGGCATGGACGAGAAGTTCCGAGCTGGGTGGCCTACCCAGCCGGAGACCATCGCCGAGCGCGTCATCGCGCACTTCCTGATTAGGTTTGCGGCTCGCTCCTGCCCGCCCATGACGCTTGAGTCGCCTGGGCATGCGCCGATTGACCTACACGCCCTGTTTCAATCCACCGTGCTGGCCCACATCGAAGAGCAATTCTTCGATGTGTCTGGCCACGCGTTCGCCTTGCAGGCCTATCGCCACCGCGATGGCCGCTCGCGCCATGAACTGAACTTGTGTGCTAACGGGCGTGAAGTCACCACCACCAAGCTGCGAGACCTATTGCCGGAACTCCCTGAGAAGTTTCTGGACGACGAGCAGTCACCGTACACCCTCATCGTGCTGGTAACCGGGGAGTATCTGGACGACCATGCCAACCAAGAGCGCACGCGCATCGCCTTTCAAAGTGATGATGAACCAGAGTTGGAACAGATACTTGTTTCTCGCCGTGCGTTGAACCAGGGAATCACTGGCGTATTGCGTCCCCTGCTCACGGGCGACCTGAAATCAACAAACGAAGAAAAGCGCTTACAAATCGAAAAATTCGTCGAGCAGGCTCCTGAATACCGGGCTCTTACTCATCCTCGCTATCGAGAAATCATCGAGCATAAGATTCAGCCCGGCTTATCGGACGAAAAGCTGGATGAAGCGCTACTGCATGTAAAACGTGAAGTCGAGGACGGTGTTCGTAAAGACTTGCGTCAGGCAGCCACCTATTTTGAAAGTGAGTCATTCGAGCAGTATGCAGAGCGCTTTCAAACGCTCGCAGAACAGGCCAATGAGCTTGGAAAAGCGGAGCTTGCAAAGTACATCACTCATCGGCGGACGATTCTTGATCTGCTAACGCTGAGTTTGAAAAAGCGGCGCACAGACAACAAGTATCCGTTGGAGCGGGTATTGCACAAGATGCTATTCCCCATGGGCTCTACTTCAAGGGACATTTTTTTCGAGCAGCAGAATCTTTGGGTGATTGATGAACGGCTTTGTTACCACACGTTGCTCACGTCCGATAAGAAGTTGAAATCCATCGAAGGCCTCGAAGATACCTCTGGCAAGGAGCCGGACATCTGCGCCTTCTTCTACGACACACCCATTGGTGTTAGGGAAGAGGAGGATTCCACTGGCGCCATTGTCGTTATTGAGTTCAAGCGCCCTGGCCGTGATGACTATCAAGCGGACCCAGCCCAACAGATCATCAAGCGCTTTGTCGAAATCCAGGAAAGCAAGCTCGACGACGTGGATGGGCGACCCATCAACGCACGTGGGATTCGGTTCTTCGGGTATCTAATCGCGGATTTAACGCCCTCATTGAAGAGGGAGATGCGAATGAACTACCACGAATCGATCGACGGTGAAGGCTATTTCAAAACGCTTACCGGCGGAAATGGCTATATCGAAATCATTTCGTATGACAAGCTCCTCAAAGACGCCGCTCGCAGGAATCGCGTTATGTTTGAGAAGCTAGGACTGCACAAAAATTAAGGCGCCGTATTTGCTGGCTCCTCACATGAAATCGTAGAGTCCAAATAACTAAAGGACTACCTTCGTTTTGAAGAAAGACTCTGGAACAAAAAAGCCCGCCAAGCTTTCACTTGGCGGGCTTTTTATTGGTGTTAAGTCAGTTCTGACTTACTTACCCAACTTCAAAAAGTCATCCCCCTTGCCCAGTTCCAGCAAACCGGCATTGGAGTAAATACTCAGCTTCTCACGCGTATCCACAATGTCCAGATTGCGCATCGTCAGCTGGCCAATGCGGTCGGCTGGTGAGAAGGGTGCGTCCTCGACCTTTTCCATGCTCAGGCGCTCAGGCTTGTAGGTCAGGTTGCTTGATACGGTGTTGAGGATGGAGTAGTCGTTGCCGCGGCGCAGCTCGACGGTGACTTCGCCGGTGATGGCGCTGGCGATCCAGCGCTGGGCGGTTTCGCGGAGCATGATGGCCTGGCTGTCGAACCAGCGGCCCTGGTACAGCAAGCGGCCGAGCTTGCGGCCGTTGTCTCTGTACTGCTCAATCGTGTCTTCGTTGTGGATGCCGGTGATCAAACGCTCGTAGGCGATGAACAGCAGCGCGAGGCCGGGTGCTTCATAGATGCCGCGGCTCTTGGCTTCGATGATGCGATTTTCGATCTGGTCGCTCATGCCCAGGCCGTGGCGGCCGCCGATGCGGTTGGCTTCAAGAATGAGTTCGACGAGGTCATCAAAACGTTTGCCGTTCAGCGCAACCGGGCGGCCTTCTTCAAAGCGCACGGTGACTTCTTCGCGCTTGACCTCGACTTCGTCTTTCCAGAAAGCAACGCCCATGATGGGGTTGACGATCTTCATGCCGGTGCCCAGGCTTTCGAGGTCTTTGGCCTCGTGTGTGGCGCCCAGCATGTTGGAGTCGGTGCTGTAGGCCTTTTCAGCCGACATCTTGTAGCCGAAACCGGCCTTGGTCATGAAGGCCGACATTTCTGCGCGGCCGCCGAGTTCGTCGATGAAGAGCTGGTCAAGCCAGGGCTTGTAGATCTTCAACTCGGGGTTGGTCAACAGGCCGTAGCGGTAAAAACGCTCGATGTCGTTGCCCTTGAAGGTGCTGCCGTCGCCCCAGATGTTGACGTTGTCTTCCTTCATGGCCGAGACCAGCATGGTGCCCGTGACGGCTCGGCCCAGCGGCGTGGTGTTGAAGTAGGTGACGCCGGCGGTGGTGATGTGGAAGGCGCCGGCCTGCAGGGCGGCAATGCCTTCATTGGCGAGCTGGCTGCGGCAGTCGATCAGGCGTGCTTTTTCAGCGCCGTACTCCATCGCCTTGCGCGGGATCTCGTCGTAGTCGGGCTCGTCGGGCTGGCCGAGGTTGGCTGTGTAGGCATAAGGGGTTGCGCCCTTGAGCTTCATCCAGTGCAGGGCTGCGCTGGTGTCTAGCCCGCCTGAAAACGCGATGCCGACTTTCTGGCCGATGGGAAGGTGCTGGAGTATGGTTGCCATGTGCTTTTTTCCGGATCAGCCGAAGTGGCAGATGTAGTGATAGCCCGCAGCGTCAGTGACGCGGATGTCGAACTTCGAATCGCCGGGAATGCTGAACTTCTCGCCCGCCGATGATTTGACCCAGGCATCGCTGCCGGTAAGTTTGTATTCGCAGCTGCCGGACACGCATTCCATGATTTCAGGCGCGCCTGTGTTGAAGGTCAGCGTGGCTGGCAGGATCACGCCTACCGATTTTTTGCTGCCGTCGGCAAAGGTGATGCCGTGGCTGATGCATTTGCCGTCGAAGTAGACGCTGGCTTTGGTGGCGACGCTGATGTTGTCGATTTTTTCGGTGGTCATGGCTGGAAGGGTGGAAAGTAAAGAGGGCTGGCCTGCATGGCAGAAGGCCGCAAAACCATAGATTTTAGGGTACGGCCACATCCGTCAGACCTGTCCGGGTGAATCCATTACCTGATCTGGGGCGTATTCAGTTAATGCTGGACAATGAGGTCCATGAAACCAGAAAGCCCGGATACCCAATTGATCGCGCTGATTGACCGTGTTGCGCTGGCCGACGAAGCGGCCCTGCGTGAGCTTTACGACATGACGTCGTCCAAGCTTTACGGCGTGGCCGTGCGGGTGGTGACCAACCGTGAATGGGCCGAAGACGTTCTGCAGGAAGCGTTCATCAACATCTGGCGCATTGCGGGTGACTACAAGGCCACGCTGTCGCCGCCCATGGCGTGGATGGCGCTGGTGGTGCGCAGCCGGGGGCTGGACTTTTTGCGGCGACGCACGTCCGAGCGGGCCGATTCGATGCAGGAGCTGGACGATGTGATTTCGGACACCGTGGCGGGCGATTCGCCCAACCCGATGGACGTGGCGCAGGCCAGTGAGCAGGCGTGGGCGCTGCACCAGTGCCTGAGCCAGCTGGAGAACAAACAGCGCGAGGTGGTGAGCCTGGCGTATATGCGTGATTTGAGCCACGGCGAGCTGGCAGAGCAGCTCAAGCTGCCGCTGGGGACCGTGAAGACATGGATACGGCGCGGGCTGGAGCAGCTGCGCGGCTGCATGGCCAAACTGGCTTGAGTCAAAGTTGACTCGAGTGGATAAGTGAGATGAAGGATTTTTGTTTGTTCCGGTCTTCGGGGCCGGAAACTTCTGAAGAAGGCAATATATGAATGTGACCCAGAACCCATCGCTGACCGAACAGCTTGCCGCCAGCTACGCGCTGGGCACGCTGCGCGGCGGTGCGCGCCGGCGCTTTGAGGCGCTCGCCAGAGAGCATGCGACGGTGCGTGCCTCCGCGCTGGTCTGGCAGGGTCGCCTGGCCTCTGTGGCTGAGCTGCAGCCGCAGGTTGCGCCCAGTGCAGCCGTCTGGAAGCGGATTGAAAACCTGGTCAACGCCGAAAAAGAAGCCAAAGCCATGCAGGCAGCGCGCTCAAGCGCCTCGGCTGCACCTTCACAGGCGACCGGCTGGTGGGCGAGCCTGAGCCTGTGGCGCGGTGCCAGCTTTGCCGGTGCGGCTGTCGCAGTGCTGGCTGTCGTGGTCGGCCTCAACCTGAACAGCAGCAATGCCAGTCTGGGCGGGCAGGTGGCCAGCCTGGGTGGGCAAGTCAAGGAACTCTCGGCCAAACTCTCGGCCACGCCTGAAATCCAGTACGTCGCCGTGCTGGCCGACGACAAGGCGGCGGCTTCGATGCTGGTGACGTTTGACCCGAAAAACAACCGCATGGTGCTCAAACGTGTGGGCGGCTTCCACGAGGAGGCTGACAAGTCGCTGCAGCTCTGGGCGATTCCGCAAAGCGGCGGGCCGAAATCGCTGGGTGTTCTCGGCACTGACCAGGTCATGCGCCTGCCTGCGACGGGTAATGACGTCCGGGCGGTGCCGGTGCTTGCCGTCAGCCTGGAGCCCAAGGGCGGCGTGCCGGCAGGCAGCGGCCCGAGCGGCCCCGTGCTGTTCAAGGGTGCCCTGCTGGAAACCGCAATGTAATCAGCCCGGGAGTTGGACCTGAAAGGCGGTTTTTGCCGTATACGTTAAATTTTTGCCGTACACGTTAAAAATTGGGGTTAAAGGTTCAAGCAGATGCTCAAAACAGCCTGAAAATGCGCCAAAAAGGCCTTTTTCAGGTATCAAATGTGCCAGCAAGCCAATAGATACGGGCGTGAGCAGCTATTAAAAAGATAGTAACTTTGGGTGAAGATTTGGGGTGGCGGGAATCCCCAAATAGCCCAGCAAAACAAAAAAGGGTGCGACATGCACCCTTTTGCTTTTCAGCCCCGACCCAGGGCCGGTTAACAGGCCCTAGTGCCAGTGGCGATAACCCCGGCTGTAGCCAAAGTTGAATGACAGGCCGACAGGCGGGTAGTAGGGCGCGTAATACGGCCGGCTGTAGTAGTAGGGCTGCGGGTAATACACGGGCGCGGCCTGGTAGATGACCGGTGCGGGCACTCCGGGCTGCACGATCGTGCCCTGCTGGATGTAGCCGGCCTGCGGCGCGGGTTGCAGATAGCCCTGCGGCTGGGAAGAAAAGCCGGGCTGCGGCGCCGAGCTGATCGCGCCCACCGGCGTCACCTGCAGGCGCACGTACTGGCCCGGGTCGGTCGCCATCTGGGTGGTGTACTGCGTGCCCTGGTATTCATAGACCACGTTGTAGTGGCTGGCGCGGTTTTCGTAGAAAGTCTGGGTGTTGCACTGCTGCACGTTCTGCACCTGCGGGTTGCCGCCTTCGATGCGGTCACCGACCATCGCGCCGCCGACCAGACCAATCACGGTGGCCAGCGCCCGGCCGCCGCCATTGCCAATCGCATTGCCGACGGCACCGCCGGCGACGGCACCCAGGACGGCCCCACCGCCTGTGCGGGGGTTTTCAACCACCATGGGCTGGTTGCTGCAAACCTGGCGTGGCACGGCCACCTGCTGCACGACGGGGGTGCTGGAAATCACACGCGCCAGGATGTCGGCTGCCGATGCGTTGAAAGACATCAGGCCGGCAAAAGCAGCGGTGGCGGAGGACAGAACAAATAATTTTTTCATGATGACAACCTCTTTTCAGCTGGCTGAAAGTGCGATCCGGGCGTGGCCGGAACAACGCTCCCAAGTCTAATGAGTCAGAGCTGATTTGTTACATCAAGTTCAGTCAAACCACTGTAAAGCTCCCTGTGCAGGGCCTGCTTTACACGGGGAAGATGCCTGCAAACCCGCTTGAACCAGGCTTAAACGCGTGCTTCCCAGGCGGTGGCGTCAAAGCCCACGGTGATGTCCTTGCCCCATTCCACCACCGGGCGCTTGATGATGCTGGGGTTGGCCACCATCAGTGCCTGTGCGCCTGCCGGATCGGCGGCACCGGCCTGCGTGGCCGCATCCAGCTTGCGCCAGGTGGTGCCCTGGCGGTTCAGCAGCTTGTCCCAGCCCACGGCCTTGCCCCAGGCCGGCAGTTTGGCTGCCGGAACGCCCTGTTTTTTGAAGTCGTGAAATTCATGGGTAACGCCGTGGTCGGTCAGCCAGGTGCGGGCTTTTTTGACGGTGTCGCAATTGGGGATGCCGTAGAGGGTGATCATGGCGGGGATTTTGCCATCGGCGCGACTGCATCCGAAGCCTGCGCATGTCGTCGAATACCATTGAGCGAGGCACTCCACGAGGTGCCTGTTTATAAAAAGTCTGCTTTTTGGAGGAACCCCATGAAAAAACAATTCCAGTGCCTGCTGGTGCTGCTGGCGTTGGTAACGCCGCTGGCATGGTCGCAGGGCATTACTTTCCAGGCGCCCGGCGGCTGGCAATCTGAAATCCGGCCGGACAAGCGCAACAAGGCCGCCGCTCCCAACGCGATCCTGAGCTCCGAAGCTGACAAGGCGGTTGCCAGCCTGTCCTACATGAAAGGCCGGGACGTATCGGGATTAAAGACAGAAGATCTTCGCGCACTGGCCGTCTCGATGGCGGAAGACACCGTTGCCACATCGCGCGAGGGCAAGGCCACGGCTGTCGCCTTTAACAACGGCAACGGCATGTATGTCCGCCTGACCGATAAAACCGGCAAGGCCGACACCAAATACAACACCATCGCGGTCAGCCGCAATGGCAGCGACCTGGCGCTCGGGCAGCTTTTCTCCAGCGACGACGACGGCGCCATGCTGGCGAAATTCCTGGTTGCTATCAGGACGGTGTCGTCCGCCCCGGATTCCGCCCCGGTTGCAAGTGCGCCTCCTGCACAAGCCGGCCCTGCCAAAGGGCCGAAAGCAGCATCTTCTGCAAAAGACAGCTGGGGCGCCTTGTCCGTCGAGCAGATCAAGGGCGACACCGATCCGAATTACGGCGTGGGCGGCGGCAGCTCGCAGGCCGAGGCCGAGAAAAGTGCGCAACGCTTTTGCCGCGAATCCGGCGGCAAACGCTGCACCATTCAGCTGGCCTACACGCAGTGCGGTGCTTACGCCGTGTCTGCTTCAGGTTTCGGGGTGGGCATTGGCGCTACCGAAAAAACCGCAGAAAAGGCCGCGATGGACGCCTGCAAGGATAAAAGCTGTAGCGTTGTGGTGGCCGACTGCAACTAGCCTGGCGTTAAAGAACTGCAGGGGGCAGGGGTGATGTGTGGCATGGCTGCCCCCGCAACTGCGCTCAGGCGACAATCTGAAGTATCGCGCCGCGCAGGATCTGTCGTTTTGCACTCGCCCTCGCTGCACATCGCGGCGTTACAGCCCATGCCTCGGCATGGGCGGCGGCCTGTGCCTTGCGCTGCGCACCGATGACCTTGCGCAAATCCGACACCTCATACGCGACGCGATACTAGCCTCCATGACAAACCCGCAAACCCTTGACGACTGGCTGGCCTACTGCGAGCAGTTGCACCCCAAAAGCATAGACATGGGCCTGGCTCGCGTGAAGGCCGTGGCCGACCGCATGAAGCTGGTGTTTGAGTGCCCCGTCATCACCGTGGCCGGCACCAACGGCAAGGGCTCGACCTGCGCCATGCTGGAGGCGATATTGCTGGAGGCCGGCTACCGCACCGGCGTTTTCACCTCGCCGCACCTGGTGCATTTTGAAGAACGCTGCCGCGTGCGCGGCGACATCGTCAGTGCGGCGCAACTGGTCACATCGTTTGAGCAGGTCGAGGCGGCCCGCAAGACAGGCGACGAGATATCGCTGACTTATTTTGAATTCACCACGCTGGCCATCCTGCATTTGCTCAAGGAGGCCCGCCTGGATGTGGTGGTGCTTGAAGTCGGCCTGGGCGGACGGCTCGATGCCGTCAACATCATCGACACCGACTGCGCCGTCATCACCAGCATTGACCTGGACCACACCGAGCTGCTGGGCAACACCCGCGAGGCGATCGGCCTTGAGAAAGCCGGCATCATGCGGGCTGGCAAACCTGCTGTGGTCAGCGACCCGGTGCCGCCACAGAGCATCGTGGACCACGCGGCAGCGGTGGGCGCTGACTTGTGGCGCTTTGGCACCGATTTCAATTTTTCGGGCGACAAACAGCAATGGGGCTGGGCAGGGCGTGGGCGCAGGTACGCCGGTTTGGCCTACCCGGCGCTGCGCGGCGCCAACCAGCTCGTCAATGCCGCGGGCGTGCTGGCTGCATTGACCTCACTGCGTGACCGCATCCCCGTGACGGCGCAGGCCGTGCGCAACGGGCTGTCCATGGTCGAGCTGCCGGGGCGCTTTCAGATCGTGCCGGGCCAGCCGACACTGGTGCTGGACGTGGCGCACAACCCGCATTCGGTCGCCGCACTGGCTGAAAACCTCGACGCCATGGGCTTTTATGGCTGCACGCATGCGGTTTTTGGCGCCATGGCCGACAAGGACCTCGCACCCATGCTGGGCCGGGTCGGGCCGCTGATCGACAAATGGTATTTCACCGATTTGCCCACGCCCCGGGCAGCGGCGGGCGAGGCCCTGCAGGCTGCCTGGCAGGCCCAGAATACGCGCCCCGATGCCACCTCGGCCACCTTCAAAAGCCCCGAACTGGCCCTGCAGGCCGCGGTGGCTGCAGCAGACCCCGCTGATAGAATTGTGGTGTTCGGCTCCTTCTATACGGTGGGCGGCATTCTGAAGGACGGAGTACCCCGTCTTCACGCCAAACACCTTGCAGGCTGAAGCCGTGACAAGGCCGTAACAGCTGTCCGGATGCGCCTTCACGACAGCCGCATCGCGTCCAGCCAGCCGACCTTCGCCGACCATTAACCGCCCAAAAAAACCATAAAGCCCATCCGCACATGTCGTTTTTCAACTTTCGCCGGGCCAGCGCTTCATCCGGCGCCAATGCAGCCGCCAACGCGCAGCCGGAGAGCGTGGAAGTCATACGCCGGCGGGCCAAGCACCGGCTGATAGGTGCGGCAGTGCTGGTGCTGGCGGGCGTGGTGGGTTTCCCGTTGTTGTTTGACACCCAGCCGAGGCCGATTGCGGTCGATATCCCGATTGAAATCCCCGGCAAGAACACGGTCAAGCCGCTGGTTCTTCCAACAAAAGATGCAGCAGTTGCGCCGGTCACGCTGCCTGCGGCGGTCGCCGAGGTCAAGCCGGCATCTCCTGTTGTACCGCCTGTTGCGCCGGTGCAGGAAAAGGTCGCTGCCGTGTCCAGCCTGACGCCCAAAGAAGAAATCATCCCTGACAAAAAGCCGGCTGCACCCGCCGCTGCGGCCCCTGCCCCCGCCAAGGTTGAAGCCAAACCCGCACCTAAAGCGGAAGCCAAAGCCGAGGCCAAACCTGTCACCAAACCCGCAGCGCCTGCCGATGACGGTGCACGCGCCAAGGCCCTGCTGGATGGCCAGCCTGCAGCCGCTTCCGCTACGCCTGCCGCCGCCGAAGGTCGCATGGTGGTTCAGGTCGGCGCATTTGCCGATGTCACCAAAGCGCGCGAAGCACGGCTCAAACTTGAAAAGGCCGGGTTGAAAACCTATACCCAGGTCGCAGAAACCAAAGACGGCAAGCGCATACGCGTTCGTGTCGGGCCCTTTGCGACCAAGGCTGAAGCCGAGAAGGCCGCCAGCAAGATCAAGTCCCTTGATTTGCCGGCTTCCATCCTGACCTTGTAAGCACGGGCATCCGTGGCTGCCGTCGACTGGATTTTGCTGGGAGTGCTGGTTTTTTCAATGGCGCTGGGTGCCTGGCGCGGCCTGGTGTACGAAGTGTTGTCGGTGCTGGGCTGGGCGGTGTCGTTTTACGCGGCGCAGTGGTTCGCGCCTCAGGTGGCGGTGATGCTGCCCATCAAGTCGGCGTCTGACCCGGTGCGTTATGCCGCGGCTTTTGTGATTGTTTTTATTGCCGCGATATTTGCGGCAGGTTTGCTGGCGTTTTTGCTGAAGAAGCTGGTCGAGGCGATTGGCCTGCGGCCTGTGGACCGCACGCTGGGCGCCGCATTCGGTGTGGTGCGCGGAATTATTTTGTTGCTGGCAGCGACCGTGGTCATGGACATGACCTCGCTCAAGAACAGCGACTGGTGGCAGGAATCAAAGGGTGCAGTGGCATTGACTGCTGCGCTCAAGGGGCTGAAGCCGGTGTTGCCGGAACAGTTCGCGAAATATCTGGATTAGTTGATGAGCCCCCACGCTTGTCACTGCGTGTACTGCGCTGCCCCCCGAGGGGGCTGTGCTTGCTTGGGGCGGCCCTGCGCGGCGCACTTTGCGTTGAATTGGAATTTATGAAACAAGGTAAAAAAATATGTGCGGAATAGTCGGCGTTGTCAGCAAGGCACCGGTCAACCAGCTTATTTATGACGGCCTGCTGCTCTTGCAGCACCGCGGCCAGGATGCGGCGGGCATCGTCACGCAGCTGGGGCGCAAGTTCTACATGCACAAGGCCAAGGGCATGGTGCGCGATGTCTTTCGCACCCGCAACATGCGCGCCTTGCCGGGTAATGTGGGCCTGGGCCAGGTGCGTTACCCGACGGCCGGCAATGCCTTCAGTGAAGACGAAGCACAGCCGTTTTACGTCAACGCCCCTTTCGGCCTGGTGCTGTCGCACAACGGCAACCTGACCAACGCGGCAGAGCTGAAGGCCGAACTCTTCACGACCGACCACCGCCACATCAACACCGAGAGCGACTCTGAAGTCCTGCTCAACGTGCTGGCGCATGAGCTTGAAAAAACCACGCGCGGCCTGCCGCTCAAGCCGGTGGATGTGTTTGCTGCCGTGCGCGGCGTGCACAAGCGCGTCAAGGGCTCGTACTCTGTTGTGGCGCTGATCGCCGGCCATGGCCTGCTGGCGTTCCGCGATCCGTTTGGCATTCGCCCGCTGTGCATTGGCCATGGCGAAAACGAACATGGCAAGACCGTGATGGTGGCCAGCGAGTCGGTCGCGCTGGAAGGCACCTCGCACCAGTTCGAGCGCGACATCGCGCCGGGCGAAGCGGTGTTTGTGGACATGGAAGGCCAGGTGCATGCAGAGCAATGCGCCGCCAATGCCAAACTCAATCCCTGCATCTTCGAGTTTGTGTACCTGGCGCGCCCGGACTCGGTGCTCGACGGCATCTCGGTCTACCAGGCGCGTTTGAACCTTGGCGAAACGCTGGCCAAGCGCGTGGTCTCGACCGTGCCGCCCAGCGAGATCGACGTCATCATCCCCATCCCTGAATCCAGCCGCCCGAGCGCCACGCAACTGGCGCACCTGCTGGGCATTCCCTACCGCGAAGGGTTTGTCAAAAACCGCTATGTGGGCCGCACCTTCATCATGCCGGGCCAGGGCGTTCGCAAGAAGTCCGTGCGCCAGAAGCTCAATGTGATTGCCAGCGAGTTCAAGGGCCGCAACGTGCTGCTGGTCGACGACTCCATCGTGCGCGGCACCACCAGCCGCGAGATCGTGCAGATGGCGCGTGATGCCGGCGCGCGCAAGGTTTACCTTGCCAGCGCTGCGCCGCCTGTGCGTTATCCGAATGTGTACGGCATCGACATGCCCACACCTGATGAACTGGTTGCGCATGGCCGCACGGTTGAGGAAATTCGCGAAGTCATCGGCTGCGACGCGCTGATTTACCAGGACGTTGACAGCATGAAGCGTGCAGTGGGTTCGCTCAACACAAAACTCGATGGCTTTGACGCATCGTGTTTTGACGGCGTTTATGTCACGGGTGACGTGACCAAAGAAACCATCGCCGCCATGAACTCCATGCGCGCCGACACTGCCGAAAAAATCGGTGATGAAAACGATGTCGATGTGTCGCGCCTGGCCTTGCCCAATCCGCAGGAAGCGTGAGTAAAAGCATGAAACAAAAACAACTGCCTCCCAACCTGCACCGTGACACCCTGGCCGTGCGCGTTGCGCTGGACCCCAGCCAGTACGGTGAAAACTCCGAAGCGCTGTATTTGACCAGCGGCTTCGTGCAGCCCGACGCTGCCACAGGGGCCCGGCGATTTGCGGGCACCGAAGAGGGCTATACCTACGGCCGCACATCCAACCCTACCGTCACCAGTTTTGAGCGCCGCCTGGCTGCGCTTGAGGGCACCGAAGCGGCGATTGGTGCCTCGACCGGCATGGGCGCCATCCTCATGATGTGCATGGGCCTGCTCAAGTCGGGTGACCACGTGATCTGCTCGCGCTCCATGTTCGGTTCGACGATTGCACTGATAGGCCGTGAGTTCGGCAAGTTCGGTGTCGAAACCACGTTTGTGTCGCAGACCGATGTGGCCGAGTGGAAGGCCGCCTTGCGCCCCACCACCAAGCTGCTGTTTGCAGAAACGCCAACCAACCCGCTGACAGAAGTTTGCGACATCACCGCGCTGGCTGATCTTGCGCACAGCGTGGGGGCCTTGCTGGCCGTCGACAACTGCTTTTGCTCGCCTGCGCTGCAACGCCCCAGCGAATTTGGTGCTGACCTCATCATTCATTCCGGCACCAAGTATCTCGATGGCCAGGGCCGCGTGATGGCTGGCGCCATTTGCGGCCCGTCAAAAATCATCGTGGATGTGTTCGGCCCCATGGTGCGCACTGCCGGCATGACGCTGGCGCCTTTCAATGCGTGGGTGGTGCTCAAGGGGCTCGAGACACTCGGCATACGCATGCGCGCCCAGTGCGACAACGCACTCGAGATCGCAAAGTGGCTTGAGAAGCAGCCATCCGTGGCACGTGTGTATTACCCCGGCCTGGCATCGCATGGTCAGCATGACCTCGCCATGCGCCAGCAGTCGGGTTACGGTGGCGCCGTGGTCTCGTTCGATGTGCGGGGCGATGATCCAGCGACAGCGCAGGCGAATGCCTTCACGGTGATCGACAGCGCGCAGGTCATGAGCATTGCCACCAACTTGGGTGACACCAAGACCATCATCAGCCACCCCGGCACGACATCCCATGGCCGCCTGACGGAGGTGCAGCGCCAGGCCGCCGGCATCAGCCAGGGCCTGATCCGTCTGGCCATCGGGCTGGACCATACCGACGACATCAAGGCCGATTTACTGCGCGGCCTGAACAGCATTCAATGACCACCAAGACCCGTACCCGTTTCGCGCCTTCACCCACTGGCTTCATCCACCTCGGCAACATCCGTTCTGCGCTTTACCCCTGGGCCTTTGCGCGCTCGACCGGTGGTGACTTCATCCTGCGTATTGAAGACACCGACCTTGAGCGCTCCAATCAGGCGTCGGTCGATGTGATCATTGAAGGCATGCGCTGGCTGGGGCTTGACCCCGATGAAGGCCCGTTCTACCAGATGCAGCGCATGGATCGCTACAAGGCGGTGCTGGCCGATTTGAAAGCTGCCGGGCATGTCTATCCCTGCTATATGAGCGTGGAAGCGCTGGATGCCCTGCGTGAAAAGCAGATGGCCAACAAGGAAAAACCGCGTTACGACGGCACCTGGCGGCCCGAGCCCGGCAAGACCCTGCCGGCGATTCCGGAAGGCGTACAACCTGTGCTGCGTTTCAAAAATCCTCAGGGCGGTTCTGTCGTGTGGGACGACAAGGTCAAGGGTCGTATCGAGATCAGCAACGACGAGCTGGACGACCTTGTGATTGCACGGCCCGACGGCACGCCGACATACAACTTCTGCGTGGTGGTCGATGACATGGACATGGCCATCACGCACGTGATTCGCGGCGACGACCACGTCAACAACACGCCGCGCCAGATCAATATTTTTCGCGCACTTGGCAGGGACGTACCGGTGTATGCGCATCTGCCCACCGTGCTCAATGAGCAGGGCGAGAAGATGAGCAAGCGCAATGGCGCCAAGGCCGTCACAGAGTACGCTGCAGAGGGGTACCTGCCCGATGCCATGGTGAATTACCTCGCACGCCTGGGCTGGAGCCACGGCGACGATGAAATTTTCTCCCGTGAACAGTTTGTGCAGTGGTTCAATCTTGACCATCTCGGCAAGAGCGCCGCACAGTTTGACGAAGCCAAGCTGCGCTGGGTGAACGCCCAGCATCTCAAGGCGCTGCCAGATGAGAAGCTGGCGACGCTTGTGCAGCCCTACCTGGATGCGAAAGGCGTGACAGGACTGGACGCCGCGCGCATCACCCGTGGTTGCGGTCTCTTCAAGGACCGCTGCAGCACGCTGGTCGAGCTGGCCAACTGGCTGGAAGTCCTTGTGTCGGGTGGCCAGGCAAGTGCCGAAGACCTCGCCACCCATGTGACCGATGCCGTGCGGCCTGCATTGGCAAAACTGGCCGATGCCCTGGCTGTCTGCGAGTGGAGCAAGCCCGCCATTTCGGCAGCCATCAAGCAGGTGTTGACCGAGACAGGTTTGAAGATGCCAC
Organism: Pseudomonadota bacterium; assembly: GCA_040390295.1. Taxonomy (GTDB): domain Bacteria; phylum Pseudomonadota; class Gammaproteobacteria; order Burkholderiales; family Burkholderiaceae_C; genus Polaromonas. Next base: position 76,322 of record JAZJYR010000036.1, read on the forward strand.
AACTCGCCATGCCTGTGCGTGTGCTGGTGGTGGGTACGCCGCAAACCCCTTCGCTGGACGCAATTCTCGAGCTGATGAATCGGGAAGATGTACTTTCCCGGCTCAATGCGATTTAAGGATTTGAAAACGTCCTGTTTTTCAGGCTATAATTCAAGGCTCGGTGCGACACGTTCGCCCTCTTTCGCTGGCAGATAGTCCAGCCTGGCCCTTGGTCGCAAGACTTTAGGGAAGCGGAAACAGTGCAAGCTGTCCCGCATGGGGTGAAAACTCCAGGCCCAGAATTCGCGCGTCGTAAGACATGCGGATTTGGGTAGATACAGTAAGTGCCAAATTTATTTGGTGTGGACTGTGGGTCAAATGCGTCTTTAACCTAACCGTCAAAAGCGTTTAGGATATTCGACGTAAACAGACCGTCTCCCAGAGTGCATAACTCTGGATTACCTTGTCACACCATTTTCGGCTTGCCCGAGAATAGCTGTGACCCGTTGCATGACCAACGGTAGCCTACGACGACATGCATTTCTGGCAACGGATTTGTGTGAAGCTCGTCTGACAATGCACTCCTATGTAAATAGCCGCGCGCGCTCGTGAGAGAGGCGCGGGAAGCTGCCAGCAGTAGGGCGGTAGAGAGGCTAGGCTAGTTCCGCATGGGTAACATTAATTGAACTGTTGTTTGAATCCGGGTAAGAATTGAGTGGCCAAAACTGCTGTTAGGCCATAACCAAAAGGTACGTCGTTGGATGCATTCGTCGAGTCTGAATGCACGTCATCACAATAACGGCCCCGGAATAGACAGACCCTAATCGGATAGACGCGTATGAGGATGCCTCGCGTGTCGGTAATTCAGGGAACGTGGTAAGCCCCACTGTCTGCCTGCACACCCTCGGGTGTGCAGGCAGGGAAGCCGCAAGGCGACCTGTTGGACAAGGGGGTAGGAGATTGTGGAAAAAGCGAATGCCCGGCTGTAATGGTCGGGATAGGGGTTCTAAATTTGCCCCACCGCGAAAGTGGGCTGACTTTCACATGGTGCAACCGTCGCGGACGGCTGTATGAGTTCTAACACCCCAAAGGGATGCATCATCCCTTTGGGGGTAGTGCGTCCTCGGTGGGTTACCTAACGAGGAAAGCATGGTTATAGCAATCAGCAATGATTTGTCTGCGTCCTCGCGCGGCCCGAACGCCTGGCATACCATCGATTGGTATGTGGTCGAGAGGATTGTGAGAACGACGCAGATTCGCATAGCGAAGGCTACGCAGGACGGCGATTGGCGCAGGGTGAAAGCCCTGCAACGGTCGCTGGTCCGCTCGTTTGCTGCCAGGTCACTGGCGGTCAGGCGAGTGACAGAAAACCAAGGAAAACGGACGGCAGGGGTCGATCGTGAGCTTTGGGATTCACCCACCCGTAAATGGGAGGCGATCAGTCAATTGAAGCAACGTCGGGGTTATAAACCGCAGCCATTGAGGCGGGTGTACATCCCGAAGAGCAACGGAAAGGAACGCCCCTTGGGTATCCCGACCATGCTCGATAGGGCCATGCAGGCACTCCACCTGCTTGGTCTTGAACCTGTGGTGGAAACCACGAGCGATCCCAACAGCTACGGCTTTAGGCGAAATCGTTCGGCGGCAGACGCCATGAGTCAGATTTTTGGCTCCATGTCCCAGAAAGCTTCGGCTCGCTGGGTGTTGGAGGCAGACATCAAAGGTTGCTTTGACAACATCAATCACGACTGGCTGGTGCGCAATGTCTGTATGGACAAGGCAATCCTCCGGAAATGGTTGAAGGCGGGAGTGGTCTACAAGGGCCAACTGACGGCAACCGACGCGGGTACGCCGCAAGGCGGGATCATTTCGCCAACATTGGCAAATGTGACTCTGAACGGTCTGGAGTCTGGCCTTCTGGCGCACCTCGGTGCAACAGTGGGAAAGGCGAAGACTGAACGGACGCTCAAGATTCATGTGGTCCGGTACGCCGATGACTTTGTTATCACTGGTGTCTCGAAAGAGGTGCTGGAGAACATCGTTCGGCCTTGGATAGTCACTTTCCTCTCACAAAGAGGACTGGAGCTGTCGCCGGAGAAGACGCGAGTCACACACATTGACGATGGGTTTGATTTCTTGGGCTGGAATTTCCGTAAATACTCGGGAACGCTGCTCATCAAGCCGAGTAAGAAAAACGTGAAAACGCTTTACGACAAGGCTGTAAAGGTCATCAAAGGTCACCTCAATGGTTCTCAGGGTGTATTCATCAAAGAGTTGAACCAAGTCCTTCGGGGCTGGGCTCAATATCACCACCCGGTGGTAGCGAAAGAGACGTTCAGCAGGCTGGATTCGCTGATTTATTGGCGGCTGGTTCGCTGGGCTAGAAGGCGGCATCCGAAGAAGAACCCAACATGGTTACGCCAGAGGTACTGGCACCACGCGGGCGACAGGACGGAATTTGCCGAAGCCGTAAAAGCTAAAGATGGAAGCAGGCGATTGGCGACACTGTATCGGCTTGCCGATACAGCGATAGTCAGGCACATCAAGGTCAGGGGGACTTACAACCCCTTTGACCGGGATCAGGAGGCCTACGGTGAATCACTTCGGACTAAGAGGCTGCTTAACAGCAGGTCTTATCGCAAGGAGTGGTGCTCACTGTATGGGTCTCAGTGGGGGCTATGCGCGCTATGTGGTCTGCCCATTGATGAAGAACGTGGCTGGCACGACCATCACATTGTTCACAAAGTGGCGGGAGGGTCAGACAAGTTGGCAAATCGGGTGCTCATGCACCCGGGCTGCCACACAAAGCTTCATGCACTTGGTTTGAAAGTTGTGAAGCCGGCTCCTTAATGGAGTTTAGAATTTTTTCAGCGACTCGTTTTTGTGGCTATAATAGAGAGCTCGACGAGGAGCTGGAAATTGTTGTGCTTGAGCCGGATGCGGTGAAAGTCGCAAGTCCGGTTCTTAGGGGGGGATGGTTCAGAAATGAACTGTTCCTACCCGCTACGGAAATCAGGAAACTGATTTTTTGGGGGTATAGCTCAGCTGGGAGAGCGCTTGCATGGCATGCAAGAGGTCAGCG
>JAZJYR010000037.1:0-45663 GCA_040390295.1 Pseudomonadota bacterium
GATGGTGACTACAACATCAAATTGCGCAATATCAAGCGCTTTTTGGAAGAGGGCGACAAGTGCAAGATTACCCTGCGCTTTCGCGGCCGCGAGATCACGCACCAGGAACTGGGTTTGGCCCTGCTGGCGCGGATTCGCGATGAACTGGCAGATTTGATCGTGGTGGAGCAGTTCCCCAAGCTCGAAGGCCGGCAGATGGTCATGATGATCGCGCCGGGCCGCAAGAAGGCAGGAGGCGGAAACGCCAAGCCGGCTGCAGAAGCTGCACCGGCACCAACCGCTACGGCCTGAGCTGTAGCGTAGAAACAAGGGGTAGCTTTAGGGCGCTCCTGCAAAGACGGCGAAAGCCGGTTTTGCAAAAGCAGGGGAATCAAATCTTCTGCGCAAGTGGCGAGGTAAAACTCGCCACAAAAGTGGCGAACTAAACACTCGCCACAACAAGTGGTGAATTGAAAACTCGCCACAACAAGTGGCTCGGGGCCATCAAGTCTGCGTAGGTTCGCAGCGCCTCACGAGCACAAATGAAAAGGAGCATTCACATGCCCAAAATGAAGACCAAGAGCGGCGCTAAAAAGCGTTTCCGCGTTCGTCCAGGTGGCACCGTCAAGCGCGGTCAAGCCTTCAAACGTCACATCCTGACCAAGAAGACCACCAAAAACAAACGCCATTTGCGCGGTGCAGTGACTGTGCATGAGACCAATATGGGTCACATGTCGCAGATGCTTCCCGGCCAGGGCATTTAATTAACGACGAACAAGGAGTAAACACATGCCTCGCGTCAAACGTGGTGTAACGGCTCGCGCCCGCCACAAAAAAGTTCTCACCCTTGCAAAAGGTTTCCGTGGTCGCCGCGGTAATGTCTTCCGGATCGCCAAAGAAGCGGTAATGAAGGCCGGGCAATATGCCTACCGTGACCGCCGTACCAAGAAACGCGTGTTCCGCCAGTTGTGGATCGCCCGTATCAATGCTGCCAGCCGTTCATTCGGCATGACATACAGCCAGTTTGCCAACGGCCTGAAGAAAGCCGGTATCGAGATCGACCGCAAGGTTCTGTCCGATATGGCCATTCACGACAGCGCTGCATTTGGCGCCATCGTCGAACAGGTCAAGGCCAAGCTGGCTGCCTGATTTTCAAAGCAGCAGGCTATTCACAAAAATAGCTGATTGCGCTTGAAGACAAAGGGCTGGAGCTTGAAAAGGCTCTGGCCCTTTTTTATGGCCTTTTCAACAAGCCTCAGCATTGTGCTGAGCATTGCTGAAAACGCCTGTGCCGCGTATTTATGTTGAAACCGGGAATGTATGAATCAACCTGATGCCCTGGGCGAGCTGGTCAACAGCGCCAAAGCCAGTTTTGAACAAGCCGCCACGCCGGCCGACCTCGAGAACGCCAAAGCGCTGTTTCTCGGCAAGTCCGGCCGCGTCACAGAGTTGATGAAAGGCATGGCGGCGCTCAGCGTCGAAGAGAAAAAATCCCGCGGCGCCGCCATCAACCTCGCCAAGCAGGCGATTGAAGCGGCCCTCAACGCGCGCCGCCAGGCGCTGGCCGATGCCGAGCTTGAAAAGCAGCTCAAGGCCGAAGCACTCGACGTCAGCCTGCCGGGCCGTCAGCGCAGCCAGGGTGGCCTGCACCCGGTCTCGCTCACGCTTGAGCGCATCGAGGCCATCTTCGGCTCCATGGGCTTCGACGTGGCCCAAGGCCCCGAAATTGAAACCGACTGGTTCAACTTCACCGCGCTCAACACGCCTGAAGACCATCCTGCGCGCTCCATGCACGACACGTTTTATGTCGAAGGCGGCACAGAGACCGCTCCAAATCTTCTGCGCACGCACACCAGCCCGATGCAGATTCGTTATGCGGTGCAGCACGTCAAAAAGCACCGCGCACTCATCGATGCCGGCGATAAGGGCGAAGGAGCCTTTACAGGCTCGATGCCCGAGATCCGCGTCATCGCCCCGGGCCGTACCTACCGTGTCGACAGCGATGCCACGCATTCACCGATGTTCCACCAGTGCGAAGGCCTGTGGATTGGCGAGAACGTGAGCTTCAAGGATTTGAAGTTTGTCTTCACCGATTTCTGCCGCACCTTCTTCGAAAGCGACGACCTCGTGCTGCGCTTCCGCCCAAGCTTCTTCCCGTTCACGGAACCCAGCGCAGAGATCGATATCCAGTTTCAGTCCGGCCCGCTCTCAGGCCGCTGGCTTGAAGTCGCAGGCTCGGGCCAGGTGCACCCGAACGTCGTGCGCAACATGGGCCTTGACCCTGAAAAGTACATCGGTTTTGCCTTCGGCATGGGCCCAGACCGCCTGACCATGCTGCGTTACGGCGTCAATGACCTTCGCCTGTTCTTCGATGGCGACATCCGTTTCCTGTCGCAATTCCAGTCATAAGAACAAGAACAACAAGGTAAGACCATGCAATTCCCAGAATCCTGGTTGCGCGAATTCTGCAACCCGCCACTCAACACCGAGCAACTCGCCGAGACGCTGACCATGGCGGGGCTTGAGGTTGAAGAGCTCAAGCCCGTCGCGCCACCATTCACAAAAATCCTCGTCGGTGAGATCAAGGAGTGCGTGCAGCATCCTGACGCTGATCGCCTTCGGGTCTGCCAGGTCGATGTCGGCCAGGGCAGCCTGCTCAACATCGTTTGCGGCGCGCCCAATGCACGCGTCGGCATCAAGGTGCCTGTGGCCATGGTCGGCGCAGAGCTTCCACCGGGCGAAGACGGCAAACCCTTCCTGATCAAGGTCGGCAAGCTGCGCGGCGTTGAAAGCCAGGGCATGTTGTGCTCCGCACGCGAGCTCAAGCTGTCTGAAGACCATGGCGGCCTGCTTGAATTAGTCGCAGATGCCCCACTGGGCCAAAACATCCGCGAGCACCTCAAGCTTGACGACACGCTGTTCACCCTCAAGCTCACGCCCAATCTCGCGCATTGCCTCAGCGTGTACGGTGTTGCCCGTGAGCTGGCTGCGCTGACCGGTGCGCCCCTCAAGATGCCGGCCATTCCTGCCGTCGCTGTCAACGATGCAAGCCAGCTGGCCGTCAAGATCAGCGCCCCTGATCTGTGTGGCCGCTTTTCTGGCCGCGTGGTGCGCAACGTCAACACCAAAGCGGTCACACCCGCGTGGATGGTTGACCGCCTGGCACGTTGCGGCCAGCGCAGCGTCACCGCGCTGGTCGATATCTCGAACTACGTGATGTTCGAGCTCGGCCGCCCGTCGCACATTTTTGACCTCGACAAGATCCATGGCGGCCTCGACGTGCGCTGGGGCAAGGCCGGCGAATCACTCAAGCTGCTCAATGGCAACACCGTCACGGTGGATGAAAAGGTCGGCGTCATTGCAGACGACGCCCAGGTCGAGTCGCTTGCCGGCATCATGGGCGGCGATGCAACCGCCGTGTCTGACGACACCCAAAATGTTTATGTCGAAGCCGCTTTCTGGTGGCCCAAGGCGATTGCCGGCCGTTCACGCCGCTTTAATTTCTCAACAGATGCAGGCCATCGCTTTGAGCGCGGCGTTGACCCGGCCCAGACCGTCGAGCACATCGAGCGCATCACACAACTCATCATCGACATTTGCGGCACGCCTGAAACGGTTTGCGGCCCGGTTGACGACCAGCAGCCCAATGTGCCCAAGGCGCAGCCCGTCACGCTGCGTGTTGCGCGTGCGGTCAAGGTCATCGGCATGCCATTGACGCAGGCCCAGTGCCTTGATGCGCTCAAGCGCCTGGGCCTCGAGGTGGTGGAAGGCGAGGGCACCCTCACCGTCACGCCACCCGCTTATCGTTTTGACCTGCAGATCGAAGAAGACCTCATCGAAGAAGTCGTGCGCATGGTGGGTTACAACAACCTCCCCGAAACGCCGCCGCTCGCGCCCATCACCGCCAAGCTGCGTGCGGAAGCCGAGCGCAGCCCGTTCGCCGTGCGTCGCGCGCTCGCATCGCTGGGCTACCAGGAAACCATCAACTTCAGCTTTGTTGAAGAGCGCTGGGAGCACGAGCTTGCCGGCAACCCTGACCCCATCAAGCTGCTCAACCCCATCGCCAGCCAGATGAGTGTCATGCGCTCGTCGCTGCTGGGCTCGCTGCTGCAGGTGCTCAAGTTCAACCTCGACCGCAAGGCGCCAAGGGTCAACGTGTTTGAACTTGGCCGTGTCTTTTTGCGTGATGCGCAAAGTCAGAACACCGACACCACCGTGGCCGGCTTTAACCAGCCCATGCGTGTGTCCGGCCTGGCTTATGGCCCACGCGCCGCGCTGAACTGGGCGCAAGCCGACAAGACTGTCGACTTTTTTGACGTCAAGGGCGATGTCGAGGCCTTGCTCGCACCGCTGCAAGCTGTGTTTGCCCCGGCAAGCCACCCCGCCATGCACCCCGGGCGTTGCGCCAGCATTTCGGTCAATGGCAAGCTGGCCGGTTATGTCGGTGAACTGCACCCCAAATGGCGCCAGGGCTATGAACTGGCCCAGGCACCGCTCCTGTTTGAGCTCGACCTTGATGTCGTGCTGCAGCGCCCCGTGCCCGTGTTTGAGGCCGTCAGCAAGCTGCAGCCGGTTGAGCGCGACATCGCCGTCATCGTGGCTGAAAGCACAACCCACGCAGCGCTGATGGAGGCGATTCACGCTTCCGCCAACAAGGGCCTGCTCAAGGGCGCCACCCTGTTTGACGTCTACCGTCCGCAGGCCGGCAATGCCAGCCTGCAACAGGGTGAAAAAAGCCTGGCCGTGCGTTTGGTGCTTTCCAGCGAGGCCGCTACACTGACCGAAGAGGACATCGAGGGTGTCGTGCAGGCGGTAGTCACCAGCCTTCAAACGAAGCTGCAGGCGCGCCTCAGGGCATGAAGGCCTGACGGCAAAACAGCAGTCGCCGCAGGCCCCAAAAAAAAGACAGCCATCTGGAGGAGAGAGATCAATGGAATTTTCGATTGAAAGCCTTGAAACGCCAGCGCTCACCAAGGCGCACCTGGCAGAGCTGCTGTTTGAGCAGATTGGCCTGAACAAGCGCGAGTCCAAGGACATGATCGACGCTTTTTTTGACCTCATCTCCGACAGCCTCGTCGACGGCAACGACGTCAAGATCTCCGGCTTCGGCAACTTCCAGATCCGTACCAAGGCCCCCCGGCCAGGCCGCAACCCGCGCACCGGCGAGGCCATTCCCATCGAAGCACGCCGGGTGGTTACCTTCCACGCCAGCCACAAGCTCAAGGACCAGATCCAGGCGCAGGGCAGTGTTTCCCCCTGAGTAATCTGGGGTAGCAGGGGCTTTTTGCCGGCTTGGCGGCCTTTCGGCAACCTGTCACAAGATGTTAGTTGTGTGACGGCGCAACACATTTCAAAAAAAATCTTCAACTCTTTGCGCTAAGTTTCGACTTAGAGTAGATTTGGAGGTTTCCCCTTTAGTGTATTGATTTAATTGGAGAAATCCCTTCCTTCCATTCCCGCGAAACGCTACTTCACCATCGGTGAGGTCAGTGAATTGTGCGGCGTCAAACCTCACGTGCTCCGTTATTGGGAGCAAGAGTTCACGCAGCTGCGCCCGATGAAACGGCGCGGCAACCGCCGCTACTACCAGCACCATGAAGTGCTGATGATCCGCCGCATACGTGATCTGCTCTACGACCAGGGCTTCACCATCAGCGGCGCACGCAACAAATTGCACGAGATCGTCCAGGTCGAGGCCGACAAGCGCCGCAATGGCGAGGTCATGCTCGACGGTGTTGACGTCATAGACGGTGCCGACTCAGGCTTGGGTGACTTTGCCGATTCAGGCGATTTTGAAGACAGCGAACCCGGCAACGACGCAGCAGACCTGCCCAGCGGCAGCCTGGCCCAGCAGCGCCTGCAACTGGTACGCCGCGAACTCTTTGAAATTCGTGATCTGCTTGGCGCCACGTATTAAGAACAGGCCCGGGCGCAAGCTATAATTTGAGGCTTCGGTGTGTGGCGCAGCCTGGTAGCGCACTTGCATGGGGTGCAAGGGGTCGAAGGTTCGAATCCTTTCACACCGACCAAAAAAACTAATGGGCTAGTTCTTCACGGAGCTAGCCCATTTTTCTTTTGTCTGCTGGTTTTGCTCAATTGAGAATATGGTCGAAGACATTAAAAAAACACTTTGGGCCACAGCCGACAAGCTGCGCGCCAACATGGACGCCGCCGAATACAAGCACCTCGTGCTTGGCCTCATCTTCGTCAAATACATTTCTGATACCTTCGCCGCCCGCCGCGCAGAAGTAGCAGTCAGGCTCGCTGATCCCAACGACGAATATTTCTTTGAAGGTGGTACACCGCAAGAGCTTGCCGCCGAGCTTGAAGACCGCGACTATTACAAATCGGTCAACGTCTTCTGGGTGCCAGAAGCCGCAAGATGGGAAAGCCTGCGCGCAGCCGCCAAACAGCCCGACATTGGCAAACGCATTGACGAAGCCCTGACGCTGGTTGAAGCTGATAACCCAAGGCTCAAGGGCATTCTCGACAAGCGCTTTGCCCGCGCACAGCTGCCAGACGGCAAGCTCGGCGAGCTGGTTGACCTGGTCTCAACCATTGGTTTCGGCGACAACCCTTCAGTCGCACGCGACATTCTGGGTCAGGTGTACGAATACTTTCTCGGCATGTTCGCCAGCGCTGAAGGCAAACGCGGCGGGCAGTTCTACACCCCGGCCAGCATTGTCAAAACCCTGGTCGCTGTGCTCAATCCACACAGCGGCAAGGTGTACGACCCTTGCTGCGGCTCGGGCGGCATGTTTGTACAAAGTGAAAAGTTCATTGAAGCGCATGGCGGCAAGCTGGGTGATGTGTCCATTTACGGGCAAGAGGCCAACCCCACCACCTGGCGCCTCGCCGCCATGAACCTCGCCATTCGCGGCATTGACTTCAACCTCGGCCGCGAACCTGCCGACACCTTTGTACTTAACCAGCACAAGGACTTGCGTGCGGACTTCATACTCGCCAACCCGCCCTTCAACATCAGCGACTGGTGGCACGCCAGCCTGACAGGCGACGCCCGCTGGCAGTATGGCGACCCACCTGCTGGTAACGCCAACTACGCCTGGCTGCAGCACATGCTGCACCACCTCAAGCCCACGGGCCGCGCCGGCATTGTGCTGGCCAATGGCAGCATGTCTTCAAGCCAGAATAGCGAAGGCCAGATACGTGCCGCCATGGTTGACGCCGATGTGGTTGAGGTCATGATCGCGCTGCCCGGTCAGCTGTTTTTCAACACACAGATCCCAGCGTGTCTTTGGTTTCTGGTAAAGAAGAAGACCCACCGCAAGGGCGAAGTGCTCTTCATAGACGCCCGCAAGCTCGCCACCATGATCTCAAGGGTGCAAAGCGAGTTCACTGACGAGGTCATTGCGCGGATTGCCAACACCGTCGCAGCGTGGCGCGGTGATGAGCCCGTTCACCCCGAGCTTGTCGAAGGACAGCTCGCTTACATGGACATTCCCGGCTTTTGCCGCAGCGTCAAACTCGAAGAGATCGCCCAGCACGGCCACGTGCTCACCCCTGGCCGATACGTCGGAGCGGAAGAAGTGGAAGACAACGACGAAGACTTTGCTACCAAGATGCAGAAGCTCACTGAAAAGCTGGGTGAACAGATGGCGAAAGGGGCCGAGCACGATCTTCTGATACGACAGAAGTTGGGAAGGCTGGGGTATGAGTTCTGAAAGGAAGAAGCCACTGATACGTCCGCTCTTTGAATCATCTGTAGGGGCCGACTGGTCGTGGAACCGTCTGGATGAGATCGCTGAAGTTTATGACTGCCCGCACTCAACACCAAAGCTAGTTGACGTTGCCGCCGCACCTTTCGTGGTCAGATCGCAAGATGTCAGAACCGGCACTTTCTTAACCAAGACTGCTGCAAAAGTTTCTCTAGAGACCTATCAAGAACGCATCAAGAGGGTTGAACCTAGGCACGGAGATCTCGTATACAGCCGAGAGGGCACTTACTTTGGAATTGCTGCTGAGGTTCCGAAGGGAATCAAAGTTTGTCTCGGCCAAAGAATGGTGCTGATCAGACCCGATGCTTCAAAGGTGAACCATGCATTTCTGAAGTATTGGCTTAATTCCCCACAAATATTTGGGCACATCCATGGTTTCCGGGATGGAACAGTTGCTGAGCGACTGAATTTGCCTGTAATCCGGGGCTTAGCAATCGCGGTACCTCCGCTGGGTGCGCAACGCGAAATCGCACAAGTGTTGTGCGCCCTTGACGACCGCATCTCCCTCCTACGCGAAACAAACGCCACGCTCGAAGCGATCGCCCAAGCGCTGTTCAAGTCATGGTTTGTGGATTTTGACCCCGTGCGCGTCAAGCTTGAAGGCCGCACTCCCGACGGCATGGACGAAGCCACGGCGGTGCTGTTTCCCGAGGGTTTTGAGGAATCGGAGTTGGGCTTGGTGCCGAGCGGGTGGCGCGTGTTGTCGATTGGCGATGCGGTTGACGCAGTTGGTGGTGCCACGCCCGATACGAAAAATCCTGCTTACTGGGAGCCGGCAACCCACTGTTGGACAACACCCAAAGACCTTTCTGGGATTGCTGCCCCCGTGTTGCTGGATACAGAACGAAAGCTCAGCGACAAAGGTCTGGCAAAGATTGGTTCTGGTGCTCTGCCGATTGGTACATTGCTCCTGTCATCGCGTGCACCGATTGGCTACCTGGCGCTGGCTCAAGTGCCGCTGGCGATCAATCAGGGCTATATCGCCATGTTGCCCGGCGGCCTGTTGCCGCCTCTGTACCTCCTGTTCTGGTGCCGCCAAAATATGGACATGATCAAAGGCCGGGCCAATGGCTCCACCTTCATGGAGATTAGCAAGAAAGCGTTTCGACCAATACCGGCATTGGTTCCATCACCAGAGGTCGTCCAGAAGTTTGCAGAAGTAGCGGGCGCTCTGTTTGATCGACTGATAGAAAACGAAAAGCAGGCCCAAATCCTCGCAACCCTCCGTGACACGCTTCTGCCGCGCCTGATATCAGGTCAACTGCGTCTTTCGAACAACCTGGAAGTAGAACTCTCATGAACGAACCAATTGCAGAGCGCGACAAACTGTGGGACGACTTTTTGGCTGAATGGCCAATCGAGCGCCTTGAAGTAATGACTTTGTCTGAATACAGCAAGGCTGGTGACAAAAACTGCTTTACTTACTGGATTGAGTCTAGGACTGAGGGCTTGGGATCGATCTGGGGAGGCTCTGCGTTCAAGTTTGGTATTTTCGGACGGAAGGACCAAAGTGTTAAAGCTGGTGGCGAGGGTGTCGCATATGGCACGGAGTACGCTTGGAGCACTAAATTCGGCGCGACTCAGGAGGACGCATTCGAGGCTGTTCGAAAGTTGGTTGTATCTATTGCGCACGCTTCCAGTAAGGGCAATCTTGCTGAAGTTGAAAGCGCGGATTTTGGACCGGCGACCAAATGGAAAATCGCATTTCTATATCAGGATCGAGCGCAGCCAAAAATTGTTGACATCTACAAGATCGACCATCTGCGGACAGCTGCAGGTGCAGGCAAGCAAGCAACCGCCTCGCAACTTCACACCTTGTTGACCTCGACACTGGGGTCAAAGCACATACTGGATATGGGGGACGAGTTGTGGAAAAAGATTGAAGATGTTGAGGCCAGACAGCTCAGTACAGCGGCTGCGCTGGAATACCTGCAATCCGCCGCAACCCTAAAGCCCATCAAGGAGTCCACTGAAAAAATGGCCGGTTTCCAGTGCGATACGGGTCCTCAACTGGCGCTGCTTCTGGGGAACCAAGTCCCGACACTTTTTCTGAATAACGGTTCGTGGTTGGCTCCAGTCAGTGGTGCTCTTGCCTCAATAGAAGAGTACAAAGCTGACAAGCCGAGAAATAGCAACATTGCAGCGAATGCGCCAGCACTTGCTATTGGTAATGCCATCGTCAAGGTGAAGGTGCCGGACCTCGCTAGCCTGAAACTGCTTTTGGACGCTTACAGCGGGGAGGACGCGGGGACGCCAGTGCCCCCAGCATCGGTAAAAGCAAATCTGCCACTGGAGCAAATACCGCTCAACCAGATCCTCTATGGTCCTCCGGGAACCGGCAAGACCTTCCGCACGATTGCGGAAGCCGTACGCATAGTTGATCCGGCTTTTTACGCCCAACACAACGGCGAGCGAACAGCCCTGAAACGCCGCTTTGATGAGCTCGTACACGCAGAGCACGTTCGGTTTGTTACGTTTCATCAGAGTTTTAGTTATGAGGATTTTGTCGAGGGACTACGGCCGCTTCCTGGTGAAGCAGGTGGGTTGCGTTATGAAGTGGTGGACGGAGTTTTCAAATCCTTGTGCGTGTCCGCCGACTTTCAGGTAACCCGCCAGGCCACGGCCCCAGCAGACGTGGGCAAACGGACGATCTGGAAGATGTCCCTTGGCAACACGCAGATTGATGAGGACGAAATATTTGATGAGTGCATTGAGGGTGGATATGCCTTGCTTGGCTACGGCAAGAACATTGACTTCAGCGGTGCAAAAACTGCTGAGGACATTCAAGCCAGGTACAAGTCTGCGGGTCTAAATCCAAAAGATTTGCCAGAGTTCGCAGTGGGGTCGGTAAGTACCTTTTTGCTTCAGGTGAAAAAGGGTGACCTGGTTGTAGTCACCGAGGGGAACTTCAAGTTCAGGGCCATTGGCGAATTCACGGGTGATTACGAGTACGCGCCCAAGTCAGAGAGTTGGGATGGTTTTGCGCAGAAGCGACGCGTCAAGTGGCTGCGTGTTTATGAACCGGCGTTGCCATATGGTGAACTGATGAAAAAGCAGTTTGTACAAAGGACAATTTATAAGTTGCGGCCCCACGCGATTGATGTCGAGAAGCTGGCGGCTTTGCTGTCGCCGCATGGGCAACAGGTTGGCGGGCTGCACGGTGGCGAAGCCGAAATGCGAAAGGTCCTGATCATTGACGAGATCAATCGCGGCAACGTGTCACGTATCTTTGGTGAAATTATCACCCTGCTCGAAGAGTCAAAACGCAAGGGTCAATCTGAAGCGCTACAAGTGCTATTGCCGTATTCCAAAAAGCTGTTTAGCGTTCCAAAAAACGTATACGTTATCGGCACGATGAACACTGCGGACAGGTCATTGACGGGTTTGGACATTGCACTGCGCAGGCGGTTTTCTTTTGTCGAATTGGCCTCTGATCCGGCAAAGCTCAAGGGCGTAGTCATTGAGGGCCAAATCGATCTATCTGAGTTACTTGAGGCCATCAATTCCCGTATTGAGGTGCTGCTGGACCGTGACCACTGCATTGGCCACACCTATTTCATGTCCCTTAAGAGTGACTCGCCTCTCAGTGAGCTCGCAAATGTGTTCCGCAAGCAGGTTATCCCCCTACTTCAGGAATATTTCTTTGAGGACTGGGGCCGCATTCGTCTTGTGCTGAATGATCACCGGAAGTCAGATCCGCAACATTGCTTCTTTCGGGTGCCAGCGCACTCGGCTCAATCCCTTATTGGCGAAGATGTCATAGCTTCATCTGATGACAGGCGCTGGCTGCTGAACGAGCGCGCGTTTAACTTTGTCGCCAGTTATCTTGGCGTTATTGGTAAGGTCAGTGGCTGAGATCGTTGTTGTACGCGAATATGCCCGGCTGACAGTCCAGCCCGGTTACAGGAGTCTGGACTGGCATTCCATCTCGGACTCGGCGTTTCAGTATCTCTGTAAGTTGTCGGCTGGCTTTACTCGGAGAGGAGCTAAATTACTGCAAATGGAGGATCGCCTCTCGTTGCAGCTTGACAGCTTTGTCGGAGTCATTGAGACGCCTTGCGGAACTATTCTGGAGATTCTCCCGAAGCATGCCGACCACGCTGACGATGCGGACTGGGCGCGAGGGCTGCTGCAAAGGATGTTGCCATGCGCACTCGATCTTGCAACGCGGGATGTCGGCACTGCCAGCATCACGCCGTTCAGAAGTCCGCTTTCTGAGTGGGTGATGGCTCAATTTCTGAAATCACTTGATCATCTCGTCAAGCGCGGTTTGCGGTTTGACTATGTACGCGTCGAAGAGGAGCAGCGGTTTTTGCGCGGCCAGGTCGACGTTGTGCGGCAGATGCGGCAGCCACCGGGACGGCAGCATTTCTTTCAGATTCGTCACGATATTTTTTCGCCGGACCGGCCAGAAAACCGGCTGCTCAGGAGCGCGCTCGACAAGGTTTGCAAGCACACCCAGGAGGCTGGCAACTGGCGTCTCGCGCATGAGCTTGCATCCTTGCTTGCAGAGATACCTGCGTCCACGAATCAGCCGAGAGATTTTCGTGCCTGGCGCAAGGATCGCCTCATGGCGCATTACCAGCCCGTGAAACCTTGGTGCGAGCTGGTATTGGGTGAACACATGCCTTTGGCACTCAGGGGAAGTTGCTATGGCATCAGCATGCTGTTCCCAATGGAGAAGTTGTTTGAGCGTTATGTGGCGAAACGACTAGAAACTTGCCTGATTGGTGGTGCGGCTTTAAACGAACAGGTTCGCCAGAAGTCCCTTTGCAATCATAAGGGCAAAGATTTCTTTCAACTTAAACCTGATTTGCTCCTAACGCATCAAGGCAAGAATTGGGTGCTCGACACCAAATGGAAGCGTCTGGATGGCGTCTTGCGGTCTTATGGTGATGAAGGCGCGCAAAAATACGGGTTGAAGCAAAGTGACTTCTATCAGCTCTTTGCATACGGGCATAAGTACCTTGAAGGAGAAGGTGACGTAGTACTGATTTACCCGGTCACCAAAGAATTTGATGCGATGCTTCCAGTATTCAACTTTTCCCCAAAAATGAATTTGTGGGTTGTTCCTTTTCATTTGGACGATGGAAAACTGCTCCACGGCAATTTGTGGCTGCCAATGACGAGCTCCATTGCGGTTGATGAAAACGCATCTGAGGCGTGTTAGATTGCCCCGTCAAAGTCTTTAAGGTGACCTGATGACAGAAGACCAACTAGAACAGGAAGCCTTGGGCTGGCTCGCAGACGTGGGCTACACGCTGGCGTTCGGCCCCGACATAGCGCCTGATGGTGACTCCCCCGAGCGTGACAACTACCGCCAGGTCGTATTGACAGCGCGTTTGCGTTCGGCGATTGACCAGTTGAACCCGGGCATTCCCGCGGCGGCGCGTGAAGACGGGCTCAAGCAGGTGCTTGACCTGGGCATACCTGCACTTCTGTCGTCGAACCGGCGTTTTCACCAGCTGCTAGTGACTGGCGTGCCGGTGCAGTACCAGAAGGACGGCGATACGCGGGGCGACTTTGTGCGGCTGGTGGATTGGCGCAACCCGCAAAACAACGACTGGCTGGCAGTCAACCAGTTCAGCATCAAGGGCCCCAACCATACGCGCCGGCCTGACATTGTTCTGTTTCTCAATGGTCTGCCAATCGTGCTGCTGGAGATCAAGAACCCGGTGGATGAAAACGCCAATGTCTGGAAGGCCTACGACCAGATCCAGACGTACAAAGAGCAGATCCCGGACCTCTTTCAGACCAATGAGGTGCTGGTGATTTCAGACGGCACGGAGGCGCTGATGGGGTCGCTCTCTAGCGACGCAGAGCGCTTTATGGCCTGGCGCACGATTGACGGCGCGACGCTGGACCCGCTGGGTGAGTTCAATGAGTTGCAGACGCTGGTACGTGGCGTGCTGTCGCCTGTTTACCTGCTGGACTACCTGCGCTACTTTGTGCTGTTTGAAGACGACGGCACGCTGATCAAGAAGATTGCGGGCTACCACCAGTTTCATGCGGTGCGCTCGGCAATCACCAAGGTGATAGCTGCCTCGCGCCCGGGCGGCAACCAGAAGGGCGGTGTGGTGTGGCACACGCAGGGCAGCGGCAAGAGCATCACCATGACGTGTTTTGCGGCCCGCGTGATGCAGGAGCCGGCGATGGAGAACCCGACCATCGTGGTCATCAGTGACCGCAATGACCTCGACGGCCAGTTGTTTGGCGTCTTCAGCCTGGCGCAGGATTTGTTGCGTGAGCAGCCGGTGCAGGCGCGTACGCGGCAGGAGCTGCGCGCACTGCTGGGCAACCGGCCATCGGGCGGTATTGTGTTCGCGACCATTCAGAAGTTCATGCCGGGTGAGGATGAAGACACCTTTCCCGTGCTCTCGGATCGCCACAACATTGTGGTGATTGCCGATGAAGCGCACCGCACGCAATACGGGTTTGAAGCCAAACTGAAGACGCGCCGTTCACCAGTGGTGTCAACAGGCGATGGCGCAGCCGCGCCGCATCGCGCCGAGTTTGCGCCCCCAGCCTATGAAGTTGGCGCGGTGACCGAACGCTACCAGGTGGGCTATGCGCAGCACCTGCGTGATGCCTTGCCGCATGCGACGTTTGTGGCCTTTACCGGTACGCCGGTGAGCAGTGAAGACCGCGACACGCGGGCTGTCTTCGGTGACTACATCCATGTGTATGACATGCAGCAGGCCAGAGAAGACGGCGCGACCGTGGCGATTTATTACGAGTCGCGCCTAGCCAAACTGAGCCTGAAAGAAGCGGACCTGGGGCAACTGGATGAAGACGTTGACGAGCTGGCAGAAGACGATGAAGAAAGCCAGCAGGCCGCGCTGAAAAGCCGCTGGGCGGCGCTTGAGAAGGTTGTGGGCGCGGAGCCGCGCATTGCCAGCGTGGCGGCAGACCTGGTGGCGCACTTTGAAGAGCGCGACAAGGCGCAGCCGGGGAAGGCGATGGTGGTGGCCATGAGCCGCGATATCTGTGCGCACCTGTACAACGAGATCATCAAGCTGCGGCCCGACTGGCACAGCGCCGACCCCGAGAAGGGCGCCATCAAGATTGTGATGACGGGCTCGGCCAGCGACAAGGCGCTGCTGCGACCGCATATCTATAGCGCACAGGTGAAGAAGCGGCTTGAAAAGCGCTTCAAGGACCCGGCGGACCCGTTGCGCATGGTGATCGTGCGTGACATGTGGCTGACGGGTTTTGACGCGCCGTGCGTGCACACGTTGTATGTGGACAAGCCGATGAAGGGTCACAACCTGATGCAGGCGATTGCGCGGGTGAACCGCGTCTTCAAGGACAAACAGGGCGGGCTGGTGGTTGACTACATCGGCATCGGCAATGAGCTGAAAAGCGCCATGAAGGAGTACACGGCCAGCAAGGGGCGCGGGCGTCCGACAGTGGACGCGCACGAGGCCTTCAGCGTGCTGATGGAAAAGACGGATGTGCTGCGCACGATGCTGCACGGCTTTGACTACAGCGGCTTTCTGACCGGGGGCCACAAGACTTTGGCCGGTGCGGCTGACCATGTGCTGGGTCTGACGACTGGCAAGACACGCGATGGTAAAAAGCGCTTTGCCGACACGGCGCTGGCGATGAGCAAAGCCTTCACGCTGTGCTGCACGCTGGACGAAGCCAAGGCTGTGCGTGAAGAGGTGGCCTTTCTGCAGGGTGTGAAGGTCATCCTGACCAAGAAGGAACTGACGGCCAAAAAGCGGACTGACGAACAGCGTGAGCTGGCGATCAGGCAGATCATCAGCTCGGCCGTGGTGTCTGAAAGCGTGGTCGATATCTTCGATGCGGTCGGTCTGGACAAGCCCAACATCGGTTTGCTGGACGACGAGTTTCTGGCGCAGGTGAACGACCTGCCCGAACGCAACCTGGCTGTGGAGCTGCTGGAGCGCCTGCTGCAGGGCGAAATCAAAAGCCGCTTTGCCGGCAGCGTGGTGCAGGACCGCAAGTTCTCGGAGATGTTGTCAAACGTGATCCAGCGTTACCAGAACCGGTCGATCGAGACGGCGCAGGTGATGGAAGAACTGATCCAGATGGCCAAGAAGTTCAGGGAGGCGTCGCTGCAGGGCGAAAAGCTGGGGCTGACCGAAGACGAGGTGCGGTTTTATTACGCGCTGATCGAAAACGAGTCGGCTGTGCGTGAGCTGGCAGATGACACCCTGAAAAAGATCGCCCACGAACTCACCGAGAGCCTGCGCCAGAACCTGAGCGTGGACTGGTCAGTGCGCGAGAACGTGCAGGCCAAACTGAGGCTGATGGTCAGGCGAATCCTGCGCAAGTACAAATATCCGCCCGACCATCAGGACGCGGCGGTTGAGCTGGTGCTTGAGCAGGTGCGCGAGATGGGTGAGAGCTGGTCGGTGTGAGTGTGTAGGTGCTACTAATTAAGTAGCTGCTCACGCCCATATCTAAAGGGCTAGAGGCCGATTCGATGCCTGAAAATGGTGTTTTTGAGGCGACTTCGGGACATTCGGATGCCTTCATATGCTCGTTGAAAGGGAATTTTGCTCTATACGGCAAAAATTTAACGTATACATTAAAAATTAACGTGTACGTTCAAAACGTCCTGCCAGCGCCTGAGCGGCGCAATGCCTCAGGGAAACCGCAACCCCGAAGGCGCCAGTTCAGCAAATGGCGAAGCAAACCTCTCAGGTTCCTTCTGCACCTCAGCCTCCAGCAGCGCCACCGTGCTGACCCAATCAGCCAGCAGCGGGTTGTCGTCCACATCAAACTGAAAACGCGGGCCTTCTATGGTGATGGTGGCGATGCAGTGGTCTTCGCTGGACCTTAAGGGGAATGACACCGACGCCACGTCTTCAAACACGCCGCCTACGTCTGTCTCGTAGCCGCGGGCGCGTATGACCTCTATGCGCTTTTGCAGGCTGGCTACATCGGTGGGTGTGGCGTCGGTGAACTTGAGCTTGACGCCGCCTGCCAGGTAATCTCCACGCTCCTGTTGCGGCAGGAAGGCGAGCAGGCAGCGGCCGGACGAGCTTGAATTGAGCGCGGTGTATTTGCCGACGCGCGAGACGCGGTTGGGTTTCCACCCGCCTATGGCTGCGATGCGTATGCCGTACCAGCCGATGCGCACGCCCATGGATGCGGTCTCGCCGGTGCTGGCGGCCAGGCGGCGCAGGGTGGGGTAGCTGGCGGCGCGTATGGCGAAGCGGTTGTAGAGCGAATCGAGCAGCTCATGCGTGAGCACGCCGGGGTGGTATTTGCTGCCGCCGAAGGAGCGGTCTATGGCCTTGACCTCGAGCAACGTAAGCAGGGCGCGTTGCGCGGTGTAGTGGGATTTTGCTATGTATTTCATAGCTTCTCACGCCCATATCTAAAGGGCTGGAGGCCGATTAGATGCCTGAAAATGGCCTTTTTCAGCCCGTTTTGGGCTTGTTGAGGTGCTTCGGGGCGACCGAAAAGCGGTGAATTTAACGTGCACGTTAAAAAATGAACGTATACATTAAAAATTTAACGTGTACGTTAAATTTCGTCCTGGCACGACTGGCCCATGTCAACGAAGCGCGTTATCCCCGCTCATGTACACGAAAACTTCGTCAAACTGCTCACCGCTTGCACGAAAGAAGTTGCAGTTGCTCTTGTGAATGACGGGCTGGCCCGGGTTGCCGTTGGCGACCTTGAAGCGGGTGGCGATGCGGTCGGGCAGTTGCAGCACGTGGTGGAAGTCGCCGTGCCAGATGTGGGTGTACCGCCCGAAAAGCCGCTCGAACATGCCCCGGATCTCGGTGTCGCGCCCCTGGTAGACGGTGTTGTAGGTTGCGATGGTGAAGACCGCATCTGCTGTGAAGAACGAGAGTGCTGCCTCAAGGTCTTTGCGGTCGACGGCAGAGAAGTAGGCCTCTACGCGCTGAATGAGGGGGTCCTGGTTCATGCGGGATGCTACGGGTTGTTGACGAAGGGGTGCGGAGCCAGCTGACTACTCAATGTCGACCGTGTGAAACCCGAAGTCATCGGCTTTGCGGTCGGCAAAGTAGAGCCTGAGGGTTTCCTTCACCGTGCGGAAGGCGATGTCGTCCCAGGGGATCTCTGACTCGGTGAAGAGGCGGGCTTCCATGGTTTCGTGGCCGGGGTCGAACTCGGTGCTGAGCAGCCGGGCGCGGTAGAAGATGTGAACCTGGCCGGCGCGCACGACGTTCATCAGGGTGAAGATGGGCAACAGCTCAAACCGGGCGCCGGCTTCTTCAACGGTTTCGCGGCTTGCGCCCTGGGCGGTTGTTTCACCCAGCTCCATAAAACCAGCGGGCAGTGTCCAGAAGCCCTTGCGGGGTTCGATGTTGCGTTTGCAGAGCAGCACCTGGTTGCCGCCTTCACCCCAGACGGGCACGGTGCCGACCACATTGAGCGGGTTCTCGTAGTGGACGTTGTTGCACGATGGGCAGACTGCGCGCTTTTTGGTGTCGCCGTCGTCAGGCAGCCGGTACACCACGGAAGTGCCGCAAACCCGGCAGTGATTGAGGGGGGGACGATGCATCAAATGAGTGTAGCCGCTGGTATTTGCTGCGGTAGCCTGAGGCTGGCAAAACCCCAATCTGCGCTGCCTTGGCATGCCGCTGCCCGCCGGGCGCAAAAAAGCCGGCGCTCAGGCCGGCTCGTCAGGCAGGGCGGGGAAAACTCATTCGGCCTTGATGCCCGCGGTCTTGATGGTTTTGGCCCAGAAGTCGGTGTCTTTTTTGACCAGCTCTTCGAGTGCGGAAGGTGACATGTAACGCAGCTCGATACCGGCTGCGTCGGCGCGGGTTTTGGTCTCGGGCAATTCCAGTGCCGCCTTGATTTGCCCGCTCAGCTTGCCCACGATGTCGGGCGGCGTGCCGGCCGGCGCAAAAATGCCGACCCAGGCTTCCAGCTCAAACCCCTTGAGTCCGGCTTCGGCGGTGGTCGGCACCGATGGCAGGCCCGGATGGCGGCTTTTGCCGGCGACGGCGAGACCCTTGAGTTTGCCAACCTGCACCTGGCCCATCACGGACGGCGGGGTGGTGATGAAGACCTGTACCTGGCCCGAGAGGACGTCCTGCAAGGCAGGGCCGGAACCGCGGTAGGGGATGTGCACCATGCTGGTTTGCGTCTGTGCCTTGAACATTTCCGTGCCGATGTGCGACAGCGAGCCGTTGCCTTGCGATGCGTAGCTGACCTTGCCTGGGTTGGCCTTGAGATAGGCGATGAATTCGCGCAGGTCTTTGGCCGGAATCGACGGATGAACGGCAATCACGTTGGTGGCCACGGTGATGAGCGCGACCGGCACAAAATCCTTTTGCGCCCACGGCAGTTTTGGCGTGAGGTTGGGGTTGCCGACGTGGTAGGCCGAGTACGAGTTGAGCAGCGTATAGCCGTCAGGGGTGGCGCGGGCGACGAACTGGTAGGCCACATTGCCGCTGCCGCCGCCGCGGTTGTCGACCACCACTGGCTGGCCGGTGATCTTGGCGAGCGAATCTGAAAGGATGCGGGCCGATCCATCGACAAAGCCGCCAGGCGGATTGGGCACCACCAGCGTCACAGGTTTGGTCGGGTAGGTTTGCGCGATGGTGGCGCCGGAAAACCCGGTTGCGGCCAGTGTGGCCACTGTGACAGTGAGGGCGAGGGAAGCTCGCGTTGAGAAGCTGCGCAGGCAGGCCGGGCGGGTTGTGGGGCTCATAAAAAAACAGTCTCCGTTTTTGTTGTTGAAACGATGCACGGTTTGAGTGTAGCTGTCACTTTCAGCCTGTTGGCGGGCGAGGTCAGGCGTAAAAAAGCCGGCACTGAGGCCGGCTTTGTGGGGAAGGCTGGCTAAAAGCTCAGGCAACCTTGACGGTCAGCGTGCCCAGGCCCTTGACTTCACCCACCATGGTGTCGCCCGAGACGACAGCCGCAACGCCTTCAGGCGTGCCGGTGTAAATCAGGTCGCCGGGCTGCAGTTCCCATGCGGCCGACAGGTGTTCAATCGTTTCGGCGATGTTCCAGATCAGCTTGGCGACGGTGCTGCGCTGGCGGTCCTGGCCGTTGACCTGCACGTACAGCTCGGCGTTGTTGATGTCGCCGGCCTGCGCTGCGGGCGTGATCGGGCCGATGGGGGCAGAGTGGTCGTAGGCCTTGCCGATGCACCAGGGGCGGCCCTGCTTTTTCATGTCGTTTTGCAGGTCGCGGCGCGTCATGTCCAGGCCGGTGGCGTAGCCAAAGATGTGCTTGTGCGCATCGGCGGCCTTGATGTTTTTGCCGCCGGTGCCGATGGCCACGACCAGTTCGATTTCGTGGTGCAGGTTCTTGGTCAGGCTGGGGTAGGGGATGGTGCCCGTGGTGCCGGCATCGACCACGACGATGGCGTCAGCGGGTTTCAGGAAGAAGAACGGTGGCTCGCGGCCGGTGAAGCCCATTTCCTTGGCGTGCTCTTCGTAATTGCGGCCGACGCAATAAACGCGGTGCACCGGGAAACGGTCTTTGGAGCCAACGACGGGCACTGACACTGTTGCCGGCGGGGTAAATACAAAACTCATCACAACCTCTCTTCTCTGTGTATGCCCAGTGCCTGATGCACCGGGCGGTCTGAAAAACTGAACAACACGCTGCCTGCTTCGCTGTGCCACGTGGCGGTGTGCCACGATGGAATGACGAAATGATCCTTCGGCCCGAACGCGAATGTCGTGACCTTGCCGTTGAATTCGATGTCGACGCTGCCATGGCCTTCAACCACGCTGTACACCGCGCCGTCGGTCTGGCGATATGGTTTGCCCTTGAAGCCGGCAGGCAGGCGCTGCATGAAGGTGGCCATGGTCGGCATGGGTGAGCCGCCGGTCAGCGGGTTGACGTAGCGCAGCTTCACGCCATCCCAGGCGTCGATGTCGGCATGGTTCTCCAGCTCATGCAGCGCTTCGCGCGTACGGTCATAGGGGTAGCTGAAGATGGGCGATGTCTGCCCGAAAGGCGAGGTGCCGCGCACCGGCAGCATGTTGGCGCCGTATTTGTAGTTGGTCATGCCCTCGGGCTTGGTCACAGGCTGTGATTTCTCGGCATGGTTTTCTGCAAAACCAGCGTCGAAGAACTTCAGCATGGGAATGTCCAGGCCATCGAGCCAGACCACGGGAGCGTCGGTCACTTCCTGGTCAGCACGGCCTTCGTGGCCGTGGTCATGGAAAGTCCAGCTCGGCGTGATGATGAAGTCGCCCGGCTTCATGTGGGTGCGTTCACCATCGACGGCGGTGTAGGCGCCATGGCCTTCAACCACAAAACGCAGGGCGCTTTGTGTGTGGCGGTGGCTGGGCGCAATCTCGCCCGGCATGATGACCTGCAGGCCGGCGTACAGCGACTGCGTGATGCACGACTGGCCGCGCAGCGCGGGGTTCTCAAGAATCAGCACGCGGCGCACCGCCTCTTCAGCCGTGATGAGCTGGCCGGACTTCATCAGGTAGGGATAAACGTCTGACCACTTCCAGAAGCCGGGCACGCAGGGCGTGTTGGGCGATGTGGGCACCAGGGCGTGCAGCACTTCCCACAAGGGGGACATGCTGAAGTGGGAAATATCTTCGTAGAAAGTCTTGCGCGCAGCACTGCCAGGCGAAGGCGCGTGATTGGCGGTGGGTGGGGGTGTCATGTCCATGGGAACTCCTTATGAGAAAGCACGTAGCGCCGGGCCGCCCCAAGCAAGTGCAGCCCCCTCGGGGGGCAGCGCAGTACACGAAGTGACAAGCGTGGGGGCGTCATGGCGTATCGTCGAAATATGCGCCGTCCTGGCGCAGGTTTTTCTGCAGCTTCCTGATGTCGGTGTCGGCAAATGTCTGCCCGGCGGACAGTGCCGCAGCTGCCGTGCCTGCTGCCTGGCCCATCACAAAACAGCCACCGCTGACACGCGCGGCCGACTGGCCTTCATGCGTCATTGATGCACAGCGGCCGGCGACCAGCAGGTTGCTGACGCCCCTGGGCACCAGCATGCGCCAGGGCAGGTCGTTGTAGACGCGGCCAGTTTGCGACTCCCAGTTACGGGGAAACTGCCAGTCGATGCGGCCTGCGGCGTGCAGCTCCATCGGCCAGGCGTTGATGCCGATGGCGTCGTCAAAACGGGCTGACGACAGGATGTCTTCACCCGTCAGCACATAGTCGCCCATGATGCGGCGGGTTTCGCGCACGCCGATCTGCGCGGCAATATCAACGATGGCCGAGTCCCTGAAACCCGGCACCTCGTTGCGCAGAAAACTGAAGTACTCGGTGATCTGGCGACGGCCTTCGATCTCGCCATCGCTGAGCTGGCGCGCATCGGTCGCGTCCATCGCGGTGCCGCCTGCGTTGGCAACCTGCGTGACGTTGGCGCGCCACTCTGTCGGGTTCTTCTGCGGCCTGAGGATGGCGCCCGCACGCGGGAAGGTGTAGCGGCCAGGCTCACGTGCCTGGCTCGCTTCCATAAAAGTATTGATGGCCTTGAACTCGCCGACCGCTGCGAGTGCGTTGGGCGCATCCACATGGCCAACGCGGAACATCGTGGTGGGATAAAGCCCGCTGCCATGGCCGTCGCCCAGCTCGAACGGTGCGCCTGCAAATGCCGCGACATCCGCGTCGCCAGAGCAATCGATAAAGCTGTGTGCGCGTATGGCCTGCCTGCCGGACTTGGTTTCGACCACCAGCGCTTCGATGCGGCTGCCCTGCATGATGACGGAGGCCGCAAGGGCGTGAAACAAAATCTCGACGCCGGAGGCCAGCAGCAACTGGTCAGCCGCGCACTTGAAGGCCGACACATCGTAGGAGCGCACGCGAATGCGGCCCTGCATGCCATCCTGAGGGGCGTTGACGCCACCGAGTGCTTCCATGCGCGCCAGCAAGTCGTCGACCACGCCATGCACCACCTGCTGCATCTCACCATTCTTGCGGCCATAGAGGCCCGCAAAGTTGGTGACGCCGCCGGCAGTGCCCATGCCGCCGAGAAAGCCGTAACGCTCGACCAGCAGCACCTTGGCGCCGTGCTTTGCGGCACTGACGGCAGCTGCAAGACCCGAAGGCCCACCGCCCACGACGACAACGTCGAACTCACCGTAGACGGAGAGTTGGCGTGATGGCTCGGTGATGGATTGCGGGCTGTTCATGGTCAAGGCGTTCCTAAACGGTCACTCGATTTTTATATTGCGCATGCGAATGATCCCGCCCATGATGGCGGTCTCGCTTCGGATGCGGCTCAGCAGGCCGTCGGACGATGTGCCCACCGGCTGCCAGCCCTGGTTGAACAGCTTCTGGCGCGTATCCGGGTCACGCATGATCTTGTAGATCTCGGTGTCCAGGCGGGCTTTGGCCGCTTTGGACAGATTGGCGGGGCCGAGCAGTGCAGTCCAGACTTCGAGGTTGAAGTCACGCACGCCGGCATCCGAGAGCGATGGTGTTTCAGGCGCGAGCGAGCTGCGGCTGCTGGTCAGGCCAATCGCCTGCAGCTTGCCGGCCTTGACTTGCGGCAGTGCAATGCCGGGCGGTATCAGCGCCATCTGGATCTGGCCGCCCAGCAGTGCTGTCACGACCTGCGGGTTGCCGGCGTAGGGCACATGCACAGCGGACATGTCACCGACCTTGGACTTGAGCAGCTCCATACCGAGGTGGCCGACCGAACCATTGCCGACCGAGCCGTAGTTCCATTTGTCGCCGCCATTGCGTGCGGCGTTGAAGAAAGCGCTGCCGGCGGGCAAATTGGTGGGCGCAACCAGCACCAGCGGTGCGGTGGCAATCAGCGTGATGGGGGTGAAGTCCTTCGCCGGGTCATAAGGCAGCTTTGAATAAAGCATTTTTGACGACGTGAGGTTGCCGTTGATGACGACGCCGAGCGTGTGGTCATCGGTGGCCTTGGCGACCTGGTCTGCGGCGATGTTGCCCGATGCGCCGGGCTTGTTGTCGATGATGACCGGCTGGCCGAGTGCGCGCGACAGGGGTTCTGCAATCGTGCGCGCAGCAAGGTCAGGTGTGGAGCCGCCCGGGAAACCGACAAGGATGTGGACCGGCTTCGTCGGCCAGGGGGCTTCCGCTTTTTTGGTGGCCTTCTGTGCCGCGGCGCCAAAGGGAAGGGCACAGGCGGCTACCAGTACAGCGGCTTGTGCCAGCGCGTTGCGCCTGGCGGTGCGGGGTACGGTGCGGGAAGAGCTCACAGGCTGGGTCATGAAAATCTCCAAAGGACGAAAAACCCTTATTGGAACAGTTTTGAAGGCTCGATGCCGTCGTACATCCACTTCAAACCGGCAAAGCCTGCGCTCTCCTTGCCGCCCTGGAACATCTGGTTGCGCAGCTCGCGCTGCACGCCGGACGCATGGTAAATATCGCCATAGAAACGGGCAGTCAGCTGCACACGGCCGGTGCGCAGGTAGCGCGCCTTCTGGTACTTCTGGAACGCCTCCTGGATATCGCCTTTGGTAAAGCGCAGCGCTTCACGCAGCACGACGGCATCTTCAATCGCCTGGCCTGCGCCTTGCGCGAGGTACTGCAGCATGGGGTGGGCGGCATCGCCCAGCAGGGTGACGCGGCGGTCCGTCCAGTTCTTCACGGGTTCGCGGTCGCACAGCACCCACATCTTCCAGGTCTCGATTTTTGCCAGCAGCTCCTTGACCTGCGGGCAGGCGTCGGCGAAACGCTCGTTGAGTTCGGTGGTGTCGCCAAAGGTGTTCCAGCCTTCGTCGTACTTGCTGCTGTGGAACACACACACCATGTTGAACAGCTCACCGCGCCGCAGCGGGTAGTGCACGAGGTGGGTTTTTTCACCGCCCCACAGGGTGACGTCGTCGCTCCACAGGTGTTTGGGTACGTCCTCACGCTTCAAAACGGCACGGTAGGCGATGTGGCCCGAGACGCGTGGTTTGCCGTCGCCGACAAGCACTTCGCGAATCTTGCTCCACATGCCGTCGGCTGCGATCAGCGCCTGTCCTTCAACAACTTCACCGCCCGCCAGATGCACGCGCACCGCGTCGGCAGACTGTTCGTACGACTCGACCCTGGCATTGGTACGCAGCGTGGCATTGGGCAGTGCGCGGCAGGCATCGAGAAACACCTGGTGCAGGTCGGCACGGTAAATCACGCCGTAGGGAAAGCCGTAAACAGCGCGAGCTGCATCGCCCAGCGGCACGCGGATCACCTTTTCGCCGGTGCGCACATCGTTCATGCCCAGACCTTCGGGGAAGAAGGCCACCTTGTTGATGACATCGGTCAGGCCGAGGTATTCGAACATCTTGAAGATGTTGGGGCCCAGCTGGATGCCGGCGCCGATTTCGCCAAACTCGGCAGCCTGCTCAAGCACTGTCACCGCGTGACCGTCTTTGGCGAGCACCATGGCCGCAGCCAGTCCGCCGATGCCGCCGCCTGAAATGATGATGGGGGATGTTGGGGCCATGATGTCTCTGTCGTGTTGGTTGATGGATGCCGGGTCCGGTCGTGTGCCGGCTATGCGCCAGTCGATTAATGATAAGTATACTTATTATATTGGGGCCTGTCGATTCCGGCTTGGTACATACCCTGACTCGCCGGGACAGCCCACCGTAAGGCTATCTCAAGGACGCCTCACTTAAACTCCGCGCATGGCAAAAAGTTTTAACTTCGGTGAAGCCCCTGGGCACCTGATTCGTCGTGCGCAGCAGCTGGCCGTGGCCATTTTTATGGAAGAAACCGCCGGCTTCGATGTCACGCCGGTCCAGTTCGCCATTTTGAATGCCTTGATGGACGACCCCGGCGAAGACCAGATCACCCTCTCGGGCAGGGTGGCATTTGACCCTGCGACATTTGGCTCTGTGATCGGCCGGCTGGAGGCCAAGGGCTGGGTGCGGCGCGCTGCCGACCCGGGCGACAAGCGCCGCAAATTATTGTGGGCAACCGATGAAGGCGCGCAGGTCGCGCTGAAGATGAAGCGCGCCGCCGGGCGTGCGCAGCAGCGCATCGTCAGCCCGCTGGCGCCTGATGAACAACAACAGCTGTTGGTGCTGCTGCGAAAGATCGTCGCAGCACACCAGGGTGCCGCTGACAAAGCCTGAGTTTGACTTCAGGCAGACTCTGCCAGCAGGTTGAAATGCTCAACAGCCGGCGCGCCGTTGAAGAAGGGCCCGACGATGGCGCGCCAGTCGGCAAAAGCGGGTGAACCGCGAAAATCCACCGTGTGGTTTTCAAGCGTGTCCCAGTAGATGTTGACCACGTAGCGCTCGGCGCTCTCGATACCCTTGTAGATTTTGAAGCCCCTGAAGCCTTTGGCTTTTGAGATCACTTCGCGGATGCCGCGTTGCAGTGCTTCATCAAAAGCCGCCTGCTGGCCGGGGTGAATGCGGATGTCGACGAGTTCGAGAATCATGTTGGCTCCTTTGTTTTGAATGGGTCGTGATGCAGCATTTGCTGGCCGCCACTCTAACCCGATTTCTGTCATGGCCCCGGCCGGGTATTTTGCTGATGGGGCATGTAAGCCATGCCTTACCGTTGATGGAGTTTTCATCCCGCACTGGCTGCACGCTGTTTTGGGTAACTTGGAGGCTTCAATATTCCACACGGAGAAACTCAATGCCCATCATTGCCTGGCTACTCGGCGTTCCGCTCAGCGTTGTCCTCATCCTGATGTTGCTTGGCGTCTTCTGACGCGCGGCATCGCATCCATCCATTCAAGCGGGCGCGCCAGGCGCCCTTTTTATTGACCAGCTCTCTCCAGTGCCATCAGCACCTGACGTAAACCGTCAAGTGCTGATTTTTTTTGTACTGGCAAACCGGTTGCTGCTTCCATCTGCGCCCGCACAATTGCGCCGTCGATGGCCAGCGCTGCTGCGCTTGCCAGCGATGAATCCCCAACCGGCAGCAGGCCTTCAATCACGCGCAGCATGTCGTTTTTATGGGTCTGCGCAATGGCCATCATGTCAGGCTGGCTGTCACCCATTTCAGCAACGACGTTGATGAAGGCGCAACCCCTGAACTCCGGGTTTTCAAACCACTCCTGCATGGTTTTGACAAGCGGCAGCAGACCGCCGCCGGATGTGGCGCCGTGGCGTCCCAGTGCGTCGACAAACCAGGCCATCCAGCGTTCGTGGCGATAGTTCAAAAACGCCTTGACCAGTTCATCCTTGCCGGGAAAGTGGCGGTAGAAGGTGAGCTTGGCCACGCCTGATTCGGCAATGATGCGGTCTATGCCGGTGGCGCGAATGCCGCCCGCGTAGAAGAGGTCGTGTGCCGTGACCAGGATGCGGTCGCGTGCGGGCAGTGTGCTGTCATTCATGGCTGCATTGTAGACAGGTCTGTCTACCTGTGCCAGAATTGCGGGAGGTAGACAGATTTGTCTACCAACGCCAAAAAATTCCCCAACCCCTCTGGAGATACGACACCATGGAAACCCGCCCGCCGCTCCCACCCTTTACCCTTGAGACCGCAAGGCAAAAAGCCCGTGCTGCAGAAGACGGCTGGAACACGCGCGACCCGCAGCGCGTCTCCATGGCCTACACGCCCGGCAGCCGCTGGCGCAACCGGGCAGAGTTCGTCACCGGGCGAGAAGAGATTGCAGCCCTGCTGACGCGCAAGTGGGTCCGCGAGCTGGACTACCGGCTGATCAAGGAGGTCTGGGCCTTCAGCAGCCACCGCATTGCCGTGCGCTTTGCCTACGAATGGCATGACGATGCGGGCAACTGGTTTCGCTCCTATGGCAACGAGAACTGGGAGTTCGATGAAAACGGCCTGATGGACGTGCGCCACGCCAGCATCAACGACCTGCCGATCAGGGAGGCGGACCGCAAATTTCACTGGCCGCTGGGGCGCAGGCCTGACGATCATCCGGGCCTGAGCGACCTTGGTTTGTAGCCGCTCTTTCTGCTGGCACTAGAATCTCGCCTCCCCAGCAGTAAAGAGATTTTCATTTGACCGATTCAGACATCGCCGCCGACGACGCGCCCATTCAGGAACCCAGGCTGTGGACCGGCGATGGCTGGACGGCCAAAGTCCTCAAGAACGAGGACGATGACGGCTGGGCGGTGGCGATGATCAAGGACGGCGAGCCCGAGCCTGCCCTGGTCGGCCCGTGGACCATGGGGCGCGACAAAAAGAACCCCAAGCCGCTGGACGGCAACGCCTTCAGCACGCTGGTCAAGACCGCCTCTGAATTTGTGCGCCGGCATGAGCAGCAACTGCATGCCTCGCTGCACCAGAGCCTTGAAGTGACGGCCAATGGCGATCGTGTCAACGTGCTGCTGGACATCGTTCCCGATGAAGACAATCCGCATGCGCTCCTGACGGCGCAGGACGAGGCCGGTGAGCAGCTTGCTCAGGTGCGCGTCGCGCCATCCTTCAAACTGAATCGCGCCAGCGCGACGGCATGGGCCGAAGGCGGTTTTGCCAGGCCTGCCGACCGCAGCTAATCTTGGCAGTGATTGGTTCAGCCGCCGCATGCGGCATTGACTTCGGCACGTCCAATTCGACAGCCGGGTGGAGCCGGCCCGGTCTCGCGTCTGGCGCATCCCTGTTGCTGCCCCTTGAAGACGGCAAGGCGACATTGCCCTCGGTGGTCTTTTTTCATGCAGACCCTGAAGACTGCCGTGACCATGTGACCTATGGTCGCGCGGGTCTCGCTGACTACCTCGCAGGCCACGAAGGCCGCCTGATGCGTTCGCTCAAAAGCCTGCTCGGCACATCCATGATGGACGAACACACCGAGGTCGCCGGCCGTGCGCTGCCGTTTCGTGATCTGCTGGCGCAGTTTATCGGTGAGCTCAAGCGCCGCGCTGAAACCGCTGCAGGCCAGACCTTCACGCGCGCCGTGCTGGGCCGCCCGGTGTTTTTTGTCGACGACGATGCCGTGGCCGACAAGCGCGCTGAAGACACGCTCGCAGACATCGCACGTTCGACGGGCCTGAAAGACATCGCCTTCCAGTACGAGCCGATTGCTGCGGCGTTTGACTATGAATCACGGATTCCGCAGGGCGCGCGCGAAGAGCTGGTGCTGGTGGTTGACATCGGCGGCGGGACGTCTGACTTTGCGCTCGTGCGCCTCGGGCCGGGGCTGGCCCACAAGGCCGAGCGGCGTGATGACATCCTGGCCAGCGGCGGTGTGCATATTGGCGGCACCGACTTTGACAAATACCTGAGCCTGGCGAGCGTCATGCCCACGCTGGGCCTGGGCAGCCAGCTGAAGGGCGGGCTGGAGATTCCGTCGGCGCTGTTTTTCAACCTTGCGACCTGGCACACCATCAACCTGGCCTATACCAAAAAGGCGTGGGTGCAGATCACGGAGCTGCACCGCAGTGCGCTTGAAAGAGACAAACTCGAACGCCTGCAAAACCTGGTACGCGAGCGCGCAGGCCACTGGCTGGCCATGCAGGTTGAAGCGGCCAAGATCACGCTGTCGGATGCGGCTGAAGCCGTGATGGATCTGGGCCGCATTGCACCCGGCGAGATGTTGAGCCTGCACAGGCTTGACTTTGATGCGGCGATTGGCGAGCTGGTCTCAAAGGTTGAAGCCACCGTGACCGCGCTGCTGCGTGATGCCTGCATACAGGCAGGCCAGGTGGACACCGTGTTTTTTACCGGCGGCTCGAGCGGCGTGCCGCTGCTGCGCGAGCGCATCGCCGCCTTGCTGCCGGGCGCACGCGCTGTAGAAGGCGATCGATTTGGCAGCATCGGCGCAGGGCTTGCGCTGGATGCCGCGCGCAAGTTCTCTTGATTTAAAGCGTCAGAGTGCGGTGGCGCTGCGCTTGCCGCTCTTGACCAGCCAGGCGTCCAGCGCTTCAGAGCCACCGATCTTTTCACCACCGACAAACACCTGGGGCGCCGTGCCCGCACCGGCTACTGCCTGCAGCGTGCGTGACGTGATGCCGTGGCCCAGCTCCACCTCTTCATAGTGCATGCCTGCTTCCTTGAGCATGGACTTGGCCCTGGCACAGAAAGGGCAACCCGCCTTGGTGAAGATGGTGACGGGCAGCGGTGCCTTGACCTTGGGCGCAACGTACTGAAGCATGGTGTCTGCATCCGACACTTCAAACGGGTCGCCGTCGCGCTCGGGCTCGATGAACATCTTTTGCACGATACCGTCTTTCACCAGCATCGAATAGCGCCATGAACGCTTGCCGAAGCCCAGGGCGCTTTTGTCGACCAGCATGCCCATGCCTTCAGAGAACTTGCCGTTGCCGTCGGGAATCAGCGTCAGGTTCTCGGCCTCCTGCGCCTTGCCCCATTCGTTCATCACAAAGGCGTCGTTGACCGACATGCAGATCACGTCGTCCACGCCGTTGGCCTTGAAAGTGCCAGCCAGTTCGTTGAAGCGGGGCAGGTGGGTGGTGGAGCAGGTGGGCGTGTAGGCGCCGGGCAACGAGAAGACCACCACGGTCTTGCCGTCGAACAGCTCGGACGTGGTGACATCCACCCATTGGTCGTCCTTGCGGGTTTTGAATGTGACGTCAGGGACGTGTTGGCCTTCTTTGTTGGGGAGCATGCGAATCCTTGGTGTTTGTTGGAGGGGTTGGATGGAGATGGTGATGCAGGTCGGGGTTGAATGGCCCTGGCAACTGCCTCAGGGCGAGATTGTCCCGTTGCCACGAGGTCGCCCGTGTCAGACAGGGACGACAGAGTTAACCCTGTGACAGCAAGGCTCCGCATCTGGCCGCATGACAATAGGGGCTTGAACCAACCAAAAAGGCGGGGAGCCCGAATGATTTTTTCAACCGACCTGTCGACCGTCAACCACGGCATACAGCTGGCTGTCGCGCCGGTGTTTTTGCTGACCGCCGTGTCGGGCATGATTGCCGCCGTCGCCGGCCGCCTGGCGCGCATCATTGACCGCGCCCGGTTTCTGGAGAATCGGCTCGACACTGGCGACGTCGAGCAAACCCGCGCGGTGAAGATGTATGCCGAGCTGGGTGAACTGCGCCAGCGCGGCTGGCTGGTCAACGGCAGCCTGGCGCTGCTCACGCTGTGCGCCATGCTGATCGGCCTGACCATCATGTTGCTGTTTCTGGGCCAGACGGCCGAGCTGCTGATCCCCAAAATCGCGACCCTCAGCTTTCTGGCTGGCGTGATGTGCTTTTTGGCAGCGCTGGTTTGTTTTCTCGCCGAAACCGTGCTGGCGACCCGTTTGCTGCGATTTGCGCAGTCGCCTCTGCAGCCCAGGTAAGGCTGGCAGCAGGCACACCCCGCTCAGGAGTTGTACGGCGCTATTCTTTTTATAGCTGGTAACGCCCGAAACCATTGGTCTTGAGCCCTTAATCGTGCCTTGAAACAGCCAAAAAATGCCTGTTTTTCAGGCCATGGCGCTCCGAAAGCGTCTTCCGGGCCAGCTTTTTAGAAATGCTTCTTAAAAAATGCATTAACTATTTAAAGACTGATACGTGATCCATTAAAGGAGTGTGGGCGTGCTGAGGATGTCTTGAGACACGCCCTACGCGCTCACCCTTACAAGGTGTGCGCCTACTGGACGATCCATGTGCGTGACTTAAGGTCTACCCACAACCCAAAAAGGAATCCCCATGAAACAAACCTCATATACCAAACCTGCGTCCGGCACCAACAAGACCAGCCGCAGCGTTGCGCTTGGACTGGCCATACTGTTGGCCTGCGGTGCAAGCTTTGCCGACAAGCCTGAATGGGCTGGCAAGGGCGGCAAGAACAAGGGTGAAAGCCATGGCCAGATGGAGCAGGGCGAAAACCACCGCGGCAACAACGGCGACAAGGGCGAGCGCAGGGACGACATCCGGGTTGGCGGCTTCTTTGGCGAGCAACAACGCGTCGCAGCCAATAGCTATTACGGTGAGCAGTTCAGCCACGGCCGATGCCCTCCCGGCCTGGCCAAAAAGAACAACGGCTGCCTGCCACCAGGCCAGGCCAAGAAATACTCGGTCGGCCAGCCGCTTCCGCGCGGCGTTGCCTACTACCCTGTGCCTGCACCGGTGATCGTGCAACTGGGCACGGCGCCTGCCGGCTATAAATATGTCCGTGTCGCCTCCGACATCCTGCTGATCGCGCTGGGCACCAACATGGTGGTCGACGCGATTCAGGACCTGGGCCGCATGTAAACCCAAATCGCGCTGCGCTTACGCTGTCTCCCGGCGGGATGGCAGCGTCGCCTCAAGCGCCGGCAAATCCACCATCACCGGCTGGCCCGGGGTGGTGCAGCCGGTGTCGCAGCATTTGCCGGGCTGGCGGTTTTTGGTGATGGCGCGATCGGGGTTGTGAGGCACGCCTTCTCCTGCGACGCCGCGCTCAAGAATCCGCTCGACCAGTTCGACTTTGGAGCCAATGGGGTAATTGCGGTAGATCTCCTGCTTCATGGCGGCCGGTGATCCGCCGCCATGCAGGCTGATCACGCTGTACCAGCCGCCCTGGTACCCAGCGGTCAGGTCTTCAATAAACCGGGCTGTTTCGATGCGCTGTTCGTAAGGCACGTCGGGATTGGCGCGCAACACCTCGCTTAGTTTTGCGCCGGTCTCGGGGTTATGGTCCTCGTCCGGGCCGGGCAGGGTGACGATAAGGCCGCCGCTCACGTAATGCGCGATGCGGTGCATGTCATAAATTTTCGTGGCCAGCAGCAGCTTGCCAATGTTGCTGAACACCGGGTCGGGCATGAATGTCTTGCTGTGTTCATCAGGCTTGCCATACACGCTGGCCGCCACGCCGCAGGCGTAAAAGCTTTCGGTGATGGTGATGAGTTCGACCATCTGCTCACGCAAATGCGTCTCCCTGGCCGGATCGAAGCCATTGGCCTCGCACATCAACGCGCCTGCGCCAATCAGCAAATCGCCAAAGCCTGCACGCGCGCCTATGCAGGTGTGGCGGTGGTGTGTGGCGTAGCTGTAGGTGAGGTGGCCGGTGTGCTCCCATTCGCCTTCGTAAAACACGCTGTCCCAGGGCACAAACACCTTGTCGAACATCACGACGCCGGTACTCTGGCCGTACTTGCGGCTAAACAGCGCCGCGCCGTGCTCCACCTTCTCACCGGGCCGGCCCGCAGGCCGCGCAATGATGGTGATGCCAGGGGCATCCACCGGCACCGCGCAGCAGACCGCGAAGTCGGCATCTTCTTGGCCCATGTTGCGGCAGGGCATGACGAGAAACTCATGCATGTAGGGCGCACCGGTCACGATGGCCTTGGTGCCGCTGATGACGATACCTTTTGCATTGCGCTCGACCACATGCACATAGCTGTCGACATTGGCCTGCTCATGCGGCCTGCGGCTGCGGTCGCCTTTGGCATCCGTCATGGCAATACCCAGCGTCAGGTCCTGGTCCTGCACGCGGTGCAGGTAGTTCAAAAAGCGGGCGGTGTTCTCGGTGGTGCCGCGCGCATCATCAATGCGGCTGGAGACCTGGCCGATGGCGTTGAGCGCATCGTGCGTCAGGTAGCGCTGGGCGCAGCCGGTTTCCTGGCAGACCAGGCGCACGGCCTCCAGCTTGTTGAGCAAATCTCCGCTGCTGGTGTTGATGTGGCTCAAGCGGTTGACCAGCTTGCCGCTGGTGTGCTGCACCGCCGTCATGATGGGCGCGTATTTAGCCTTCAGCGCGTAGTCATAGGTCAGCGCAATCGCATTGATGCCGGGGCCAAAGCCGGGTTCATCGGCCACGTTGTCGACCAGCTGGCCGTCCAGAAAGACGCGGGGCTTGTAGCGGCGTAGCGACTCGCGAAAGTCGTTGCCAGACATCAGGGTGGCTTGCGGGGCGGGGGCGTTCATCGTGTCTCCTGGGTAATTTTGAAGAATTTGAACACTGTTCAATTTAAAAAACAAGCGTCAATCCTGAGTGTGATTGCGGGGCTTTTGGGTTTACCATTTGCCTGATGCAAGCCAGACTCGACCGCCAGCAAGCCATGAACGACTCCAGGCGCGCCCTGATGCTCGATGCCGCACGCACGGTGTTTGAAAGGCTGGGCATTGAAGGGGCCAGCATTCGCGAGATCGCGAAGCAGGCGGGCTACACACCGGGCGCCATCTATTCGTATTTTGAAAACAAGGAAGCGATTTACGGCGCGTTGCTGGCCGAATCGCTGGAGCGCCTGAATGCCGCCGTCGATGCGGCGGGCAGCGCGGACCTTGAGCCTGCCGAAATGCTGGATGCCAAGGCCAGCGCCTGGTTTGGCTTTTTCGCCAGCAACCCGCGCGACCTCGATCTGGGCTTTTACCTGGTGCAGGGCATGCGGCCACGCGGCCTGACAGCCGAACTCAACTACAAGCTCAATGACCGCCTGCATGACGCGCTGCGACCGTGCGAAACCGCGCTGCAGGCCATGGGGTTGAGTGCTGACGATGCGCTGAGGGAAAATACATCCTTGTTTGCGCACGGCGTGGGCCTGCTGCTGATGCAGCACACCGGCCGCATACGCATGTTCAACCAGGACGCCACGCTGCTGTTCGAGGACTACATCATTGCGCTGGTGGAGCGCCTGCAGCGCTGACCTTCGCCCCATCATTTCACCCTCAAGGATTGCCATGTTGCTAGACGCCGATGACTCCCAGCTTGTGCTGGTCGATTACCAGACCCGCCTGATGCCGGTCATTTTTGAAAACGAACTCGTCATCGCCAACGCCGTTCGCCTGGCGCGCATGGCTGAAATCATGCAGGTGCCCGTTTGGGCAACCGAGCAAAACCCCGACAAGCTCGGCCCCAATGTGCCGCCGCTGCAAGCGGTGATTGAAGCCGCAGCAGGCCGCACCCTGACCAAGATGCACTTCAGCGCCGTCGCCGATGGCCTGGGCGAATGGCTTCGCCCACCGGTGCGCAAACCCGCGCAGGGTGGCAATGCGCGTAGCCTGCCCAAACATCTGCAGAAGCCAGCCCCCGAGGAAGAAGAGGGCAGAAGCATGATCGTCATCGCCGGTTGCGAAGCACACGTCTGCCTGATGCAGACCGCACTGGACCTGCTTGAAGAAGAGTTTGACGTGTGGGTCGTGACAGACGCCTGCAGCTCACGCACAGAGCGCAACCGCGATGCAGCGTTTGACAGGCTGGCCGGGGCTGGGGCTGAACTGGTGACGACGGAGATGGTGGCGTTTGAGTGGCTGGGGACGGCTGAACATCCGGCTTTCAAGGATGTTCAGGGGTTGATCAAGTAGGTTTCGCGTTTTGTTGAGGGTGTTCCTTCACTGCCAAGCCTGCTGCTTGATTTGAGGTTTTTGCCCTTCACGACCAGGCCGGGGTAGCCCGGCCTGGTCGTGAAGGGCACCGTCAAGAAATTCCAAGCTGCCCAAAATCCACCATAGCAGTAACATCCCGAAACCCAGCGCTGCCAACTCATAGCTAACTCGAAACGCAATGCCTACCACCTCCACCCGCAACACAACCCTGACCCTCGCTGCCATATTGCTCACAGCGGCCGCAACAACGCAGGCGTCAGCCCAGCAAGCCTATCCCTCCAAACCCGTCCACTTAATAGTCAACTTCCAGGCAGGCGGCCCGACCGACATCCTGGCGCGGCTGCTGGCCGAGAACCTGCAGAAAGAGCTCAAGCAGCCTTTCGTCGTTGAAAACAAGGCGGGCGCAGGTGGCAATGTGGGCGCTGATTTTGTGGCCAAGAGCCAGCCGGATGGCTACAACGTGGTGTTCAGCATTGACACCACTTTCACCACCAACCCTGCGCTGTACCCGGCCATGCCTTTCAGGGCAGAAGACCTCAAGCCGGTGATGATCATGACGGCATCGGGTTTGTTGCTGGGCGTGAATGCCGGGCTGGGCATCAGGTCTGTGCCCGAACTGGTGGCCAAAGGCAAGGCGGGCAACCTGAACTTCGCGACCGCTGGCAACGGCAGCCCTGCGCACATCGCCATGGCCTTGCTGGCCGAAGGTGCGGGGATCAAGGCAACGCAGATACCGTACAAGGGCACGGCGCCTGCCGTGCAGGCCATCGTGTCGGGCGAGGTGGATGCCGGCGTGATCATCACGCCCGGCCTGTTGCCGCAGGTGCAGGGCGGACGTGTGACCGCGCTGGCGGTGACTGGCCAGAAGCGGTCACCGCTGTTGCCGCAGGTGCCAACTGTCGGCGAGGCCGGACTCAAGAGCATGGAGTTTGAAGCCATGCAGGTGGCCATGGTCCCCGCTGCCACGCCGGATGCTGTCGTGCAGACCCTGCAGGCGGCGATTGCCAAAGTGCTGCAGCAGCCTGACATCAAGGCCCGGCTTGAAGCCATGGACATGCAGGTGCTGGGAGAGACGGGCAGGGCCGCTGATAGCCATCTGGCCGCCAATCGCGTGCGCTACACAAAGATCATCCAGAGCACGGGAATGAAGGCTGAGTAGGCTGGCTGCATGGATTGCAGATCATGTCCGCCATGACTGCTGACGGTGTGCTTTAGCTTTTTAACGGCGAAATGCTGGCGCAGGCGCCACGCCAACGTCTCAGCTATGCATCGCTGTCTGCGGATGGGCATATTCCATCGCGCGGCGGTGGCTGACAGTCCGGGCTATCGGGTGCTTTCAGCGCCTGACAATATACGAGCCAAAGACTTCGCGTGCTGGGCGCGTCTCGGGCAGGATGTAGACAACGCCGCTCGTTGTGGTGAAGGCGGGGCTCACGACCTGCTCGTAGAACTTCGCCGGGACATTGATACACCCGTAGGAGATTCGTTTGTCATCGACCGCCGGGCTGGCCAGGCGTTGCGCGCGCCGCTCGACGGGTGTCCCCTTGACGACGCGATGCAGCGAGATGGCCGTGCTGTAGTCGATCCAAAGGATTTCCTCGCCATGAATATCCGGAGCCAGGGATGCAACGAATCGTCCCGCCGGGGTCGTCCGCTCGTCCGGGCGAATGGTTGACAGTTTTCGGTCACCAATGCCCGGGGTCGAGTCATCGCCACGTGCGAGGCCAAGCAACGCGGAGGTTGCGCCCTGCAGCTTGCCCGACGCATCAAACATCAGCACCCGGGCGTTAACCTTGTCGACGATCATGAAGGGCATGCCCTGGTTGTTCGCAGAGTCCACCACCCAGTCAGCGACCTGGACTGCCTCGATTGATGCATGCTCCTGACCCAGATTGGCATGGCCAGGCGGGCGCAGTGCCGTGGGCTGGCTTGCCGTGACTGTCGCATCGGCTGCGCGACCGGTGTTCTCGCCTGCGAAAGCCGAAGGCAGCGCAAGACAGCCTGCCAGCAGTGTCAGCCATAGTCGCGAGGTGATCATTGCGCAGGCCAACCGTGTCTTTCCTGTCGTGCTCAATTACGTGCTGGTTTGGGCAAATACCTGGGTGCAACATAGGGCAACCTTGGAGGTAGCGGCGTCACTGCCGGTGCCTCTTCTTCCTTAAGCGAGAAGAAAACATCGCCTGCGTCGGACATGTATGTTGGCATGATCCCGGCCGGATATGTTGCCACCATGCCCGCCTGATTGAACGCGAAGACTCCAAAGGCTGAA
This sequence comes from Pseudomonadota bacterium, assembly GCA_040390295.1. Taxonomy (GTDB): domain Bacteria; phylum Pseudomonadota; class Gammaproteobacteria; order Burkholderiales; family Burkholderiaceae_C; genus Polaromonas. The sequence continues at coordinate 37,011 of JAZJYR010000037.1, forward strand.
GCAAAAGTGGAATCTGCTTTTGGCCTGATGCTGCCGGTTGTTTTTTGCACAATCGGCCCGCAGCAGGTGGTGGCCAGTGCGTACTGCGCTGCATTGGGACCTCCAAGTGTGTACCCCGTAAAGGTCACAGACTTGTTGGCTCCCGGTATGGCATCGTCAAAGGTGGCCGTAGCGCCCGGGCCGGCAATCAGGCTGACGCCCGCCGGATCTCCCCTGAGTGAGTACAGAAAAGTGTTGGTTGTGCCATCGTAATATTTCGTGGCTTCGGGAAATACCAGCATGCGCTGTGAGAGCGTGGCACCCGCTGTGAGGGTGAATTTCGTCGAATAATCCGTCGGCGTTGTGTAGGAAACGGGGTTGTACGTAACGACAACGGGTGCATTGGTCACCGCGGCAAGCGGGGCCAAAGCTGCAAACACCACGGTACCGCCGGCCACACCAGGGCCCGTGCCATCGGTGTCTGCGCTGAGCGTCAGGCCGCGTGCCAGGCCCAGGCTACGCGTAGGGTCCAGCGTGCCATTGGTCAGGGTGATCTTGGCACCGATATTTACATCGTTGGCGGCGCACATCATCAGGTTGCCATCGGTCGTGCTCACGGCCGCATTCAAATTGACGTTGCGCCCTGCGCTCAGGAGAATGCTTCCGTTCGTCGTGGTGAGGGCCGCATTGACGTTCACGTCGCGTCCACAACAGGTGGCAAAGTTTCCGTTGGTCGCCGTCACCGCCGCATTGATGTTGGTGTCCCGGTCCGCATTAAGCGTCAACGTCGTAGGTGCGCCGGCTGCAGTCCAGGTGATCGCGTCATTGACGAAGATGTCGCCATTACCACTGCCTGCTGCAGTCTTGATGGTGATGCTGTTGTTAACCAGCTGGCCAGAGAGGGTGACACCGGAGATGTTGCCGCCCGCGCCAATGATGAAATCCTGCGGATCGATCAGCCAGGAGCCCATCTGCCCCTGAGGCGCAGCCGTGGTCACGCGCACGTCGTCGCGGATGTTGACGTGGGCTGCAGAGGTTTCAATAAAGCCGCCGTTCCCGCCGTTGGGAGCGCTGGCATCCAGCGTACCCCCGACGCTCATGGTGCCCGACTGCATATCCCCGAGAAGCAGGATCGTGCCATTGTGGTTGACGAGGGTTTGGGCCTGGATCACACCCGTATTGTTGACAACGGTCTGGAGGAGATTGCCGGCTGCCTGCGCTGTCAGCAGCACGCGGCCGCCGTCGGCCTGAATCATGCCGCCGTTTTCAACCAGCGCATTGACCGCTCCCTGAGCCACGGAAATGTTGAGCAGGCCGTCGCCCGTCACGTCCATCGTGACGGCGTTGCCCGCGGCGAGTGCTACGGAGCCCAATCTCGCAGAGATAACGCCTTGGTTGCTGACGCTTTTTCCAAGCAGCGCCACATAACCGCCATCGGCTGCATTGATCGTGCCCCGATTGACGACGGTGCCAGTCCCTGCATCGGTGAATGAGTAGTTGCCGGCCATGAAGTTTGCATCGCTGAGGCTCATGGTGGTCGCGACCAGTCCACCCACGCTCACGGAGGCGCCATTGCCAAACAGGACACCGTTGGGATTGAGCAGGAAGACCTTGCCATTGGCCGACAGGTTGCCCATGATGCTCGACGGATCTGCGCCGAGGACGCGGTTCAGCGCGATCGAGGCGCTACCGGGTTGTATGAACTGCACCGTCTGGCCGGCTGCGATGCCAAAACTCTGCCAGTTGACCACGACATTGGCGGTGGACTGGGTGATGGTTGTTGTGGAACCACTGCTGGCGATGTTGGCAGCGCCGGCAGCGACGACGCCATTGACGGGCAGGGCGTAGACAGAAGCGCCGAAGCTGAGCATCAGGCAGGCGGACAACGCATTCACGGCGAACCTTGCGACTGTCTGGGGGCGTGCGGTGCCGGGCGAGCTGGTACCTGACCCCCTTGCATTTTCGGGCGCGGCGACGAATGCTCCAGTGCTCTCGTTCCAGATGGATTTGTGTATGTGGTTCATGGATGGATCCTCAAATGTTGTATCGGACTTCTGATGTAGCTGGCTCTGCTCAGAAATACTTGATAGCCTGAACCCAGAACCTGCCAGGCTTGTCGGGAGCAGAGATGGCCGGTTCGTTCCCCATCTTGACGGCGTAATACGCCCGGACCAGGAAGTTGCCGGTCTCGCCCCAGGTTGCGCCAACGCCATAAGCGCCCAGACTTCGGCTGTTGTTGCCGCCTGCCCATGGGCTTTTGTTTATCGTGACGTTGCCTGCATCCACGAAGCCAATCAGGTGCATCTCGCCCGGAATGCGCTCTGACCATTTGGGCAGCAGCAGGCGGGCTTCAAGGTTGACGATGTAGCCTTCGTCGCCGTAAGCCTCGCCCTGCGGATAGGCGCGCACACCATTCATGCCGCCGAGTCCCAACTTTTCCGAGGAGTCGAGGTTTTTGGAAGCGACCTGTCCGTTGATGGATGCGTAGATCGAGACTGCATTTGTGACTCTCTGCAGCCGCGTGGCGGTAAATGCGAGTTTGCCGTACGAGCCATTGCTTCGGGCGCTGGCCGCATCCGCTGCCAGGACAGCTGGGGTCTTGATATCCAGATTACCTGCCGAAAGCGTCAGTGAATAGGCGTTGATGCCGCCGCCGCCCAGAGTGTCGATGTGATTGCCATACAGGCTTGCAAGCAACACGTTTGCTTTCTTGTCGGTGACAGACGGGAAGGCGTCTACCTTGTCCTTGAACGTCCGTGCTTCGTAGGCAAGCTGGGTATACAGATTGTTGTTGCGCGTGCGTATCAGCGGATAGATTCCATAAATGCTTGCAATTTCCGCAGTGCCGCTGGCAAGCAGCGGTGCAAATTCCTCGCCAAGCTTGTACTGGAGTCTGCTGTAGGAGACACCGAAAGTAGCCCTGCCGTAGGGCACCTGGTAAGACGCACGGCCGTAGGTCAGGCCAGAGCCTGAAGTGACCGCGCGGATGCTGGCGACATCGCCCAGTCCGAGCGGATTGTTCAGGTTGACCGTCGTACCGAGTCGGTATTCACCGGTGTAGCGGCTGCCCCCGTTGTCTGCATCGACTTCGCCATTGACGCGCTTGCCCGGGGTGAGCTCAACGATCAGGTCGGAGCTTCCCGGATCTGTACCCGGAACAAGCGTTGAACTGACCTTGACACCCGGGGTGTCAGATAGCAGAAGCAGCCGGCTTTCCAGTGGGTCATTGGTGATGGGGTCGCCGGTTTTCAGGCCCTCGAGAAGCCGGTAGGCTTGTGCATCGGCGAGGTTGGTCTGGTTGCGGAGAATGACCTTGCCGTATTTACCTTCACTCACTTCAATGGTGACGGTGTTGTTCTGGATCTGCTGCGCTGGCAAATAAGCCCTGGCTACAAAATAGCCTTTTTTCGCGTAGTAGTCCGTGATTCTGGATGCCATGTTGCGGAGCTCGCTGAGCGTCATCTCTGTTCCGGGTCTGAAACCAGTGACCGCGATGAGCTCTGATTCGGAGTAGGACTGCGCGCCCGTGATCTTCAGGGTCTGAACAAGAAGCCTGGTTTGATCGTTTGCTGTCAAAAGAGGCGCAACGCCGCGCTGGATGCTGATTTCCGGCGGCGCTTTTTGGGGCAAGGGTGTTGTTGGTATTTGCTGGATCTGGCTACCCGCGTTGGGAATTTGCTGGGCGTATGCAACGTGTCCCAGCGTCAGCAATGCCAGAGGCAAAAGTCCAAGCGCGAAGGTGTTTGTTCGTTTTGGGCTGGCGCGCATTTCTTGCGCACCTGGGGGCAAGACGCGATTGAGAGACGAAATCCGACGGCATGACGCTCCGGGGTTCAGCGTAGCGGTAGGCTTTTGGGTATTTATTTTTTTCATTGGTATATTTATCTCCATTGATAAAATATATTGACCGCTGAAAGAAATGGATGTAGTCGAATGGCCTGTCTATCTCCCGGTAACAGGCCTGATCCCGCGCCACCGGCAGGTTCATTCACTGTCTTTTGGTAGGCGTTGTAGGCGTGGCCGCAGACCATGCCGCGGCGGCCATGCCCAATTCAAGCCCGCTGGAGCCCATGGAACATGGCTATTGCTTGTCGATTCGGCGGGTTGGGTCAGTGTCAGGCTCCTGCAAGCCCGTTATACATAATTATAAATTCAGTTTGGGTGAGCTGTGGCCGATAGCGGCAAAGTTCACCAGGCTTGCGCTAACCATCAGGAGGCAAAAACATGTTCAGGTCATTGCAGCTCAATAAAACAGAAGCGGGCTTTTCTGCCGCTATCACCGATACCGAAGACGCCCAGTTGCCGGCTGGCGACGTGCTGGTCCAGGTTGACTATTCGACCCTCAACTACAAGGACGGCCTGGCGATTGCCAACAAAGGTCCGGTGGTGCGCAGCTGGCCCATGGTGGCAGGTATCGACGGCGCAGGCACGGTGCTGGAGTCAACTCACGCCAGCTGGAAGTCGGGCGACAGATTTGTCCACAACGGCTGGGGCCTGGGCGAAACGCGCTGGGGCCTGATGTCTGAACGTGCGCGGCTGCAGGGCGACTGGCTGGTGAAGCTGCCTGCCGCCTTCAGCACTCGGCAGGCGATGGCGATTGGCACGGCCGGTTACACCGCCATGCTGTGCGTGATGGCCCTGGAGCGGCATGGCCTGCGCCCCGGCGCCGGCGAGGTCCTTGTCACGGGCGCCACCGGTGGCGTGGGCAGCGTGGCTGTCGCGCTGCTCGGCAAGCTGGGCTACACCGTCGTTGCCGCCACCGGCAAAGCGGCTGAAAGCAAATACCTGAAACAGCTGGGCGCGGCCAGCATCATCGACAGGGCAGAGCTGTCTGCGCCCGGCAAACCTCTGCAGAAGGAACGCTGGGCGGCTGTGGTGGACGCGGTGGGCTCCCATACCCTGGCCAATGCCTGCGCGCAAATGCGCTACGGCGGTGTGGTGGCCGCCTGCGGGCTGGCGCAGGGCGCTGATTTTCCCGCGACAGTCATGCCGTTTATCCTGCGAGGGGTGACGCTTTGCGGTATCGACAGCGTGATGGCGCCGCTCGCATTGCGCCAGCAGGCGTGGGATCGCCTGGCACTGGACCTGGACCCGACCAGACTCGACGCCATGGTTGAAGAAGTGCCGCTTGAGCGGGCCGTTGAAAAAGCCCACGCGCTGATGGACGGCAAGATCAGGGGTCGCGTGATCGTGAAGATCTGAGTTCAGGGAAATTGAGAATTGAGTCAGAACAAACGGAGACAAGAGACATGACAAGCTACGCAGATTTCTACCGTCAGTCGGTTGACCAGCCAGACGCCTTCTGGACCGAGCAGGCCAAACTGATTGACTGGCACAAACCCTTCACCCGCGTCTGCAACTACGACAAGCCGCCATTCGCGCACTGGTTCGAGGGTGGCGAGACCAACCTTTGCCACAACGCTGTGGACCGCCACCTCGTCACGCGCGGCGACCAGGCGGCGCTGATCTACGTCTCCAGCGAAACCGGCATCGAGAAAACCTACAGCTTCAAGGAGCTGCACCTCGAAGTGCAGCGCATGGCTGCCAGCCTGCTGGCCATGGGCGTGGTCAAGGGCGACCGCGTGCTGATCTACATGCCCATGATTGCCGAGGCTGCGTTTGCCATGCTGGCCTGCGCGCGCATTGGGGCCATCCACTGCGTGGTGTTCGGCGGGTTTGCCAGCGGCTCGCTGGCGTCACGCATCGACGACGCCGCGCCCAAGGTCATCATCAGCGCCGATGCCGGTTCGCGCGGCGGCAAGGTGGTGGCGTACAAGCCGCTGCTCGATGAAGCCATTCGCCTGGCCGCACGCAAACCGGAGGCCGTGCTGCTGGTCGACCGGGGCCTCGCACCGATGGAGATGGTCAAGGGCCGCGACCTGTTGTGGGCCGACCTGCGCGCCAAGTACATGGCCGCGCAGGTGCACTGCGTGTGGCTTGATTCGACCGACATCAGCTACACCATCTACACCAGCGGCACCACGGGCAAACCCAAGGGCGTGCAGCGCGATACCGGCGGTTATGCCGTCGCCCTGGCGGCCAGCATGAAACACATCTTCGACGGCCGGCCCGGTGAAACCTACTTTTCAACCAGCGACATCGGCTGGGTCGTGGGCCACAGCTACATCATCTACGGCCCGCTGATCGCCGGCATGGCGACCATCATGTACGAAGGCCTGCCGACCCAGGGTATGGACCAGCAGCCCAACGGCGGCATCTGGTGGAGCCTGGTCGAAAAATACAAGGTAACGGCCATGTTCAGCGCGCCGACCGCGGTGCGCGTGCTCAAAAAGCAGGACCCGGCGCTGCTGAAAAAATACGACCTCTCCAGCCTGCGTGCGCTCTTCCTTGCAGGTGAGCCGCTTGACGAACCGACAGCGCGCTGGATCAGCGAAGGCTTGAGAGTGCCCATCATCGACAACTACTGGCAGACCGAAACCGGCTGGCCGCTGATCACGATTGCCAACGGCGTGGAGAAGAAGCCCAGCAAGTTCGGCAGCCCCGGCATCCCGATGTACGGCTACCGCGTGAAGATATTGCATGAGTCCACGGGTGAAGAGCTGACGCAGCCGAATGAAAAGGGCGTGGTCGTGATCGAAGGCCCAACGCCGCCCGGCTTCATGCAGACGATCTGGCAGGACGATGCCCGTTTCGTCAATACCTACTGGAAGTCGGTGCCCGGCAAGATGGTCTACAGCACCTTCGACTGGGGCATCAGGGACGAAGATGGCTACTACTTCATCCTCGGACGCACGGACGATGTGATCAACGTCGCAGGCCACCGTCTCGGCACACGCGAGATCGAGGAAAGCATTTCAGGCCATGCAGGCGTGGCAGAAGTCGCCGTCGTCGGCGTGGCCGACCAGCTCAAGGGCCAGGTCGCGATGGCGTTTGTGGTGCCCAAGGATTCGTCGGTGTTGGGTGATACGAATGCCGCCATGAAGCTGGAAGGCGAGATCATGAAACGTGTTGACGGTGACCTGGGTGCAGTGGCCCGGCCGTCACGCGTACGCTTTGTGTCGCTGCTGCCCAAGACCCGCAGCGGCAAACTGCTGCGCCGTGCGATTCAGGCGGTGTGCGAGGGCAGGGATGCGGGCGACCTGACGACCATGGATGATCCGGGAGCGCTGCAGCAGATTCGGGACCGGGTGGCTGCGAGCTGAAGAGGCAGGCCCCGCCAGGTGTAAAGTCAACTTTACATTTTGAGGTTGGGTGGTGGATCTTTCAGGCTGGCGAGGCATTTTGAAGCCATTTCGGGCCATTTTTGAGTGCCAAAAGTGCCGTAAAGCCAATGAATACGGGCGTGAGAAGCTATTTAATTGATAGCGATGCGCCTGCTTCTGGCGCTACTACGGCAAATACCGCTTCAGCAAATCACAGAAGTGGTCGGCCGCGGGCGTCAGCGGCAGGTCCGGCCGGCGTATCAACACGATGTCGGGCGCAGGCAGCTTTTCCTTGATGTTGATGACCTGCAGCACATCGCGGGTCAGCGGAAACTCATTCCACTGCGCCGGCAATATCGCCAGCAGATCGCAGCTTGACAGTGCCACCATCACCGACAGCGCGGAATGCGTTTGCAGGGTGATGACGGGCGGCGGCATCTTGTGTTTGGCGAAGAGTTCGTTCAAATCGGTCGCTGCGTTGAAGTCGAGTGTGGTCGTAGCCCATTCGGCTTTGGCGAGGTCCTTGATGGACTTTGCGCCTGCAAGCGGGTGGCCTCGGCGTCCGATGACGGTGCGGGTGTTTTTCAGCAGCGTCTCCGCAACCAGCCCGCCTGCGGGTTCGCCTCGCGGTGAGGCGCCCAGGTAAAAGTCAATGCTGCCGTCCTGCATGCCGGCCTCCATCGCAGGGTACAGGCCTTCGATGATTTTGAGGCGAACCAGCGGGTAGCGACGGCGGAAGACGGGCAGCGCCTCGGGCAGCATGCCCATGTGCGGCATGATGGACAGGCCCACCGTGATGGTGCCCAGCATGTCGCCATCGGTCTGGTCAAAGTCTTCGCGCGCACGGCGCACCTCGTTGATCACGGCACTGGCCCGGCGGTGAAACAACTTGCCCGCAGGTGTCAGCACCATACCGCGCGCCTCACGCTCAAACAGCGTTACACCCAGTTCGCGTTCAAGTGCGCCAATGCTGCGGGTCAGGGCCGGCTGGGCCAGGTCCAGGTGGCGCGCTGCCGCCCTCAAACTGCCGCGTTCAACCACGGCGACCATGTCGCGCATTTGTGTGAGTTTCATCTTTCGTCAACCTGGTTGATCAAGGTTTACCCTTGAAAAGGGTATGTATTTTTGGTATCGGTCGATGAATTTTGCCATCTTTTTTTAATCGCTCGCAGCGACTAAATTTCGGCATCGGCTGGACAACAGGCCGTCGCGAATGACACAGATTCAATAAATACCGGAGACACACATGACAACTTCCCAAGCCCGCAAAGCTTCAAGCACCCGCCGCAAGCTCGGCCTGACCACCGTCCTTGCCGCCGCCTTCGCCGCAACCCTCGGTCTTGGCCTGAGCACCTCAGTCCAGGCCCAGGCCTGGCCCAACAAGCCCGTACGCATGATCGTGCCCTTCCCGGCCGGCGCCACCCCCGACGTCATCGCCCGCCTCGTCGCCGACAAACTCGGCACCGCCTGGGGCCAGAGCGTCATCGTTGACAACCGCCCCGGCGCAGGCG
>JAZJYR010000038.1:0-48194 GCA_040390295.1 Pseudomonadota bacterium
TGCTTCTATTCTTTTCTGTAGCCCGCTCCCCGGAAATTGGCCAAGGGGATCGGGCGAATGAGGCCCAGAACGCAACAGCAGAAGGTGAAGAAGTCATGCCGACCGACAAACTGGTCGACGTCTCTCCATTGGCCCTGCGCATGAGCAGCCCGTTCAACGCGGGTTACTGGCTGGCAGCAGCCTGAGCACGCGTTCCTTCGCTGCTGCTTAAAAGCGGTTCGCAAAAAAAGCCCGGAATCACGTGAGTGACCGGGCTTTTTAATCTTTGTTACTACACCGTTTGCGCAAGCGCGATGTATTGGGCTACGGGTACTTCTTCCGCACGCCGGTGAAGGTCAAAGTTACCAGTGAAGCCGCGTTGCTCCAGCCATTTGCCGAGAGAGTGACGCAAAAGCTTTCGCCGCTGGCTGAAAGCAACGCGGACCAGCTCGCTGAACAGGGCGACATCCAGCGCTGCGGGGCTCTCATGGGGAACCATGCGCACGATGGCGCTGTCAACGCGGGGCGGAGGATCAAAACTTTCCGGTGGAACGAACAACACGTTCTCCATCGCGTAACGCCACTGGAGCATAACGCTCAGGCGGCTGTAATCGCCGGTAGATGGCGTTGCCACCATGCGATCAATCACCTCTTTCTGCAGCATGAAGTGCTGGTCTTCAACGACATCGGCAACGTCCAGCAAATGAAACAGGATGGGTGTGGAGATGTTGTAGGGCAGGTTTCCGACAACCCTGATTTTTCCGCCCGCATCATTCGCCAGCTGCCGGAAATCAACCTTGAGGACATCCGACTCCACCACGCGAAGTTGCGGATGCGCCCGCAACTGCACGGCAAGGTCCCTGTCAAGTTCAATCACGGTAAGCTGCCCAAGGCGTTCAACCAGAGGCTGCGTCAGCGCCGCAAGCCCGGGCCCGATCTCAACCATGGCCTGGCCAGCCTGCGGGGCAATGGCGTCGACGATGGCTTCAATGATGTATTTGTCGGTCAGGAAATGCTGGCCAAACCGTTTGCGAGGAATGTGTTTCATCGCGCCAGACGACTAACCAGCAAACAGCGCGCAATGGCGATGAAATGCAAGCGGGGTCCGCGGAACCGGCTTCGCCGGGCCGCAGGAGCAGCAGCCCCCTCGGGGGGCTGGGCGCTACACGAAGTGAGCAACCGTGGGGGCAAACGGCCGCAGCGCAGGGCCGCCCCAAGCAAGGCCAGCCCCCTCGGGGGGCAGAGAGCTAGACGCAGTGAGCGAACGTGGGGGCCCAATATCACTGCGGCGGTTCACGGTATTCAACGTAGGCGCGGCCCCGCACCTCCTGCGCCCACACGGCATAAGCCTCTTCCTGCTTTTTTTCGCGAAGGATGTTTCGCACCAGTTCACGCTGGTCCCGCGCAGACAGCTGGGTCTCACGGCGCTCCAGAACCTGAAGCAGATGCACGCCAAACCGGGAGACCAATGGATCCGCGATCTGCCCGGGCGAAAGACCGTTCATGACCTGTTCAAACTCGGGCACAAAACTGCCCGGATTCGCCCAGCCAAGATCACCGCCATCCTTGGCAGATCCGTCGACACTGTTGTTTTTTGCTTCTGTCGCAAAATCTGCCTGGCCAGCAGCAATACGTTTTTTGATATCTGCAAGCTTTGCAACCGCAGCAGCTTCAGTCAACTCCGGACCGGGTCTGAGCAGGATGTGCCGGGCATGCGTTTGGGTGATGTTGACACCGGGCACGCCAGCCTGCTTCTTTTCAATGACCTTGAGGACGTGAAAGCCGGCACCACTGCGTACAGGGCCCGCCACACCACCAGCGCTCAGGCTTTGGGTGGCTTCGGTAAACAGGGTTGGGTATCTGTCTGCAGCGCGCAAGCCCATCTGTCCGCCGGTCGCTTTCGTCGGCGAATCGGAAAGTTGTGTCGCCAGCGCAGCAAAGTCGGCACCCGAACGGGCGCGCTGTGCGATCTGTGTAGCCTTTGCCTGCAACGCCGCAATCTGTTCGGTCGTCGCGTTTTCCGGCACAGCCACCAGAATCTGGGCCAGATTGACTTCAATCGCCGACGGGTCGTTGCTGCCTTCCTGGTCGCGCAGAAACTGGTCTATGTCGCCTTCAGTGACCGTGACACGGGAATCGACTTCCCTCTGCCTCAGCCGGCTGACAAGAATCTCATCGCGGAGTTCGGACCGGAATTGCGCATAGGGGATGCCGTCGGCAATCAGTCGGCGGCGCAACTCCTCTACCGACAGCTGGTTTTGCTGGGCAACGCCGGCAACAGCGTTGTCGACGGCATTTTCATCGACGCGAACGCCGGAAGTACGCGCCACCTGCAGTTGCGCCTTGTCACTGATGAGGCGCTCAAGAACCTGCCTGACCAGTTCCGCGCGCGGCGGCAGCGCCACGCCACGCTGCGTCAGCTGCTGCTCGGCGCGTACAAGCTTTGACCGCACCTCGTTATTGGTCACCGGTTCCGAATTGACAATCGCGACGATGAAATCGGCCTGCCGCTGGCCGCCCACTGCCGCCCGCGCCGCACTGCTGTCGGGAAGGCGTAATGCGCCAGAAGACCTGAGGCCCTGGGCATTGACCGCCAGTACAGAAAAAGCCAGCAGCAAACCGAGCGTCAGATTGCCGGCAACAGGACCAGCACCATTGGCCCGGGCAATCACAAAGGAAGAAGAAGGGTATTTAGTCATAGTTGGTAAAGCGGCTAGGCGCAGTCACTTGGTCGCGCAGGTACTGGTAACGCGGAATATTCTGCTTCAGGGTATCCAGAGGGTTCACCCCAAGACGCGAAAAGCCCACCAGCTCCAGCTGGAAAAGAATGCGGGTATTTGAGGCAATCAGGGTATTTTGCGAGCGCTGAAGTACAACTCGCCCAACCCAGCAGCAGCCATCGTACTCAACGCCGACGATCGCATCAACCAGTTTCCGGTCAGGAACGCTGTAGTTGAGGCGCCCCACACTGTAGTACCGGCCACCGCCCTGTCCCCGGCCGGCACCCAGATCCTGGCCCTTGTCGCCCCAAATATCGTTGATCGGCCATTGCCAGCCCACGTCGACGGAATTGCTGATGTTCCGCTGCTTGCGGAATGAGGCGCTGACCACGCGGTAGTTTCCGGGGTTGTAACGCACCCCGATACTGCTGCGCTCGGATTGTTTTATTTTGGGGTTGTACTGAACTGTCGCATCAAAAGCCCACTGTGGAACCCAGTTGATGGAGGTTCCGAAAAGCAGATCGCTCACCCGGTCAGTAACCGGCAGGCCTCCGGGCAAGGTGACCTTCTGGTCTGAAAATCGCAGGCGTTGCGCAACACCAAAACGCACTTTTTCCGCACCGGAGTCCGGCTCCAGCAACCTGGATGTCACGCCAAGCGTGAGCAGATTCGCATCTGAAATGCGGTCATTGCCCACAAATGCATTTTCGCTGAAAACCGTCGCAAAGTTGAAGTCGTTCAGGCCGGAGTCATAGTTGGGCAGCAGGCTCTGGTCACGATAGGGTGTACGGACATAAAAGGCGCGCGGCTCCAGCGTCTGGGTGAAATCGCGTCCAAAGTAGTTTGCCTTGCGCTCGTACTGAAGACCGCTGTCCACGCTGAATGTCGGCACCACCCGGGACTTGGACAGGGTACCGTCGGTCAGCGCCGAATCAAAGCGATAGGTAGTCGAGTGAAGCTGCAATTTCGGCGTGACATACCAGCCAGGCGAGATCCACGGACGGCTTATCTGTGCTATCGCCACGGCACGATCAGCGTTGGGCTGTTTCGTGAGAGATCTGTCGGCCGAGAACCGGGTGAAATCTCCCGAAAGGGAATAATCGAATCCTCCCGCGCCGACAAGCGGCGTATTGACGCGACTGTAGCTTGCGCTGATTTGCGGCAGTCGATCATAAGGCGGCGTAATGGGCGAGGATGGATCCTGAAGAGTCTGCCATTTCAATGTACGAACCGTCGTTGAAAAATGGCCACGCGTCCAATTAGCGCTTGCATCACTCGACAGCAAGCGCTGGGTCAGAACACTGCTCGCCCGGGGAAAGTCACGCCAATAGTTATCATCGCTGACGCGGTTCAGGTTGAGGCTGACACCAAGCCCACCGACAGAACTTATGCCCGTATTAAGGGTGCCAACATGCTCCAAAGCATATGACCAGCGGTTATCGCCACTACGCAGCTTGTCACCCGGCATATAGCTCGCCCTGACACGCCCCGTATAAGACGGGGTCAAATAACGAAACTCACTGCCTAGGTCAAGGCCCCGCTTGCTCATAAGAGTCGGCGAGAATGTCGCATCCATATCAGGCGCGATATTCAGATAGTAAGGCTGATTGACCATGAAACCACTAGTGCTATCCATATTAAATGTGGAGGGCAGCAAACCAGATTTCCGCTTGTTGCTTAACGGAAAACTGATTTTGGGTCCTGCTAGGATAGGAACGTTCTTGAAACGCAGCACAGCTCCGGTAGCCTCGCCAGTTTCGGTTTCCTGGTCAAACTTGAAGCTGGTGCCGCTCAGAACCCAGGCAGGTTCCCATGTTGTTTCATTGTCGCGCTCACAGGTGGTGTAGTTGGCATTTCGCGCAACCAGGACCTTGTCGCTGACGAAATCAATGCGCCCTGCCGTGCCATTGCCGCCGTTGCTCAGGAAGCGATAGGACGGCTGGCTAAAGTACCCTTCAAAGGTATCGAGCTTGAGCTGCAGCTCCGGCCCGCGAAACTGGTTGCCCGCATTGCTGATGTGGACATTGCCCTTGGCGTTGAGCATGTCCGTCGGGTGCGTGAGTTCAATGCGGTCAGCGCGTATGGCCGTGGCACCCCGACGAAGTTCGGCATTGCCGTCAATCACCGTTTCCAGGTCAGGCCGGCCGGTGATGTTGTCCCCAAACACAAAGGTTGGCGGTGTGTTGGCCTCTCCCTCTGGCGGCTTTTCGGCCAGCATGGGCGTCATCCTGAGCGTGATGGGCGGGGTATCAGACCCGTAAATACCCGCCGGTTCCTGCTGCGGCTCCGCCGGGGGCAAGACCTGCAAGGCCTGCGCCCGTACAGGCACGTGAAAGCCCAATCCCAGCGCAGCCACGGAAACCACACAAAGAACGGCACGGGTGACCGGAGAGAGAAGAAAGGGCAAGGGAGATGCAGAGCGCATCAGTTTGGTGTGAGCTAGGGCGTGTTTGTAAAATCAGGGCTGATTATCCATGACCGTCTGGTACCCGCCACCGGGCATGCCCCTTGTTCTTGCGGCGTCCGGCTTGCCGTGCTCCAAGCTGCCCTTACCGACTGGAAGCCATGACCGCCTCCCCTCCTGACATTGCCTGGACCGATCCGGTTCGCAGCCAGACCTTTTTTTCATGGCTATCGGGCCTTGCGTCACGCGATAACGCGCCGGAGCTGGATGCGGCCAGCCTTCGCCTGGCGTCCGCAGATGCCAGCTTCAGGCGCTACTTCCGGATCAACGCTGCGTCTGGCGACGCCAGTTACATCATCATGGATGCCCCTCCCGACAAGGAGGATTGCAGGCCTTTCGCCCATGTGGCCAAACTGATGGCTGACGCGGGGCTGCAGGCCCCGCGCGTACTGGCCTGGGACGAAACCAGCGGATTCATGTTGCTCAGCGATCTGGGCAGCCAGACCATGATGGAGGCGATGGCGCTGCCGTCAGCCGTGGACGCCGTCGCCCAGCCCGGCGCCGCAAACCATGCGCTTTACCTTGCTGCGGCGGATGTGCTGGTGCAATGGCAGCTGGCCTCAAAGCCGGGCGTATTGCCGCCCTATAACGAAGCGCTGCTGAGCCGCGAGATCAACCTTTTCCCCGAGTGGTATGTTGCAAAACACCGGGGCATCACGCTCAAGCCTGAACAGCAAACCACGCTCGAGTCGGCTTTTGCCCTCATCAAGGCCAGCAACCTCGACTCGCTGGATGGCGCACGCGTCTATGTCCACAGGGACTTCATGCCCCGCAATCTGATGGTGACGGGTCAGGCGGATGAGCCGCTTGGCGTGCTTGATTTTCAGGACGCCGTCTACGGCCCGATTACTTACGATATCGCCAGCCTGATGCGCGATGCCTTTTTGACGCTCGAAGAAGACTTCGTGCTCGACATCACCATCCGCTACTGGCAAAAAGCGCGCAAGGCCGGCCTGCCGGTGGGCGATGACTTCGGCGAGTTCTACCGCGCCGTGGAGTGGATGGGCCTGCAGCGCCACCTCAAGATTCTGGGCATCTTTGCACGTCTCACCCTGCGCGACAGCAAGCCCCGTTATCTGGCCGACACGCCCCGCTTCATCAAATATGTACGCGCCACCTGCGCACGTTACCGCCAGCTTGGCCCACTGATGGTGCTGCTCGACGAGATCGAGGGCAACGAGACCCGCATCGGGTACACCTTCTGATGGCGCCGCGGTTTTACGCTGACCTGCCGCTGCTCGCAGGCGAGTCCGTTTTCCTGCCCGCGCCGGCCGCGCGCCACGTGCAGGTGCTGCGCATGCAGCCCGGCGACGTCATCCGTTTGTTCAACGGCCAGGGCGATGGCGCGCCCGGCAGTGAAGGCGAGTTTGAAGCCACCATTGCCGTGATGGGGCGCAGCGATGTGCAGGTGACCATCGGCGCCTACACAGGTACCCGGCGTGAACTGGGCCGCACCGTACACCTGGCCGTCGGCATGCCAGCGAACGAACGAATGGACTGGCTGGTTGAAAAAGCCACGGAACTGGGTGTGGCCAGCATCCAGCCGCTGATGGCGGAACGTTCGGTCTTGCGGCTCAAGGGCGAACGCGCGGATAAAAAAGTCGCCCATTGGCGCGGCATTGCCATCGCTGCTTCGGAGCAATGCGGCCGCAACCGGGTACCGTTCATCCATCCGGCAGCCACCATCAGCGA
The DNA here is from genome assembly GCA_040390295.1 of Pseudomonadota bacterium. Taxonomy (GTDB): domain Bacteria; phylum Pseudomonadota; class Gammaproteobacteria; order Burkholderiales; family Burkholderiaceae_C; genus Polaromonas. The sequence continues at coordinate 6,856 of JAZJYR010000038.1, forward strand.
CTGGCTAACCGGCTTGCCCGCACCAAGCGATCCGGCTCCCTCACCCAGCCATACCGGCCTGCGACTCCTGCTGTCACTGGCGGATGGCAGCCAGGCCCTGCCCGCAGCGGCATCCGGCAGCGCAGCAATCACCTTCCTCAGCGGACCGGAAGGTGGCCTGACGGCCAGCGAAGAGGCTGACGCGACAGCAAAGGGCTTTATGCCGGTCAACCTCGGCCCCCGCATCCTGCGCGCCGAAACCGCCCCCCTCGCGTGCCTGGCCTGGATCGCCGCCAGCACCTGCTGATTTTTTACATTTGCAGGACAACGCCCGCACCTCGCGTAAGATGAATCCTACGCCCGCGTGGAGTGAGTAAAAATTAACGGGGACGCGGCGTAACGAGGCAGGCCAGTTTCTGGCATGTCCTGTCTTTAACTGTCAAAAAAAGGATTTCTATGCAGTGGTATCTCAGCGTCATGAAGCAATATGCCAATTTCAACGGCCGCGCGCGGCGCAAGGAATACTGGATGTTCTTTCTGATCTACATCCTGATCATCGTCGTGGCAACCATCATCGACAGCGTTGCGGAACTTCCAGGCGTCGTGAGCGGCATTGTGGCCCTCGTGCACATCATCCCCAGCCTTTCCGCAGGCGTACGCCGCATGCACGACACCGGCCGCAGTGGCTGGGCCATCCTGATCTTCCTGGTGCCCATCGCCGGCCCGTTCCTCGCCATTTACTGGCTGGCCCAGGACAGCAAGCCGGGTGACAACACCTACGGCGTCAATCCCAAGGCCGTCGCGGCCTGATTACTGATCTTTCTTCAAGTCATCGCATGAACCGCAACCTCTGGCTTCTGACCATTTGCCAGGGGTTGTTTCTCACCAACAACGTCACCTTCATCGCCATCAACGGCCTGGTCGGCCTGGCGCTGGCGCCTGCGGGCTGGATGGCGACCCTGCCCGTGATGGGCTATGTGGTTGGCGGCGCACTGTCGACCGGGCTGGTGGCCCGCACGCAGCGCCTGTTTGGCCGTAAAACCTCTTTCCAGCTGGGCCTGCTGGTCGCGCTGGCCTCCGCCCTGCTGTGCTGTTACGCCGCCTACGGCAAAAACTTCTGGCTGCTGGTGTTTGCCACCGTCGTGGCCGGTTACTACAACGCCAACGCCCAGCTTTACCGTTTCGCAGCCGCCGAGCTGGCCCTGCCCGCGTTCAGGGAAAAAGCCATTTCGCTGGTCATGGCCGGCGGGCTCATTGGCGCCGTCGCCGGGCCCAACCTGGCGGCCCGCACCCGAAGCCTCACCGCCGTGCCCTTTGCCGGCGCTTACCTGGCGCTTGCCGGCGTCGCCCTGCTGGCGATGCTGCTGCTGGCGTTGATCAAATTCCCGCCCCTGGCGGTCAAGGTTCCCGGCGCGGCCGCGGCCGGCACCGGCAGGCCACTGGGTGAAATCATGCGCCAGCCCATGTTCATCGTTGCAGCAGCGGCGGGCTCACTCGGCTATGGCGTGATGAGCCTGCTGATGTCCGCCACGCCGATTGCCATGCAGATCTGCAGCCTGCCGTTTTCAGACGTGGCGCTGGTGCTGGAGTGGCACGTGATCGGCATGTTCGCCCCCGGTTTTTTCACCGGCCACCTGATCAAGCGCTTCGGTACCCTGCCCATCATGGCTGTGGGGCTGCTGCTCAACATCATCTGCGTGTTCATTGCCCTGTCCGGCATTGAACTGATGCACTTCGTGAGTGCACTGTTCCTGCTCGGTATCGGCTGGAACTTCCTCTTCACCGCCAGCACCACGCTGTCGCTGGGCGCCTACCGCGCGGAAGAAAAAGACAAGGCCCAGGGCGCGCTCAACTTCTGCGTGTTTGCCGTGCTGGCCGTGTCGTCCCTCGCCTCCGGCGTGCTGGTCACCACCCAGGGCTGGCGGCTGCTGAACATGGGCTCACTGTTGCCGCTGGGCCTCACGGCAGCGGCTTTGTTCTGGTTGGCGCTTCGCAAACGGCCTGCCGCCTGACACCTGGCCCGGAAGGGCCGAGAATCACGTAAGGTCTGGGTTTTCAACAACGAAGGAGCTCGTCATGGGTTTACTGGATTCGGTTTTGGGCGCCATCAACAAGAATCAATCACCCAGCGGCGAGGCCGGCGCTGCCGGCATTGCGGGCAGTCTGGGTGGCCTGCTGGCCATGGCAGCCAGCAATCCGCAGCTGGTACAGGCGGTCACCGGCATGCTGGGCAACGACGGCGAGCATGGCGGGCTGTCGGGCCTGGTCGAGAAATTCCAGCAGGCCGGGCTGGGCGATGTGGTGGGCTCGTGGATAGGCACAGGCCAGAACCAGGCCATCTCGGGCGACCAGCTCACCAGCGTTCTGGGCTCGGGCCCGCTCGCAGGCCTGGCCGAAAAACTGGGTGTGAGCCCCGAAGAAGCCGCCAGCCAGCTCTCGAATGTGCTGCCGGGGCTGGTGGACAAGCTCACGCCCGCTGGCGAATTGCCACCAGGCGGGGCCGGCAATGCTGGCGATCTCATGGGCATGCTGGGCGGCCTGCTCAAAAGCCGCTGAAAAGCCGCTGAAAAGCCGACAAACCTGATTTTTAATGTTTACGGCAAATTTTTGCCGTGTACGTTAAAAATTCAGTCATTGTTAATACACGGGTTAACATTTCGGCGCCAAAGTCTGCCAAAAGCCTGAAAAAAGCCGAAAAACGGCCATTTTCAGGCATCAAATCGGTTACCAGACCAATAAAGACGGGCGTGAGCAGCTATTAATTTTGTAGCATTTTGAGGCCAGACTGGCCACGCAGTTGCCTAGGCGAAATGACTGTCCAGCCAGGATTTCAGCCGGACGAACACCTGGCCCGAGTCACGCTCATTCATGATCTCGTGGTACATGCCCTCAAAACACTGCGCCGTCACCAAACCAGGCGGCACGCTGGCTGAGCCCGCAGCCATGCGTGCAAACTCGCGGCTGCCTTCCGGGTTGACCAGCCTGTCCTGCCCGGCATACATCAGCAGGGTGGGGACGCGCCAGTTGGCGGCAGCGCGGACCGTCGGCGGCCCGGCGCGGTTGATAAAACTGGCCAGCCGGGGCGAAATTTTCTTGTGTACCAGCGGGTCGCTCAGGTAATCACGCACCACATCCTCGTCATGCGAGATGTAGTGGGCGTCCAGCCCGTTGCCGACGCAAAGGTTGGGGGCCAGCCGGTAACCGAGCTTGAGCTTGAAGCGCTGGAAAGCGGTGAGCCCGGCATCAAGCGCCGGTGACGACAGCACCAGCCCGGCGACCGGCCTGACACCCAGGGCGACAAAACGCGCCGCAATCAGGCCGCCCATGCTGTGGCCCAGCAAAATCAGCGGCAGCGGCATCACGCCGCTCGACGAGCATTGGTTCAGGCAGCGCTGGCGCGTGTCATCGACGATCTCGGCCAGGTCATACAGCAGGGCAGCTTCGGTCGGCACCGCTCCCCGGCGGCCGCCCGACTCGCCATGGCCGCGCTGGTCATAGGAACGCACGGCAAAACCCCATTCCATGAGCTGGCTGGCCACGTGGTCATAACGCAGGGCATGCTCACCCAGGCCGTGAACAATCAGCACCATGGCGCGCGGCGCACACGAAGATTCGTCAAGCCCCGCAGGCGCGCTGTCAGGCTGCCATTCATACAGCGCAATGTTTTCACCGTCACGCGCGGTGAAGGGCTCCAGGATGGCCGAACTCATGCGGGGCGAGGGCGCAGGTTTTTTGTGAAACTCATCGGCCAGATCAGCCAGGCATGCGGGCAATCACATGGGCCACGGCCGCTGTCAGCTTTTTGGCATAAGGCACATGCAAAAATTCGTTCGGGCCGTGCGCATTGCTTTTGGGGCCGAGCACACCGCAGACCATCATCTGCGCCTTGGGAAAGCCCTGGCTCAGCATGTTCATGAGCGGGATGGTGCCGCCCTGGCCAATGGTGCCGCAAGGCGCGCCAAAAAAGCTTTGCGAGGCGTCGTTGAGCGCATGCTCAAACCAGTCCACCGTACCGGGTGCGTTCCAGCCGGTCGCGCCACCGTTGCTTTCAAAGGTGACTTTGGCGTTGTAGGGCGCGTTGTCTTCCAGCAGTTTTTTGAGCTCCTGCACCGCCGTGCTGGCGTCGATCAGCGGCGGAAAGCGCAGCGACAGCTTGAACGCGGTGTAGGGCCGCAGCACATTGCCCGCGTCCTTGAAGGCCGGGAAGCCCTCGGCACCCGTCACGCTCAGCGTCGGCCGCCAGGTGCGGTTGAGCAAGGCCTCGAGCGGATCTTTGGTCGTCGGCAGCGTGAAGCTGCTGGAGCCCTCGCAGTCGTAGTGCGCCCAGGGGAACCGTTTGTACAGCTCGTCGCCCAGGATGGCGGCGGTAGCCTTGGCCTGCGCCATGCGGTCGACCGGAATCTCGCAGTGAAAACTTTGCGGCAGCAGGCGGCCGGTCTTGCTGTCTTCAAGCCGGTCCAGCAGCTCGCGCATGATGCGAAAACTCGACGGCACCAGGCCGCTCGCATCGCCTGAATGCACACCTTCGGTCAGCACCTCGACCTTGAGCACACCGCCGCCGTTGCCGCGCAGGCTGGTGGTCAGCCAGAGCTGGTCGTAGTTGCCGGCGCCGGAGTCGAGGCACACCACCAGCGCCACGTCGCCGAGCCGGTCTTTGAGCGCCGTCACATAAGGCAGCAGGTCGTAGGAGCCGCTTTCCTCGCAGGTCTCAATCAGGCCGACGATGCGCGGATGCGGCACGTTCTGGCTCTTGAGCGCCTGCACGGCGGCGATGCTGGCGTAGACGGCGTAACCGTCGTCCGCGCCGCCACGGCCGTAGAGCAGGCCGTCTTCGTATTTGGGTGTCCAGGGGCCGAGATCGTTGCGCCAGCCGCTGAACTCGGGTTGTTTGTCGAGGTGGCCGTACATCAGCACGGTTTGCGTCGAATCTGCACGCGTGGCGGGGATTTCAAAAAACAGCACCGGGGTCCGGCCCTCCAGCCGCACGACTTCCAGCTTGAGGCCCTCAACCTTTTGTGCCTCGACCCAGGTGGCCGCATTGCGCATCACGGTATCGATATAGCCGTGCTGCTTCCAGTCGCTGTCAAAGCCGGGGGACTTGGCCGGAATGGCGATGTAGTCCGACAGCTGCTTGACGATATCGCTGTCCCACTGGTGTGTGACCTGAGACAGGGCTTGCGCCGAATTGAGGATATCGGCAGGTATTTCGCGGTGAAGGGGGGCGTTCATGGGCTAACTCCGGGCTGGCTGTCTGGGTAGATACTTTACGCCTGTGCCAAAGCCCGCGCCACCTTGCAGGCCATGCCAGTATTGAAAATGTCATCAAAGCTTTAAAAGGGGAACCCGTCAATGAGACATTCCATACGCGTCGGCATAGGCGGCTGGACTTTCGAGCCCTGGCGCGACAACTTCTTCCCCAAAGGCCTGCCGCACAGCAAGGAGCTTGAATACGCCAGCCGCCAGCTCAATTCAATGGAGGTCAACGGCACCTACTACGGCACGCTCAAACCCGCGAGCTTTAAAAAGTGGCATGACGAAACACTGGCAGATTTTGTCTTTTCACTGAAGGCCACGCGCTACGCCACCAACCGCCGCGTGCTGGCCGAAGCGGGTGAATCGATCAGCCGCTTTGTCGAAAGCGGCATCAGCGAGCTGGGCCCCAAGCTCGGCCCCATCGTCTGGCAGTTCATGCCGGGCAAGGTGTTTGAGGCGGCAGATTTCGAGGCCTTTCTGGCGCTGCTGCCCGGCAAGGCTGACGGCCTGCAGCTCAGGCACGTGGTGGATGTGCGCAACGAAAGTTTCATGACGCCGGAGTTCCTCGCGCTGGCGCGCCGCTACAAGGTGGCGACTGTGTTTACCGATGCGGATAAATTCCCGTCGTTTGCAGACCTGACGGGCGACTTTGCCTATGCGCGCCTGATGATGAGTGACGCGGCGATTCAAACCGGTTATGCCGGCACGGCACTGGATGCCTGGGCAGCGCGGGCAAAGCTGTGGGCCGAAGGCGATGCCCCTGATGACCTGCCCTGCATTGAAGAAACCGCAAAAAAGCAGGCGCCGCGCGACGTGTTCATCTATTTCATCAACGGCGCGAAAGAGCGCGCACCCGCAGCAGCGATGGCGCTGTTGCAGCGCCTGGGTTTCAAGCCCGAAGAAGAGCGTTCGCTTTTCAGCTGAACGTTCTTCGCCGCCGCATCAGCCACTCCACCCCTTCAAACACCGCCTCGCTGAGGAGCGCCAACCCCGCAGCGGGCAGGGCGCCCGCCAGCAGCAGCGAGCGGTCATTGAGCGCCAGCCCCGTCACGATGCGTTCGCCATAACCACCTGCGCCTATAAAGGCGGCAATGGTGGCCGTGCCAATCGCAATCGTGGTCGCAGTACGCACACCGGCCAGCAGCGTTGGCAAGGCCAATGGCAACTGCACCAGCCAGAGGTTTTGGCGGTTCGTCATGCCGAGCGCGGTAGCGGCCTGGCGCAAGCCCTGCGGCACCTCACTGAGGCCGGTGGCCGTATTGCGCATGATGGGCAGCAGCGCATACAGGGTCAGCGCCATCAGCGCGGGCAGCGTGCCGATGGCGCCCATCAGCGAGATCAGCACCGCCAGCAGGGCCAGCGAGGGCACGGTCTGCAACAGGCCCGCCAACCCCAGCACGGCCGCACGCAGGCGCGCATGCGGAAACACCACAATCGCCAAAGGCACCGCGATCAACAGCGCCAGCGCGACGGAAGCACCGACCAGCAGCAGATGCTGGCGCGTCAGCCTTAAAAAATCAGGCCCGAAGAGCTTTGCCACAAAAGACGTTTGCACCGGCGCTGCGATCGCGCCCTTGAGAAAATCACGCGCAATGACGTCAAACCCCACACCCTGCAACTCGGCGCGGCCGTTCATGGCGATCATGGCGCGCTCGTCAATCCGGCCGACCAGCTTTTGCAGGGCCGCCCAGGCTGCAGGAAAGCGTGCCGGCACATCAAGGCGGTACAGCACCACGGCGTCGTAACGCGGAAAGTACTGCTGGTCATCTGCCAGCACACGCAGGCCCAGACTGTCAATTTTGGCGTCTGTCGTATAGATATCGATAACGTCCACCTGCCTTGCGCCCATCGCGTCATAGGCCAGGCCGTGGTCCAGCCCGGTCGGCACCTGGGGCAGGCGGTATTGCGCGGCCAGGCCCTTCCAGCCATCGGCCCGCCCGATAAATTCATTCGACAGGCCGAGCCTGAGTTCCGGATGTTGTCTCAATTCGCCGAGTGTGCGAATGCCCAGGCTGTCGGCCCGGTCTGCGCGCATCGCCAGCGCGTAACCGTCGTTAAAGCCAAAGGGAATGGCCACGCCGAGACCCAAAGGCGCCAATGCCGCATTCATCGCATCACGCGACATGGGCTTGTCGCTCTTGAGGATTTCAAGCGCAATGGTGCCGCTGTATTCGGCATACAGGTCTATGCCGCCGGAGCGCAGCGCTTCATAGACGATGGCGGTGTTGCCCAGGCCGCGCCTGACGACTGGCGGTGTGTTTACATGCGGCGCTGCCGTTTGCGCCAGCACTTCTGCCAGGATGTAGGACTCGGTGAAACGTTTGGAGCCGACACGCAAGGCATCATCTGCTGCATGGGAAAGCGCGCCGCCCAAAAGCGCGGCCAGCAACAGCGCCTTGATGCAGCGAAAAGTGTGGGTGATCAATGGCCAGCCTGTTGCATGAGATGAACAGGCCTGGTTTGTCAGCGCAGGCTGGCCATGGCCTCGCCCAGCCTGATGCTGCGGCCAGGCGCCCACTCGGGGTTGAAACTCAAAGGCCCTTTGGGAAACAGCATCACCACCGTCGAGCCCAACAGAAAGCGCCCCATTTCATCGCCCTGCCTGATACGGATCGCCGAGGTCGGCTCATCCGGGTAGTCCCAGCTCCGCACGTGCTTGCCGCGCGGCGGGTTGACCACGCCGTGCCAGACGGTGGCCATGCTGCCGACGATGGTGGCGCCAACCAGCACCAGCACAAACGGGCCAAACGCCGACTCAAAAACGCAGACCACCCGCTCGTTGCGCGCAAAAAGGCCAGGCACGCCACGTGCCGTCACCGGGTTCACTGAAAACAGGTCGCCCGGCACATAAATCATGCGCACCAGACGGCCGTCGCACGGCATGTGAATGCGGTGATAGTCGCGCGGGCTCAGGTAGAGCGTGGCAAAGCTGCCGTCCTGGTAGTGCGCGGCCAATGCCGCATCACCACCGACCAGGGCCGTGGTCGAATACCTGTGGCCCTTGGCCTGGAAGATCTGGTCGCGCTCGATGCGCCCGAACTGGCTGATGGCGCCGTCGACAGGCGAAATCAGGTCAGCGTCGGCGAGAGGCCTTGCACCGGGCTTGAGCGCGCGGGTGAAAAAGTCGTTGAAACTTTTGTAGCTGGCGATGTCCGGGTCCAGCGCCTCGCCCATGTTGACGTCGTACTTCAGGACAAAACGCCGAATGATTTCCGTCGTGACCCAACCGCGTTCTCTGGAGGCCACCCAGCCGGCGAAGTGGGTGAGCGCCTGTTTGGGGAACAGGTATTGGGGGAGGACGGCTGATCTGTCTGACACGTGTGCTTTGGGGATGGATGTGGATGCGATTCTATAGAGCGTCTCAACGCGTACCGTGTAAGCGCGCCGCCCGAAACCAGCCCAGCCCTGCGGAGGTCGCTCCCGGCCGGCTGCCGCGCACGGGCTTGTATTCACCCCCTATCCAGCCTTCATACCCGAGCTCTTCAAGTATTGAAAACAGGTACGGATAGTTGAGCTCGCCAATGTCGGGCTCGTTACGCCCGGGCGAGCCTGCAATCTGGATGTGCCCGACGTTGCCTGTCGGAATGTATTTGCGCAGCTTCATGGCCACATCGCCTTCCACCACCTGGCAGTGGTAGAGGTCCATCTGCACCTTGAGGTTGGGCGCGCCGACCTTTCGCAGTATTTCATGCGCGTGGTCCTGGCGGTTCAGAAAGTAGCGCGGAATGTCGCGTGTGTTGATGGGCTCGATCAGCAAATGGATGCCGGATTTTTCAGCCATGCGGGCGGCCTGCTGCAGATTGCCGACATAGACCGGTTGCACGGTTTCGCGGTCCACGCCCTGCGGCACCACACCGGCCATGACGTGAATGCGCGGGCACGACAGGGCTTCTGCATAGCGAAGCGCCAGTTCAATGCCCGCGTTGAACTCTGCCTCACGCCCGGGCAGGCAACTGATGCCCTTGTCACCCGCGGCCCATGCCTGTGCCACGCTGGCGGAATCGCTGCCGGCAGGCGGGGCGTTGACCAGCACCAGTGACAGGCCACTGGCAGCAAGGCGCGCCTTGAGCTCTGCGACTGGCCAGGCATAAGGCGAGAGGATCTCGATGCCGGTAAAGCCGTCCCTTGCCGCCGCTTCAAAGCGCTCATCCGGCGGCAGCTCGGCATACATCCAGCTCAGGTTGGCGGCAAATTCAGGCATGGTCAGCAGGCTCCGGGGGTGGCACGCTTTTGCACTCCCAGAAGATGCGTGCCGTGCAGGCCCTGCAGATCTCGGGGTCGAGTTTGGGAAAGATGGCGGCAATGGCTGTCCGCTTGTCGGGGAACTGGTGTTCGGGCCCGAGCAAGCGCGTGAAACCCGTGGTCTGCCACATCGCAATGACCTCGGGGCGCGGCCGGTGGAAATACAGGTCACCGCCAATGGCGCGGCGCGCATTGAGTTCTGCCTCCCACAGCTCGGCGCCGGCGAGATCGATGAAGTTCATGCTTTTGCCCATGACAAGCAGGTGCTTTTGCACCGGCGGCCTGTGGCGCAGCGCATGAAGCGTGTCGGCCACGTGCTGCGTGGCACCGAAATACACCTCGCCCTCCATGCGCAAAAGTTTGAGTTGCGGACACTCCGGCAACGCTTTCAATTCCGGCTGCGGCGATGCGCCAGCCGGCGGATGCGGCACATCATCAATCACCACAAACTGCCGCTCAGGCCCCCAGCTGTCAAAGCCCATGGTGCGCATCGCCGGCCTTGAGGTGCGATAGAGAAAGGACATCAGCGACAGCAACGTGCCCAGCAGGATGGCGATTTCAAGCCGGATCGTGACTGTCGCCGCCATGGTGGCAAACGCCACAACAAACTCGGTTCTGCTCAGCCTGAAAAGCCGCTTCCATCGCGCAAGGTCCAGCAGGGCAACGGCCACCAGCATCAGCAGTGCCGCCAGCGCGGCCATCGGGATTCTCGCCAGCAGGGACGCGCTGACGGCGACAAGCACCAGCAGCAGCAAAGCCGAAAAGACGGATGCCAGCGGCGTGCGTGCACCAGCTTCAAGATTGGGCATGGACCGGTTCATGGACCCGCAGGACACATAGCAGGAGAAAAAGCCGCCGACGATATTGGACAGGCCCTGGCCGCGGAATTCGCGGTTCGCGTCAATGCGCTGGCCCGATCGTGCAGCGACAGCTTTGGTAATCGATATGGCCTGGCCGAGTGCGACGATGGTCAACGCAAACGCCAGCCCCAGCAGGTCGGGCACCGCAGACCAGCTGATGTGCGGAAGCTCAAAGCGCGGCCACGGTGTCTTGAGCGTACCTACGGTGCGCAAGGCCTGTGCGGGTGAGACCGGGTTGGAGGTGAAATGCAGCCAGATCATGGTCGAAGCCGTCGCGGCAGCCAGACCCATCAGCATGAAGGGCCAGTTCGGCCTCAACCTGCGCACGCCAAACGAAACGACGGCGGTGATGGCAGCCACCATCAGCGCCGCAGGCTGCGCATGGCTCAATTGCGACAGCACATGCCTGAGCACACCCGCTGCGCCGTGCTCGGCCGCTGGCGCCAGCCCCAGCAGGTCGGGCAGGGCATGGACGGCAATCAGCACGGCCGCACCCGACGTAAAACCAAACAGGGCAGCGGGGGAAATGAAGTTGGCAAGGCTGCCCAGCCTCAACGTACCAATCAGCCACTGCATGATGCCGACCATGACGGTCACGGCCAGCGCAAGCTGGATGTAGGCCGGGCTGAAAGCGAACGCCAGCGGCGACAGCATGGCAAACAGGGCCAGCGAGTTGGCATTGGTCGGCCCGGACATCACATGCCAGCTGGAGCCAAACAGCGCAGCAATGACGCAGGGAACGACGGCGGTGTAGAGCCCGTATTCGGGCGGCAGGCCGGCCAGCGTGGCGAACGCAATACCCTGGGGCAACACAAGTACGGCGCCCAGCAAGCCGGCCAAAGCATCGGCACGCAGCGTATCGCGCGAGACGCGTTTGACCCAGTCGCCAAAAATACGCTCCAGGAGCGGCATCGCGCTGCGTCGGCTTTGAGCTTCAGCAGGGGCTTGCGTCATGGTGAAGAGGCAAGGATGAACCGCTCAAAGCCCGTGGACATCGTCAGCGGCGCTGCACTTTGAATACGGCGCGGCTGGCCCTCGCGTTGGGCCAGAGCCGCACCTCACGGCCCTCATGCAGGCCGAACTGGTCGAGGATGTCGAGCCCGTTTTGTGTGGCCAGCGCCTCGAAATCCTCCAGCGTGCCGACACGGATATTCGGCGTGTCGTACCACTGATAGGGCAGCACGCGAGTGACCGGCATGCGGCCGCGCAGCACTGCCAGCCGGTTGCGCCAGTAGCCGAAGTTGGGAAACGCGACGATGCCGATGCGGCCCACGCGTGCGGTTTCCATCAGCATGGTTTCGGCATTGCGCAGGTGCTGCAGGGTATCGATTTGCAGCACCACATCAAAACTGTTGTCGCCAAACATGGCCAGGCCCGCTTCAAGATCAAGCTGTATGACGTTGACGCCGCGCGCGACGCAGGCCTGCACATTGGCATCGTTGATCTCAACGCCGTAGCCCGAGCACCCGCGCTCGCGGATCAGGTAGTCCAGCAGCTCACCGGTGCCGCAACCCAGGTCCAGCACGCGTGAGCCGGGCGGCACCAGGCGCGCTATCGACAACAGATCCGGTGACGGCGAGGCGGTCATGTCGGAAGCAGGGTTCATGGAGAAACCTTCGTGCTACGCACTGCGGTGCAAACGCCTTCGGGCGGCCGGGCGGCGTTCATGACGCCACCCTCGCGTTGAAGTAGGAGCGCACCACGCCCATGTAACGCTCGTCATCCAGCAGGAAGGCATCGTGGCCATGCGGCGCGTCGATTTCGGCGTAGCTCACGTCGCGCTGGTTGTCGAGCAGGGCCTTGACGATTTCGCGGCTGCGCGCCGGTGAGAAACGCCAGTCCGTGGTGAAGCTGACGAGCAGGAATTTGGCGGTGGCCCGGGCAAGCGCGGCACTCAGGTCGCCGCCGAAGGCGCTGGCCGGGTCAAAGTAATCGAGTGCGCGGGTGATCAGCAGATAGGTGTTGGCGTCAAAGTATTCGCTGAACTTGTCGCCCTGGTAACGCAGGTAGCTTTCGATTTCAAACTCGACGTCCTGCGTCGAAAATTTGTAGCCCGTCTCATGCGTGGCCGATACCTCACGCAACTGGCGTCCGAACTTCTCGTTCATCACGTCATCGCTCAGATACGTGATGTGGCCAATCATGCGGGCGATGCGCAGGCCGCGTTTGGGCAGCACACCAATGCGCCCGTAGTTGCCGCCGTTGAAGTCCGGGTCGGTGACGATGGCGCGGCGGGCAACTTCGTTGAAGGCGATGTTTTCAGCCGTCAGGTTGGGCGCGCTGGCGACCACCACGGCGTGGCGCACGCGGTCCGGGTATTGAAGCGTCCAGCTCAGCGCCTGCATGCCGCCCAGACTGCCGCCCATCACCGCGGCGAGCGTCTGAATGCCCAACGCATCGAGCAAGCGCGCCTGGGCATTGACCCAATCCTGCACGGTGACCACCGGAAACCCGGCGCCGTAGATTTCACCGGTGTCGGGGTTGATCTGCATGGGGCCGGTAGAGCCGAAACATGAGCCGAGGTTGTTGACGCCGATCACGAAGAAACGGTCGGTGTCCAGCGGCTTGCCAGGGCCGATCATGGTGTCCCACCAGCCTTCGGATTTCGCTATGACCTTGCCGTCTGCATCGGCATACACGCCCGCCACATGGTGCGAGGCATTGAGCGCGTGGCAGATCAGGACGGCATTGGATTTGTCGGCATTGAGCTCGCCGTAGGTCTCATAGCTGAGGTCATAGGCGCGAATGGATGCGCCGCTCTGCAACGCCAGGGCGGCTTCAAAATGCATGCTCGACGGTATGGCAATCAGGGGCAAAAAATCACCTGCGGAAAACAAAAACCCGAAGTCGTTAAAGCACGTGTCAAGGCAGGTGCTAAAGCGAGTCCGGGTTGATGGGCTTTCTTTAGCTGTACTTTTTAAGCGCCCGCAAGCTGGGCAAATCGGCGCTCTGGTCAGTATATCAAGGCTCAACCCTGCGCAGGTATCAGCAGCGCCAGCAGGCCAAGAACGGCAAACACAATCGCCGACACGATATGCACGACGCGCAAAGGCACCAGCCGGGTGACGCGCTCGCCGAGCCAGACCACAGGCGCATTGGCCAGCATCATGCCCAGCGTGGTGCCTGCGACGACGGCGAACATGGCGTTGTAGCGCGCAGCCAGCATGACGGTGGCAATCTGGGTCTTGTCGCCCATCTCGGCCAGAAAGAACACCACCACCGTGGTCGCGAAGACCCCGAAGCGCGGGGCCTTGCTGTCCTCTTCTTCGTCGAGTTTGTCGGGGATCAGCATCCACACCGCCATGGCGATGAATGAAATGCCCAGAATCCAGCGCAGCGTCTGCGGGCTGATCAAGGTGGTGATCCAGGCGCCGGCAGCACCGGCAAGGGCGTGATTCAGGATGGTGGCGACAAAGATGCCGGCGACGATGGGCCAGGGCTTTTTGAAACGCGCTGCCAGCACGAGGGCGAGCAATTGCGTCTTGTCGCCCATTTCGGCGAGGGCGACGATGCCCGTTGAGACAAGGAAAGCTTCCATAAGAGTAGACCCAATAGATTTCCGGCCGGAAACAAAAACCATTGACTGCACGACATCCCCGGCCAAAAACGGAGGCTGTGCAGTCAAAGGTCTCGCCAGGTCTGGAACTGTTTGCGCCATGTCCGCGTTGCAAGGTTGCAAGCAGGCAAGTCTGTTGACGCAAACCCCTCTCGAATATCTTTCGGATACGGAGGGCGGCTACTCCCCAATGACAGCCGCCATTCTAAGCGCTGAACGCCAAACACGGTGCAAACCCTGATTTGCACGCTATTGGCGCATTTATTGCTTGTGTTTGGTGCGTTTATCGAGTTTTGGCAAATAACGCACCACAAATAAACAATTTAATCAGCATTCATCCAAGAGGCACATATGGAAGCACTAAAACAGGGCCTGGACGCCCTGTTCATTTTGTTGGGCGGCATCATGGTGCTCGCCATGCACGCCGGTTTTGCATTTCTGGAACTGGGCACCGTCCGCAAGAAGAACCAGGTCAATGCGCTGGTCAAGATCCTGGTGGATTTTTCCGTTTCCACCATTGTTTACTTTCTGGTCGGTTTTGGCGTCGCCTATGGCACACACTTTTTTGTGGGCGCCGAGCAACTGGCCGCCAAAAATGGCTACGAACTGGTCCGCTTCTTCTTTTTGCTGACCTTTGCGGCGGCTATTCCCGCCATCATCTCGGGCGGCATCGCCGAGCGGGCGCGGTTTTATCCGCAGCTGATCGCTACCGCGGTGATCGTCGGGTTTGTCTATCCCTTCTTTGAGGGCATCGTCTGGAACGGACATTTCGGCGTACAGGCCTGGATCAAGTCTGTGACAGGCGCCGAATTTCATGACTTTGCCGGCTCCATCGTGGTCCACGCCATGGGCGGCTGGCTGGCGCTGCCGGCGGTCATCCTGCTGGGTGCACGAAGCAACCGCTACCGCAAGGACGGCGCCGTGTCGGCCCACCCGCCATCCAACATCCCCTTCCTGGCGCTGGGTGCCTGGATTTTGACGGTCGGCTGGTTCGGCTTCAATGTGATGAGCGCGCAGACCATCGACAAGATCTCCGGCCTGGTCGCCGTCAATTCCCTGATGGCCATGGTGGGCGGCACGCTGGCTGCACTGGTATTTGGCAAAAACGATCCGGGCTTCGTCCACAACGGCCCGCTTGCGGGGCTGGTGGCGGTATGCGCCGGCTCTGACCTCATGCACCCGCTGGGCGCGCTGGTGACAGGCGGCGTGGCAGGCGGCATCTTTGTCGTGATGTTCACGCTGACCCAAAACAAATGGAAGGTCGATGATGTGCTGGGCGTCTGGCCGCTGCACGGCCTGTGCGGTTTGTGGGGCGGGCTGGCGGCCGGCATCTTTGGCACCAAGGCGCTCGGCGGACTGGGCGGTGTGAACTTCGGTGCCCAGCTGATCGGCAGCCTGATGGGCGTTGTCTGGGCCGTGGGTGCAGGCTTTGTGGTCTACGGCATTCTGAAAGCCACCATGGGCCTGCGCCTGAGCCAGGAAGAAGAGTTTGAAGGCGCAGACCTGTCGATTCACCGCATAGGCGCCACGCCTGATCGTGAAGTGAACTGGTGATTTGCACGCAGGGGCGCATTCGTCGGCAAATCATCATGACGTGACTTTGTTCACAAGGCTTCCGTAAGAAAGCCGTGCGCCCGATGACTAATGTTCAGGCGGTGAAGACATCGCCCAACACTGTTCATCAACGCAAAGGAATCCATCATGAAAACGAAATTTATCGCTGCTACCGTTCTTGCTTTTTCAGCCATGAGCGCCATCCCCGCTTTTGCCATGACCCACCTGTATGGCGAGGCCGCACTGGTGGTCATGCCAACCGCCAGTGCAAGCACCTTGACCCGCGCCGATGTCAACGCAGACTACCTGGCCGCACGCCAGCAGGGTGCCCTGGCCATCAGCAACGAAGGCGCTTTTGCCGCCCAATCCTCTGACAAGACCAGCCTGACCCGCAGCGAAGTGCGCTCGCAGGCGACCATGTCCGTCATGAAGAGCGGCAGCTCGAGCTGATGCGCCTGTGCAAGCCATGGGGTTGACGTAAATGCTATTAAATTAGTAGCTTTTCACGCCCGTATCCATTGGCTTTCAACCAATATTGATGCCTGAAAATGGCTCTTCGGGAGTCATTTTCAGGCTTTTTTGTGCGCGTTGGCGCCTCAAACCCGCCTGAAGACGCAAATGTTAACTTGCAGGTTAACATTTGGCTGTCGGGTTTATCAATGTCGCAAGCCGCCCGTCACTGGCTTGCATCCCGCGTTGTCAATTACTCGCCGCGCTTGTCAAGCCTGGACTGAATCAGGCGGTCTGTTGACCACGCCCCCGGGCCAAAAATCGCCAGCCCCGCAAGGAGCGCGCCCCAAAACACGTGCTGCTGAAATGCGGCCGGCGCAATGTCGCTCAGCGAGATCACGGCCACAACATTCACGACCGACAAACCCAGAGCTGAAAAGCGGCCACCCAGGCCCAGCACCAGCAAGATGGGCAGGACAAGTTCGCCAGTGGTGCCCATCACCGCCGCCACCGCCGGCGGCAGAAGCGGGACCTTGTATTCATCGGTAAAAAGTGCGACGGTGGTTTCCCAGTCGCGCAGCTTGGTCAGGCCGGAGAGGAAAAAAACCTCTGCTACATATACCCTCGCAGTCAGCGCTGCCGCCGGCTGCAGCGTATCAAGGCCCGCGGTCAACGCGGCCCATGCCCTCTGGCCCCGACGAGCCAGACCTGGATTTTCAGTATTCATGATGTCTCCTCCCTCAAGTAATCACTCGTTCTTGCACCCGTTACCAACCCACACCTGACTGAATCGGCCAGCCAAACACGGAAATCGAATTTTTCAATGTCTTCAGCCCCGTCCGCTTTTGTCAGCGCGGTCTCCAGTGTTTGTCCGGCCAGCAGCATCGACAGCAGCGCGTGCTCAGCCTCGCCCACCGCGCGAAAGCCTGGTTTGAAACCGTTTCGCCAGACCAGGGCCAACGCATGTTTGCCCGACCGATCCCTATGAAGCTGGCCTGCAAGTGCTGCCAGCTTCTGCGTTTTTTCAGGCTCCTGCAAAGTGTGCGCGTGCAGGATCGCTACGACGGGCCAGACACTGGCAAACAACGCCACGCCGTCGCCCAGGACCAGGGTTGCGCGGCTGGCATCTTCGCCTGCGAGCAAGGCGAGAGACTGGAGGTCCTGGACAGCATCCTGGGCAGTGGCCGCGCAATGCAGCGCCCATTCCACACGGGCAACATCGCCCAGAAACGGCTCATCAATTAGCTGTGGCGCCGCGTCCAGAAAATCCGGCAAGTCCGCACCCCACTGCGCCATGTCACCGCGTTGCGGGGGCTGCACGCGCCAGAAAAAGGCAGCCAGCATGCTGAAGTTTTCTTCGCCCAGCAGCTCTGCCGTGACGGGGTAGGCCGCCGTCAGCGCGCGGGCTGCCAACGCATCGGCATTGGCACGGTAGGCCTGCAGGCCACGCAAGGGCAGATGTCCGTTTGCGGCAGGTTTTTTCAGGCAGGCCGGAATGGATGCATGCCCATCGCCAGCATCACCAAACAGCGCAGCCAGCAGCGAGGACTGTTCAAGCGCCGCACTGGATGCAGATGCCGGGTTCATGCTGCCGGCGCCTCCTGAGGCTGCTGCTGCCTCGCACGCGAAGCTTCCGAGAGCAGCACCTGCAGGGGCGGAATGGCAGTGTCCCATTCCACCAGCGCGGGTACGCCACAAAAACGCTGTTGCGCGTGCCGGTAAATTTCCCAGACCTCGTCGCAGACGCGGCTGCCGTGATCGTCAATCACGATGTCGCCGCAGTCCTGATGACCGGCAACATGCAGCTCACCCACTGCGCCAACGGGAATTTCATCCAGCCAGTGGAGACAGCTTACCAACGGATCGGCCGCGCTGCCCGCCAGACGCTCGTTGAGTGCATTGACATAAATATTGTTCACATCGACCAGCAGGCCACAACCGGTGCGCTTGACCAGCTCACCGAGGAATGCTGTTTCGCTGCGGTCCGAGCTGTTGAAGCTGATGTAGGCCGAGAGGTTCTCGACCAGCAACTGGCGTTTGAGGCGGTCCTGCACACGCCGCACGTTGCTGCACATCACATCAAGTGCAGCATCGTTGAAGGCAACCGGCAAAAGATCGGCGGCGTGCACCTGCGCCTCAGCACGGTTGGCCGTGGCGGCCAGCGCGCCACGGGCAAAACATGCATGATCTGAAACACGTACAGGATCCATATATGCAACCAGGTCGGCCAGCTGATCCAGATGCCAGGGGTCAATGCCGGCAGCAGAGCCCAGCGCCAGGCCGACGCCATGCAGGCTGACAGGGTAATGCTCGCGGGCCTGCAACAGCACGGCACGATGTGCGCCGCCCGCGCCGAAAAAATTCTCGGAATGCACCTCGATGAAATCGAGGCCAGGCAAGGACTCCAGCAATTCGCCGTAATGCGCGTGCCGCCAGCCTATCCCCACTTGATGAGGCGCAGAAATGTTGAGCTTGGACAAAAGGATATCGACCAGTTTTGGCGGGTCAATGCGCCCGGCTCAAGGAACCGGACGCTACGCCAAAGTCATGGAGGAGATTCAGCCTTTTTTGTCCGTCATGATTTTGGTCTGGGCTTTTGCAGCATCTGCGCTCAAGCCCTTCATGCTGGCACAGGTGCCTTTGGCCACGTACTTCCATTCATTGACATCGCTACCGACCTTGGACTGGCCTGCGCAGGAGTGGCTACCGCTCAGGTTGGCGCAGTCGTTCTGGCCGGCGGTGGTGATGCCGTAGCACTTTTCTTTTTCCTGAGCGGCCGCGGGGGCCGACACCAGCAGGGTAGACAACAGGGAAGCAGCGGCGGCGGCCATGAGGGCACGTTGGTTCATGAGAAATCTCCGGTTAATTCGGCAAGGTTAAAGATCAACCCAGGCAGGAAACCATTTCATGCCCCGGTTAATCGTTAGTAAGTCACGGCGCCACTTCCTTACAGCTTTTAAACAAGCTCCGGGAAAGCCCGGGGACTTACAGCAAATCTGCGATGCGATCCCAGGCTTCCGGCGGAATTCTTCCCACATAACGCTCAACGATGCGGCCGTTTTTGTCCACCAGAAAAGCCGCTGGCAACTGCACCGGCTTGCCGACGTTGTCGCTGTAGCCGGCTTCACCCGTCCACAGCTGCACAAAGCGCTGCTTGAGCGGCACAGTGGCAGAGATGATGCGCTCGTATTCAAGGAAGTCCTTCACACGCGAGTCGGTGTTGACGGCGACCAGCTCGAAGGGCTTGCCCTTCCAGCCTTCATAGTTGGTGCGCAGCTCGGGCATCTTGTCCCGGCACACGGCGCAGCCGGTGGACCAGAACATCACCAGCACGACCTTGCCTTTGAGCGATGCCAGCTTGAAGGATGCTCCCTCAATCGTCCTGCCTTCGATTTGGGGGACCGTGGCAGCCGCCACCATCGCCGGAACGCTGGCAGTTTTAACAGCGGCTGCGATTTGCGCCTGTGCAAAAAAGGGAGTGAGCATCATCAATACCGCCATGCAAGGCCCGCGACACAATCGCGTAACGGCAGAAACATCTGACGAGGCGGCGTGCACCAATACACTGTGATTAAAACCCATGGCAATCTCCTTGACTGGCTGCGAAAGAAGACAGCGCTGGCTGTTTAGTCGGCATCCGTCTTCAATACTTACACCGCCCGTGAAAAATATTTCCCGGGCATTTCACCCAAGGTTTGGCTAGACTTGCTGCCATGGCGACATTTGAAGAGCAGCTTGTGGAACACCGCGTTTACCTGATGCGCTTTGCGCGCCTGCAGTTGCGCAATGACGCCTGGGCCGAAGATGCGGTGTCCGAAACCCTGCTGGCCGCGCTGTCCAAACCGCAGACATTTGGCAACCGCTCACAGCTCAAGACATGGCTGGTCGGCATCCTCAAGCACAAGGTGATTGACATGATCCGCAGCAACACGCGAGAGGTGTCGGCGACCGATGCAGATGCCGACAGTGAGGGCGAAGAACTCGACCGCATGGCCTTCACGGCTGACGGCCATTTTGCGGAACAACCCAACGACTGGGGCGATCCGCACAGGACTTTGCAGCAAAGCCAGTTTTTCCAGGTGCTGGATGCCTGCATGGAGCGCCTGCCGCCCGCGCTGGGCCGGCTTTTCCTGATGAGGGAGTGGCTGGAGCTGTCATCGCAGGACATCTGTAAGGAACTGTCCCTGACCCCGACCAACCTTTATGTCCAGTTGCACCGGGCCCGCCTGCGCTTGCAGGAGTGCCTGAATATCAACTGGTTTGGCAACCGCAGTGTCTGAGGCCTGCTTTCTTATGGCACTTTTAGCCCTGCAGGCGTATCTGGCGTGAAACCGAAAATCACCCTTCTCAGGCGTACCTGCCGCGAAGCAGCGGCGCTGATCATCGCGCGGGAAGACCGCGCCCTGAACATGCCCGATCACATCGCCCTGAAACTCCACCTGCTCGCCTGCAAGGCCTGCCCGAAGTTTGAAAACCAGGTGTTGACCATGCGCAGCGCCATGGGACGGTGGCGGCAATATACAGATGACGGCAACAGCTGAGTTGCGGGCCACGCGGGCGGTACAAACTGCACGACTGCTGCACGTTTTCTGCCAAAAAGGCCCCCTTAAACCGCCGGAAACGGCGTGGTTACAGGGTTTTTACGGTATGGATGAATGCGAATGTTGCTTGACTTGCAATCAAGTGACGCATAATGTGTGCGTACAAATGTGCTGCATTTGTACAGGTTAGGTGATCGGTCAGTTTCGCGCGCTACAGCGGTACGTTAGATTTGTTGTGCTTTCGGGACCCCATCGCTTTTGTCATTTGTTTTAGAGGAGTCCCTTCATGGGCAACAAACTTTACGTCGGCAATCTGCCGTACTCGGTTCGCGACGAAGACTTGCAACAATCTTTTGGCCAGTTCGGCTCTGTCACGAGCGCTAAAGTCATGATGGAACGCGACACCGGTCGCTCCAAGGGTTTTGGCTTTGTCGAAATGGGCAGCGATGCGGAAGCCCAGGCAGCCATCAACGGCATGAACGGCCAGCCTCTGGGCGGCCGCAGCGTTGTCGTCAATGAAGCCCGTCCGATGGAGGCACGTCCTCCACGCACCGGCGGCTTCGGCGGCGGTGGTGGCGGTTATGGTGGCGGCGGCGGTGGTGGTGGTGGATACGGCGGTGGCGGCGGTGGTGGCCGTTCCGGCGGCGGTGGCGGCGACGGTGGTTTCCGTAGCCCATACGGCGGCGGCGGTGGTGGCCGTTCCGGCGGCGGTGGCGGTGGTGGACGCGGCGGCTACTAAGCCCTCGAGCACTTAGATCCCGTCAGCCAAAAGCTGATAAAAAAGGCTTCAAGACCCAGGTTTTGAAGCCTTTTTGCATGGCGGCTCAAGCCGCTCAGGTACCTTTGCGCTTCTTTCGGGCCCGGCCTGAAAGTACCTTGTCAAACACGGCATTGGGAAGAAGGCGCAGCAACTTGGCCACCACACCCATCTGCCAGGGAATGACGCTGTAACTACTGCCGGCCTGAATCGCTGAAAAAGCCTTGTCCGCGAAGTCTTCGGGTTTCATCAAAAACGGCATCGAATAACTGTTTTGCTGCGTCAGCGGCGTGTCGATATAGCCCGGGCAGATCGTCACCACGTTCACGCCATCGTTTTTGAGTTCACCGCGCAGGCTTTCGCAATAGGCAATCACAGCCGCCTTGCTCGCGCAGTAGGCCCCATGCCCCGGCAGGCCGCGAATGCCGGCGACGCTGCCTATGCCGACCAGCGCGCCCGAACCCCTTTGGGTCATGGCTTCGATAAAGGGATGAAAGGTCGCAGCCACACCAATGTTGTTGGTGGCAAACGTCTGCCGCATCACGTCCAGGTCTTCGCGTATGGCCGTATCGATGCCGATGCTGATGCCGGCATTGGCGATGACGACGTCGGGCACACCCTGGGCAGTCATACAGTCACGGCCGGCGGCAACAATGCTGTCGACATCCGACACATCGGCGCTGTAGATCCGGTAACTGTCGGCATTGATCGAATGTGCCGCGGCCCACGCCCCGACTTCTGCCGTGCGTCGCGCCACCAGGGCCAGCCGGTAGCCAGCCTGAAAAAACCGCAATGCCAGCGCCTGGCCTATGCCACTGGATGCACCGGTTATAAATACAAGTCTGAACACATCGACTCCTGGCTTGTTGTTGGCCAGTCAGCGCCTGGGCGGCACGGGCACGGCAACCCGGGGCACCAGCAAACCCTTGACCCGGCCATTCAGATCGGCAATGCCGGTGAGGTTGTTGTACGCAAAGGTGTCGCCGGTGAACTGGTCTGCGCCGCGGATCAGCACCACCGGCTTGTGCGATTTCACGCGCTCATCGTTGATGTAGGCATGCAGGAACTCGCCCTGGAACTCCATGCGCGGCAGGTCGTTGCCATCGGCGTCCTTGGTAGCTTCGCGGACAACGCGCGCATTGCCCGTCAACTGCACTTCCGAACCATCACCATTGGACAGTGCATGGTTGCCTGTAGAAACCACCAGCCGGCCTGCATCGCTGATGCTTCGAATACGCGGCGCATCGATTTCCAGGGTATCGGTGTCGGGGTAATGGCGCGCTTCGGTGCCATAGATTTCACTCTTGAGGCGGCCGGTTTCATCATAGGTTTTGATGGTGAACTTGCGCATGAAATAGTCGGTCTCGTGCTTCGCCTCTTTGGCTGCTTCCGGCCCGGCAAAAACCGGTGAATTGCGAACCAGCCAATAAGTGCCCAGCGCCAGGCTGCCCATCAGCAGCAGCGGCAGGTAAATGGACACGTGGTCCCAGACGCGCAGCGCATTGCGCCAGGGTTCACGCAAGGCGCGCAAGGCCTTCGTCAACGATGTTGCTGCCGTGCTCACGCGCTGTACGCCTCCAGCAATGATGCGTAGCGTCCGCTGGCGACCAGCAGCAGGTCACAAAACGCCCGCGCCGCGCCGTGGCCGCCCGACTCCTGCGTCACAAAATCCGCTGCTGCCTTTACTTCTGCGTGGGCATTGGCCGGGGCACCGCTGAACGCGGCACGCCGCATCACCGGAAGATCGGGCCAGTCATCGCCCATGGCGGCCGCTTGTGACCACTCCACGCCAAGCGCTTTTAATGTGATCTCTGCGGCAGGATGTTTTTCTTCTGTACCAAAATGCGTATGGATGACGCCAAGCGCATCCAGCCGCACGCGCAATGCCGGGCTGTCCCGGCCGGTAATCACGGCCGGCGTAATGCCTGCCTTTTGCAAAAGCTTGAGGCCATGACCATCAAGAGTATTAAATCGTTTGAGCGTTTCGCCATGCTCCGACATGTAGAGGCCACCGTCCGTCAGCACGCCATCAATGTCAAAGAAGGCAACCTTGATACCTTGCGCTTTGAGCAACAACTCAGGCGCAAAGTTCAGGGCAGGGGCCAGGACGGCACGTGAAGTCAAAGGCATGGCGGTCATGTTTTAAATAACTTTCGCCCGCATCAGGTCGTTGCTGTTAAGTGCGCCACATAACGCCCCGTCGTCATCAACAATCAGCACACTGGTGATGCTGTGCTTTTCCATCAGTTCAACCGCATCAACAGCCAGCGCACCGGCGCGCAGTGTGCGCGGGTTGGCATGCATGACCTGACCGGCCCTCGCGGTGCGCAGGTCAACGCCTTTTTCAACCAGCCGACGCAGGTCGCCGTCCGTAAATATGCCCAACACGTGCTGCCTCGCATCGACGATCGCTGAAGCGCCAAGGCCCTTGCTGCTCATCTCGCGCATCAGATCCGTGAAACTGGTATCCAGCATCACACGCGGCACCTGGTCGCCGCTACGCATGACATCGCTGACATGGGTGAGCAGCTTGCGGCCGAGTGCGCCGCCGGGGTGCGAGCGGGCAAAATCTTCTTCCTTGAAGCCACGTGCATCCAGCAGTGCGACGGCCAGCGCATCGCCCAGGGCGAGTTGCGCGGTTGTGCTCGCCGTAGGGGCCAGATTGAGCGGGCAGGCCTCCTGCGCCACGCTGCTGTCCAGCGTGACACGCGCCTGTTTCGCCAGCGCCGACTGCGCGCCACCGGTGATCGCCACCAGCGGCACGCCCTGGCGGCTCAGGACGGGCAGGATGGCGGTCAACTCGGCGCTTTCACCACTGTTTGAAATGGCCAGCACCACATCAGCCTCCGTGACCATGCCGAGGTCTCCGTGGCTGGCCTCCGCAGGGTGCACAAACATGGCTGGCGTTCCCGTCGATGCGAGGGTGGCGGCTATCTTGCGGCCAATGTGGCCGCTCTTGCCCATGCCCATGACCACAACCCGGCCACGACAGGACAGCATGATTTGCACAGCCTCTGCAAACTCAGGCCCGATGCGGCTCGCCAGGCCCAATACGGCTGCTGCTTCAATTTCAAAAGTCTTGCGGGCGAGAGCTTGCGCCTGCTGTGGATCAAAGGGAAGCGCGTCGGAAGTCATCACACCATTCTATCGACGCATACCTGACTGGACGCCAGAGGGTTTTTCACGCAAAACAGCTTCCTGGTCCCCACTGACAGCGACTGCCTGGGCTACCATCAAAGGATGAGCGCACTCGAACTGACCCTGCTGTATCTGCTGGCCGCAGTGCTCGGGGTGGTGGCCTGCCGCTCGCTCAAGCTGCCGCCCATGCTCGGTTACCTGGCTGTCGGCGTGCTGATCGGACCGCATGCGCTGGCACTGTCGCAAAACGCCGAAGGTGTGCGGCATCTCGGTGAGTTTGGTGTGGTGTTCCTGATGTTTGTCATCGGGCTGGAATTCAACCTGCCCAAACTGCGCTCCATGCGCGGCCACGTTTTCGGTTTGGGGTTGCTGCAGGTGGCGCTGACGGTCCTGCTGGCCACCCTGGGCTCGCTGTTTCTGGCGAGCATGGCGCCCTTGCTCTGGAAGATGGAGTGGCAGACCGCGCTTGCGCTGTCAGGCGCCATCGCCATGAGCAGTACGGCCATCGTCGTCAAGTTGCTGGCAGAACGGCTTGAGCTGGAGTCCGAACACGGCAAGCGCATCATGGGCGTGCTTTTATTCCAGGATCTGGCCGTGGTGCCGCTGCTGGTGCTGATTCCCGCGCTGGGCTCTTCACCCGACAAGCTCTTTCTTGCGCTCGCCCTGGCGGCCCTCAAGGCGGCTGTCCTGGTCGGTATCCTGCTCACAGGCGGTCAGCGCGTGATGCGCTGGTGGCTCACGATTGTGGCGCGACGCAAGAGTGAAGAGCTCTTCGTGCTCAATCTGTTGCTGGTGACGCTGGCGCTTTCCTGGCTCACCGAGCTCGCCGGTCTGAGCCTGGCGCTTGGCGCATTCATCGCAGGCATGCTGATTTCAGAAACAGAGTTCAAGCACCAGGTGGAAACCGACATACGGCCATTTCACGATGTCCTGCTGGGCCTGTTCTTTATCAGCGTAGGCATGATGCTGGACTGGCACATCGTGCTGGAGCGCTGGCCACTGGTGCTCGTGCTGGCCACCCTTCCCGTGCTGTTCAAGCTCATACTGGTAACCGGACTGGCGAAGGCGCTGGGTGCGACCGCGGGTGTTTCCCTGCGTACGGGTCTGTATCTGGCACAGGCCGGCGAGTTCGGGTTTGTGCTGCTGACACTGGCCAATGACAGCCAGCTGGTTCCCGCCAACCTGCTCAATCCCATTCTGGCCAGCATGGTGCTGTCGATGCTGGCCACGCCTTTCATCATCATGTACAGCAACCAGATCGTGATGAAGCTGGTGTCCAGCGAATGGCTACAGCAGTCACTGCAGATGACGACCATTGCGCGCAAGTCCATCAACGCAGACAAGCACGTCATCATTTGTGGCTATGGACGCTGCGGCCAGAACCTGGGTCACATGCTCGAGGGCGAAGGCATTCCCTACATAGCGCTCGATCTGGACCCGGACCGTGTCCGCCAAGCAGCCGCTGCGGGTGACTCGGTGGTGTTCGGCGATGCAGTCCGCCTGCAGGCCTTGATGGCTGCCGGCCTTGCCCGCGCAAGTGCTGTGGTCGTGACTTACCTCGACACGGCCAGTGCGCTCAAGGTGCTGGCCAATGCGCGCGCCCATGCGCCCAACGTCCCGGTGATCGTCCGCACCGTCGACGACCATGATCTTGAAAAGCTGCAGGCTGCGGGCGCCACGGAGGTCGTGCCGGAAGCCATAGAGGGCAGCCTCATGCTTGCAAGCCACGCGCTGGCCCTTGTCGGCGTGCCCATGAGGCGCGTGATACGCGTGGTGCAGGAGCAGCGCGACGCACGCTATAACCTGCTGCGCGGCTACTTCAGGGGCGCCGACGACGACACCGTCAATGAGCTTGATGAGGAGCGGCTGACCACCGTCACCTTGCCGTTGGGTACCCGCGCCATAGGCCAGTCACTGAGCGCATTCGCCCTGCACGCGGCCGGCGTGCGCGTGATGAGCCTGCGTCGTGCCAACGGCAAGCCCGCAGAGCTGGATGAAAACGTCAAGCTCGAAGGCGGAGACACGCTAGTGCTTTCCGGCAAACCCGGCGCGCTGGCGATGGCAGAGGAAAATCTTCTGCGCCGCCGTTCTTCCAAAAACAATCCCGCAACCTGAGAGGGCGGAACCACATGCCAGAACTTCAAAAACTCCATCGCGCAGGCATCAGCGCTTATCTCAGAAACCATATTCGTACCGTGCCAGACTGGCCTGCGCCCGGGGTGCAGTTTCGGGACATCACGCCGCTCTTGCAAAACCCCAAGGTTTTCCGTGTGCTGATTGATGCATTTGTGCACCGTTATATGGACCCGGAGTTGCGGCCAGACGTCGTGGCAGGCCTGGATGCGCGTGGCTTTATTCTGGGCGCAGTCGTGGCTTACGAGTTGAACATTGGCTTTGTGCCGATCCGCAAAAAAGGCAAGCTGCCTTTCACGACGATACAGGAGACGTATGAGCTTGAATACGGCAATGCCACCGTGGAACTGCACACCGATGCGGTCACACCAGGCCAGCGCGTACTGCTGATTGATGACCTGATCGCGACCGGCGGAACCATGATGGCAGGCAAGAATCTGCTTGAAAAGCTGGGTGCCGTTGTGACGGAAGGGGCTGCGATTGTGGACTTGCCCGAGTTGGGCGGCTCACAGAAAATCCAGGCTGCAGGCTTGCCGCTATTTACCCTGGTGGACTTCGGGGGCCACTAGGGCCGGTTGGCGATCTGCAGCGCAATGTTCAATTGAGGTCGCCGTACTGGGTCGCGCTCAGCGCAGGCACCGCAGCCGATTCAGGCATTTCAGTGTCTTCAAAACCGGTCAGCAAGGTGTATGAATGCAGGCCCGTCCGGGTCTTGCCGCTCGCATCGACTGATGAGGGGGCTGCAGACGCTGCTGCCAGCGCCTGCTTGAATGCGGCCACTTCATCGTCCTGGATCGGGTCATAGCGCGAGGCTGGCTTTTTGACGGGCATGTTGAGGGGTGCATGCGTGTCCGCAGTGGCGGTAGCGGCTGGCTCATGGCCGCTTGCAAGACCCCGGTAGGCCGGCGCTCTGGTGTCAGAACGCCAGTAGACAGAAGTCACCACAATCTCGAAACGTGCTTTTGCCGTTTGCACGATCAGGGACTCGACGTCAGCCAGCCTGTCAGACTGGCGGCCCAATTCAGGGGCAACATCCATCATGACGAGAAACTGGTCACCGCGCTGGTCCAGGGACAACACCTTGAATTTGTAGCTGGCTGCCAACACGCCGGCGCGCGTCATGGCTTCGCGCACGGCAACGTACAACTGCTCACGCCGGGCATGGCGCCTGGCCTTGCGTAACTCGCTGCGGCCGGCAGTGTCGGCAACAGGCGCCCTGGCAGCCGCCGTTGCCGTCGGCTTGTCCCGGAGCGCTGGCAGCGAACGTCCGCGGCTGTCACGCAGGCCGCTGCTGTCCGTTGCGCCGGAAGGCAATGAGTGACTGGATTTGCGTGAGAACCAATTGAAGACGGACATTTTCTGAATCCCGGAATAAAAGTAGGGCTTGTGTGTCCAGCTTCGCTTCAGGTCAACACATGACCCAAAGCCCTCGATAAAACAGGACTGCGCTTTGTTGCAGTTTACGCAAAGCCGGGCTTTCTGCCGACTGCCGTCTGACCCTGCAATCAAACCGCTAGTAACCAGAAGTACGCCGGCCTGGTAATAAGTCACGGAAGAAGGCACAGCCATACCGTGGCGGAACGTAACACCCGCTTGACGAAATGCGGATTCATTGGCGAAGCAGGGTTCGTTCTCAGGTCACCGCGACGCGTTTTGGGCGGTTGTAAAGCCTCTTGGCCATGACACCTCCCATCGCCATGGTCAGCTCCAGCGCCAATGGGCTCTGGCGATTGCCAAGCTCCAGAAAGCGCATGGGTGTCAGGCTCCAGAGCTTGCACGGCCCGGAGGCCTGGACAGTGGCACTGCGCGCCTGGTGTGAGAAAAACGATCCCTCACCAATCACGGTGCCGGGTCCCACCAGCGCCATTCGGACACGAGACTTTTCATCTTCGTAGTGGACGCTGAGTGTGCCACTTTCAACAAAATAAATCGTCCTGTCGCTGGCGCCCTGTTCAATCAGCACCTGGCCGCTTTCAAGGGCAAAGGGCTGCATGTAACTGGCCAGAATGTCCCATTTCTGCGGCGAAAACTGGCAGCGCAGGCCATCACTGGCATTGCAGTTGGCAATGGCATTGGCCAAGCCACGGATGTCAAAGTGAAGATTTCCGGGGAGGGCTGCGCTCATGGTGCACGGAAGATACCTTTGCCAACATGCGTCGGCAAGCGTTGTTAACGCCCACTTACACCTGATACATGAATACCTTGGATTGACGGGAGCACAAAGCCGCCGTAACTACTTTCCAATACAGAATTTGGAAAAGATCTCGCCCAGCAAGTCGTCTGGCGTGAACTGGCCGGTGATTTCGCTCAAATGCAGTTGTGCCTGGCGCAGGTCTTCGGCCAACAAGTCAAGCGCAGGCACTCTCGACAGCAGTTGTGCAGACGCCTGCGCAAGCTGTTCGTCCACTTTCTGCAGGGCATGAACATGCCGTTCGCGCGCCATGAAGAGGCCCTCGGGCGCAGATTGCCAGCCCACCACCTCCAGCAGACGCTGGCGAAGCTGTTCAAGGCCAAGGCCGGTCTTTGCCGAGATGACGATGCTGCCGTCCTTGTGGGTGGTGCCCATCACATCGGACTTGTTCCAGACATCTATCACGGGCGTGTTCTGCGGCAGCTTTTTTGCCAGCGCGGCAGATATGTGCGTGTCGCCGGCCTGGTAATCGGCTATGTCCTGTTGCGTCAGGTCGTGTAGAAAAAGAACTGCATCGGCGCTTTCAATTTCTGTCCAGGCGCGTTCAACGCCAATTTTTTCAACCTCGTCCAGTGCGTCGCGCAAACCGGCCGTGTCGACAACATGCAGCGGTACACCGTCGACCTGTATGAGCTGGGTGACCTTGTCGCGCGTCGTGCCTGCAATCGGCGTGACGATGGCGAGTTCTGCGCCCGCCAGCGCGTTGAGCAGCGAGCTTTTCCCGGCATTGGGCTGGCCAGCAATGACCACCTTGATGCCTTCGCGCAGGATAGCCCCCTGGCCAGCACGCTGCATGATGCCCGCAAGCGTTTGCTGGAGGCGTACCAGCTGGCCTTGCGCATCTGCTCTCTTTAAAAAATCGATGTCTTCTTCCGGGAAGTCCAACGTCGCCTCGACCAGCATGCGCAGATGAATCAGCTGCTCCAGCAGCGCATTGACCTCCAGCGAAAACTCACCCGACATCGAGCGCGCCGCAGACCGTGCCGCTGTCTCCGTACTCGCATCAATCAGGTCAGCAATGGCTTCGGCCTGTGCCAGGTCTATCTTGTCGTTGAGGAAGGCACGCTCGGTAAATTCACCGGGTTGCGCGATGCGCATTTGTTGTAGCCAGGCCTGACCAGTTGCGGGGTTGATGGCAGCGGCAGCTTCCAGACAACGGGCGAGCAATAACTGCAGCACGACAGGCCCGCCGTGGGCCTGTAGCTCAAGCACATCTTCCCCGGTGTATGAGTGGGGCGCGGGGAAATGAAGGGCCAGACCCTGATCAATCGTATCGCCAGCGGCATCCATGAATGGCAAATAGGTTGCCATTCTGGGTGACAAGGCTTTCCCGCAAATAGCCTGGATGACCGGCGCGATGTTCGTGCCTGATACGCGCACGATGCCTACCGCCCCTCGGCCCGGGGCGGTGGCAATGGCGACGATGGGGTCGTGGTGGCGGGCAAGCATTCTGGCGCAATGTTAAGTGTCTCAAACGCAAAGGGCCGCGAAGCGGCCCTTTTTTTATTTTCAACCTCCGGGAGAAGGGGTCTTCGCAAGTGACAGCGCGGAACCGGTTTTGCCGGGCCACAGATGTCGACCCCCGGGGGAGGCGGCGAAGACGCTTCGGAGGGTTATTTGAACTTCGGCAGGTTGAACTGTGGCGGCACGCCCATGCGTGTATTGATGACCCACTGTTGCGCAATCGACAAAATGTTGTTGGTAATCCAGTACAGCACAAGGCCGGACGGGAAGAAGAAGAACATCACGCTGAAAATCAGCGGCATGAACCACATCAGCTTGGCCTGCATCGGGTCTGGTGGTGCGGGGTTCAGCGCCGTCTGCAGCATGGTCGTCAGCGTCATGACGACAGGCAGGATGAAATAAGGATCTGGCGATGACAGATCGCGAATCCACAAGATCCATGGTGCGCCGCGCATTTCAACGCTTGAAAGCAGCACCCAGTACAGCGCAATAAACACTGGAATCTGGATCATGATGGGGAAGCAGCCGCCAATCGGGTTGACCTTTTCTTCCTTGTAGATCTTCATCATCTGCTGCTGCATTTCCTGGGGCTTGTCCTTCAGGCGCTCACGCATTTCCATGATCTTGGGGTTGATGGACTTCATCTTGGCCATGCTGGAATAAGCCTTGGCATTGAGCCAGTAGAAGGCGATCTTCAGCAGCAGCACCAGCGCAACGATGGACCAGCCCCAGTTCTGGATAAAGCCGTGAAGCTTGTCCAGCAACCAGTACAGCGGCTTGGCCAGGATGGTCAGCCAGCCGTAATCCTTGACGAGCTCAAGGCCGGGGGCCAGGGCTTCAAGCGTTTTTTCCTGCTGGGGGCCCACAAAGAATTTCGCATCGATCGATTTGCTGCCGCCTGGTGCAATTGCATCGATGGGTGTGATCATGCCCACGGCATACAGATTGGTGTCCACCTTGCGCTCAAACAGGTCACGCTTGATGCCGTCACCCAGAATCCAGGCGGACGCAAAGTAGTGCTGCACCATGGCGATGTAGCCATTGGTTGCGGTTTTCTCAACATCAACCTTGTTGCTTTCGATGTCCTTGAATTCGATCTTCTGGTACTTCTTGGCTTCGGTGTAAATGGCCGGGCCGGTGAAGGTTGAATAGAAAGACGACTCTCCCGGCGGCTTGTTGCCGTCGCGCACCAGCTGGAAATAGAGTTGCGGCGAGACAGCTGCGCTACCGGTATTGATCACGTCATGACGTACGGCAACGTCATAGGCACCACGCTTGATGGTGTAGGTCTTGATCAGCTTGACACCGCCGACATCTGGCGATTCAAACTTCACGACCAGCTCGTTCTGCCCATCTTTCAGGCCGCGGTCGCCGGGCACTGCCGTCATGATGGTTTTGTGCGTGGGCAACAGGTTGCCCGGCGTATTGGACACCAGGCCGGTCTGCGCCACATAAACACGGTTGGTGCTTTCGTCGAGCAGAACAAAGCCATGCTCCTTGTCTGCCTGGTCCTTGAACTTGTTGAACGAGGACTTGATCAGCGTCCCGCCTTCGGTGTCAAAGGTGAGCGTGAAAACATCGCTTGTAACGACGATGCGCTCCTTGACGCCTTGCAGCGGGGCGGGTGGCACGCTGCCGGGTGCCGACACAATGCCAGGCACACCGGTAGCAGCTGTCGCCACGGGCGAAGGCACCGCCGACGGCGCGCCGCCAGGTACCGAAGCCGATGAGGCAGCTGGAGCTATGGTGACGGGGGCTGCAGCTTTGGAGCTTGCAGCGCTGGGGAAGAAAGTCGGCTTCTGGCCGTTATGGACCTGCCACTGGTCCCAGAGCAGGACCATGGAAAAACCAAAAATCACCCACAAAATGGTGCGGCGGATGTCGTTCATGACGGCTTCTTTTTAGAGGGGATGGAAGTCACAGGTGTGACCAGATGGATAAACAGGGATTTGCCAACGCCTTGTTTGCGTGGCGGCACAGGGTCGTGCCCGCCATCGCACCAGGGCTGGCACCGCACCAGGCGGTGCAATGTCAGATATGTGCCGTGAACGGCGCCGTACTCCTGCAGCGCCTGCAGTGAATAGGCAGAACAGGTCGGCTCGAAACGGCATGAAGAGCCCAACCACGGGCTGAGCAGCAAACGGTAAGCCTTGACCAGACTTATCAGGATGGTTTGAGGCAAACGGTAAAGGATGAACAGAAAAGGTTTCATGCGCAAAGACAAGCTCGGGCTCACGTGGAGGCGGCACCGGCTTTCATCAAGGTCTGTACTTCAATGCGCACAGCTTCTTTCAGCTGCATCGACGTGGCGCTCAAAAATTTCTTGCGGGAAAACTCACGCCGCAGGCGGACCAAAAAGGCGGCCTGTGGGTAGCTCTGCATGGCATCGGCGCTCACGTTGTAGATCTGCCTTTTGATCGCGTTGCGTGTGACGGCACGCTTGGCCCAGCGCTTGGGCACCATGGCGCCTATCCAGATGTCGCGTACCGGAAACAGAACCGGTGCGGTCACATCGTCAGGCGCGGCAGTGCCACTGTCTGGAATGGTTTTGCGCGAAGAAAGTTCCTTCGCAGCATCGGGCCCGCCGGGAAGGGCCGTGGCTTCAAGGTGATTGCGGTGCAAAACAAAATGCTCTGTTTTGGCAATCACGCTGCCTGCAAGAACCGCCTGGAATTGGGGTCGGGTTTTAAGCCTTTGCACAAAACCCGCCCGGCACTGGCCTGAAAAAGCCTTCAGCGCGAAGCTTAGACAGCCAGGCGCTTGCGGCCCTTGGCGCGGCGTGCAGCAATCACTGCGCGGCCGCCGCGGGTCTTCATGCGGGTCAGGAAACCGTGCGTACGTGCGCGCTTGACTTTGGATGGTTGGTATGTGCGTTTCATGGTGACTGCTCTACTGGTTACTGTTGCTGTTCTGGCCAGCCCGCTTTTGTTTTAAAACTTCTTCAAGTCTTAAGGAGACGTGCCTGCCTTTTTGACCGCTGACCAGTGTCCGCCAGCAAGCTGGCGCATGTTGCCGACACACAAACATCAATCATCTAAATCGACAAATCGAAGTTTCTAGCCAGGGACTCGAATCAGGGAAACCCATGATTATCGCAGATTTCCCATGTCTGGCAACCAGTTAGCCCGCTTATTTGGTGCGATGGCTGAGAAGCGGTTGATACCAGGGCACCCGGTGCATAAAACCTCCCTGTCAGGCCGGGTATAGGTTTAAACCCGCAACAATTTAATTTGTGGATAACTTGCCCTCACAGGTAGAATTGACGCTGCCAAAAACAAAGAATATCCACAAGCGCTCAATGACAACGATTATCAATGCGGCCAACCGGAGCCGAGATGAGTGAAGCTTCAGCGCTGAACACAAGCCACAGTTTGTGGCAGACCTGCGTTGACCATCTCGCCCAGGAATTGCCCGAGCAGCAGTTCAACACCTGGATTCGTCCGCTCGCCGCCGACGTCGCCGAAGACCTCACCAAAGTCACCATTCAGGTCGGTAACCGCTTCAAGCTCGACTGGATTCGCGCCCAGTACGCCGCCCGAATTTCTGCGCTGCTTGAAAAGGTTTCCGGCCACAGTGTTCAACTCGAGTTAGCGCTCGCTCCGCGTGAAGCGCCCAATAAATCAGCATCCATCACCCGCAGCTTTGAAGGTTCTGATGTTCCCGAACCTGTTGGTATTGGCGTCGCTGAAGACGTCGCCGGCGCCCCGTTCAAGAATCGGCTCAACACGGCGCTGACGTTTGACACCCTGATTGAAGGCACGGCCAACCGCATGGGGCGCGCCGCCGCCATGCATGTGGCCAGCAGCCTGGGCCAGCTTTACAACCCGCTTTTTATCTATGGCGGCGTCGGTCTGGGCAAAACCCACCTCATGCATGCGATAGGCAACAAATTGCTGGCTGACAACCCCGCAGCAAAAGTTCTCTACATCCACGCAGAGCAATTTGTCTCGGATGTGGTTAAAGCCTATCAGCGCAAGACTTTTGACGAATTCAAGGAGCGCTACCACTCGCTCGATTTGTTGCTGATTGACGATGTCCAGTTCTTCGCCAACAAGGACCGCACGCAGGAAGAATTCTTCAACGCCTTTGAAGCGCTGCTGACCAAAAAATCCCACATCGTGATGACGTCAGACACCTATCCCAAGGGTTTGACCGACATTCATGAGCGGCTGGTGTCGCGTTTCGACTCCGGCCTGACGGTCGCCATCGAGCCGCCCGAGCTTGAGATGCGCGTCGCCATCCTGATCAACAAGGCAGCCGCCGAGTCCGCCGTCATGCCCGAAGAAGTCGCCTTTTTCGTCGCCAAAAACGTGCGCTCCAACGTGCGCGAACTGGAAGGCGCCCTGCGCAAGATCCTGGCTTATTCGCGTTTCAACCAGAAGGAAATCTCCATCCAGCTGGCCCGCGAAGCCCTGCGCGACCTGCTCTCCATACAGAATCGCCAGATCTCGGTCGAGAACATCCAGAAGACCGTCGCCGACTATTACAAGATCAAGGTCGCCGACATGTATTCCAAAAAGCGGCCCGCCAGCATTGCCCGGCCGCGCCAGATTGCCATGTACCTGGCCAAGGAACTCACCCAGAAGAGCCTTCCAGAGATCGGTGAGCTCTTTGGTGGCCGTGACCACACCACCGTGCTGCATGCCGTGCGCAAGATGTCCGCAGAGCGCCAGCAGATGACTGAGCTCAACCAGCAGCTGCACGTACTTGAACAGACTCTCAAGGGTTAAACAGCAGATGAGCCCTCAAAATTCATTCAAAAAACCTTGCCTGATAACCATGGGTATAAGTTTTGAACAACCCATGGCTTATCCACAGGCCAGGGCCAAAACCCAAAGTTGTTCATGTTTCGCAGCAGGTCTCACAGGGGTATTCAACACAAGGTTAAACAATCGCCAAGTGTTTGATTAAAAAGGGGAAAATAGCGCTGTCCACAGATAGCAGCTGCCCTTACTACTACTACTAATTTGAATTAAAGAATTAAAGAGAAAGAACAAGAGGAAGTCATGATCGTTCTGAAAGCCACCCAGGATAAAGTTTTGTCGGTACTGCAGTCGGTCGCCGGCATCGTTGAGCGTCGCCACACCTTGCCGATTCTGGCCAACGTGTTGATCCGCAAAACGGGCTCGCAGCTTCAGCTGACGACCAGCGATCTTGAAATCCAGATCCGCACCACGGCCGAGCTTGAGGGCGACAGCGGCAACTTCACCACCACCGTCGGCGCGCGCAAGCTCATCGATATCCTGCGCTCCATGCCCAGCGACCAGACCGTGTCGCTCGAGTCGGCGCAGAACAAGCTGATCCTCAAGGGTGGCAAGAGCCGCTTCACGCTGCAGACGCTGCCGGCTGAAGACTTTCCCCTGGTGCAGGAAGCCGCCAACTTTGGCCCGGCCTTCTCGGTACCGCAAAAGGTCCTGAAAGAGTTGCTCAACCAGGTCTCGTTTGCCATGGCTGTGCACGACATTCGCTACTACCTCAACGGCATTTTGTTTGTCGCTGAAGGCAAGCAGCTCAGCCTGGTCGCCACCGATGGCCACCGCCTGGCCTTCTCCTCGGCCACGCTCGACGTCGAAGTACCCAAGCAGGAAGTGATTTTGCCGCGCAAGACCGTGCTCGAAATGCAGCGCCTGCTCAGCGACAAGGAAGGCGCGATTGAAATGCAATTCGCCGGCAACCAGGCCAAGTTCAGCTTTGAAGGCATGGAATTTGTCACCAAGCTGGTTGAGGGCAAGTTCCCCGACTACAACCGCGTCATCCCCAAGAACCACAAAAACATCATCACGCTGGGCCGCCAGCCGCTGTTGGCCAGTCTCCAGCGTACCGCCATCCTGACCAGCGAGAAGTTCAAGGGCGTGCGCCTGAACATCGAGCCAGGCACCCTGCGCGTGGCATCCAACAATGCCGAGCAGGAAGAAGCTGTTGACGAGCTCGACATCGACTACGCAGGCGATGCAATTGAGATCGGTTTCAACGTCACCTACCTGATCGACGCACTGGCCAACATGGACCAGGACATGGTGAAGATCGAGCTGGCGGATTCGAACAGCTCGGCGCTGCTCACCATTCCCGATGATGCTGCGTTCAAATATGTCGTCATGCCGATGCGGATTTAAGCGCGATTTCAAGACAAGAACTGAAAAGATTTCGTTAAGGCAACTGCGTAGTGCAATGAGAAGTTAGAAGAAAAACAAAACCCCCAGACCCGCTTACCAAAGCGGGTTTGGTCATTCAAGAGATTGAAGAAATCCGGTCACACCGGATGAAGATTGGATAAAGAAGCCGGTATGACTGAAGAAAACAAAGCTGAAACACCTAACAACGACGCCCTTGTGAACGTCAATAACGGCGATGCAGGCGAGTCAAGCTCCAACTACCAGCCGAAGATTGACACCAACCAGGCAGGCGCATCTGAGGCCTACGGTGAGGGCTCCATCCAGATCCTGGAAGGCCTGGAAGCCGTGCGCAAGCGCCCCGGTATGTACATCGGCGACACATCTGACGGCACCGGACTGCATCACCTGGTGTTTGAGGTGGTCGACAACTCCATCGACGAAGCACTGGCCGGCCATTGCGACGACATCGTGGTCACGATTCACACCGACAACTCTGTCAGCGTCACAGACAACGGCCGCGGCATCCCGACCGGCATCAAGATGGACGACAAGCACGAGCCCAAACGCTCGGCTGCAGAAATTGCCCTGACCGAGCTGCACGCCGGCGGCAAGTTCAACCAGAACAGCTACAAGGTTTCAGGCGGCCTGCACGGCGTGGGTGTGAGCTGCGTCAACGCACTCAGCAAAATGCTGCGCCTGACGATTCGCCGTGACGGCAAGGTGCATGTCATGGAGTTCTCACGCGGCTTTGTGCAGAACCGCATCATTGAACAGATCGATGGCGTGGATGTGTCACCCATGAAGGTGATGGACGATACCGACAAGCGTGGCACTGAAGTTCACTTTCTGCCAGACACCGACATCTTCAAAGAGAACAACGACTTTCATTATGAAATTTTGAGCAAACGCCTGCGCGAGCTCAGCTTTCTGAACAACGGCGTGCGCATTCGTTTGAAAGATGAACGCAGCGGCAAGGAAGACGACTTTGCTGGAGCCGGTGGTGTCAAGGGTTTTGTGGACTTCATCAACAAGGGCAAGACGGTCCTCAACCCCAACGTTTTTGCCGCCATGGGCGACCGCCAGAGCGACCAGGGCACCAACATCGGTGTTGAGGTTGCCATGCAGTGGAACAGCGGCTACAGCGAGCAGGTGCTTTGCTTCACCAACAACATTCCACAACGTGATGGTGGCACCCACCTGACCGGCCTGCGCGCCGCCATGACGCGTGTGATCAACAAATACATCGACGATTCAGAGATCGCCAAAAAAGCCAAGGTTGAAGTCACCGGCGACGACATGCGTGAAGGCCTGTGCTGCGTGCTGTCGGTCAAGGTGCCTGAGCCGAAGTTCTCAAGCCAGACCAAAGACAAACTCGTGTCGAGTGAAGTGCGCGGCCCGGTCGAGGACATCGTCAGCAAGCTGTTGTACGACTACTTGCAAGAGCGCCCGGCCGATGCCAAGATCATCGTCGGCAAGATCATTGAAGCCGCCCGTGCGCGTGAAGCTGCCCGCAAGGCGCGCGACATGACGCGCCGCAAGGGTGTGCTCGACGGCATGGGCCTGCCCGGCAAGCTGGCCGATTGCCAGGAAAAAGACCCCGCCATGTGCGAAATCTACCTGGTCGAGGGAGATTCCGCCGGTGGTTCTGCCAAGCAGGGTCGAGACCGCAAGTTCCAGGCAATCCTGCCCCTGCGCGGCAAGATTTTGAACGTTGAAAAAGCGCGTTATGAAAAGCTGCTCACCAGCAATGAAATCCTGACGCTCATCACCGCCCTGGGCACCGGCATCGGCAAGGCCGGCGGCAGCACCGGCAACGATGACTTCAACGTCGCCAAGCTGCGTTACCACCGCATCATCATCATGACCGATGCCGACGTTGACGGCGCCCACATCCGCACGCTGCTGCTCACCTTCTTCTACCGCCAGATGCCCGAGCTGGTTGAGCGCGGCCACATCTACATTGCCCAGCCGCCGCTGTACAAGGTCAAGGCTGGCAAGGAAGAGCAGTACCTGAAAGACACCGCAGCGCTTGACGGCTTTTTGCTGCGCATCGCGCTGAAAGACGCATCGGTGCAAACCGGTGGCGAGGGCAGCACCGTGCTCAGCGGTGAGACGCTGGCCGAGCTGGCACGCAAACACCAGCTGGCGGAGTCCGTCATTGCCCGCCTGCGCGCCTTCATGGATGCAGAAGCGCTCAAGGCCATTGCAGACGGCATCAGCCTGAACCTGGACACCGTGGCCGATGCAGAAGCCTCAGCCGCTCTGTTGCAGAAGTTTGTGCCCACGGCTGAAGTCGCCGGCGAGTTTGATGTGCGTACCGACAAACCCATTCTGCGTATCAGCCGCCGTTTCCACGGCAACATCAAGAGCAGCGTGCTCACGCAAGATTTTGTGCACGGGGCCGACTACGCCACCCTGGCCGAAGCTGCTGCCACGTTCAAGGACCTCATTGGCGAAGGCGCCAAGGTCATGCGTGGTGAAGGCGAACGCCAGAAGGAAGAAAAAGTCAGCGACTTCCGCCAGGCCATGGTCTGGCTGATCGGCCAGGCAGAAAACGCCACCGCACGCCAGCGCTACAAAGGCCTGGGTGAGATGAACCCCGAGCAGCTGTGGGAAACCACGATGGACCCACAGGTTCGCCGCCTGCTGCGCGTGCAAATCGACGACGCCATCGAAGCCGACCGCGTGTTCACCATGCTGATGGGCGACGAGGTTGAGCCCCGACGCGAGTTCATCGAGCAGAACGCCCTGCGCGCCGCGAACATCGACGTTTGATTCAAACGGACAAACGCCTGAGCCCTCATATTTTCAATTCCAGTCCTGACCCATGACCGAAACCACCCAACGCCCCGAGCTGCCCGATCACCTGTCTACTGACGAACGCAGCCCGCATTTCGTCAAGGCGATCTTTGAGCACGAGGTCGGCATCCGCTTCAACGACAAGGAGCGCAATGATGTGCAGGAATATTGCATCAGCGAAGGCTGGATCAAGGTGCCCGTGGGCAACAAGGTCGACCGCAAGGGGAACCCGCTGACGATCAAGCTCAAGGGCAAGGTCGAGTCGTTCTACAAGTAATCGGCGTTATACAAACAAGGGCACGCGATGAGCAATGCAGATGAATACGTCCCGCCCAAAGTCTGGACCTGGGACAAGGAAAGCGGCGGCAAGTTTGCCAGCATCAACCGGCCAATAGCCGGCGCCACGCATGACAAGGAGCTGCCGGTCGGCAAGCACCCGCTGCAGCTTTACTCGCTGGCCACGCCCAATGGCGTCAAGGTCACCATCATGCTTGAAGAGCTGCTTGCAGCCGGCCACCGCGGCGCAGAGTACGACGCATGGCTGATCCGCATCAACGACGGTGACCAGTTTGGCAGTGGCTTTGTGGCGGTGAACCCCAACTCCAAAATCCCCGCGCTGATGGACCGCAGCGGTGCAAAACCCATACGTGTCTTTGAGTCGGGCGCCATCCTGCAGTACCTGGCCGAGAAGTTTGGTGCCTTTATGCCCACCAGTGGCGTGGCGCGTGCCGAATGCCTGTCGTGGCTGTTCTGGCAGATGGGCAGTGCGCCGTTTCTGGGTGGCGGCTTTGGGCATTTTTACGCCTACGCGCCCGCCAAGTTTGAATACCCCATCAACCGTTACGCCATGGAAGTCAAGCGCCAGCTCGATGTGCTAGACCGCCATCTTGCCGAGCACCACTACCTTGCGGGCGACGAATACACCATTGCTGACATGGCGGTGTGGCCCTGGTACGGCAACGTGGTCAAAGGCCTGGCCTACGGCGCAGGCGAGTTTCTCAGCGTGCACGAGTACAAAAACGTATTGCGCTGGACGGATGAAATCGCATTGCGCCCCGCTGTGCAACGCGGCCGCATGGTCAACCGCGTAGTGGGTGAGCCCTCAAGCCAGCTGCATGAGCGCCACGACGCCAGCGACTTCGATACCCAGACACAGGACAAGATAGCCCCCGCCGCCACAGGCAAGTCGTCGTCATAAACCACGACTAAAACATGACGCGCATCGCCGTCATCGACTTCGAGACCACCGGCCTGTCACCCACCATGGGTGACCGTGCGACGGAAGTGGCCATTGTGCTGGTTGAAGATGGCCAGGTGGTCGACCGCTTTCAGAGCCTGATGAATGCAGGCCTGCACATCCCCGCTTTTATTACCAGCCTGACAGGCATCACCAACGCAATGGTGGCTGCTGCGCCCGCAGCAGAGAGCGTCATGCGTGACGCCAGCCGCTTTGTAGGCAACGCACCCATGGTGGCGCACAACGCCTCGTTTGACCGCAGGTTCTGGCAGGCTGAACTGACCCGCGCAGGGGAAGCCGCCACACAGCCCTTTGCCTGCACCATGCTGGTCGCCAGAAGGCTTTACCCGCAGGCACCCAGTCACAAGCTGGGTGTGCTGGTGGACTATCACCAGTTGCCCAAAGCTGGCCGTGCCCACCGTGCGATGGCTGATGCTGAGATGGCGGCATCACTGCTTGGGCAGATTCAGCATGATTTACGTACACGCCATCGTGTTTCGAGAACAGATCATTCGGTGTTGATGGGTTTGCAGCGCTGCGCGAAGCCTGCGGTGTCTGCATTTATTGCTCGGCACTCAGAAGCTGAGAGCGGCGGCTTCGATGGAAATGATATGGCGTGCTGACCGCCGCTGGGATTGCGGCAGTGAGAAGCAATGGCGTTGTTGGCACGAGACTCACCGCGCGAGCGTCTTGCCTAAGGCTAACGCATCGGGGGCAATATCGTTTTAACAGAAGGTGCCTTTGTTTGCGGGTACAGCAATTGACTGCTTGCGAAAAACATTTAGCGATGAGGCCTTGAAATCTTAGAGATTACGTTTGGCAAAAATTAAAGAGAATCCAAAATACTTTGAGAGGGACGAGATGTCGAAGAAATCGATGATTACGACAGGCGAGGCAGAAATTCCTTTATGCAGTGACGAGACAGTTTTGCTTTCTGAGTTTGCAAAAAGAAAACTAGATCAGACGTTCATTTCGGTTAAGAACTCCGAGGTACTGGAAAGGCTCGATGAGGGGTGGGTGAATCGCCCCGGGTTTAGTGGAGGCCCGTAGGGTTAAGTCAGACCGATGTGGT
>JAZJYR010000039.1:0-8919 GCA_040390295.1 Pseudomonadota bacterium
CCGTTACACATTTCCGCATGTGATAATTCACACAGATGCCAAATCGATAATATGATGTAGTTAACTACCTCTATTTCGGGTATATACATCTATGCAACTAGGCTACATTCGTCCAGCCGTGACGCCTGCAACTGCGGGCTGCGGTCTCCCGACGATAGGTATTAAGGATAGCCATGACCGACTTGCTGCGCTTTAAGCTGCTTGGATCATCGACCCGTTTCCAGGCCGCATTAACCCAGATTCAAAAAATAGCCCGCGTGGACGCCA
Organism: Pseudomonadota bacterium; assembly: GCA_040390295.1. Taxonomy (GTDB): domain Bacteria; phylum Pseudomonadota; class Gammaproteobacteria; order Burkholderiales; family Burkholderiaceae_C; genus Polaromonas. Next base: position 268 of record JAZJYR010000039.1, read on the forward strand.
CTGTCCTGATCGAAGGTGAAACGGGCACCGGCAAGGAACTGGCGGCACGCGCCATCCACTACCTCGGCGCGCGCCGCGATCATCCCTTCATTCCTGTCAATTGTGGCGCACTGGCCGAGAGCCTGCTCGAGAGCGAATTGTTCGGTCACGAACGGGGCGCCTTTACGGATGCCAAAGCCGCAACTCCCGGTCTAGTCAGCCAGGCCGATGGTGGCACCCTTTTCCTCGATGAGGTCGACGCGCTGAGCCTCAAGGCGCAGGCGGCCATGCTACGCTTCCTGCAAGACCGCAGCTATCGACGCGTCGGCGGCGGGCAGACCCGACTGGCCGACGTGCGCGTTGTCGTCGCCACCAATGCCAGCCTGGAGAAACAGGTAGCCAGTCACCATTTCCGCCGCGATTTACTGTACCGCCTCAACGTGCTAACGCTGCGCATGCCGGCACTGCGCGAACGCGGCGAGGACGCCGTCGAATTGGCGGGCAGCTTCCTGGCCCGCTTCAGCCAGCAATACCGGCTGCCGCCGAAGCTGCTGCATCCGGATTTCACGGCCTTCATTGAACAGTACGACTGGCCCGGCAATGTGCGGGAGCTGGAAAACGTGATGCACCGCGCCTTCCTGATGTGTGAGGGCAAGCAACTGCACTTGGATGCGCTCGATCAGCATGGCCTGGCCAGCGCCGAGCAGGCGGCCAGCTTCAAGGACGCCAAGGCGCGCGCCATCGCCCAGTTCGAGCGGCGCTATGTGCACGGCCTGATGCAACTCTCGCAAGGCAACATCACGCAGGCGGCCCGGATGGCGGGCCAGGACCGCAGCGCATTTGGCAAGCTGGTGCGCAAGCACGGGCTCGGAACGCTGACCGTCGCCGAATAAGGTCAGAAATGGACTTGCAACTGCTCGCATTTGCCGAAGCGGCAATCCGGCAGCACCTCGCCGCCCGCCCACACGGCGCCGACAGCCTGCGCGGTATCCACGACTGGTGGATAGGCTGGGAGGCCGGCACCCATATCAGCTACACCGAGTGCGCGCTGCACCGGCTCGAAGCGGACGGCCTGCTCGAGCGCCTAGCCATGGGGACGGGGGAATTGTGGCGCCTGCGCCGCGCCGAAACCGGCGGCGATGCCAGCCGGGTCGATTCTTGCCCACCCTCGCAAAAATAATACCCCCCGCCCAGAGCCTCTGGGCCAGGCCCGCGCAGCTCTCTTGGGTGGGTATGAAACCACCCGCATTGTTCGTTTGCATGAGGAAGAAAAAGCCTTAACTATCAATGGCTTAGAGACTCAGATTGAGCTGGCACAAATCTTGATAGTACTTCGTTCAGGTAATCACTTGACTTTTTCCTGAACGAGGTACGACATGACTGAAAGCATACAGAAGCGGCTCATGCGGGTGCGCCCACCGCGCGTGCGCATCACCTACGACGTGCACACTAACGGCGCGATGGAGAAGCTGGAACTGCCCTTCATCGTTGGGATCCTCGCCGATTTGCAGGGCAAGAGCGCCGAAGGCGCAGTGCTGCCGCTACTGGCCGAACGCAAAATGCTCGACATTGACCGCGACAGTTTCGACGACGTGATGCGCACCGTCGGTCCCGGGCTACCCATCAACACGCGCCTGCCCGGCCTGGAAGCGCTGCATGTGAGCGCCGATCCGGCCGATAGTTACCTCGCCTTTACCGGCATGGCGACCTTCGAACCGATGCAGCTCGTGCTGGCCTTGCCCACCTTGCGCAAGCAATACCTGGCGCGCAACGCGATCCGCTGGCTGCAATCGAAGGCCGAAGCGAGCGGGCCGGTGTCGGACCACTTGGAGCGCTGGCTCAAGTTTGACCCCGCCACTGACGATGAGCAGATCCGCGGTGCGCGCAGCGAACTGAGCGCAGCGCTCGACTCCGCCCCGCTCGATGACGCCGCCATCGCCGAGATGCGCACCGCCCAGATGGCTCTGTTCCCTTTGATGCAGGCCTATAACATCGCCAGCCGCCTGCCCGATGCCAATATCGACCAGTCGTCCGACCAGGTGGCGATGCAGGCGGCGCGCGGGGCGGCCCTGGCAGCGCTGCTGCCCTGGGGCTTGCAGTCAGACAGCGCGGCCGCGAGTCCCGTCAGCAGCAACGAGATCCTCGTCTGGGGTAACTACCTGGTCAGTGCGCTGGCCTTGCCTGACACCTCAGATTTCAACAAGGCGGCGGCGAGCCTGGTCAAGCTGCTCGCAGAGGCCGATGTGCCCGATCCGCTGACCGAGACCGACAAGCAGCGCAACAAGCTGCGCCAGCAGGCGCGGGCCAAGCTCGGCTTTGCTGATGCAGCGGCGGCCATCGCCATGGCTGGGCCCTTGGGCGAGGCGCTGACCGGCAGTGACGACAACGCCCGCACGGCAGCACGCGAGCATGCCCGTTTCCTCGCGGGCTTGCAACGCCCCGTGCGCGCCGCCGACGTCGACACGGCCACCCATCCGGAAATCGACACCGTATTCAACCGCTATCTCAATGAATGCGCCGACGCCGACGGCCGCGGCTGCTACCTGGCGATGCTGCGCTACCTGCGCACGACGAGCGCCACGACGCCGCTGCTGGGACGAGAATTGTTCAGCCTGATCGCCAAGCTGAGGCCGAGCAAGGTCATCTCCGTCCCTTTCATCGTTCATCACCTGCACTTCTTCATGCGCGAGATCTTCGCGCTCTGGCAGCACGACGACGTCATGCTGCTCGAAAAGAAGAAACAAGGCATCAGCGCCGTCATCGACCAGCGGGTCGTCGCCATCGACCAGGTCCTCAGCGCCGCCCTGTCGTCGATCATGCACATGCCCTCTTTCCGCACACTCGAAGCGAGCTGGCGCGGACTGCGACATTTGGTCTTCAACAGCGAAACGAACACCATGCTCAAGCTGAAGGTGTTCAACGCCAGCAAGGCCGAATTGCACAAGGACCTGGAAAGTGCCGTCGAATTCGATCAGAGCGCACTGTTCAAGAAGATCTATGAGGCCGAGTACGGCACCTTCGGGGGCTTCCCCTACAGCCTGCTGGTGGGCGACTACGAAATCAGCGGCGATGGCGAAGACATCGACTTCATCAAGAAGATGGCCGAGGTCGCCGCCGCTGCCCACGCCCCCTTCATTGCCGCCGCCTCAGCCAGCCTATTCGGGCTGGACGGTTTCGATGCGCTGGCCAATCCCCGCTCGCTGAGCAAGATCTTCGACAGCGCGGCGATGACGGGCTGGACGGAATTCCGTGCCATGGAGGATGCGCGCTACGTGACCCTGGTGCTGCCGCATATGCTGTTGCGCTTGCCTTACGGCAAGGCCGAACGGCGCAATACGACGCCCTGCGACGGACTCAATTTCGAAGAGAATATCGCCGCCGGCGAAGGCACCACGCGCTATTCCTATGACGACCCTACCGTCCCGGTGAGCTATCCGGCGCCCGACCATGCCAATTTCTTGTGGGGCAATGCGGCCTACGTGCTGGCCGAGCGGATCACCAATGCCTTCACCCTGTACGGCTGGACGGCGGCTATCCGCGGCGCCGAGGGCGGCGGCCTGGTCGAGAACTTGCCTCTGTACAGCTACACGTCCGACGCAGGAACCACGGAATTGTTCTGCCCGACCGAAGTGACCATCACGGATCGGCGCGAAAAAGAATTGAGCGACCTGGGCTTCATGTCACTGTGCCACTGCAAGGGGACCAGCACCGCCGCTTTTTTTGGCGGGCAGACCACCAACAGCCCGAAGACCTATTTCTCACCCGACGCCAACCAGAACGCCAGGCTATCGTCGATGCTGCCCTATATGCTGGCCGCGTCGCGCTTTGCCCACTATATCAAGGTGATCATGCGCAAGAAGGTGGGTAACTTCCTCACGCGCGCCAATGTCGAGCTGTACCTGAACAACTGGATCGCCAACTACGTGCTGCTCGACGACAACGCTTCGCAGGACGTCAAGGCTGCATTCCCGCTACGCGCCGCGCGCGTGGTCGTCACCGAAGTATCGGGCGAAGTAGGCCGCTATAACGCCACGGTGTTCCTCAAGCCGCACTTCCAGCTGGAAGAACTGTCGACGTCGATCCGCCTGGTCGCCGCCTTGCCGGCCTAACAGCGCATCCCCAAAAAGGAGAAACAGATGGACCTGATTTTATTGCAGCCGGGCGATGAGACGGAAATGTTCGGCTCGGAAAAGAACGACTGGGATACAGCGGGCAGCCTGATCGACAACAAATGGCGCGATACCGACCAGCTCAAGAGCATCGGCCAGTGCATCGAGATCGTCTCGATGCACCAGGGCATGAAGCAGCAGATGACGACCGATGTGAGCAACTCGGCGCGCACGTCGGGCCGTCCCGTGATCACAGAGTTCACCTGCGTCAAATACGTGGACAAGAATTCGGTGAAGATGTTCGACCTTTGCCTGCGCGCCAAGCCCCTCGGTTCCGGCAAGGACCAGCCGACCAAGCTCTATATCGCGCGCAACTCCGGTGAACAGACGGCCAATATCATCACGATCTGGCTGCGCGATGCCATGGTCAGCGAGGTCCAACTGCAAACCCATCCGGACGACATGCCGACCGAGCAGTTCAAGCTCAACTTCACGGAAATCCTGTGGTACTACACGATGCAGCGCGCCGACACTGGCATCGTCATGGGCAAGCGCATGTCCGGCTGGAGCATGGCGCGCAACCGCCCCATCACCGAATTTACCTGATGGCGCACCCCATGCCTTTCCTGTTCGAACGCCTCGATCCCGCACCGTTCGACCTGCACAGTGCGGTGCGCGCCCAGGTCGAGCGCATCGTCAGCGCACGCCTGGTCGATGCCAGCGACGACCAACAATTCGGCATGCCCAGCGTGATCGAGCTGAGCAGCAGCGACAAGGCGGCGCTCGAGACCTATGCGCGCCGCCTGCGCCGCCTGATCGGACTGTACGAGCCGCGCCTGCGCCATCCGACGGTCGAACTGATGGCGCAATCGGACGCCATGATGCCGCACGCCCTGATCATCAGCGGCAGTCTCGATACCGGCGCCGCCGAAGAGCGCTTCCAGTTTTCGCTGGCGCGCGGGGGCGGCAGATGAAGGCGCCCAAGAAAACTCGCCTGGCCAACTACTTCCAAGAAGAGCTCGACGCCATGCGCGCCGAGGCGTCCACCTTCGCCGGCCAGCATCCCGGTATGGCGGGGGGCCTGGGACTCGGCGCCGGGCGCTCGTCCGATCCCCATGTCGACCTGCTGCAGCAATCGTTTGCCTTCATGGGTGCGCGTCTGCGCCACCACGTGGACCAGGACAAGGCGCGCATTCCGAACGCGCTGGCCGAATCGCTCTATCCCCACTTGGGCCAGCCGAGCCCGTCGATGCTGATTGCCCAGGCGGACCAGGTGACGTGCAAGGCGCCGCTGCCGCGCCACCAGGCGCTTGGCACGCGCGCCCGCAACGAAGCCGGGCTGCCGGTCGAGTGCCGCTTCCGCCTCGCCTATGCCACCACGCTGATTCCGCTCGAAGTGCAGGCGGCCGCTTTGCACCCGCCAGCTGCGGGCATGCCGGGGCCGGGGGCGCTCGCGATCACCTTGCGCCGCAGCGCCGGCGCCGGCAGCGAGCAGCTGAGCAACGAGACGCTGCGCTTCTTCATCGATGCCGAGGCCGGTGCCGACGCCTGGCGCCTGTACGAGCTGCTGGCGCTGCACCATGGATCGATCCGCACCAGCTTGGGCGAGGCGGCCGGCGCCACGCTGCGCTGGCTCGGTTTCGACGACGACGAGGCGATGCTGCACGCCCATCCGCAAACCCCGTCGGCCTACCGGGTCCTGCAGGAATACTTTGCCTTTCCGCAAAAGTTCATGTTTTTCGAAATCGGGCCGCTGGCGCTGACGCAGATGGGGCAGACGCTCGAACTGCGCATCGACCTGGACGCACCGCTGAACCACCTGGAACAGCTGGCACCAAGCGTCTTGCGCCTGAACTGCCTCCCGCTGGTCAACCTGTTCAAGCGCAACCTCGAACCGCTGGCGCTCGAGCACACGGAGTATGAATACCGGCTCACGGTAGACCTGAGCCAGCACCGCCATTATGAAGTCGTCGCCGTCGACACGCTCTATTCAGTGCGCGCCGACGGCAGTACGCGCGAGATCGTCCCGTATTTCGGCTTCGACGAAATCGACGGCACCCGCAAACCGGACTACTTCTACCTGGGACGGCGCGAACGCAGCGAGGCCAGCAATGTCGCCGGCGGCGAATTCTATGTCTCATTCCTCGACCAGCATTTCGCCTTGACCAAGCCGATGGATGAAGTCGTCGGCGGCACCGCCCTGTGCAGCAACCGCCGCCTGCCCGAGCAGCTGCGCATAGGCACCCGGCTGCACCTCGAAGGCGCAGGGCCTGCGGTGCAGCTGACAACCATTGGCAAGCCCACCGCCCATGACATGCCGCCCCTGATCGGCGCGCGGCCCTGGGCGCTGGTGTCGCAACTGGCCCTGAATCGGCTGTCGCTGGCCGAAGGCCCGCAAGCACTGGACGCGTTCAAGAAGATCCTGCGCCTGCACGCGGGCCAGGACCGCATCGTCGGCCTGCGCCAGATCGAAGGCATCGTCGGCTTGGCCGCGCGGCGCCTGATGCGTATGCGCCAGGTGCGTGGCTGGCAGGGCTTCGTGCGGGCGCTGCGCATCGACATCAAACTGGACCGCAACAGCTTCCGCGACGCCAGTCCGGTGCTGTTCTGGACCGTGCTGCGCCAGTTTTTCGCGCTCTACGCGACGGTCAATACGGTACTTGAGAGCGGCTTTGTCACCACCGACTGCAGCGGCGACGACGCCGCCTGGCCGCTGCTGGAAGGACGCCAATGCGAACTCTAGATGCCTACCTGACTAGCCACTATGGGCGTTTCAATGTCTTCCAGCTGCTGCGCCTGTTGCGCTGGGAGGGCAAGAGCACGCTGCGCTTCAAGGGCGACCTGCGCGCTGGCTTCCCGGGGCGCGAAATCAGCGAGCTGACCGTGCGCGAGCAGGGCGGCATGCGCCAGATCGGTCTGCGCACGGCGAACTTCTGCCTGGGCGGCACGCTGGGCGCCCTGCCCGAACCGTTCACGGAATGGCTGCACGAGCAGGAGCAGGCCCGCAACCACGCCATGAGCGCCTTCCTCGACATGTTCAACCACCGCACCAATATGCTGCGCTTCGATCTCAAGACCAGCCTGCTACCGGAACTCTGCAGCAGCGCGCCGGTCGACAGCGAGCATGCCCAGCGCGTCGGCGCCTTGATGGGTATGGCTTGGCCGGCCCGCATGCACGAGGCAGGACTGCCGCCACGCGCCTGGCTGGCACTGGCCCCGGTGCTGGCCAATTGTCGCCGCAGCGGCGCCGATATCGTGCGCGTCGTGAAGCTGGCCTTCGCCTGTGACGCCAGGCTGGAGCAATGGGTCGGCGCGTGGCGACCGATCTTAGCGATCGACCGCACCGTGCTGGGGCGTGCCAACCAAGGTCTGGGACGCGGTGCAGTGCTGGGGACGCGCGTCTGGGACCAGCAAGCCAGGGTCCGGCTGGTGCTCACTGGCCTCGACTATGCGCGCGCGTGCGCCATGCTGCCCCCCGAACCGCAGGCGGGCAAGGCGGCGCCGGTGCACGCCAACCTGGCTGCCTTGCTGCGCCTGATGCTCGATCGCCAGTGCGACTGCGAAGTGCGGCTGGAACTCGATGCGGCGCCGCCTGCGTCGCTGACGGCCAACCCCGACCGCAGCCGCTATTGGGGCTTGCGTCTGGGGCAAAGCGCCTGGATCGGACACAGCGCCACGCCCGCCGCGCGTTTCCTGGTGGTGGCCGACCCGTTGCCGGAGCCCGCATGAACGAACGCCTCCACCCCGCAGGTGCCACGTCGATCGCGTTGCTGCGCGACCCCTCGCCGCTGACCTTCCTGCACTGCGCGATCTTCCTCGCCGGCGGGCGCAAGCTCGGCAGCGAGCACTTCCGCCTGGTGCAGCTGCAGGGGCAGGAAGCGGCTTCCGAGCCGTTCGATTTCGCGCTTGAACTCCACGGCAATACCAGCGTTCTGCACGGGCAGGCGCTGGAATTCGAGGACCTGATCGGCAGGCCCATCACCGTCGGCATCGCCTGCCCTGCCATTCTCGACAGCGAGCAGGTGGGGCAGCGCTTCGGCCAGGCCATCGAGGGCGCAGTGGCGGGCGAAGAACTCTCCTTGTTCAATGGCATCGTCGCATCCTTCGCGATGGAGGTGCCGGGCGTGTACCGGCTGACGATGAAGCCGGCCCTGCACAAGCTGACGCTGACCAACCATTATCGCGTCCATCCGCACTGCAATGTGCGCGACGCCATCGCCGCCCTGCTCGATCGGCACCACATTGCCTACTCAATGGCGGCGCTGGACCATCCGGAAAACATGGCTGTGCGCCGCGTGCAGGACTGGCTGCAGGCGGGCGAAAGCGACTTCGACTTCCTGCGCCGCCTGATGGGCAAAGCCCACCTCTACTTCTATTTCGTTCACAGCGGCAATGCGCACAAACTGGTGTTTGCCAACCACGCCGCCTATCCGCCGGTGTTTGCCAGCGCCCGCGCTCTGCGCTATACCTGGACCGCAGCCGACGAGACAGGGCTGGCGCAAAGCGACGTGATTTTCCAGTACAGCTACCAGCGTTCGCTCACCAGCAGCAGTGTGCAGGGCGT
>JAZJYR010000040.1:0-17014 GCA_040390295.1 Pseudomonadota bacterium
CTGTTCCAGATCGCCAAGGACAACGGCTTTTCCGGCGACTACATCCGGCTCGAACAACTGATCTGCGCCGAGGCTGAGCGCGCCGCTGGCAAGCCGCTTCCCGTCAATGCGACCGGCGCCATCGGCGCCATCAGCTGCGAGCTAGGGCTGCCATGGAAAATCGTGCGCGGCATCGGCGTCTTCGCGCGTGCCATCGGGCTGGTGGGTCATATCCTCGAAGAGAGCAACAACCCGATCGCGGTTGAGATCTGGCAGAGGGTCGAAGACGAAGCCACCCGGCATATCCGGCCGCAAGGCGTCTGAAGCGCTGCGGTGATATTTGATTTTATGGTGACAAGTTGCTCACTACCGGTAACTCCGACTGGGCCAGCGCCCGACGCCTGTTTGATACCCTGGGGCTGCTTGCCCGCTGAACTTTCTTGAAGGTGAAACCATGTACCGTACCCTCCTCAAGTCCAAGATCCACCGCGCCACAGTGACGGCATGCGAACTGCATTACGAGGGCTCCTGCGCGATCGACGAGGATCTGATGGATGCTGCCGATCTGCGCGAGAACGAGCAAATCCACATCTGGAACATTAACAACGGTGAGCGCTTTGTCACCTACGCCATCAAGGGCGAGCGGGGCTCGGGCATGATCTCGGTCAACGGTTCAGCGGCACGCCGTGCTGCAGTGGGCGACCTCATCATCATCGCGGCCTTTGCCCAAGTGCATGAAGAGCAGGTCTCTGGGCATCATCCCCAACTGGTGTTTGTGGACGAGCACAACCGCCAAACAGCCTTGCGCCACCACGTGCCAACGCAGGCACTGTGATGTCGGCAAGCCTCTCCAGCCGCAGCACGGCCAGCGTGTGGCATCCCTGCACCCAGATGAAACGCCACGAGACCCAGCCGCCGCTGGCGCTGGTGCGCGGCAGCGGTGCCTGGCTGTATGACGAAGCGGGCAAAGGCTACCTGGATGGCTTGAGTTCCTGGTGGGTTAACCTGTTCGGTCACGCTAACCCGCGCATCAACGCCGCCGTGAAGGCCCAGCTCGACACGCTGGAGCATGTGATGCTGGCCGGGTGTACCCATGCGCCTGTGGTCGAGCTTTCTGAGCGGCTGGCGGCACTTACAGGGCATGCACTCGGGCATTGCTTTTACGCCTCTGACGGTGCCTCCGCCGTGGAAATCGCGCTCAAGATGAGCGCCCACTACTGGCGCAACAGCGGCCAACCCCTCAAGCGTGACTTTGCCTGCCTCGCGCAGAGCTACCACGGCGAAACCCTGGGGGCCCTGGGCGTTACCGATGTGCCGCTATTTCGTCAGGCTTACGATGGCCTGCTGCGACCGGCCCACATCGTCGCCAGCCCGGATGCGCGTGCAGCCCGTCCGGGTGAAAGCGCGCGGGACGTGGCAGCGCGCGCGGCGGAAACACTGCGGCAGTTGTTCGAGGCCAAGGCCGACACCATCGCCGCGCTGATCGTGGAACCGCTGGTGCAGTGTGCCGCTGGCATGGCCATGCACGATGCGCAGTACCTGCAGGACATCCGCCGCCTGTGCGACCAGTACCACGTGCATTTGATCGCTGATGAAATCGCCGTGGGTTGTGGCCGCACCGGCACCTTCTTCGCTTGTGAGCAGGCCGGGAATGGGGGAGGTGAGGGGGAAAGGATGTGGCCCGACTTCCTCTGCTTGTCCAAAGGCATCAGCGGCGGCTACCTGCCGCTGTCACTGGTGATGACGACGCCAAATGTCTACCAGGCTTTTTACGACGATGGCATCAACCGTGCCTTTTTGCATTCTCATTCCTACACCGGCAACCCGCTGGCCTGCCGCGCAGCCCTGGCTTGCCTGGATATTTTTGAAGAAGACGATGTGCTGAACGCCAACCGCGTGCGTGCCAGGCGGCTCAGCACCCTGCTCGCCCCTGTAGCCGCGCACCCGCAGGTGCGGCATTTCCGGCAGCAGGGCATGATTTGGGCCTTTGATGTTACGGTTGAAGATCCCGCGCATGCGGCCACCTTCTCGCGGCGCTTTCATGCCCTGGCCTTAGAAAGCGGGTTGATGTTGCGCCCCATCGGTAAAACCGTCTACCTGATGCCGCCCTATATCCTGAACGACCACGAACAGACATTGCTTGCCGAGGGCGTGCAAAGCGCGTTGGCCGAAGCGCTGCGAACCTGAAACCACCATGCATTTGATCGACACCCTGGAGGCGCGCATGGTGCAACTCGACGCCCAACACCTGCGCCGCCGCACGCGCCCTACGCAATCGCCCTGTGGCCCCCATGTCAAGCTGAACGACCGTGATCGCCTGGCGTTTTGCTCGAACGACTACCTGGGGCTTGCCAACCACCCTGCGGTGGTGACGGCCTTGCAGGAAGGGGCCGGGCTGCACGGCGCGGGCAGTGGTGCATCCCACCTCATCAGCGGACACAGCCAGGCGCACGAGGCGCTGGAGCACCGGCTGGCGGAGTTTGTCAGCCCCCAGTTCGAGACCTGCCGCACGCTGTTTTTTTGCACCGGCTACATGGCCAACCTGGCGGTGACGCCTGCGCTGGCAGCCACGGGCGAGCCCACGGCGATTTTTTCGGAAGTGCTCAACCACGCCTCGCTGATCGACGCGGTGCGCCTGGCCCGAGGCGCGCGCGTGCATGTGTATCCGCACGGCGATTTGCAAACCCTGGAGACGAGGCTAGCGCAAGAGACAGCGACGAACAAGCTGATCGTGACCGACAGCGTGTTCTCGATGGACGGCGACATCGCACCGCTGCCGCAGTTGCTGGCCCTGGCCGAGCGCTATGGTGCTTGGCTGATCGTGGACGATGCCCACGGCTTTGGCGTGCTGGGTGCCGGTGGACGTGGCGTGCTGGAGCATTTTGGCCTGAAGTCTCCGCACATCGTCTACATGGGCACCTTGGGCAAGGCCGCCGGGGTAGGCGGGGCTTTTGTCGCGGCCTGCCCGCAAGTGATTGACTGGCTGGTGCAAAAGGCTCGCACCTACATCTTCAGCACCGCAGCGCCGCCGGCATTGGCGCACGCCCTGTGTACCAGTCTGGACGTGATTGCCGGGCTACAGGGGCACTCCCGCCGCCAGCACCTGCAAGCGCTGATTGCCCACCTCCGCGAACGCATGGCCAGCAGCCCGTGGCGCTTGTTGCCATCCGACACGCCCATACAGCCTCTGATTCTGGGCAGCAATGAGACCGCGCTGGCCGTGTCTGCCCAGCTCGAAGCGCAGGGGCTGTGGGTTCCCGCCATTCGCCCACCCACCGTGCCGCGGGGCACAGCCCGCCTGCGCATTGCGTTGTCTGCGGCGCACAGCATCGACGATGTGGACCGGCTGGCAGACCACCTGAAAGCGCTGCAATGACACTGCCACCACCCCGACCACGCAGCCTGCCCCGTGCTGATTTTTTTGTCACAGGCACGGACACAGGCGTCGGCAAAAGTCTGGTGGCCGCCGCTTTGCTGCGCCACCTGGGGCGAGCCGGTCGGCGGACCGTGGGCATGAAGCCGGTGGCCGCAGGCGCGACACAGGTGGATGACCGCTGGTGCAACGACGATGTGGAAGCACTGAGCGCGGCCAGCAATGTACAAGCCCCGGCGCCATGGGTATGCCCCTACCTGCTGCGGGACGCCATGGCACCGCATATCGCCGCCGACCATGCGGGCGTCCACCTGAGTCTTGAGCATATGCGCAATTGTTTTGCGCAACTTCAGTCGGTATCCGACAGCGTGGTGGTCGAAGGTGCAGGTGGTTTTTCTGTGCCGATCAATGCCACCGAAACCTTGGCCGATCTTGCCCAAGTTTTGGCTGTGCCGGTCGTGCTGGTGGTCGGCATACGCCTGGGCTGCCTGAACCACGCCTTGCTGACGGCGCAGGCGATCCGGCAGGCCGGTTTGCCCCTGGTCGGCTGGGTGGCCAACCACATCGACCCAGAGATGTCGGCTCCGGTCGAGAATGTCAACGCGCTGGCCCAGCGGCTGGGCGCGCCCTGCTGGGCACAGATTCCCTGGCAAATGCAGAGTCCTCGCATTAGTTTTGCAGATGGGTTGGAGACAATTCCATCGGTCATTGTTCCGTCTTATTGAAAGAGAGTTTTTCATGTCCTCTGTTGTCGAGCAAACCGTTACCCTGCATCGCCGCGCTGTTGCCATCGCCGCGCCCCAACCGGCGCGATGGACGGTCGAAGCCGTGCAAGCCCTATTTGCACTTCCCTTTCCTGAGTTGATGCACCGTGCCCAGACGGTACACCGGGAACACTTCGACCCTACCCAGATCGAATTTGCTACGCTGCTTTCGGTCAAGACCGGGGGCTGCCCAGAAGACTGTGGCTACTGCCCTCAATCCGCCAAGTTCGACACTGGCGTCGAGGCCAGCAAGCTGATGGAGCCCCAAGCCGTGCTGCAAGCTGCGCAACTCGCCAAGGCAGCCGGTGCCACGCGTTTTTGTATGGGTGCGGCCTGGCGCGCACCGAAAGACCGCGATATTGAAAAAATGGCCGAACTGGTCAGCACCGTCAAGGCCCTGGGGCTGGAAACCTGCGCTACGCTGGGAATGCTGAATGACGGCCACGCCGAAACCCTGCGCGATGCCGGGCTGGACTACTACAACCACAACCTTGACAGCGCACCCGATTTCTATGGTGACATCATCACCACCCGTGACTATCAGGACCGGCTAGACACCTTGGAACGTGTGCGTGGTGCCGGCGTCAAAGTCTGCTGCGGCGGCATCGTAGGGATGGGCGAGACACGTCTGCAACGCGCTGGCCTGATCGCCCAGTTGGCCAACCTTGACCCCTATCCTGAATCGGTGCCAATTAACAACCTGGTGCCCGTTCCCGGCACGCCACTGGCCGACCAGCCACCGCTCGACCCTTTCGAGTTTGTGCGCACCATCGCTGTGGCGCGCCTTACCATGCCCTTGGCGCGCGTACGCTTGTCGGCAGGTCGCCAGCAGATGGGCGACGCGGTGCAGGCCCTATGCTTTTTGGCCGGTGCCAATTCCATTTTCTACGGCGACAAGTTGCTGACGACCGGCAACCCGGATACGCACGCCGATCTTGACCTGCTGCAGCGCCTGGGCCTGCGTCAAGCCACTACGGCTGCGACTGCGTGAGAACACTATGAGCGAGCAAACCACCCCACGCAAACCCCTGACCCTGCACCGCCTGCGTGAAATGCCCACCCTGGCGCAAAAAGTGACACAAACGCTCACGATACCCGTCATCGGCATCGGTGCGATGCGTGGCCTGCAGCGGCCAGGTGCTGGTGCTACACGACATGCTGGCCGTCAGTCACGGCAAACGCCCCCGCTTTGTGCGCAACTTCATGGATGGCAGCGCTTCGGTGCAATGTGCCGTGCTACGTCGAGGGCGTGAAAGCCAGCTGCTTTCCCGTTGAGAACATCCATACTTGCTGAACGGATGCGAACCCAGCGTTAGGCCACGGCCAGCACCCTATTGAGCCTCATCTCCGTCCATCCTGACCCAACGATAAATGTACATCGCCCACACCATCGCGGATCTGCGCAACCACCTGGCGCGCTTTACCCGCCCCGCCTTCGTACCCACCATGGGTAACCTGCATGACGGCCATATTGCGCTGGTCAAGCAGGCCAAAACCCTGGGTGACGTCACGGTGGCCAGCATCTTCGTCAATCGCTTGCAGTTTTTGCCGCACGAAGACTTTGATACCTACCCACGCACCTGGGACGCCGATTGCGCCCAACTCGAGGCTGCGGGCTGCAACGTGCTGTTTGCACCTGACGAGAAGGTCTTGTACCCTGAACCACAAACCTACAAGGTACATCCTCCGGCAGCACTCGCTGACATCCTGGAAGGGCACTTTCGCCCTGGCTTTTTCATTGGCGTGTCGACTGTGGTGATGAAACTCTTCAGCTGCGTTTTTGGTAGCACACCCGGTGGGGTGGCTGTGTTTGGAAAAAAGGACTACCAGCAGTTGATGATAATTCGCCACATGGTGCGCCAGTTCGCGCTGCCTATCGACATCGTGGCAGGAGAGACCCAGCGCGCGCCTGACGGCTTGGCACTAAGTTCGCGCAACGGCTACCTGTCTGAGTCCGAGCGCGTCGAAGCTGTGCAGCTGTCACTGGCGCTCAAGCAGCTGGTGCGGGATGCCCACGACGCGAATGCAGAGCTTGCGGCGCGGTTGCCTGAGCTTGAAGCACGGGCCATGTCCAAGCTCACCAAACGCGGCTGGGTGCCTGACTACCTGACGGTGCGTCGACAAGCTGACCTGCAGCCGCCGCAAGCCGGAGATGCGCTGGTGGCGCTGGGTGCCGCAAGAATTGGTTCGACACGGCTTATCGACAATCTGGAAGTCGCTTGAGCGGAGCGAGACCGGCACGGTCAGATGTTATTTATTCAGCAGAGAATTCAATGCCACTACCACCACCCCAAAGCAGGAAACATCTGCATACGCGCAGGGTTACGTTTCGCGGCTACCAGCGTGAGGACAGGCTCTGGGATATCGAGGCCGAGATAGTCGACGTTAAAACCTATGTTCTGAAAACGCCTGACCGAGGCACACTGCGACCGGGCACCCCGGTCCATGACATGGCGATCCGGGTGACAGTGGACGACAGCATGACGATCCGCGAAATCGTCACGTCCATGACCAGTACGCCGTTTCCCGAATGCCTGCAGGCCCAGGACCCGATGCAGCAAATGGTTGGCTGCACGATGGGGCCGGGCTGGCGTCACACCATCGAGAAAAACCTAGGTGGAATCAGGGGCTGCACCCACTTGCGCGAATTGCTGTTCAACATGGCGACGGCGGCCTACCAGACTATTCCTGGCTATCGCGAGCATCAGAGCAAGCTGGCAGGCTTGCCAGCTCCGTCCGCAGGACAACCGCCATACCACTTGGGCAAATGCATGTCTTGGGATTTCAATGGGCCGGTGGTTAAGCGCCATGAGCCGGAGTTTTTTGGCTGGCAGCCGCTGAAGAAGGCCGCGAAATCGGAGTAGTTGGTTGGCTTGTAGCTGTCACCGTCTTTCGATCAAAAATAAGAGCAACACCGCGTGCCCCTCCGTCAGTCGTTTGACGGCGGCCTTTGAGCCAGACCAGGCCAAACTCAGGTGCTTCAAAGCACCGCTGGCCCGTCCCCCCTGATTGACATATTCCGTCACCGCATTGAGCAGCTCCAATGCCGAACCGACGGCTGACCTCTGACGTGTGCACTTGATACAGGGGCAGTTCGAAAACCGTGAGACTGCAATACCCGTGTTGCCGATATCGGACTGTTGCGGCGCCAGCGGGAGTGTGATTGCGAATGACCGAAGCCAATATCGAAACCCCCTGTGTTTTCTGGCAATATTGCTTGGCGGCTCGAAGCGAAGCGGTCGAGGATGGAGGAACACCAGGAGCACCGGTTCAGTATGGGCAAAAACGTTAGGCCAAGCGATCGAGTTTCTGATCAGTCGAACGAGACGGCGATGCAATCCGTCGAGATGCTCAAGGCGGTGATCAATGGTGAAACGTATGAAACTGTCGCTGCCAAGTTTGGCAAATCGCGAACCGCCGTTGAGAGGCGAATCAAGGCCATTGCGAGCCAGGTGACCAAGGCAGTCGGCATTCAAGGACTCAACGAAGAGGGGGCGGCTTTCGTTCGCCGCCTGCGCTTGCACCGGGATGCCATCCTGATCGCGCTGGAATCCTTCGAGCCAGCAGCATCCTGCGGGCCTCGGGAGAACCGCATCGTCTCCAGGGAGGAAATCGCCCGGGCTGCGCAGCGCATCAGAGGCCGCAGCAGCCGACCGTGGCACGATCTCTCTTTGTTCTACATGTTGTTTGCCACTGGAGCCAGACCGCTGGAAATCGCGCGACTGGAGGTGCGGGACTACCTGGATGCGGACGGCTCCGTACGCCGGGAATCTCAGATGCGTGCCGAAGTGGCGATCACCAGAAAACCCCGTTCGTTGTATTTCACCAGCTCAAGGCTCGACGAGGTACTGACGCTGTATTTGCAGGAGCGGCTGGCATTGGCGCTGGGCGTACGAATGGCGGGAGCTTACCGGGGCCTCGATCCTGACAGCCGCTTGTTCCTGTCAGCCACGGGCGAAGGCTTCAAGATCACGCCTTATGGCAAAGAAGGGCAAATGCGCTTTCTTTGCCGCCCGATTCTGGAGACCTACAGCAAACTTTTCCGGTATTCCGAGCTTCAGGGCGTGACAGCGCTATCAGTAAGGCGCACGGTGATATCCCGGCTGTATGAACGCGGCGCCGATGAGGGCCAGGTCGGGCTCCTGCTGGGCATCAGCGAACGCAGCGCCGTGCGGGAATTGCTTTCCAGGCACAAACCGACCATTGCGGTTCTGGTAGATGAGCTGATCTGAGGCACCCGGCTCACCCGATGTCGAAATCCCGCCACATTTCGCGCTGTATTCACTGGCGCTTTGGGGTCGGGTGGCACAGCATGGTTGATCAGGAGCTTGTCGACCATGGACATTCAGCGTTTCTCGATCAAAGGCCGCATACTTGACGCAGACGACCCGCAGTTGCAGAGTGCGCTCGCGCATGTTCACGAGACGCCAGAGCGTCCCCGCTGCTTGTGTGTGCCGGGCGGCGTGGAGATGTACGTCGCGCACCATCGGCAGTTTGTGGTCAAGCGTATGCCCGAGAGCGGCAGCCGGCATCACCCCGGCTGCCCGTCGTACGAGCCGGAACTGCAGCAGTCCGGGCTGGGCGAACTGGTCGGCGAAGCGGTGCTTGAATCAGAGCTTGGCAATGTTGAGCTGCGAGTGAACTTCGCGTGGACGAGGATGACAGGACAAGGCGTACCCCGCGGCGAGCCGCAGGACGTGTCCGAGGTGGATGTGCCGCGCCGACGCATGAGCCAGCGGGCGCTGCTGCATTTCCTGTTCGAGCGCGCGGGGTTGAACCGCTGGAGTCCAGCCATGGAAGGCAAGCGCAACCAGGGCGTGCTGCACAAGTATCTGCAGGAGGCGGCCCAGGATGTAAGGGTCAAGGGTGTGGCGCTGGCCGAGAGGCTGTATGTGCCCGAGCCCTTCAGCGAAGCGGGCAAGGCGGATGCTGCCCGGCGACGCCGGGAGAAATTGGCGGTATTGCGACCCAGGGATGGGCAGAGCCCTTTGGCCATTGTGATCGGCGAGTTCAAAGCGAGCGACGTGACCTCAATGGGACGCCGGGTGTGGGTTAAGCACATGCCGGATGCGCCCCTGCTGGTTGCTGCCATGGCGTGGGAACGGATTGAACGGGTGTTTGCAGCGCTGTTGGAGGCACGGGACGCCGACACCGGGCACAAGGTGCGGCTGATGATGGCCGCCTTGATCCGCGCGCGTCGCGAACATACCTATGAGATCGACGCCGCGAGCCTGGTGCTGACCAGCGAGCATTGGATCCCGGTGGAAGGCATCCACGAGTTGCCGTTGGTGCATGCTCTGGTCGAGCAGCAGCGGCGCTTCGTCAAACCCCTGCGCTATGACGCGAAGAGCGCAGCAGCGTTTCCGAATGCCTTGCTGCTCGACGCGGGGGCGGTACCGGTTCCGTTGCATGTGGTCAGCGCCTTCATGGAGCCGAAGGAGCAGACGGCCAAGGCGCTTATGTTGAGAACTGGCGATGCGAAGGTTTGGGTATGGCATACGGGCGAGCCCATGCCGGCGTTCGTTCATCGCGCGCGCTCATAGCGCACCCCTCACTTGATGGTCACAGGGGGCGTTCGGTTGTTCCGACTGTCGAGGCATCCAATTGCGGGCAGGGTTCATTTGCTGGTGGTGTTGCTGCCGCACGCAGCAACAGATCCCGAAACCCCACGTCTTTTTGGTTGGTTGTTCCTGGCGCGTTGCGTGCCAGTCCTTGAACATGATGTTCCCTCGTTTATCGAGGCAAACAGAACCAACCCTATCAGTTTTTATGAATCACCAACAGGTAAGCGAGATATGTTTCGAAGAGACCTACACAGTGCCATTCGATCAGACGGCACGCTCACTGTTCACGCGACTTCCGCATGGCAGGCACTACGCTGAAACACTCATTGAGTGCCTTGCCACCGGGTACTTGATAGCGGTCGTCGAATCGATTTGCATCCGGGAGATGCAACGGCAAATAGATCCGGCTGTCGAGGTGGTTGTCGGCCGAACCATCCACATCGCGCATTGCGGACCGATACCATCCGGTGCAAAGATCCGTCTGTCGGGATGGGTGGAACGACTGGGCCAGCGGAGCGTAACGTTTTGTGTGCGTGCTTACGACGATCATGAACTCGTGTGTGACGGCAAGCTGACGCTGGTGGCGGCAGATCGCGCGTCGATCGAGTCGAGGATAGCGACCAAGGTCAATGGCCTGCAGAAGGCGGGCACTGATGCATAGGCGCAGAACAGGCAGGGTCCGTGTTTCTGCCTACGAGCCGATAAGATAAGGCGTGGTCGGCGACGAGGCCACCGCCGCGCAGCACGGTTGACACAGGCGTTTTGCACGAGAGCATGAATCAGCGAGCTATCTCGCGATTCATGAAGGAGTGCATCCATGTCGAATACAGTGGTCAAAATCAATGGCAGTCATGCAGTGCTGCCCACCGTGCTCGGGTAAGGCCCCGCACGGATTCCGACCGGCGGAAAAATTCGCGCCGGAATCAAGGTTCTGACGAGTAAGGCGGCAGCGTACCCCGATGCTCACGCCATCTACGCGCGGGGTATGGCGGTGGGCGACTCGTTTGCCCAGATCGAGAAAGCGCTTGCTGTGGCGCTGCCTCAGCTGAAGACGCCGCTGGTGCCCAAGAACGTGCCCTGGTTCACGGTTCGTGGGCAGGATTTTGCTAACCCGGAGATCGCGCGGCAGATTCTGGATACCCACGGCGAAGACCGAGGGGACGGTGTCAAGCGTCTGTACCGTTTCCCGGTGGTGTTCCCCTCTGACTTTTGGCAGGTGGTGATGCCCCACGAACTGGCGGCCTGGGGGGCTTCGGAGAAACACTATTGGTCTGAATATTCACCCGATGGCCGTGTGCGCTACTGCAAGCAGTACGCGTCTGTGCCCTTTGACGACACGGGCAAGCGGGTGATTCGCCTGTTCGGCGGGCGCAAGAAGATGTCGCGCGAGCAGAACGGCGGCTTGTGCGACCCAGAGTCCTGCCGCGAATACCAGCGCCGCCAGTGCAACCTGACCGGACGCTTCCTGTTTTTCATTCCTGGCATCCGCTCGATCAGCGCCTTCGAGCTGCACACCAACAGCTTTTACGCCATGAACATGGCGATTCAGAAGTTCGAGACCATCAGCTTCCTGCGAGGCGGGCGCATCTCGGGCTTTCTGGACAGCCAGCGCACGCCGTTCTATTTGACCAAGAAACTGATGGAGGTGGCTCGTATCGACGAGCAGGGCAGGGCGGTGCGTGTGCCGCAATGGATCATTGACCTGGAAGCACCTGTCGATGTGACAACACTGATACGCCACAACGAGGACGAGGACGCTGCCATCGTGCAGGCCCAGCGGGCGGCGCAGGTGCTTGAAGGAGCCGGGGGGCCGCAGGAGGGTGCAGACGCTGCCGATCAGATTCCCCCAGCCACTGTGCCCGCAGACATCCAACCCGATGGCAAGGTGGGGTGGAAGGAGATCGTCACGAAGGGGCCGACGCTTGAACAGGTCGTTGATCGGGTCAAGTCCTACGGCATTGATCTGATTCAGTACGAAGTCTACGCTGACAAGCGCTGGGGTCGTGGCTGGCGCT
The DNA here is from genome assembly GCA_040390295.1 of Pseudomonadota bacterium. GTDB lineage: Bacteria > Pseudomonadota > Gammaproteobacteria > Burkholderiales > Burkholderiaceae_C > Polaromonas. The sequence continues at coordinate 11,696 of JAZJYR010000040.1, forward strand.
TCAACGCCTTCGGTCGGCGGCACGCCTATGAGGAACTGGAGCGTTACCGAAACGACCCGAAGGGCTATCTCGACAAGATCGACTGTGCGATGCGGGGGCAGACCTGAGTGGGTCGAGACCCGCCAAGGCAGGGCCCTGGTCTGACCACGCCCTTGACCTCAACGGTGTCGGGGAGACGCTGTTGCAGCCTGTCAAATTTTTTCACCAGAAACCAACCCAGGAGTTCGCCATGATCCGTATGGCCCAGTTTTCCGATCTTCACTACAGCGCCAAGAATCTGGTTGAGGCCGACCGGAGCTTCAGCTATGCCGTTGACCGCGCCATCGCCTTGAAGGTGGATGCCGCCGTGGTGTCCGGCGACTCGACGGACCACGCGCTGGACCTTCATTCACCCGCCGTGGAGCGCCTGGCACGCAATATCCGACGCCTGGCCGAGCATTGCCCGGTGCTGATGCTGCAGGGCACGTTCTCACACGAGCCTCCGGGTACTTTGTCGATGTTCCGGCTCTTGGGTGGGCGATACCCGGTGCATGTCGCAGACCGGATCGGGCAGGTGGGGCTCACGGCTAACGGGCGCTGGTTGGCGTCGGAAGGCTGGCACTTCACAGAACTGCCGAGCGGGCTGCGCGCTTTGTTTTCTTGCGTACCTGCGGTGAACAAGGCCGTTGTTGCTGCCACCGTGGGTGCCAGTTCGGCGGCCGACGCGGTGGGCGAGCATCTGGCTGTGCTGTTGCGCGGGTTTGCTGCCAGCAACCATGCGGCGCGCGCGCAGGGTTTAGCCACCATCGGGGTGTCGCACGGCACGGTGTTTGGTTGTATCTCGGAACATGGTGTGCCCATGGCAGGCTTTGACCACGAGTTCACGACTGGCGCGTTATTTGCGGCTGAGGCCCAAGCGTTCATGCTGGGTCACATCCATCGCCACCAGGCCTGGGAGAACGGGTCAACGGGGTTGGAGTGCCGGGCAGGTCACCAGTGCATCGCGTATCCCGGCTCCATCGGGCGCTTCCACTATGGCGAGGAGGGCGACAAGGGTTTCCTGCTGTGGGCGCTGAATGCGAACGAGGTGCGCTTTACTCTTGAGCCGACACCGGCGCGCCGCACCCTTGACATCGTGTTTGAAGGCAAACCCGACCTGGCCGGGTTGCGCGAAGTTGTCGAGCGGGAAGGCATTGACGGGGCCTTTGTTCGGGTGCGCTGGACCGTGGCCGACGAGGATAGGCACGAAGTGAACCGTGCGGCGATGCAGAAGGTGCTGGAAGGTGCAGCGGAAGTCAAGCTAGAAGGACGCATCGTGCCGGTGGTGCGCACACGGGCGGCGGGAATCTCCCAACTCGCCAGCCTTGCGGACAAGGTGCGGGTTTGGGCGCAGTCCACTGAAGCGAAGCCCCAGCCGCTGCTCGACTGCCTTCAAGCGCTGGCAAGTCAGACGCCGGAGGCGATTGCCGAACGAACCCTGTGCGGGATTGCCGTTCCCACGGCGGAAGTCTTGGCGGAGTTGTCATTGACCGAAGACGCAGATGCGGAGCCCGCACTGTTGTTCTGACGGGGCCACCCAAGGCGCGGATGGACTTGAACAAAGTCCATCACGCGCGAGACTGGTTCCATCCTTTATCTGGAGCACGATCATGCAAGTTCTTTCATTGACCCTCAAGGGGTTTCGGGGCATCCGCGACGGCTTGGGCCGCGACGAACTGAGCCTGGATTTCGAACGGCTGGCCGACGGTGCCGAACTGGTTGCCATCGCCGGCGCCAATGGGCGGGGCAAGACCACCATCATGGACAACATGCATCCCTACCTGACCATGCCCTCGCGCGCCGCCGTGGCGGGGCCGGGTGGTTTTTCTTACTACGACCACGTCTGTCTTCCGGAGAACGAGAAGGACCTGATTTGGGCTCACGCGGGGCGTAGCTACCGTTCGCAGGTGGTGATCCGCCTCAATGGGCGACGCAAAACCGAGGCTTTTCTGTTCGCACTGGGTGATGCGGGCAACTGGATGCCGCTGCGGCTTGACGATGGTACGGTGTCCGATGGCAAGGTGGAAACCTATAACCGTTGCGTGGAGGCGATCTGCGGCAGCGCCGACACCTTCTTCACATCGGTGTTCTCCGCCCAGGGCAAGCGCCAGCTCAGCACCTACCGCAATGCAGAAATCAAGACCTTGCTGGCCGATTTGCTCGGGCAGGAGGAAATCCGCGCCCTGGGGCAGAAGGCAGGCGAGACGGCGCGGCTGCTCAAGGCCGGGCTGTCAGCCATCCTGCAGGAACTGGCCGGTCTCGATGAGGAAGCCGGGCGGGTCGCGAGCGAGCGGCTGCGACTTGAGGGCGTTTCAGATCGGGTGGTGCAAGGCCTTGCTGCGCGGCAACGGGCGCAGCGTGACCTTGAAGTTGTCAGAGCTCGGCATGCCAGGCTGTCGGCCGAACGCGACCAGTCACGGGCCACCGAGACGCGGCGCACCCAATTGCTGGCTGATCGCAAGGCGCTGGTCGATGCGAGCACCCAGGCCATCGAGGCCCTCAAAACACAGGACCAGGGCGAGCAGCAGCGGCTGGAACGGCTAATGCAGCGCATCGCGCACCGGGTGAACCAGGAGCGCACCCGGTGGCAGGCTTTGCAGCATACGCGGCGGCAGTGGCGGGCGGTACTGGAGACTGCCGGAGCAGTGCGGCGCGCCGTTGCCCGGTTTCCGCTGGCCGAGCGTTTGCTGTCGTTACGCAATGCGCGGACTGCGGCGTGTCGTCAGCAGGCCCAGCGTCTGACGCAATGCCAAGGGGCCGAGCGTGTCGCCGAGCAGAAGCTGGCCAGCATCGAGCGGGAGGCTGGCAAGGCGGTGCTCCAGGCCGAAGAACTGGCCCACCGCTTCGGCCTGACGAGCGAGGTGCCTTGTGCCGGAACCAACCTGCAGGGCCAATGCAAGCTGCTGGGAGATGCGCGGGAAGCGCAGGCCTTGATCCCGAGTGCCAAGGGACAGATGACCCGGTTGGTACGGGAGAAGGCGCAGGCGCAATCGGAGTTGGCCGCCGCCCGCCAGCTACGGGAGACCCTGGTCGATGCGCCGCAGGCTGTTGCGTGGGCTGAGCACAGGGGCGATAGGGCCCGGGAGCGTGCGTCACGGCTCGCGGTACTCGCTGCGAAGGCAGGTGAAATGGCGCAAGCGCGCACCGCACTGGTCCACGTCGAGCAGGAACTTGGGGCGCTGGGGCAGGGTGATGCTGCCCAATGGGATGGGGCAGAGACCTCCGAAGAGCAGGCCGAACGCCAGCAGATCGACAGGGCACGACAGGTGGTTGCTGAACAACTGGCGCGGCAGTCCCAGCATTTTCGGGCAGGGTTGAACCGGTTGGAAGAAACGCTGGCTGCCATGCCTGCGCCCTACGACGAGCAGCAACTCGCTGCGGCTGTCCAGGCCATGGCGCAGGCCGAAGAGTCGGTTGCAGGAGCAGAGCAATCACATCTGGCGGTGGTGCGGGATGCCCAGCAACTGGAGGCACTGTGCCATCACACCCAGTCGCTCGCGGCGCGGCGCTCGCAGGTTCAGACCCGAATCGCCCACGTGGAAGCCGAACTGGGTGGCTGGAACCTGTTCGCGCGCTGCATGAGCAACGACGGCTTGATCGCCCTGGCCATCGACGATGCCGGTCCGGCTCTGTCGGGGCTGGCCAACGACCTGCTGTTGGCCTGCTACGGTTCGCGCTTCACGGTGTCCATCCATACCTTGGTGGAGACCGGCAAGGGCGAGCAGCGGGAAGGCTTTGACATCGTCGTGCACGATGGCGATTCGGGCGAGAGCAAGAGTGTTGGCTTGATGAGCGGCGGTGAACGCGTCTGGATCAACGAGTGTTTGATCCGGGCGGTCGCCCTGTACCTGGTCCAGAGCTCCGGACGGCGCTATGCGACGCTGTTCTCGGACGAAGCCGATGGGCCGCTGGACCCTGAGCGCAAGCGCATGTTCATGGCGATGAAGCGGGAGGTCTTGCGCCTGGGCGGCTATGAGCGGGAGTTCTTCGTTTCGCAGACGCCAGAGCTGACGGCCATGGCTGATGTGGTGATTGACCTGGATGCGCAGATGGTGTCGGCGCATGCTGCGGAATGCGTGGCCGCTTGAATCGGCATCCCTGCATCAGGTGCGCAGTGTCACTTTTGGCAGAATACCTCCAACAAATTTATCAACACATCGCGGTGACAAGGGAGCCTGTTTGACGCCTAAACGTTTTCATACCCATTCCATGGGGCCGGATGAGGCGGCCTTGCGCGCTGCATTCCTCCAATGCAGCGCGCTGATGCAACAACGCAATGGCGCAACCATGGGTCTGGCTGTCCACAATAAGAGCAATCTGGACGGCGTTGTGCGCACCGTTTTCGGCGACAGCGTGGTCAAGGTGCTGGACCGGGACAACAAACTGGACCTGAAAGGGATCACGATTCACCTGCTGACCGAGAAAATCCAGCTCCGAAAGCTGGAAGGGCCGGTCGTGGCCGCCTTCGTTGACCCCCACAAGCTTGACAAGATCGTGTCAAGCGTTGGGGTCACCGATATTGTTTTGGTGCCATGGGCGGCGGAAGAGCTTCCGATCTACCTGGCTGCACACCCTTCATCCCAGGAGATTTTTCGCTCGCCACCGCTCGACGGGTCGGTGGCCGACGGGGCGTGAACGAAGGCCAGCTTCTTTCCGCAGGGGCACTCTACTGGAAAATCCTCGGTTCGATCGTTTCTCCCCGCATGAACGCGATGTAGGCGCAGGCCTTGCCCATGTCTTTGAACCGGGCAATCACTTCGTCGAGATGTGAGACTGCCCAAGGGTGCTCCGGGTTATTCGAGGGCTGCAGGCTGAGGTCCGGTTCCCTGTAGAGGGAGTGACGGTAAAGTGTCCGCCCGGACTTCCAGTCGATGATGTTCAGCACGCAAGCCGTGAGGATGGCACCGCCGCCCGACTCACCGTCTTCTATCAGCAGTGGCACCTTGAGACTCCCGCCCGAGCGGCCAATCTTGCCGACCACGTCATACTCATTCAGCCACGGTTCTCCAGTGAAGGTGTTGCCCATCACGAGCCGCACTTTGCCGCCGGTTTGACGGCGAGATTCAAGAACGGCTGCGGCTTTGGGATCCGTTCCCGGGTCGAAGTAGGTCTGCTGGGTCAGGGCTGATCGAGACCACGCCGAAACCGCTTCCTCGTATTTCCTGTACCCGGCGAGCGTAGCGTAGTCGTTCGGGGCGAATAACAAGTCGGCTCGGCTGAGGCGTTGCGCAATCTCGTTGGCATGGTCGCGGGCATTGTCGAAACCAAAGCAGCTGTAGCCATAGTCGGTGGCGATCACGT
>JAZJYR010000041.1:0-19417 GCA_040390295.1 Pseudomonadota bacterium
ATCAACTTCAACGGCTCCATCATCACCATCACCCATGACCGGGCCTTCCTGGACCAGGTGGCCACCATGATTGTGGAGCTGGACCGCGGCAAGCTGCTCAGCTACCCCGGCAACTTTGCGCAATACCTTGTGCAAAAGGAAGAGCAGATGGCGCAGGAAGCCGTCATCAATGCCAAGGCCGACAAGCTGCTGGCGCAGGAAGAAGTCTGGATACGCAAGGGCGTGGAAGCGCGCCGCACCCGCAGCGTGGCGCGTATTGGCCGGCTCGAGGTGCTGCGTGACAACCGCGCCGCCCGGCGCGATGCGGTCGGCCGCGTCAACCTGGATGTCTCCAGCGGCGAAAAAAGCGGCAAGATCGTGGCAGAGCTCACTGACGTCACAAAGAGCTTTGGCCACCCGGGCGCAGAGAAGATCATCGTCAACAACTTCAGCGGCACCTTGCTGCGCGGCGACAAGGTCGGCCTGCTCGGCCCCAACGGCGCGGGCAAGACCACACTGCTCAAGCTCATATTGGGTGAGCTTCAACCCGACGTGACCATCCCGCCCGGCAAGATTCGCCAGGGGGCCAACCTGCAGGTCGCCTACTTCGACCAGATGCGCGATAGCCTGGACCTCGACGCGACGCTGGAAGACTTCATCAGCCCCGGCAGCGAATGGGTCGAGATCAACGGGGCGAAAAAGCACGTCAAGAGTTACCTCACCGACTTTCTTTTCTCGCCTGCGCGCGCCAACTCCCCGGTGCGCACGCTGTCGGGCGGCGAGCGCAACCGCCTGCTGCTGGCGCGCCTCTTTGCGCGGCCGGCCAATGTGCTGGTGCTGGACGAGCCGACCAATGACCTGGACATCGACACGCTGGAGTTGCTGGAAGACCTGCTGCAGAACTATGAAGGCACGGTCTTCCTCGTCAGCCACGACAGGCGTTTTCTCGACAACGTGGTGACCAGCACCATTGCCTACGAAGGCACGCCTGAAAAGCCGGGCTTCTGGCGCGAGTACGAAGGCGGCGTGACGGACTGGATCACGCAGTCCAAACGCGCAGCGCAGATCACCGGCAGCGCCAAACCTTCGCCCACTGCAGCAGCCAGCACCAAAAGCACGGCCAAGGCAGCAGCAGAGCCAGCCAGGGCCGATGCCGGCAGCGCCGCCAAAAAGAAGCTCAGCTACAAGGAGCAGCGTGAGCTTGAAGGCCTGCCGGCGCTGATACAGACGCTCGAATCACAGCAAAAGGCGATTGAGCAGGAACTGTTTGACGGCACCATCTACACGACCAATGCCAAACGCGCGGCCGAGCTCAATGCCCGCAACAGCAAGATTGAAGAAGAGCTGATGGAAGCCCTGCAGCGCTGGGAAACGCTCTCGGCCTGAACCCGGCGCCCCCCGCATGGCCCGGGCTTGAGCGGTCAAGCCCGGCGCCTACAGCAACATCAGGCGCAAACCCGGCTGGCGCAGGTGGCAAATACAGCTGCTTGCGATAGAGTAGCCAGCACCATGCACACCACGTCCGCGCCGCTTCCCGATCACAGCTTTTTTGACCGAATCCGCGGCGCCGTCCTCCGGACGACACGCACGCGATGGCTGGCACCACTGTTCCTCGGGATCTGGCTCACAGGTTGCGCGTCCCTCCCCGACCAGGTCGACCGGCCAATTTCGACCGCGCTGGCCAACCCGGCGGAAACGCGCATCGGCAGCCTGGTGGCGCAGCGCGCCGCAACAGCCGGTACCCGCAATGACTCGGGTTTTGCGCTGGTCGGCAGCGCAGACCTGGCCTTTACCAGCCGCATGACGCTGATCAAGGCCGCGCAGAAGACGCTGGACATCCAGTATTACGCGATCTTCCAGGACGACACCACAGAGCGCATGTTCGACGCCATGCGCGAGGCCGCCGGGCGGGGCGTACGCATCCGCATCCTGCTCGACGATTTCAATACCTCTGGCAAGAACGCCCAGGTACTCAAGCTGGCTTTCGAGAAAAACTTCGAGGTTCGCCTGTTCAACCCCCTGCCAGGAGGGCGGCAGTCGCTGTTCTTTCGCATCCTGACCAACCTGACGGACGTGGAAGGCATGCAGCGGCGCATGCACAACAAGATGCTGGTGGCCGACAACGCCGTGGCCATCACGGGCGGGCGCAACCTGGGCGAGACCTACTTCGGCCAGAGCAAGGACACCAACTTTGTCGACATCGACGTGCTGGCCGCCGGCCGCATCGCGCGCGACCTGTCCCGCAGCTTTGACCAGTACTGGAACAACCCCCTGGCCTACCCGGTGCAGGCGCTGATGACAGAAAAAGAGATCGCCGCCATCAAGGTATCCAGCGAACCGAAGACCGGCAACAAACCGGCCGCCAGCCCGGAAGTGTCAACGCCGGTTGCAGACACCAGCACCACCGCATCCACCGTCACCCTGCCGGCGCTGGCCGACTCCACCGACCTGCGCCTGCTGACCTGGACCTGGGCGCCATCGGCGCTGCTGGTCGACAAACCGTCGAAGATCGCGGCCGACGCCGACACCACCGAAGAAGCCGGCGACACCACGGTCGACGGCCTGCTGCAGCTGATGGCGCAGGCCAAAAACAACCTGCTCATCGTCTCGCCCTACTTTGTTCCCGGCCCGCGCATGATGAAAGAGTTTGCGGCGCTGCGCCAGAGCGGCGTGAAGGTGCGGGTGCTGACCAACTCGCTGGCATCCAACGATGCGCCGGCCGCGCATGTGGGCTATTCACGCTACCGCAAGGACCTGCTGGCCATGGGCGTGGAGATTTACGAGATGCGGGCCGAGCAGGAAGGATCTTTCTCAAGCTTCGGATCGGGATTTGGGTCGGGATCTGGCGGCGCGAACAACGGCGGAACGGGGTCCACGGGCAGTTCGCGCGCCAGCCTGCATTCCAAGGTGGTGGTGATGGATGAACGCCTGCTGGTCGTCGGCTCCATGAACCTCGACTTGCGCTCCCAGCTGCAAAACAGCGAAGTCGCCATCGTCATCCGCAATCACGCGATCTCGGGTGAGGCGATCCGGCTGATCGAGCCCACGCTGCTGACCGGTGCCTACAAGGTTGAGCTGACCGACGGCAAGTTGTTCTGGAAGGCCCCCGCCGGCGCGGCGTTCAAGGACGCCAGCGATGAACCGGATGCCGGCGCCGGGCTCAAGCTGCTGGTTCACCTGATTGGGCCGTTTGCGCCTGACGAGATGCTTTGATGGAAAATCCCGATTTTTAACGTACACGTTAAAATTTTGCCGTATACATTAAAAACTTGGCTTCCAGGCTGCTTTGCTGTTCAAAACGGTCTCAAAAACAGCCTGAAAGCACGCCAAAAGGCTATTTTCAGGCATCAAATCGGCCTTTAGACCAATAGATACGGGCGTGAGCAGCTATTAATTCAATAGCAATTGAACACGCTCACCCAGCTGCTAGGCCCGGCCAGGCGCATCGCGCCGCAGCACCAGTTCTGCCGCAAAGTCCACAAAAGCACGGGTACGGGCCGGAATCAGCTTGCGCGTCGGAAAGGCCACATACACCGTGTAGCGGCCAAAAATCCACTCGGGCAGCAAATGCACGAGAGCGCCGCTGGCGAAGTAATTGCTGGCCGGAAACTTCGGCAACGCGGCAATGCCGGCGCCGTCAATCGCGGCTGTGAACAGGGTTTCGTAACTTTCCGCCTGAAACACCACCTGCATGGGCACCTCGGTGGGCTCCTGCGTGCCGTCGATGCGCGACAGCCGCATGCCCCGCGCGGCGTGGCCCGATGACGCCTGCCACGGAAAGCGCAGGTACTGGTGGCCCTGCAAATCCTCAGGTTTGAGCGGCGTGCCCTTGCGGCGCAGGTAATCCGGGCTGGCGCAGACCACGTATTCGGTCGTCGCCATGGCGCGCGCCACCACGTTGGCATCAAAACCCTCATCGACCACCATGAAGGTGACGTCAAACTCCTCGACCCGGTTCTGCGGAAAAGGGTCGACATGCACGTGGATGGCGACCTTGGGGTAACGCGCCACCCATTCGGTGACCCGCGTGGCCAGAAAATAATTGGCAAACAGCGAGGGCGCGACGATGTGCACCATGCCCTGCAGCTCGCTCGAGCTCTGCCCGGCAGCCGCCTCGGCGTCGTCTACCTCGCTGAGGATGTTGCGCACCCGGAGCAGATAGGCCTGGCCGGCGTCAGTGAGCGCCAGCTTGCGGGTGGTGCGCTGGATCAGGCGCGTGCCCAGATGCTGCTCCAGGTCGGTGACCAGCCTGGTGACACCGGCCGGGGACATGTCCAGCCCCCGCGCTGCAGCGGCAAAACCGCCTTCGTCGATGACCTTCTGAAACACCCGCATCGAAAGAAGCCTGTCCATACACACCTTTTTTAACAATCGCCGCGATAGCTTTACGCAATTATTACGGTTTCTGCAACGATGTATTGTGCGCCCGGGGGTTTTTCATTCGTCGGGTAAACCCTAAAGTTCAGTCATCGATGAGCCGAGACCAAACAGGCGACTCACCGAGGCCAGTTGGACAGCCAGGGGATCAAACCCCAAAGCGACGATAACTGGATAGGTACTAAAAAAAATCTGTTTTATTCCAAAGGAAATTCATCATGAACTCGAAATTTATCGCTTCTACCGTTATCGCCCTCTCCGCATTGACCGGCGCCAGCGCTTTTGCACAATCCAGCCTGTCCGGTGAAGCCGCCCTGGCCATCCGCCCTGTCGCTTCCAGCAGCAACGTGACCCGTGCGCAAGTGCAGGCCGACTACCTGGCAGCACGCCAGGCAGGCGCTGTGGCCGTCAGCCAGGAAGGCGCTTTTGCCGCCGCCCCAGCCGCTGCCAGCACCGCGACCCGCGCCCAGGTGCGCAGCGATGCCATCCAGTCGGCCCGCGCAGTGCAACTCGGCAACAGCACGATCTGAACCAGCTGATTTATCAAAACAAGCAAAAACATTCATTCAAAGGAAACCATCATGAACACGAAATTTATCGCCTCTGCCGTTGTCGCCCTCTCCGCCCTGGCTGGCGCCAGCGCTTTTGCACAATCCAGCCTGTCCGGTGAAGCCGCCCTGGCCATTCGCCCTGACGTCTCGGCCAGCAACGTGACCCGCGCACAAGTGCAGGCCAACTACCTGGCAGCACGCCAGGCAGGCGCTGTGGCCGTCAGCCAGGAAGCTGCTTTTGCGGCGGCTCCAGTTGAAGCCAGCACCCTGACCCGCGCTGCTGTGCGGGAAGAAGCCGCCCACTATGTGATTCTGGACGGCAGCAACCGCAAGATCTATCGTTAATTGCCGCATGCCAGGCTTTGGCCTGGCTGCTGGATGACTTTTAAAAGGCTCGCTTTTGCGGGCCTTTTTATTTTGGGCGGCGATCTGGTTCGGGTCGTCGCCCTTCACATGGAAGCCGGGGGTAGCCCGGCCTGGTCATGAAGGGCAACACATTCCACAACACACCTTACCGCATCGCATCCCGCAACCGGGAAAACACTTTCCAAAAAGCCGCCTCCTGCGTCGTCGCAAAATTAATCCGCATCAATGTCCCGGGCGGCCGCTGGGCGTGAAACAGCGAGCCGGGTGCAATCAGGTAACCCTCATCCAGCATGCGCTGCGCCAGCGCATCGGTGTCCACGCCCGTATCCACCCAGCCGAAGAGGCCCGCGGGTTCGGCCTCAAACCGGCAGCCGTGCGCCAGCGCCAGCTTGACGCTGCGCGCACGCGCCTGCGCGAGCCGGGTGCGTATGCGTTCGGAGTGCCGCCGCAACTGCCCCTGCTCCATGCACCAGGCCAGCGCTTTCTCAAGCAATGCGGGCGTGGTGAGTGTGGCGAGCAGCTTGGTGTCCAGCAGGCGTTCCACCAGGTCCGGCGGCGCGGCCATGAAACCGACGCGCCAGCCAGGCGCGAGGATTTTGGCAAAGCCGCTCACATAAATCGTGCGCTGCAGGCTGTCGAGGGAACACAGCCGTGTGGCGTGCTCGGGCGCCAGGTGGCTGTAGGTGTCGTCTTCGACGATGTGAAAGTTGTGCTCGTTGGCCAGCTGCAGCAGGCGGTGCGCGCTGCCCGGCGACAGGCAGTGGCCCGTGGGGTTGTGGAACACGCTGACGCTGACAAACAGTTTGGGCTGGTGAACTTCGCAGTACTTCGCCATCACCTCGAGGTCGGGGCCATCGGCGCGGCGGGGCACCGGCAATATGCGCATGCCCAGTGCGTCAAGCCGGGCAAACTCGACGGCCCAGCCGGGTTCTTCCACCATCACACAATCACCTGCGCGCAGCAGGGTGCGGCTGACGATGTCCAGCGCATGGGTGGCACCGACGGTGGTGATGATCTGCTCCGGCATCGCGGGTACGTTCAGCGTGGCCAGCTTTTGCGACAGCGCCCGGCGCAGGCTGGTGTCGCCCTTGGGTTCGCCGTATTGCAGCGAGGATGTCCTGAGCGCCTGCGTGCTGGTGAACTTGCGCACGGCGGCCGGCATGAAGGCGTTGTCCAGCCACTCCGCCGGGAACACGCCCATGCCGGGCTGGGGTTTCTTGCTGACCGTGTGGAACATGCCGCGAATCAGCGCCGTGGCATCGACAGGCGCGTGCCGTGTCGCCATCCAGACGGCCGTGTTCCAGGAGCCATTCGATTCAGCGGGCGGGGTGTTCACGCCAACCAGCGGGCTGGCAATGTTTTTGGTGGATGCACCCGTGATGGTCACTGAATCACTGGCCTTGCCCGGTGCGCTGACGGCCATGTCGCGGACAAAAAAGCCGCTGTTCTTGCGCGCCACCACCAGCCCCTGCGCCTGCAACTGGTCATAGGCGGCGACAACGGTCGAGACGCTCACGCCCTGCTGCTGCGCGCACAGCCGCACCGAGGGAAGGCGGGCGCCAGGCGCCATCAGGCGGTTGCGTATGCGTTCGGCAAAGCGCGCATAGAGCTGCTCGGTCAGGGATTGCGAGGCGGTTTTCATCAACATGGCGGCAATGTCCTGTCCGGGTGGGACCGGACGTGTGCTGGTTTTGCGACCAATACAGTTTGGCAATTTGTAGCCACAAGTGTATTGGTCGTGTACTGCTTTCAACTATAAAGTCAGGCGCATGAACTGGCAAGAATTTGTGGCTTTGCTTGTGCTGGCAACAGCCATGAGCTTCACGCCCGGCCCCAACACCACACTGTCGACCGCGATTGCAGCCAACCACGGCTTCAGGCGTGCGCTTCCCTTTGCCTGCGCCGTCGCGGCCGGGTGGGGCGTGCTGCTGACGCTGTGCGCCTGGGGACTTGGCGCGCTGGTGCTGGCGGTGCCGCTGCTGAGCCTGGCGATCAAGACCGTGGGCGTGGCCTACCTGCTCTGGCTGGCTTTGAAAATCGCGCGCTCCAGCGCCCTGAGCGATGCCGATGCCAAAAGATTGAACATCGGCTTCTGGCAAGGCGCAGCCCTGCAATTCGTCAATATCAAGGCGTGGATGCTGGCGCTCGCCATCGTCAGCGGCTGGATTGCCGGCCATGCCGACTGGGTCCAGCGCCTGATCGTCGTGCTGCCCATCATGATGTTTTACGCCCTCGGCAGCAATGTGACTTATGCGCTGGCAGGCTCACTGCTGCGCAAGTGGCTGGCGGGGCCCGCAGGCACGGGCCGCCGGCTGCGTATCTTTAATGGCTTCATGGCGGCGGTGCTGGTGGTGACCGCCATCTGGATGCTGATGTTATGAGTACCACCATGCTTCATCGCGATGTGGGCCAGCGCCTGGACAAAGGTGAGAAACTCTTTCATTGCCGACTACAAGCAACCCATAAAACAACATGGAAAAGACAATCATGAAATGGACCCAGGCCGCCCGCGCCGAAAAGATGAACCCGTCCTTCATCCGCGAAATCCTGAAAGTGACCGAGAAGCCCGGCATCATCAGCTTTGCCGGCGGACTGCCCTCCCCCAAGACCTTCCCGGTCGATGCGTTTGCAAAAGCCTGTGCGACGGTGCTCTCCACCGACGGTGAAGGCGCGCTGCAATATGCCGCCAGTGAAGGTTATGCGCCGCTGCGCGAGTGGGTGGCAGCATCGCTGCCCTGGGACATCGACCCGGCGCAGGTGCTGATCACCACCGGCAGCCAGCAGGCGCTCGACCTGATTGCCAAGATCCTCATCGACAAGGGCTCACGTGTGCTGGTCGAGACACCGACCTACCTTGGCGCGCTGCAGGCCTTCACGCCCATGGAGCCTGAATTTGTCAGCGTGGCCGGTCACCCGGACGGCATCGACGTGGTGGACCTTGCTGCCAAGGCACCCGGCGCGCGCTTCATGTATGTGCTGCCCAACTTCCAGAACCCGACCGGCAACTCCATCAATGAAGCCGGCCGCGTGGCCTTGATTGCCGCCGCTGCAAAGGCGGGCCTGCCGCTGATTGAAGACAACCCCTATGGTGACCTCTGGTTTGACACACCGCCGCCATTGCCTTTAACGGCACGCAACCCCGACGGCTGCATCTACATGGGCAGCTTCAGCAAGACGCTGGCGCCCGGCCTGCGCCTGGGCTACCTGGTGGCGCCCAAAGAGCTGTACCCCAAGCTGCTGCAGGCCAAGCAGGCGGCCGACCTGCACACGCCGAGCTTTAACCAGCGCATGGTGGTCGAGGTATTGAAGGGCGGCTTTCTGGACCGCCACGTGCCGACGATTCGTGCGCTCTACAAGTCGCAGCGCGACGCCATGCTGGCCGCCCTCGATAAAAACCTGGCCGGCACCGGCGTGACCTGGAGCAAACCTGCCGGAGGCATGTTCCTCTGGCTCAAGCTGCCCAAGGGCATGGACGCCGTCAAGCTCCTGCCGCTGGCGGTCGAGCGCAATGTGGCCTATGTGCCCGGCGCGCCGTTTTACAGCGGCGAGGCCGAGCACGGCAATCTTCGCCTGTCGTTTGTCACCGCATCGGTCGAGCAGATCAACACCGGCATCGCGGCATTGGCCGATGTCTTCAAGGCCAACCTGCCGAAGCAGCCATGAGCACGCTGCATATCTGGGGCCGCATGAGCTCCATCAATGTCCGCAAGGTGGTCTGGACCGCGCAGGAGCTGGGCCTGGAATTCCAGCGCACCGAAGCCGGCGGCAAATTTGGCGTGGTCAAGACACCCGAGTACATCAGCCTGAACCCCAACTCGCTGGTGCCCGTGATTGAAGACGATGACTATGTGCTGTGGGAATCCAACGTCGTGGTGCGTTACCTGTGCGCCAAACACGCATCAGGCAAGCTCTACCCCGAGGCGCTGCAAGACCGCTTTGACGCCGAGCGCTGGATGGACTGGCAGCAGACCACTTTTGCCGTTGTCGGCCGCGATGCATTCTGGCAATGGATTCGCACGTCACCTGAAGAGCGCAACCATGCGCTGATCGAAAAATCAGTGGCGGCTGTCGAGCCATTGCTGCAGACGCTTGAAGCGCACCTGGCCGGACGCAGCTACCTGAGCGGGGATCAGTTCACGATGGCCGACATTCCTGTGGCCTGCGAAATCCACCGCTGGTTTGGCCTGCCGCAGCCGCGCAAGGCCTGGCCGAACATCGAACGCTGGTACGACAGCATCTGGAACCGGCAGACCAGCAAGGGTGTGCTGGACCAGCCCCTTGCGTAAACAACAGATAAAACGAATCATGTCCACACGCGCCTTCAAGCAGATCGACGTCTTCACCGCCACGCCTTATTTCGGCAACCCGCTGGCCGTGGTGCTGGATGCGGCAGGCCTGGACGACGCGGCGATGCGGCGTTTTGCCAATTGGACCAACCTGTCGGAAACAACTTTCCTGTTGCCACCCAAAGATGCGGCCGCCGACTATGCCGTGCGCATCTTCACGCCCGGCGGCGAGCTGCCTTTTGCCGGCCACCCGACGCTGGGCAGTTGCCACGCCTGGCTGCAGGCTGGCGGCAAGGCCAAACGCAAGGACGTCATCGTGCAGGAGTGCCAGGTCGGGCTGGTGCAGATACGGCAAGAGAAAACCACAGGAGCCGGCCCGCGCCTGGCTTTTGCCGCGCCGCCGCTCAAGCGCTACGCGCCCAGCCCGGTACTGCTCGCGCAGGTTGCCGCGGCGCTTGGGCTCAAGGCCGCGCAGATCACCGCCGCGCAGATGCTGGACAACGGCCCGGTCTGGATGGGTCTGCTGCTGGACAGCCCCGAGACTGTGCTGCAGCTCGCCCCCAACAACCTTGAACTCGGCAAGTTCAATGTCAAGATTGGCGTGGCAGGCCTTTATGAGAAGGCTGAAACAGCACCCCTGATAGGCCGCATCAACAGGGAATCAAAAGCCTTTGTCCAGACCAGCCTGACGCTTGCTGACACGCCTGACATTGAGGTGCGCGCATTTGCACCGGGCATCGGCATCAACGAAGACCCGGTGACCGGCAGCTTCAACGCGGGCCTGGCGCAATGGCTGATGGCCGATGGTTATGCCCCTGAAAGCTACGTCGCATCGCAGGGCGTGTGCCTGAACCGCGCCGGGCTGGTTTACCTGGATCGTGATGCCAGCGGACAGGTGTGGGTGGGCGGTGAATCGGTGACCTGTATTGATGGCAGCGTCACGCTCTGAAGCGCGGGCGCATATTTTTCAAACGCTTTAGCATGGTGTGATGAAACCCGCCACACCACCCATCGCCCTGCGCTCGCGCGTCGATCACCTGGTGGTGGCCGCAGCCAGCCTGGTGCAGGGCGCGCAGTGGTGCGAGGCCACGCTGGGCATCACGCCCGGACCCGGTGGCGAACATCCGCTCATGGGCACACACAACCGGCTGTTCAGCATCGCGTCGCCGACGTTTCCTGAGGCGTATTTTGAAATCATCGCCATCCAGCCAGGTGCCGGCACCAAAAGACCACCGGGCGCAAAGCGCTGGTTTGACCTGGACGACGGCCTGCTGCATGCACGCCTGTTGTCCCACGGCCCGCAGCTGGTTCACTTTGTGGCCAGCACGCCACAAGCGCAGGCTGGCATCAAATCACTGGCCAGGCTCGGCCTGGACCGCGGCGAATTGCTCCAGGCTTCACGCCCCACGCCGCAAGGCCTGTTGAGCTGGAAGATCAGCGTGCGCCGCGACGGCCAGCGGCTGTTTTATGGCGGCCTGCCGACGCTGATTGAATGGGGCGCCGTACACCCGGCAGCCAGCATGCCCGACTCAGGCGTCACGCTGCAATCGCTGCACGTCTGCCATGCGCGGCCGGATGCCCTGAAGGCCGCCCATGAAGCGATTGGCCTGGTGAATGTCGATGTGCGGCAGGGCCGGCCCAACCTTGTGGCCGTTCTGCAAACGCCGCGCGGTCTCGTGACGCTTGAGTCGGAAGGACACTGATGTTCACATTGCAGGAAATCATTCTTTTCAGCCTTGTCTCGCTGGCGCTGGTTTTGACACCCGGCCCCAACATGATTTATTGCATCTCGCGCACGCTGTGCCAGGGCAAGCGGGCGGGCCTGATATCGCTGTCCGGTGTGGGCCTGGGGTTTCTGGCACATCTGCTGGCCGCCGCGTTCGGCATCACAGCCTTGCTGCTGGCCGTACCGCTGGCCTTCACCGCCATCAAGGTCGCAGGTGCCGCCTATATGCTCTGGCTGGCATGGCAGGCGGTAAAGCCCGGAGGGCTGTCACCGTTCGAAACACGCCAACTGCCGCACGATTCACCGCGTACGCTTTTCCTCATGGGCACGACCACCAACCTGCTGAACCCCAAGGTGGCGATGTTTTACCTGTCGTTCTTTCCACAGTTCTTGCACCCCGAGCGTGGCCAGTTGCTGCTGCAAAGCCTGACGCTGGGCGCAATACAGATCAGCATCAGCATGGCCGTCAATGCGCTGCTTATTTTTTCAGCAGCTGGCCTCGCCCTGTTTTTAAACCGCAAGCCGGGCTGGCTGCGCGTTCAGCGTTATGTCATGGGTTCGGTGCTGGCCTTGCTGGCCGTGCGGCTTATGACTGAAAAACGCGCTGTCGCCCAGGTGCTGGATAGCGCTGCCAAGGTCACGCATGGGACTTTGACAGCCTGAAAGCCAGCCCACAATACCCCCATGGGAACCCTCTACCTTGTGCGCCACGGCCAGGCCTCGTTTGGCGCGGACGATTACGACGTGCTCAGCGACATGGGCCACCGCCAGGCCGTGCGCCTGGGTGAATGGTTCAAGTTCAAAGGCATCACTTTTGATGCGGCTTTTACCGGCACGCTGCAAAGGCAGATCAGCACCTTCGCGGGCATCAACGAAGGCATGGGCAGCAGCCTGGATGCCAGGCGATGGCCAGGCCTGAATGAATACGACAGCGATGCCGTCATCAGCGCCATCCACCCGCACAAACTTGAAAAAGCCACCACACCCGAGATGTACCGCAGCCACTTCAGGCTGCTGAAGGATGGCCTCAAACAATGGATGGACGGCGTCGTCAGCCCGAAGGGCATGCCCGGGTACACAGACTTTGTGTCCGGCGTCACCAGCCTTCTGGACCATGTGCGCACCAGTTTTGAAGGCAGCGTGCTGGTGGTCTCCAGCGGCGGGCCTATAGCCACCGCCGTCGGCCACGTGCTGGGCACCAGCCCCGAAGCCACGATTGAACTCAACCTGCGCATCCGCAACGCCTCGGTCACGGAGTTTGCCTTCACGCCCAAGTGCCACATGCTGGTGACCTACAACACGCTGCCTCATCTCGACGCGCCCGAGCATGCGGAGTGGATCACCTATGCCTGAGCCGGGTGTTGTGATTTTTTCGGGCAAAAGTCGCCACACAGATCATTTCACTGTCGAATCTGATCCAGCAGATTAATTTTCTGATTTGGCAGAAATCAGCAGTCAACCAGGCAAACTTTTCGGCCGCCAGCGGCGGATACTTGTTTCACCCGGCAGCCGCGCTTATCCGCAAGACCAGCAGTACAAGTCCCCGGACAGGTTAGCGCCGGTCCGGGGTTTGTTTTTTGCGGGTCAGGTTTTCGAACGAAGCGTGTCGGCAGGCAGGCTGTCGATCTCAAGCAGCAGCTGCGCAAAGCTTTTGCCCGCCGCGTCCAGCACCGCACGGCCTTTTTCGGCTGTGGCTGCTGCTGCGTTGCCGGCGGCGCCCTGCTGGTTGTAATCCTGCATCTGCCAGGCGAGCTTGGCGCTTTTGCCGTCGCCGAGGATGCTGAATTTCTGCGCGCGGTCTTTGGAGGTGGAATGAAAGTCCCGGGCTTTCGCCATGTCGACCTGTTCGGGCTTGAGCGCCAGCATCATGGACGTTTCAATGTCGCCAGCGTGAATGCCAAAGCGGTGCTCTTCTGCGCTGAAGCGCTCGTTGACCATCTCGTCGTTGTCGCCGACCAGCGGCAGGTTGAACCAGTTGACGCTGTAGACCAGCATGCCCAGCCGTGCGCGCAAATCGCGGGCGACGATGTCGAGCATGCCCACCTGGCCGCCGTGTGAATTGAGCAGCACCAGTTTTTTCACGCCCGTCGCCGCGACGGATTCGGCAATGTCAGTCCATAAACGAATCACGGTTTCGGACTTCAGGGTTAGCGTGCCGGCAAAGGCGGTGTGCTCGGGGCTGAAGCCAATCGCCTGCGTGGGTAGAAACAGTACGGGCAAATCATTCTGAAGGTGCGGCAGCGTGGCCTGCACCACACCGTCGGCCAGCGTGGCATCGACATTGAGCGGCAGGTGCGGGCCGTGCTGCTCGACGGCGGCAACCGGCAGCACGGCGATGCAGCGCGCCAGGTCAAGGCTGGCGAAGTCAGGGCTTTTGAGGTCGGCCCAGAAGCGGGGGGTCTGGCGGGCGGTCATGGGCGTATTTTGAGGCCAGCGACGGCGGCCTGGTGGTTTTGCCCGCCCTGCCGCGCTACGGTGTAGGCGGCGAACAACTTCTGGCAGGTGCTGGCGTCGACCGTGGTATCGGCGACCAAACCCGGCGTGGCTTCAAGAAGCTCGACCATCACCATCGCCTTGCCTTCACCGCTCAGCACCTTGCGCGATTTGGCCATCATCTCGGTGACCTCGAGTTCAGTGACCTTGCAGGCCTGTGCGGCGGCCGCCAGTGCCTTGCGGGCCCGCACAGTCTCGGCATCGCTTTCGCCCTTGACGCCGGCTGCATCGACGGATGCGATGCGTGCCGGCAGCGATGTGGCCACAGGCGCAGGTTTTTGTTCGCAGGCCGCAAGCAGGGCCGACAAAACCAGCAAGGCGGGCAGCCAAAAATCAGTTCTTGTTCTCATGGGTTTCCGTTTTTTAAATTCTGTGATCAGGCTGCGGCTGCAGCCCTCTGGATGTCGGCACGGTGCTGGCTGACGTGACGCTCCTGGCGCGCCGCACGCAGCTTGCCGCCACCGTCTTCAGCCGCAGGCCGCGCTGCCGCCAGCAATTGCGCCAGGCACTGCGGGCGTCCGCGCGCACCGCTGGCCCGGTAGTCGGCCAGCAGTGCGTGGCGTACCTCATCGGCGGGCAGGCCGCGCGCTTCGGTCAGGTGCTGAAACAGCAGGTCGTGCAGTTTCTCCAGCGCAAATTCATGCGTCTTGCCGGTTGTGGCCCAAAGCCAGTTGCTGAAGTTCAGGAAGTGGCCAAAGGCCGAACCTGGCTCGAGCAACAGCTTGAGGCATTGTGAAAAGCGCCCCGAATTGGCGACCATTTCCCAGTAGCGGGCAAAGCGTTTGATGCGCTGCATGCTGCTGAAATCGACCGTCGAATTTTGCAGAATGGTGTAGGGCGTTTGCGGGTCGTAGGTCATCGCAAAGTCCAGCGTGTGCCGGGTAATCGGCGTGCCGCGCAGGCGCTTCAGGATGCCGAATTGAATCTCGTGCGGCGCCAGCTGATACAGGCGGTCAAAACCTTCCGCAAAGCTTTCGACAGTTTCACCCGGCAGGCCGAAGATCAGGTCGGCATGCACATGGGCCTGGCTTTCGTTCACCAGCCAACGCAGGTTGTCGGCGGTCTTGAGGTTGTCCTGTTTGCGCGAGATGCGTTTTTGCACCTCGGGGTTAAAGCTCTGTATGCTTATTACCCCCATATTACTGTCCATAGTTCCTTGTTCAATCTTGGCATTTGCATTTTTAATCGCAGAATGGGACAAGTTCTTTTACAAAAAAGAACTTACCCACCCCGAATTTACATAGTACAACCTCGTAGTCAAAGTTCAAGTTCAAGCTCTGAGAGCTGCAATTTCTGCAGCTTGACGACCTGACAGGCAGATTCGCACAAGCGTACTTACCTTTGATCAAAGCGTCATCCTTGCTCTAGCGTCACCGGACGCTCAAGGTGGACACCTTAGCTATGCACTGGATCGAAATAGATCCTAGGCCACGGGTCGCAGGGTGTTGAATATCGGTATAGATACGTCTGCTTGAGGGCCCATGAATGTCCTTTGTAACTGTTCGAGCCAAGGTGGTTTCTGACAATACCGGATCCGTCAGTGAGATTCCGATATTGATGACACCGATAGGCCCCTTGGTTCCACTTATTGACTACTGCCTTCAAAAGCGAAGAAGTCTGTCGTGGATGACCAAGCTCCTCCGCTCAGTACACCTGTTTCTGGAATATTTAGAGGTTAATGCGGAACAACAGGAAGAGTGGCGTTTGTTCCGAAACTTCGCCAATGCACTAAGACTTGGAACGATAGACAAGGAAACCGGGCTTGACCCGAGCGGACTGTGTTGGCAACCTTTTCAGGGGCCAGACGTAGACTATTACGTTGTTTTGCTCAGCGAATTCTTGGACTGGGTAGCAATGACAAGGCCGCCGGCCGAGGATGACAGCGCCACGCGCAGTCGGATGCACCCCGAGCGTTTCAACCCCAAATACAAAGGCGGAAGTTACGACCAGCGGATCGATGAGCGGGCCTACCAATATCGGCGCAGCAAAGCTTTTCTTGGGCACACCTGGTCCAACAATCCTGAGAAAGATAGCGTGGGTCGGCTAACGCGTGGTGCAAAACCTCCAAAAATCAGCAATGGACAGGAGCCAGAGTTTCCAGAGGACCGGTTTGAAGAGCTGTTATTTAAAGGCTTCAAGGTGGCCGGACGATACGATTGGCGTGGAATGGCTATCTCTCTGCTGTTACACGGCGCAGGCTTTAGGGAGTCTGAGCCATTTCATCTCTACATGGGAGATGTACAGCCTCACTGGGACGATCCAACCGTAGCCTTCGTTGCGATTCACCATCCTTCTTATGGAGTGGCTCCACTTAACTGGCGTAAGCAAGATGGACGGCGCGGAACAAGGGCTCAGTACCTGGCAGACGAATACGGTTTGACGCCGCGACACCAAATAGGAGCCAGTCACCGGGCAGGTTGGAAGAATCCCGCTTTGGACGCCAAATACTATATGCAAGCATGGTGGTTTCCGGACGTCGCGTACGGTCAGCTATTCCTCCAGATCTGGGAGCGCTACCTAGAGCAGGTTCAGCGTGTGCCCCGACATCATCCATTCGCATTCATTAACCTTGAGAGCAAGACTGCGGGCAATATTTATACGCTCAAACATTTCATTCGAGCACATGCTTCGGCTGTAGGTCGAATCGGTTTAACTTACTCAAAATCCTCTGGTACCACCCCTCACGGACACCGACATGCTTATGGGCGCCGACTGATGCGCGCCAGCGTTAACCCGTTGATTATTCAAAGGGTCATGCACCATTGTTCACCGGATAGTCAAGCTGTGTACACGCAGCCAGAAAGAGGTGAGGCGATAAAGGCCCTGAATGAAGCTGCTATAAAAATCGGGGAAAGCTACATTGTCTCGATTGATCAACCCTGCTTGCGGCGTGAAAGTTGAAGAGCGACTTTGATTGATATGCATGCGCCAACAAAAACCACGATATTCAGCTGAGGTCCGTCAAGAGGCCGCGCGCCGAATCGAGTCGGGCGAGTCAAAGCAGGCGGTAGCCCAAGCGATGGGGATGCACCAAGACACACTTGAAAACTGGATGCCACATCTGGCCCCCCCAAAAGGGCAGAAAAATTACCCAAAGGAAGTTCGCGAAGAAGTGATTCGCAGAGTTAAAGCCGGCGAATCGACCGCTTTAATAGCTCAGACTATGGGCATTCACAGGTCCACCGCAGAGCGCTGGGCACCCACCACGAACGTTCCCGACTCCAGAAGCGCTCGGTACCCTAAGGCTGTACGAGATGAAGCAGTGCGACGCGTCGAGAGTGGCGAAACGAAGACTTCGGTCTCCAAAGCTCTTGGAATAAGCCAAGACACCATCTACGACTGGACTTTACACGTTAACCGTGCCGCAGTACCTACTCCCATGAATATCCGGAGCGAAGCAATCGCGCGTGTTCAAAAAGGCGAATCAGCATCATCCGTTGCCAGGGCTTTGCAAATCAGTCCAGGTCGAATCTCGAAATGGGTACGCGGCGAAGTATTAGCAAATGCCGATACAGCGGAAGCGATTCGACAAGCACATGCGCTTGGCAAGACTCGCAACGTTATCGCAAGCGAGTTGAAAGTATCGTTCAGGCTAATCCAAAAGGTACTGACTGGTCACAACTCCATTCCCAAATATAGCGACGATGTCAGACGGCAAGCAATTAAGGCCATAGAACGAGGCGTGCCTTTTTCGAAAGTCGCCAAAGAGCTTGGTTGCACGCCATCAACTGCAAAAAACTGGCACGCAGTAGCTGTCATTGCCGGTAGTGCTAAAGATCCGCCCGCAAGACTTTCAAAACTGGAGGATACAGAATTGGATTGGATATCGCGAGACTATCCAGACATGGAAGAGTGGCGGCCGCTGGCAAAAGGCTGGCTGGAGGGGGAAACGTCAAATTTCGGCAAGGCCATCCAATCGATTACTTTTTTGATCGAGCGATACATTCATGCCTATCAGCTTCCGGCCGACCCATTTAAGTTTCTAGACAAGGATGTCGTACTGCCCAACTTTCACAAAGTGGTTTGTTCAGAGACTCCGCACGGCATCGACTTAAATAACAAAGCGCATCTCTTTTTGGAATGGGTTTTAAGAACCCCGGCTTTCGCCGACAGTGGTGGCAACAGAGTTTTTAAAAACCCAATCCCCTACGTGAACTCTGTGGGCCTCTACAGACTCACTGAAAGCAACAAAATCGTAGTTGCATACGGATTAATTGCCAAGCTACGATCCACTTTGGCAAGTGGGCCAAATTTTCGAGACTGGACGTTGGCTCAGTCGTTATTGGGATCACTACAACTTGACGGCGCAACCACCGGTAACGACTGGTTCGAAGTCCCGAAAGACCTCATCGACGAAAACGACCCGGACTGCGTTTGGCGGGTAAGGACCAAGTCGAATGGATCTACTTTTCTGGAGATGTGGAGTCCAGTACGCTGGACGGTCATTCTTATGAAGCTCCAGACGCCTGGACGGACTGGGCAATGGCGGTGCTCGGACAGCGGTGAGTCTGACACATTCATTTACCGCAGCGGAACGTGGATTCCCAATGATGGGCCAATGGCGAAAGGTACGCCTCGCAATCCCTGGCGACAGGGGATTTTACGGCAGGTTTCAACAAGCCTTAACGACCCAACCTCTGCTCCTATTCTTTACTTCAACACCAACAAAACCAGTGATATCGCCAAGCGAGGTGCCGATAAAGGCCAGGAGTGCCCATGGATTCATTCCACAGACATCACCGAAAACCCGTATTACTGGCTAGAACGCTTGCGCAATTGGCAAGAAAAATACAACCCTATACAGCGGCCATCGGCGTGGGGAGAGGTCCCCGCAGCGCGGCAACTCTCCGCGATGTCGCAGGCTCAGAAAGCCGCCTATCCCGACACATGCTTCTTATTTCGTACTCCCGAAGTGGCAGGGGAAAAACACCTGCCGGTAAGTAACGGCCACATAGATCACGCATGGCAGCGGTTGCTAAAAGCTTTTGAAGACATGTTGGCTGCGTCCGGTGAAGCACATGAGGATGGTTCTCCAATCATATTTATCGATCCCGAGACCAAGCGGTCAGAAATCGTGCTGCATGGTCTCAGGGTTAGTCTGATCACTCATTTCATCGTGGACGGGGGAATGCCGCCAGAGCTCATGATGAAGATCGTCGGCCATGTCCGTTTGCTAATGACCCTCTACTACACCAAGCCTGGTCTGTCTGATATCCGAGATGCCTTAGCAAACGCGCATTTGAAACTGGATGCCACCAAGGAAGCGCGACTGACTGATGCCCTGCGAAACGTCAAAGCGGAGCAAATGCGCGATCACGTGGCATTCAACTCTGGCGATTGGACAACTGTTTTACCAGCTAATCCGGCAGATCGCAGCCCAATGGGATGGTTGCAGATGTTCGATGGAATTTGTCTGGCGGGTGGAAATACGGGGCCTTTAGACGGAAACGCACGTGTCCCGGGATGCCACAACGGTGGTCCTTTGCTGCGGGAGGCTACGGGTGATTTTTCGCCTGTTCCAGGAGGCGTTCGCAATTGCCCGCGTTGTCGCTGGAAGTGTGCTGGAAAGGAGCATGGCAACGCACTTAATCTTACTGTGTCACAAGAGTAACTTTGCGCTTGCGCGGCCGCAGCAGGGA
>JAZJYR010000042.1:0-63893 GCA_040390295.1 Pseudomonadota bacterium
AGCCAACAGATTTACAGTCTGCCCCCTTTAGCCACTCGGGCACCCATCCTTCAAGCGAACCTCGGATTATGCCACGGTTTTTTGACACTTGGCAGCCCCCGAAGTTGCAAAAACCTTCAAAACTGCATGCATCAACCCGACCGGCATTTTTTTCGCCCGGTTTGACGGGGGTCGGCCACCTTGCAGCAGAGTGCGACAACCGCTTTAAATACCGATGTCACAAAGCCTTGGGTCTGCGTGCTCGGGGCGGCCAGGAACAAAAGTAAAGTTAATTTCACCGCGACCTGGTGAACAGCCTGACCCAGAAGTTTTGCCACCGCACGCCCAAAAACACCAAATGTTAAGCTGCAACTTAACATTTAAAGATCGACACAAGGTTTTCGGCTTCCAACCCCGGTGAAACGGACAAAAGTGCCTGTTTTCACCCATTAAATTGCCCTGTAGACCAATAAATATGTGCGTAAGCAGCTATGAAAAAGCTAGCAAAGGCATTGTCACCAGACGAATTCAGCTTCCTGCGTTGGCCTCGCGCCAGGCTTTGGCTTCTGAAAAATGCCCGCAACCGATAAAAGGCAGTGGCGGACGCATGGCCGAGAGGGGCGACGGGTGGTTGGCGACCAGTATCTTGTGGCGCTGCAAATCGATAAGTGAACGCTTGCTTTGGGCATGTGCCCCCCAGAGCATGAAGAGCACACGGTGATCGCCTTCGGACACCTTGCGGATGATGGCATCGGTCAGCACTTCCCAGCCCTTGCCTGCGTGGCTGGCGGGCTGGCCCTCCTCCACCGTCAGGCAGGTGTTGAGCAGCAGTATGCCGTGCGTCGCCCAGTTCACCAGACTGCCACCCGGCGCGGGGAACTGCGGCGGCGACGTGCCGAGGTCGCGCTGCAATTCCTTGAAGATATTGCGCAGCGAGGGCGGCAGCGGTACGCCGGGCGCGACCGAAAACGCCAGCCCCTCGGCCTGGCCGCGGCCGTGGTACGGGTCCTGCCCGAGGATGACGACGCGCACCTCTTCAGGCGGCGTCAGCTCCAGCGCGCGCAGCGGCCTGGGCGGGAAGATCACCGCACCATCGTCCAGGCGCTGAGCCAGGAAGTCCAGCAGTTTCAGCCCCACAGCGCTGGCGAAAAACTCATCCACCACGCCTTGCCAGCCCGGCGCAACCGGCCAGGCGAGGGGGTCTGCGCTGGTGAGCTGGTCAGGCGCAGCCATGCGTCAGTTCCCGAACAGTTGAGCCAGCGCCTCGCCGGGCTCTTCGGCGCGCATGAAGGCCTCGCCGACCAGGAAGGCATTGATCTTCGCGTCGCGCATCAGCTTCACATCGGCCCTGGTGGCAATACCTGACTCGGTGATGACGATGCGGTCGGCAGGCACCCTGCCGGAGAGCTGGATGGTCGCATCCAGCGACACCTCAAAGGTCTTGAGGTTGCGGTTGTTGATGCCCACCAGCGGCGTCTTGAGCTTGAGCGCGCGGTCCAGTTCAGCCTCATCGTGCACCTCAACCAGCACGGCCATGTCGAGCGAACGGGCCAGCGCCTCCATGTCCTTCATCTGCTGGTCATCCAGGCAGGCGGCGATCAGCAAAATGCAATCGGCGCCCATGACCCGTGCTTCATAAATTTGATAGGCATCAATCATGAAGTCCTTGCGCAGCACTGGCAGGCTGCAGGAAGCGCGCGCCTGCTTGAGGTAATCGACGCTGCCCTGGAAGAACTGTTTGTCCGTCAGCACAGACAGGCAGGCGGCGCCGTATTCGGCATAACTCTGCGCGATATCCGCAGGAATGAAGTCAGCGCGCAGCACGCCCTTGGACGGGCTGGCCTTTTTGACTTCGGCAATCACCGCCGCCTTGCCCGCCGCGATCTTGCCCTGCAAGGCACCCACAAAGTCGCGCGTCAGGACACGCGACTCCGCGTCTTCACGTATCACGGCCAGGGGTTTGCGTTTGATGGCGTCGGCGACTTCTTCGCGCTTGACGGCCACTATCTTGTCGAGGATGTCGGACATGGTTCAGGCTGCCAGTTTTTGTGTGGTTGAAACAAGTTGCGCCAGGCGCGCTTTTGCGGCGCCCGACTCCAGCGCCTGCTGCGCCAGGACGATGCCGTCCTTGATGGAACTGGCGACATTGGCCGCGTAGAGCGCGGCACCGGCGTTGAGCACCACGATGTCACGCGGGGCGCCGGGCTGGTTGTCGAGCACGCCCATCAGCATGGCTTTGGACTGCTCGGGCGTCTCCACACGCAGGGTGCGGTTGCTGGACATGCCCATTTTGAAGTCTTCGGGATGGATTTCGTACTCGGTGATCTCGCCGTCCTTCAGTTCACCCACGACGGTGGCGGCGCCCAGGCTGACTTCGTCCATGCCGTCCTTGCCGTAGACCACCAGCGCATGTTCTGCGCCGAGGCGCTGCAATGCACGGATCTGTATGCCCACCAGGTCGGAGTGAAACACGCCCATGAGGATGTTGGGCGCGCTGGCCGGGTTGGTCAACGGGCCGAGGATATTGAAGATGGTGCGCACGCCCAGCTCCTTGCGGATGGGGCCGACATTCTTCATGGCCGGGTGGTGGTTGGGCGCAAACATGAAGCCCACGCCAACCTCGTCAATGCATGTTGCAATCGCCTCAGGCGTCAGGTTGATGTTGATGCCCAGCGACTCCATCACGTCGGCGCTGCCGGACTTGCTGCTGACGCTGCGCCCGCCGTGCTTGCTGACCTTGGCGCCAGCTGCCGCAGCCACAAACATCGAGCAGGTCGAGATGTTGAAGGTGTGCGAGCCGTCGCCACCGGTGCCCACGATGTCGACCAGGTGGGTTTTGTCGGCGACATTGACCTTGGTCGAGAACTCGCGCATGACCTGCGCGGCGGCGGTGATCTCGCCTATGGTTTCTTTTTTGACGCGCAGACCGGTAATAAGCGCGGACATCATCACGGGCGACATCTCGCCGCTCATGATGAGGCGCATCAGGTGCAGCATCTCGTCGTGGAAGATTTCGCGGTGCTCGATGGTGCGCTGCAGCGCTTCCTGTGGCGTGATCTTGTGGCTGTTGGGCATGTCGTTTCCCTCTTTACGTGTGTGTTCTTTTACGGGTTGACCGGATTATCCGAAAAGGCCAGCTTGAGGCCAAAGCCGACAAACATCAGGCCGGCGGCGCGCTCCATCGCGTGGATGCCGCGCTGTACGGCCGTCATGCGACCGGCCAGCCAGGCGGCGGCAAGGGCCCAGCCGACATTGACCCAGAGCGCATTGAAGTTGAAGAGCAGTCCCAGCAACAGAAAAGCGAGGGGCTTGTTGTCAACGCCAGGCGCGATGAACTGCGGCACGAAGGCCAGAAAGAACAGCGCCACCTTGGGGTTGAGCGCATTGGTCAGAAAGCCCTGCAGAAAAATCGTCTTCAGTGCTGGGGACGTTTCAGCAGTCTGCGCAGAAAGACTTGCAGGAGCTGGGGTGCGCGAGAGCAGCATGCGCAGCCCGACAAACACCAGGTAAGCCGCACCCGCCCACTTCAGCACGGTGAACGCGGTGGCAGACGCGGCCATCAGCGCGCTCACGCCCACAGCGGCCGCAAGGATGTGCACAAAACACCCCGCGCTGATGCCGAGCGCCGCAACCATGCCGGCCCGCGCACCAAAGCGCAGCGCATTCGCCACGATGTAGAGAACATCCGTGCCGGGTGTCAGGTTCAGCAGGATGCCGGCGATGACGAAGAGGCCGATAGGCTCGACGCCCATCAACGCTGCTCCATGAAGTTTTTCAGCATGGCGTGGCCATGTTCGGTGAGGATGGATTCCGGGTGAAACTGCACGCCCTGAATCGGCAGCTCCTTGTGCCGCACGCCCATGATTTCGCCATCGTCCGTCCACGCCGTCACAGCCAGCACATCCGGACAGGTCGATTTTTCGATTGCCAGCGAGTGGTAGCGGTTGACGGTGAACTGCTCCGGCAGATCGGCAAACACGCCCTGCTGCGTCGTCGTGATCACACTGGTCTTGCCGTGCATGAGCTGCTGCGCACGGATGATGTTGCCGCCAAACGCCGCGCCTATGCTCTGATGCCCGAGGCAGACACCCAGTATGGGCAACTTGCCTGCAAAGTGCTGAATCGCCGCGACCGAAATACCGGCTTCGGCCGGTGAGCAAGGGCCGGGCGACACCACCAGCCGGTCCGGCTTTTGCGCGGCAATTTCTTCGAGCGTGATTTCGTCGTTGCGAAACGTCTGAACATCAGCACCGAGTTCACCGAAGTACTGCACGATGTTGTAGGTGAAGCTGTCGTAGTTGTCGATCATCAATATCTTCATGACGTTTACTCCAGACCTTCTTCGACCAGTTCACTCGCACGCAACAAGGCACGCGCCTTGGCTTCGGTTTCTTTCCATTCCAGTTCGGGCACCGAATCGGCCACCACACCGGCGGCCGCCTGCACGTAAAGCATCTGGTCCTTGATGATGCCGGTGCGTATGGTGATGGCCACATCCATGTCACCCGAATAACTCAGGTAACCGCAGGCACCGCCGTAGAGGCCGCGCTTGGTCGGCTCCAGCTGATCGATGATTTCCATCGCATGCACCTTGGGTGCGCCGCTCAGCGTGCCGGCCGGGAAGGTGGCGCGTAGCACATCCATGCCCGACATACCGTCGAGCAGCGCGCCTTCGACATTGCTCACGATGTGCATCACATGGCTGTAACGCTCGATCGCAAAGGCTTCTGTCACTTTGACAGAGCCGGTTTTGGCAATGCGCCCGATGTCGTTGCGGGCCAGATCGATCAGCATGACGTGCTCGGCGCGCTCTTTCGGGTCATTGACCAGTTCATGCTCGACCGCCTTGTCGGCTTCGGGTGAGGATGCCCGTGGACGTGTACCGGCCAGCGGGCGAATCGTCACCTTCTGCCCGCCACCCAGGGATTCTTCCACCTGCTCCTGCCGCACCAGGATTTCCGGCGAGGCGCCCACCACATGGAAATCGCCGAAGTGGTAGTAATACATATAGGGCGACGGGTTCAGCGAACGCAGCGCGCGGTACAGGCTCAACGGGGACTCGGTGTAACGCTTCTTGATGCGCTGGCCGACCTGCACCTGCATGAAGTCGCCGCCTTCAATCAGCTTTTTGGCGCGCTCGACGGCGGCGATGTAATCGGCCTTGGCGAAGTCGCGTTCGGCCGGGTAGCCTTGGGTCTGCTTCACGACCGGCGCACTGACCGAATACTTGAGCTGGTCCTTCAGGCTGCGCAGGCGCTTTTTGGCATTGGAATACGCCTCGGGCTGGGCCGGGTCGGCATACACCATCATGTAGAGCTTGCCCGAGAGGTTGTCGATGACCGCCAGCTCTTCGCATTGCAGCAGCAGGATGTCGGGGCAGCCCAGTGTGTCGGGCGGGCAGCTGGCCTCGAGTTTTTTCTCGATGTAACGCACCGCGTCGTACCCGAAGTATCCGGCCAGTCCACCGCAAAAACGCGGCAGGCCGGGCCGCAGCGCGACCTTGAAGCGCTTCTGGTAGTCACTGATGAAGTCGAGCGGGTTTTGTTTGGAGGTCTCCACCACCTTGCCATCCGTCACCACTTCGGTCACGACATCAGGGCCAAAGCCCGATGCACGGACTAGCGTGCGCGCCGGCAGACCGATAAAGCTGTAGCGGCCGAAACGCTCACCGCCGACGACAGACTCAAGCAGGAAACTGTATTTTCCGCCGTCTTTTGAGAACGCCAGCTTGAGGTAAAGCGACAGCGGGGTCTCCAGGTCGGCAAACGCCTCCACCATCAGCGGTATGCGGTTGTAGCCCTGGCTGGCAAGGCTTTTGAATTCGAGTTCGGTAATCACAAGTGTTCCTTCGCAGGTGGCCGGCTTATGGAGTCGCGGCCACGGGTCATTCAAATGGCCCGGACTCCGGGCAGATACAGCTGGCGTTGGCCAGAGGCATCAGGAAATAGGAAGTGGGATGTCGCGGCAACCTGAGGGGGCGCGCAAGTCAGCAGTTGACCGGAAACGCTTCAGGTGCGCGAGGAAGAGCAGGTACGCCAGGGCCAGGCTCCCCGGTCGCCTTGACCTGTTTGAATGATGCGGTGAATGAACATACAGGTCAAAGTGTATCAAAGACATATGCGCCGACCAGCCGGCCGTTGCCAGGCAAGGTCAAAAATGGCGCAGTTACAACAAAAGCGCCTTCCGGCAAAAACGCCAGCCGCCCGTCTACCTCGAAAACCCTATTGCCTGCGTCACAAAGCACCCTGAGAATGGGCATACGAAAAAAGAACGCTCGTTCGTTTTTAAGAATTTTAAACAGGAGACTTTCATGAACTTCAAGAAAAAACTCGCCGCAGCACTCGCATGCATGGCCCTGTCGCTCGGCGTCCTCGCGGCCCCCATGGAAGTCTCGGGCATCAAGCTGGACGACCCGGTTGATCTCGCAGGCGCCAGGCTCCAGCTCAACGGCGCAGGCATTCGTTACAAGGCTGTGTTCAAGGTCTATGTGGCCGCCATGTACCTGGGAAAAAGGGCATCGACACCTGAAGAGGTCTATGCCGCCACCGGCCCCAAACGCATGGCCATCACGCTGGTGCGCGAAATCGACTCCAACGAACTCGGCAAGAGTTTTACCAAGGCATTTGAAGAAAATACGCCCAAGAACGAGATGATGAAACTGATCCCTGGCCTGATCAAGATGGGCCAGATTTTTGCCGCACAGAAAAAACTCAATGCCGGCGAGTCTTTCACCATCGACTGGATCCCCGGCACCGGCACCATCATTTCCGTCAAGGGTGTACCGCAGGGCGATGCTTTCAAGGAGCCCGAATTCTTCACAGCCCTCATGCGCATCTGGTTTGGCAACAGCCCCGCCGACTACCGCCTCAAGGACCAGTTGCTGGGCAAACCGGCCTGAGGTTTCGACCCGATTTGAAGACGGGGCCTTCGGGCCCTGTTTTTGTTTCTGTCTAGCCGCCGGGCTACCCCGGGCCTCGTCGTGAAGGGTACTCCAGATCTACCGGCGCAATTGCAGAAAGAGTCCTTCAAGCGAATCAACAAACCCATCCGCATCAACGTCGCGTATGGGCTCGCCATGGTTGTAGCCGTAAGTCACCAGCACCACAGGGCAACCCGCCGCGCGAGCGGCCCGGGCATCGTTGCTCGAATCACCCACCATCAGCGTACGCTCAGGCGATGTCAGCAGCGCTTCACAGGTTTTTAAAAGCGGCAGCGGGTCCGGCTTTTTGCGCTCGAAAGAATCACCACCAAACACCTCGCTGAAAAACCCGTCCAGCCCCTTGAGCCTGAGCAATTCATGCGCGAATGCCAGGGGTTTGTTGGTCAGGCAGGCCAGTTTCAATCCGGCTCGCTGCAGCCCCTGCAGGCCTTCGGACACGCCGGCATACACCGCAGAATGCCGGCCATTGATGGCGTCATAGTGCATCTGGTAAGTGGCAAACGCGGCATCAAAAAGGGAAGGCGCACGCCTGTCGGCTGGCGCAATGTGCTCAAGCACCGAACGGATCAGGTGCTCCGAGCCCTTGCCGACCATGCGCGCGACCACAGGAAGGTCGACCTGAGGTTTCCCCGCCAAAGGTAGCTCGGCGAGCATCAGGTTCAGGGCGACCACAAAGTCACCCAGGGTGTCGACCATGGTGCCGTCGAGGTCAATGATGGCGGCGTCGAGAAGATTTAAAGTGGGGAATCGCTCTTCCACGGAATTCAATTGATGCACAAGGTTTCCATTCGTCCACACATTGTCGAAAGAGTCATGGCCCGCAGGGGCAGGCTCCACTGGTTTGATTCGCTGGACCCCAAACGCACCGCGCTGGTCGTCATTGACATGCAGGGCACGTTTTGCGAGCCAGGCTCGCCTGCCGAGGTGGCGCCTTCGCGGGAGATTGTGCCGCCCCTCAACCAGCTCACGCGCGAACTGCGAAAAAAGAAGGTGCCCGTGTTCTGGGTGCTGCATGCCAACACCCATCTGGGCGACAAGAGCGACTGGGAGGTGTTTTTCAACAACGTCGTCAATGACGATGTTCGTACCCGGACCATGGAAAGCCTGACGCCGGGACGGCAAACCGTCTGGAAGGACCTGGAGACCGCACCCGAAGACATCGTTATTGTCAAAAATCGTTACAGCGCGCTGATTGCCGGCTCATCGACGCTGGAGCCCATGCTGCGCAACTACGGCATCGACACCCTGCTGATCGCCGGTACCAAAACCAATGTCTGCTGCGAATCCACAGGCCGTGACGCGATGATGCTGGACTTCAAGGTGGTGATGCTGTCCGACTGCTGCGCCGCCCTGTCAGATGGCGAACACCAGGCCACGCTGGAAACATTCATTCAGCAGTTCGGCGATGTGATGACATCTGGCGAAGCGCTCGAGCGGCTGGGCTAGCCTTTCAGCCGCGCGATTTATTTCGCCAGCCTACTTCGCCAGCTCAACCCGCATCGCGTCGATCACACCCTTGTAATCAGGCTTGCCGAAAATCGCGCTGCCGGCGACAAAGGTATCGGCGCCCGCTGCGGCCACGCGCGCGATGTTGTCGGTCTTGATGCCGCCGTCCACCTCCAGGCGGATGTCCTTGCCCGAAGCGTCAATGCGTTTGCGGGCGTCTTCAATTTTGCGCAGCGCAGAATCGATAAAACCCTGGCCGCCAAAGCCCGGGTTGACGCTCATGATGAGGATGAGGTCGATGTCGTCAATCACCCAGTCCAGCACATCCATGGGCGCGGCAGGGTTAAACACCAGTCCGGCCTTGCAGCCTTTGGCCTTGATGGCCTGGATGCTGCGGTGCACGTGGCCTGTCGCATCGGGGTGAAAGCTGATGAGGTCTGCGCCTGCATCGGCAAAGGCCGCCGCGAGTGCATCAACCGGCTGGATCATCAGGTGCACATCAATAGGCACTGCCGTGCCGTCGGCCTTTTGGGCATGCGGCTTCAGGGCCTGGCAAATCATGGGACCGAAGGTCAGGTTGGGCACGTAATGGTTGTCCATGACGTCAAAGTGGATCCAGTCGGCACCGGCCGCAATCACGGCCTTGAGTTCATCACCCAGGCGGGCAAAGTCGGCGGACAAAATCGAGGGGGCGATCCGGTAGGCAGGTTTGTTTGTGCTCATGGCCGGATTGTCGCAGCAAGCTGCGGGCCCTGCGGGT
Organism: Pseudomonadota bacterium; assembly: GCA_040390295.1. Taxonomy (GTDB): domain Bacteria; phylum Pseudomonadota; class Gammaproteobacteria; order Burkholderiales; family Burkholderiaceae_C; genus Polaromonas. The sequence continues at coordinate 9,126 of JAZJYR010000042.1, forward strand.
ACAACACCGTTGCCGGCAGGTTTTCACAGAGGCGGGTTAACATGAGCGGCTGGCTTTCCAGTCGCTTTTTGTGCGTCACCGCCAGATTTTCCGGGTCACGTATACGTCATGCCAAAGTACCAGTTTTCCTGCGAAGCCGTTCCGCAATATGTTCCCGAGCAATCCTCGCCCGAGGATTCGGTTTACGGCTTTGCCTACACGATCACCATCACCAATACCGGCGAAGTCACGGCACAACTGATCTCGCGCCACTGGACCATTGTTGACGCCAGCGGCATGGCCGAAGAAGTCAAGGGACTGGGCGTGGTCGGTCACCAGCCTTTGCTCAAACCCGGCGAATCATTCCAGTACAGCAGCGGTGCGCGACTGCGTACGCCCAGCGGCACCATGCACGGCAGTTATTTTTTTGTAGCCGAGGACGGTGAGCGCTTTGAATCGGAGATTCCGATGTTTGTGCTTGAAGCCAGCCCCGGCAGCAGCACGCCGGCACGCACGCTGCATTAGCTTTTTCGCAAATCATGAGAGACCTTCGCACGCTGCTCAAGGCGCTGGACCCCCATGCGGGGCTGGCCGAGCGCCACATCTGGCTGATCAGTATTTTCGAATGGATACGCGGCGATGAGAGTTCGGTGCCCGCCTGCATCTCGCGGCTGCAGACCCTCATCACCACCGTGCAGGCACAGCCCGAGGTCGAAGCCCGGCTGAAAGCCTGGTGGCACAGGTTGATTGAAGAAGTCGACGTCACCACCCTGCTCGGCGATTTTGGCTTTGCGCCGCGCACGGCTTTCATGAGTGAGCTGGCCGAGCGCCTGCGCCGCAAGATGCTGCCGGGCACGCCTGAGACCAATGACGCGTCAGAGCTTTTCCCACTGGTTGCGCCGACCCGGTTTGATGCGCAGTGGCTGGGCGCCCTGGAAGAACCCCAGGTGAAACAGCTGGTGGCGCTGCTGTCAGCAGAACCGGAAGCCGACGCCCTGCACTGGCAGCACAGCCTGATGGATGCGCTGACCTACTGCACGGCGCAGATACGCGCCACCGGCTTTTCACCGGAGTTGCGCCTGCGCATGGACAAGGCCGCCGGCGACGTGCGCGCCTTTCACGCCCTGCCCGCCGACGTTGAAGAGCTGCGCAGCGCGCTGTTCAACCAGCAGGGGGACGAAGAAACCCTGCGCCTGATGATCCAGCAATACCGCGACCGGCTCGACGCCTGCCGTGTGGCCGTCAACAGCGTGTACAGCCACCTTGAAGAAAACGGCATCTCCATAGGCATGGTGTTCCGGTTGCGGCAATTGCGCGCACGCATCATGCGCGTGCGCGAACTGCTCGATGCACTGCTCTCGCCAACACCGGCCATGACGGCCGTACGCCTGCTGATACGCCGCGTCATCATCGGCCAGGAAAGCAAAAGCATAGGCGCACTCATCAGCGCCAACTCCACCCTGCTGTCGGCCAAGATGGCCGAGCGCAGCGCCGAGACAGGTGAGCGCTACATCACCCGCGACCGCGCCGAGTACCGCGAGATGCTGGGCAAGGCCATGGGCGGCGGTGCGGTGACGGCGCTGACAACCCTGCTGAAGTTCATGGTCGTGGCGGTCGGCCTCTCCGCTTTCTGGAGCGGCTTCTGGGCCGGCGTGGCGTACTCGGCCAGCTTCATCATGATCCAGCTGCTGCACCTGACGCTGGCGACCAAACAGCCCGCGATGACGGCGCCGGCCATGGCCGCCAAACTCAAGGACATCAACTCGGCAGATGCCGTCAGCGAGTTTGTGGATGAAGTCACGCACCTGGTGCGCTCGCAGGTGGCGGCGGTATTGGGCAACGTGTTCATGGTGATACCGGCGGTGCTGCTGGTCAATGTGATCGTGCAGTTGATGCTGGGACACCCCATGATCAACCACAAGGATGCCGAGCACGTCTTGCACACGCTCACGCTGCTGGGTCCCACGCTGCTCTGGGCGGCATTTACCGGCATGATTCTTTTTGCAGCCAGCATGATTGCGGGCTGGGCCGAGAACTGGTTTGTGCTGCACAGGCTGGACTCCGCCATTCGCCACAACCCGCGCTTTACGGCTGTGCTCGGTGCTGAACGTGCAGCCCGGTGGTCTGCCTTCATGCGAGAAAACATCTCCGGTTTTGCATCCAACATTTCGCTGGGTTTCATGCTCGGGCTGATTCCGCCCTTCACGGGTTTTTTCGGGTTCGAGCTTGAAGCGCGCCACGTCACGCTGTCGACAGGCCAGCTCGCCGCAGCGGCTTCATCGATTGGCCTTGACGTGCTGAAGATGCCGATCTTCTGGTGGTCGGTTGCGGCGATTCCGCTGATAGGCGCGCTCAACCTTGGCGTGAGTTTTTACTGCGCCTTTCGCCTGGCCTTGCAGGCGCACAACGTCAGCGGCGTCGACCGCGCGCGCATTCGCGCCGAGATCTGGCAGCGCTGGCGCAGTCATCCGCGCAGCTTTTTTGTGCCCGAATAAAACCCTGTTTTGTGAAGGGCCACATGGGGCAAAAAGGCATTTCCGGCCTTGTCCTACAGCCCCCGGGAGACCGCGCCGCTAAATTAAAGCCTCAGTTCCGCGCGAAGCCCTTTCGCGCTGTTGTGAATCAACTTTGCACAGACCACGGTCAGGGCTTCGCATCTTCATGCGGCGCATAAACAGGTCGTTGAAGACCTGTGACCACACAACAGGAGACACACCCGCATGAGTGAACTCATGGCCATATGGGCCGAGTGGATCAAGCCGTCGGCCGGATTGCCGACCGTGCAGTGGTCCATCCTTCTTGCAGTTGCGGCCGTCTCGGGCCACCTCGTTCATCGCTACACCGGCCTGCCCAAGGTCATTGGCTATTCACTGATTGGCGCTTTTGCAGGCCTGGCCGGTTTCACCGGCGCCGTCTGGCCGTTGCAGGGCATCAGCCTGTTTCTGCTGGAGCTCGGTGTTGCCGTCGTGCTGTTTGAAGCCGGCAGCCGCATCTCGCTGCGCTGGTTTCGCCACAACCCCATGGTGCTGGTGCAAAGCCTGCTGGAATCGGGGCTGACCTACATGGTTGTTTATTGGGCCATGGGGCAGATGGGCGTGCGTGATGCCGTGGCGCAGCCGCTGGCCCTGCTGGCCATGGCCGCATCGCCGGCGGTACTGGCGCGCGTGCTGATGGACACACGCGCATCCGGCCCGGTCAGTGAGCGCGCCATGGTGCTTTCGACATTGAGCACGCTTTATGCACTGACGCTGTGCAGTGCCAGCGCAGGCCTGCTGAGCCGTGGCCGCAAGGTGCCGGTCGAGATGGGGCTGACAGAAACTTTCTACCCGGTGCTGGTGGTGCTGGGCCTGTCGGTCGTCGTGGGCGCCTTGCTGGCCCTGACGTTGCGCACCGCGCTGCGCATCATGAGCCCGACCAGCGAGAACACCGCGATCCTGTTGCTCGCCCTGATCGCCGCCGGCGCCGCTCTGGCGGCCAACTTTGGCGGCTCCGCGCCCCTGGCGGCTCTGCTGGGCGGCATGCTGCTCAAGCAACTCAACCCGCGCCCGTGGTCCTGGCCGCGCCAGATGGGCACGGCCTCGTCGATGCTGACCATGCTGATGTTTGTGCTGGTGTCCGTCGTCGCTGCGCAAGCGGACTGGGGCGGCCCGGTGGCAGGCATTGTGATTGCGCTGATCGTGGCACGCGCCCTCGCCAAAATTCTTGGCGTGGCGCTCGGCAATGTCGGCAGCGGCGCCAGCTGGAAGCAGGCGCTGTGGGTCGGCTGCGCCATGTCGCCCATGTCGTCCATCGTGCTGCTGATGGTGTCGCAATACGTCAGCGCAGCGCCCAACCTGGGGCGGCAGATTGCCGGCATCGCGCTGCCGGCCATCCTGCTGATGGAGGTGCTGGGTGCAGTGATGGCCACCATGGCCATCTACCGTGCGCGTGAAAGCGCCCGCCCCTGGTCGCTGAATCCGCGTACCAACACAAGAGAGCCGGTCAATGAATCTTGAGCCCTTCCAGAAATCAGGCGCGCTGTCGCTCGGCGTGGAGCTGGAGCTGCAGCTCGTCAACACCCACGACTACGACCTCGCGCCCTACGCCGAAGACATGCTCAGGCTGATGGCAAAAATCCCGCTGCCGGGTACGGCGGTGCCGGAGATGACGTCGAGCATGATCGAAATATCGACCGGCATCTGCCAGTCACCGTCAGAAGTGCTGGGCCAGCTTGCGCAGATCCGTGATGCGCTGGTCAAAAGCGCCGACAAACTCAACATCGCCGTGGTCGGTGGCGGCACCCACCCCTTCCAGAAATGGCATGAGCAGCGCATTTACGACAAGCCGCGCTTTCGCGAGCTGTCAGAACTCTACGGCTACCTGACCAAGCAGTTCACCATCTTCGGCCAGCACGTGCATGTCGGCTGCCCCAGTGCCGACGTCGCGCTGCTCACCCTGCACCGCATGTCGCGCTACATCCCGCACTTCATTGCACTGTCGGCGTCATCGCCCTATGTGCAGGGACAGGACACGGCCTTTGACTCGGCCCGGCTCAACTCGGTGTTTGCGTTCCCGCTGTCGGGCCGCGCGCCGTTTGCGCTGACCTGGGACGACTTCACGACCTATTACAACAAGATGACCGCCACCGGCGTGGTCAAGAGCATGAAGGACTTTTACTGGGACATCCGCCCCAAGCCGGAGTTCGGCACCATCGAGATCCGGGTCTTCGACACGCCGCTGACGGTTGAAAAAGCCGCTGCGCTGTCAGGCTTTGTGCAGGCGCTGGCCGCCTGGTTCATGGCGGATCAGCCCTTCATGCCGACCGAAGACGACTACCTTGTCTACACCTACAACCGCTTCCAGGCCTGCCGCTTCGGCATGGACGCCGTGTATGTGGACCCGGGCACCGGCCAGCACATGCCGCTGCGCGAGCATATCCACCTCACCCTGCGGCAGATCGAGCGCCACGCCGACAGCTTCAGCGCTGGCGCTTTCATCCATATGCTGCAAAGCAGCGTCGAACGGTCGGAAAACGACGCGCGCTGGCTGCGCGAGAAGCAGGCGAGGGAGCAACTGCTGCCGGAAGTCATTCGCCAGGCGGCCATGCGCTTTCGCGGAACGCTGGCGTACAGCCAGCAGGCCTGACGTACCGATTTCACTCATTTTTTAACGTACACGTTAAAAAGCAGGTAAAAGTTAACCTGGGTATTAACATTTGAGCTTCGGGGCCTGCTTTTGGCGCCGCAAACCCCAAAAAACGGCCAAAAAAAGCCCCTTTCAGGCATCAAATCGGCCTTTAGACCAATAAACACGGGCGTGAGCAGCTATTGAAAACATAGCATTTTCACACCCTGCCCAGCCGGAGTGGCCCGCCTGACCTGGCTGTATCCTCAGGCCATGGGCGAATTTGACCTGATTGAACGCTATTTCAAGCGCCCGGCGCGGCGCGCGGTGCTGGGCGTGGGCGACGACTGCGCCCTGCTGCAGCCGACAGCCGGCATGCAGCTGGCGATTTCCAGCGACATGCTGGTCGAGGGGCGGCATTTTTTTGCGGATGTTGATCCGGCCGCGCTCGGCCACAAGGCGCTGGCCGTCAACCTCAGCGACCTGGCCGCCTGCGGCGCGACGCCTGTGGCCTTCACGCTGGCGCTGGCACTGCCCAGAGTTGACGAAAACTGGCTGCAGGGCTTTTCAACCGGCCTCCTGGCCCTGGCGGACGCCCACGGCTGCGAGCTGGTGGGCGGCGACACCACCCAGGGCCCGCTCAATATCTGCATCACGGTGTTTGGCGAAGTGCCGCGCGGCCAGGCGCTGCTCAGGTCAGGCGCCAGGGACGGCGACGATATCTATGTGAGCGGCACGCTGGGCGATGCCCGGCTGGCGCTAGAGGCGCTGCGCGGCAAAGTCCAGCTGCCGCCGGACGCACTGGCGCAGGCCCGGGCCAGGCTGGAACGGCCAGAGCCCCGCGTCGCCCTCGGTCAGGCGCTGCGCGGCATCGCCAGCGCCGCCATCGATATCAGTGACGGCCTGGCCGGCGATCTGGGCCACATCCTGAAGGCCTCGGGCGTGGGAGCGTCCATCGACACCGATGCCGCGCTGGCCCTGATGTCGGCCCGGCAGCGAAAGCTGGAATACGTGCTTTCAGGCGGCGACGACTATGAACTCGCATTGACGGCTGCGCCTTCGGCCCGGGCGGCCGTGCAGGCAGCAGCAAGCCGGTCGGGCACGCCGGTCACCCGGATTGGCCGCATCGAGCAACACGCCGGTTTGCGCCTGGCGGATACGCAAGGCCGGGCTGTTGAGGGCAACTTCCGCTCGTTTGACCATTTCGCCTGACATACCGGTTCTGCTCTGTCATTGCGGACCTGATCCGCAATCCCGGGTGGTTCAATCGCGGCGCTACAGCGGGCGTGGATCCCGGGTCGAGCCCGGGACGGCAAGCGCCAACCCATTGAATAAGCTTATTCAGAACACAGGGGGTGCCAGACGCTAAGATTGCAGGCCCGGATCAAGCCAGCCTGCCGCCAGCCGCTTGTTGTCAGAACAAACGCCTTGCGAGGCCGGCCCGCAAGGCTGCCGGCCCAGGCTCATCTGCAAAAATTTTTCCTCTTACACGCCAAAAGACCATGAGTGCCTTCCACGAAGAACGTGTGCTGAGCGTCCATCACTGGACCGACAAGCTGTTCACCTTCACCACCACGCGCGACCCCGCGCTGCGGTTTTCAAACGGTCACTTCACCATGATCGGCCTGAAGGTCAACGACAAGCCATTGCTGCGTGCCTACAGCATCGTCAGCGCCAACTATGAAGAGCACCTCGAGTTCCTGAGCATCAAGGTCGCTGACGGCCCGCTCACCTCGCGGCTGCAGCACATCAAGGTCGGGGACAGCATCATCGTCGGCAAAAAGCCCACCGGCACGTTGCTGATCGACTACCTGCTGCCGGGCAAGCGCCTGTACCTGCTGTCGACCGGCACCGGCCTGGCGCCCTTCATGAGCGTGATCCGCGACCCCGCCACCTATGAAGCGTTCGAGCAGGTCATCCTGGTCCACGGCGTGCGCCAGGCCGACGAGCTGGCCTACCACGACCTCGTCACCGATCACCTGCCCAAGCATGAGTTCCTGGGCGAGATGATCCAGAAACAGCTGCTGTACTACCCGACGGTGACACGCGAGTCCTACCGCAACATGGGCCGGGTCACCGACCTGATGGAATCCGGCAAGATGTTTGAAGACCTCAAGCTGCCCAACCTGGATGTCGCCAACGACCGCGTGATGATCTGCGGCAGCCCGCACATGCTCAAAGACCTCAAGCACATGCTGGAGACGCGCGGTTTCACGGAAGGCACCACGTCCAAACCCGGCGACTTTGTCGTCGAGCGCGCTTTCGCCGAGAAGTAGAGCCCCCACGCGCTCCGCTCACCAATTTGACAAACCCGCGCATCGCAAGATGTGCGGGTTTTTTACTTGCACCTGTGCCGCGTTGGTGCAACTACGGGCAAAAGCCAGTCGAGATTGGTGCACCGCAGCAGAATATGCACCGAATAAAATGTTCTATTGACAGGACATTAAAAGCGCACCTAGGATGCATCGCATGTCCCAGGTTGCATCCGCATTACCGCTGCCCAAATACCACCGCATCTACCTGGTGCTGCGTGAGCAATTGGGTGAGGGACGGTTTGTGGATGGGTTGCCGGGAGAGATGGCGCTGGTGCAGCAGTTTGGCGTGGCGCGTGTCACGATTCGCCGTGCGCTGGAGCAGTTGTCCTCTGAAGGCCTGATCTCACGCGAGCCCGGGCGCGGCACACGGCCCATTGATGCTGCAGCCAAGGCATCGCAGCCCGAGGGCCGTCGCGCACAGCTCACCGGCCTGCTGGAAAACCTGGTCAGCATGGGCCTGAAGACCTCCGTGAAAGTGCTGGAGGTCAAGGGCATCTCGGCGTCCGAATCGATTTCGGAGGCATTGCAGATACCGCTGGGCTCTGAAGTGCAAAAAGCGGTGCGCGTGCGCAGCACCCGCGAAGGCGCTTTCTCCCATATCACCACCTATGTGCCGCAAGCACTGGCCCAGTCCTTCGGTCGGCGCGAGCTCTCGCGCAAGCCCATTTTGGTGTTGCTGGAAGAGTCCGGCGTCAAGGTCGGCCGCGCACACCAGACCATTTCCGCCCGGCTGGCCGATGCCGCCGTGGCCGAGCACCTGGACGTCTCGGTGGGCACCGCGCTGCTCGCCGTACGCCGCCTGATCCATGACGAAAACGACAGGCCCGTGCAGTGGCTGCACGGCCTTTACCGGCCTGATCGTTACGAGTACCAGATGGAGCTTTCCCGCGTTGGCAGCATCGATGCCAAGGTCTGGGTCAGCAAGGATTTGTCAGCCCGTTTTACCTAAACCAGAAGGAGTTTTTATGTCAGCAGCTCACAATTCACGCCGGCAATTCATTGCCCAGTCTGCAGCGACCGCTTCGGCGCTGGCATTTCCCCTGGTGGCGGGCGCGCAGCCCAAGCCCATCAAGATCGGTGTGCTCCACCCCGTGACCGGCGCGCTGGCGTATTCAGGCCAGCAATGCCGCGAAGGCGCGCTGATGGCGATTGAAGACATCAACAAGGCCGGCGGCATCAAGTCACTGGGCGGCGCAAAAATTGAAGCCATGCTGGGCGACGCACAGTCGTCGCCACAGGCCGGCACCGCTGAAATCGAAAAAATGAACGAAGCCGGCGTCAGCGCCGTGGTCGGTGCGTTCGCATCGGCCATCTGCCTGGCCACCACGCAGGCTGCAGCCAAGTACAACCTGCCCCACGTCGTGGATGTCGGTGTCGCTGACCAGATCGTTGAGCGCGGCCTGAAGAACACCTTCCGCTTCGGCCCTGGCTACAAGAAGTGCGCCGAAGTGGCCGTCGCCAACCTGCATGTGCTGAACACCGCCGCAGGCAAGCCCGCCAAGACCGTGATGATCATCCATGAAGAGTCGCTCTTCGGCACCGGCACCGCACAGCTGCTGGCGCGCGAGCTGCCCGGCTACGGTTATGAGGTCAAGGAAATCATCAAGCACGCCAACCCGACGCGCGACTTCAACAACATCGTGCTGCGCATGAAGGCCGTGAACCCGGACATCGTGATCCCCGCCAACTACTACAACGAGTACGCCCTGCTGGTGCGCACCATGCAACAGCAGAAGGTCACGCCCAAGGCCATCTTCTCGGTGCTGGGTGGTGCCGCTTCGAGCTACAAGTTCGTCAAGGAATTCCCGGACGCAGCCAACGGCATCATCGACTGCAACCACTGGTTCAACCCGAAAGACCCCCGTTCGCAGGCACTGAAAAAGCGTGTGGAAGCCAAAGGCCTGTTCTTCAGCTACGAAGTTTTCATGACCTACACCTCCATGCGCCTGCTGGCCGATGCCATTGACCGCGCCAAATCAGTCGACCGAGCCGCCATCATCGATGCATTGGGCAAGAGCACCTTCTCCGACCACATCATGCCCTACGGCCCGACGAAGTTTGTCAACGGCCAGAACATGGGTGCACAGCCGCTGATGACGCAGGTCTACAAAAACGACATCAAGGTCATCATCCCGCGCGACTACCGCGAGATCGACCCGATCTTCCCGCTCAAGGCCTGAAACGGTGCCCCCGCAGTTGCTCACTGCGTGTAGCGTAGTGCCCCCCCCCCCGGGGGGCACTACGCTTGCGGCCTGGCAGAGCCGGTTCCCCGTCCCATGCTTGCGAAAACCTCGCTTCGATGATTGCCTGATGATTGCCAATGCTTGATCCCTCCATCCTTTTCTCATCGGTGCTCAACGGCCTGACGACAGGTGCGGTATACGCGCTTATCGCACTGGGCCTGACGCTCATCTACGGCGTGCTGCACATCATCAACTTTGCCCATGGGGCATCCCTGATGCTGGCGCTCTATGCCGTCTACATGCTCAAGGAGCGCCTTGGGATTGACCCCTACCTCGCCCTGCACATCGTGGTGCCGGGCATGTTTGTACTGGGCTACGCGCTGCAGCGCGTCATCATCAACCGCGCCAGCCATGGCAAGGACGAAAACATCCTGCTGGTCACCCTTGGCCTGTCCATCGTGATGGAGAACCTGGCGCTGCTGTTTTTCAAGTCGGACACCCGCACCATAGACACCGCCTACACGCTGACGACGATTCCCATCGGCCCCGCGATGATTGCGCTGCCCAAGCTGGTGGCGTTTGCGGGCGCGCTTGTCGTCTCGGGCATTCTGCTGTGGATCGTCGGCAAGACCGATCTGGGCCGCGCGATTCGTGCGGTCGCCAGGGAAAAACATGGCGCCAAACTGATGGGCATTGACGTGGACCACGTCTTCGCCATGAGCTTTGGCATAGGTCTCGCATGCCTGGGCGCAGCCGCCTGCTTTTTGCTGCCCGCCTACTACGTCAACCCGCAGGTCGGCAGCGGTTTTGTGCTGGTCGCTTTCACGGTCGTGGTGCTGGGCGGCATGGGCAGTTTTGGCGGTGCACTGATAGGCGGCCTGCTGGTCGGCGTGGTGGAGTCGCTGGGCGGTTTGTATCTCGGCGAGTCGCTGGGCCAGATCGGCATTTTTGTCATCTTCATTGGCGTGTTGCTGTTCCGTCCGCAAGGCCTGTTTGGGGCAAAGGCATGAGCATGAAACTCTCAAGCGGCATGAAAGATCTCGCCGGTATTGCACTGTTTGTGGTGGTGGCCGCGGCCATCCCGCTGGTCAGCACGTCGGGCGTCACGCTCAACTTTTTGATGATGGCGCTGTATGCCGCATTGCTGGCACAGGCCTGGAACATCCTGGGTGGCTTCGGCGGGCAATTCTCATTCGGCCATGCGCTCTTTTTTGGCACGGGTGCCTACATCCAGGCGATGTCCCAGCTCAACGGGGGGCTTAACGCCTGGGCAGGGCTGGCACTGGCTGTGACCGGCGCGGCCAGCGTCGGCGTGTTTGTTGGCGCGCTGTCGTTTCGTTACGGCCTCAAGGGCTCCTACTTCGCGCTGGTCACTCTGGCTTTTGCGGAAGTGTTCCGCATCCTCACGCTCTCTGTCGGTTTCACGGGCGGCGGCGTGGGCCTGATGATTCCGCTGCGCGAGTCGTTTGCCAACATGCAGTTCGGCTCGCGCCGGGGTTACGTCTATCTTGTACTCGGATTCGTCACGGTGGCACTGCTCATCACCTGGTGGCTGAAAAATTCGCGCTTCGGTGCGTATCTGCAGGCGGTGCGCGACAACGAGGATTCGGCACGCGCCATCGGCGTCAACCCGTTTCGCATCAAGCTCGGCGCGATTGCGATTTCTGGCGGCCTGATGGGTGCCGGCGGCGCTTTTTATGTGCAGGTGTTTCAGTACATCGACCCGGGCATCGCCTTTGGTCCCGGTACGTCGGTGGAAGCGCTGGTTGCGGCCATCGTCGGCGGCATAGGCACGCTGTGGGGTCCCATCCTCGGTGCCGTGGTTCTGCACACGCTGGCCGATATCACCCGCAACATGTTCGGTGAGTTGCCCGGTATCAACATGGTGATTTACGGTGTGGTCCTGGTGCTGATCGTGATGTTCATGCCGCGCGGCATAGGCGGGCTGGCAGCAACGGCCAGGTCGGTATGGCGCCAGATGCATGACGCCAAAAAAGGAGACCGCCATGACTGAGACGCTATTGGCCATCAAGGACCTCTCGCGTGCTTTCGGCGGCCTCAAGGCCGTGCAGCACGTCAGCATGGATGTACCCCTGGGCAGCCTGACCGCCTTGATAGGCCCGAACGGCGCCGGCAAGACCACGCTCTTTGCACTGATGTCCGGCTTTTTGCTGCCCGACAGCGGGCAGGTCGTTTTTGACGGCAAGGACATCACCGGCCGCGCACCCCACCTCAACGCGATTCAGGGCATGACGCGCACCTTCCAGATCGTGCAACCTTTTGCGATGCAGACCGTGCGCGAGAACATCGCCGTCGGCATACACCTGCACACACGCAGCCGGCGCGAAGCGCTGGACCAGGCTGAACTGGTTGCGCAGCAGGTAGGGCTTGCAGCGCAGCTCGACAAACCGGCATCCGACCTGACCGTGGCCGGCCGCAAGCGGCTGGAGCTGGCCCGCGCACTGGCGACCAGGCCCCGGCTGCTGCTGCTCGACGAAGTATTGGCAGGCCTGAACCCGCAGGAGATTGCAGAGATGATTCCCGTGGTGCGCGGCATTGCCAACAGCGGCGTGACCGTGTTGATGATTGAACACGTGATGCAGGCCGTGATGAACCTGGCCCAGCATGTGTGGGTGCTTGCACAGGGGCAACTGATTGCGCAGGGCTCACCAGCGGAAGTCACAGCCGACCCCAAGGTGGTGGAAGCCTACCTGGGCCACGGCACGGCAGCGCGCCTGAAAAAGGCAGCACTGGCAGGGAGCGCCGCATGACCGCATTGCTGGAGATCAAGGGCCTGCGCGGCGGTTACGGCCAGGTCGAGGTGCTGCGCGGCGTTGACCTGAAAGTCGAGGCTGGCGAAACCGTGGCGCTGCTGGGCAGCAACGGCGCCGGCAAATCGACGCTCAACAATGTGGTGTGCGGCATCTACAAGGCCTGGTCGGGCTCTGTGCAGTTCGACGGCCATGATCTGAGCGGAGCGCATTATCGCGATGTCGTCAAGGCGGGCCTGATACAGGTGCCGGAAGGCCGGAAGGTCTTCCCCAACCTCAGCGTGCTGGAGAACCTCGAGCTTGGCTCCTTCACGCGTGCACGTGCGCGCCGCGCCGAAAATCTTGAGAAGGTGTTCGGCATCTTCCCTCGCCTGAAAGAACGCCTGCAGCAGCGCGCCGGCACCATGAGCGGCGGCGAGCAGCAGATGCTGGCGATTGGCCGCGGCCTGATGGCCGAGCCCAGGCTGCTCATCCTTGACGAACCCTCGCTGGGCCTGTCACCGCTGCTGGTGGAAGAAATGTTTGCCCTCATCAGCAAGCTGCATGAGGGTGGACTGGCGGTGCTGCTGGTTGAGCAGAACGTCGGCCAGTCGCTGGAAATCGCAGACCGCGCCTACGTGCTCGAAAACGGTGGCGTGCGTTTTTCAGGCCTGCCCGCCGACCTGCTGGGCAGCGACGAGCTGCGCAAGGCCTACCTGGGTCTTTGAAGCTCTCAAGAATCGCGATGACTTCTTCTGCACTGCCCTCACAACCCATCATGCAAAGCCTTGCGCAAAAACTGATTGCAAAGGCCGCCGGCCGGGCATCGGTGCGCACGGGCGAGATCGTGACCTGCAAGGTCGACATGGCGATGTTCCATGACTCATCCGGCCCGCGGCGGCTCAAGCCCATGCTGGAAGACCTGGGCGCGGAGATCTGGGACAAGTCACGCGTTGTGCTGGTGATGGATCACTATGTGCCCGAGCGCGATGAAGCCTCGCGAAAAATCGTCCGCATTGCGCGCGACTGGGCGCATGACCAGAAGCTGCCGCACGTCTACGACAGCCAGGGCATTTGCCATGTGGTGGTACCGCAGCACGGGCACATACGCCCTGGCATGTTTTGTGTGGGTGGCGATTCGCACTCACCTACAGGGGGGGCGTTTGGCGCCTACATGTTCGGCATCGGCAGCACGGAAATGCTGGGTGTGGTGGTCACTGGCGAGATCTGGCTGCGTGTGCCGCAGACCATGACGATGAACTGGTCCGGCAGATTGAGTCCCGGCGTCTGCGCCAAGGACATGGTGCTGGCGATGATCGCGCGCTTCGGCATGAATGGCGCAGATTACGGCGCCGTTGAATTTACCGGCGAGGCCGTGCGCGCCTTGCCCATGCAGGAGCGCATGACCCTGTGCAACATGAGCGCCGAACTCGGTGCGCAAACCGGCCTGGTGGCGCCCGACCAGACCACACGTGACTGGCTCGCCAAAACAGGCGTGCCTGCATCGGTGCTGGATGAAGACTGGTCCATCTGGCAATCAGACCCGGGCTCTGCAGACACAGTGCACAACTTTGAGGCCGGCCAGCTGTCACCGCAGCTTGCCGCACCACACAGCCCGGCGCACAGCGTGCCGATTGCGGCGCATGCCAACACCCGCATTGATGTGGCCTATATAGGCGCATGCACCGGCGCCAAACTTGAAGATTTGCGTTTCGCAGCCGAAGTACTGAGAGGCGGCAAGATCGCCGCCGGCGTGCAGCTCATGGTCGCCCCCGCCAGCCTGAAAGACCGTGCAGAAGCAGAAGGGGACGGCACCATGCAGGTTTTGCTCGATGCGGGCGCCACTGTTTTGCCAAGCGCCTGCGGTGCGTGCGCCGGCTATGGCGACAGCTTTGCAGACGCGCAAACCGTCATCTCAAGCACGGCGCGCAACTTCAAGGGCCGCATGGGCCCGGCCAGCACACAGGTTTACCTTGGCTCGGCCTACACCGTGGCCGCATCAGCGTTGCGTGGCCGTATCACCGACCCACGCGAGGTGATGGCATGAGCAACACGGCTGTGTGGCACAAGGTCTGGCACCTGGGCAATGACGTCGACACCGATGCGCTGGCGCCAGGCGCCTACATGCAGCATGGCATCGAGGTCATTGCGGCACATTGCCTGGAGAATCTTGACCCCTCATTTGCAGCCAGTGTGCGGCCTGGCGACGTGGTGGTCGCCGGCAAAAACTTCGGCATCGGCTCTTCGCGCGAGCAGGCTGCTGCAGCGCTGGTGCATCTGGGCGTTCGCGCAGTGATTGCGCAAAGTTATGGCGGCCTGTTTTTCCGCAATGCCTTCAACCTCGGCCTGACCTTGCTGACCTGCGCGGAGACGCCGGCGCTGCAGCATGAAGACCGCATCGGCATTGTCATTCCCGGGATCTTCCTGACCTTGCCATCCGGGCAGCAACTGCCTTGCGAGCCTGTGCCCGACTTTCTGTTGCAGATGGCGCAGGCCGGGGGCCTGGTGCCCAACCTCAGGCAGCGCCTGGCAAACACGGCGGCCAAAAACGGGAGCCCAACCCATGCATGAATCTGCCGTGACGCACGAATCACCCGAATACGGCCCGGTGATGGGCATTGCGGTGCCGCAGGCCAACACCACGGTCGAACCCGAGATGCATGCCATGCTGGCGGGAGGTCACACCTTGCTGGCGGCCCGCATGACCAGCCCGTCGCCCGATTCGCGCCAGCGGCTGGTGGACTACCTGGATGACCTGGATCGCCACCTCATGCAGTTTGATGTCGCGCCCCTGCAGGTGGCCGGCTTTGCCTGCACCGGGTCGAGCTACCTTGTCGGCCCTGAAGAGGAAGAAGTCCGCATGGCGCACATTACGCAAAGCCGCGGTTACCCGGTGCTGGCGGCGGCGAAGTCCATCCGGCGTGCCCTGGGCGTGCTCGGCGCACGCCGAATCGCGCTGCTATCGCCTTACCCGTCCTGGCTTTCTGACGCAGGCAAGACCTACTGGAAAAACTGCGGACTGGAAATCGTGTCCTCCGCAGGCGTACCCGCCGAGTTGCTGGACACACGCAACATCTACAAACTGCGCACCGCCGCCGTTGCGAGCCTCCTGAAGGACCTTCACACAAACGACTGCGATGCCGTGCTGCTGAGCGGCACAGGCATGCCCTCCCTGCGGCTGATGGCGCACCACACCTTGCCCGTACCGGTGCTGTCGTCCAATTTTTGTCTGGCGTGGGACATGCGCTCCGTCATTCATCCTTCAAGGCCGGCGCTGGAACTCCTGCAGGAAATGCTGGCACCGCATGCCGCATGGCGCAAGATGATCAGGGACCCCGCATGAGCAAGGCGTCAGAGCACGGCCTCGGACTGGCGCAGGCCTTCCAGCATGGAGGTACGCACCAGGTGCTCGCGCAGGGCGGCAGGATTTTCTGCAACCGCCTGCAGCTTGCGCAAGGCCGTCATGCGCGCCGCCGGTTCACGCTCGCGCATGCGGGCGCGGTTGGCATCGGCCTGCTTGATGATCTGGTCGAGGGCCACCGGGCGACGCTGCCTTTCATAGCGACGCAGCAATTCGGCTGGCTCCCCGCGCAACACAGCGGTGAGTTTTTCAGCGAGGTTGATGGCGTCATGAATGCCGCCATTCATGCCCATGCCGCCCGACGGGCTGTTGATATGTGCAGCATCCCCCGCAAGCCAGACGCGGCCTTCGCCGTAAGACGAGGCAATGCGCTGGTGAACGCGGTAAGGCCTGACTTCAAACACCTTGTAGGCCTCAGGCCTCGGCACGATGGACTGCAGTGCGGCCTCAATGGCTTCAGGCTTCAGTGCTTCTTCGACAGGCAGCTTTTCGTCGGGGTAGATCGACACGCGCCAGCGACCCGGCACCTTGAGCAGGCTGAAGTTGCCGGCACCCGCCTGCCAGCAGTAAGTGACGTTGGACAGCCCGGCCAGATGCTCTTCAAAAGGGAAGTCAGTGGTCGCAAGTATGGTGGTCTCGGGATAGCTCTCTCCCTCAAAACCAAAACCCAGCGATTTGCGCACCACGCTTCTTGCGCCATCGGCACCTATCAGCCACGTACCGCGCAGCACACGGCGGCCGTCGGCACAAACAACTTCAGCATTCACACCGTCTGCATCCTGCGTGACGTTTTCAAGCTGCGCGCCAAACACCACGTCCGCATGCGGGTAGGCGGCCAGCCGTGCCAGCAGGGCACGCGAGAGTTTGTATTGCTCGCACTGCAGCCGGTAGGGGTGCGCCGTGAGGTCGGCCAGTATCGACAGATCAAAACGCGCATGCTCGCCGCCGGGGTGCATGCGCACCTGCCAGTGCGGGCAGACCAGGCCCTGCGAAATCAGCGTGGGCGTGATGCCGTACACATCGAGCATGTCCAGCGTCGGTGGATGGAAGGTGGATGCACGCAGGTCTTCGATGACGCCGCTGGCGGCCTCGATGACCTGAACGGAAACACCCTTGTCGGCAAGTGCCAGCGCAGCCGTGAGGCCCACCGGTCCTGCACCCGCAATCAAAACCTGTGGAGAAGCAGTCATGGCAAATGAGTCTACACGCAGAGAACTGCTGCGCGCTGCCGCAGCCGGCAGTGCGATGAGTCTCTTGACCGCACGCCATGCATTGGCGCAGGCCTGGCCGGCACGCAACATCCGCATGGTGGTGCCTTTTGCGCCGGGCGGGTCCACCGATGTGGTGGCGCGACTGATCGCACAACGCCTGGGCGATGCGCTCAGGCAGCCCGTCGTTGTCGAGAACAAACCCGGCTCCGGCTCGGTGCTGGGCGCCGACCTCGTGGCCAAGGCCGCACCCGATGGCTACACGCTGGTGATGGCTGCCAACTCATGCATCGCCCCTGGGCCGCTGATGCGCAGCAGCATGCCCTATGACCCCATCAACGATTTTGTGCACATTGCGATGATCGGCAGCTTCCCGAACGGCTTCATGGTGCGCGCCGACCACCCCGCAAAAACCATGCAGGAATTCATCGCCATGGCCCGGGCCAAACCCGGCAGCATCAATTACGCCTCTGCAGGCATTGGCACCTCGGGCTTCCTGAGCGGCGAACTGCTCAAGCAGACGGCGAAACTCAACATGGTGCACGTGCCCTACAAGGGCTCGGGCCCGGCCATCATTGAATTGCTGGGCGGCCAGCTTGATGCGCTGTTTGAGGGCCTGGTGACGGCAACCGGCTATGTCAAAAGCGGCAAGCTCCGCCTGCTGGCGATCACCAGCGAGCGCCGCGTCAAAGCCTTCCCCGAGATACCGACACTGGGTGAAGTGGTGCCGGGTGTGTCAGGCGCCGCATGGTTCGGCATCTCGGCCCCCGCCAAAACACCGGCAGCGGTCACAGAGCGCCTGCAGGCAGAAATACAGGCCATCGTGCAATCGCCCGAGATGCAGACACGATTGACCGACCTCGGCATGACGCCCATGGCGTATGGCGCCGCCGAGTACCTCGCCTTCATCCAGAGTGAAAACCGCAAATGGGCGCCCGTGATCAAGGCGTCCAACGTCAAGGTGGACTGATTCTTTCAAACAGTTTTAAACAGGAGTGAACGTGAAGAAACCCGAATTTGACCTGCTCATCAAGAACGTCCGTGTGGTGCGCCCGCACGGCAACGTGGTGTTTGATGCCGACATTGCCGTCACCGGCGGCAAGATTGCACTGGTGGCGCCAGGCATAGATGTCACGCGCGCCAAAGCCGTTCAGGACGGGAAGAACCGACTGGCGTTTCCGGGCGTGGTCGATGCACACATGCACAGCGGCATTTATTCACCGCTTGAAGAAGATGCCGTGAGCGAGAGCAAGGCCGCAGCGATGGGCGGCGTGACCAGCAGCCTGAACTACTTCCGCACCGGCCAGTACTACATGAACAAGGGTGGTCCGTACAAGAAGTTCTACCCGGAAGTGCTGAAGACCGCGAAAAACCGCTTCCATGTGGACTACGGCTTCCACCTGGCGCCGATGGACAGCACCCACATCAAGGAAATTCCGGAACTGATCGAAAAATTCGGCGTTCCGAGCTTCAAGATTTTCATGTTCTACGGCTCGCACGGCCTGCACGGCGCATCTGACGCGCAGCGCGACTTCCTGATGATCGGCAAGGGCGAGAAATACGACTACGCGCACTTTGAGTTCATCATGCGCGGCATCCAGGCTGCCCGTGAGCAGATGCCCAAGCTGGCCAACCAGATCTCGCTGTCGCTGCACTGCGAGACGGCCGAGATCATGACGGCCTACACAAAAATCGTCGAGAAAGACAAGTCGCTCAGCGGCCTGGCTGCCTACAGCGCATCGCGGCCACAGCATTCCGAAGGCCTGGCGGTGTTCATCGCCAGCTACCTCGCCAACGAAACGGCTTTGCCCAACATCAACCTGCTGCACCTGTCTTCGCGCAAGGCCGTCCAGGCCGCGATGATGATGGCCGAGACCTTTCCGCACATCGACTTCAAGCGCGAAGTCACCATTGGCCACCTGATGCTGGACATCACCAGCAAGGCAGCTGAACTGGCCAAGGTCAACCCGCCGATTCGCCCGCGCGAAGATGTCGAGTTTTTGTGGGATGCGCTGCTGGCCGGCGAGCTCGACTGGGTGGTGTCCGACCACGCCTGCTGCCGCCACGAAACCAAGATTCCGAAGCGCTACTTCGGCAACATCTGGATGGCCAAGAGCGGCTTCGGCGGCACCGAATACATGCTGCCTGCACTGATCAGCGAAGGCACCCGCCGCGGCATGAGCTACAACCACATGGCGCGCGTCACCAGCTGGAACCCGGCACAGCGCTACGGCCTGAACAGCAAGGGCGACATTGCGGTGGGTTTTGATGCCGATATCGCGCTGGTGGACCCGGGCAAGACCTGGACCATCCATGCCAAGGACTCGCCGTCGACCCAGGGCTACACGCCGTTTGAAGGACTGGAGCTGTCTGCCAATGTGGACGCTACCTACCTGCGCGGTGAACTCATCTATGAAAACGGCCAGGTCATCGGCAAGCCTCGCGGCCAGTACCTGTTCCGCCCCACCGCCTGATGCAGATGAGCCCGACCGTCCGCAAAGGCCGGCCACCCGGCGATGCACCGCATGTGCCCGTCGCCATCGTGGGCGCAGGCGCCTGCGGCCTCATGGCGGCGATTGCACTGAGCGATGCGGGCATTGAGGCGGTGGTTCTTGAACGCGATGCGTCGCCCAGCGGATCGTCTGCGCTGTCGTCGGGATTTATCCCGGCACCGGCAACCGCCGTGCAAAAGGCGCTGGGTATCGAAGACAGCGTGGCGCTGTTCTCAAAGGACATCCTGGACAAGACCCAGGGCACGGCCGCCAGACATCTGGTGGAGGCCTATGCCTCTGCAGTTGGTCCCGCACTCGACAGCCTGCAACAAAAGCACGGCATCGTCTTTGAGGTCCTGGACGGTTTTCTGTACCCGGGCCACAGCGTTCGCCGCATGCACGCAGTGCACGAAAAAACCGGCCGGGCACTGATGGCGCAGCTTGAAAACGCTGCAGTCGCAGCCGGCGCCACCATCGTGACCGAAGCGCTGGTGCGCGAGCTGTGGATGGATGACGACGGCACAGTGCGCGGCGTGGGCTACCTGCGGCCTGACGGCAGCATGGAACACCTGGCCTGCGATTACATACTCTTGTCCTGCAACGGTTTTGGCGGCAACAACGCCATGGTGGCAGAACTGCTGTCCGATATGCGCGATGCGACTTTCGCAGGCCACGCCGGCAACGACGGTTCTGCAATTGCATGGGGCAGGCAACTGGGTGCACGGCTGGCCGACCTGGGCGGCTACCAGGGCCACGGCTCCTGGGCTGTGCCGCAAGGCGCGCTGGTGAGCTGGGCCGTCATCATGGATGGCGGTGTGCAGATCAATGCGCATGGCGAACGTTTTCACGACGAGAGCCACGGTTATTCGGAAGCGTCCGTGCAGGTGCTGGCCCAGCCCGGAGGCGTGGCGTGGAATGTCTTTGACCAGCACACACTGGACCTCGCGCGCGGCTTTCCGGATTTCTGTGATGCTGAAGCCGCAGGCGCGCTGAAGTCCTGTCCCGACCTGGCGTCACTTGTGAAGTTGATCGGTTGTCAGTCTGTCATTCTTGAGCAGACGCTCAAGGCCGTGTCACCCGCGATGACCGACCGCCATGGCCGCGTTTTTCAGCGTGAGCTCAAGGCACCGTACTTCGCCGTCAAGGTCACCGGTGCGCTGTTTCACACACAGGGCGGGCTGGACATTGATGCGCAATGTCACGTACTGCGTGAGGATGGCACGGCATTTTCAACACTGCTGGCAGCAGGCGGCGCGGCACGCGGTATCTCAGGCAACGCCGTCTGGGGTTACCTGTCGGGCAACGGCTTGCTGAGCGCCATCGGCGGTGGCGCCATCGCGGCAAACACCATCATCCGCGCAAGACAAAAACAAGAGGAAGCCGCATGAGCCGCATTGATCTGAAGAACCGCCTTGGTCAGGCCACGCCATTGCTCGCCCCCGGCGTCTACGACGCCCTCAGCGCACTGGTGGCGCAGCAAGCCGGCTTTGAAGCACTCTACCTTTCGGGCGCATCGATTGCGTACACAGCGCTGGGGCGCTCCGATATTGGCCTCACAACGTTCCCTGAAGTCCAGCAGGTGCTTTCAAACATCACGGCGCGGGTAGACCTGCCTGTCATCGTGGACGCCGACACCGGCTTTGGCAATGCGCTCAACGTGATGCGTACCGTGAAGGGTTTTGAACGTGCCGGCGCCGCCATGATCCAGCTGGAAGACCAGACTTTCCCCAAACGCTGCGGCCACCTCGACGGCAAATCGGTGGTGAGCACGCGGGAGATGACGGGCAAGCTCAAGGCTGCGCTGGATGCCCGGCAGTCGGCATCGACCCTGATACTGGCACGCACAGATGCAGTGGCCACCGAAGGGCTGGAAGCCGCACTTGAGCGCGCTGAAAGCTACCTTGAATGCGGCGTTGACGCGCTTTTTATTGAAGCCCTGCGCACACCGGCCCAGATGGATGCCGCCTGCAAACAATTCGCCTCGCGCATCCCCCTGCTTGCCAACATGGTCGAGGGTGGCAAGACGCCGGTGCAAAGCGCAGACGAGTTGGGCAAACGGGGCTTTCGCATCGTCATTTTCCCCGGCGGTACGGTGCGCGCGATCACGCACACGCTGCAGGGCTATTACGGGAGCCTGCAGGAAAACCAGACCACCGCACCATGGCAATCAGCCATGCTTGATTTCGATGGACTTAATGAGGTGATTGGCACCCCGGAGTTGCTGGAAACAGGAAAGAAGTACGAGTAGCCAGCCTCCCCGCGCGCTTGCAGGGCCAGCGCGAGGTCAATCCCGTGTCAATGCCAGGCCGCCAGCACATCCGCTGCGGCGCACACATCTCCGAGAAAAAAGCGGATGTTGGTCAGCGCCGCATCATGCAGGGAAGGCGTGTGGGATGCCACGGCATCGTGCGGAACAATGCAGAGGTATCCGGCCGAGTGGGCGTCACGCACGGTGGACTCGACACAAACCTGCGTGGTGACACCGCCGAAGACCACTGTCTGCACGTTCAACGCCCGCAGGATGTCATTCAACTCCGTGTTGGCGAAACCGCTGTAGGTGTGCTTGGTGACAATCTTGTCCTCTGGCAACGGCGCGATGCCAAACCACGCCGCACCCCAGGTACCTGGTTTGCAGCATTCAGCGGTGATGCCCCTGGCCTGGGACACGACCCGCATGGACGGCGGTATTTTGTCCATCGAATAATCTGCCCGCACCCAGATGACGGGCACATCGGCAGAGCGCGCCGCATCAATCAATGCCTGCAGCTGGGGTACCAGCGCAGCGCCAGCAGAAACATCCTTGCCGGTCACAAGATCGATGTACCCGCCTTCGGCACAAAAGTCGTTCTGCATATCGATCAATACCAGCGCCGATCCGCGCGGCGCCAGCTTGTCCGTCAATTCAACAGGGAGTTCTATTAGCGGCATAAGGAAACGGGTTGATCCCCGCTTGTCAAAAAGGGGGGCATTGTTTGTTGCAATCATCCCGTCAGCCCGGGAGTATCTTGCTGGATGGTAATTAAGAAAAATACCGTTATCAACATGAGGTCATCACAAGCGCCAACTCGCCAACCCCGGAATTGTTCCGGCTGCCAGAACCGAAAACAATGGGCGAGCGGGGATCCAGGTCGGGCATGACGGCATGCGAAGCATCGCAATGCTATTTATTTAGTAGCTACTCACGCCCGTATCTATTGGCTTGAAGGCCAATTTGACACTTGAAAACAGCATTTTTCGTGCATTTCCCAACCGGTCTTTGGCTCGCCACCGGGTCTTCAGATCAAAACTCCCTTCCAAAACAGCTGTTATAGCTATATTAGCTGTTTCGTGCAGACCACGACCAACTCCCTGAACAGCCTGCGCGGGTCAACTGGAGTGACCCGCATCATGCGGATGAACAAGGCCACCAGCATCAAGGACACCGGTCGACGGCTGGTCAGGCAGTGGTTGAGGGGCGGTGTGCTGTCAGGTCAGTACACCTCGCTGCAGTTGCTTGGCCCGATTTTTCTGTAACTGTTGACGACAAAGCTCAGGTCGACAAACCTGGAGCCAAGGCATAGGACCAGCAGATCCAGAATGGCTGCCACGTGCAAGAAGCCATCCATATGGCCCTCGCGCTCACTCTGGTTAAAGCCAGGTCGTTGTATGGTGCGGCTGGCGGGGATCGAACCCACGACCCTTGGCTTCGGAGGCCAATACTCTATCCACTGAGCTACAGCCGCAATGCTGTGAGGTGTTGCTTCCACTTGGGAAACGCTGCTGATTCTACCAGTCAGGTGCCAGACGGGCCGGCGATTCGCGGAGCCACAGCTATAATAAGAGGTTGCTGCGCAGAGCCTGTATCAGCAAAGAACACAAACGATATTCGCCCCCCGATTACAGTTTTTTTGAGGACGCCATGAGCGCAAACGATCACAACACGGCCCACGAAGAAGCCCATACAGGCCCGATCAAGACTCCCAAACAGCTGCTCGCAGCGGTCTTTTTCTCATTTGTCATCCCCATTTTTGCCATCATCGGGCTGGTCTATTACGTGACCTCTGCCAACAAGACGGCACCTGGCGCTGCGGATACCGAGCAGGCGCTTGCCCAGCGGATCCACAAGATCGGGGCCGTTGAAATCCGTGATGCCAACCGCCCCCTGAAGAGCGGCGAAGAAGTCTACAAAGCCCAGTGCGTCACCTGCCACGGCACAGGCGCAGCGGGCGCACCCAAGTTCGGCGATGTCGCCGCCTGGGCGCCACGCATCAAGACCGGTTTTGAGGCGCTGTGGAATTCTGCGCTCAAGGGCAAAGGCGCCATGGGTGCACAGGGCGGCGGCGATTTTGACGATGTCGAAGTGGGCCGTGCTGTTGTGTACATGACCACCGCAGCCGGCGCCAAATTTGCAGAGCCAACAAAACCCGCCGCCGCGGCATCGGCTCCTGCGGGCGGCGCATCCGCTGCAGCAGGCCCATCTGCTGATGTCGTAGCTGCATTGGCTGCCGCCAACAAGACCGCAGCGCCCGCTGCCGGTGCACAAGCCGGCGGCGCGATCCCCGCGCTTTACACCCAGGTCTGCGCGGTCTGCCATGCGGCCGGCGTTGCCGGTGCGCCAAAGCTCGGCGACAAGGCTGCCTGGGCACCCCGCGTGGGTGCCGGCGTCGATGCGCTGACAGCCAGTGCCATCAAGGGCAAAAACGCCATGCCACCCAAAGGCGGCTCAACGGCATCGGATGCCGAAATCAAGGCGGTCGTGCAGTACATGGTCAACGCGGTCAAGTAAGCCCGGCCAGCAACTTCACCCAGCAAAAAAAGCCGGCTGACGCCGGCTTTTTTTATTTCAGGATGACTGGAGCGCCTTGCGGTCAGGTCTTTTGAAGCGCCTCGGGACTCATCACATAACCATGCTGGCGGGGCAGTTCTGCAGAAAGTGCATCCTGCGGCACCCACAGGCCCTGCTCGACAGCATCTGCTGCTACGGTCATATCCTGCGTGTGCACCAGACCAAAACCTGCATCGGTGTCCAGGTAAAGGCGCCCCTTCTCATCGAGTACGCACCGCTGTGGACGTGCGGCAATCCCCGTGTGCGAGGTAATCGAATAATCGGCGCTGACGCGCCAGACAAAGGGTGTGGACTCAAGTTCGACGTAAACGCGTTGTGGGCCATTCTGAAAGAACCACCGGCCTTGCGCATCATGCTCATAGTTGCGCTGGATAAAGTCGATCAGCTTTTCATGCTTGAGCAGCGAGCCCTTGCTGGCCATCTGCCGCGCCGGGTCATCCAACAGCACTGAACCAAAGGCACCCGCAGACTGGGCGCGCTCGTCGCGCATATACCAGTTGCCGCGCGCGTCCAGCCCCAGCCACCCGTAGCAGTCCGGCACGTTGGGCCATTTGGCAAGCGCAGCCTTGACGATGTCATCCATGGTTGTTCAATTCATGTTGAAGATTCAAAAATGAGCGGCAAAAAAACCGGTCACGGCTTCTGGCATTGCCATGACGTGACCTGGAAAGCGGCCCGACGGAAAGCCGACGTGTCCGCCCTGGCCTGGCTGCCACAGCGTGACGCGGGAACTGACGTCGTTTGCAGTCGGCAGGCTCCAAGCAGGAATAAAGGGATCGTTGCGCGCATTAAGCGCCAATGCAGGCAAGGCTATCCGGCTCATGTGCGGCTTGGCAGACGCCCTTGTCCAGTAGTCTTCGGTGTTCTCAAAACCATGAAGCGGCGCAGTAAAAACATTGTCGAACTCATACAGGTTGCGTGCCGCCAGCAGCTTCTCGCGATTGAACAGTCCAGGATGCTGATCCAGCTTCAGCAGGGCTTTCGGCACCATGGTCTTGAGAAACATGCGGGTGTAAACCTGGCGATTAAAACCGCGACCTATGGCCCAGCCGCCTGCAGCCAGGTCCAGCGGTGAGCAGACCGATGCGACAGCCTTGACGACCTCGCCCGCTGCGTCACCCATTTCACCGGCCCAACGCATCAGGGCATTGCCGCCGAGGGAGATGCCGACCGCAAGCAAAGGCCCATTATGAGAGGCACGAAATCGACGCAATATCCAGTCGATCTCCAGAAAATCGCCTGAATGGTAGGCGCGCGGTGCATGATTGAGTTCACCCGAGCAGCCCCGAAAATGCGGTACAGCACAGGCCCAGCCTTTGGCAGCAGCAACCACCGCGAGTGCCTCTGCATAGTGGCTTGCCGATGAACCTTCAAGACCATGAAAAACAACCAGCAGGGGGGTACCGCGGTTGCCCGCGTCCTGCAGAAAGTCCACATCCACAAAGTCGTTGTCAGGCGCATTCCATCGCTCACGGCGAAACACCGGCCGGACTCCGGCAAACCGGCGAGCCGCCACCGCAGCCCAGATGGTTTGCAAGTTACCGCCGGGCAACCACCAGGGCGCGCTGTAGTTCATCGGCGAAGTACCCACAAAATCATTTTCAGTGAAGCACCTGGGGTGCATCGAAAATCTCCTGCATCTCGCGCGGTGTCCCCGGGCTGGCGTGGTGCGCAACCATGCGCCAGCCCTGTGCCGTCTTTTGATAGACATTGGTGGCGATGACGTAAGCATGACGAGGACCTTCTTCGGTCAGTATCTCTATGCGCTCCAGCACGCTGTGCACACTGGCGCCCATGGCTTCGATCACCCGGATTTTTTCAGGTTGCACCTGAATCGTGCCATTGGCAAACATCGCATCAAACGAAGTCCGGATAGCGCCAGGGCCCAACAGGCGACCACCGCCAGGATGCACACACAGGATGTCATCTTCATCGGCCCAGCAGGCCATGAGTTTTTCGATGTCGCCGCTCTGCAGAGCTTCGTAGAACGCGGCTTCCGTATCGTTTGCGCTCCCGCTGGTGTCTGCCGAATTTTTTGGTTTTCGCATGTGCTGGTACCACAGGTTAGGACTCAGGGCCGGGATGCATCCAGACTGCCATTAAGCCACGCCTGCACGACGCTGTGAATACTCTCCCCGCTCAGGCTTTTTCGGCCGCTTTGTGCCGCCTGCCAGAGAAGCTCAGGCGGCGCCATATGGGTGCCTGCGGGCAATACGCGCAACGTCGCCTCAATGAACTCTGCGATCTTTGACGGCCGTACCACCTGCTCGGTTACGGGGACCATGTAACTCAGTGTCGACAACATCCATGCAGCCGTCCTTCTGAACAGGCCAGAAGGTTTTGTACCCTGACTTTTCTGCGCAGAGCGGACAAACAGCACGCGCTCAAAACCTGCAGCAGTCACAGCATGCTCATCCAGTGTGGCCAGTCCAAGCTTCAGCGCATCAGGCAAGCGCCCCTGAACATGCGGCATCACCACCACCAGGGTTTGCACTCCACAACTTCGAAGCCAGTTTGCAAGGGCAGGAAGCTGGTCGGGCACAGGCGTCCACAGGGCACGCTCACGGTCGTAGTAAAGGCGGGGCGGTTCGAACATCACCACGCCAACCTGCACACCGGAACGCACGGGCCAGTCCTCAAATGGTGCGTCTGGCGCCAGCACAATGCTCACACCGGACAGCCTGGTTGTGATGGGTTCACACGCCATCACGCCGACGTTCGAGAAACGGCCACTGCCGGCCAGTCGGCTCAACACTTCTGCGCCCAGAACCCCGGTCGCACCGGCAACCACCAGCGCCGGGCGGTCATTTATGACCATACGCTGAGGCCGTAGCGCACCTTGCAGGGTGTGAGAGGTTGAGTCCATCCGGCTATATTAATCAATGCGGCCTTGCAAGCCGCCAAAGCTAAAGATTAGCAACCGGAGACAACATGACAACCAAGACCATCGCCGTTTTGCCAGCCCCCGTCCGCACTCACCTTGAAGGCAAACTTCCCGGCTGGCTGGACGTACATTGGTTTGGCAGTCGCGAAGAGGCTAATGCGCTTGCCCCGAAGGCTGTCATCGGCTGGTTTGACATGAGCAACAAGCCCGACATGGCTACGGCTGTCAGCCTCGCCACCCGCATGAAGTGGCTGAACTCCGGCCTCGCCGGCATGGATAGCCTGCCACTGGACGAGTTGCAACTGCGCAGTGTAGCGGTGACGAATGGTGCAGGCATCAATGCCATCACCATTGCCGAATACGTGGTGATGGGCATGCTGAACATCGCCAAAAACTACCGGGAAGTAGCGCGGGCACAGGAAAGACACGAGTGGTTGCGCGATTCGCCCGGAAAGATGGAGCTGGCGGGCAGCCATGCACTGATGGTGGGCTATGGCGCCATCGGCAAGCTGGTGGAGGAAAGGCTGAATGCGTTTGGCGTCAAGGTAACCGCCGTGCGCCGCAACGCGGATTTATCAGGCAAGGTACTTGGGCCCAGCGACTGGCAGACCAGACTTGGCGAATTCGACTGGATTATTCTTGCGGTGCCGGCCACAAGCCAAACCGAACACCTCATAGGCGCTGCCGAGCTGGCACGCATGAAGCCTGGAGCGGTGCTGATGAACTTTGCACGTGGCAGCGTCATCGACCAGGATGCTTTGGTTGCGGCGCTGAAGGAAAAACGCATCGCTGCGGCCTTCCTGGATGTGACGGAGCCCGAGCCCCTGCCAGCAGATCACCCGCTCTGGAGCCTGGACAATGTGCACATCTCCATGCACCTCTCGGGACGATCACAAACAAGGATGTTTGAACGTACGTCAGAACGCTTTCTGCAAAACCTGACGCGCTTTCATGCAGGACAGCCCTTGCACTTTCAGGTAGACCTCCGAACCGGCTACTGAAGGTCGTCAACCCTGCGAGTGACACTAGCGTGACTCAGGCAGACGCCAGACCGCCTGCCCGCCGACCGGGTAGAGCTGCCGTCCAGCTCCCAGAGTGACGGTCCAGCCACCGGTAAATTCGCCAAACGCGGGAAGAATCGCCTGATACTCGTCAAAACAGAAGCACGGCATGCGGACATGGTCGCGTCCCCGACCAAAAAGATGCACGGCGGGATGCAGGTGACCGGCAATCACCCTGTGGGTTGCATGTTGCTGGGGATGATGGCAAGCCGCAAATGGGCCGATGAGCCAGGGCTCGTCCACAACATCAATGCCGAGTGAGGGCGGCGGGTCACCGGCGCGGCTGTCATGGTTGCCACGAACCAGCACACAGTCCATGGCGGCGCACTGCTTGCGCCATGCATCCAGCGCTGCAAGCAAGGACGGTGTTCGTGCCTGCTCGGCATGCATGAAATCCCCGAGAAACACCAGCTTCAAGGGCTGGTAACGCATCATCAGCTCACTCAATCGACCAAGATTCTCACGCGTTGTACCCGCCGGTACAGGCTGGCCAAGTGCCCGGTAGGTGGCCGCCTTGCCCAGATGCAGGTCAGCAATAAAAAGCACGCGGCCTTCTGGCCACCAGAGAGCCCGTTCAGGTAAGAGATGCAGCGCTTGGCCAGCCCATTGAATCTCGCATACGGATCGCGCTGGAGCCTCCGCATTGAATGTTTGTGAATTCATAACGGGGGCAAGGGCCTTGATGATTTACGTTCACGACGCGGCTTGTTGCCCGTACCGGCAGAACCAGAAGGAGATGCGGACTCGTGTCCAAAAGCCAGGGTGCTCCTGACAGCCCTTACATCACCCACCGTGACCTTGCCGCCAGCGGCTTTTTCGAGTTGGGTCACCATGCGGGCAATACGGTCTGCAAGATTTTCATTGGTGAGTTTTTCACGAAAGAGTTCGACCATCAGTGGAAATGAAAAAGGTGTTGGCCTCTCAAGGTTTTTCATGACGAGCGCCTGGCTGTTCATGCGTGCAAGGCTGGTGCGCAGCCTGCCGATCTCAAGTTCCTGCGCGAGCAATTCCTGCTCGGCCTGGAGCAGCAGGCGATTGAAAGGATCGTACTTGCGAAACACTTCGAAAAACAGGGAGGACGAAGCCTGCAACTGTTTATTACTGCGTTTTTCACCGGGGTAGCCCTGGAAAATCAGACCCGAGACGCGGGCAATCTCGCGAAAACGGCGCTGCGCCAGTTCACTCGCGTTCAGGCTTTCAAGCACCTCGTGCAGAAGCGCCCTGCGTTCTCCTTCCTCGCCCTTGTCGTGGGTCATGGCGTCACGCCCTTGCGCATCATGCCCAGCCTTGAGCAGCTCCGGCAGCAAAGTCGGCCAGTCCACCTCATCAGCACACAGCAGCTCAAAGCCATAGTCATTGACGGCGATCGAGAATGTCCGCGGCTCGTGTTGGGCGACCCGCCAGGCAATCAGGTTGGCGAGGCCCAGGTGGACGTGCCTGCCAGCAAAGGGGTAAAGAAACAGATGCGAGCCCTCCCGCGTCTTGAGTAATTCAGCCAGCAGGGTTTGCGGTGTGGGCAGGGCCGACCATTGCTGCTGTAGCTCAAGCAGCGGTCGCACGACCTTCATCTCGGGCGTTGTGTAGCGGCCTTTATCCGCCAGCGCCAGCTGTTGGACCACCGCGTCTGCGAGCGTGGTTGACAGCGGCATGCGCCCGCCGTTCCATCGCGGTACAGCAGGCCGCCTGCCACTGGCACGCCTGACCCACGCCGTCATGTCATGGATACGAACCAGCTCCAGCAACCTGCCGCCAAAAAGAAAACAGTCGCCTGGTTTGAGACGCGCTGCAAAACTTTCTTCGACACTGCCTATTCGCCCGCCCCCCATGTATTGCACGGACATGCTGGCATCACTGACGATGGTGCCTATGTTCATTCGGTGGCGGCGCGCCAGGCTTGCGTCGGGCACGCGCCACACACCTTCTTCGTCCGGTACGGCGCGGCGATAGTCGGGATAGGCAACCAGCGACGGCCCACCTTGCCTTACAAAGGCCAGACACCACTCCCACGTTTCCACAGAAAGCCGACGGTAGGCCGCCGTCCCGCGAATTTCCTCATACAGTGCATCGGGCAAAAAACCGCCCCCGAGGGCCACAGTTACGAGATGCTGCACGAGGACGTCCAACGGTTGCTCGGGAGACACCCGGGACTCTATGTGGCCGGCAGCTATCGCCGCCCGCGCAGCAGCGCCCTCAACCATCTCTATGCTGTGCGTCGGCACGAGGGTGATGCGGGAGGGGCGGCCAGGTGCATGGCCCGAACGACCTGCGCGCTGCAACAACCTTGCAACGCCTTTTGGTGAACCTATCTGCAACACACGCTCCACTGGCAGAAAGTCGACGCCCAGATCCAGGCTGGAGGTGCACACCACAGCTTTTAGCTCACCGCTTTTGAGACCCAGTTCAACCCATCCGCGCACTTCACGGTCCAGCGAGCCATGATGCAGAGCGATCAGGCCCGCCCATTCGGGTTTTGCCTCGAGCATGGCCTGGTACCAGATCTCCGCCTGGGAACGCGTGTTGGTAAATACCAGCGTCGTACGGCTTGCGGATATTTCTTCCAGCACCTGTGGCAACATGGTCAAGCCCAGATGACCGCCCCAGGGAAAGCGTTCCGCCTTTCGCGGCAACAGCGAATCGATCACGAGCTTTTTTGGGACCTGACCCTGCACCAGCACGCCTTCGTCGTGACCCAGCAGGGCGTGCATGGCCTCATGCAGGTTTCCAAGCGTTGCCGACATCCCCCAAATACACAAACCAGAATTCCATTTTTTCAGCCTTGCGAGGGCGAGCTGAACCTGCACGCCGCGCTTGTTGCCCAGCAACTCATGCCATTCATCGACAACCACCATCTTCACGCAGCCCAAGACCTCGCGCGCATCTGCTCGCGCCAGCATCAGCGAGAGGCTTTCGGGGGTTGTCACCAGGACTGTCGGCAAGCGGGTGTTCTGAGCGCTGCGCTCACTCGAAATGGTGTCCCCGCTGCGTGCGCCGGCACTCCAGTTTTGCAGTCGCACGACCTCGCCCACATCAGTTTGCCCCAGTGCATCAAGCGGCTGCTGAAGCGCTCTCAACGTATCTGCAGCCAGGGCACGCATGGGCGTGATCCACAGGACAGTGAGTGGCGGGGCAAGGGACGCTGTGGAGGTCTTTTTGACAGAACTGCCAAGGGCATGGTTTGCTGAGGGCGCATTACACATCCATTGCAGCAATGCCCCCAACCAGACTGCGTAAGTCTTGCCAGCGCCTGTTGTCGCATGCAGCAAGCCGGATTGTCCCGCCGCAATCGCTTTCCAGACATCACGCTGGAATTTGAAAGGTTTCCATCCACGCCCCAAAAACCAGGTGCCCAGCGCCTTTTTGACCGTGATCTGGTCGTGATTGCCTGCGCGAGTGACCGGTTTACGCATGCTGCAGATTTCGCGTATGTTGCATCGGTTTATGGTAGTGTGACGCCACGCAATTGAGGAGTACATTCATGACACCCCGTTTTATCAAATTAATGCTTGTTGGCCTTGTCAGTGCAACCAGCCTGCTGCTGACAGGCTGCGGCTACAACGACTTCCAGCGCCTGGACGAGCAAACCAAATCGGCCTGGTCCGAGGTTCTCAACCAATACCAGCGCCGTGCCGACCTTGTGCCCAACATTGTGGCAACCGTCAAGGGCGAGGCGGCCTTCGAGCAGGACACCCTTACCAAGGTGGTTGAGGCGCGCGCCAAGGCGACTTCCATACAAGTGACGCCCGAAACACTCAACGATCCGGCGGCTTTCAGCAAGTTCCAGGCAGCGCAGGGCGAATTGAGCTCTGCCTTGTCTCGGCTGCTGGTGGTAACGGAGAACTACCCCAACCTCAAGGCCAATCAGGGTTTCCAGGATTTGCGCGTGCAGCTTGAGGGCACTGAAAACCGCATCACTGTGGCTCGTAACCGCTACATCCAGACTGTTCAGGAATACAACGTACTGGCGCGCAGCTTTCCGAACAACCTGACCGCCATGATCTTCAGCTATCAGGTCAAGCCCAATTTCTCAGTGCAGAACGAGGCCCAGATTTCTGCGCCACCGGCGGTGAGCTTCGAGAAGAAATAGGAAGGCCGACCCGTGCCTTTTACACAGCGCCTGCGCGCAAGAGTTTTTTTGACAGCTGCAATCTGGATTGGCCTGTCGGGTCTGTTTGTGCAGGCCGCTTCGGCCCAGGATCTGGTGGCCATACCCGCGCTGACAGCACATGTGATCGATACCACCGGCACGCTGGATACAGGACAAAAGCAGGCGCTGGAGGCAAAGCTGTCGGCTTTCGAGGCCAGTCGTGGCGCACAGATTGTGGTTTTGCTGGTGCCGACCACACAACCTGAAGACATAGCAGTTTTCACCCAGCGTGTCGGTGACAGCTGGAAAATCGGGCGCAAGGGCGTCGGCGACGGACTTCTTCTGGTGGTGGCCAAAAATGACCGCAAGGTCCGTATCGCCCCAGCAAAAACACTGGAAGGCGCAATTCCCGATCTGGCAGCGCGGCAGATCATTGACCGGGCCATTACGCCCCGTTTCAGGCAGGGCGATTTCGCGGGTGGCATTGAGGCAGCAACCGACCAGTTGATGGCCCGTATCAGTGGCGAGAACCTGCCTTTGCCAGAGTCTGCTGGAGGTCAACCCCGGGATCAGGGTTTTCAGTGGACCGACCTGGCGGTGTTTCTGTTCTTTGCCGTACCGATAGGTGCTCGGCTGTTGTCGGGTCTGCTTGGCCGTAAAGGCGGTGCCTTTGCGACCGGTGGCGTTGTGGGGGTGCTGGCCTGGATTTTTACCAACAGTCTTCTGCTCGCGCTCGGTGCTGGCATCGTCGGTATGGTGTTCGGATTGGTCGCCAGCCTCGGCTCGCTGGGTGGTATGGGTAGGTCCCCGGGCTGGGGCGCTGGTGGAGGCAACGGCTGGAGCAGTGGAGGTGGTCGCTCGGGCGGCTTTGGCAGCGGGGGCGGCGGCAACTTTGGGGGCGGCGGTGCCTCGGGTGACTGGTGATGGATACGACCATGAACAAGGTGCAACGCATGCTCAAACATCTCTGGCTTGACGCCTCAGATGCACGGCGCGCGATTCCGCCGGACATGCGCCAGCGCCTGGCGAGGCGCACCGCCGCGAGTGAGAGTCGTCACAGCGGGCAGATCAGGATTTGTGTGGAGGCCTCGCTGCCCATGAGTTACCTCTTGCGCCTGGGTAAAAACACGTCGGTGGCCCAGCTTGTACACCAGCGCGCTGTCATGCTTTTCGGCAAACTGCGTGTCTGGGATACCGAGCACAACAATGGCGTACTGATTTACCTTCAGCTGGCAGAGCGGGCCATTGAAATCGTTGCTGATCGCGGGCTGAACCGCCATGTCACGCCTGAGGAATGGAAGGCGATGACTGCACGCATGGGCGCTGCCTTTGCCGCCGGACGGTTTGAAGACGGCCTGACGCAGGCACTCGAAGAAGTTTCTGCCGCACTGGTAGCGAACTTTCCCGCCATAACGGGAGCGAAGGCAGAAGATGAATTGCCGGACGAGCCGGTGCTTGGCTAATTACTGGTCAGTCCGCCGCCAGTGTGATGGGCAGCGTCGAGTTCCTGCTGCAAAGCCCGGCTCAGCCCGCCCAACGTCCTGATTTTGCGATTGGCTTCGCGCAGCCGGTCCGACAGGCGCTTGGAGATTGCAAGCATCAGACGCGCAGCGACTGCCGGGTTGCTCTTGATCAGGGTCAACAAGGCATCGCGGGACAGGACCGCTACGGCGAGGTCAGTCGTCGCGGTACAGGTGGCAGAACGCGGCGCACCATCAAGCACGCCCATTTCGCCAATCAGGCTGCCGGAACCTATCACCGACATCACCATGCTGTCATCCATCGACGTCAATTCGTTGTCAACCAGCACTTCGCCGTCAAGAATCAGCATCATGAAATCAGTGTGGCTGACTTCGCCCTCCTTGATCAGGACGGTACCGTGCAGCACGCGTCTGAGCATCATGGCGCCCACCACCGCACGCGCGTCAGGCAGACTGAGGTCTGCAAGAGCCGTGGAAGTGATCAACAACTGCGCGGCTTTTTCCTTGTTGCTATCCCTGAAAGGAACCTTGATTCTGGAAAAGAGCATTGGCCGATTGTAGGAGGCGAGATGCGCACACGGGACATGTTCAAGGCAAAAAAAAGCCCCAACCACATGGCGGGGCTTGCTGAGGGCGCGCATTTACACGCAAAGATTATCTTTTCTGACGATATTTGCGCAGGGCAGCGATCTGGGCAGCCATGACGGCCAGCTCGGATTGCGCCATCGCGATATCGATATCGCTCTTGGCGTTTTTCAGGGCCTCTTCGGCTGCAGCCTTCGCCTCCGTGGCCTTGGCCTCGTCGAGGTCCTTGCCGCGGATGGCCGTGTCGGAGAGCACAGTCACACTGTTGGGCTGAACTTCGAGCAGGCCGCCTGCGACGAACACAAACTCTTCCGTGCCGTCTGCTTTTTCGATGCGTACGGCACCCGGCTTGATACGCGTGATCAGCGGGGTGTGCCGTGGGTAGATGCCCAGTTCGCCGGCCTCGCCAGGAAGCGCGACAAAACGCGCTTCACCGGAGAAAATCGACTCCTCGGCACTGACGACGTCCACGTGAATGGTGTGGGTCGAGTCCATGTCTTAGACCTTCTTGGCTTTCTCGAAAGCTTCGTCGATGGTCCCGACCATGTAGAAGGCCTGTTCTGGCAGATGATCGCACTCACCGGCCACAATCATCTTGAAGCCGCGAATCGTCTCAGCGAGGCTGACGTACTTGCCGGGTGAACCGGTAAACACTTCAGCAACGTGGAAGGGCTGCGACAGGAAACGCTGGATCTTGCGGGCACGGGCCACGGCAAGCTTGTCTTCAGGAGCCAGCTCGTCCATGCCCAGAATAGCAATAATGTCGCGCAGTTCCTTGTAGCGCTGCAGCGTGCCCTGCACCGCACGAGCCGTTGCGTAGTGGTCTTCACCGACGACGTTCGGGTCAAGCTGGCGGCTGGTCGAGTCAAGCGGATCCACCGCAGGATAGATACCCAGCGAAGCGATATCACGCGACAGCACGACGGTGGAATCCAGGTGGGCAAAAGTCGTGGCAGGTGACGGATCGGTCAAGTCATCAGCAGGAACGTAAACGGCCTGGATGGAAGTGATGGAGCCAACTTTCGTCGAGGTAATACGCTCTTGCAGGCGGCCCATTTCTTCGGCCAGCGTAGGCTGGTAACCCACGGCGGAAGGCATACGGCCCAGCAGTGCGGACACTTCAGTACCGGCCAGCGTGTAGCGGTAGATGTTGTCAACGAAGAACAGAACGTCACGGCCTTCGTCACGGAAGGACTCGGCAATCGTCAAGCCGGTCAGCGCGACGCGCAGACGGTTTCCTGGTGGCTCATTCATCTGGCCGTAGACCATTGCAACCTTGGATTCGCCAAGGTTCTCGAGGTTCACAACGCCGGAGTCGGCCATCTCGTGATAGAAGTCATTGCCTTCGCGGGTACGTTCACCGACACCTGCGAACACCGACAGTCCCGAGTGCGCCTTGGCGATGTTGTTGATCAGTTCCATCATGTTCACGGTCTTGCCGACGCCGGCGCCACCGAACAGGCCAACCTTGCCGCCCTTGGCGAACGGGCAAACCAGGTCAATCACCTTGATGCCGGTTTCCAGGAGTTCCTGTGATGGGCTGAGTTCGTCGTAGGCAGGTGCCTTACGGTGAATTGGAGCTGTGAGGGTCTGGTCAACCGGGCCACGCTCGTCGATAGGCGCGCCCAGCACGTCCATGATGCGGCCCAGGGTTGCCTTGCCGACTGGAACGGTGATGTTGG
The DNA here is from genome assembly GCA_040390295.1 of Pseudomonadota bacterium. Classification (GTDB taxonomy): domain Bacteria; phylum Pseudomonadota; class Gammaproteobacteria; order Burkholderiales; family Burkholderiaceae_C; genus Polaromonas. The sequence goes on from JAZJYR010000042.1 coordinate 45,119, forward strand.
CGCCGGTGTTGTACACCATATTGCCGCGGCGCAGGCCGTCTGACGTGCCCAGCGCAATGGTGCGCACGATGCCGTCGCCGAGCTGCTGCTGCACTTCAAGCGTCAGCGCGGAGCCTTCCATCTTGAGCGCATCGTAAATCTTGGGCATCTGGTCGCGCGCGAATTCAACGTCAACCACCGCGCCGATACACTGAACAATCTTGCCTTGAGCTTGAGCCATGACTGGATCCTTTTCCGTTCTTTAAATCTTGTAAATCTGGGCGGCGCGGTTCAGACCGCTGCAGCACCTGCGACGATTTCCGAAAGTTCTTTCGTGATCGCCGCCTGACGCGTCTTGTTGTAAACCAGCTTCAGTTCGCCGATCACGCTGCCGGCGTTGTCGGTTGCCGCTTTCATCGCCACCATGCGGGCCGATTGCTCCGAAGCCATGTTTTCAGCGACGGCCTGGTAGACCAGTGCTTCAACGTAGCGAACCAGCAGATCATCAATCACGGTTTGCGCATCAGGCTCGTAGATGTAGTCCCAGCCGTGCTGGTCCTTGTCGGCCTGGAGGTGGGCTGCTGTCAAAGGCAGCAACTGCTCGACAACCGGCTCCTGGCGCATGGTGTTGATGAACTTGGTGTAACAAAGGTAGACCGCCTTGATCTTGCCTTCGCTGTACGCATCCAGCAGAACCTTGACGGGACCGATCAATGCATCGAGATGCGGCTTGTCACCCAGCTGGGTTACATGCGAAATCACCTTGGCGCCAATGCGGTTCAGGAAGCTGAAACCCTTGTTGCCGATGGCCACGGCGTTAGCCTCATGGCCCAATGCCTGCAGCTCCTTCAGCTTGGACGTCACTGCACGCAACACGTTGGTGTTCAGGCCGCCACAAAGACCCTTGTCGGTCGTCACCACAATAAACCCGGTCGTCCTGGTGTCGTTGGACTCCATGAACGCGTGGGTGTATTCGGGGTTGGCCTGTGCAAGGTTGGACGCGATGTTGCGGATCTTGTCGCTGTAAGGGCGAGCGGCGCGCATCCGTTCCTGCGCCTTGCGCATTTTGGACGCTGCCACCATTTCCATGGCCTTGGTGATCTTCTTGGTGTTTTCCACCGATTTGATCTTGCCGCGAATCTCTTTACCTGCTGCCATATGAGCTTCCTGGGAGTTGCTTGCCTTGAACTATGAAGTCAGTTTCGCGTATCAGGCGAACGACTTCTTGAACTCGGCCACGGCCGTATTCAGTTCAGCTTCTGCATCCTTGTCCATGGCCTTGTTGGCTTCGAGCTTGGCCATGAGGGCCGCATTCTTGTCCTTGAGGTAGCTGTGCAGACCGGCTTCAAAAGCCAGAACCTTCTTGACTTCGATGTCGTCCATGAAGCCCTTGTTCACGGCGAACAGTGTGGCACCCATGTTGGAGATCGATAGCGGCGAGTACTGGGCCTGCTTGAGCAGTTCGGTCACGCGTGCACCGCGGTCCAGCTGCTTGCGGGTGGCTTCGTCCAGGTCGGAAGCGAACTGCGCGAACGCAGCCAGTTCACGGTACTGTGCCAAATCGGTACGGATACCGCCGGAGAGGTTCTTGATCAGCTTGGTCTGTGCAGCACCACCGACGCGGGACACCGAGATACCAGCGTTGATCGCGGGACGGATACCGGCGTTGAACAGGCTGGTTTCCAGGAAGATCTGGCCGTCGGTGATCGAAATCACGTTGGTTGGCACGAAGGCCGACACGTCACCAGCCTGCGTTTCGATGATTGGCAGAGCGGTCAGGGAACCGGTCTTGCCCTTCACGGCGCCCTTGGTGAAGTCTTCAACGTATTTTTCGTTCACACGGGCAGCGCGCTCAAGAAGACGGCTGTGGAGATAGAACACGTCGCCAGGATAAGCTTCGCGGCCTGGTGGACGGCGCAGCAGCAGCGAAACCTGACGGTACGCCACGGCCTGCTTGGACAAATCGTCATACACGATCAGGGCGTCTTCGCCACGATCACGGAAGTATTCACCCATGGTGCAGCCAGAGTATGCGCTCACATACTGCATTGCAGCCGACTCGGATGCCGATGCGGCAACGACGATGGTGTACTCCATCGCACCGGCTTGTTCCAGCGAACGCACAACGTTCTTGATGGAAGAAGCCTTCTGGCCGATAGCGACGTAGACGCACGAAACGCCTTTGCCCTTCTGGTTGATGATGGCGTCAATCGCAACAGCGGTCTTGCCGGTCTGGCGGTCGCCGATGATCAGTTCGCGCTGGCCGCGACCGACGGGCACCATGGAGTCGATGGACTTCAGGCCGGTCTGCAGGGGCTGGTCGACGGATTTTCGGGCGATCACGCCGGGCGCAACCTTTTCGATCACGTCAGTCAGCTTGGCATTGATCGGGCCCTTGCCGTCGATAGGCTGGCCAAGTGCATTGACCACGCGGCCAAGCAGCTCAGGGCCGACGGGCACTTCAAGAATGCGGCCCGTGCATTTGACGGTGTCGCCTTCAGCGATGTGTTCGTACTCACCCAGAATGACGGAGCCGACGGAGTCACGCTCGAGATTCAGGGCCAGGCCGTAAGTGGCGGTGCCATCAGCCGTTGCCGGGAATTCAAGCATTTCGCCCTGCATCACATCGGAGAGGCCATGAATACGCACGATACCGTCGGTCACCGACACCACGGTGCCCTGGTTACGGACATCGCTGCTGGCAGTCAGGCCTTCAATACGGCTCTTGATCAGTTCAGAAATTTCTGCGGGATTGAGTTGCATGACTCTTTCCTTCTTTCTTCGGTTTGTTGGCTAAAAATCCGGGCGTTATGCGAAGCACAACATCACGAAACCAGCGCTGCTCTCATTTGCTCTAAACGGGCTTTGACCGAGGTATCCAGCACCTCGTCACCCACCACGACACGTACGCCGCCTATCAATTCAGGCTCAAGCTCCACCTTGACGTTGAGCTTGCGGCCGAAACGTTTTTCCAGCGTTGCTGCCAGGTCAGCCAGCGCGGCGCCTTCAAGCGCGAAAGCACTGTAGACGGTGGCATCTGACGAACCGCTCTTTGCGTTCTTCAACGCGCGGAACTGGCTGGCGATCTCGGGCAGGACACTGATGCGACCGTTGTCGATCACGGCGCGCAGGAAGTTTTTCGCAGCTTCAGGCAGCGCTGTTTTGGCAACGCCGGAAATCACGTCAAACGTCTGCGCCGACGACACGCTGGGGTTGCCGGCATATTGCTGCAACTGCGCGTTCGAGGCAATCGCTGCCAGTTCATCCAGCCAGACGGCCGTGCCTGCAAGGTCGGAACCCGCAGTCTTGAACAGCGCTTCAGCGTAGGGACGGGCAATGGTGGCTAGTTCGGCCATGTGTATGCTCGCTTCGTGTCAGTCAAAGTTCAGTCTTCAGGCGGCCCAGCAAGTCGGCATGCACGCTGGCATTGACTTCCTTGCGCAGGATCTGCTCAGCGCCCTTGACGGCCAGTGCGGCAACCTGCTCACGCAGGGTTTCGCGGGCCTTGACGGTTTGCTGCTCAGCCTCAACCTTGGCGGCTGCAATGATCTTGCCGCCTTCTTCGGTTGCTTTCGCCTTCGCCTCTTCAATCATGGCATGCGCACGGCGCTCGGCTTCGGCCAGACGCGTGGCGGACTCGTTGCGCGACTTGGCCAGTTCTTCTTCCACGCGCTTGTTGGCGACGGAGAGTTCAGACTTGGCTTTATCGGCGGCAGCAAGGCCGTCGGCAATCTTCCGGGCACGTTCGTCCAGCGCGGCTGCAATCGGGGGCCACACGAATTTCATCGTGAACAGCACCAGGATCGCAAACACAACGAGCTGCGCAAAGAATGTGGAGTTGATACTCACAGCAGCACCTCTCTAGGTTGATGTCTGGAAAGGGGGATTACTTGAGGACAAACGGGTTCGCAAATGCGAACAGCATGGCGATACCAACGCCGATCAGAAAAGCCGCGTCGATCAGACCGGCCAGCAAGAACATCTTGGTTTGCAGTTCGTTCATCAGCTCTGGCTGGCGTGCAGCTGCTTCGAGGTATTTGCTACCCATGATGCCGATGCCGATACATGCGCCGACAGCGCCCAGGCCAATGATCAGGCCAGCGGCCAAAGCGACAAAACCGAGTACGTGTTCCATTTAATGCTCCTATGGATTTAACTAACTAACAAAAATAAAAAAGAAACCGAAAGCGAGAGAAAACTGATTCAGCGAATCAATGGTGATCGTGGGCCTGCCCCACATACACCAGCGTCAACATCATGAAAATAAACGCCTGCAGCGCAACGATCAGGATGTGGAAGATAGCCCAGCCGGTACCTGCCAACACGTGGCCGATGAACAGGAAAATGCCGGTGGCAGAACCAAAACCAACCGCACCCATCAGGGCGATCAGCATGAAGAGGAGTTCGCCGGCATACATGTTGCCGAAGAGTCGCAGGCCGTGAGACACCGTCTTGGCAGCGAATTCAATCATCTGCATCAGGAAGTTGATCGGGTAGAGGAACCACTTGTCGCCGAACGGCGCAGCAAACAGCTCATGCACCCAGCCGCCAAGACCCTTGATCTTGATGTTGTAAAACAGGCAGACCAGCAGCACACCGCAGGACATGCCCAGCGTGGCCGAGAGATCGGCGGTCGGGACGACGCGGAAGTTGTGGATGCTGTGGTCAAGGCCGGTGACGGCGAAGATGCTGTGAAAAAGATCGACAGGCAAAAAGTCCATCGAGTTCATCAGGAAGATCCAGACAAACACGGTCAGCGCCAGTGGGCCGACGAACTTGCGCGACTCTGCATTCTTGACGATGCCCTTGGCCTGGCTGTCGACCATTTCAAGCAGGATTTCAACGGCTGCCTGCATGCGGCCGGGAACGCCCGAATGCACGCTTTTGGCAACACGCCACATGGCAAACAGGCCAATCACGCCGAGCGTGATGGACCAGAAAATCGTGTCTATGTTGAAGACGGAAAAATCGACGATGCCTTTTTGGGGGTGGTTCTGCAAATGGACCAGGTGGTGGCCAATGTACTCACCAGCGGTCAAAGCGTTTCCAGAAGATTCGGCCATCTCTCAAGTCTCTTTAATTGATTACGCTTAACTTTTTCAGCCTCGGCTGGAGCAAAAGCACCAGCCAGACCACCTTCATCGTTACCACAAGGCCGACCAGCATGGCCGGCCAGCTCAAATCCGAAACCATCCGGGGCGCAGCAAAGAGCATGGCAATCACCATGCCGATCTTGACCATTTCCCAGAGGAAAAATCCGGCTACTGCAGCGCCCGCATTCATGGACGCCACCTTGCTCATCAGACCACGGGCAAACAATGCCCCCGGGATGACCACCGCCAGCGCGCCATAAAAGGCGGACCAGCCGACACTTACCTTGCCCGTCAGACCCCAGGCCACCAACGCCACCAGGACACCGGTTACCGACTGGCCTGCCAATACCACCCAGGGCGATACGGAAGGACTGCTCTCTCTCAACTTCTGCGCCTCTTCGCGGGTCAGCGGTTTGAAAACCGCTTCATCACCATCAGGCATCTCCAGCTTTTCCACTTTGCCCCTGACTGCCGGGTCTTCGATTTTGTTCATCACAAATTACAGGAAGGTTACAGGGCAGTTACCAACTGGAAACACCAGCCGTATTTAGCAAAGCCCCTGATTATACGTAGAAACCCCCGAGCTCCCTTGAAAAACCCTCCAGCCCGGTTTGCAAGTACGCGGGATGCCGTCTGGCAGACGTTTTATACAAGCCTCGTTCACAATGGATGTGCCTGTTGCAAGCTACCGGTTTTTGTTTCGCACACGGCTTTTGAAAAACCAAAAGGATCCCATGTCCGCCCTGATGAAATTCCTGCACATTGCCGCCGCCATCACTTGGCTGGGAGGCGTGACTTTTATGTTGTTTGCATTGCGCCCTGCGGCAGGCCAGCTGGCCCCGCCGCAGCGCCTGCCGCTCATCGCACAGGTGTTGCGGCGCTTCTTCACACTGGTCTGGCCGGCCATTGCCATCCTGCTGCTCACCGGGCTTGCCATGCTGCTGCGCGTCGGCATGAAAAACGCACCGATTGGCTGGCACCTGATGTTCGGCATCGGCATCGTGATGTTCCTGCTGTTCGGCCACCTGTACTTCGGCCCTTTTCGCCGCCTCAAACTGGCCGTGGCTGCGAGTGACTGGCCTGAAGGTGGAAAGCGCGTAGGGCAGATTGCCACGCTGGCAACCATCAACCTCGTACTGGGTGCCATTGCCATTGCGGCCGTTATCTTTCTGGTTTGATTTTTCCGGTTTGATGTTCCTGCGAGACCCATGCGACTCACGCCTGCGTGCCTTTTGTTCACTCTCCTGGGGGGCTGCACTTCAGTGAACCCACATGATGCCCCCGCAAAACCACACCACACGGCCGAAGGTTTCAAAAACAATTACGTCGATACGGTCAGCAGGGGTTTCGGCGAACTCGTGCGCTGGCAAATCGAACGGCGTCAGCAGGGCCTGCCCAAACCGGCGCAGCAACCCACACCCCAAAAGCAGGCAGATCTTGCAGCCATTCAGGCGTACACGACCCCTGCGACAGGCGCACCCACACCACCCGCCATCACCTGGATAGGCCACGCCAGCATGCTCGTGCAGGCTGGCGGTTTGAATGTGCTGACCGACCCGGTGCTGTCCGAACGCGCCAGCCCATTCCAGTTCATGGGCCCCAAACGCGCGCAGCCGCCTGGCATCGCACTGGCTGATTTGCCCATCATTGATGTGGTACTGATCTCGCACAACCACTACGACCACCTCGACAAGGCATCGGTACTGGGCATTGCAGCGCGCTCCAAAGCCGCCGGCAAACCGACACTGTTCCTTGTGCCGCTGGGCATGAAGTCCTGGTTCACTGACCTGGGCATCGGCAACACCGTCGAGATGGACTGGTGGGACAAACAGGTCTTGAAGGGGGTGGAGTTCAACTTCACGCCCGTGCAGCACTGGTCCGCCCGCAGTTTTGGTGACCGCAGCCAGACGCTGTGGGGCGGCTACGCGGTGTTTGCACCCGAGCTTCACTGGTACTTCAGCGGCGACACCGGCTATACCCGGGACTTTGCAGATACCAAAGCCCGCTTTGCTGGCCGGCAGTTACCCGAAAAAGGCGGCGGCTTTGACCTGGCGCTGATTGCCGTGGGCGCTTACGAGCCGCGCTGGTTCATGTCGACGCAGCACGTGAACCCCGCCGAGGCGGTACAGGCGCACAAGGACCTGGGCGCCAAGCGGAGCGTGGGCGTGCACTGGGGCACGTTCGAACTGACCGACGAATCACTTGACCAGCCACCCAAGGACCTGGCCGAAGCGCGCAAGTCGCAGGGGCTCAACGATGACGATTTCAGCGTCATGGCGATTGGCGAAACCCGCGTGCTGCCAGCCAGGCCAAAACAATGACCACGCCATGAGCCAACGCAAGCCACCCGGAGAAAAGCCGCACTGGACAGAGCGCTGGAAGTCCTCCATCCCGACGCGCGATGTACTCGCGGCCCACCCCTGGCTCAAGCCTGTGGCCCACCGCGTGCTGGACCCGCAACTCTGGCGCCTTCGATGCGAGCCGGTCGCGCGCGGTGCGGCCATCGGTGTGTTTTGGGCGTTTGCGATTCCTTTTGTGCAGATCCTCGCGGCCACCGTGCACAGCATCTGGTGGCGCGCCAATATCCCCGTCGCTGCAGGCATCACGCTTCTCACCAACCCGTTGACGGTCGGCTTCTGGCTCTGGCTGGCATACCAGACCGGCGCCTTGATCCTTGGCGCGCCGCCTGCCCAGCCCCGGGCCGACGGTGAAAGCAGGATGGCCTGGCTGGCATCTTTTGGCGGGCCTGCCATACTGGGCATGGGTATTTTTGCAATCGGCGGCGCGGCTGTTGCCTATGTCGGCGTCAAGCTGGCCTGGCGTGCGCGCATCTGGTTCAAGCGAAGGAATCGTTAGCCCCCACGCTCCGCCGCTGCGCGGGTCGCTGCCCCCAAGGGGGCTTGCCTTGCTTGGGACGGCCCTGCGCGGGTCGCTGCCCCCCCAAGGGGGCCGTCCGCCTGCAAACCGGCAAAGCCGGATCTGCGGCTCCGCTGGAACAGATGCTTCGTTTGGCGGCGCCGAATATCCGGAGGCGCGACAATCGGCGCTTCCACTGCTCCATTCGCAACTTCACATGACCCCACTGCCTGTCCAGCCGCAGCTCCCCGACACCCTCTGCTACCTCAACGGCGAATACACCGCCCTGAAGGACGCCAAAATCAGCGTGCTGGATCGCGGGTTCATCTTTGGCGACGGTGTCTATGAAGTGGTGCCGGCCTATGACGGCAAACCGTTCCGCTTCGCGCAGCACATGGCGCGGCTCGACCGCAGCCTGGCCGAGCTGCGCATCACCAACCCGTTCAGCCACGCCCGGTGGCGCGAGATCATCACGAAGCTGATGACGGCTTACGCGCAGTCCACCAGCGCCGCAACGCCGGGCAACCAGATCATCTACATCCAGGTCAGCCGCGGCGTCGCCATGCGTGACCACCCCATGTTGCCGGGCTTGAGCCCCACGGTGTTTGTCATGACCAACGCCATGAAGCTGCCCAGCCCGCAGCAGCGCAGCGAAGGCGTGGCCTGCGTCACCGCAGATGACTTTCGCTGGGAAAAGGCCCATATCAAAAGCACCAGCCTGCTGGGCGCGGTGTTCTCACGGCAGATCAGCGTGGATGCCGGCGCACTGGAGACCGTGATGTTTCGCGGCGACCATCTCAGCGAAGCCGCCGCCAGCAATGTGTGGGTCGTCAAGGGCGGGAAAGTCATGGGCCCGCCCAGGGACAAGCTGGTGCTGGAAGGCATACGCTACGGCCTGATGGAAGAAATGTGCCGCGAATCCGGCATTCCTTTTGAGCTGCGCCGCATCACACGCGCCGAAGTGCTGGCCGCCGACGAGTTGCTGCTGTCTTCGGCCACCAAGGAGGTCCTGCCCATCACCCTGCTCGACGGCCAGCCGGTTGGCCATGGGCTGGAAAAAGGCAAGCCCGGCCCTATCTATCAAAGCTTGTACGCCGCCTATCAGGCAGAAAAAGCAAAGCCGGAACCCTCAGCATGAACACCACACCCGACAAAACCCCCAACATCATCGGCATGACCGACAAAGCCTCGACCGTTCAGGAGTCGCTGATCGAGTACCCGTCACAGTTCCCCATCAAGGTCATGGGTGAAAAGGTCGACGGCATGGTTGGCGCCGTCACGGCGATTGCCCACCAGTTTGACGCCAACTTCGACGCCTCGACGATTGAGCTGCGTGAAAGCAAGGGCGGCAAGTACCTGGGCGTCACGGTCACGGTCACCGCCACCAGCCGCGAGCAGCTGGACGAGCTCTACCGCACGCTGAGCACGCATCCGATGGTGAAAGTGGTGCTTTGAAACGCATCACGCCATCGAATTTGCTACAAACTTGATAGCTACTCACGCCCGTATTTATTGGTCTAAAGCCCGATTTCATGCTTGAAAATAGCGATTTTTCGGGTTTTGGGACCTTTTTGAAGGGCGTTTGGACGTACAAAACAGCTGAAAGCCCAAAATGTTAAGTTACAGGTTAACATTTTGCGCTTTCAGGGCACTTCAGCCCGGATAACCTGAACAACAGCCCCATGCACGCCGCCTCAGCCATACAGCCCGTTCACAGGGGTCAGGTCGACTACCTGACGACCTTTGAAGCGATGCGGGCCTTCACCCAGGCCAGGGATACAGCCACAGGTGACCAGCTCTGGGTGTGCGAGCACCCGCCCGTTTACACGCAGGGCCTGGCTGGCAAAAGCGACCACATCCTGAACCCGGGTGATATCCCGGTGGTTCAGACGGACAGGGGCGGCCAGGTGACCTTTCACGGACCGGGCCAGGTGGTGGCTTACCCGCTGATGGACCTCAAACGCGCCGGTTATTACGTCAAGGAATACGTTTACCGGATTGAAGAGGCCGTCATCAGGACGCTGGCGCACTTTGGCGTGACCGGCCACCGCGTTGCCGGCTCACCCGGCATTTATGTGCGGCTGGCAGACCCTTTTTCGCATGCAGCGCTGAGCGGGCCACTCAACCCGCTCGACCCGTTCAGCGGCCTGGGCAAGATCGCCGCGCTGGGCATCAAGGTCAGCCGGCACTGCACCTACCACGGCGTGGCGCTGAATGTGGCGATGGACCTGGAACCCTTCTCTCGCATCAACCCCTGCGGCTATGCGGGACTGACCACCACAGACCTTTCTACAATCGGGGTATCGGCAAGCTGGCAGGATGCCGCGGATGTGCTGGGCCAAAAGCTCGCCACTTACCTCGCGCCCTGACCACACCCCACAAAGAAGCACACCATGAGCACCCAGGAAGCTGTCAATCCCGTTGTCCGCGACGTCCAGAGCCAGGAAGACTACAACCCGCTGGCCAAGCAGAAGGCTGCGGCCAAGCTGTCGCGCATCCCGGTCAAGGTGGTGCAGGGTGAATTGCTGAAAAAGCCGGACTGGATTCGTGTCAAGGCCGGCAGCCCGACCACGCGTTTTTACGAGATCAAGCAGATCCTGCGCGAGAACAAGCTCAACACCGTGTGCGAGGAGGCCAGTTGCCCCAACATCGGCGAATGCTTCGGCAAGGGCACGGCGACCTTCATGATCATGGGCGACAAGTGCACGCGCCGCTGCCCGTTTTGCGACGTGGGCCACGGCCGGCCCGACCCGCTGGACGTCAACGAGCCCCTGAACCTGGCCAAAACGATTGCGGCGCTCAAGCTCAAGTACGTGGTGATCACCAGCGTGGACCGCGACGACCTGCGCGACGGCGGCAGCGGCCACTTTGTCGAATGCATCCAGAAAATCCGCGAACTCTCGCCTGAAACCACGATTGAAATCCTGGTGCCAGACTTCCGCGGCCGCGATGACCGTGCGCTCGAGATTCTGAAAGCCGCACCGCCCGATGTGATGAACCACAACCTGGAAACCGCGCCACGCCTTTACAAGGAAGCGCGCCCCGGTAGCGACTACCAGTTCTCACTCAACCTCCTGAAGAAATTCAAGGCCCTTCACCCCGACGTTCCGACCAAAAGCGGCATCATGGTCGGCCTGGGCGAGACCGACGAAGAAATTTTGCAGGTCATGCGTGACATGCGCGAGCACAACATCGACATGCTGACGATTGGCCAGTACCTCGCGCCGTCGATGTCGCACCTGCCGGTGCGCCGTTATGTGCACCCCGACACCTTCAGGATGTTTGAAGCCGAGGCTTACAAAATGGGCTTCACGCATGCCGCCGTGGGCGCCATGGTGCGCTCCAGCTACCACGCCGACCAGCAGGCCCACGCCGCAGGCGTATCTGACAGGCCGGCAGGCGTTGCCAATACCTGAAGCCCGGCCGGTCAGGCTTTAATAGCGGTAGGGATTGGACGGCCGGCGGTCATAGCGGTTGGGCACGCCGTCACCATCACGGTCGCGCTGGTAACCCCGTTCAGGCGCGGGTGCCTGGCGGTAATGCGGTCCGTTGTCGTAATAACCCACAGGGTAGGCCACACAGCCCGACAATGCGCCCAGACCGGCAAGGCTCAGCAAAAGCACTGAAATTTTTCTCATATCGTTCTCCTTCGATGTGGTGATTGCGGTAATTGCGGTGGTTAAACTTTCCGCACTTCCATTTCAGCGCTGATGCGTGGCCGCAAGGTGTAGGCCAGGCACCTGTCACGTGAAGCTGGTTACCGGATGTAGGGCGCAGACGTCCTGCCGCCCCGTCAAAAAAATACAGAACCATGCCTGCCAACCTCTACGCATTGGGTGCGATTGCCCTCTGGGCCCTGCTTGCCTCGCTCGGCGTGTCCCTCAGGCACGTACCGCCGTTTTTACTGACCGGCGTGGCGCTGTTGATCGGCAGCGCGCTGGCCCTGCCCTTCGTGGTGAAGGACAAGTCGCAATGGCGCATCCCTCCGTCGACGCTGGCGCTGGGTGTCTACGGGCTGTTCGGCTTTCACTTTCTGCTGTTCATCGCGCTGCGCCTGGCGCCGCCGGTTGAAGCCAACCTCGTCAACTACCTGTGGCCGCTTTTCATGGTGGTACTGGCGCCGCTGTTTTTAAAAGGCGTCCGCTTGCGCGCCCTGCATGTGGTGGCCGCGCTCCTGGGTTTTGCCGGTGCAGCCGTGGCCATTCTGGGCGCTGGCAGCGGCAATGCATCTGCAGCGTGGTCATGGGGTTACCTGCCTGCACTGGCCTCTGCATTCATCTGGGCCAGCTATTCGCTGTTGACGCAGCGCGTGCCGTCTTTTTCAACGGCTGCGGTCGGACTCTTCGGCCTGGTGTCGGGGGTCCTGTCATTGCTGTGCCACCGGGTGCTGGAGCCGCGGGTTGTTTTGTCGATGCAGGACTGGCTGCTGATCGCGCTGATGGGACTGGGCCCACTGGGCGCAGCGTTTTTTCTCTGGGACAAGGCGCTCAAGCTGGGAGACGCCCGGCAGATCGGCATCCTGAGTTACCTCACGCCGCTGGCATCAACGGCCCTGCTCATGGTGGTGAGTGGCAGGCCGCTGAGCTGGAGCATTGCGGTGGCGGCCACGATGATTATTGGTGCTGCGCTGTTGGGCGCCCGCATCACATAGCACGCCCTACTGACTCAGCAGCAGGGCCGGGTCTTCACTTTCAAGAACCTTGTTGGCCCAGGCCTGCAGCTTGCCGGCATCGGCTCGCAATATCTGCTGCTTGACCGCGAGAATCTGCGACGGGTGCATGGAGAAACTGCGCAGGCCCATGCCGAGCAGCAGGCGTGTCATGGTCACATCGCCGGCCATCTCACCGCACACACTGACGCTCTTGCCCTGACGGTTGCATTCGGCAATCGTGTCTGCAATCAGGCGCAGCACTGCCGGATGGCAGGGGTCATACAGATGTGACACCGACTCATCCGCACGGTCAATGGCGAGCGTGTACTGGATCAGGTCGTTGGTGCCAATCGACAGGAAATCGAAATACTTCAGAAACAGCTTGAGCGTGAGCGCCGCCGCCGGAATTTCGATCATGGCGCCCAGCCGCACCGGGCCATTGGGAACGCCCTTGTTGTCCAGCCCGGCACGCGCGTGGTCTATCAGGGACAGGGTCTGGCGGATTTCGCTGGCGTGCGCCAGCATGGGCACCAGCAGGTTGACAGGGCCATGCACCGCTGCACGCAGGATGGCGCGCAACTGCGTGAGGAACATCGGCGGGTCGGCCAGGCTCCAGCGGATCGCGCGCAGGCCCAGCGCAGGGTTCAGATGTGTCTCTTGCGCCTTGCCGCGCTCCAAGGGTTTGTCGGAGCCGATATCGACCGTGCGTATCGTCACCGGCAGGCCATGCATGCCTTCGATGGCTTTGCGATAAGCCTGGTATTGCTCTTCTTCATCCGGCAACTTGCCCAGTCCCTTGGATTCGCGGCCCATGAAGAGGAATTCACTGCGGAACAATCCGACGCCAACAGCCCCTGCATTGACCGCGCCTGTGGTGTCCTCAGGCATTTCGATATTGGCCAGCAATTCCACACGCTGGCCGTCAATCGTCATTGCGGGCGTGTGCTTGAGACGGTTCAGGCGCTCGCGTTCGAGCTCGCCCTGGCGCTGCTTGAAGCCGTATTCGGCCAGGATGATGGGCGATGGATCCACAATGAGCACGCCGACATCGCCATCGATGATGACCCAGTCGTCCTGCTTGATCAGCTGGCTGGCACTGCGTGCGCCGACCACTGCGGGGATGTCCATGCTGCGCGCCACGATGGCGGTGTGCGATGTCTTGCCGCCCACGTCGGTGGCGAAACCGGCAAACAGGCTTTGCTTGAACTGCAGCATGTCGGCCGGCGAAATGTCGTGGGCGATCAGCACCAGCGGCACGTCTACCGTGTCGTCGAGGAGCAGGCCCTGATTGGAGTCCTTGCGGCTCGCGCCAGCCTGACGCGCAGGCGGCTGCAGGGGCGACGGCGCGCCCTTCATGCGGCGCAGGATGCGCTCAACCACCTGCTCAAGATCGGCCTTGCGTTCGCGCAGGTACTCGTCTTCCATTTCGTCAAACTGGCGGGCAATGGCTTCGTACTGCGTGGTCAGCGCCCACTCGGCGTTGTAGTGGCGCTCGGCGATCCAGTGCTTGACGCCGCTGATGAGTTGCTCGTCCTGCAGCAGCATCAGGTGCACATCCAGCAACGCAGCCAGCTCATGCGGCGCGTCTTTTGGCAAGTCCTGCTGTAGCCGCGTGATTTCTTCCATCACTGCATTGCGCGCCACGCGCACACGCGCGATTTCCTCATCTGTCTTGTCGGCATCGACAAAATAGTGCGCGACATCGGCGCGGCTGGATGCCACCAGCACGGCACGGCCAATCGCGATGCCACGCGATACGGCCAGGCCATGGACCGAAAAAGTCAAGCTGGAGCCCCCACGGTCGCTCGCTGCGCGCAGCTTCCTGCCCCCCGAGGGGGCCGCCCCGCCTGCGGCCCGGCAAAGCCGGTTCCGCGGCTCCTGCTTGCAAGGGCGGGGAAGTCGATCACTCCCCTTCTCCAAATTTGTCAGCGATCAATGCCAGCAGTGCATCCATCGCCACCCGCTCATCCGGCCCGTCGGTTTCAATCTGCACCGTGCTGCCCATACCGGCCGCGAGCATCATCACGCCCATGATGCTTTTGGCGTTGACGCGGCGCTCGCCCTTGCTCATCCAGACTTCGCAGGCAAAACTGCCCGCCAGTTTGGTGAGCTTGGCGGATGCGCGGGCGTGGAGCCCCAGCTTATTGCTGATGTTCGTGCTGGTCTGGATCATGTTTTCTGCGGGCCTGATTTTGCGGGGCGGTAATGGCAACCTGCATCACACCCTGCGTGGCGCCGGCCAGCGCACGGGTTACCAGCAGGTCAAGCGACTCATGCCGGTAAGAGACAGTGCGCAGCAGCATGGGTAGGTTGATGCCGGTGATGAGTTTGGAATTGACACCGTCGACAAGTTTTTGCGCGACGTTACAGGGCGTGGCACCGAACACATCGGTCAGCACCAGCGCATGCGATGTCGCCATCTGCTCGAACAGGATGCGTGCCTGCGCCAGGGTTTCTTCGGGCGGCATGTTGGGCTGCACATCGAGTGCAACCAAACCCGCCGGATTGTCCGGAAACACATGCAGCACGCACTGCCGGAAGGCCGAAGCCAGGGGAGCGTGCGCGATGATGAAAATGCCGTTCATTGCGGTGAATTATCGGCGGTGACGCTGGCGAAATAGGCGTATGAGGCGATACAGCAACACAAAAACACGCTCATGGCGCCCTGAAAGCTGGCGACCGTGCTCCAGCCAAGACCTGCAAACCCGTCGATCATCAGGCCGATGCCCCACTGGACGATGAATACCCCGCCGAAAATCCCGAGGTTGTAGGCTGACAGCGCGCGCCCCGCAAGCGCCGGCCGGAAGGCCAGGCCAATGGACGACTGGGCCAGCCCCAGCACGCTGGAAGCCATGCAGAAAGCAGCCCAGCCGACCCAGCCGGTGCGGGCACCGCCCCAGATATTGACGGCCAGCACCAGCAGGCTGAGCGGCAGGCCCCATGTCATCAGCCGGTCCGCACTGAAACCATTGCGCGCCAGCCATGGGCTGACCATGCCCCAGCTCCAGAAGGTCACCAGCATGGTGGCATTGAGGTAAAAAAGCCCGGTCGCCGCCTCCAGCGGCGTGTACCCGGCCACCCTGATCATCCAGGGCGTGGCCCAGAGTGTCTGTATGGCCACCATGCCGCCATAGTTAAAGACAGCCAGCGGTAAAAGCTTGCGGAAATAGCGGCTCGCCCAGACATCGGCATAGCTGGTCGATGATTTGTCCTGAAGCGACCTGGGGGGAAGCTGCCAGGCAGGGGCCAGCCAGGCGATGGCCAGCATCGCCAGCAATATCAAAGCCGCGAGTATCCAGAACAGCGGGCGCCAGCCCATCAGCGGCAGCAACCACTGCACGGGCAAGGTGGACGCCAGCATGCCGAGCGAGCCGGTCATCAGCATCCATGAGGTGGCGCGCAACTGGCTGGGCGCATCAAACCAGCGCCTGTAGCCCGTCATCGGCGCCATCAGGCAGGCACTGACGCCCACCCCCACCAGCACGCGAGCCACCAACAGGCCGGTAAAGCTCGTGGCGACAGAAAACGCCAGGCAGCCGATCACGGCAACGGCCAGGAAGCACACGCTGACGCGCTTGGGACCGTAGCTGTCCAGCCACTTGCCCATGGGCAACTGCACCGCCGCAAACCCCAGGAAGTAACCGCCGGCCAGCAGCCCCAGGTCGCGGGCATGCAATGAAAAATCCTGCGTCAGGACCGGTGACAGCGTGGCGTTGATGGCCCGCACAAGGGCAGAGCAGAAATAGGCGGCGGCAAAAGCCAGGAAGACGATCGCGCCGGTTTTCCGGTCGAGCAGGTCCGTCTTGCCGGGGGCAGGAAACACACCCGGTACTGCGCTCATGGCGTCACCCTGTAAAAACAGATATTGATCATGCTGGTTTCAGGCTCATTCAAATTTGAGGCTGGAGAAAAAAGTTTCGCTGGCTTCCGGCGCAAGCCGGGCCGCATACATCACCACCTGGAAGACCTGCGTGCCTCTTGAAAAATAGGCAGCATGCCCGGTGACGGCCGAGCCATCGGCGCGCTGGCCCTGTGCCTTCACCAGCACCGAAGGCGGCATGGCTGCAGCGCCCGCCACCTTCAATGGCAAGACCTGCACGGCCGGGGAAGCCTTCATGTTGGCCAGCGTCAGTTTTTGCCACTGGGCCAGCACATCGGCCACTTTGGCGGCGTCCCCGACGTCGGCACTGGCGACAGCAAAGGTCGCCCCGCCCGCATCACAGCCCAGCATGTTCAGTTCGGTGGGCGCGCCACCCAGCGGCACGGTTCTTTGCACCTTGTCGGGCTTGCAGGGCAGCAGCAGGGCCAGGCTGGTGCCCTCAGGCCGTACATCACGCCAGTTGAGGCTGGGGCTGCAGCCCTCAAGCACCAGGGCAAGAATGGGCCATACAAATGTAAAAATCGGACGTGACATCGGCGGCTAAAGGCTTGAGTGGAGCTTGAAGGAAGCTGAATATCGTCAGCAGGCACAGGACTTTAACCCTTCATGCGCCCGCGCGGTGCACCTTCCGGCATGTTTGCACCAATCTGGGCATGATGTTTGCTCACTGGTTTGCTCACCGAATTCGCCTGCTTGCCATTTTTGCCATCCGGAAAGACCATCACCCCCATGACCACCCCCGCCGCCGCGCCAGCCGTGTCCACACACCTTCCGGCCCAGGGGCAGGTGGTCTGGCGCGACCGGCTGTCGCAACTGCTGGAATCCACCGGCGAGGGCATCTTCGGCATCGACATGGATGGCTGTTGCACCTTCATCAACCGGGCAGGCGCCGAGCAGCTGGGGTATGCGCCCGAAGAGGTTCTGGGCAAAAACATGCACGAGCTGGCCCATCACACCCACGCCGAAGGTGCGCGCCAGGGGCAGCACTACCCCGAGCACCTGTGTCCCATCTTCAATGCCTTCCGCATGGCGCTGCCCTGCCGTATCGACACCGAATATTTCTGGCGCCGGGACGGCAGCGCGTTTGCCGTCGAATATTCGTCCTACCCCATCGTTGAGAGCGGCCAGGTGCAGGGGGCCGTCGTCACCTTTGTCGATATCTCAGCACGTCGCCAGGCCGAGGCCGCCCTGCGGCAGGCGCATGCCGTCCTGGAGCAGCGCGTCAGCGAACGCACACACGAGCTGTCCGAGGCCCTGCAGCAACTGCGCGAACTCTCCGCTTACACCCACACCGTGCGCGAGGAAGAACGCACCCGCATTGCCCGCGAAGTGCATGACGAACTGGGCAGCCTGCTGGTGGCACTGAAGATGGATGTCGGCTGGCTGGACAAGCGCCTGGGCGAACAGCAGCAACGCGAGCCCGAGGCGGCGCAGGCCATGCGCGACACCATGCGCGGCAAATGCCAGAACATGGGCCGGCAGATTGAAACCGCCGTAGAAAACGTCGGCCGCATCATCACGGACCTGCGCCCCAGCATCCTCGACCACCAGGGCCTGTGGGCTGCGCTGGACTGGCAGGCGCATGAGTTTGTGCAGTCGGCAGAGATGGCGCTGGACTGGCAAATGGATGTGGCGCAGGCGGCACCGCTTCCCGAACAGGCCGCAATTGGCGTGTTCCGCATCTTCCAGGAAATGCTGAGCAATGTGGGCCGCCATGCCCAGGCCAGCGGGGTCGCCATTCATATCATGGCCACGGCTGAGGCCATCAGCATCAGGGTCAGCGACAACGGTCGCGGCGCCGATGCGTCGGCTTTTGAAGCCGCCGATGCCTATGGCGTCATGGGCATGCGTGAACGCGCACTCCACCTGGGCGGCAGACTGGACATCTCAAGTGAAATCGGCGCAGGCTCCACCGTCCACCTGCACATCCCCCTGTGAGCCCCCTTATGAACACCGTCAGAATTTTGATAGGCGACGACCACCGCATCGTGCGCGAAGGCCTCAAGCAGGTGCTGGCCGATGCGCCAGAAGTGCTGGTGGTGGCCGAAGCAGAAACCGGCCCCGACATTCTTGAGCGGGTCGACGCACTGGGCGGCAACGCCGGACTTGATGCGGTGCTGCTGGACATCGCCCTGCCCGACCGCGATGGCATGGACGTGCTGCAGGCACTGAAAAAAAGCTGGCCGCTGCTGTCCGTGCTCATGCTCAGCACCTACCCGGAAAAACAGTACGCCGTCCGCTGCATCAAGCTGGGGGCTGCGGGCTACCTCAACAAAAGCGCCAACCCCGACGACATGATTGCCGCCGTGCGCAAGG
>JAZJYR010000043.1:0-50117 GCA_040390295.1 Pseudomonadota bacterium
TCAGCCCTGATCCGTCTGGCCCTGCGCTTCTCGGCTCCTCTCCAAGGGTTGGGGAGATGAATACCAAAGACAAGACATCCGAAGACTCGCCTCAAGCGCTGCGCGCTTGAGGCTCCCCGAATCCGTACCCGGAATCCGAATTCATTCCCCACCCGTTGAGGCTGGGCCGAGGAGCGGAGATGGAGTCGGCATCAAGGGGACCCAGACGGCGGATCGCCTTTCTTTTGGGTACTTGTTCTTTGGCGAAGCAAAAGAAAAGTGCCTCGCCCGCCGGGGCGAGACCCGGCCTGGCAGTGATGGGCAAAAAGCCCATCCCGTACCATGAAGGATCAGGCTCGCAACGCCAGAGTAGTGACCAGCCCGATCACCGCACAGGCACCGAGCAAAGGCATCACCCCGACCTTGAAGCGGAACAGCGCGATGGCAGCTGCGATCGCGATCAACACCGACACGATGTCGAAGCGGCCACCAAAGCCCTGCGGCCAGAACACGTGGTACGCGAAGAACATCGCGAGGTTGAGGATCACGCCGACAACCGCCGCCGTGATGGCTGTGAGTGGCGCGGTGAACTTCAGCTTGCCGTGGGTTGATTCAATCAGCGGCCCGCCGGCGAGGATGAAGATGAAGGACGGCAGGAAGGTGAAGAAGGTCACCACGGCCGCCGCCGCCGTGCCAGCGATGAAGAGCGCATTGGGGCCAAAAACCTGCGCACCCCAGCCGCCCAGAAACCCGACAAAGGCCACCACCATGATGAGCGGGCCGGGTGTGGTCTCGCCCAGCGCGAGGCCGTCAATCATCTGCGCGCCGGTCAGCCAGTGGTGCTGCTCGACTGCGCCCTGGTACACATAGGGCAGTACGGCATAGGCGCCGCCAAAGGTCAGCAGCGCGGCCTTGGTAAAAAACAGGCCAAGCTGCGTGAAGGTGCCCTGCACGCCATACACGGCTGCCAGCCCGCCCATGGCGAGCAGCCAGAGACCGGTGCCCACCCCCAGCACCTTGAGCAGGTGATTGCGTGAGAACAGTGCGTGGGCCGGGGTGGGCGTGTCGTCATCGATCAGCGCCGGGCCGTAGCCCTGGGCCGCAGCGCCATGGCCGCCTCCCGATGAAAACACGCCGGGTGCGATGCGCGCACCGAAATGACCTATGAGTGCGGCGGCGATCACGATCAGCGGAAACGGCGTATCGAAAGCAAAGATGGCCACGAAGGCCGCAGCGGCGATGCCCCACATCCAGCGATTCCTGAGTGCGCGGCTGCCGATGCGGTGCGCAGCGTGCAACACCAGCGCCGTCACGGCCGGCTTGATGCCGTAGAAGATGCCGTTGACGACAGGCACATCGCCGAAGCGCAGGTAGATCCACGACAGCGCGACCAGGATGAAAAACGAGGGCAGCACAAACAGCGCGCCAGCCACAATGCCGCCCCAGGTGCGGTGCATAAGCCAGCCGATGTAGGTGGCGAGTTGCTGCGCTTCAGGGCCGGGCAGCACCATGCAGTAATTGAGCGCATGCAGAAAACGCTTTTCACTGATCCAGCGCCTGCGCTCGACCAGCTCGGTGTGCATGATGGCGATCTGCCCGGCCGGGCCGCCAAAGCTGATGAACCCAAGCTTGAGCCAGAAGCGGAAGGCTTCAGCGAACGAGACGGGTTGGGGAGGTGAAGACGGCGTGACGGTGTCCATGGAGAGTCCACTCAAAAGTTATCAGCACTTGGACGGGACACCGTCTACCTCATGCGCAGCTTGCAAACTGCGCTGTGGCCGGGAGGCTGCTTTCCCGATTTGCGGATGGTAGCAGAGGGGTGGGTTGTTGATGAAAGACTGTGCCCTTCACGACCAGGCCGGGGGTTGCCCGGCGGCAAGTCACTTTTCTTTTGCTTCGCCAAAAGAAAACTAACGAAAAGAAAAGGCGACCCTGTTCGTCGTCCCTAAGCTGCGCTACGGGCACCCTGCGATGCTCGGTCCAGCCGGGGTCTGAAACAACTCGCCTGCGGCTCAAACAAGTTTCAGCCCTGATCCGTCTGGCCCTGCGCTTCTCGGCTCCTCTCCAAGGGTTTGGGGGAATGAAGACAAACCAGCAATACGAAATCAAAAGCCAAGCTCCGTTGTCTGTCATTGCGGACT
The DNA here is from genome assembly GCA_040390295.1 of Pseudomonadota bacterium. GTDB lineage: Bacteria > Pseudomonadota > Gammaproteobacteria > Burkholderiales > Burkholderiaceae_C > Polaromonas. Next base: position 2,121 of record JAZJYR010000043.1, read on the forward strand.
CGATCCGCAATCCATGCTGAACGAAGCGGGGATGGATCCCGGATCAAGTCCGGGATGACAGGGAAGAAACCAAACGACCCCGAACCCGAATCTATTCCCCACCCCGTTGAGGCTGGGCCGAGGATCGGAGATGGAGTCGGCCTAAAGGGGCCGCAGCTGTTTGAGCCGCAGGCGAGTTCTGCGGACCGCCGACGTAATCGAGCACCGCAGGTTGCCCGTAGCGAAGCGCAGGGACCCAGACGGCGGGTCGCCTTTCTTTTGGTTACTTTTTCTTTGGCGAAGCAAAGAAAAGTGACTAGCCGCCGGGCTACCCCCGGCTTCCACGTGAAGGGCACAGCGCGGGCCCCGCGGGACTGACTGGGCCGTATCCTGCAACCTCAGGCCGCCGCAGTCTCCACCTGCGGCCGGTCTTCCTTGCCATCCGGCAGCCTGGCAAACCGCGCTGGATCGCGACCATGTGTGGGTGCGTAATCACCCCAGGGCCAGCCGCCGAATTGCGTGCGCTGGTACTCCTGCATGGTCTGCGCGATTTCGGCCTGGCTGTTCATCACAAACGGGCCGTACTGCACCACGGGTTCGCCAATCGGCTTGCCCTGCAGCACCAGAAACTCGCTGACCGTATCGCCGTTGACCAGCTCAACCGCAACATCAGCCTGCAGCTGGATGGCGCCGCTGCTGTTGACGGCCTGGCCTGCAACCGTGACCGACTTGCCCTTGAAGAAATACAACACGCGGTTGGTGCCTTTCAATGCGGCGGGCAAGGTCCACCTTGCGCCCGGCTCCATGCGCAGCGTCCAGATGGCGAGGTCGGCGTGCTCACGCGCGGCCCATGAATCAGGCGGCGGTGCGAGCGGGTCAATCGCTTCGTTGCCGGCTTTCAGTTTGCCGGCCACGACGGACACATGCGTGGCACGGCCCTGCTCGTCTTTGGCGACGGTGTCGGGAATGTCTTCAGCCCAGAACATCTTGAAGTGCGGCGGTGCCATCTTGGACACCGCAGGCAGGTTCAGCCAGATCTGGAACATCTCCATGCGGTTGTCGGTATCTTCTTTCAGCAGCGGAAACATCTCGGCATGCACGATGCCGCGGCCGGCGGTCAGCCACTGCACATCGCCCTGGCCGAAACGCGCAATCGCGCCCAGCGAGTCGGAGTGATCAATCAGGCCCTTGCGCACGATGCTCACGGTTTCAAAACCGCGGTGCGGGTGGCCGGGAAAGCCGGGCACGGTCTGGCCGTGGTACATGCTCCAGCCGTCCTTGCGGCTGAAGTCCTGGCCGATGTCGCGCCCGGCCAGAGAGGCCTTGGGGCTCATGTCGGGGTTGGCTTCGGGGTAGGCGTCGTCGTGATAGACGCAGAACAGGAAAGGGTCCAGCGTCTCCCAGCGGGCGCCGAGCGGCTTGATGGTGAGGATGGGGCTGGTGTCTGCCTTGGAACTGGACATGGGCGGCCTTTCTGTGGGTTCCGGACTCAATTTTGCCGGGCTTTTAAACAAAACACATGAGGGTAACCGGAACCGCTTTCAAGCGCCTAGGCACGGGCAAAGCTGCGCGCACAACGCCACCGGGCAAGCATGCTTCTTGCATCTGCTGCAGGCTGAGAAGTAATAAGTGTTGTTATCATTAATTTTGCTGGGCGTTCCGCGCGCCGGCGTATACGGAAAGCCCCCATGACCCTGTACAAGACTTCCCTGGCCGCCGTGCTGTTGGCCGCGTCCGCATTTCAGCTGGCCTTCGCGCAGGGCGCCGCCCCGTATCCGACCAAACCCATACGCATCGTCGTGCCGTACCCGGCAGGTGGCGGCATTGATGTGCTGTCGCGGGTGATCGGCGAGCGCCTGGGGCGCAGCCTGGGCCAGCCGGTGCTGGTCGACAACAAGGCCGGTGCCGGCACGCTGGTGGGGGCGGAGTTTGTGGCGCGCTCCCCGGCCGACGGCTACACCCTGATGGTCACGACCGACTCCACCCTCACCATCAACCAGCATCTGTATGCCAGGCTGCCTTATGACCCGGTGAAAGACTTCACGCCCATCACGCAGCTGGTGGTGCTGAACCAGCTGCTGCTGGCCAACCCGTCTGTGCCGGCCAGCAACGTGAAGCAGCTGATTGCCTATGCGAAGGCCAATCCGGGCAAGCTCAATTACGCCTCTTACGGCAGCGGCAGCCAGCCGCACCTGGCGATGGAAACACTCAAGGCCCAGGCCGGCATCGACATCGTGCATGTGCCGTACAAGGGCATTCCGCAAGCGGTGCCGGCGGCGGTGGCGGGTGAGGTGCAGCTCACGTTCTCGGGCGCTGCGTCATCGCAGGCGTTTATCAAGGCCGGCAAGCTGAAGGCGCTGGCTGTGGGTGGCAAGAAGCGCATGGCGCTGTTGCCCGATGTGCCGACCTTCGCTGAATCGGGCTTTCCGGATGTACCGGCCAACGCCTGGTTTGGACTTTTTGCGCCTGCCGGTACGCCGCGCGACATCGTGATGAAGCTGCACGCCGAGGTGACACGCATCATGAAAGACCCGGAGTTTGTACAGAAGGAAGTCGTGGCCAAGTCCTATGACCTGGTGGCCAGCTCGCCTGAAGAGTTTGCGGCCTTTCTGGTCCAGGACAGCGTGCGCAACATGCGCGCCGTGAAGATCTCCGGCGCCAGGGTCGAATAGCCTTGACAGGTCGTGTGCCGGTGTCAGTTGCAGCAGTCTGGCGCGCCTACGACCAGGCCGAGCTTGACCGCCAATACAACAGCCGCGGCTCGGTGCCCGATGTCAGCATCTACCTGAACGATTACGCGAGCCGCACGCTTGCCGCGAAGGCGTCGCTGCGCTGCCTTGAAAACATCGCGTATGGCGATGGCCCGGATGATCGGCTCGACATCTACCCGGCGGCCAATCCTGGCGCGCCGGTGATGGTCTTTCTGCACGGCGGCGACTGGCGCGCGCTCTCGAAGGAAGACAGCGGTTTTGCCGCGCCGGCCTTTGTGAATGCAGGTGCGATGTTTGTGGCACTTGATTTCACATTGGTGCCTGCAACGACCTTGCCGGGCATGGGCGCGCAGGTCAGGCGCGCACTGCACTGGTTGTGGAAGAACGTCGCGGCCCATGGCGGCGACCCGGGCCGCATCCATATTGCCGGGCATTCGTCGGGCGCAAATCTCGTCGGCCAGCTGCTCATGACCGACTGGGTAAAAGACTTCAACGCTCCCGCAGACCTCGTCAAAAGCGCCGTGTTCATGAGCGGGCTGGGCGACCTGGAGCCGGTGCGTCTGTCGTTTCGCAACGAGAAGCTGGGCCTCACGCCGGACGTGGTGGCGCAGGTGTCATTGCTCCGGCAGGGTGCCCCGGCCACCTGTCCGCTGATCGTGGCGGTCGGCGGGCATGAAACCACCGACTACCTCAGGCAAAGCCGTGAGGTGGCTGACTACTGGAAAGCGCAGGGCCGTGAAGCCACCTTGATGGCGCTGACCGGCCGCCATCATTTTGATGCCGTGCTGGAGTGGGCCGACCCGGCCAGCGCACTGTTTGCTGTGCAGCTTGGCTTGATGGGTCTGGGCAGCGCATCAGGTGTGATGGCACCTGCGGTCTGGCTGGGCATGGACCAGGCCACGCTGGATGCCTCCTACGACCAGCTCGTCTACGCGCCCAACCAGCCCGAGGTGATGCAGCGCTATGCCGACAACAGCGCGGCCGTACGCAGCAGGCGGGGTGAGCCGCTGCGGTTTGCCTATGGCGACAGCGCCATCGAGGCGCTTGACGTTTACGTCACCGACAAGACGGATGCACCTGTGGCGATCTTCATTCATGGCGGTGCATGGCGCGCGGGCCTGGCCCGCAACAACGCCTTTGCCGCTGAACTGTTTGTGCGTGCGGGCGTGCACCTGGTGGTGCCGGACTTCGCCCCGGTGCAGGACCTGGGCGGCGACCTCGCCCTCATGGTGGCGCAGGTCAGGCGCGCGGTGGCCTGGGTGCATCGGCATGCAGCACGGTTTGGCGGCGATGGGCGGCGCGTGCATGTGCTGGGCCATTCTTCGGGCGCGCATCTGGCGGGTGTGGTGCTGACCACCGACTGGGCCGGTGCGTTCGGGCTGCCGGCCGATTTCATCAAAAGCGGCCTGTGCTGCAGCGGCATTTTTGACCTGGCGCCTGTACGGCTGTCGGCACGCAGCAGCTATGTGCACATCACCGATGATTCGGAGCAGGCCCTCAGCCCGCAGCGCCATATTGCGCATCTCAACGCGCGACTGGTCGTGGCCTGCGGCACGCTGGAGACGCCCGAGTTTTTGCGCCACTCGCATGACTTTGCAGCGGCGGTTGCCGCAGCCGGCAAGCCCGTGCAATTGCTGGTTGCCGGCGGCCTCAACCATTTTGAGATCATTGAAACCCTGGCAGATGCAGGTAGCCCGCTGGGCTGTGCCGCCCTCGCGCAGATGGGCCTCGCGCAGGGCTGAGACAGCGCCGTCCTGCGCAGGTGCCTGGCCGCACACAAAAAGCCGGCACTGACGATAATCTTCTGCACAAGACCAGTCCGCCGGATTTCACGGCAGCGCAGCTTCTCGCAGGAGACACATGAACACCTTTCGCAACGCCCTTGCCATTGCACAGATGGAGGCCGGGCTGTTTCGCCGCTTCCCCAAGTTGAAGGTATCGGTCATCGGCATCCTGGTCATCCCTGCACTGTATGCGCTGATCTATCTGTCCAGCGTCTGGGACCCGGCCGGGCGCACGGCCTCGCTGCCGGCCACCATCATCAACCTTGACGAGGGCATCAACTACGGCGGCCAGCAGGTCAACCTGGGGCGCGAATTGGCAGACACACTGCAGGCCAAACAGGCCTTCGGCTTTCGCATAGAAACCGACGAGGCTGCAGCACGCAAGGCGGTGCGGCAGGGGCACTCGGCTTTTGCGCTCATCATCCCGCGTGACTTCAGCGCCAACGCCGTGCCCGGTTTGCACTCGGGTGGCGGCAAGCTGGTGGTCTATGCGTCAGAGGGAGACAACTACACCGGCGCAGGTCTTGCACGGCGCTTTGCCGGCGAACTGGGCCACCAGGTCAACGAGACGCTGAATGAAAAGCGCTGGGCCATCGTGCTGGGCGCAACGGCCAATGCGGGCGAGAGCGTGGTCAGGTTGCGTGATGGCGTCGGCCGTTTGCGCACCGGCGCGCAGGCCATGGAAGCCGGACTGGTGCAGGCGTATACCGGCTCGGGCAAGTTGGCCAACGGCAGCGAGCAGCTCGATGCGGGCGTGGGTCAGCTGACCGGCGGCGTCAGGCAGTTGGGCGCAGGCATTCGCACCATGGATGCCAAAAAACCGAAGGCGCAGGATTTACAGGCGCTCAAAAGCGGCGCGGCCAGTGTGGCTGCCGGCCATGCCGAACTCGACAAAGGCCTGGACGAGCTGCATGCCGGCGCGCAAAAACTCACCGAAGGTGCCGGGCAACTGCGCGACGAGACCAGCTCCATACCGCTGGTCGGTGGCCGCATTTCTGCCGGCGCAGGGCAGATCGCCGATGGGGGTGTGCAGCTGACGGCGGGCCTGCAGTCAGCACGCAACGGTGAAGCCAGACTTGCAGACGGTTCACAGAAGGTGGCCACGGGTGTCGCAGCACTGACCGACGGCATGGGCGAACTGGGCAACGGCATTTCAACCATGGCGGCGGCGCTGCCTGCCGATTCAAGGCTTGACGAGCTGGCTGCCGGCAGCAAGACCTTGAGCCAGGGCGCGCAGGACCTGCGTGGGGGCCTCGGCAAATTACGTGACGGCTCGCAGCAGCTGTCTGCGGGGCTGGAGCTGCTGTCCAGCTCCCTGCCCACACAAATCCAGTCACTGGAAGGCAGCCCGCGTGGCCTGGCCTCGTCGGTGGAGCCGGTCATGGAGATTGATGCACCTGTGGCCAACAACGGCGCGGGTTTTGCGCCCAACTTTGTGCCGGTGGCGCTGTGGCTTGGCGCGGTGATGACGGCCTTTATCTTTCACCTTCGGCGTTTGCCCGAGGCTGCTTCCGGCCACACGCGCTTTGCACAGATTCTGGGCAAGCTGGCCATACCTGCGGCCATCGTGGTCGGCCAGGCGCTGGTGATCTTGCTGATGCTGGTGTTCATCCTCGACATACGCGTGATTCATTTGCCCGGCCTGGCGCTGACGCTGGTGATGTCATCGCTGACCTTCATGCTCATCATCGTGGTGCTGACCCGCGCCTTTGGCGATGCGGGCAAGGGTGTGGCGCTGATCCTGCTGATACTGCAGCTCTCGTCAGGTGGCGGCATCTTGCCGATTGAACTCAGCGGTGCGTTCTTCCAGAGCCTGAACCCCTGGCTGCCGTTTACCTGGGTGGTGCGTGCGGTGCGCGCCAGCATGTTTGGCGCTTATGACAACCAGTGGTTATGGCTCAGCGCGATCATTGCCTGCGCGGCGGCGATTGGACTGGTGGTCGCGACCTTTGTGGGCCGCTGGCGTTTTGTCAGCCACGAAGACCACAGGCCCGCAATAGACCTTTGATCTGGCACGCCTGCCCGGCATCAGGGCCTGCGGAACGAAAAGGCCTGCCTGGACCAGTACACCGACGTCAGCCGGTCCAGCCGCACCTCACCGCCTGTAGAGGGTGCGTGTACAAAACGGTTCTCGCCAACGTAGATGCCGGCATGCGTGGCGATGCCGTTTTGCACAAATACCACCAGATCCCCAGTGCGCACCTCGCTGGACGGAACCTGCCGACCCCAGCTGGTCAGCGCCGCCACGGTGCGGGGCGAGCCAATGTTGGCGCGGGTCTTGTAGACGTGGCCGATCAGCCCGCTGCAGTCAAAGCCCGATACCGGCGTGTTGCCGCCATAGCGATAGGGCGTGCCGACCAGGCTGATGGCGTAGATGGTGACATCGCTGGCTTCTTCTGCCGAAAGGCGCGGCGACGCAGGCGGGTAGGGTGACTGGCTGGGTGACGTTGCACAGCCCGTGAGCATGATCGTCAGCGCTACCGCGCACCAGACGCCTCTGAGGCCGACGGTGCCTGCAGTCCTGCGGCGGTTGCATCGCGCAGGATATGCATGGGTCCGCAGGTTGAAGGCTGGGGTCATGCGCCGCAGCATACCCGCTTATGCGCCGGGGCGTCTTGTCGGTTTACTTCCTCACGCGCTGAGGGTGGTCATGCGGTTCATTTTTGCGGCATCACTGAAGTCAGGTTCACCATCCACGACACGCCGAACTTGTCGGCCACCATGCCGAACAGCGGCGAGAAAAATGTCTTGCCCAAGGGCATGTTGACCTTGCCGCCTTCGGACAGCGCAGCAAAGATGCGTCTGGCCTCGGCCTCGCTGGTCGGGTTGAGCGACAGCGTGATGCCCCTGAACTCGGCCTGGCCTGATGACATGCCGTCAGACGCCATCATGTCGGTGTCGCCGATCTTGAAGCTGGCATGCATCACGCTGTCGGGCGGAATCTTCGACGCATCCGGGCCACAGCCTTCGCTGCTGTTTTGCGGTTCAGGGTTGTCCTTGAAGCGCATCAGCATGGTGACTTCTGCCTTGAGTGCGGTCTTGTAGAAATTGAGGGCCTCTTCGCAGCGGCCTTCGAAAAAGATGTAGGGCTGGACTTGCATGGTGATCTCCTTGGGTGCGTTGGTTGAGGGTCAGGCCTTGCCGTCGTGGGCGTCCTGCAGTTTCTGGATGTCGAACCTGGTCATCTTCATCATGGCCTGCATGACGCGATTGGCCGCTGCCGGGTCCTTGTCATTTCTTGTCATCAGCTTGCCCAGTATGTCGGGCACGATTTGCCAGGTGATGCCGAATCTGTCCTGAAGCCAGCCGCACCGCTTTTCCTGGCCGCCTTCGGACAGCTTGGCCCACAGGTGGTCGATTTCGTCCTGGGTCTGGCAATCCACAAACAGCGACACACCGCCACCGCCAAAACCAAAGTCGGCGCCGGCATTGAGCACCATGAAGGTCTGGCCTTCGATCTCAAAAGTGCCGGTCATGAAGGTGCCTTCCGGCATGTGGGCGCCCTTGAAGTAGCGCCGGGTGTGGCCTATCTTTGCGCCCTTGAACACCGAGGTGTAGAAGTTCAGGGCCTCTTCGGCCTGGTCCCTGAAGGTCAGGAAGGTGGTGATTTTCTGCATGTTTGCCCTTTGGTGATTCGGCTTTTTGGACGGCTTACATGATGACGACGAACGGGGCGGGGTGAAATCGACATGGTGACAAAAATAATGTCCGGAGAACGTAACGATCGGTAAACAAAAGCGTTTGATCCCGTGCCGTTGCGCCCTGCACGATGACGGCAGCCCGACGTAGAACAGGATGGAAGCATCAATCCTGTCTGGAGTGGAAGTCCGGACAAAAATTTCAGGACAGGGCCCTTGAAATTTATATGCCGGGGCTTAATTCCAGAATCCGGAGCGCCGGGTCGGAGTGTTGCCCGGCGCATTGCTCAACTTTGAATGGAGAATTCGCTATGTACCGATCCCCCTTTGCGCGAGATATTTTCGCGGAGGTCGATCGCCTTCAGCGCGACATGCAACAGGCGTTCGATCTGTCCCCATCCATCCGGGGTCTCACCCGGAGAAGTTTTCCGGCGCTGAACGTCGGCGGCACCCCCGAGACCATAGAAATCTACGCCTTCGCGCCTGGCGTTGAACCTTCATCGCTCCAGATCAACCTGGAGCGTGGTGTGCTCACCATTGACGGTGAGCGGGTCAGCCCGTTGTCGAAGAACGATGGGGCCATTCATATCAATGAACGGTTTGATGGCAAGTTCCGGCGGGTGTTGAGTCTTCCCGAGGATGCAGACCCTGAAGCCGTCCATGCGAAGCTTACCAATGGTGTCTTGCACGTCACCATCAAACGCCGCACATCTGCGAAGCCTCGCCGAATCGAAATTGCATAAACATGGCTGAAGAAGGAGCAAACATGAATTCAAATCTTCAAACTACCGGTAGCAATACAGACGTCCAGGCGAATGCCTCAACTTATTCAGATGAGGCCCTCATCCCGCCTGTTGATGTGGTCGAAGACTCCGCAGGCATTACCCTCTATGCGGATCTCCCCGGGGTCACGCGGGAGAAGCTGGACCTGCAGGTGGAACTGGACACCCTTACGATCAATGCCGAGGCCGAATTGCCCTTGCCTGAAGGCCTCACGGCCACGCATAACGAAATCGGGCTGGCCCGGTTCCGGAGGGTGTTCACGCTGAGCAAGGAACTCGACACCGAAAAAGTGTCGGCGGAACTCAATCTCGGAGTGCTGAAGTTGAGGATTCCCAAGGCGGCACATGCCCAGCCGCGACGTATAGAAATCCAGGTTGCATAGGGGCAGGCGCAGGGCGGTGTCAGCGCCGCCCTCTTGACGGCGGCAACGCGCGGGCCCGCAGCGACCCTGTGATCAGCTACCCTGCGCAAATGCCCGCATTGCTGATCGATTTCCGCGCCAACCCAGAGCTCGTAGCCCATCAGCTCATAGGCATGACCCTGCTGATCGACGGCGTGGGCGGCGTCATCGTCGAGACCGAGGCCTACGATCAGACCGACCCGGCCTCACACACCTTTGGAGGGCAGACGCCACGTAACGCCGCGATGTTCGGGCCGCCGGGGCGGGTGTATGCCTACCGGTCCTACGGCATTCACTGGTGCCTGAACCTGGTCTGCCGCGAGCCCGGGCACGGCGCCGGGGTGCTGATACGGGCGATGGAGCCCACGCACGGGCTGGCGCGCATGCGCGAACGGCGCGGGCTGGAGGATGTCCGCCTGCTGTGCGCCGGCCCCGGGGCGGGTGGGGCAGGCGCTGGCGATCGACGGCAGTTTCAACCACATGCGCCTCGACAGGCGGCCTTTCAAACTGCTGGGCCAGCCGGATGCTGCGCCGGTGCGTGTGTTGAACGGGCCGCGCATCGGCATTACCAAGGCGGCGGAGGTGCCCTGGCGCTTCGGGCTGGAGGGCTCACGTTTTCTGAGCCGGCGCTTTCAGACAGGCAGGCGGTGAATTTGCTATTTTATTAGTAGCAGCTCACGCCCATTTCTATTGGTTTACAGCCGTTTTTTGGGTGAAAAAAGCCAGTTTTTGGCACTTTTCCGACCCTGGACACTGCCTTGATAGGCCAAAAGGCCAAAATGACAAGTTGACTTTACATCTGGGCGATGCAGTCGCCGCCATCACTCCGGCTGTATGCCGCCCGCCTGAATCGCCTTGCGCGTACGCTCGATGTCCTTGGTGAGGTAGTTGCGGAAATCCTGAGCGCTGCCGGCGGCTGGCACGGCGCCGTTGGACTCAAACGACTCCCGCAGTGCCTTCTGCTGAAGCGCAACAACCAGCGCCTTGCGCAGGGTGTCGGCAACCTGCGACGGCAGGCCTTTGGGCGCCATCAGGCCAATCCAGCCTGAAAACTCAAAGCCCGGCACGGTGTCGGCAATCGACGGTGCGTTGGGAATCGGGTGCGCGTCCTGCGCCATGCTGTGGCCCAGCAGGCGCAGCCGTCCCGACGACACCAGGCCGAGCGCAGCAGGCGCGGGTGTCAGCACCCAGTCGGTCTCGCCGGACACGACAGACGCCACGCCGGCGCTGCCGCTTTTGTAGGGCACATGCAGCGACTCAAACCCCGCCGCGTTCTGGAAGGCCAGGCCTGCCAGGTGGCTGGCCGAACCAATGCCGGCAGACGCCATATTGGTTTTGCCATTCTTTGATTTGGCATACGCAATCAGGTCTGCCGTGTTTTTCACCGGCAGGCCGGGTGTGCAGACCAGCACATTGGGCAGCAGCGCGATAAGCGAGACAAAGTCAAAGTCGCTCAAAGGCTTGTAGGTCACGGCTTTCTGCAGCAGTGGTGCAACGGTGATGGAGCTGCTCGATGCCACGATGAGCGAGTAGCCATCGGGCGCAGAGGTCTTGCCTGTCTCGATACCAATCGCACCCGCTGCACCAGCCTTGTTGTCGACCACGATGGCCTGGCCCAGCGGCTGCGCCATCTGGTTGGCGACGATGCGGCCAATCGTGTCGACGCTGCTGCCCGCTGCGTTCGGCACGATGAACTTGACGGGGCGTTGCGGCCAGGTGCCCTGCGCGAAGGAGGGCGAGGCTGCGGCCATGGCAGCAAGCAACGCAGTGAACTCACGGCGGGAAATTGTGGATGTATCACGGGTCATGCTTGTCTCGCCTTGTTGTGGGTTGTTGTCGTCTTCAGCTGAGGCCTAACAGCCTTGCTGCGTTGCCGCCCGTGACAGCTTTTAATTCGTCGCCCGCCAGCCCGCAGCTCTTGAGCCAGCCGACCGGGTCAGCCTCGCCCACTGGATAGTCGCTGCCCATCACCAGCCTGTCAACGCCGATGCGGTCCTTCAGCACCTGCAGCACTTGCGGGTCGTACACCGTGGTCTCGTAATAGAACGAGCGCAAAAAATCACCGGGCTTGATGCCGCCCGTGTTGCGCACCGTGTCGGGCCGGTTCAGTGTGTTGCGGTCAACGCGGCCCAGGTAGTGCGGAAAGTAACCGCCGCCATGCGCCATTACCACTTTGAGCATCGGGAACTTCGTCATCACCCCTTCGTAAATCATCGAGGCCATGCATTTGGTTTCCTCGATCGACTGGCCCAGCGAGTTCCACAGCGCGTATTGCTGGAACCACGGGTCGCGCGCGCCTTCGGGGTGAATCCATGCCGTGATGTTGTGCTTTTCAACCGCTTCCCAGAATGCGTGATACGGCGGCGCGCCAACATACACACCGTTGTAGCTCGATGCGACATTGGCCACGCGCAGGCCCATGGCCATGCAGCGTTCAAACTCCTGCATGGCCACTGCCGGGTCCTGCAACGGCAGCACGAAGCTGCCGACAAAACGTGTGGGGTGGTCGGCCTGCCAGTGCGCCGCCTGATCATTGCAGCGGCGGCAGAGTTCGAGGTCAGTCTGCACATCGGCCCAGCTGGTGCCCTGCAACACGGTGCTGACGGTGAGCACGCCGATGTCGATGCCGCGTGCGTCGAGGTCTTCAATGATGGCCAGCGGTTCGTACATGCGCTCCATCGCGTTTTGCGTGCCGGGTCTTGGTGTTTTGGAAGGTGTCGCACCAAAGCCGGTGAACACCGTCTTGTTGGTCGATGCCTCGAACACGCTGCGCTCCAGCATGTGGACGTGAAAGTCGATAACCAGATCTTTATTCATTGGGTTTGATGTTCGCGATGCGTGCCACCTGGCGCCATTTGCCGAGGTCGTCGTTCAGCAGTCTGGTCAGCTCCTGCGAATTGCCGGATGCAGGCTGCACATGAATGCTGGTCATGCGCTGTGCCATGTCGGGCTGCGAAGTGATGCGGTTGATCTCGGCCTCAAGCTTTTTCACCACAGCCGGCGGTGTGCCCGCAGGCGCAAACAGCCCGGCCCAGAACTGCATCTGCAACTCGGGCAGGCCCACGCTGTTCATGGTCGGCACGCCGGGCAATTCGGCAAACGGTGTGGGTGATGTGACGGCCAACGCGCGCAAGCGGCCATCGGCCAGGCCAAGCGCCGCGGGGCCTGGGTCGACAAAAGCGGTGAGCAGGTCGCCGCTGATCATCGCGGTGATGGTTTCGCTCATGCTCTTGTACTGGATGAATTCGCCAGTCGTCTGTGTCTTGATCTTGAACTGCTCGGCCGCAAACTGGAAAGCCGGGCCTGACCCGCCATAGTTGGCTTTGCCTGGGTTCGCCTTCACATAGGCCACCAGCTCGGGCACCGTCCGGATGGGCAGTTTGGCGTTGACCAGCAGCACCAGCGGAAAGGTCGCGACCAGCGCCACGGGCACGAAATCTTTCTGCGCGTCATAGCGAAGCCTGGGCGTGAGGATGGGCGTGAACACCATGTTGCCAATCGGCCCCATCAGCAGCGTGTAGCCATCGGCAGGCGACTTGGCCACAAAGTCCGTACCGATGATGCCGCCCGCACCGACCTTGTTCTCCACCACCACAGGCTGCTTCAGCGAATCTGCCAGCCGCGTACCAATCAGCCGCGCCAGCGTGTCCATGCCACCGCCCGCAGCCTGGCCCACGATGATGCGCAAGGGCTTGGCGGGGAAGTCCTGTGCAAAGGCAGGAAATCCCGAAAACGCTGCAGTAGCAACTGCGATGGTCGCCAGGCTTTGACGGCGCGTGATCTGCTTGTGTGTCATCTTGTCTCCGTTCGTTGTTCTAGATCTTCGCAAGTGCCAGCGCGAAACCGGCTTCGCCGGGCCGCAGATGGCGTCCCCTGCAAGGGGAGAGGCGGCTATGCGAAGCGAGTCCGCAACAGGGGCGTGCAACTTACTCAGGCAAAACTCCTATTTCTTTCGTGATCGCCGTCCACTTCACCATCTCGTTTTTCAAAATCGCCCCGGTCTGTTCCACCGAGACATTCGGCTCGGCAATCGGGCCCATCGTGGCGATGCGGTCTGCCACTTCCTTGTCGGCCAGCAATGCGCCGAGGTCGCGGTTGAAGCGGTTGATGGCGACCGCCGGCGTGCCTGCGGGGGCAACCACAGCGAACCAGCCGACCATATCAAAGCCTGGCATCGTCTCCGACAGCGAGGGCACCTGCTCCCAGCCGGCCACGCGTTTGGCCGAGGTGGTGGCCAGCACGCGCATGCGGCCCTGCTTGGCGAGTGCTGCGGTTGATGCGAGGTCGGCCACCATGGCATCAATGTGTTTGCCCATCAGGTCCTGCACACCGACACCGACCGACGAGTACGACACGAGGTTGGCCTGTGCGGCGGTGCGCGCATTGAAGAGGCGGGCAATCATGCCGCTGAAAGTGCGCGGGCCTTCGTTGCCCAGCGTCAACTTGCCGGGCTCGGCCCTGGCGCGTGCCACCAGGTCCTCAATCGACTTGATGGGCGATGCTGCATCGACCAGGATGGCAAAGGGGCTGCGCGCCACAAACGCGACGGGCACAAAATCTTTTTGTGCGTCGTAAGGCAGGGTCTTGAACAGCAGCGGGTTGGTGATCAGCGCCGCCGTCGTTGCGAAGTAAAAAGTGGTGCCGTCCGCCGGCGAGCGTGCGGCAAACTGCGCGCCAATCGTGTTCTGGCCGCCCGGCTTGTTGTCGATGATGACGGGCTGGCTCCAGGTTCTGGCCAGGCGTTCGGACACGAGGCGAGCCACGTTGTCAGGGCCCGAGCCCGCAGGCTGCGACAGCACCAGCTTGACGGGCTTGTCGGGCCAGGCAGCGGTTTGCGCGTGGCTGGCGGGCAGCAGGGCGGCAAAAGAAAAAGCGGCAAATGAAAGGGTGAGCAGTCTGCGGTTCATGGTGTTGTCTCCTTGGGTTTTCTTGAATCGTTGAAAGGCTTCAGTTTGAGATGGCGGGTTCAGCGTCGTTCTGGTGTGCTGAAGAAGGCCAGGCTTTATGCCAGTCGGCCAGAAGCTGATCGAGCTCTGCCTGGGTGGACGCAGTGCCAAAGGTGTAGTGGTCGGGGCGCACGATGGCGGCGTGGCAGTGGTGCTTTTGCATCCACAGCGCGGTCACCCCATCGGCCTCTGTCAGGGTTTTGCCAAGCACGACATGCGTCATCGGGGTATACGGTGATGCCAGCGTGCCGTCCATGACGAGCCGCCAGCCGTGGCCGAAACGCTTGTCCATCAGGACTGCATCGCCACCGGCTTTCTCCGTGATTCGCGGCTGCGGAAACAGCGTGCCGCGCCCAGTCGTCATTGCGGACGACAGCAGGCCGGTTTCGAGCCGGGGGATCACATCCTGGCGCGGTGTGTTTTTCACCGTGCCGCCGCATTCGTCCAGCATGCGTTTATCGCGTGCACGGGCCTTGTCGGGATCGCGCTCGCAGATCACTGCACCTGCACCCTTGATGCGGTTGGTCAGCTCGCGCACATGGCGTTTGCGTTCTTCGCCATAGCTGTCCAGCAGTGATTCGGCTGCCTCGCCTTTGACTTCGCGCTTGAGCACAGCGCTTAACTTCCACGCCAGGTTGGCCACATCACGAATGCCCTGGCACATGCCCTGGCCCATGAAGGGCGGCTGCTGGTGGGCGGCGTCGCCGGCTACAAAAATGCGACCCTTGCGCCAATCGTGTGCAACCAGTGCGTGAAAGCGGTAGCTGGCCTGACGCCAGAGTTCACCGTCCTGCGGTGTGAGCCAGCGCGACAGCAGTTTCCAGGTGTTTTCAGGTTTTGCAGCTTCAATCGGGTCTTCGCCGTCTTTCAGTGAAATCTCCCAGCGCCTGTGGTTGCGCGGCCCGATCACCATGGTGCAAGGGCGCTCCGGCTCGCAGTACTGCACGCTGGTGAGTGGCAGTTTTTTAAGGCCTTCTTCATTGACCAGTACGTCCACCACCAGCCAGGGTTCGTCAAAGTCGAGGTCGTCGAGTTCAATGCCAGCCTGCGCGCGCACCGTGCTGGTGGCGCCGTCGCAACCGATGACATAGCGTGCATGAATCGTTTGCGCTTTGCCTTCACGGTCACGCAGCTTGAGTGTTGCAAGTTCGTCGTCCTGGCTCAGGGAAAGCAGCTCGGTCCCCAGCTCAATGGTGACAGATGGCAAGGCCTTGGCGTTGGCGCGCAGGATGCGTTCGACGGGCGGTTGCGTGAATACATTCGACGGTGTGTAGCCCAGCGGAAATGGCGGCGCAACCATGGTCATGCGGCGTATCAACTGGCCGTCCACCCCAAAATATTCAGACGGGGTGAAGGGCTCCATGTGCGGCAACACGTCTTCGGCCACGCCAATCTGCTGAAAGACGCGCATGATCTCGTGGTCAAGCGCAATCGCGCGCGGCTTCTCATACACCGTGCTGGTTTTGTCGCAGACATAAGTTTTCAGCCCGGCCTGGCCGAGCAGGCTGGCGGCCACGGCGCCCGAAGGGCCAAAGCCGACGATGGCGACGTCATACACGGGGCTCATCAAAGGACCTCGTCGCCTATGGGGTTGGAAAGCAATCCGATCTTTTCAATCTCGACTTCATAGACATCGCCGGCTTTCATCCAGACTGGCGGTGTGCGTGCTTGGCCCACGCCAGCCGGTGTGCCCATGACGATGACGTCGCCGGGCTCCAGCGTCAGCACATCGGCCAGCAGTTCAATCGTTTCGGCGACGCTGAAAATCATGTCGCTGGTGTTGGCGTCCTGCATGACCTGACCGTTGAGGCGCCCCTGGATCTTCAGGCCGGTAGCGCCGGGTGCCAGCTCGTCGGCCGTGACCAGCAGCGGGCCGAAAGCACCGGTGTCGTCGAAGTTCTTGCCGATGGTCCACTGCGGCGTCTTCTTTTGGTAGTCGCGCACCGACATGTCGTTGAAGCAGGCATAGCCGAAGACGTGGCTCAGCGCAGTCGCCTGTTTTGTATGGCGAGGCACGCGCGAGCCAATGACGACGGCCAGCTCGGCTTCGTAGTCAAACCTTGTCGAGACGGACGGCACGCGGCCAACGGCCTTGTGCGCAATCAATGAGCTCGCGCCGCGGAAGAAGAACCACGGGTAGTCGGGCTTGTCGCGGCCGCCCTCTTTTGCGTGGTCAAAGTAGTTGAGGCCCAGGCAGATGATCTTGCCGGGCTCGGGCACCAGCGGTGCCAGCGTCAGGCTGTCAAATTTCAAGCGTGGGGCACCTGACGCAAAAGCGGCCTTGCCCGCAGCTGCGAGGTCAACACCGGCGGCCAGCGCCGCACGCATATCCGCAGGCACTTGTGGCTGTACCGCGTTGAGATCAATGACGTCGTTGCCGTCAACCGCGCCAAGACGCGCCTGGCCATCTTTCAGAAAAGTCGTGAATTTCATTTTTTGGAAAGGAGAGGGGAAAAATCAGGCCTGTGAAGGCACAAAAAAGACAGCGCGCTGGGCCTCTTTCAGCCTGGCGCTGGGGGGTGCCGAAATACCCCAGTGATCGACGCGTCCAGCCGGCCACTTCCAGTCATCTGGCATGCCGACCTTGTAGCTGTCGTCCACTTGCTGCACGTCGGCGGTGTATTCAATGACCACGCCAAACGGGTCGATGAAGTAGTTGAAGGCGTTGTTGCCGGGGCCGTGGCGGCCTGGGCCCCACTCAATGGAGTGGCCCGCATCTTTCATGCGACCGCCGCCGCGCATCACCGACTCGAGCTCCGGCATTACAAACGCGATGTGGTTGAGCGCGTCGTTGTCGGCATCGCCCAGCGCCAGGCTGTGGTGGTCGGCATTGCAATTCATGAAGGCCATGATTCTGGTGCGATCTATCAGGCGAAAGCCCAGCGCATCTTCAAAAAACTTTTGTGATCCGGGAATGTCGTGCGCGTTGAGAACCACGTGCGCCAGCCGCATCGGGTGGTCTTTTTTCTCGCCTGCATCGCTGTGGCGTTTGTCGCCATACACCACCTGGATAAGGCGACCGTCCTGGTCGCGCACGGTCAGGCCTTGCCCGCCTGCGGGGTCTGTCAACGGGCCCAACGGCTGGGCAATGCTGCCACCAGCGGCCACGGCGGTTTTGGCGATCTCGCCAAGCGCCGCTTCCGAGTGGGCGCGAAAAGTGACGTGACGAATCTGGGCCTTGTCGCCGCCCTGGTGAAGCGAGAACAGGTGATGGTCTGCGCCCGTGCCGCGCAGGTAGATGGCGCCGTCTTCGCGGCCAATGACCTTCAAATTCCAAACCTCGGTATAGAAGGTTTCAGCTTTGGCCAGATCCGGCATGTTGAGGGAGACGCTGCGCAGCGCGGCGATCGTGGGAGAGGTCATGGGGTTGTCCTTGTGGGGGCTTCTGTGTGGAGGTTCATGCCGAGAAAGCGTCCGGCATTTTTGAATGTGAGTTGTTCCAGCGTGGCGGCGTCAAAACCAGTCGCGTTGACCCGGTCCACTGGCGTACGGTCATGAAAGTTGAAGGGGTAGTCGGTGCCCAGCATGAGCTGCGTGCTGCCGAACATGTGGGTGAGGTGCCGTAGCGTGGGCGTGTCAAACACCAGCGTGTCGAAATACAGCTTGCGCGCCTGTTCCGTTGGCGATGTTTGTACCTGTTCCTTCAGTGCCGGGAAGACAGACCAGCCCTGCTGCAGGCGAGGCAGCAAGCTGGCAAGTGTTCCGCCGCCGTGGCTGAACGCAATGCGCAGTTTTGGGTGGCGCAGCATCAGGTTGCTGGTGATGACGGATGCAGCCGCCAGGCCCACGTCGGTCGGGTAGGCGAGCACCTGTTGCAGGGGCGGTGGGCCGACCAGGCGATCCATGCCTGCAGGCTTCACAGCGTGCACAAAGACCGAGGCACCCAACGCTTCGCATGCCGCGAAGAAGGGGTCAAAGTGGGGGTCGCCCATCACCTTGCCATTGACGTTGCTGCCGATCTCGACGCCGACCATACCCAGCACCTCAACGGCGTACCGCAGTTCGGTGATGGCGAGGTCGATATCCTGCAGCGGCACCGCACCCATGCCTATCAGTGCGCCATTCGATTCGGCGGCCATGGCGGCAATTTGCTCGTTGAGGAAGCGCAGCAGTTGCTGTGCCTCCTGCGGCTCGAACCAGTAGGAGAACAACTCCGGCATGGGTGAAATGACCTGCTTTGCCAGGCCCATGCCCGGCAGGTCGGCGAGGCGGCGGGTGGTGCTCCAGCATTTTTCGGACACCGTGCGGTAATTCTTGCCGGCAATCATGATGTGGCGATGGCACAGGCCGCCCGCGTCCGGCGCACCTGCAGTCGAAGGCCACAACTTCGGCATGGGGCCGCCGAAATAGGACGGAAATTTCTCGGGCACCACGTGCGCATGCACGTCGATGCCGCAGGCACAGGGCGCAGCAGTCATGGATAAGGCCTGTTCACCCTATTTTCAGGAGTGCGGGTGCGGTGAAAACAGTGCCAATCAAGGCGCGCGACGATGGCAAGGCTCCTGCCTTGCCTGGGAGCGCAACGCGGAATGGCGCCGTTTTCATCCCGCTCCCTGTGGGTTGTGATCAAAAAGGCCGTATGCGGCGTTGCAAAGCCTTGATGGGGTCTGCCCCATCTGCGTTTTGCGCCTTGCTCACAGCCTTTTTGACTCACAACGCATCTCCTGAAAATAGGGTGAACAGGCCTTAACTCAGGCGTGCTTGAGGCCTGCTGCCGCGATGCCGGCAATGCAGATGGCTTCATCTTCGTCACCGGTGCCGCCGGACGCGCCTGCTGCACCAATCACATTGCCGTCGGCGTCCTTGATGACGACGGACCCGGTCTGCGGAATGAATTTGCCCTGGGATGTGGCGGACAGCGATGCGTAGAAGTTGGGGTTGTCCCTGGCGCGTTCCATGAGAGTGCGGCTGGAAGCGCCAAAACCCACGGAGGCCCAGGCCTTGCCGGTGGCCACGTCGATGCGGAACATGCTGGCACCGTCTTCGCGCTGCGCGGCCTTGATGTGGCCGGCGGCATCGAGCACCACCACGGCCATCGCCTTGTAGTTGGCCTTGCGCGCTTCTGCCAGGGCCGTCGTGATGATGGTATTGGCCTGCGCCAGTGTGAGGGTCGTCATGGGTTTTGTCTCCGTTAATCGCAGCTTCGGGTGAGTGCGTCGACGTGCATCGAGGCCTGTCGGATGGCGCAGTTTAGGCAGTGCGAATGCATCCATCAAGCCAATATTCTGGATATATACAATCCATGGCATGGATATACGTTCCATTGACATGAACCTGTTGGTGGTGTTCGACGCCATGATCGAGCACCGCAGCGTGACCCGCGCCGCAGAAGCCATAGGCCTGAGCCAGCCGGCGATGAGCGCGGCGGTGGCACGCCTGCGCAGCTGGTTTGACGACCCGCTCTTTGTGAAGACCGGCGCCGAGATGAAGGCCACGCCGCGTGCGCTGGCCCTGGCCAAACCGGTGCGCCGCGTGATTGACACGGTCAAGGGTGAAATCCTGCAGCGCTCGGGGTTTGATCCGCAAACCACGGACCGCATCTTCACCATACTGATGCCCGACATTGCCGAGGTTAATTTTTTGCCCAAGCTGCTGGCCGAGATCTCAAGAAACGCACCGGGCGCCAGGATTCGCACTGTGTCGCGCTCACGGCCTGCCGCGGCCGAAGCGCTCGAGTCGGGCGAGGCCGAACTGGCCGTGGGTTACTTTCCCGACCTGCACAGGGCCGGTTTTTTCAGGCAGAAGCTTTTTGACAGTCCGCACGTCTGCATAGTCCGCGCTGACCATCCGACTGTCGGTGACAAACTGACCATGAAGCAGTACCTGGCGCTGTCGCACGTGGTGGTGCACCCCGAGGGGCGCGAGCATGTGTTTGAGCTTTTTCTTGGTGCGCAGGGCCTCAAGCGCCGTGTGTTGCTGGAGTTGTCGCACTTCATGAGCCTGCTGCCGGTGATTGAAAGCTCGGACCTGATTGCCACCGTGCCGTCGGACCTGGCCGACGTGTGTCACCGTTACACCAATATCCGCATACTCGATGCGCCCATCAAGTCACCGCTGATTGCAGTGCACCAGTTCTGGCACAGGCGTTTTCACAAAGACCCGGCCAACATCTGGCTGCGCGGCGTCATTCACTCGCTGCTGGCAGCGGCTTAGGCGGTCCCGGCAGGAAGGCAAAGGCCAGCGCACCGGCGGCGAGCAGCGCCGCAATGCTGGCGAGTACGGCGGTGTACGGCTCCGCGCCGCGCGCGGCGGCCCAGGTCGCAACAGTGCCGGTGAACCACTGCATGACGGCGACGCCCATGAACATTGACATCGTGAAGAGCGCCATGGCGCGTCCGGTGATGGCGGGCGAGTAGGCGTTTCGCACATCGGCGTACTGGAGCACGAGGTAGCCCGAGAGCAACCCGATCAATACAGGGCCGATCACGTCGATCCAGGTGCTTTGCGTGAACGCAAACACCGTGAACAGTGCGGCCATCAGGAGGGTGAATCCCACCAGCCACTTGCGCCTGCTTGCCGGGCCCGGGTCCAGCCGGCCAAAAAGGGGTGCGCTGATCTGCGACGCAATCGACATGATGATGGCCACATTGCCGCTTTGCACCAGCGAGAAATCATGCCGGTGGATCAGCAGCGGCCCGAGCCAGAGTCCACGCAGCGAGATGAAGGAGGCGTAGCCTACGCAACCGAGCAGCACAATGCCCGCAGTGTGAGGCAGCAAAAACAGGGCACCGAATTTACGGACAGCTTCGCCTATCGACTCTTTGGGCGGCTGCGTGGCACTGCCGGGCGATGCGGGTTCGTGCACCAGTGCCCAGATCAGCAACCAGGCCAGTGCGCCCATGCAGCCCAAAGCGGCAAAGCCCATGCGCCACGATGTGGCCTCGATCAACCATGCCAGAGGCGTACCTGTCAGCAGCATGCCCACCCCGCTCAAGCCCAGTGTGATGCCGGCCACCGCCGCGAAACGCCCCGGTGGAAAGTGGCGCGCGATAAACACGGTGCAGACCAGAAAAGCCGGCGCACAGCCGATGCCAATCAGCACCTGGCCTGTCACCAGCATGCCGTAGCTGCCGGCCATTGCCGAGATAAAGGAACCGGCAATCGCAATCGGGAAGGCCGTGAGCACAGTGCGCCGCACGCCATGCAGGTCAATGCCAATGCCCATGAAGAGTTGCATTGCGCCGAAGGCGAAATGAAATGAGCCGGCGAATGTGCCGAGCGCTTGCGCACTTAAATGAAAGTCGTTCTGCAGCGGCGCCGCCATGATGGCGCCGACGGTACGGTAGGCCTGACTGAGCGTGAACGCTGCAGTGAGGGCGAACAGCATGACCCACAGGTGGCGGCTTGCGTGGTCGGGACTGGGCGGGTTCGCGCCGGGAACCGGAACGGTGTTGTTGGTCATTGGAAGGGCGTTGTTTGGGGCTTTTGTGATTTGTGCCGCGCCTGCTGCTGATCAGCTGAAGCAAGGCGGAAACGGCAAGCTTAACAAGCTGCCAATCCGTTTGTCCGCACCAGCATGGCGCATGAGGCGCACCAACACTTTCAACACAAATTTTCAACCAAATTTATTTTGGTTGTCGCCGTCTGGTCGGCTTGATTGAGACGGTCACCTCGTTTCATAGAGTAAACGGGTTGGTTGTCTGTTTGTCATGAAATTTTTCCAATAAATTCATATAAATCAAGGACATTTCGGTGATATTAGAAAAACCGGCATTCATCTTTAGCGTGACTTTCAGGGCGATTGATGCCAAAAACCTCTTTGAATAGTCGGGAATTTTAAAAGTTGGCGTGGTTTATGCGTGAAGGAAATAACAACCAAGTACAACCAAATTTACCCGGTTGACAATATTGGTTGATGGTGGTCGAATTAATCAGCTTTTGTTTTTTGACTTCAAGGAATATAGAAATGACCAGCACAGTTGCCGAACCCCAAGCCCGGATTGACCGGGATGAAGAGCTCAAGGCCATGTATGCGCAGATCAATGCCAAAAACATGTTTCCTTTCTGGGCCAAACGCTCGGATGTTGAGCACGACGAGATCAAGCAGCTCATGGAGGGCGTCAAGGCCGTCCCTTTCCACTGGAGTTACAAGCGTGACCTGGAGCCGCTGATTCACCAGTCGGCGCGCCTGATCAACCATGCAGACTCTGACCGGCGCTCGCTGGTGCTGGTCAACCCGGGCCTCAAGCCCAAACGTGCGACCGTCACCACGCTTTACACCGCCTATCGCCTGAATGACGCGAACGAGGTGATGCCGCCGCACCGCCATACCGCCAGCGCCATTCGCCTGGGCCTGACCGGCCAGCAGAACTTCACGGGCGTCGAAGGCGAAGACATCGTGTTCGGCCACGGCGACATGGTGCTCACGCCGCGCGACACCTGGCACAACCATGGCAACGTCGGTTCAGAGCCGGCCATCAACCTGTCGGTGCTCGACTACCCGCTGGTC
The DNA here is from genome assembly GCA_040390295.1 of Pseudomonadota bacterium. GTDB lineage: Bacteria > Pseudomonadota > Gammaproteobacteria > Burkholderiales > Burkholderiaceae_C > Polaromonas. Next base: position 24,811 of record JAZJYR010000043.1, read on the forward strand.
GAGACGCTCAATGCCCTGCAGTTCGAACATGACTACAAGGAAGACGGCAAGCTCAAGAAAAAGCAGACAGCGCGTTTCACGCCCGATTACTCGGCCCGCATGTACGGCACCGGCGGCATGACGCCACGGTTTGTAGACCACCGCCGCGGTGGTGGCGACTCATCGCCCATGTATGTCTACCGCTACGAGGCAATGCGCGAGTACCTGGAGCGCAACCGCGAATGGGACGGCAACCCCTACGAAGGCCTGCTGGTTGAATACACCAACCCGATTCGCGGCGGTCCGGTCTACAAGACCATGACTTTCTTCATGCAGATGCTGCGTCCCGGTGAGAAGACCCTTGCGCTCAAGCAGACGGCCAGCCTGCTGATTTCCCCGCTCGAGGGTTCATGCAAGTGCATCGTCGATGGGGAATCGTTTGCGGTCGACAAGTTCGACACCATGGCCGTGCCCGGCAACGGCTGGATGGAGCTGCACAACACCAGCGCCACCGAGCCGGTGATCCTGTTTATTGCCAGCGACGAAAACGCGCTTGATGCGTTCGGTCTGCTACAGCGTTTTGGTCGTACGGCGAGCGGCGAAGTCGTTCGCCTGGTCTGAGGAGCTCTTTTGGCCCGCTCCCTCAATACACGCCTGCTCAGCCATGTGGACTGCCCCGGTGGCGGTCAGGTCTGGGTGGACAAGAACATCATGTACGTCTCGCACATGCGACCGCCTGACGGCACGTCCATCTACGACGTCTCGGACCCGCTGCACCCGAAGTTCCTGTTCACGATGAATGTGCCCATGGGCTGGCACTCGCACAAGGTGCGGGCCCAGGACGGCATCATGATCGTCAATTACGAGAAATTTCGGGAGGGCGCGCCCGATTTTGGCGGAGGTCTTGGCATTTTTGATGTGTCGAAACCCGGCACGCCAAAGCTGATCAACAAGTGGCAGGTCAGCACCAAAGGCGGGGGCGGCGTTCACCGTTTCAGCTTTGATGGCCGCCATGCCTACATCTCGCCGACGGCAGATGGTTATGTCGGCAACATCATGAAGATCCTCGACCTGGCCGACCCGGCCAAACCCGAGGAGGTCTCCAGCTGGTGGATTCCCGGCCAGCACATTGCCGGCGGTGAGGAATACCCGTGGGACAACTTCGTGACGCCGCGCTGCCATCATCCGCTGCGCCTCGGCGACCGTCTGTATGTATCGTACTGGCATCACGGGTTTTTTATCCTGGACATCTCGGACATGTCGCGGCCAAAGCTGGTGTCCAGCGTGAACAGCAGCCCGGCGCATCCGCACCCCACCCACACGGCGTTGCCGATTCCCTGGCTGCTCAAGGAGCGCAACATCCTGCTGGTGGCTGATGAAGACGTGGCCAAGTTGCGGCCCAGTGCACCGGCCTTTACCTGGATTTACGACATCACGCATGAGCAGCAGCCCATGCCGATTTCAACCTTCCAGGTGGAAGGTGTGGACATCGATGGCCGGCCGCAGGAGGCCATGATGGGCTGCCACCAGCCATCGGAGAAGTTCTTCAACAACATCATTCCTTTTGCCTGGTTTGCGCAGGGCTTGCGGCTGCTGGACATCTCTGACCCGTTCAAGCCGAAAGAGGTTGGTTTTTACGAGCCGGATGTGCCCGCCGGTTACCAGCGCGTGTCGTCCAACGACGTGACGATGGACGAACGCGGCATTGTCTACCTGCTGGATCGCCAGCAGGGCCTGGACATCATCGAGTGTTTCCCGCACTGAACCTTCAACACAAGAAACAAGAGAAGAAAAGGACTCACATGAGCAACCCACTGGTACAGGTTTACGGAAAGAAAAACCCCAACCTTCCCTTTCACCCGGCCGTTCGCGCCGGCGACTTTGTATTCCTCTCTGGCCAGGTCGCCAAGGATGAAGACGGCAACATGGTCAGCGGCACGATAGAGCTGGAGACGCACGCCACCATCAAGGCCTGCCAGCGCATTCTCGAAAGCGCTGGCTGCACGCTGGATGACGTCGTCAAGGCGACCATCTTTCTTGAAGATGCGCGTGATTTCGGACGCTACAACGGCGTCTTCAAGGAGTACTTCCCCGAGGGACGCCTGGCACGTACCACGGTGGAGGCGCGCGCCGCGATCACGACACGCATCGAGATCGAAATGACCGCCTACAAGCCGCTGGCGAAATAAGCCCGGACAAGCACTACAGACATCCCTCACCACATCAAAGGACACTTCATGTACAAATTACTCGGCCGCGCCACCTCCGGCAATGTTCAGAAAGTCATCTTCCTGCTCAAGGAAATCAATGCTGCCTACGAGCGCGTGGACTACGGCCGCCAGTTTGAAAACACCACCACGCCGGAATACCTGGCCATCAACCCGACACAGAAAGTGCCAACACTGGTTGACGGTGACCTGACGATCTGGGAGTCGCACACCATCCTGCGTTACGTTGCAGCAAAAGAAAAATCGACATTGATTCCGACCGAGATTGGTGCACGTACCCAGGTCGAGCGCTGGATGGACTGGCTGCTGGCGGCCCTGAATTCTGCCTACCTGGGGGGGTTTCGTGATGCCAAAAAACCGGAAGCAGAACGTGCACCCGACACGGTGAAAAACCTGGTCACCGAACTTGCGATTCTTGAAAAACAGCTTGCTAAAACACCGTGGGTAGCCGGCGCCGAGTTCAGTCTGGCCGACATTGCGCTGGGCCCCATCGTCAAGCGCTGTGTGGCTTTCCCTTTCGACATGCCGGCCATGCCGAACATCAGCGCCTGGCTGGCAAAACTTGCCGAACGCCCGGCGTTTGTAGCCGCCACTGCAGCCTGACGCAGAGACAGGACCTCCAACCAAGATCATGCGCATGCTTCCAGAAACCACGATGCCCCATCCTTCCCCGACTGCGACACCCGGCGACCAGCCCCACATCCTGGCGAAGGGCGTGTCGGTTGACTTCAGCCATGCGGGGCAAACCAACCGCGTGCTGCACAACATCGACATGTCGATTCCCAAGGGCGGATTTGTCTCGCTGATCGGGCCTTCAGGTTGCGGCAAGAGCACCCTGCTCAAGGTGCTGGCCGGTCTGTTGCAACCTGCAGAGGGCGAGGTGCGTGTGGCGGGTGTCACGCCAGCGGAGGCGGCACGCCAGCGGCGTATTGGTCTCGTCTTCCAGGAAGCCACGCTGATGCCGTGGAAGAACGCGCTCGACAACGTCAAGGTGTTGATGGAGGTTGCCTACAAGGACAGGTCCAAAGCCGAGATCACCGACCGCGCCACCGAGATGCTGCGCATGGTCGGGCTGGAAAAAGCGGCTGAAAAACGTCCCTCGCAACTCTCGGGCGGCATGCGCCAGCGCGTGTCCATCGCGCGGGCGCTGGCCATGGACCCTGAAGTGCTGATGATGGACGAGCCCTTCGGTGCGCTCGACGCGATCACACGCGAAGAGATGAGCGAGTTCCTGCTGGAGATCTGGCAGCGCACAGGCAAGACCATTGTGTTTGTCACCCATTCGATTGATGAGGCGGTGTTCCTGTCGCGTGAAGTGCATGTCATGGGCACAGGTCCGGCACGTATCGTCGAGTCCATGTCCATTGACCTTCCCTATCCACGGGTTGAGGAGACCTATTCATTGCCGGGTTTTGCGCAGGCTTCAGGCCGCCTTCGCAGGCTTTTAAAAGACGGCCACGGATCGAAAGCAGCATCATGAGCAGCCCTATCGCCAATCCCGCAAACCCCGGAAATGCCGCCAGCTCCACGACTGCAGGGCGCGTCCGCCATGCGTTCAACAGCATTCTTCCGGCCATCATCCTGTCCATCGTCGTCCTGGTGATCTGGGAGGCCATCTCGCGTATTTTCAAGCTGCCGCAATTTGTATTGCCAGCACCTTCATCCATAGGCCAGATGCTGCTCACGCGCCAGGCTTCGTTGTCGCAGGCAGCCTGGGTCACGGCTGAAGAAATTCTCTATGGGTTCTTGCTCTCCACCATCGTCGGCATGCTGATTGCCGTCACCATTGCACGCTTTGAACGCATGGGTCGTGCGGTTTATCCGTTGATGGTGCTATTCCAGAACGTACCGAAGATTGCGCTTGCGCCGCTGTTCATTCTCTGGTTCGGCTATGACCTGGCACCCAAGATCCTGCTGATCGTGGTGATGGCGTTCTTCCCTGTAGCGCTGAACATGCTGGTCGGCCTGCAATCGGCAGACCCCAACCTCGTCACGCTGATGCGCACGGTGGGTGCGTCGCGCACCGAGATCCTCATGCGGGTGCAGATTCCGAATTCGCTGCCTTACCTGATGTCGGGCATCAAGATCGCGATCACGCTGAGCGTGATCGGCGCCATCGTCGGCGAGTTTGCCGGCGCTTCGGCGGGGCTGGGTTACATGATCCAGTTCGCGTCGACGCAGATGGAGACCTCGCTGGTGTTCGCGGCGCTGATTGAAATATCGCTGCTCGGCATGTTCTTTTATTACGCCATTGAATTCATCGAGTGGAAGTACATCTCCTGGGCGCCGAAGCTCTAGACCCCTGTTTTTTGTTTCCCCTGTTTGCCTTTTTCTCCATTGTTTGTCCATGTTCCCCCATCAATCCTGAAAGGATGAAAGCCGTGAAAACCTTGTCGAAACTTGTCCGCTGCCTCTCCATTGCGGGTGCCGCATTTGTGATGGCCTCTGCTGCGCTGGCCCAGGCCCCGGCCAAAATGGACGATGTGTCCGTCCAGCTTGACTGGGTGGTGCGCTCCGACCACGCGATGTTTTTTGTGGCCAAGGAAAAAGGCTTCTTTGCACAGAACGGCATCAACCTGACCGCCGTTCGCAAGGGCACCGGATCGACCGATGCCTTGCGCCTCGTTGGTAACGGCAACGCGGAGTTTGGTTTCGCCGACCTTCCCACCTTGATGGTCGGTCGTGTGCAATCCGTGCCTGTGGTTGCGCTGGCGGCTGTCAACCAGAAGAGCCCGATGGCGATGATTTCGGTCAAGTCACGCAAGCCGATCACCAAGCCGAGTGACCTGAAGGGCCTGAATGTGGGCGTGCACTCGTCCGGCTCGACCTATATTTTTCTCAAGTCATTCCTTGCCGCCAACGGCATGACGCTGGCCGATATCAAGCAGAGCACTGTCGCGCCACCGTATGAGAGCTTCCTGGTGCTGGGCCGTGTTGACGCGGTTCCCGGATACATCAATGCAGAGGTTCCGGAGCTGGAAGAAAAGACCGGTGGCCCCGGTTCACTGTCCATTGTCCAGGGTGCGGATTTTGGCTATCACGCCTACGGCTCCGGCATGTTCACTTCCGAGAAGATGATTGCTGAAAAGCCTGACCTTGTGGCGCGTTTTACCAAGGCTTATCTGCAGGCCTTCCAGTTCGTGGCCGAGAACCCCAAGGAAGCCGTCGACATTGTGGTCAAGCTCAATCCCGAATACGCGGCCAAGGCTGAAATCCTGAGCAAGCAACTGCAAACCAACCTGACGCGCAGCTTTTTCAGCGATGCGACCAAGGCCAACGGCATTGGTGTGATCACGGCGCAGCAATGGAAAGAAACCGCAGAAACGCTGATCGCCCAGGAAGTTCTGCCAAAAACAGCCAGCCTGACTGCTGGCTACGACATGCGTTTCCAGACCGCTGCCAAACCGGTTCGTCGCTGATTTATCAACCACCATTGCCCAGAACCTGACGCATGACTCCAGCCAGCAAAGCCACCGGACCCCAGACAGCCCAGGCACCCGCCAACAACGGCCTTTTTTATGCGGGTGGCTGGCACCCCCCGGTGGACGGCGGGTACATCGACATCACCGAGCCCGGCAGCGGCCGGCAACTGGGGCGTGCGCCGGTGGCCATGGCTGCTGATGCCGAGCTGGCGGTGGCTGCCGCCAAAAAAGGTTTTGCTGTCTGGCGTGACACGCCGCCGCTGGAGCGGGCGCGGGTTTTAAAAAGCATTGCGGCGAAGTTGCGTCTGCATGCCGATGAACTTGCGTTGCTGGATGCGGCGGATTGCGGCAACCCTGTCAAGGAGATGGCGGCGGACGTGATGGTCGCAGCCGCGCTGTTCGAGTTTTTCGCGGGGCTGGTCACTGAGCTCAAGGGCGCGTCGATCCCGATGGGACCGAACGCCGTCAATTTTTCCGTGCGTGAACCACTCGGTGTGGTTGCGCGCATTGTGGCTTTTAACCACCCCTTCATGTTTGCCGCCGGCAAGATGGCGGCACCGCTGGCTGCGGGCAATGCCATCATCATCAAGCCACCTGAGCAGGCGCCGCTTTCGGCATTGCGTCTGGCTGAAATCGTGGGTGACATGCTGCCGCCGGGTGTGCTCTCCATCCTGCCGGGTGGGCGCGATGTCGGCATGGCGCTGGTGGCCCACAAGGACGTGGCCATGATCGGTCTGGTGGGCAGCGTGCCGACCGGGCGAGCGGTGATGAAGCTGGCCGCCGAGCGGCTCAAGCCTGTGTTGCTGGAACTCGGTGGCAAGAACGCGCTGATTGCGTATCCCGATGTCGACCCTGCGGAAGTTGCGGCAGGCATCGTGGCGGGCATGAACTTCACCTGGTGCGGCCAGTCGTGCGGCTCCACCAGCCGGGCCTTTGTGCATGCCGATATTTACGATGAGGTTATTGCTTCGGTAAAGCTGCAATGCGCGCAGTATGTGCCGGGTTTGCCGACCGACTACGCGACCTCCATGGGCGCCATCATCAGCCGTGAGCAGCATGAGAAGGTGCTGGGCTTTATTGCATCAGCCGCATCGGAAGGCGCGACGCTGGTGTGTGGCGGCAAGGTGCCCGATGCGCCTGAACTTGCTGGCGGTTTTTATGTAGAGCCCACGGTGTTTGCCGACGTGACACAGAACATGCGTATCGCTTCGGAGGAGATCTTCGGGCCCGTGCTGTCCATCCTGAAGTGGACGGACGAAGAGGCCATGATGGAAGACGTCAATGGTGTGGACTACGGCCTGACCTGCGCCATCTGGACCAATGATCTTGAAAAGGCACACCGCACGGCACAGCGTACGCAGGCGGGTTTTGTCTGGATCAACGAGGTCGGCAAGCATTTTCTGGGCGCGCCGTTTGGCGGCGTCAAGCAGTCGGGCATAGGCCGTGAGGAATGCCTGGCAGAGCTGCTGGCCTTCACGCTTGAAAAGAACATCCACATCAGCTTGCGACGTGTCGCGCGCAAGAACTGAAGGCCGGCCATGCAGGAGACCTATGACTACGTGATCGTGGGCGCCGGTTCGGCCGGTTGCACACTGGCCAACCGCCTGAGCGAAGACCCCACCGTCAAGGTGCTGCTGCTCGAAGCCGGGGGTTGGGACCGTGACCCGTGGATAAAAATTCCGCTGGGCTGGGGCAAGATTTTGCAGAACCGCTTGCATGACTGGATGTACTTCGCCGAGCCGGAGGCCAATGTGGACGGACGCCGTGTCGAATGCGCGCGCGGCAAGGTGGTGGGCGGATCTTCATCGACCAATGCCATGGCCTGGGTGCGTGGCAATCCGAATGACTTTAACCGCTGGGCCAGCCAGTACGGCCTCCCCGAATGGGACTATGCGCATGTGTTGCCCTACTTCAAGCGCCAGGAAAGCTGGGAGGGCGGGGCGACCTCAGAACGTGGTGGTGACGGCCCGGTAGGCGTGCAGCGCTGCAAGTATGAGGATCCGCTGATCGAGGCGTATGGCGAGGCTGCCAAGGCGGCAGGCCACCCGTGGACCGATGACTACAACACGACCCGGCAGGATGGCTTCAGTCGCCTCCAGATGAGCATACGCCATGGCGCGCGTTGCAGCACCTCTGTGGCCTATCTGCGGCCAGCGCTGCATCGCCCCAACCTGACGGTGAAGGTCAATATCCTCGCCTCGCGGGTGTTGCTTCATGCGGGCAAGGCGACAGGCGTTGAATACACCGAGAAGGGTCGCGTCACAGCCGCCAGTGCATCGCGCGAAGTGCTGCTTTGCGGCGGCGTCATCAACACGCCGCAACTGCTGATGCTTTCGGGCATTGGCGATCCTGACCAGCTTTCCGCACATGGCATCAAGACGCAGGTGGCGTTGAAGGGCGTAGGTGCGAACCTGCAGGACCATGTGTCTGTCGTGGTGATGTACCAGCGTAAAAAGCCCGGGCCCTTTCATCGAATGATGCGGTTGGACCGAATCGGACCGGCCATCATCCGTGCCTGGCTCACGGGCAAGGGTTTTGCGGCGGATGTACCTGGTGGTGTGGTGGGCTTCCTCAAAAGCCAGTCCGGCCTGGACACGCCTGATTTGCAGATGCTGTTGACGGCGGCGCCGTTGCCTGCATGGCCGTACCTGTGGCCGTTCAAAAAACCTTTCAAAGATGGCTTTGCCTGCCGCACCGTGATGCTGCACCCGCAGAGCCGTGGCAGGGTTGAACTGGCCTCGAACGACCCTGCTGCCGCGCCGAAGATATTCCAGAACTTCCTCGGTCATGATGCCGACTGGAAAGCCGTGCGCGCGGCCATTCGGCAGATTCGCGAGATTGCGGCGCAACCCGAGCTCGCGCTTTTCATGGGCCGTGAGACGGTGCCCGGCCCGCAGTGCGAGACCGATGAGGCGCTCGATGCGTTCATCCGCAAATCTGCCATCACCGTTCACCACCCGGCGGGCACCTGCCGCATGGGCAGGGTGGACGATGCCATGAGCGTGGTGGACAGCAAGCTGCGTGTGATCGGCGTGGAGGCTCTGCGTGTGGTGGACGCCTCCGTCATGCCCGACCTGACATCCGGCAACATCAATGCGCCGGTGATCATGATTGCGGAGCGCGCTGCCGACCTGATCGCCGGGCGGCCCACGCTGGCTCCTGCCTGCTGAAGAACAGACATGGACGCCATGCCTGTTGCGCAAGGGTCACGGCACAGGGTGCTGCTGGCCCATCCCGTGACAGACACGGCGATGGCACGCCTGCAGACCTTTTTTGACGTCGAGACGCGTATCGTCGACAAGGTACCCGGCGACGACGAACTCGTGGACTGGCTGCATGGCAAGGCCGGCGTCATTGCCGATACGCGCTTCATGTTCGATGCCGGTGTGGTCTGCCGGCTACCCACGCTCAAAGCCATTTGCAATCTTGATTCCGGCCATGGGAATCTCGATCTGGATGCCTTGACCCGTGCCGGCATACGTGCCACCAGTACGCCGGAGCCTGGCTCTGCCCAACTGGTGACAGAGGCGGCGGTAGACGCCGCCTGGCGCGACATCACACGCTGGTTGGCCAGGTCGACACCCAGCGCAGGCGAGGAGGGCCGCTACAGCAACCGCTGGTCACGCCGTGTGTGGCTGGCCGAGCCATTGCACGCGGTGCGCTTGGGTATCGTCGGCGAGGGAGCTTTTGCCCGGGCGCTTGCAGCGCGCGCGCAGGCAGACAGGGTGCAGGTGCTGACCCGATCGGATGATGCAGCTGCCTTCTGGCGTAATGCCGATGCCGTGGTGTGGGCTGTGGGCGATGACGATTGCCCGGCCGGCATCGGCGCGGCAGATGTTGACCTGATGAAGCCTGGTGCATGTGTGTTCAATTTTTCCGGCGAGAAGCTTGCGGCTGCGGATGTCCTGTCTCACTCCCAGTTTGGCGGCCGCATCCTGAACTGTGGTGTCAGCTCATCTGATGATGAGGCGAGGGATGCTCAGGCCATGCTCAACCGCACACTGGTCGCTGCAGAGGATTTGATCGCATCACTGGGTTTCGGGCGCAACAGCTGGCACCCGCAGCATCTGCTCAACCCTGACATCCTCTGCGACTCCTGCTGCTGATTCCATTTCTGCTTTATCACGATATGTTGTTGTCCCGCCTTGCCGTGCTCCAGCATTGCCTGCGGCGGTGCGCCCAGTCCCGCAATGAATTGGAAATGGAATAAACGAGCCGCGGCGGCGGGCTGCTAGTCGGATACCGTGTCAGCCGGGTTGGGCGAAATCCTGTTGAGAATCTGGGACTGCACCATGTGAAGGTGGGCGCGCATGGCTTTCTCGGCGCCGTCGGGGTCGCGTGCCGCAATTGCCGCCGCAATCAGGTGGTGTTCCGAGTCCCGCTGGCGCAGGCGTGCCGGGGGTCTTGGTCTGACGTTCTGCACATAAATGCGTGCATCAGCACCTATCTGCCTTAGAAGCGAGTACAAGTCGGCAGCAAGCGTGTTTCGTGTGGCCTGGGCGATCAGCCTGTGAAAGGTCAGGTCTGCCGCAGAACTCTCGGTTTCTGCCAGGGTCGTCGCAGCCTTTTCAATGCGTGCAATCTCAAGCGGGGTGGCGCGAAGGGCGGCCAGACGCGCCAGTATGGGCTCCAGCGCCAGACGCAGCTCAATGACTTCCAGCGGATTGGTGTCGCGTGCCAATGCCGCACCGCCGCGCGCCAAAGCTGTGTGCCGACGGGGCGCGCTGCTGGCCAGTTCGCCCGAAGCGCGCATGCGTATCAGGGCTTTGCGCAGGGTGTGCCGGTTGACGTTGAGCTGTTCGCACAACATGCGCTCGGCAGGCAGTTTTTTGCCATCGGCCATCCGTTTGCGAAGTGTTTCGACAAGCTCGTCGATATCGACTTCCCTGGCGGCTAAACGGACCACTGTGTTCATGCCGCCAGTATACGACCGCCTCTGGTTGTATGCTCTGGTTAAGGCAATGGTTGAAAGTCTGGTTGAGCCATTTCTGGTCCTCAACCGCACTTTTCAGTGGTGATGTCCGTGCTCGCCGTGAACGTGCTGGTGCGCAATTTCTTCTTCTGATGCAATGCGGACATCGCTGACCTTGAGGGTAAAGCGCAGCTCCTTGCCGGCCAGCGGATGGTTGCCGTCCAGCAGCACGGTGTCGCCCTTGATCTTCATGACGTTAAAGACCTGCACCCGGCCATCATCGCCATGGCCCTCGAGCTGGCCGCCAACCTTGACGCCAGGCGGGAACTGTTTTTTCGGCAGCGTGCGCAGCAGGCTTTCATCGCGCAATCCAAAAGCATCTTCGGGCTTGAGCTGCAGGACCACCTGGTAGCCGGCTTCCTGGCCGTCCAGTGCTTCCTCGATTTTGGGCAGGGTGTTGCCATAGCCGCCGTGCAGGTAAACCATCGGCTCCTTGCTTTCTTCGATGGTCTTGCCGTTGGCGTCGGCCACCTTGAACTGCAGGGTGACGGCGGTGTTTTTTTCGATTTTCATGTTCTTCCTTCGGCCGCCTGGTTGGCGCGCGCAGGGGTGGAATCTTAGCAACGAAGCAGGGCCGACCACAAAGAGGTGTTTTTGCTGCAGTTTGTACCCTTGGGGTGGCAATAATGTGCGCATAAATCCGCTTTAACCTTAAATATCGCATCGGCGCCTTATCTGTAAACCATGAAGCCACTGGACACCGAAACCATCGAGCTGCTCTCGGCCGCACCCGTCACGCGCCAATTGTTTGTACTGCTGCACGACGAAGACGGTACGGCGGCCGATATGCTGGCACTGGGCAATTTACTGGGCGACGCCTTTGCCGAAGCAGCGGTGCTGATTCCCGAAGGGCTGACAGGGACTGACGCCCTTTCTGCGCTGGCTGAGTTCCTGCGACGGCAGCAGCAGCGCTTTGACGTATTAAAGACAGATGTGGCGCTTGCCGGCCTCGGTACTGGCGCCGATCTTGCGCTGGCACTGAGTGATGCGCATGACGGCATGGTGGGCCGGGTGCTGGCTTTTGGCAGCGCTTATGCAGGTGCGGAGGGCAGCTTTGAAAAAGCCCCGTTGCTGACGACACTGCATTTGCTGCACGGGCAGATGGACCGTATTGCGCCCGTTGCGCTGGCGCGCGGTGGCTTTGAGCACCTGATGGCACTCAGCGCAGACGCAACGCTGGACGTGGCCGGTTCATTGGGGCATGAATTGCACCCCGCCCTGATGGATCAGGCGGTGATGCGTTTGCAAACCTGCGTGCCGCTGCGCTACTGGCGCGCGGCCTGATCGATCGCCAGCGCTTTTATCTGGCCGGGTTCAGCAGGTCTTGAGCTGTTTGCCCGCAAGCAGTGGCCTGATGGCTTCGAGCTGCGGGCGCAGCACGGCGTCGACCGCAGGCAGGCGTAATTTCTGGCCACGTACTTCATTGGCTGTCTGGATCACCTTGGCGGTTCGTACGCCCTGTTTTGCAATGCGGGCCATCTGGGCATCTGCCTCCGTCTTTGACGGAAAGCTGCCGAGCGACAGGCCGGGCTCAAGCGAGGGATTGGCCAGCGGTTCAAACGAGACACGAAGCCGGCGCAACTCGCTGCGCTTTTTCTCCAGTGCCTCTGCATCGCTGTATTTGCCCATGTACACCATCCAGCGACCGGGCTCGACGATGTTCTCAAGCACCCAGCTGCTGGGCGGCAGCACGCTTTGCAGCCTGTCACGCAGCACCACCGTCTGTTCTTCATTGAACAGGCCGACCTGCAGGCATTCGGCAGGGCCCGATGCGACTGCCGGCGCGGATGCGCGGGAAGCTGCTGCGAGGGGCGTGGACACGGTCGCCGTGTTGCTTGCCGGCGTGGTGGTCAGGGTGGTGCTTGCGGGGGTGCCTGATGACGATGCCGGGGCTGATGCGGCTTGCGCTGCAGGGGGCGTTCCTGCCTGCGGTGGTACGGTGATGCGCATGGCCTCGGGCCGGATCTGCTGGCCGATACGTTGCGGCTCCGACTGCGTGGTGGGTGCAAAACCGTAGGGTGCCAGGAGGTTTTTGGCCCAGGCAAAGTAAGCCGCATTGACCAGAACCAGCAACAGGACCAGCAATCTCAGCATGATGGCTTCGTGTTTGCGTGACTGCCTGAAACCGGCCGTACACTGACTTCGGAACTGGTGATTTCTTTCATGCCTGTAGCAGTATGCACCAGCAGTGCGCCGTTTTCGCCCGCGCCGTGGGCCGTGCCATGTGTACCGTCAGACAGCACCACGGTCCGGCCTGCAAGCACATCACGCCGCGCAAACCGTGCCTGGAAAGGTGCAAACCCGAACTGCTCGAAAGCCTGCAGCGCCTGTACCAGCGGCGGCACGATGCGCCGCAGCGCTTCGGCCGCATCGATGTCGGGAAAGACATCCTGAAGACACCCGGCCGGCATGGTCGATCTGGCCTGGCTGGGTGTGTCCTGAACCGCTGGACCAGGCAAGGCAAGCGGCCGGATATTGATGCCGGCACCTATCACGACGTAACGGATGTTGTCCACGCTTGCGGTCTCAACCAGGATGCCTGCGAGCTTGCGCTCACCATCCGGGCCAGAGAGCCACAGGTCGTTCGGCCATTTCAGCCCTATGCAGGCTTTGCTGCCGTGACCGGGGTCCAGGCTTTCGGCAATGCTGATGCCCACGGCCAGCGACAGGCCTGACCAGTCCACCGGGTTGAGCGGCATGCCGAGGGAGAAGGTCAGGCTGTCGCCACGCCGGCTTTGCCAGTTGCGGCCCAGGCGGCCACGGCCTGCGGTCTGCTCTTCTGCCACGATCAATGTGGGTTCGGGGCGCGGGGCCACCTCGGGGCTGCCCCGGAATCTGCGCATCAGCTCGCTATTGGTCGAGTCGATTTGCGGCAGGGCTTCAAGCGTGAAGCCCTCCAGCGTGGGCGCCACGGCCTGCCAGATGGCTTCCAGCGGCCACCGTATGGGGGTAATGAGGGGCTCGAGCACAGGACGCTGGCGTGACGGCTGGCTACTCAGTCTTTTTTCTTTTTCTTCTTTTGGGGAGCGTCTTTTTTGGCGACCTTCTTGTCGGCCTTCTTCACTTCTTTTTTCTTCCCGGCTTTTTTCTCTGCCTTCTTGCGTGCCTTCTTTTTCTCGTTCTTGTCCTTGGGGGCGAGCAGGGTGCCACGGCAATCGGCTGCGCCGCACCAGCAGGGGTATTCGGCTTTCAGCTTCTTGGTGTACTTGGCATCGATGATGAGGCCGTAGTCGTAAAACAGCTCTTCGCCGGCCTTGATGTTGCGCAGTGCCTTGATGAAAACGCGGCCGCCGTCTTCATCGGCTTCGCAGTTCGGGTGGCAGCTGTGGTTGATCCAGCGCGAGGAATTGCCGCCGTGCTTGGCGTCGATCACATGGTCTTCATCCATGTGAAAGTAAAACGTGTGGTTGGGGTCTTTCGGGTCGTGCGGATGGCGGCGCAGCGCTTCCTTCCAGGTGATGATCTCGCCAATGTATTCAATCAGCGTTTCGCCTTCGGCGATGTCTGTCAGTGCAAACACCCCCTTGCCATGCACGCCGGAACGGCGCGTTTGTATGCGGCGGCTGTCGCTTGCCGGTGCTGTGGAGTCGGTGGGCGCGGGGGGGGCCGAAGCCAGGTTTTTTAGCACGGCAAAATTTTCGTGAAATTTTTGGTATGGTTAATTCATGCATGTGCGCGCGTGTGCGTGCGCGCGTGCATGCGCGAGAAGACCGTATTGTAGTGATGCAAAAAGTCTGCCATTTTTTAACCCTGGAGTTTTGATGCCCGAACGTCAGCCGACCCGCCGCAAGGCGATCCGCTCCTCCCTGCAGACCGTGCTCGCGCTGGCCACCTGGGGCGGGATGCCGGCGTGGGCCAAAGGGTCTGAAAAGCCCCTGCCAGCGCTGGGGACTGTGATTCGCCTGCCCGATGTCACCCTGCTCGATGGCAAGGTCTGGCAGGCGGCAGACATGCGCGGCAAGACGCTTGTGGTGTACTGGTGGGCCAGCTGGTGCCCTTTTTGTGCAGTGCAGTCGCCCCATATAGAGGCGCTGTGGCGTGCACAGCGGGCCAACGGGCTGGAGGTGCTGGCGCTGTCCATAGACAAGCAGGCGGCTGCAGCTTCTACATATATGAAGGCAAAAAATTACAGCTTTCCTGCCGGCATGTTGACGCCGCAGGTGGCGAAATCGCTTGCCAAGCCCGCCGGGTTGCCGGTGGTGGTGGTTTTGAAGGTCAATGGCCAGGACGGCCGCACAGGCAAGGTTGTTTTTGCCGAAGGCGGGGAAATGTTCCCCGAAGATATTGAAGGTTTGAAGAAGTACTTATGAAAACCCTTGTGATTGCAGAAAAGCCCTCGGTGGCGCAGGACATCGTCCGCGCCATCACGCCGACAGCGGGCAAATTCGAAAAGCACGACGAATATTTCGAGAGCGACGAGTGGCTGGTCACTTCCGCCGTGGGTCACCTGGTCGAAATCCAGGCGCCTGAGGAGTTTGACGTCAAGCGCGGCAAATGGAGTTTTGCCAACCTGCCGGTCATCCCGCCCTACTTCGACCTCAAGCCCATGGACAAGACCAAGACGCGGCTCAACGCCATCGTCAAGCTGACCAAACGCAAGGACGTCAGCGCGCTGGTCAATGCCTGCGATGCGGGCCGCGAGGGCGAGCTGATCTTCCGTTTGATCCAGCAATACGCCAAGAGCAAACACCCGGTCAAACGCCTCTGGTTGCAGTCCATGACGCCGGCCGCCATTCGCGAGGGTTTTGAAACCCTGCGCAGCGAAAAGCAGATGCAGGGCCTGGCCGATGCCGCGCGTTCCCGCTCCGAGGCCGACTGGATGGTCGGCATCAACGGCACGCGCGCCATGACGGCTTTCAATTCGCGCGACGGCGGTTTCTTTTTGACGACCGTGGGTCGGGTGCAGACGCCGACCCTGTCGGTTGTTGTTGAGCGCGAAGAAAAAATCCGCAAGTTCGTCAGCCGTGATTACTGGGAAATCCACGCCACTTTTCTCGCTGAAGCGGGCGAATACCCTGGCAAGTGGTTTGACCCGAAGTGGAAAAAGGCTGCGGCCAATGCAGACAATGCCGAGCCCGATGCAGAACTGAAGGCCGACCGCGTCTGGTCCGAAAAAGAAGCGCGTGCGATTGCCGAGGCCGTGCGCGGCAAGTCGGCCACCGTGACGGAAGAAAGCAAACCGACCACGCAGGCGGCTGGCCAGTTGTTTGACCTGACCTCACTGCAACGCGAGGCCAATGGCAAGTTCGGCTTTTCAGCCAAGACCACGCTGTCGATCGCCCAAAGCCTCTACGAGCGCCACAAGGCGTTGACCTATCCGCGTACCGATTCGCGCGCGTTGCCTGAAGATTATTTGCCGGTCGTCAAAAAGACCTTTGAAATGCTGGCTGACAGCGGCATGAAGCACCTGGCGCCCCATGCACTGGTCGCGCTCAATGGCAATTACGTCAAGCCCAACAAGCGCATTTTCGACAACGCCAAGGTGAGCGATCACTTTGCCATCATCCCAACCCTGCAGGCGCCCAGCGGCCTGAGCGAGGCAGAGCAGAAGCTTTATGACCTGGTGGTGCGCCGCTTCATGGCGGTGTTCTACCCCAGCGCTGAGTACATGGTCACGACGCGGATTTCGCAGGCCGTCGGCCACAGCTTCATGACCCAGGGCAAGGTGCTGGTCAAACCGGGCTGGCTGGCCATCTACGGCAAGGAAGCCGAAGACGAAAACACCGACGAGAAAGACGCGAAGACGCTGGTGCCGGTCAAACCCGGCGAGATGGTGCGCGCCGAAGTCTGCGAGGCCAAAGGCCTCAAGACCCGGCCGCCCGCACGTTATTCAGAAGCGACCCTGCTGGGCGCCATGGAAGGCGCGGGCAAAACCATCGACGACGACGAGCTGCGCGAAGCCATGCAGGAAAAAGGCCTGGGCACACCAGCCACACGCGCCGCCACGATTGAAGGCTTGATCGCCGAAAAATACATGCTGCGCGAAGGCCGCGAGTTGATTCCGACGGCCAAGGCCTTCCAGCTCATGACCTTGCTGCGCGGCCTGGATGTGCAGGAACTGTCCAAAGCCGAACTCACAGGCGAGTGGGAATTCAAGCTCGCGCAGATGGAGCATGGCAAGCTGAGCCGTGAAACTTTCATGGCCGAGATCGCCGCCATGACCGAGCGCATGGTCGCCAAGGCCAAGGGCTACGACAAGGACACCATTCCTGGCGACTACGCCACATTGACAGCGCCCTGCCCGAACTGCGGCGGCGTGATCAAGGAGAACTACCGCCGCTACACCTGCGTGGGCAAGCATGGCGACGATGGTTGCGGTTTCTCTTTCGGCAAGACACCGGCTGGCCGCACGTTTGAGGTCGCGGAAGTCGAACAGTTTTTGCGCGACAAGAAGATAGGCCCACTCGATGGCTTTCGCTCCAAGGCGGGCTGGCCTTTCACGGCCGAGATGGTCATCAAGTTTGACGAAGAAACCAGGAACTACAAACTCGAGTTCGACTTCGGCGACGACAAGAACGCAGAGACCGGCGAGATCGTCGATTTTGGTGAGCAGCAGTCGCTCGGCCCCTGCCCGCGCTGCGCATCGCGCGTGTTGGAGCTGGGCAAAAACTACGTGTGCGAAAAGTCAGTGCCGACTGTGGCCCAGCCGACGCCGACCTGCAACTTCAAGACTGGCCAGGTCATCCTGCAACAACCGATTGAGCGCGAGCAGATGCACAAGCTGCTGGAAACCGGCAAGACCGATCTGCTCGACAAGTTTGTCTCCATGCGCACGCGCCGCCCCTTCAAGGCCATGCTGGCCTGGGACAAGGAAGCCGACAAGGTGAATTTTGAATTCGCCCCGTCGAAGTTCCCGCCGCGCAAGCCGGCCGCCGCCAAAACCGGCACCATCAAGACGCCTTTCGGCAAGACGGTGGCCGTGAAGGCTGCTGCCGGCGCGCCGGCCGCCAGGAAGGTTGCCGCCAAAAAAGTCGCTGCAAAGAAAGCACCTGCTGCCAAAACCGCCAAGCCCAAGGCACCGCGTGTCGCGAAACCCGGCGCAGGCCTGGTACCCAGCGCTGAGTTGGCTGCCGTGATCGGCAGCGAACCGGTGGCCCGGACCCAGGTCATCAAGAAGCTGTGGGATTACATCAAGGCAGAAAACCTGCAGGATGCGGCCAACAAGCGCGCCATCAATGCCGATGCCAAGCTGCTGCCGGTTTTCGGCAAGCCGCAAGTGACGATGTTTGAACTGGCTGGCATCGTCGGCAAGCACCTGAAGGCGGAATAAACCGCTGTTCTGGCGATGCATTGCCCGCAGCGGCGCTGCGGGGCGCCGGTGCGTCAGGTTTTGCGGCTGTCCTGCTGCGTGAACTTGCGGTGCACAGTCTCGACCAGACCCATGATCCAGCACATCGGGCAACCCCTGAAGGCCAGCAGCGCCAGCAAGGCGAGGCCGAGTGAGGCAAAAGGATGCGTGGCCAGCAAGGACACGGCCCAGACCAGCGCGCCCACCCCTGCTGCACCGCGCAGCAAATGCTCCGTGATGCTTTTGCTGGCGAAAAAAGTCGCTGGCGTTTGCGTGCTGGATGGAAGCGGGCAGGATTGGGTCATGGTCTTTGACACCAGCCGGAAAAACGACTGATGCATAGCCAGTACGCAGCGGCGGGCGGATTGGATGGCAGCGTTTGCGCGAAAGGCCGAAGCGGACGTGCGGGCGTTCAGCCCTCGGGCTTGAACGACCTGGGCACGATCTTTTGCCGCGTGCCGGGTTCCGCCCGGCTTTCCTTGGTCCTGGCAGCGGCTGCCAGAAAATCGGCCAGCACCGCTGCATCGTCAATCGTGTCCGAGCCTGGCTGGTGAAATTCCGGATGCCACTGCGTGGCTGCGATGTAGCTCTTGGACCTGTCCTTGCGGCGTATCGCTTCCACAATGCCGTCGCTCACGCTGTAGGCTTCAGCTTCGAATTCGGGTGACAGGTCCTTGATGGCCTGGTGGTGGATGCTGTTGACGCGGACACGTTCCACGCCCGGGTAAAGCGCCGACAGGCGGCTGCCCGGCACGATGTCGATGCTGTGAAAGTTCTGGTCGTAGCTTTCCTGGTCGCGGTGCACAAAGGATTCGGGCACCTGCGTGTTGATGTCCTGGTACAGCGTGCCGCCATAGGCCACGTTGAGCAGTTGCATGCCGCGGCAGACACCGAACATGGGTTTGCCGACGGCTTCAAACGCGGCGACCAGTGCCTTGTCGTACTCGTCGCGCACCCGGTCGCCTGACCAGCGTTCCTCAAGAGGCACTTCGCCGTAACTGCCCGGCCAGACATCGGCGCCGCCATGCAGCACCAGGCCATCCAGCCATTCGGCGTAGTGGGCGTAGGTCACGTCGCCGCGCTGTGTTGAGCCGGTGGGGCAGGGCACCATGACCACCATGGCGCCGGACGACATCAGCCAGTGCGCGATGGACTGCTCGACGTATTGAAGGGTTTTGCCGCTGAACAGCGAGCGCGTGGGATCAGCGTGGGAGAAGCAGGCCGAAAGGCCAATCTTGAGGCGGCTGGCGGTAGGCATGTGGTCAGGGTTATCCGGGTAGCTCCATTCCGGTGAAGCGTACCGCAATGCGTGTGCCCGGTCCATTGGGCGGCGTAGGCGGATGCCCCGGTGTGCTGGCATCCTCAATGCTGATTGTGGCGTCGTGCTGGTTCGCGATCTCCAGCACGATGGCAAGCCCCAGTCCCGAGCCATCCACATTGGTGCCGAGCGCGCGGTAAAAGGGCTGGAACACCAGCTCGCGTTCGGCTTCGGGAATGCCGGGCCCCGAGTCTTCCACGATGAGCACCAGCACGCCACTGAAGCGGTCCGTCATCAGGCGCAGGGTGACCAGGCCTTTTTCAGGCGTGTAGTTGATGGCGTTGTCGATCAGGTTGCGCACCAGTTCCTTCAACAGCGTCGGGTTGCCTTCGAGCAGCGTAGCCTGCTCGCCGGCAGCCGGGCCGTCGTAGCCGATGTCGATTTTTTTCTCGAGCGCGCGCGGCACCGAGTCGGACATGACCTCCGACACGATGGTCACCAGATCAAGCCGCTGTTTGGCCAGGCTGCGGCCCGTGGTCTCGGCGCGCGCCAGCGCCAGCAACTGGTTGACGGTGTGCGTGGCGCGAATGCTGGACTGGCCGATGTGCTTGAGCGACTTTTTCAGCTCGTCCGCATCGGTCTCGCGCTGCGCCAGGTCGGCCTGCATGCGCAATCCGGCCAGAGGCGTTTTCAGCTGGTGGGCCGCATCGGCGAGAAAGCGTTTCTGCGTATTGAGCGACACCTTGAGGCGGCTGAGCAAATCGTTGATCGACGACACCAGCGGCGCCACCTCTTCTGGTACGGCGGTATCGTCCAGCGGACTCATGTCGTCGGACTTGCGCGCACGTATGCGTTTTTCAAGCTGGGCCAGCGGCTTGATGCCGCGCACCAGCGCCAGCCAGACCAGCAATACGGCCAGCGGCAGCGTGACGAACTGCGGCACCATGGTGCCCTTGACGATTTCGGTCGCCAGCGTCTTGCGCTTTTCAAGTGTCTCGGCCACCTGCACCAGCACCGAGCCGCCGCCTTTCACATCGGTCTTGATCCACGTATAGGCCACACGCACATCCTCACCCTGGATCACGTCTTCGCGCAAACGCACCTCGCCGTCATTGACGCGTTCTTCGTCGGGCGGCATGGGCAAGTCGTGCTCGCCACTGAGATATTCGCCCTTGGTTCCGATCACCTGGTAATACACGAGGTCAGTGTCGTCGGCACGCAAAATCTCGCGCGCCGGGCCGGTCAGGTTGAATTGCACCTGGTTGTTCTTGACGACCACCAGCTTGGCCAGCGCCTGCACGTTGTATTCAAGCGCGCGGTCAAACGGTTTGCCGGCAATGTTTTGCGCCACCAGCCAGGTCAGCGCCAGGCTGATGGGCCACAGCAGCAGCAGCGGCGTGAGCATCCAGTCCAGGATTTCGCCGAACAGGCTTCGGCGCTCGCGCTGGAAGAGTCTTAAAGCCACAGATCAAACACGCAGGCATGCGCAAGACGGTTTTCCTCTTCACGCAAGCAGGAGCCGCGGAACCGGCTCCGCCGGGCCGCAGGCGGGGCGGCCCCCCCGGGGGGCAGGGAGTTACGCGAAGCGAATGACCGTGGGGTCTCCATGTTCAGCCTGGTATCTTTTCCAGGCAGTAACCGAGGCCGCGCACCGTGGCGATGCGCACCGGCCCTTTTTCAATCTTCTTGCGCAGGCGATGGATGTACACCTCGATCGCGTTGTTGCTGACCTCTTCGCCCCATTCGCAGAGGCGCTCGACGAGCTGGTCCTTGCTGACGAGGCGGCCTGCGCGCTGCAGCAGCACTTCGAGCAAACCGAGTTCACGCGCCGAGAGCTCAACCATCAGCCCGTCAATCGTCGCCACGCGGCCCGCCTGGTCGTAGACCAGCGGGCCGTGCTTGATGGTGCTGCTGGCGCCACCCATGCCGCGGCGGATCAGCGCACGGACTCTGGCTTCAAGCTCCTGCAGTGAAAACGGCTTGGCCATGTAGTCGTCAGCGCCGTAGTCCAGGCCCTTGACGCGTTCTTCCACGCTGTCGGCGGCGGTCAGGATCAGCACCGGCAAGGATGAGCCGCGTGCGCGCAATCGCTTGAGCACTTCCAGCCCGTGCATGCGCGGCAGGCCGAGGTCAAGAATCAGCAGGTCAAATTCAGTGTTGGTGAGCAGCGCCGCATCGGCTTCCGTGCCGCTGGCCACGTGGTCTGCGGCTGCACCTGACGCACGCAGGG
This sequence comes from Pseudomonadota bacterium, assembly GCA_040390295.1. Classification (GTDB taxonomy): domain Bacteria; phylum Pseudomonadota; class Gammaproteobacteria; order Burkholderiales; family Burkholderiaceae_C; genus Polaromonas. The sequence goes on from JAZJYR010000043.1 coordinate 46,188, forward strand.
TGCGCAGCAGGCCATCGGCAAGAACCTGGTCGTCTTCAGCAATCAAAATGCGCATGGCGGTCTCCGTGGGCCGGGCCGATCACTTCCTCATGATGCGGGCGGCGGTTTTACTTGTTGCACAAATTTTAGGCGCTCACTGGCCGCGGTTTGCTGACACGGTATCAGGTGTTGCCATAGGCTTCCAGTCCCAGCGCGACGACGGTGGCGACGTCCTGCCCGACGGCCTGGCGAAATTCTTCCTCCGCCTGCGCCACTGCGCGCCTGAAAGCCTCCAGCCAGAGCAGGCCCGATGCCGTGAACACCACCCGTTTGGCGCGCTTGTCATGCGCATCGTCTTCACGCGTGACCAGCCCCCAGGCTTCACATTGCGTGACCAGGTCGCCCATGGCCTGTTTGCTCATGCCGGCGCTCAGCGCAAGCTCGGTCAGGCGCGAGCCACCGACCGCCAGGTGGCGCGTGATGTGGATGTGCGCGGCGCCCACCTGGTCTCGCGCGGCCAGGTTTGACAGTGCCAGCGGCACATGGATATTGGTCGCCATCAGCTGCAGCACACGCTCGTCAAACCGCCGCAGCGCATTGCCCATGAGGCGGCCCAGGTGGGTGACTCGCCAGCCAGTGTCCGGGGCTGAAATGGGCGGTAGGTCTGTCGCGTTTTCCATCACCGCCATGCTATCTCAAATAGTCAGGCAAACTGACTAAAAATGGGGTTTACTTATTTTTATGGCGCCCATAAAGTACTGGTCATGCATCCAGCGCTGTTGTTAATTGCAGCAGGTGGAGAGCAAAGAATCACATTGCCATAGTTTTGATACATCATTGATTTTCAAGGAGATTTTCATGGAACTGACCAGCAAACTCAACCCGGCCCAAAACCCTGTACAGACCGCCGCGCTGAACACCGAAAAGGCCAAAGCCCTTCAGGCAGCCCTTGCCCAGATCGAGAAACAGTTCGGCAAAGGCACCATCATGAAGCTGGGCGACGGCGAAGTGATCGAGGACATCCAGGTTGTCTCGACCGGCTCTTTGGGCCTGGACATCGCGCTGGGCGTCGGCGGCCTGCCGCGCGGCCGGGTGGTTGAAATCTACGGCCCTGAATCGTCAGGCAAGACCACGCTGACCCTGCAGGTGATTGCCGAGATGCAAAAGCTGGGCGGTACCTGCGCTTTTGTCGATGCCGAGCACGCACTCGACATCCAGTACGCCTCCAAGCTGGGCGTCAACCTGCAGGAACTGCTGATCAGCCAGCCCGACACCGGCGAGCAGGCGCTTGAGATTGTGGATTCGCTGACCCGCTCCGGCGCGGTGGATCTGATCGTCATTGACTCGGTGGCGGCGCTCACGCCCAAGGCCGAACTTGAAGGTGAAATGGGCGATTCACTGCCCGGCCTGCAGGCCCGCCTGATGAGCCAGGCGCTTCGCAAGTTGACTGCCACCATCAAGAAGGCCAACTGCATGGTCATTTTCATCAACCAGATCCGCATGAAGATCGGCGTGATGTTCGGCTCGCCCGAAACCACCACCGGCGGCAATGCGCTGAAGTTCTACGCCTCCGTGCGCCTGGACATCCGCCGCATCGGCTCCATCAAGAAGGGCGAAGAGGTGATCGGTAACGAAACCCGGGTCAAGGTGGTCAAGAACAAGGTGGCCTCGCCGTTCAAGACGGCGGAGTTCGACATCCTGTACGGCGAAGGCATCAGCCGGCTCGGCGAGGTGCTGGACCTGGGTGTGGCCGGCCACATCGTCGAGAAAGCCGGCGCCTGGTATGCCTTCAACGGCGAAAAAATCGGCCAGGGCCGCGACAACTCGCGTGAATTCCTGAAAGAAAACCCCGAACTCGCCATCGAGATCGAGAACAAGGTGCGCGAATCTCTGGGCATCCCGCTGGTCGCCATGCCTGCTGCCGCCGAAGCGCCTGAAAAAGCGCCCAAGGCATCGAAAGCAGACAAGGCAGACAAAGCCGAAAAAGCGGCCGCCTGAATCTGATTGGCTTTGGATTGACCCCGGGAGCCCCGCTTGTATTCATCTGAACCCGATGCAAACCAGGCCGGGGCTGGAACTGGGGCTGGTAGGGCGGGAACGCCCACTGCCAAAAAAACCGGCTTCGGCCTCTCGCTCAAGGGCCGCGCCCTGCGCTACCTGGCCGCCCGCGAGTACTCGCGCGCCGAGCTCGAACGCAAGCTGGCCCCGCACGAGGAAACGCCGGGCCAGCTGGCCCAGGTGCTGGACGAGCTGCAGGCCAAGGACTTCATCAGCGAAGCCCGGGTCGTTGAATCGGTCGTCAACCGCAAGGCCGGCAGATTCGGCGCGGCGCGCGTGCGGCATGAGCTGATGGGCAAGGGGCTGGATTCGCAGCTGGTTGCGCAAGCGATGACCGGGCTCAAGGCCACCGAGCTGGAGCGGGCCCGTGAAGTCTGGCGCAAGAAGTTTGGCGAGCCGGCGCTGGATGCAGCAGGCCGCGGCAAGCAGATGCGTTTTCTGGCGTCCCGTGGCTTTGGCGGCGACGTGATCCAGCGTGTGCTGTCGGGCGCTGGCGGGGCAGGTGACGACGAATAAGCCCTGTCCGCAAGACCTGAACAGAGACAATTTGCTACTAAATTAATAGCTGCTCACGCCCGTATTTATTGGTTCGGAGGCTGATTTGATAGGTAAAAAGGCCTGTTTTCAGGCCTTTTGGGCACCTTGGGAGGGCTTTTGGCGCCGTCGATTGACTGAAATTCAAGAATTTTGCCGTATACGTTAAAAATTTAATGTATACGGCAAAAATGCCCTTTTACAGCCCCAGCATCAGTTTCATGTTCTGCGCCGCCGCGCCGGACGCACCCTTGCCCAGGTTGTCGAGTCGGGCGATCAGCACGGCATGGCGATAGGTTTCGTTGGCGAAGACGCGCAACTCCATCTTGTTGGTGTCGTTAAGCGCCAGCGCATCGAGCTTGCCTGAAGTGGGCGCTTCTTCAACCGTGACCCATTCGCTACGGGCATAGTGGCGCGCCAGGGCATCCTTGAGCTGTGCAGCCGTCGGTTTGCCTGGCAGCAAATCGAGGTGCAGCGGCAGCTGGACCAGCATGCCCTGCTCGAAGTTGCCGACTGACGGAATGAACACGGGCCGGCGGGTCAGGCCGGTGTAACGCATGATCTCCGGCAGGTGTTTGTGCTCCAGACCCAGGCCGTAAACCTCGAACAGCGGCGCGGTGCCTGCGTGGTAGGCCTCCATCATCTGGCGCCCACCGCCGGAGTAACCACTCACAGACGGCAGCGACAGCGGATGGTCTTTGGGGATCAGCCCGGCATCGACCAGCGGGCGAATCAGCGCCACAGCACCCGTTGCATAGCATCCGGGATTGCCGACGCGGTCCGCCGCGATGACGGCTTCGCGCTGGCCGGCTGCCAGTTCCGGAAAGCCGTACACCCAGCCCGGCGCGGTGCGATGCGCGGTGGACGCATCGATGATCTTGGGCTTTTTGCCCGGCATGGCGTCAATCATGGCGACCGACTCGCGCGCGGCATCGTCATGCAGGCACAAAATGACCAGGTCGACTCTGGACATCAGGTCGCGTTTGGCGGCCGGGTCCTTGCGCAGCTCGGGTGCAATGCTGACCACTTCTATCTGCGGCATGGCCTGCAGGCGTTCGCGGATCTGCAGGCCTGTGGTGCCGGCTTCTCCATCAATGAAAACTTTGGCCATGGGGCGCTCTTTCGCAAAAAAACTGAAGGACTCGTGCCGGAGCTGATGCGCCGATGAACGTTGATTAAAGAACAACTATATGACGATGATGTGGGCAGGGGTCTTTTCGGTGCGTCAGCCATGCCCGAAAAGGGCCCGAAAGTATGCCCGTAAATTGTGCGTCGCACCATGATACAGTTCTGCCTTGCCGCATCCAGCGGCCGCTAACATGGCGTTTTGAGTCGGCGTGGACGGCCTTCAGGCACCCT
>JAZJYR010000044.1:0-43603 GCA_040390295.1 Pseudomonadota bacterium
CTCGGTCCAGCCGGGGTCTGAAACAACTCGCTTCGCTCAAACAAGTTTCAGCCCTCATCCGTCTGGTCCTGCGCTTCTCGGCTCCTCTCCAAGGGTTTGGGGAGGATGAATGCAAAGACAAAAAACCAATGCCAATCTCTGTTGTCTGTCATTGCGGACTTGATCCGCAATCCATCTCCAACGAAGCGGGGATGGATCCCGGATCAAGTCCGGGATGACAGAGAGAAATCCAAACTCCCCGAGCCCGAATTCGTTCCCCACCCCGTTGAGGCTGGGCCGAGGAGCGGAGATGGAGACGGCATAAAGGGCAAAAACTTGTTTGAGCGAAGCGAGTTGTTTTTGCCGCCGGCGGAATCGAGCACCGCAGGTTGCCCGAAGCGAAGCGTAGGGACCCAGACGGCGGGTCGCCTTTTCTTTGGTTACTTTTCTTTTGGCGAAGCAAAAGAAAGTGACTAGCTGCCGGGCTACCCCCGGCTTCTATGTGAAGGGCAAAGCGCCAATCAAGCCGAGGCCGTCACCTCTCCGAAGAAGCCAGCGCAGCAAGCAAAGCCGCAACCACAATCAACCCCCCACCCAGCAGGATACGAGGCGTGAACGCAGCAGCCCCCAGCAACGCCGCCGATCCGGAGGCAAACAAAATCTCGGTCAACATGACCAGCGAAGTGGCGCTGCCCGCCAGCCGTGCAGCGCCATATTGCAGCGCGGCGTTGCCCACAAGAAAAGCCACACTCAAGCCAATCGCCACCGGAATGCCGGCCGCCGCAAGCGCAGGCGCGGGCACGGCGTGCTGCGTCATGCCCACCAGCGCCACGCCTGAAGCCAGCAAGGCGCCGCCGCCAAACATGGCGAGCATGCGTGAGTTGTCGGGCACGGCTTTCATCTTGCGCAGCAGTGCGTTGGTGACAGCAAAGCTGAAGCCGCCCAGCAGCGCCAGCCAGTCGGCGGCGCTTTGTGGAATCGGCCAGGGGGAGTCGGGTGTCTTGAGCACAATGAGCACGCCTGCCATCGCCAGCACCAGCCTGAGCAGCGAAGCTTTCGACGGCTTTTCACCCAGCAGGTACCAGCCCACCAGCACCGCCCAAGCCGGCATCAGGTAAAAAAGCAGCACCACCCGGACCACATCGCCAACCGTCACGGCCCAGTTAAAGCCGACGTTGGTGATACCGGCGGCGATGACCAGCAGCCAGAGTTGGGGATGGGTGATAAAACTGCGCCAGCTGCGTGGCCAGAAAAGCAGAAGTGCGGCCAGTGCAAAGGCGTAAACCAGCGCGGTGGACCAGAGCGGGTGCAGGCCGTGATCCTGAAGGTGCCTGAAGGGCCACCAGGACACCCCCCAGACGAATGCGTTGCAAACAAGCGCTCCTGCGGCCTTCAGGGCCCCCACGCTGTTCGCTTCGCGTAATGCGCTGCCCCGCGAGGGAGCTGATTTTCCTTGGGGCGGCCCGGCGGAAAATCGCGCACCGCCTTCCTGCTGCTTCATCAGTGGGTCAGTGGCTGTTGTCGCTGCGGGCGATGCTGAGCAGGTGGTCGACCTGCTCCTTGTGTTTGACCAGGTTGCTCTTGTGCCAGTACTGGATCAACGCCATGAAGCCGGCGACCACAACGCCGAAAGCGGTGATCGCGCCGAAGGCCGACAGGCCCATGCCCGTGGAGAGGCTGTAGAAAGCGCCCAGGCTCAAAATGCAGGCCTGCTCGTTGAAGTTCTGCACGGCAATCGAGCGGCCCGCCCCCATGAGGTTGTGACCGCGGTGTTGCAGCAGCGCGTTCATGGGCACGACCAGAAAGCCGCCCAGCCCGCCCAGCAAAATCAGAAATGGTGCCGCCACCCAGACGTTGCTGATGAAGTTCATCAAGATAACCAGCACGCCCATGGCGATGCCCAGTGGCATCACGCTGGTGGCCTGGTCGAGGCGCATGCGCATGGACGCGATGATGGCGCCGACAGCCGTGCCGATGGCGACCACACCGACCAGTGATGAGGCCTGCGTGGTGCTGTAGCCGAGTGCCGCCGCGCTCCAGGCCAGCACGATGTAGCGCAGGTTGCCAGAGACACCCCAGAACAGCGTGGTGGTGGCCAGCGAGATCTGGCCGAGCTTGTCGCGCCACAGGGCCGAGTTGCAGTTCCAGAAATCAGGCAGCAGCTCCAGCTTGTTTTTGGGCATGGGCCGCATTTCGACACCGGTGTGCGGAATGCGGGTATTGAACCAGGCCGCAATGGCGTACAGCAATATCAACACGGTAATGGCAGCCTCAGGCGGTGTGTCGATGCCGGTTTCAAAAAACGGAATGTCCAGGGCCAGCAGGCGGGACGATATGTGGTGGCCGACCAGCTGGCCGCCCAGCAGAACGCCCAGAATGATGGAGGAGATCGTCAGGCCTTCGATCCAGCCGTTGGCCTTGACGAGTTGTGAGGCGGGCAGCAGTTCGGTCAGGATGCCGTACTTTGCGGGTGAATAAGCGGCAGCGCCCAGGCCGACGATGGCGTAGGCCATCAGGGGGTGGGTGCCGAACAGCATCATCAGGCAGCCCACCACCTTGATGGCGTTGCTGATGAACATGACCTTGCCCTTGGGCTGCGCATCGGCAAATGCGCCCACAAATGGTGCGAGCACCACATAAAAGAGCGCAAACATGGGCACCAGGGCCGCCGGCTGCCATTTCGGCGCGCCGCTGGTCTTCAGCAGCTCGACAGCGGCTACGAACAACGCGTTATCAGCCAGCGAGCTGAAAAACTGGGCTGCCATGATGGTGTAAAAACCGCGCTTCATTAAACTTTGTCGATCACTTCATGGGCATGCACCAGCTCGCAGGCTGTTGCAAAAAATGGGGGTGTCTCCTGACCAAGGTGGTTTATAGCATGGGGGCAGCTGTCAAAATCCATAGAGGAGCTTTGTAAAGCACTTAATGTCCGGTTTGTAAACTTTGATTTGGGGCTTACCCTGATTCTTCGTGTTGTCAAAATACACAACGCACCCAAGCTACAGACCGCCGTCTTCACTTACCCGCATGCCCCGCCCCATACTCGCCACCATCCACACTGCAGCACTGGCCCATAACCTGGCGCGCATGCGTGCGGCAGCGCCCGATGCGAGGGTCTGGGCCATCGTCAAGGCCAACGCCTATGGCCATGGCATAGAACGCACATTTGAAGGCCTGCGCAGCGCCGACGGTTTTGCGCTGCTGGACCTGTCGGAAGCCCAGCGCCTGCGCGCGCTCGACTGGCGCGGGCCCATCCTGCTGCTGGAAGGCTGTTTTGAGGCGCGTGATCTTGAACTGTGCTCTCGCCTGGGCCTGTGGCATGTCATTCACTGCAATGAGCAGATCGACATGCTCGCCACACACAAGACGCAGTTGCCGCACCGCGTGTTTTTAAAAATGAACTCCGGCATGAACCGCCTCGGCTTTACACCCGAGCGCTACCGCGCGGCATGGACGCGCCTGAACGCCCTGCCGCAGGTGGAAGAGATTTCGCTGGTCACGCATTTTTCCGATGCCGACGGCCCGAAAGGCGTAGCCGCGCAGGTCGCCGCATTTGAAGCCGTCACGCATGACCTGCCCGGTGAACGCAGCCTGAGCAACAGCGCCGCCAGCCTGCGCCACGCCGGCGCGCTGGCGGTGAAGTCCGACTGGATACGCCCCGGCATCGCGGTCTACGGCAGCGCGCCCGACTTTCCCGAACGCAGCGCCGCCGACTGGGGGTTGTTGCCCGCGATGACACTCACCTCAAAAATCATAGGCACACAAAGCCTGGTGGCTGGCGACACCGTCGGCTACGGCTCCAGCTTCACCGCCGACGGGCCCATGCGCATCGGCGTCGTCGCCTGTGGGTATGCAGACGGCTACCCGCGCCACTGCACCACTGGTACGCCGGTGCTGGTGAATGGCGTGCGCACCCGCATGGTCGGCCGCGTCAGCATGGACATGATCACGGTAGACCTCACGCCTGTACCCGATGCCGGCATGGGCAGTGAGGTCACGCTGTGGGGCAAGGCTGCGTCTGGCGCGTTGTTGTCGATTGACGAGATCGCGCAGTCGGCAGGTACGGTTGGCTATGAGCTGATGTGCGCGCTGGCGCAGCGGGTGCCTGCGGTGGTGGACGCTGGTTAGAAACTCTCGGCCTACCGCTTGCGCAGGCCCAGCGCCATCACCGTCCCCACCACCAGCAGCGCACCCGCTACCTGCATGGGCGCAATTGACTGACCCAGCAGCAGCCATGCCAGCACCATCGCGCACACGGGCTCGACGTTCATGATGGCCGAGTTGCCCGCCACGCCCAGCTTGGGCAGCACGGTGAACATGATGGTGAAGGCCGTGCCGTAAAGAAAGGTCAGTGCGGCCAGGCCCCACCAGCCGGCTGCGGCCTGCGGCAAATGAAAGCCGCCTTGTGTGGCGACCATGCCCAATGCCACGACACCGGCCAGGCCCATGGTGCTGGCGGTGCGCAGCCGGCCGTCGAGGTCACCGGCTTCATGTTGCGTCAGGACCAGCGCCAGGCCAAACGTCGCCCCTGCCGCCAGTGCAAAGGCCACACCTGCGCCGATGCGGGCCCACTGGCCTGCAGCGCCCAGGCCTGATGCGGCACCCAATACATCCAGCGCCATGCACAGGCCGACCAGAATGAAAGGCATGGCGATCAACGTGGCGCGCTCCGGTTTGTGACCGTAAAAAATGCGGTTCCAGATCGCCGTCCACAGCGGGTAGGTGTTGAAGGCCAGCAGCGCCAGCACCACGGGCAGGCGCGCAACGCCTGAATACAGGCAAATGCTCTGCACGCCGATCAACAAGCCGATGGCGAGCAGAAAGCCCTTGTGCCGCCCGGTCAGGGTGACCCTCGCACCCTGCAGCAGAAAAAGTACGCTGACAACTGCCGCCGTGACAAGACTGCGCACCGTCACGGCAGTGGCGACGTCCACGCCGTTGTTGAAGGCAAAACGCGCGGCCACATGGTTGGAGCCCATCATCAGCGCGATGAGCAGCAAGGTCGCAAATGCGGTCCCGCTCAGCGCGCGGCCTGTTTTCACTGTCATCAATAGAGTCCCATCAATAAAGTCCTCTGACGCGCGCATTCAGCCGCGCCAGGCCGAGCAACGCATCGGTGAACGGCGTCGCAACCCCCGTCAGTTGCCCCAGCTCGCGCACGGCAGATACCAGCGCATCCAGTTCTATCGGTTTGCCGGCTTCAACGTCCTGCAGCATCGATGTCTTGAAGGCACCCAGTTTGCGCGTGATGACATGGCGCTCTTCTGGTGTCTGGTCAATCGGGATGCCCAGGCGTGCGCCTATCTCCCTGGCTTCGAGCATCACGTTCGACGTGAATCCGACCACCAGTTCATCGCCCATGATGAGGTCTGATGTGGCCCCGGTGAAGGCGCTGATGGGGTTCATGGTCATGTTGCCCCAGAGTTTGTACCAGATGTCTTTCTGGATCTGCTCCGACACCGGCGCCTCGAAGCCGGCTTTCTCCAGCAGGGTGCCCAGCGCCAGCACACGTGCTGATTTTTCACCCGATGGCTCGCCGATGATGAGCTTGTTGCCCTTGTGGTGATGTATCAGGCCCGGCGTATCGACCATGCCGCTGGCATGCACCACGCAGCCGACGATGCTGGCCGCGGGAATGGCCTTGTCGAGTATGCCGTCGGCATCCACCGTCTTGAGCCGCTGGTTGGCCAGCGCGCCGCCAAAGCCCTGCAAAAACCACCAGGGCACGCCGTTCATCGCGGTCAGCACGATGGTGTCGGGCCCTATCAGCGGCGCGATGTGGCGTGCCACTTCAGGCAGCGACGGCGCCTTCACGGCCAGCACCACCAGATCCTGCATGCCGAGGTCTGCGGGCTCCGCGCTGCTTTTCACGGGCCGGGCCGTGATGCTGCCGCCCTCGTTGAGCCGCAGGCCGTGCTGTTGCAGCGCCGCCAGCGTCGCGCCGCGCGCCACCACGCTGACATCGCAGCCGGCGCCCGCAAGCTTGTGGCCTATCCAGCCGCCGATGGCGCCTGCGCCGTAAATACAGACCTTCATTGTTTTTATCCCGGTGAGAAGCCGCTGAGCAAAAGAAGCAACACTGTTTATTTATACAGCCATGCAGTAACATTGCACGCATGGCGAAAGACAAAACTATTTATACATGCACCGAGTGTGGCGGCATCAGCCCCAAGTGGCTGGGCAAGTGCCCGCACTGCAATGCCTGGAACACGCTGATCGAGTCGGTCGCTGAAAACACCTCCGGCGTCAAAAACCGCTACAGCAACCAGCACCAGGGGCTGGCCAAAGCATCCGAGTTGACCGCGCTGGCAGACATTGACGCGACCGACATGGCGCGCACGCCCACCGGGCATGAAGAACTCGACCGCGTGCTGGGTGGCGGCATTGTGGAAGGCGGCGTCGTACTGATAGGCGGCGACCCCGGCATCGGCAAATCGACGCTGCTGCTGCAGGCGCTGGATTCGCTGCAGCGTGCTGGCCACAACACGCTCTATGTCACGGGCGAAGAAAGCGGTGCGCAGATTGCGCTTCGCTCGCGGCGGTTGGGGCTTGAGGGCTCGCAGGTCAAGGTGCTGGCCGAAATCCAGCTTGAAAAAATTCTCGCGACGCTCGAAGCAACGCAGCCCATGATTGCCGTCATCGACTCCATCCAGACGGTGTATTCAGACCAGCTGACGTCTGCGCCCGGCTCGGTGGCGCAGGTGCGCGAATGCGCGGCCCACCTCACACGCGCCGCCAAGGCCAGCGGCGTTTGCATCGTGCTGGTCGGCCACGTGACCAAAGAGGGCGCGCTCGCCGGCCCGCGTGTGCTCGAGCACATGGTCGACACCGTGCTGTACTTTGAAGGCGATACCCATTCCAGCTTTCGCCTGGTGCGCGCCATCAAGAACCGCTTCGGCGCGGTCAACGAGATCGGCGTTTTCGCCATGACCGAAAAAGGCCTCAAGGGCGTCAGCAACCCGAGCGCGATTTTTCTCAGCCAGCACACCGAGCCCGTGCCCGGCAGCTGCGTGATGGTCACGCTTGAAGGCACACGGCCCATGCTGGTCGAGATTCAGGCGCTGGTTGACAACGGCGGCCCCAGCCCGCGCCGCCTCTCAGTCGGCCTGGACCGCGACCGCCTCGCCATGCTGCTGGCCGTGCTGCACCGCCATGCCGGTGTCGCCTGCATGGACCAGGATGTTTTTGTCAACGCCGTCGGCGGCGTGCGCATCAGCGAACCCGCGGCCGACCTGGCCGTGATGCTGGCGATCACTTCCAGCCTGCGCGGCCGGCCGCTGCCCAAGGGTTTTATTGCGTTTGGTGAGGTCGGCCTGGCCGGCGAAGTGCGACCCGCACCGCGCGGCCAGGAGCGGTTGAAAGAAGCCGCCAAGCTGGGCTTCAGCGTTGCCATCGTGCCCAAGGCCAATGCGCCCAAAAAGAACGACAAGGCCTTTGAAGGCCTCACGATTCACGCCGTCGAGCGCATCGAGCAGGCGCTGGAAGTGGTGCGCAGCCTGAACTGATTCGCCCGACCTGCGTTGTCCCGGGCTGTTAAGAAAGCCTTAATTTGCGCTACCTACCATGGCTATCCATGGAGGTGCCATGCACATTTCGACTTCAGTTCTCCGTGCGCTGGTTCTCACCAGCGCAGCCCTTGGTTCGCTCGCCCACGCCGTCACACCGGCAGAGCAGCTCGCCGCCTACACCGCACAGGCGGGTGCGCCCGCGCAAGCGGCCCGGGGCCAGCAGCTCTTCAACGCCAAACATGGCAGGGAATGGAGTTGCGCTTCATGCCATACAGGCGTGCCCACGGTTGACGGCAAGCACGCCAGCACCGGCAAAACCATAGGGCCGATGGCCCCTGCCTTTAACCCCGAGCGCTTTACCGACACCGCCAAATCCGACAAATGGTTCAGGCGCAACTGCAATGACGTGATGGGCCGCGAATGCACCGCGGCTGAAAAGGCAGATGTGCTGGCCTGGCTGCTCACGCTCAAGCGCTGATCCTTACCCATCCACCGAAAGGCAGCCATGTCGCGCTCACGATCCCTTCTTGTCGGCCTGTTCATGGGCCTGGCCATTTTCACCGGGCTTGCCCTGGCCGATGGCCCCGCCAATACAGTCCCGCTACTGCCCAAATACAGGCAGGAGTGCGGGGCCTGCCACACGCCCTATCCTGCGGGCATGCTGCCCGCAGGTTCGTGGAAACGCCTGATGGGCGGGCTGAACAAACACTACGGCACCGATGCATCGATGGACGAAGCCAGCGTACGCGAGATCAGCAGCTGGCTGGGCGCCAATGCCGGCACCTACAAACGCGTGAGCGAAGAGCCGCCGCAGGACCGCATCACGCAGTCGGCCTGGTTCCTGCGCAAGCACAACGCGCGCGAGGTCGCCCCCGAAGTCTGGAAGCGTGCCTCCGTGGGCAGTGCCTCCAACTGCGTGGCCTGCCACACCGGCGCGGCGCAGGGCAATTTCAATGAGCGTGATATCCGCATACCGAAGTAAGCGCATGGCCAACACAGATAAAAAAATCCTGGTGTGGGATGCACCGGTACGCGTTTTTCACTGGCTGATGGTGCTGAGCTTCGCCGGTGCCTGGCTGACGGCTGAAAGTGAACGCTGGCGCCTCATCCACGTCACGCTGGGCTACACCCTGGGTGGCCTGGTGGCGTTTCGCATCGTGTGGGGGCTGGTGGGCACGCGTTACGCGCGCTTTGCGGAGTTTGTGCGTGGCCCGGCAGCCATCAAGGGCTACCTGCAGCACATGCTGCGGCTTGCCGGCCTTGTGTTCATGCCGCGTCCTGAAATCGTCAGGCAGCAGATGGGCGCTGTTCACCGTGCGCCGCCTGAACACCATGTAGGCCACAACCCGGCCGGTGCGGTGGCGATTGTGTTGATGCTGCTCGCCAGCGTGGTCATTGTGGCCACCGGGTGGGCCAGTTACAACGACATCAATGGCAACTGGATTGCCGAACTGCATGAGGGCGCTGCAACATTCATGCTGGCGGTGGTGTTTGTACACGTGGCGGGTGTGGCGCTTGCCAGCTGGCTGCACCATGAAAACCTGGTGCGTGCCATGCTGGATGGCAAAAAAGAAGGTGCGGGACATCAGGGCATTGCCCGCAGCTGGTCTGTGCTGGCCGTCATCCTGCTGATGGCGGTCATGGGTTTCTGGTGGCTGCAGTGGCGCGGTGCCGTTTGAACGCAGGCCGCACAATACAAGGCACGGCAGGGCAGCAGGCAATCGCTGGCCCCAACCCACTTCAAAAACAGACGGACTGACATCGGCACACCATGCGCGTACTTCTTGCTGAAGACGACCCCCTTCTTGGCGACGGCTTACAGGCGGGGCTTCGCCAGCTCGGCTTTCAGGTCGACTGGGTGCGTGACGGCCTGGCCGCAATGCGCGAGCTGGCTGGCGGCGCCTATGCGGCCGCCGTGCTTGACCTCGGCCTGCCGCTGAAGGACGGCCTGGAGGTGCTGCTTGCCACGCGCGCCCGCAACATCAACACACCGGTGCTGGTGCTGACCGCGCGCGATGCCGTGCCTGACCGCATCAACGGCCTGAACCTGGGCGCAGACGATTACGTCGTCAAACCGGTAGACCTGCACGAGCTGGCCGCGCGCCTGCGCTCACTGGTGCGGCGTGCAAGTGGCCAGTCGCAGGGGGTCCTGCACTGTGGCGGCGTGTCGCTGGACCCTTCGGCGCGGCAGGTTCTGCATGACGGCGTGGCGGTGGCCCTGTCGCTGCGCGAGTTCGACCTGCTGCATGCGCTGATGCTGCACCCCGGGCGTGTGATGTCGCGTGAGCAGCTGGAGCAGCAGCTCTACAGCTGGGGGTATGAAGTCGACAGCAATGCCATCGAGGTACACATCCACCACCTGCGCCGCAAGCTGCACGCGGGTTTGATACAGACCGTGCGCGGCGTCGGCTACATCATGCCGAAGGCGCCCGGCGCATGACGCCCCCGGTGCCGCGCCAGTGGTCGCTTCAGCGCCATTTGCTGATGCTGGTGCTCGGCATGGTGTCCGCCCTGTGGGTGGTTGCGGCGGGCCTGACCTGGTATGACGCCCGCCATGAGCTGGATGAACTGCTCGACGGCCACCTGGCGCAGGCTGCCGCATTGCTGGTGGTGCAGCAGGCCGCCGGGGGGGATGACGATGGCGTCGCCGATGCGCCGTCGCTGCACAGGTACGCACCCCGTGTGGCGTTTCAGGTTTTTCACGAAGGGCAGCTGGTCATGCGTTCTGCCAACACGCAGGCCACGCCCATGTCGCCGGTGAGCGCCGGTTTTGCCACCGTCAGCCTGGCTGACGGCCAGCATTGGCGCATCTTCAGCGCCAAAGGTGCGCGAAACGATGTGCAGGTGTATGTCGGTGAGCAGCTCGCCGCGCGTGATGAAGTCCTGCGCGCCGTTCTGCGCAGCGTTCTCTGGCCGCTGCTGGTCGCCTTGCCCCTGCTGGCACTGGCTGTCTGGTGGGCGGTGCGCCGCGGCCTCGTGCCGCTTCGGCAACTGGGGAGCGCCCTTCACGCAAGGCAGGCCAGTGACCTCGAACCCGTGGTGCTGGCCGACATGCCTTCTGAAATGCAGGCACCCGTCAGGGCGCTCAACGGGCTTTTTGCACGCGTGGCCCGCATGATGGAATCCGAGCGCCGCTTCACCGCCGATGCCGCGCATGAGTTGCGCACACCGATAGCCGCCATTCGTGCCCAGGCCCAGGTCGCGCTGGGCGCCGGGACCGATACCGTGCAGCGTGAGCATGCGCTGCAGTTCACGCTCGCCGGCTGTGACCGCGCTACCCGCCTGGTGGAGCAACTGCTGACCCTGGCCCGTGTGGAGGCCGCACCTGCAGCGCATGCGGCAACGATCGACATGGCGGCCCTGGTCCGCCGCGTGATGGCTGATCTGGCGCCCGCCGCGCTGGCCCGCCACCAGCACCTGGAGCTTGATGCCGGTGCCGGCTGCCTGATGGCGGGCGACGGGGTGTTGATGGGCGTGCTGGTGCGCAATCTGATTGACAACGCCGTTCGCTACAGTCCCGCGCATGGGCTGATTCGCGTGCGGGTGGCCGCGCAAGGCGGGCAGCTGTTGCTGGGCGTTGAAGACAGCGGCACTGGCCTGGATGACGAGGCCATGAGACGCCTGGGCGAGCGCTTTTACCGCGTGCCGGGCAACGACCAGCCGGGCAGCGGCCTGGGCTGGTCGATTGTGAAAAGAATCGCGCTGGTGTCCGGCGCCGAGGTCCGTGTGAGCCGCTCGGCCGAACTGGGTGGGCTGGCCGTCAACCTGCAGTGGCCGCTGGCAGCCACACCATAAAAAAGATTTTTTTGAAGGTCATGACAATGAAAACCGCCCCACTTGCCTCCATTCCCTTTCTGGCGTTTGCACTGACCCAGCTTCAGACAGCGGGCGCACAAACCTTTCAGAGCGGTGAACAGGTCTACAAACAGACCTGCGTCGCCTGCCACGGCAGTGGTGTGGCCAACGCGCCGAAGTTTGGTGACCGCAAAGCCTGGAAGCCGCTGATTGCCGAAGGCCAGCCCGTGCTGACCGCCCATGCCTGGGTCGGTGTGCGCGGCATGCCGCCGAAAGGTGGCCGCGCCGACCTGTCGCTTGAAGAGTTTGCAGGCGCCGTAGCCTTCATGTCGCGCGAGGCGGGTGGCAAATGGCAGGAGCCGGACGCCAGAATGATGGAGAAAATCCGGCACGAGGAAAAGCGCCGGCATGACAGCCTCAAGCACAGGAAATGACCTGCGGCGGCACAGCGCGCGCTGTTGCCTGGCTGCGTTCGTGAAGGTGGTTTCTCCTACAGCTGGTTGGCACGGCTGCGGTTAACTTCAAAGTTCTCACCACAGGAGTTGATGCTTCATGCTTGAAAACCTTCCCGATGCCCTTGGCCATGCCCTGCGCGATGTACGTGCCGGCATGGACGAACTTGTTTTCAACAACTCCGGCCTGCGCAACGGTCTGGCGGCCATCCGTGTGACCAGCCTGGCGTTTGCCGACCATGCGCCCATCCCGGCGCGCTACACAGCCGACGGCGAAGGCCTGTCGCCGCCGCTGCAGTGGTCGGGTGTGCCGGCCGGCGTTGACACCGTCGTCCTGATTGTGGAAGACGCCGATGCGCCCACCCCGCGCCCGCTGGTGCACGCCATCGTGGTCGATCTGCCACCTGCTGACGGCGGCCTGCCCGAAGGCGCCTTGAAGAGCCCGGACCATGAAGGCGGCGACTTGCACGAAGGCCGTAACTCGTATTTGATGGCCGGCTGGCTGCCGCCCGACCCGCCCCCCGGCCACGGCCCGCACCGCTATGCCTTCCAGGTGTTTGCGCTGGGCGCTGTCGGCGTCGGCGAAGCATTCGGCGACACGCCGGGCCGCGACGCGCTGATGTACGCCATCCGCGAACGCGCCGTCGCCAGCGGCCTGCTGATCGGCACCTACGAGCGGCCGGACACGTCCATACCGGTGGACAAGGCCGTGCCGGTGATGCCTGCCGCGGCCTGATCAGTGCCGCAAGGGTGTGAAAACGCTATTAATTTAGTAGCTGCTCACGCCCGTGTTTATTGGTCTGAAGGCCTGTTTGATACCCTAAAAGAGCCTTTTTGAAGCCTTTTTTCCGCTCCAGCAACGGTTTTTGATCGCTTGAACCTCGGCTTTTAACGTATACATTAAAATTTTGCCGTATACGTCAAAAATCTCTTGATTCCAGGCTTTCACCACCAAACAGGTTTTGGTCTGGGAGGTTTGCGTTCAGGCCAAAGCAGACGATGCGACGTGGTGTCTGATGCCCAGCGCCAATCGCGCCTGCCCAGCCTTATCTTGCCGAAGCCCCAAGGTGCCAGCCCTTGAACAACCTAAGCATTGCCCACAATCCAGCCCCCCGCCATGCTGCGAAAATAGCCGGATGAACTTTCAAAAAATATTCGTCCCCATCGCCATCATCGTGGCTGCGGTGCTGGCTTACAGGTCTTATGGCTGGCAGGGCATTGCCGGTCTTGCCAGCATGCTGGTGTTCTGGATTTTGCTCAATTTCAGCCGGACCATGCAGGTGCTCAAGCGTGCATCCAACCGGCCCATTGGCTATGTCGACAGCGCCGTGATGCTCAACGCCAAGCTTCGGCCCGGCATGACGCTGCTGCACGTTGTGGCCATGACCAAGTCTCTGGGTCAGCTCAAGACCGTCAAGGACGAGCAGCCCGAAGTCTTTGTCTGGACGGACGGCTCCGAGTCACGCGTCACGGCCACCTTTGTGGGCGGCAAGCTGTCGCACCATGAACTCTTCAGGCCGCAGCCCGAAGACCCACCGACACCCACCCCGCCCGAGTTGCCGCCCGCCCCGTAAAATCGTTGTTTCGGGCCTTTCCGGCACTTTCCGGTCAAGGCAGCAGCCGCCAGCCGGCGGGCTGCACCGGACTGACCCCTACCACCACGACACCACACAGGATCACATCACCATGTCCCCAGTAGCACCTTCCATGGCAGACCGCGACGGCAAAATCTGGATGGACGGCCAGATGGTCGACTGGCGCGACGCCAAGATCCACGTGCTGAGCCACACCCTGCACTACGGCTGCGGCGCCTTTGAAGGTGTGCGCGCCTACAAGACGGCGGACGGCACTGCCATCTTTCGCATGGAAGAGCACACCGAGCGTTTCTTCAACAGCGCCAAGATCCTGCGCATGAAGATCCCCTTCACCCAGCAGGAAATCAACGAAGCGCAAAAAGCCGTCGTACGCGAGAACAAGCTGGAAAGCGGCTACCTCCGCCCGCTGACCTGGATTGGCTCGCAAAAGCTGGGCGTCAGCCCGCGCGGCAACACCATCCACGCCATGGTCGCGGCCTGGGAGTGGGGCGCTTATCTGGGTGAAGAAGGCATGAAGCGCGGCATTCGCGTCAAGGTGTCCAGCTATACCCGCCACCACGTCAACATCACCATGACGCAGGCCAAGGCGGTCAGCAACTACACCAATTCGATCCTTGCCAACATGGAAGCGCTGGACGACGGTTACGACGAAGCCCTGCTGCTTGACGCATCGGGTTTTGTGAGCGAAGGCGCCGGCGAGAATATCTTCGTCGTCAAGGGCGGTGTGGTCTACACGCCTGATCTGTCGGCCGGTGCATTGAACGGCATCACCCGCAACACCGTCATGCACATCTGCAAGGACCTGGGCCTGGAGCTGGTGCAAAAGCGCATCACGCGCGACGAGGTCTATATTGCCGACGAAGCCTTCTTCACCGGCACAGCGGCGGAAGTCACGCCCATCCGCGAACTGGACCGCATCGAGATCGGCATCGGCTCGCGCGGCCCCATCACCGAGAAAATCCAGAATGCGTTTTTCGACATCGTGAACGGACGCAATCCCAAATACGCCCATTGGCTGACCAAAGTCTGAAAGCAGATTCATCATGACCACCACCGCATCCGTTGAACTGCTGGCTACCGACCTGAATGACCAGGGCGGCGTGTTCTGCCCCAGCCCCAAGGCCGACATGAAAATCTGGAACACCCACCCCAAGGTCTACCTGGACGTGGCGCGCACCGGCAGCGCCAAGTGCCCTTACTGCGGCACCGTTTACGCGCTGAAGGCCGGCGAGCATTTCGGCGCTGGACATTGACCCACCCCCGGAGCGCCCTGCGGTCGCTTGCCCCTCGAGGGGGCGCCACTGGCGGCCCGGCAAAGCCGGTTCCGCGATGGCCTTGCACGGAAACTCTCTGGTGACAAATACGCTGGTTATAGGTCCTCAGTGGATAGGCGACGCGGTGATGACAGAGCCGCTGATGCGCAGGCTCGCGGCGCGCGGTGAAAAGCTCACGGTCGGCGCACTGCCGTGGGTCGCGCCGGTCTACCGCGCCATGCCGCAGGTCGCTGAGGTTATTGAATTCCCGTTCGCACACGGCGGCCTGCAGTTTCGTGAACGGCGCGCGATTGCCAAACGCATTCAGGGCCAATTCGACAAGGCCTACGTTCTTCCCAACTCACTCAAGAGTGCGCTGCTGCCTTTTCTGGCGAGCATTCCCGAGCGCATCGGCTACTTCGGCGAGGCGCGTGTCGGCCTGCTGACGCACCGCCTCAAGAACCCGAAAAACAAGCCACCCATGGTGGCGTTTTATTCAGCGCTCAGCGGTGAGGGCGGGCTGGAGGCCGATCGCCCACAGCTGCAGATGAGCGATGCAGAGATTGACAAAAGCCTGGCCGAGCTCGGCCTGCAGCGCAGTGGCTTTTACGTGTTTGCACCGGGCGCTGAATACGGCCCGGCCAAACGCTGGCCGGCGCGGCATTTCTCTGAACTGGCGGCGCAGCTCGACAAGCCGGTGGTGCTGCTCGGCTCCGGCAAGGAGGCGCTGCTCTGCGACGAGATCGCCGCGCCTGTGAATGCCGCAAAGCCAGGCCAGTGCATCAACTTCGCAGGCCGTACCTCGCTGTTGCAGGCGCTGTGCCTGATTGCCGCGAGCAAGGCGACCATCAGCAATGACTCCGGCCTCATGCATGTGGCGGCGGCGTTTGGTGTGCCGCAGGTCGCGATTTTTGGTTCATCAAGCCCGCTGCACACGCCGCCGCTCAGCGACAAGGCTGCCGTGCTCTGGCTCAAGAACGACCCGGCTTACACGCCGCCGCTGGACTGCGCGCCCTGCTTCGAGCGTGAATGCCCGCTGGGCCACACGCGCTGCCTGAACGACATCGGTGCGCAGCGCGTACTCGAGGCGCTGACGGTTTAACCGCTTCAGCCCGGGAAAGCCGACAGTGGCTCAAACCCCACATCGCCCTGCACCGGCAGGGCCGGGGTGCGCGCCACATTCATGGCCCAGCAAATCATCACGAAATAGCCGATCAGGCTGGTGAGCTCCATCACACCCTCTTCGCCGACTGTGGCCATCGCCTGCGCATAGGTCGCATCGCTCACGCCGTTGTTGCGCAGCAGCTCATGCGCAAAATCGATGGCGAGCGCTTCATCGGCAGGCAGCTCACGCGGGCATTTGCCGGCGGCAATCGCATCCAGCGTGGCCTGCGCCACACCGGCCTTGAGCGCCAGGGGTGCATGCATCAGCCATTCAAACTGGTTGGAGACATGGCGCGACGCCACGCAGGTCACGAGTTCGCGGATGCGCGCATCGAGCTTGCCCTGAAAACGCAGGTATTCGCCGACCCTGCCGATGCGCGCCATGAGTTCGGGGCTGCGCATCAGCGGCACAAAAGGCCCGAACACGGCCTTGCGCGGTCCGGCGATCAGCTCGTCGGCGGCCTGCTGCTGCGCGGGTGACATCTGCTCGCGTGTCATCAGCGGCATACGCTCGGCGTTGACGGGTGAAAAACCTTGCGGGGCATGGAAGGGTGTGGTCATGGCGTTCGAGGGTGAGTGTTGGTGCCGCAAGGGTATCAAACTGACGTCGCAATAAAAAAAGCCGCCTTGCGGCGGCTTTGCGCTGGCAGCAAAGGCGTCAAGCCTGATGTACCGGCAGCTCCACCACAAATGAAGCACCGCCACCGGGCCGAGCCTCACAACGCACCGTACCGCCATGACGCTGGCTGATGGACTTGACGAGCGCCAGGCCCAGGCCCACACCGCCTTCACGCTCGCTGGCGCCCGGCAGGCGATAAAAGGGTTCAAAGATGCGTTCGCGCTGCGCCTCAGGCACGCCGGGGCCGCGGTCATTGACCTTGATGACGGCCATCTCGCGGCCGCCCTTGCGGACCTGCGAAAGCTCCAGGCTGACATCGCCGTTGCTGTAGCGCCTGGCGTTTTCAAGCAGGTTGCGCAGCAGGCGTCGCAGCAGGCGTGGTGACCCCTGCACGTTCAGGCTTCGGCCAGTGCTGGCCATGCCCAGGCTGTTGCCGCCCGATGTCGTCGATGGCGCCGATGTCGTCGATGCATCCAGGTCTGCACTGAGTTCGGCATTGACGCGTGAGCATTCCTCGGCCGCCAGGCCGGTCAGGTCCAGGCGCTCCAGCGGTTCGGCATCTGACTGGCGTGCATCCAGCCGGCTGGCCAGGAGGATTTCATCAATGAGCTGGTCCAGTTCGTTGATGCTGCGTGAAATTTCCATGCGCTGCGGCGAGTTGGCATCTGCACCCATCAGCTCCAGCCCCATGCGGATACGGGCCAGCGGCGAGCGCAGTTCATGCGACGCATTGGCCAGCAGTGACTTGTGCGAATTCATCAATGTTTCAATGCGCTCGGCCGCGTGGTTGAAACGCGCGGCGAGAAAAGCCACCTCATCGCTGCCTTCGGTGCTGACGCGCGCAGACAGATCGCCTTCACCCCATCGTTCCACGCCGCGCTGCAGCGATTCAAGCCTGAGCGTGAGGCGGCGCATGACCGGGTAGGCGCCCAAGGCAACGGCCAGGCCCACCACAATCAGCATCCAGCCGAAATCAAAAGGTGGCCGACCCCATGGTGGTGGCGGTGGGCGTTTGGGACGGGGCAACAGCAGCTTGAGCGACTGGCCGTCCTTGGTCACAACGTCAAATTCGAGGTCATCACCCAGCTTGCGGTCGGGCTTTGTCTGCGCCGTGCCAATGACCTCGCCACTGGTGTTGTGGACCAGCACCTCGCGTATCGGCAGCTGCGGTGGGTCCTTGGTGAAGCGCCAGGCGGCGGCGACCAGAAAGGTCAGCACCACCACGGTGGCGACCACGGCCAGCCAGATGCGGACATAAAGGTGCGAAGTGAACCGTGTCCACATGAGCTGCATGGCGCTTGAACCGTTCTAGTCTTGTTGTTTGGCGAAAACGTAGCCCACGCCGCGCACCGTGAGTATGCGTTTGGGGTCTTTCGGATCGGCCTCGATGGCGCTGCGGATGCGGCCCATGTGCACGTCAATGGAGCGGTCGAAAGCCTCCAGCTCGCGGCCGCGCACGGCTTCCATGATCTGGTCGCGGCTCAGCACCCGGCCCGAGCGTTCAGCCAGCGCCACCAGCAGGTCGAACTGGTAAGAGGTCAGCTCGGAGATGTTGCCCGACACGGTGACCGTGCGTGCGTCGCGGTCAATCTCAAGCGAGCCAAAACGCATGACCTTCTGCACATTGCCGCCAGCGCCGCCTGCACCACCGGCTTCACCGCCACGGCGCAAAACGGCGCGGATGCGGGCCAGCAGTTCGCGCGGCTCAAAGGGTTTGGGCAGGTAGTCGTCGGCGCCAATCTCCAGGCCGACGATGCGGTCCATCGGGTCGCCCTTGGCGGTCAGCATGAGCACGGCGGTGCCGGCCTGCTCGCTGCCCTGGCCCTTGATGCGGCGGCAGACTTCAAGGCCGTCCATGTCGGGCAGCATGAGGTCGAGGATGACCAGGTCAGGCGTGTTGGCCTGAAGTGCGGCCAGACCCGCAGCGCCGTCGGCGGCATGCACAAAACCGTAGCCTGACTGGCGCAGGTATTCACCCACCATGCCTGCCAGGCGGGTGTCGTCTTCAATCATTAAAAGTTGCTGTTGAGCCATGAGCGAATCCTCCATTGCGTGTTCACGAAGCAGTTGCCCCTGTGAATCGCGATATGTAAATGGTGCGCTTTACAAAACAAGTGCGCTTGTAGCCACCGTAAAGTTGCGGTAAACCGCTCGCATGACAGAGCAGCTTACACGCGCTGCATGCTTCGACCTGTAAGACAAAACACTCTTGAATCAAAGGCGGTTTGGCACACCATCGGCTGGTTTCAGCTGCTGTTCATGCGTCTTTCATGCGCCTTCAGGCTTCTTCATGCGTGAAGCCAGCCAGACCAGAATAAGCACCGGCAGGCCCAGAATCGCAGTCGCCGTGAAGAAATGCGTATAGCCAAAGGCATCCACATACTTGCCCGAATACCCGGCCAGAAATTTCGGCAGCAACAGCATCATGGAGCTGAACAACGCGTATTGCGTGGCCGAGTAGTTGACGTTGGTCAGGCTGGAGAGATAGGCAATGAATGCGGCGGACGCAATGCCGCTGGACAGGTTGTCTGCAGAGATCACAAAGATCAGTGCGTTGACGTCATGCCCGCGTGAGCCCAGCCAGGCAAACATCAGGTTGCTGCCCGCGCTCAGCACGGCGCCCAGCATCAGCACCTTCATGACGCCAAAGCGCATCGCCAGACCACCGCCGACAAACGCACCGACCAGCGTCATGATGACGCCAAAAATCTTGGTGACGGCAGCGACTTCATCCTTGGTGTAGCCCATGTCCACGTAAAACGGGTTGGCCATGATGCCCATCACGACATCGCTGATGCGGTAGATGGCGATCAATGCGAGGATCAGCACAGCCTGCTTGCCGTAGCGGCGCAGAAAGTCGGCGAAGGGGTCGACGAGTGCGCTTTTGAGCCACTCGGCGGCGTTGCGTGATGGCGCCAGCGGGCGCGGTATGGGTTCAGGCGACAGCAGCACTGTGCCCACGCCCAACAGCATGGATGCCGCCATCACCAGGTAAGCCACCTGCCAGGCGCCCTGCTGATAGCCGCTGACGCCTGCCACCTCTGCGCGGGCTGCAATCCAGAGCGCGCCTGCGCCGGCCCAGATCATGGCGATGCGGTAGCCGGTCTGGTAGCTTGCAGCCAGCGCGGCCTGGCGCTGCACGTCGGCAGATTCGATGCGGTAGGCATCGAGTGCGATGTCTTGCGTGGCTGAACCAAAAGCGACGGCCAGTGCGCACCAGACCACCGGCATCAGGGCCAGGCGCGGGTCGGTCACGGCCATGCCGACCAGCGCGGCAATGATGGTGAGCTGCGACACCAGCAGCCAGCTGCGGCGGCGCCCCAGCGCACGTGTCAGCAGCGGGATGGGCATGCGGTCCACGAGCGGCGCCCAGACCCATTTGAAGCCGTAGGCCAGCCCGACCCAGCTTAAAAACCCGATGGTGGTGCGGTCAATGCCGGCTTCGCGCAGCCAGAAACTCAGCGTGCCGAATACCAGCAGCAGTGGCAGGCCGGCCGAAAAGCCCAGCAGCAGCATGCGCAGGGTGGCCGCTTCGGTGTAGACCTTCCAGATGTCGCGCCAGCCGGCTTTTTTCCCGGGGGCGGTGGCGGTGTTCATGGCCGCTTCGATGGCGGCTTCAGAAGAAGGGGTTTTTTCTGACATGGGACTTTCTGTTTGTCACTATTATTCATGCATGTGTTATCTGTGTGAGGCCAAAAATTCTGCCTGGGCTGGCCGCCGGGGTTTCCTGCTGGGTACGGGCATTGTTGCGGCCACGGCTGCCGTGCCCGCGCTCGCGCAGGTTGAAGTCGGTCCGTCGTCCAACCTGCGCAAGCTGGTTCCGGCAGAAGACCTTGAAAACGCGGCCACACAGGAATACGCCAAGCTGCTGTCCGAGGCCAGGGCCCAGGGCGCACTCGCGCCTGCCGGCAATCCCCAATTGCAACGGTTGCGCAATATTGCGTCCCGTCTCATACCGCAGACAGCCCAGTGGAATGACCGCGCCCGCCAGTGGAACTGGCAGGTCAACCTGCTCGGCAAAAAGGAGCTCAATGCCTTTTGCATGCCCGGCGGCAAGATTGCTTTTTATACCGGCATCCTCGACCAGCTCCGGCTGACCGACGACGAGGCCGCCATGATCATGGGCCACGAAATGGCCCATGCCCTGCGCGAACATGCGCGCGCCCGCATCGCCAAGAGCCAGGGCACCGGCACCCTGCTGTCGCTGGGCGCACAGTTGCTGGGCCTGGGTCAGGTCGGTGACCTGGCCGCCAACGTGGGCACGCAGCTGCTCACGCTGCGTTTCAGCCGTGAAGACGAAACCGATGCCGACCTGGTTGGCCTGGAGCTGGCGGCACGCGCCGGCTACAACCCGCAGGCCTCGGTCAGCCTGTGGGAAAAAATGGGCCAGGCCGGCGGCGGCGCAGGCGGCCCCAGCTTTTTGTCCACCCATCCTTCAGGCCCGCAGCGCATTCAGCAATTGCAGGCCAATGTGCCCAAGGTGATGGGCCTGTACCAGCGCGCACGCGGTTGATGCGGTGTGATCGAGCGATCTGAGCCAGTTGGGCGCGGCCAGGCCTGAGCCGTGAGTCGCTCCCCTGCACGCACCGGGCTGGCAGAGCGCCTGTCGTCACAGCCACATTGGTGGCGCGCTTTTCTGCCCGGGCGAACAGGCATCAACACCCGTGAGCGCCTGCGCATCATGGCCGGTGCTTTTCTGGGTGTGGCCCTGACAGGCTGGCTCTGCCATCACCTGGGCGTGGGCGGGTGGATTCCTTCTTCATCACTCTGGCTGGCGGCACCGCTCGGGGCCAGTGCCCTGCTGGTGTTTGCCACCCCCGCCAGCCCCATGGCCCAGCCTTGGGCCGTGGTGGCCGGCAACACGCTGTCGTCGCTGGTGGGCATTGCCTGTGTTCATCTGGTCCCCTTGACCGCCCCACCCGAACTCACGGCAGGGCTGGCCGTGGCGGCGGCCATTGCCGTCATGCTGGGCCTGCGCTGCCTGCATCCGCCGGGCGGCGCGACGGCCCTGATGATGGTGCTGGGCGGCATGGCCGACCCGCTGTTTGCGCTGTACCCGGTGCTGCTGAACTCGCTGCTGCTGGTGCTGGCCGGCATGACCTACAACCGGGCCACCCGCAGGCCTTACCCCCATGCGCAGGTTGCGCTCCGCGAGCAGGCCGCGCCCGGCGAGGAAGGCCAGTTTGACGCCGACCTCGACGCGGTGCTGGCCCGCCACAACCAGGTGCTGGACATCAGCCGCGATGACCTCAAGGCGCTGCTGTCCGAAACCCGGCTGCGCGCCTACGACCGCAAGCTGGCCGATGTGCGCTGCGCCGACATCATGTCGCGCAATCTCGTCACGGTCGAGTTCGGCACCCCGCTGCAGGACGCCTGGGCCCTGCTGCGCGAACGCCGCATCAAGGCGCTGCCGGTGGTCGACCGCACCCGCCGTATCGTGGGCATCATCACCGTCGCCGACTTCATGCGCGCCGCCGAGCTGGATGTGTACGAGGGCTTTGACGACAAGCTGCGCAGGCTGATCCGCTCGACGCGGCTGACCCATTCCGACAAACCCGAAGTCGTCGGCCAGATCATGACCCGCCATGTGCGCGTCGCCGGCGAGCAGCGGCGGCTGGTCGAGCTGGTGCCGCTGTTCGGCAGCACCGGCCACCACCACATTCCCATCATCGGCGAGGGTGGGCGACTGACCGGCATGATCACGCAATCCGACCTGGTGGCTGCGCTGGGGCGGGCGGCAGATCCCGCCGTATAGGCCCGCCCGCCACGCCTGCTTCTGCGCGGGATCCTGACGGGATCCTTTTTTCTTTCCCCTTTTTCCCCCCGCCTGAATCCCGTTGGGAGCAGGCACGGACAAGGTGGCACACGTCTTGCATCTATTCTTGGATACAAGATTGGATTTCTCAAAATGGTGCACCGCGTCATTCCCGATGTTCAGAAGGCCTCCCCTGCCTGTAGCGGGCCTGCAGCCCTGGCCCCGCAGGCCTGGATTTCCCGCTTTGACATGCCGCTTTCCCTTGGGGCCGACGGCCCGCTGGCCGGATTACAGTTCGCCGCCAAGGACAACATCGATGCCCTGGGCCTGCCCACCACGGCGGGCTGCCCGGCCTTCAGCTACCAGCCCCAGGCGCATGCGGCTGTGGTGCAAAAACTGCTCGATGCTGGTGCAAGCCTGGTGGGCAAGACCAACCTGGACCAGTTCGCCTGCGGCCTCAACGGCACGCGCTCACCTTATGGCGCGGTGCCCAACGCCATCAACCCGCTTTATGTGTCAGGCGGCTCCAGTTCAGGCTCTGCCTATGTGGTGGCCACCGGCCAGGTGGACTTTGCGCTGGGCACGGACACGGCGGGTTCTGGCCGCGTGCCGGCGGGGCTGAACAACATTGTTGGCCTCAAGCCGTCACGCGGCCTGATCAGTGCGCGTGGTGTGGTGCCGGCTGCGCAAAGTGTGGACTGCATTTCGATCTTTGCGCTGACGGTCGGTATGGCCGTCAAGGTGCTGGAAGCGGCCATGGGTCATGACCCGCTGGATGCGTATTCGCGCCAACTGCGCATGGCCGACAAGGCCTTTGGCAAGCGCTTTCGTTTCGGCGTGCCGTCCGCGCTGACTTTTGCAGGCGATGCCGCCGCGCAGCAAGCGTTTGAGCAGTCCGTCAAAAAACTCGAAGACATGGGCGGCACGGCGGTGACCATCAACTTCGCGCCGCTGGCCGAAGCCGCTGCGCTGCTCTATGAAAGTGCACTGGTCGCCGAACGCTACACCGCCATCCGCAGCTTCTTTGATGCGCACGAAGCCGAGGTGATGGAGCCGGTGCGCAGCATCATTGCCGCTGGCCGTCAGTACAGCGCAGCCGACCTTTATGAGGTGCAGGCAAAACTGAAAATGCTGGGCCAGCAGGCCGATGCGATGTGGCAGGGCATAGACGTGCTGCTGGTGCCGACCGCACCCACGCATTACACGATTGCACAGATGCAGGCCGACCCGGTCGCGCTCAACCGCAACCTCGGCGCGTACACCAACTTCGTCAACCTGCTCGACTACGCGGCGATCTCGGTGCCCAGCAGCATGCGCGTGGACGGTCTGCCGTTCGGCATCACCTTGATAGGCCCCTGCGGCAGCGACTGGCAACTGGCCGACCTGGGCCAGCGCTATCACCATGCGACGGGCTTGACGCTGGGCGCCACCGGCCTGCCCTTGCCTGCGCCTTCAGCCATTGCGGGGATCAAGACAGAGGCCATGATCCGCGTCGCGGTTGTCGGTGCCCACCTGTCGGGCATGCCGCTCAATACGCAACTGACGGAACGCGGTGCTGTGCTTTTGTGCGAAACCAAAACGTCAGCCGACTACCGCCTTTACGCATTGCCCGGCACCACGCCCCTCAAACCCGGCATTTTGCGCGTCGCACCCGGCCAGGGCGCGCGCATTGCCCTCGAAATCTGGCAGATGCCGGCGGCGCACTACGGCTCATTTGTCGCACTGATTCCGTCGCCGCTCGGCATAGGCACCTTGACGCTTGAAGACGGCAGCAGCGTGCAGGGTTTTGTCTGCGAGCCCGAGGCGCTCAAGGGCGCAGAAGACATCACACCACACGGCGGCTGGCGTGCCTACATGGCATCGCTCAAAAACACCAAAGCTTCCATCGCCTGAGACATCTCTCCTTTTTCAACCATCACGTCAACCCAGGAGCCTTCCATGACCAAGCCAGTCCAGACATCCGTTCCCGCAGCGTCCCGCAGAAAAGTCCTCCAGACCGGCGCTGCTGCGCTGGGCGCCATCGGCATGCCCGCCATCGTGCGGGCACAAAGCGGCCCCAAGATCCGCATCGGTTTCTGGCCGGTTGCAGCGGGCCTGCCGTTTTTTGCGGCGATTGAAAAGGGCTACTTCAAGCAGGCGGGGCTTGACGTCGAGCCGCTGAAGTTCGCAGGCGCACAGCAGGTGATGGAAGCCATGCTCTCGGGCCGCTCCGACGGCAGCTCCAACGGCACCGGTTCGGCCAACCTCGGCATCGGTGAAATCGCCCAACCAGGCCTGTTCAAGATCTTCGCCACCAACCCCAGCAACGCGAAGTTCGTACTCGATGAATTCATCGTGCCCAAAGACAGCCCGGTCAAAACCATGGCTGACCTGAAAGGCAAAAAAATCGGCTCGGGCCCCGGCATACAGAACGTCACCCTGTGCAAGACCATGCTGGAGCGCGCCGGCGCCAGCGGCACGACGGTGATCGAACTGCCAATTGGCCAGCACGTCGCGTCGCTGGTCGCAGGCCAGGTCGATGCCTGCTACACGCTGGAGCCGACCGGCACGATCGGCCGCATGAACGGCACCACACGGTTGCTTGAAGCCGGCGTGGTTGCCAAATACATCCTCGGTGATGCGATGGCCCCGTGGCATGGCGGCGCAGCCAGCCTGACCACAGAGTTCATCAAGAAGAACCCGGAAGTCACGAAAAAATTCATCACGGCCTATGCCAAAGGCATCGAGCTGGTACGCACCCAGCCCGCCGAGGCACGCCAGTACATGAAGGGCTACACCGCCATCGAAGGCCCGCTGACCAGCGAAGTGCCGCTGGCATCCTACATGCTTTACAACGAGTTCAAGCCGAGTGACGTCGCCTACTTCCAGAAGTTCTACGACCTGTTCACTGAAAAAGGAATTTTTGACAAGAAGGTCGTTGTCGACGGCCTGCTCTACAAGGGCTGATCATGGCTGAACTCACCTCTTCAACCGTTGCTGTGCCGCCCGCCGCCAAGGCGTGGGCGCCACCTGCCGGCGCTGCAAGCCTGCCGCCCAAAAAGGCAAACTGGGGCAAGCTGCTGCCCTTCATCGGCCCGATTGCGCTCTTCATCATCTGGGACCTGGTGGTGCGCTTCGGTTTCATCAAGGCCATCCTGCTGCCCAGCCCTGCCGATACCGTGGTGGCGCTGGTCACAGGTCTTGCCGGCGGGCCGCTGCTGCTGGACTTCGGTGTCACGGTGATGCGCACGCTGGAGGCCTTCCTCCTGGCTGCGGTGGTGGGCGTTCCGCTGGGTGTGCTGCTCGGCAGCAATGAAAAGGCCTACCGCAGCGTTGAATTCCTCATCGACTTCTTCCGCTCCACGCCGTCGTCGGCACTGATCCCCTTGTTTCTGCTGATCTTTGGTGTGTCCGACGTCAACAAGGTCGCGATTGCGGCCTTCGGCGCCTTTCTCATCGTGATCTTCAACAGTGCCTACGGTGTCATCAACGCCCGCAAGCAGCGCGTGATGGCCGCCCGGGTCATGGGCGCGTCGCGCTGGCAGGTCTTCAAGGACGTGCTGATCTGGGAAAGCCTGCAGCCCTCGTTTGTCGGGCTGCGTTCTGCGGTCTCGATGGCGCTGGTGATCGTGATCGTCGCTGAAATGTTCATCGGCTCCGACACCGGGCTGGGCCACCGCATCATCGATGCGCAGCAGGTGCTCAATGTCAAGAGCATGTATGCGGCCATCCTGGCTGCCGGTGCGCTCGGTTATGCGCTGAATATTTTGTTTCTGGTCGCTGAACGAAAAATTGTGCACTGGAGTGGACGATGAACGCCGTACTTAACGCCCCCATGTTTGCCGATGTCCCGGTCGCGCCGTTCGCGCCCGGCCCCGCAGGCACACACATCACC
Organism: Pseudomonadota bacterium; assembly: GCA_040390295.1. GTDB lineage: Bacteria > Pseudomonadota > Gammaproteobacteria > Burkholderiales > Burkholderiaceae_C > Polaromonas. The sequence goes on from JAZJYR010000044.1 coordinate 25,995, forward strand.
ATTCGCGGCCTGACCAAATACTTTGCGGGCTGGCCGCTGTATGAGGACTTCAACCTCGACATTCCCAAGAACAAGATCGTCTCGGTCTTCGGCCCCAACGGCTGCGGCAAGTCGACGCTGATCAACATGATCGCCGGCCTGGTGCCGATCGATGCAGGCGAAATTCTGTTTGACGGCAAGTCGCTGAAGGACACCAAGATTGGTTACGTCTTCCAGAACTACCGCGAGGCCATGTTCCCGTGGATGCGCACCATCGACAACATCGCCTACCCGCTCAAGCTGGAAGGCAAGTCAAAAGCCCAGGTCGACAAACGCATGGCCGAGCTGGTCGCGTCGTTTGATGTGAAGTTTGATTTGAACCGTTACCCGTATGAGCTGTCGGGCGGGCAGCAGCAGACCGCATCCATCATGCGGGCGCTGGCGCCCAACCCCGAGGTGCTGTTTCTCGACGAGCCTTTCTCGGCGCTTGATTTCGAGATGACACTTTTCATCCGCGAAAAGCTGCAGGAAGTCTTCATGCAGACCGGCACCACCATGCTGCTGGTCTCGCACGACCTTGAAGAAGCCGTCTACCTCGCCGACCAGGTGCTGCTGCTGACCAAGCGCCCGACAAAAGTAGCCGAGATCCTGAACTACGGCGACGCGCGCCCGCGCACGCTGGAGACACTCAGCTCGGCGAGCTTTGTCGACATGAAAAAGCTCAGCCTGGAAATCTTCCAGCGCGAAGTGCGCAGATAGAGGCCATCATGGATGACACCGAAGCCCTTGCATTTGTAAAAGCCGCTGCTGCGGCTGTGTCCCTGCCGCTCGACGACGCGCAGGCCCGGCGGGTGGCGGTGCACATGCAGCGCACGTCCCTGATGGCGGCGCAGCTCGATGCCTTCAGCATGTCGGTGGACGTCGAGCCCGCCGATGTGTACAGCCCTGCACCCTTCCCGAAAACGCACGAATGAAAAATATCGCCTTCGGCAGCGCCGAACTGGTACGCGGCATCGCCGCCGGTGAATTCAGCGCGCAGGAGGTGCTGCAGTCGTCAATTGCGCGCATCGCCGCCACCGATGGCCGGGTCAATGCCTTCACCGGCAAAAGTTATGAGCGCGCCAGACGCGAGGCCGCGGTGATAGACCGCCTGCGTGCACGCGGCGACAAACTGCCGCCGCTGGCCGGCTTGCCTTACGCCGTCAAGAACCTGTTTGATGTGGCCGGTGAGGTCACCCTGGCCGGCTCCAGCATCAACCGCAGCCATGCGCCGGCGCGTGAAGACGCCTTCCTGGTGCAGCGGCTGCAGGCGGCAGGCGCGGTGCTGGTGGGATCGCTCAACATGGACGAATACGCCTACGGCTTCACGACCGAAAACACGCATTACGGCCCCTGTCATAACCCGCACGACCTCCACTGCATTGCAGGTGGCTCGTCCGGCGGCTCGGGTGCGGCAGTGGCGGCGCAGCAGGTGCCGCTGGCGCTGGGCTCCGACACCAACGGCTCCATCCGCGTGCCGGCATCGCTGTGCGGCGTCTGGGGGCTCAAGCCCACGTTCGGCCGCCTGTCACGGCGCGGCACCTATCCCTTCGTGCACAACGTTGATCATCTGGGCCCGCTCGCCGACAGTGTCGAAGGCCTGGCGCTCAGTTATGACGCCATGCAGTCGCCTGATGCGCTCGATGCCGGTTGCCATGCACTCAGCGTGCAGCCCATCGCCGCAGACCTGCGCAAGGGCATGGACGGCCTGCGCATTGGCTTGCTGGGCGGCTACTTTGCCGACAACGCCACCGCGCCTGCGCAACGCGTTGCCCGGCAGGCCGCCAGCGCGCTGCGTGCCATCGAGGGCGTGGACTGGCCTGACCCGGCGCTGGCCCGCGCTGCTGCCTTCATCACCAGCGCCAGCGAAGGCGGCGCCCTGCACCTGGCTGACCTGCGCACGCGTGCCCATGAGTTCGAGCCGCTGTCGGTAGACCGTTTCATCTCAGGCGCGCTGCAGCCAGCGGCCTGGTATGTGCGCGCCCAGCGGTTTCGCCGGCATTACCGCGAACGCGTCAACGCGCTGTTTCGTCACTGGGATGTGCTCATCGCGCCGGCCACGCCCGTCAGCGCACCGGCGATCGGCACCGAGTGGCTGGACATCAACGGCATGAAGCTGCCCTGCCGCCCCAGCATGGGTCTGCTGACGCAACCGATCTCTTATGCGGGTTGCCCGGTGGTGGCCGCACCCATGTGGCCCGAAGGCAAGACCGGCATGCCGATTGGCGTGCAGCTGATTGCCGCGCCGTGGCGCGAAGACCTCGCGCTGCGCGCGGCCTGGGTGCTGCAGCAGTCCGGCCTTGCACATCTGAAAGTGGCCAGTCTATGAACATCAACATCCCCGAGGTGCTGGCTGAAGTCACCGCGGCCTTTGACCGTTATGAAGCGGCACTCGTCAGCAATGACGTGGCCGTGCTTGACGAACTCTTCTGGCGCAGCCCACACACGCTGCGTTATGGCGCGACAGAAAACCTCTACGGTTATGACGCCATCCAGGCCTTTCGCGCCGGCCGCCCTTCTGCGGGCCTTGCGCGCACGCTTTTAAAAACTGTCATCACCACCTACGGCCATGACTTTGCGACGGCCAATGTCGAGTTCCAGCGCACCGGCGGTATCAAACCCGGGCGCCAGAGCCAGACCTGGCTGCGCACGCCCGATGGCTGGCGCGTGGTGGCCGCTCATGTCAGCCTGCTGGCATGAATTGCTGTAGTGCGTTGTTGATTTCCAGTGATTCACCGTCCTGTTTTTTAAAGGCATAGCTGCATGACACGTCTACTCTTCAAGCGCCGCGATTCCCTCAAATGGCTGGTCGCCGCAGCTGCGCCCCTGCCCTGGCTGGCCGTCCCTGCGCATGCAGCGACACCGGCTGCCGCCGCCACCGACTACCCGGTCAAGGCCTCCAGGCTGATCATTCCTTTCCCGGCCGGCGGCGCCACCGACTACGCCGCGCGCGCCATGGGCACCTCGCTGTCGCAGCTCTGGCGCCAGCCGGTGGTGTTTGACAACCGCGTGGGGGCCGGCTCGACCATCGGCACCGAAATAGGCGCCAAAAGCGCGCCCGACGGCTACACGCTGGTGATGGGCATTCCCGCCGGTGTAACGATTGCGCCGCACATCTACCCCAGGCTCGGCTATGACCCGCTGGTTGATCTTGTGCCCGTCGCAGGCTTTGCCACTTCGCCGCTGGTGGTGGTCGTGCCTGTCGATTCACCCTTCAAGACCTTTGCAGAATTGGTGGCGTTTGCACGCGCCAACCCGGGCAAGCTCAGCTATGCGTCCAACGGCAGCGGCTCGCTGCCGCACCTGACGACCGAATGGTTTTTGTCGCTCGCCAAAATCAACATGACGCACGTGCCCTATCGCGGCAGCGCCCAGGCCCTGCCCGATTTGATCGCCGGCCGCACGCAGGTGATGATCGACATCATCGTGTCGGCCCTGCCGCTGATTGAAGGCGGCAAGCTGCGCGTGCTGGCCGTCACGGGCGCGCAGCCGACCTCGCGCCTGCCCGGCGTGCCCACGGTCGCCAGCATGGGTTACCCCGGTTTTGCGTCTGACCAGTGGTATGGCCTCTTTTTGCCGGCCGGCACGCCCGAAGCCATCGTCCGCAAGGTCGAGCGTGATGTGTTGACGTCCACGCAGGACGTGCGCCTGCGCGGCCAGATGTGGCAGCGCGGCGCCGAGATCTCCTACATCCCGGGCAAGGCCTTTGCCGAATCCGTGCGTGCCGACTCCAAACGCTGGGCCGTGATTGCGAAGGCGACCGGGGCGCGTGCGGAGTAGCCACTTGCTTTCCCTTTATCACCTGCCGCACACCCAGCAGATGTTCCTCGGTTAAAGTTTCCCCGTGCAGACAACACCTTATCGCTCCGCCGGCGCCACCCCTCCCAGAGCCCACCCTTCGCGGGCGGATGAGGTGTATGAGCAGCTCAAGCGCGATGTGTCCGAGTTCAAGCTGCTGCCTGGCGACCGCTTCACCGAAACCGAAGTGAGCGAGCGCCTCGGCGTATCACGAACGCCCGTGCGGCAGGCGCTCTTCCGGCTGCAGCAGGAGGGTTTTGTCGAGGTGCTGTTTCGCAGCGGCTGGCGTGTGCTGCCGTTTGACTTCAACCAGTTTGAAGACCTTTACGACCTGCGCATGGTGCTGGAGACGACGGCCGTGCACCGCCTGTGCGAAGACGCCGTCAAGGTCAACCAGCTCATGCTCGACGAGCTGGCCGCCATCTGGCTGGTGAGCCCGGAGCAGCGCAGCAGCGACATGGACCAGGTCGCGCGCTGGGACGAATCCTTTCACTGCGCGCTGGTCGCCGCCGCCGGCAACGCCGAAACCGCCCGGGTGCACGGCGACGTGACCGACCGCATCCGCGTGATACGCCGGCTCGACTTCACCCAGCAGCCGCGCATAGACGCCACCTACGACGAGCACGCCAAGATCCTCAGGGCGATCCAGCACAAACGCGGCGACCAGGCCGCCATGCTGCTGCGCGCCCACATCGAAACCAGCCAGGCCGAGGTCCGCAAGATCACGCTGCATCAGGTGCACATGGCACGGCAGCAGGGCGCGGCATTGGGCAGTTGAGTTTTTAATGTTTACAGCAAATTTTTAACGCAGACATTAAAAATTTAACGTATACGTTAAAACAGCGGTTTTCAACTTGCCCAACCCGCTGAAAAGCGCCCGAGAAGCCTGAAAACAGCTGAAAAGGCTGATTTTCAGGCATCAAATCAGCCTTTAGACCAATAAATACGGGCGTGAGAAGCTATTTAATTCATAGCAATCGCGTGCATCGACGCGCGTTATTTCCCGATGCCTTCCAGCCTGGCCAGGGCTTCGGCCTCCAACACCAGTTTGCCCGCCGCCAGGTTTTCGCGCAGGTGGGTGACCGACGACGTGCCGGGAATCAGCAGGATGTTGGGCGAGCGCTGCAGCAGCCAGGCCAGCGCCACCTGCATGGGCGTGGCGCCCAGTTGCCGCGCGACGTCTGACAGGGCCGAAGACTGCAGCGGTGTGAAGCCGCCCAGCGGGAAGAAGGGCACATAGGGAATGCCCAGGCCGGCCAGCTCGTCGATCAGCGCATCGTCTTCGCGGTGGGCCAGGTTGTACTGGTTTTGCACGCAGACGATGTCGCAGATGCTGCGGCCCTGCGCCACCTGTTTTGAGGTGACATTGCTCAGGCCGATGTGGCGAATCAGGCCCTTCTGCTGCAGTTCTGCCAGCACGGTCAGGGGTTCTTCCAGCGAGCCTTCGGCCGGGCCGTGCACGTCGAACATGCTGCGCAGGTTCACCACGTCAAGCACGTCCAGGCCGAGGTTGCGCAGGTTGTCGTGCACCGCCTGGGTCAGTTCTTCGGGCGACATGGCGGGTATCCATGAGCCGTCCGCGCCGCGGCGGGCGCTGACCTTGGTGACGATGGCCAGGTCGGCCGGGTAGGGGTGCAGTGCCTCGTGGATGATCTGGTTGGTGATGTGCGGGCCGTAAAAATCGGAGGTGTCGATGTGGTCGACGCCGCTGGCAATCGCCTCGCGCAGCACGGCCAGGGCGGCCGCCTTGTCTTTGGGCGGGCCGAAAACGCCGGGGCCGGCAAGCTGCATGGCGCCGTAGCCCAGACGTTTGACGGTGCGGTGGCCGAGTTGGTAAGTGCCGGACAAAGAGGTGTTGGACATGGTGTGAATTCCTGATGGGATATCGGTTGGGTTGAAGGTGAGCGAATGGTAGGGACGGGCACCCCGTTCGACAATCCATCACAATCGGCACGGGTCGTGCGAAACGGCGAACAATAAGCAAACAATAACCGCCCAGCGAGCGAACAATGGACACCAACCTTGCAGATCTGAATGCGTTTCTGGCGGTGGCGCGCGCCAGGGGCTTTCGTGAAGGCGCGCGGGCCAGCGGCGGCAGCGCCTCGGGGCTCAGCGAAGCCGTGCGCCGGCTGGAAACCCAGCTCGGTGTGCGCCTGCTGCATCGCACCACGCGTACGGTGTCGCTGACCGAGGCCGGGCAGCGCCTGGTCGAGCGGCTGGCCCCTGCGCTGACCGAGGTGCAGGCGGCACTTGACGTGGTCAACGGCTTTCGCGACCGGCCTGCGGGCACGCTGCGCCTCAATGTGGCGGTCAGCGCCGCACGCCTGACCCTGCCGGCCATCGTGGCGCCCTTTCTTGCCGCCTACCCCGACATCCAGCTCGAAGTGTTTGCCGACGACACCTTTGTCGACGTGCTGGCTGCCGGCTGTGATGCCGGCATCCGCTACGAAGAGCGGCTGGAGAAAGACATGATCGCCGTGCCGATCGGCCCGCGTGTGCAGCGCTTTGCGCTGGCGGCATCCAAAGCCTATCTCGACCAACACGGCCGGCCGCAGCACCCCGGCGAGCTGGTTCACCACGCCAGCCTGCGCGGCCGCTTTTCAAGTGGCACCATGCCGCCCTGGGAGTTTGAAAAAGGCGGCGAGGTGGTGCGCATCACGCCGACCGGCCCGCTCATCGTGCAGATTGGCTCGGCCGTTGATCTGGTCGTGGATTCGGCCGTCGCCGGAACCGGGCTGGTGTACCTGTTTGAAGACTGGTTGCGCCCGCAGCTGGACAGCGGGGCGCTGGAGCCGGTGCTGAAAGACTGGTGGCCGAGTTTTTCAGGCCCATTTTTGTACTACCCCGGTCACCGCCTGCCGCCCGCACCGCTGCGCGCGTTCATCGACTTCATCCGGGCACAGGCTGCACTGACAGCGTCCTGAGCCCACGCATCAGGCGGGCAGTGCGGCCTTCATGAACAGCAGGTCCATGTCCTGCAGCATCTGCATTTCCGGGATGCCACCCCGGTTGCGAAAGCCGATGTCGACCAGCCCGCCTTCGCGCGGCGCGTGCTCTCCGGCAGGGCTGCGAATTTCAAGGATGCCGGCGGACTCAAGCTGCGCCAGTAGCGCTTGCTGCGAGGCGTTCAAACGCAGGTCCACGCGAAAGCTCACCCGCATGGCAGAGCCCGCATTGCTGGGGCAGCTGGTTAAAAAGCCGAGCTGCGCATCTTCGCAAAAATCCAGCTGCGCTGCCAGGCGCGACATGACTGAAGCCATGAGCGCATGGCAGGCAGACGCGCAGGCACCCGGTAAAACGACGGCCACCCGAAGGTGGTCCTCTTCATTGATCCAGACCGACAGCTGCCTGGCGTGCGTGTTGAAGACGCTGCGCCCCAGCGGCCAGTCGTCGTGGATGCCCGCTGCCGCCATGTATTTGTCGTCGGGTCCGAAGGCGAGCCGGTTGGCGACCATGTCATCCAGCGTGTCCCGGGGTATGTCCTTGAGCTGAAGGATGGTGCCCTCAAACCCGGGTGCAAGGCTGCGGCAGGCCTGCGTTATCTTCTGCTCGACGTCCAGACGTTCTGACCCCGACATGCCGGCCGGAAAGGCATGACCCGCAAGGTTGCGCGCCACCCTGATGCGGGTGGAGACAACGGCAGCAGGCTGGATGCACGCCAGGTTCGTGCGGTGGCTCAGCGAAGGCGCGTGAAAGTTCTCAAGAATGGGCTCGAACAGTTCGCGGAAAACCGCATAGCTGTCGGAGTCAGGCGCGTAGACACCGATGGTGCTGTCCGGATGGCGCAGGCCTGAACGAATCACATCTTCCAGCCGCACGCCGTTGGCGGTCACCCGCCTTGACAGCGCCGCGTGGTGTGCGCCGGTCAGGTAGCGGGTTAACAAGGACACCCAGTGAACACTAGGGCGCGGCGCAGTAAGCGTCGGTGTCCTGCTGCGTGATGACCGCTGCGGATGTGCTGGCCTGAAGCAGGAACTCCGACGCGCCGTAGTGGTTGGGCCGTGCGTTGACCTCGTTCCAGTCATAGGTGTAGCCCAGCCGGGTAAACGGATAACCGGGGCCGCCCGGGCCACCGACCACAAAAGAATCCGCCATCTGGCGCAGCACGTAATCGCGCACATCGGGCGCGCGGCTGGCCTGGATACCCACCGTGCACACCGGGCCTTGCGCGTTGCTTTCATCAATGCCCAGGCAAGGCCTGTCAAGCCGCTCGCGGGCCACCTCCATGGTCACAAACCGGGCCTTGCGAAACTGCGGCGGCGGGTCCATGGGCAGGCCGAGCAATTGCTCAAGGCGCTGGCGCAAGGCATCGCCCTTCAAGCCCCAGGCACGGCAACTGGACTGCACCTCGCCCGCCAGCGTCACCCAGATGCGGTCCGGCGCTGTGGTGGTCGCGCAGCTGGTGTCGGGCGCCTTGCAGGGCGTGCGGCTTTCAGTCACCCACGACACCACACGCACCCTGTCACCCGCAGGCAGGGGCATCAGGGCCGTGACCTTGCGCGGGCTGGCCACGGCAGCGTCTGCAATGGCCGCTTCATAAGCTGCGCTGGACGGCATGCCAGACGGTGCGACAGCGGCGCACCCGGACAGGGCCAGTGCGACAAGCCATGCGATGGCGACGCCCGCGCGGCGGATGTTGTCGGGCAGGTGTGTGGTCGTCATGTTTTTCCCCTCATAAAGTCAAGCCGTGCGCGCGAATCCGCGATGGCCGCAAACAGCTGCGGCACCAGGTTGGCATTGCCCAGCAGCCCGTTGGCCGTCAGGCGCCGCATCGCGGTGGCCTTGATGTCCGAGAGCTCTTTTTGGGACGCGTCAAGCTGGTCGAAGGCCAGCCGCCCGCCCGGCGCAGCGTCGATGACGCCATCGACCGCCAGCACGCGCTCGATCAGGGCCACAAAAAACGCATCGTCGGTGTCGGGCTTGACCGGCTCGGGCGGCGCGCCCTTGAACCACTTGAACACCACAATCAGTGTGGAGGCAACAGAAAGGATCAGGCCGAAAAGCGCCTCGACCTTCTTGAGGGTGGCCTGCGACAGGAAGGGGTTTTTGCGGTCCATGAACATCCGCGTGCCGCCAGACAGCGGGTAACTCGATGATTCAAGAATCTTGTCCTCATCGAACTTCATCTTCAGGTGCATCTGCAGGTCGGGGCTGTAAACGCCTTCCAGCACCTTGAACACGGCACGCGGGTCGAGGTTTGAATTGGCGACGAGTTGCAGGTTGACGCCCACTGTTTTGACATCACGCGGCGGCACGGGCGGCTGCACGCTGTACATATAGGCCATGACCTTGCTGTCGGCCACCCAGCCCTGGCGCAATGCCAGTGCGTTGGGGAAGGGGATCTCGAGCAGGCTGTAGCCAAACTGCTTGACGATGTAGTCGGCCACGTTGGACGGCGCAAACGAGGTGATGACGATCACATCCGGGAGCCGGTCCTTGCGCAGGGCGAGCAGGTCTTCGGTGCCCAGGTTGGTTTCAACATAGTCGACGCCGTCCTGCATGCCCGAGAACTCCAGCAGCTGCTTGGCGATGACGCGCGTGCCGCCCTTCTTGCTGCCCAGGTTGATGCGCATGCCGCGCATGCCGGCAATGTCCTTGATGTCGGGGCGCACCAGGAAGTGCAGCAGCTCCGGCGCGAGGTTGGCGACGTGGGTGACGTTCGGGTAGGGCAACTCCAGGCCGCCCTGTATCAGCGCCAGGTCCAGCTTGCCTTCGGAGACCTGGCTCAGCGCCTCCTGCGAGCCGTCTGTCGGCAGCACGTCAAGGCGCATGCCAAGGGGCAGGATGTCATCGCGCAGGGTGCCGGCCAGGTAATGCCGGTTGCCCAGGATGTCGCCGCCCGTGATCTTCAGCGAATAGGTTCGGGGCAAGACCTCGTAGACATAATGCGCCGCAATGCCCAGCAACACCATGACAAGCAGAAAGGCCAGCGTCTTGCGCACGCGTTCATTGCGCTGCAGGCGATTGAGCCAGTCGTTGAGTATTCCGCGTGCTTCGTTGGCCATGCTTATCGGACCGGTATGAAACCTGCGTGGTCAATGATGGCCTGGCCTTCGGGTGATTCCGCCAGGGCGATGAAATCCAGCGCCTGCTGCCGCGCCTTGCCGAACGTCATGAGGTAAAGGGAGCGCTCGAAGGGGTAGCGGCCGCTGAGGATGGTCTCCCGCGTGATCGGGATGTTGTCGATTTCAAGCGCAGGAATGTCGGCCGGCAAACCGCCGTCATCGGTCGCCACGCAACCGATCGCGTCCGGCTGCTGGCGAATGTAGGCCAGCAGTTCATCGCGGGTCTTGAAGAAGTGCGCCTTCAGTGAGAGGTCAGCGCCATCCAGAACAACCTCGCTGACGTAACGGCTGGTGGCCGTATGGCGCGGGCGCATCGCAACATCAATGGGGCGGTCGGGCCCGCCCAGCGTTTTCCAGTTGTCAATCCTGCCGGCCAGCACATCGCGAACCACGGCCTGCCTGAGTTGCCGGACGGGGTTCGCGGCGTTCACCACGATCGCCATCGCATCCCTGGCCACCAGGTGGTTGTGTGCCTGCGGTTCGGCTTCTGCACCTTCCAGGTCGCGCGCCATGGCGGCGATGTCGATGGCATGGCGCTTGGCGGCCAGCAGGCCCTGCAATGAGCCGCCGCGCTCCACAATCACTTTCACGCCGTAGCGTTTCTCGAACGCCTTGCCCAGTGCCACATTCATGTCATACATGGCAGATGCGCCGCCGATGAGCAGCGCGTTGTGCCCGGCCGGCGTGCGACGGACCTGTACCCATTGCCAGACCGGATAGGCCGCCACACCGGCCAGTGTGGCCGCCAGGCCACCTGCAAGATAACGTCTTTTCATCGGGTCGCCGCCGATGCCGGTGTAGCCGTGGTTGCCGCCGTGGCCGCTGCAGGCGTTGTCGAATCTGAAACCGGCAGCGCAAAAACCGTGTTGGAGATCGGCGCGGCCAGGCTGGTCACGTACTGAAGAAACTTTTGTGCCTCCGCCGACGGTTTTTCACGCGTGACAAACATCAGGGGGGCCAGCAGCTTGTAGCGGCCGCTGCGCACGCTGTCAGCACCGGCGACGACCTTGTCCACCGAGAGGATCTTGAGGGCGCGGTCTTTCAGCGAATCGGTGGCCAGGTAGGTGATGGCCAAAGGGTCGGCCGCCACGCCGGCAATGCGTTGCTGCAGCTCGGCGTTGCGTGCGCGCGGCGTGTAGGTGTCCGCATCGCCCAGAACCAGATCGTTCCACGTGTTGGTGATGCCGTCGCCGGGCGGGCCGATATAGACGTTGATGGGCGCGTCCTTTCCGCCAACCGCCTTCCAGTTGTTGATGCGGCCCGAGAAAATTTCACGCAGCTGGATGGTGCTGAGGTCGTTCACCGGGTTGGTGAAGTGGACGGCGGGCGCCATCGCCACCCGGCGAAAGGGCACGTTGACCAGCTTGACGCCGCTGCGGGCAATTTCGTCGACCGTTTCTTCAGAAGGCGCGCCGCTGACGATGGCCAGGTCGGCCGTGTTGTCGAGCAGCGTGAGGAACCCTCGTGATGTACCGCCGCCGCTGACCACGACCGAGCTGGACGGGTTGCCCAACATGTACTGCTCGGCCAGGGATTGCACGGTCGAGGCAAATGCAATCGAGCCGCGGATGTGCACCGTGCGGTGCGGCGTGGGTTTGTCGGCCGCGAGGGCCTGACCGGCGACGGTTGGCAACCAGACGGCCAGCCACAGCGCCGGGCCGAAAATGCTGCGCCGGGATGTCAGCACGGCAAACCTTCTTTTCCTGCCTGGGCGAAGTCGGACAGTTGCATCATTCCTGATTTGTTATGTTTTCCTGGCACAGGCTCCGGGCGCGGGCATGGGGGTGCAGGTCCTCGATACCTCTTGTTACGAGCGGATGGTAACTGGTTTGGGGGGTGCCGGCCAGAGCATTTGCCCCGTTGGCACAGGGCGGTGATGCAAGGTGCGGGCCACGGTTTTTGCGCCGGTCCGGAGAGATCGCTGTCAGATCAGCCAGCGATTGCCATGGCCGACCCGGCGGCGCGGTGCTTTATGGCACAGCCTGATTTTTTAATGTCTACGTTAAAAATTTGCCGTACACGTTAAAAATCTGACCCTGAAGGTCTGTGTGCGGTCAAAACCCCTGAAAAACAGCCTTCGAGGGCCATTTTCAGGCATCAAATTGGCATTCAGGCCAATGGATACGGGCGTGAGAAGCTATCTAATTTATAGCGTGAAGTCGTAATCCACAGTGATGGGCGCGTGGTCCGAGAACTTTTCGTCCTTGTAGATGTGCTCGGTGCGGGCCAGCGCTGCCATGGCTGGCGTCGCCAGGTGGTAGTCCAGCCGCCAGCCGACGTTCTTGGCATAGGCCTGGCCGCGGTTGCTCCACCAGGTGTAGGCCTCGTCGGTGGTGGTGGGCTTGAGCTTGCGGTAGACATCGACCACGCCGCCCCCTCCAGGGCTGATTAGCTTGTCGGCGGCCTTGCTGGCCTCTTTGGCGTCCTCGGCCGCTGCTTTGGCCTCTTCAAGGCGCAGCAACTCTGTCATCCAGGCGCGTTCTTCGGGCAGAAAACCGCTGTTCTTTTTGTTGCCCTTGAAGTTCTTCAGGTCGATTTCCTGGTGGGCGATATTGATGTCGCCGCAGAGCACGAAGTCGCGGGTTTTCTTCAGGTTCAGCAGGTAGGGGTAAAACTCGGCCAGAAAGCGGAACTTGGCCGCCTGGCGTTCTTCACCCGACGAGCCGCTGGGGAAGTAGGCGCTGATGATGGAGAGCTTGGGCAGGTCCTTGCGGCCGGGGCTGTCAAAACGCAGCTCGACATAGCGGCCTTCGGCATCGAATTCGCTCGAACCGTAGCCGACGATCACGTCGCTGGGCTCGTGTCTTGTGTAGACGGCGACGCCCGAATAGCCCTTTTTCTCGGCGAAGTGAAAATGGCCGTTCAGGCCGGACATGGCCTCAAACCGGCCCTCGATATCAGCGGCCTGTGCCTTGAGCTCCTGCACGCAAATACAATCCGGCATGGATTTCGCAAGCCATTCTTCGAGGCCCTTGCTGGTCGCGGAGCGAATGCCGTTGAGGTTCAGGCTGGTCAATTTAAACAAGGACATCTCCAATGAGCACCCCAACGGCAGCGCCAGGGCAAAAAAACAACAAGGCGGCCCCAGAAGCTGACAGCCAGCTTGCGCTTGAATTTGTGCAGTTTGCCGTTGAGTCGGGCGTGCTGCGTTTTGGCGAGTTCAAGACCAAGGCCGGGCGCCTGAGCCCCTACTTTTTCAATGCAGGCCTGTTCGATGACGGCGCCAAGCTGGGCCGGCTGGCGCAATTTTATGCGCAGCAGTTGCTGCTCGAAGAGAAAACCACCGGCCTTGAGTTCGACATGATTTTTGGCCCGGCCTACAAGGGCATTCCGCTCGCGGCGGCCGTGGCCGTCGAGCTGGCCAGGCTGGGCCGCAACCTGCCGTTTGCCTACAACCGCAAGGAAGCCAAGGACCACGGCGAGGGCGGCTCGCTGGTCGGCGCCCCGGTCAAGGGCCGGGTGCTGATCATTGACGACGTGATGTCCGCCGGCACCGCGGCGCGCGAATCGATCGCCATCATCAAGGCGGCCGGCGCCATTCCGCACGCCGTGGCCATTGCGCTCGACCGGCAGGAAAAAGCGACCGAAAACGGGCTTGACGTGAATTACAGTGCTGTGCAATATGTCACAAACCAGTTGGGCCTTCATGTGTGCTCGATTGCCCGCCTGACGGACTTGCTCCAGTATCTGGCAGCGCAGGGCGACGGCGTCGGTGAAGCCGGCCAGGCTTCGCTGGGCGGTCACTACAAGGCGGTTTTGGCATACAGGGAACGTTACGGCGTGGATTAGGGCCTCACTTGTTTTCTATCAGTCTGTTTTTAAATTCGGGGTGTGCCGTGGCGGCGATGCTGGTGTCGGGCTCCGCCATGGCGCAGGGCATTTACACCTGCGTCGACGCGAAGGGGCGCAAGATCACGTCTGACCGGCCGATTGCCGAGTGCATGGACCGCACCCAGCAGGAGGTCTCGCCCACCTCCGGTGCGGTCAGGCGAATCATCCAGCCGTCGCTGACAGCTGCAGAGCGCGCCGCCGCCGAAGAAAAAGAAAAGCTGGCCGTCGAGGCCCGTGCCCAGGCCGCGGAAGAAAAACGCCGGGACCGCACGCTGCTCCAGCGTTACCCCAACCGCCAGGCGCACGACAAGGAACGCGCCCTTGCACTGGTGCAGGCCGATGAAGCCATCAAGGCTGCAGCCAAACGCACACAGGAACTGGTCGAGCAGAAAAAATCCATCAACGCCGATATGGAGTTCTACCGGAACGATCCGTCGCGTGCGCCGGCAGCCCTCAGGCGCCGGGTTGAGGACAACGAAAGCAACATCGCCCTGCAAAAACGGCTGGTCGCCGACCAGGAAAGCGAAAAGAAACGCATCAATGCGCGTTTTGACGAGGAAGCGGGCAAGATGAGGCCGCTGTGGGCGTCAGGCGGTGCGGCCGTGGGGGCATCTGCAAGTGCCGCCGAGCCTGTGCCACCGCGCGCCACCGCCAAAAACTGACGGCGAAGGGCTCGGACAAGCGGATTTTTCGCCGCCCGCTGCCCTGGTCCATGCAGGCCTAGTCGACCTGTACCTTTGCTTTCTTCACCACCTCGGTCCATTTGGCAATGTCCTTGCGCGTGTAGGCGTCAAAGCCTTCCGGTGTCGAGCTGGTGGCGTCGGTGCCCAGTGTCTTGAGGATCTCCAGGTAGGCCGGGTCCCTGGCGATGCGCACGGTTTCAGCGTTCAGGATGGCGATGACAGCTTTGGGTGTGGCCAGCGGCGCTGACAGACCCGTCCACGAGCTGGCGTCAAAGCCGGGCAGGCCCGATTCGGCAATGGTCGGAATATCGGGGGCGGCCGATGAGCGCTTGCCCGAGGTCACGGCCAGTGCCGTGAGCTTGCCGCCGCGAACCTGCGCCAGCGCATTCGGAATGGTCTCCAGCATCATCGACACCTGGCCGGAGATCAGGTCGGGTACGGCCGCGCTGCCGCCCTTGTAGGGCACATGAACCATGTCGATGCCGGCAGAAATCTGGAACAGTTCGCCAAACAGGTGCGAGGCCGAGCCGTTGCCTGCGGACGCAAAGTTGAGCTGGCGCGGGTGGGCTTTGGCGTAGGCGATGAGCTCGCCCACATTTTTGACCGGCACCTTGGGGTTGATCAGCAGGATGTTGGGCAGCGTGTGCAGCAGGCCGACAGGCGCGAGGTCTTTCACCGGGTCAATCTTGCGTGCCGGGTAGAGCGCCGGGCCTATGCTGTGCGTGCCGTTGGTGGCAAACAGCAGCGTGTAGCCGTCGGCGGGGGCCTGGGCCACGGCTTCCATGGCAATCACACCGCCGGCGCCGGGTTTGTTCTCGACCACCACCGGGCCCTTGAGCCCTTCGGACATGCTGCGGGCGACGGCGCGTGCCAGCAGGTCGGATGAGCCGCCGGCTGCAAACGGCACGATGATGCGTATCGGCTTGGCCGGGAAGGCCTGCGCTGTGGCCAGCAGCGGTGCGGCCAGTGTGGTGGTCGCCACAGCGATGGCGGCAATGATTCGGGACAGTGGTTTCTTCATGAGGGGCTCCAGGGCGTTGCGATGCATGCAGCGATGCAAGTTTCGCTCCACGCCGCGCGTCTGCAAGCGGGTTTTCGCCCCCTTGTGGCCGCATGGCTGGTCGTGTGCCTCACTAGCAGTTATGCCCTCAGTGCATACGACCCCGGAGGCGCCGTGTTAATGTCCGGCGGATCAGGACGCCAACGTGGAACTCAGCCAACTCAACTATTTTGTACAGGTCGCCGCGCACGGCAGCTTCTCGCGCGCAGCAGCCGTGCTGGAGGTGACCCAGCCCTTCCTGAGCCGGCAGATCCGCCGTCTGGAAGTCGAGCTGCACCGCCACCTTTTTTATCGCCATGGGCGCGGCATTTCACTGACCGACGACGGGCAGAATTTCTTGCTGATTGCCAAAAGCGTGCTGCACCAGCTGGAGCTGGCGACGCAGGTCAAGGCCGCCAACGAAACCGAACTGACAGGCCGTTTTGTGCTGGGGCTGACGCCTTCACTGGCCCGCATCCTGACGGTGCCGCTGGTGCGGGCCTTCACTGCGCGTTTTCCGATGGCGCAGCTGTCGATTGTGGAAGGCCTGTCGCGCAGCCTGCACGAGATGATTCTTGTCGAACGGGTTGACGCCGCGGTGCTGCACGACCAGGCGCCGTCCTCACTGATCAACATCGAGCCGGTGCTGATGGATGCACTGTGCCTGATTGCGCCGCTGGGCCGGCCTGAGGACACGCGCGCATCGATTCCGTTTGACGAGTTGGCGAAGTTGCCGATGATCTTTCCGAGCGCGCCGCACCCGCTGCGCTCCATCGTGGAGGCGCAGGCCACCAAAAACGGCGTCAAGCTGAACGTGGCGCACGACATCGATGGCGTCGAGACCATTCTGGAACTGGTGCAGGAGGGCTTTGGCCACACGGTGGCATCGGCCATTGTGCTGAAGGCCGGGCGCTGGTCGCAGACGCTGTCAGCCGTGCCCGTCACCGAGCCGGCCATGACGACCACGCTCTCGCTGGCCACACCGCTGCGGCAGCGGCCTTCGGCGCTTCACCGCATCACGCTGGACATCATCCGCGAGTTGTTCGGCCGGCTGGTGCCGCACGGCCTGTAGCGGGCAAACCTAGCCGGCGATGGGTGCCGCCGTGCCCTCGATCTGCACGCGAAAGCCGGAGCGCACGGCAGGCCAGTAATCCCAGATCGCCTTGTGGTGGGCGCAGCGGTTGTCCCAGAAGGCAATGGAATGCGCGCGCCAGCGGAAGCGGCAGGTCCATTCCATGCGGCCGCAGTGGTCGTAGAGAAACTGCAGGATGTGCCGGCTCTCCTCTCGCGAGACCTCGTTGATGTGCGAGGTGAAGTCGGTGTTCACGTAAATCAGTTTTTTGCCGGTCTCGGGGTGCTGCGTGATCACCGGGTGCACCGAGATCGGGGTGCCCGGGCCGAAGACGCGCGTGCCGTCATGGGTCGCGGTCATGCCGTCGAGGTACTGCTTCATCTTCGGCGACAGCGCGTCATAGGCCGAGTACATGCTGGCAAACATGGTGTCGCCGCCTCCATCCGGCGGGACGGTGTGGTTGTAGAGCATGCTGCCGAGCGGCGGAACGGCCGCACAGGACTGGTCGCTGTGCCAGTTCTCGCCCGAGATGCGCTTGGAGGTTTCGTCGTAGTGAAAGCGGCGCACCAGCGGGTGGTCGGTCGGCTTGCTGATGGTGTTGACGCCGACGTGCTTGCCGAGCGGGCCGAAGTAACTGGCCACGCGGATCTGGTCTTCAAAGCTGATTTTCTGCTCGCGGAAAAAGATCACCTGGCGTTCGAGGAAGGCCCGCTTGAGTTCGGCCACTTCAGCGTCCGACAGGGGTTTGGTGAGGTCGATGTTGCCGATCTCTGCACCGATGTGCGGTGACGATGGCGTGACGGTGATGTGCTGGTAGGCGGTCATGGAAGCTCCTGAACGGGGGTGTTGCCGAATTCTAGGAGCGGGGTGGCGGATGGCCTAGCTTCGAGGCGGACTACTAGGTATGCCGTGGGTGCATGGCTTGGCTCAAATCTGGAGTCGCTCGCCCTGGCCGTCATTGCGGACTCGATCCTCAATCCATGACCCCGTGTCCTGATGCCACTGCAGCCGGGGATGGATCCTGGATCAAGTCCGGAATGACAGGAGGGTTCTCAGCCCAGCTTTTTCTTCAGCAGCTCGTTGACCTGCGCCGGGTTGGCCTT
>JAZJYR010000045.1:0-3762 GCA_040390295.1 Pseudomonadota bacterium
CTGTTCCAGATCGCCAAGGACAACGGCTTTTCCGGCGACTACATCCGGCTCGAACGACTGATCTGCGCTGAGGCCGCGCGCGCCGCTGGCAAGTCGCTTCCCGTCAACGCGACCGGCGCCATCGGCGCAATCAGCTGCGAGCTCGGGCTGCCATGGAAGATCGTGCGCGGCATCGGTGTCCTGGCGCGCGCCATCGGGCTGGTGGGCCATATCCTCGAAGAGAGTAACAACCCGATCGCGGTCGAGATATGGCAGCGTGTCGAAGACGAGGCCACCCGGCACATCAGACCTCAAGGCGCTTGAAGCGCTGTAGCTGGACAAATTCGTTTTCTAGGGTGACAAGTTGCTCACTACCGGTAATTCCGACTGGGCCAGCGACCGACGCCTGTTTGATACCCTGGGGCTGCTTGCCCGCTGAACTTTCTTGAAGGTGAAACCATGTACCGTACCCTCCTCAAGTCCAAGATCCACCGCGCCACAGTGACGGCATGCGAACTGCATTACGAGGGCTCCTGCGCGATCGACGAGGATCTGATGGATGCTGCCGATCTGCGCGAGAACGAGCAAATCCACATCTGGAACATTAACAACGGTGAGCGCTTTGTCACCTACGCCATCAAGGGCGAGCGGGGCTCGGGCATGATCTCGGTCAACGGTTCAGCGGCACGCCGTGCTGCAGTGGGCGACCTCATCATCATCGCGGCCTTTGCCCAAGTGCATGAAGAGCAGGTCTCTGGGCATCATCCCCAACTGGTGTTTGTGGACGAGCACAACCGCCAAACAGCCTTGCGCCACCACGTGCCAACGCAGGCACTGTGATGTCGGCAAGCCTCTCCAGCCGCAGCACGGCCAGCGTGTGGCATCCCTGCACCCAGATGAAACGCCACGAGACCCAGCCGCCGCTGGCGCTGGTGCGCGGCAGCGGTGCCTGGCTGTATGACGAAGCGGGCAAAGGCTACCTGGATGGCTTGAGTTCCTGGTGGGTTAACCTGTTCGGTCACGCTAACCCGCGCATCAACGCCGCCGTGAAGGCCCAGCTCGACACGCTGGAGCATGTGATGCTGGCCGGGTGTACCCATGCGCCTGTGGTCGAGCTTTCTGAGCGGCTGGCGGCACTTACAGGGCATGCACTCGGGCATTGCTTTTACGCCTCTGACGGTGCCTCCGCCGTGGAAATCGCGCTCAAGATGAGCGCCCACTACTGGCGCAACAGCGGCCAACCCCTCAAGCGTGACTTTGCCTGCCTCGCGCAGAGCTACCACGGCGAAACCCTGGGGGCCCTGGGCGTTACCGATGTGCCGCTATTTCGTCAGGCTTACGATGGCCTGCTGCGACCGGCCCACATCGTCGCCAGCCCGGATGCGCGTGCAGCCCGTCCGGGTGAAAGCGCGCGGGACGTGGCAGCGCGCGCGGCGGAAACACTGCGGCAGTTGTTCGAGGCCAAGGCCGACACCATCGCCGCGCTGATCGTGGAACCGCTGGTGCAGTGTGCCGCTGGCATGGCCATGCACGATGCGCAGTACCTGCAGGACATCCGCCGCCTGTGCGACCAGTACCACGTGCATTTGATCGCTGATGAAATCGCCGTGGGTTGTGGCCGCACCGGCACCTTCTTCGCTTGTGAGCAGGCCGGGAATGGGGGAGGTGAGGGGGAAAGGATGTGGCCCGACTTCCTCTGCTTGTCCAAAGGCATCAGCGGCGGCTACCTGCCGCTGTCACTGGTGATGACGACGCCAAATGTCTACCAGGCTTTTTACGACGATGGCATCAACCGTGCCTTTTTGCATTCTCATTCCTACACCGGCAACCCGCTGGCCTGCCGCGCAGCCCTGGCTTGCCTGGATATTTTTGAAGAAGACGATGTGCTGAACGCCAACCGCGTGCGTGCCAGGCGGCTCAGCACCCTGCTCGCCCCTGTAGCCGCGCACCCGCAGGTGCGGCATTTCCGGCAGCAGGGCATGATTTGGGCCTTTGATGTTACGGTTGAAGATCCCGCGCATGCGGCCACCTTCTCGCGGCGCTTTCATGCCCTGGCCTTAGAAAGCGGGTTGATGTTGCGCCCCATCGGTAAAACCGTCTACCTGATGCCGCCCTATATCCTGAACGACCACGAACAGACATTGCTTGCCGAGGGCGTGCAAAGCGCGTTGGCCGAAGCGCTGCGAACCTGAAACCACCATGCATTTGATCGACACCCTGGAGGCGCGCATGGTGCAACTCGACGCCCAACACCTGCGCCGCCGCACGCGCCCTACGCAATCGCCCTGTGGCCCCCATGTCAAGCTGAACGACCGTGATCGCCTGGCGTTTTGCTCGAACGACTACCTGGGGCTTGCCAACCACCCTGCGGTGGTGACGGCCTTGCAGGAAGGGGCCGGGCTGCACGGCGCGGGCAGTGGTGCATCCCACCTCATCAGCGGACACAGCCAGGCGCACGAGGCGCTGGAGCACCGGCTGGCGGAGTTTGTCAGCCCCCAGTTCGAGACCTGCCGCACGCTGTTTTTTTGCACCGGCTACATGGCCAACCTGGCGGTGACGCCTGCGCTGGCAGCCACGGGCGAGCCCACGGCGATTTTTTCGGAAGTGCTCAACCACGCCTCGCTGATCGACGCGGTGCGCCTGGCCCGAGGCGCGCGCGTGCATGTGTATCCGCACGGCGATTTGCAAACCCTGGAGACGAGGCTAGCGCAAGAGACAGCGACGAACAAGCTGATCGTGACCGACAGCGTGTTCTCGATGGACGGCGACATCGCACCGCTGCCGCAGTTGCTGGCCCTGGCCGAGCGCTATGGTGCTTGGCTGATCGTGGACGATGCCCACGGCTTTGGCGTGCTGGGTGCCGGTGGACGTGGCGTGCTGGAGCATTTTGGCCTGAAGTCTCCGCACATCGTCTACATGGGCACCTTGGGCAAGGCCGCCGGGGTAGGCGGGGCTTTTGTCGCGGCCTGCCCGCAAGTGATTGACTGGCTGGTGCAAAAGGCTCGCACCTACATCTTCAGCACCGCAGCGCCGCCGGCATTGGCGCACGCCCTGTGTACCAGTCTGGACGTGATTGCCGGGCTACAGGGGCACTCCCGCCGCCAGCACCTGCAAGCGCTGATTGCCCACCTCCGCGAACGCATGGCCAGCAGCCCGTGGCGCTTGTTGCCATCCGACACGCCCATACAGCCTCTGATTCTGGGCAGCAATGAGACCGCGCTGGCCGTGTCTGCCCAGCTCGAAGCGCAGGGGCTGTGGGTTCCCGCCATTCGCCCACCCACCGTGCCGCGGGGCACAGCCCGCCTGCGCATTGCGTTGTCTGCGGCGCACAGCATCGACGATGTGGACCGGCTGGCAGACCACCTGAAAGCGCTGCAATGACACTGCCACCACCCCGACCACGCAGCCTGCCCCGTGCTGATTTTTTTGTCACAGGCACGGACACAGGCGTCGGCAAAAGCCTGGTGGCCGCCGCCTTGCTGCGCCACCTGGGGCAAACCGGTAGGCGCGCCGTGGGCATGAAGCCGGTGGCCGCAGGCACAAGCTGGGTGGATGGACGCTGGTGCAACGAAGATGTGGAAGCACTGAGCGCGGCCAGCAATGTGCAGGCCCCCGCCCCTTGGGTGTGTCCCTACCTGTTGCGGGACGCCATGGCACCGCACATCGCGGCAGAAAATGAAGGCATCCCCCTGCGCCTTGACCATTTGCAGGCGTGCTTTGCACAACTGCAGTCGGTATCCGACAGCGTGGTGGTCGAAGGTGCAGGTGGTTTTTCTGTGCCGA
>JAZJYR010000046.1:0-3209 GCA_040390295.1 Pseudomonadota bacterium
GTAATAGTCCGACCACTACCGTTCTTGACGGTCAGTATTCTTCCGGGGCCAAACGTTGGTTGACCTCGGCGACATCGAACGCTGCGGGGTCGAACGACCCACCGATCCATTCCTTGAGGCTGTCGTGCTCCGGGTCGTTGGAGTCGGCCAGCGCGGCAAGGAATTCTTCGTAGCCTGGCGCACCGCCAACATCCTCGGGCGGGCACGCGTTCTCACCACCGATGCACACACCACGTGAGATCGGCGTATCCAGCGTCACGATCTTTTCGACCTTGACCTTGTGCCGCCAGTTGTCCCCGTAGTCGTAGACGTAGACGAAGGTTTTCCTGGCACCTAACGCCTCGCGCAGCGACACGCGCTCTTCGTCCATGACTTCGTCCGGTAGATCCAACCCCGGCTCAATGCGGCCGTAGTTGTCGTGCCCGAAGACGAACTCATGGATGTGGCCTCCTTGCCATCCAGTGCCGAACAGCAGTGTGGTGTGTAGGCGGGGCAATTCGATCGTGACAGGCACCAGGAAGCGCCGCCATACCTTGGGACGAACCCATTCGAGTTCGACGTAGAGTTGGTAAGCCTGCGCCGATGCGCGGTGCTGCGCGGATGAGGTCTTGTTCATGGCCTCCAAGTCTAGCGAACTTGGGGCAGCGCGGGCGGTGCGCGCGCTCAGGCCGCCTTGGCGAGCTCTTCGTGCCAGGCGGGCCGAAGCTGCTCAGCTACCACCCAGGGCAAGAGCTCATCGATGCGATTGATCGGATGATCCGCGATGCGCTCCAGGACATGGCGCAGGTACAGCTGCGGGTTGATCCCGTTGAGTCTGGCCGTGCCGAGCAAGGTGTAGATCACCGCGGCACTTTGGCCGCCAGCGTCGGAGCCCAGGTGCAGGTAATTTTTTCGGCCAATCGCTACCCCGCGCAACGCCCGCTCGGCCACATTGTTGTGCGCCTCGATGCGGCCATCGTCCACGAAGCGCGTAAGCGCCATCCAGTTGCTCAGCGAATAGCCGATGGCCAGCGCCATCGGTGACTTCGCCGAGACCTGTGCCAAGGTATTGTTCATCCAGCGTTTCAACTCGTCGAGCACCGGGGCCGCTCGTTCTTGCCGAACCCGCATTCGCTCGTCGGGCGGTTTGCCATTGAGTTCGGCTTCCACCTTGAAGATTCCACCGATGCGCTGCAGGGCTTGATGCGCCAGTGTCCCGGTCAACCTGTGCTGGCGTTCGTGGATGTCCCACACCTTTCGTCGCGCGTGGCTCCAGCATGCAGCCTCCACGATCCGGCCACTTTCATACAGTTGGTGATAGCCCGCGAACGCATCGGCTTGCAGGATGCCCGAGAAGTTTCTCAAATGCCGCGCCGGGTGCTCACCTCGCCGGTTGGCCGAGTATTGGAACCACACGGCCGGCGCGGCCGTGTCGGCACTGGCCCGGTCATCACGCACATAAACCCACAGCCGGCCTGTGCGCGCCTTGCTGCCCGCACCCCCGAGCACCCGGATAGGCGTGTCATCGCCATGGATCTTGTCCGCACGCAGAACGTAGCGTCCGATGGCTTCGGCCAGCGGCGTCAGCAGACGCGCCGCCTGGCCCACCCAGTCCGTCAAGGTCGATCGCTGCAGGTCCACACCTTCGCGTGCATAGATCTGGCACTGCCGGTACAGAGGCGTGTGGTCGGCGTACTTGCCCACCAACACATGGGCGAGCAGTCCGGCGCCGGCCATCCCTCGGTCAATCGGGCGGCTGACCGCCGGCGCCTGCTTGATCGTGCTGCAACCGGCACAGGCCAGCTTCGGACGAACGTGGCGCACGACGTGGAAGCTGCCGGGCTCGTAGTCCAACACCTCCGAGACGTCCTGGCCGATTTCGCGCAGGCCGCTGCCGCAGGCCTCGCAGGTGCAGCCACCCTGCGGCGTGTGCACCACGGTGCGCCGCGGCAGGTGCTCGGGCAACTCGCGCAATCCCGGGCGCTGTTTGGCCTGACGCTTCTTGCGGCCTTC
Source organism: Pseudomonadota bacterium (assembly GCA_040390295.1). Classification (GTDB taxonomy): domain Bacteria; phylum Pseudomonadota; class Gammaproteobacteria; order Burkholderiales; family Burkholderiaceae_C; genus Polaromonas. The sequence goes on from JAZJYR010000046.1 coordinate 1,993, forward strand.
CTCGATGGACGTGACGTTGGACTTGTCTTGCCCTTCAGCCTCGGTGTTGAGCGTCGGCGCATCTGCCGGCTGCGCGACCTGGCCACCCACCAGTTCAAGCTGTGCATGCTCAAGCTGCTCGCTGGAGCGTCCATATTTCATGCGCCGCAAATAGGCCACCTCGACCTTGAGCTTGTCGATAGTCAGCAACGCGATCTTCAGCGCCTCCTGCGAACGCTGCACTTCACCGCTGAGTGCAGCGTTGCCGGCAAGAAGTTCCTCGAAGGTCATGCCCATGACTGTGCACGTCATGCCACACACTCACAATAGGAGATGTCCTGTCAACGAATACAGCTCGATTTTTCTACGCCGCCGCGCGTGGCTGCCAGGTGCGTTCCGGTCGACGCCAGTCGATGCCCTCCAGTAGCATGGACAGCTGTGCAGCACTAAGCGCCACGCTGCCGGACTCGGCCTGCGGCCAGACGAAACGGCCACGCTCCAGGCGCTTGGCGAGCAGGCACATGCCGTCGCCGTCGCTCCACAGTAGTTTGACCAGGTCGCCGCGGCGTCCGCGGAAGATGAAGATGTGACCGGAGTACGGGTCTTCGCTCAGGGCCGTTTGCACCTTGACCGCCAAGGTATTGAAGCCGCAGCGCATGTCCGTCACGCCAGCGGCCAGCCACACCCGCGTGCCCGCGCGTGGGCCGATCATGCCGTCTGGCGCAGCGCGCGCAGGATGCTGCACAGGCTCGCTTCGTCTACTGCACCGCGCAGGCACAGCCGCGCGCCGGCAACCTCCAGTTCAATGGTGCCTGCGCGTTCCGCTCTGGCAGCAACAGGTGCGGCGCTGACCACCATCGGCGCCCCGGATTCGTCACGTTTGGCCACCGGAATTTGCTCAAGGCATACCGGTAGCAGAACTGCAGACCTCGCCGCGGCGGCGCCCACACCCGAGCGCTGCCGGTTTCGCCGCCACTTGAACACCAGGTTCGCATTGACGCCGTGTTCCATCGCGATAGCGGCTACGGAAGCACCAGGCTGCTCACATAGCCTGAGAAGTTTGCGTTTGAACGCCGCGCTGTGCGTCCGCCGCGTCATCGGCTTTGACGCCAAGTCTGGAGTGTCCATGGTATCCACCTGTTTCGTTTAGGTGCACACCATCCGGGTCCGCACTCTTCACTTCACATGTTGCCCGGTCACGCCGGCTTCGACAAGAACGGCCTTCGTCGGACTATTAC
>JAZJYR010000047.1:0-8733 GCA_040390295.1 Pseudomonadota bacterium
ACCACATCGGTCTGACTTAACCCTACGGGCCTCCACTAAACCCGGGGCGATTCACTTTGCTGAAAATCTGCGCCCCTTTGGCAACCTCAATTACGTCTGACTCCTGAATATCTTCGAAGTCGGAATGTTTACTGATTGTTTTCTTCTTGGCGAGCGCTACTGACAGCTCAAGCCGTAACAGCCTCGCCGACAGACGCTTTAACCCCAATCCGATCCAACGCCCCAGCCAGATTCGCTACCGTCTTGTCCACGTTGTGCCACTTCTCCAGCCCAAACAGCCCGACGCGGAAGGTCTTGAAGTCTGCGCCTTCGTCGCACTGCAGCGGCACACCGGCAGCCGTTTGCAAACCCTGGTCGAGAAACTTCTTGCCTGAATGGATGTCGGGGTCCGTGGTGTAGCTGACCACAACGCCGGGGGCCTTGAAGCCTTCTGCGGCCACGCTGGGCAGGCCGCGTGACTCGAACAGTTTGCGGACCTTGCTGCCAAGCTGCTCCTGCTCGGCCTTGACCTTTGCAAAGCCGTAAGCCTGGGTTTCTTTCATGGCGGCTCGCAGGCGTGTGAGGGCGTCTGTGGGCAGGGTGGCGTGGTAGGCGTGGCCGCCTTTTTCATACGTTTCCATGATCTGCAGCCATTTCTTCAAATCACATGCAAAGCTGGAGCTGGTGGTGCCGTCAATGGCGGTGCGGGCGCGCTCGCTGAGCATGACCATGGCGCAGCAGGGTGAGCTGCTCCAGCCTTTTTGCGGGGCCGAGATCAGCACGTCGACGCCGACGGCTTTCATGTTGACCCACATGGCGCCGGAGGCGATGCAGTCGAGCACAAACAAACCACCTGCGGCGTGCACGGCATCGGCCACGGCCTTCATATAGCTGTCGGGCAGGATCATGCCGGACGCGGTTTCAACGTGCGGGGCGAAGACGAGGGCTGGTTTTTCTTTGGCGATGGTGGCGACGACCTCATCAATCGGGGCGGGTGCCCAAGGGGCTTGTGCGCCCACTTCCTCGGTACGGGCCTGACGGGCCTTCATGACGGTGGACGACGCGGGGATGTTGCCCATGTCGAAGATCTGCGTCCAGCGGTAGCTGAACCAGCCGTTGCGGATCACCATGACGTGCTTGCCGGCGGCGAACTGACGGGCGACGGCCTCCATGCCGTAGGTGCCGCTGCCGGGCACCAGCACGGCCGAATGGGCGCCGTAGACTTCTTTCAGGATGCCGGAGATATCGGTCATCACACCCTGGAAGTTTTTCGACATGTGGTTGAGCGCACGGTCGGTGTACACCACCGAAAACTCAAGCAGGCCATCAGGGTCAACATTGGGGAGGAGTCCGGGCATATGTGTCTCGCAGTCTTTTAAAAGTCGGGCTGGCAGCTTAGCATGGGGCGGGGTTTTGGGGTTGCTGCTGGGGTCTTGTGGGTTTACCCGGGGTTGTTTGCTGCGGGCTAGTTTGGGGCTGGCGGGATCGGGGATGGATTGCGGATCGAGTCCGCAATGACTGATTTCTTGTCATCCCGGACTTGATCCGGGATCCATGACCCCGCCCCCTGCCCCTTCAGAGCAACGCGTCGTACAGATCGTCCCAGCCCGGGTTCTTTTCTTCAATCAACGCAATCTTCCAGTCTCGCGTCCAGTTCTTGATCTGCTTTTCTTTGTGAATGGCAGCTTCTACCGATGGCGTTGACTCAAACCAGACGAGGTTATGCACGGCATAGCGGCTGGTGAAGCCCTGGACGAGGTTGTTCTTGTGTTCGTAGACGCGACTAATCAAATCGTTGGTCACGCCTACGTAAAGCGTGCCGTTCTTGACGCTGGCCATGAGGTAGACGAAGTAGTCCATTGCGCATTGTCCATGTGTGGACTCACTGCGCTTCGTTGGGGATGGATTGCGGATCTAGTCCGCAATGACAGCGGGGGAAAGAGCAATGCCCCAAAATCGCCCGATGCCGAACCCACAAAACACCCCCACCTGGCTTGAAGCCGCACGTGCGCACTGGAACTGGCGCGGGCAAACGCGGCCGCCATTTGCGGTTGAGCCGGGGCCGGGCCAGGTGTCGGTGTGGGACTTTCCGCGCCCGCCGCGGCTGGCGCATGACACGCGTGAAGTGGTGATTCGCTGGGGCGATGTAGAGGTGGCGCGTACCCACAAGGCCGTGCTGGTGCTGGAGACCTCGCACCCGCCGAGCTTTTACATTCCCTGGGTCGATGTGAAGCGGACGTTGCTCAAGCCCGGCAGCGGCGGCTCGTTTTGTGAATGGAAGGGGCCCGCCACTTACTGGTCGCTGGTGAATGGCGCGCGCAGCCTGCCCAATGTGGCGTGGAGTTACCCAAAGCCGTTGGCGGGTGCTGAAGCAATTGCCGACTGCGTGGCGTTTTACCCGACGGACCTTGATTGCACGGTGGACGGCGCACCCGTCAAGCCCCAGCCGGGCGGGTTTTATGGCGGGTGGATCACACCTGAACTGGTCGGGCCCTTCAAGGGTGAAGCGGGTACATCGGGCTGGTGAACCCGTGGCGGCGGTGCCCCCAGACTGTCACGGCCTATAGGCGACGGCCCACACAAGGCCCGGGTCGGGGTGATAGCATTTAGGGGTGCCAAGACTTTCACGCCCTGCCCTCATCATTTCTGCCTGCATCTTTGTATGCGCGCTGGTCATGCTGTGCGCGGCGCAACTTTCAAAGGCCCGTGTGTCGGCGGCTGACCTTGGCGCGCAAGCCGCCGTGGTGTCTGTTCAAGTGACTGATGCAGGCGTCGATGTTGATGGGCAGATGTCGGAAGTGTCACTGGCCGACCTGTCGTCTGAACTGTCCGAGCCCATGCTGCCGGTTGCGGCGGCCATGCTGCCCGGCATGAGCGTTGCGCAGCCTGCTGCGCCTGTGGCGGTGGCCCTGCCGCACCCGCTGATCGAGGGGCCGCAACGGCCACCTCGCGCACTTTTCGCCTGAGACCGCTCTTTACAGCGTATTGCAGCGGCTGACGCCTGTCGCAACCGACGGGTGACTCAGGCAAATCACCTCTAGCCTGGCCGGCGACTTTGTCGCACCATATGTTTCCGCTGGCGCATCACCGCGCACCTTTTGCTTTTTTCAACCGGGAGACGCAGCCTGACTGCGAGACACCATGGACTTTTTACTCGACCCCAATGTCTGGATAGCGTTTGCGATGTTGACCGCACTCGAGATCGTGCTCGGCATCGACAACATCATCTTCATCTCCATCCTGGTGGGGCGGCTGCCGCCCGAGCGGCGTGACAAGGCCCGCCGCCTGGGCCTGGGTTTTGCCATGGTGTCGCGGCTGCTGCTGCTGTTCTCGCTGAGCTGGGTGATGAGCCTGACCTCGGACCTGTTCACCGTGGCGCGCCAGGGCATCAGCGGGCGCGACCTTGTGCTGCTGCTGGGCGGCCTCTTCCTGCTCTACAAGGCCTCGCATGAGATCTTTGTGGAGGTGGAGGCACGCGAGCAGGCCGGCCCGGTGGTGAGCGACCAGGCGCAGCTGAAGGCGGCGGGCAACAAGCTGTTCTGGGGAATCATCGGCCAGATCGCCATCATCGACATCGTGTTTTCACTGGACTCCGTCATCACGGCGGTGGGCATGGTGGACGAGATCAGTGTCATGGTGGCCGCAGTGGTGACATCCGTCGGCGTAATGCTGGTGGCAGCCAGGCCGATTGGTGATTTTGTGGACCGCCACCCGTCTGTCAAGGTGCTGGCGCTGGCCTTCCTGGTGATGGTGGGCATGGCGCTGACGGCCGAGGCCTTTGACCAGCATGTGCCCAAGGGCTACATCTATGCGGCGATGGCTTTCTCGCTGGGCGTTGAGGCGCTGAACATTCGTGCGCGCGGCAAGCGCGCCAAGCTGGCCGCCGAAGCGGCCAGGCTTGCTGCAGAAAAACCAGCCGCCTGAACCCAAACGTCAACCTGAAAACTTTTAACGATTTGTATTGACCAACAGGAGTATTGATATATGACCACCAACCTTCACACTTACCCGGTCGGCGCAGGCGATGCGACCACTTTTGAAGCGCGCAACCGCGTGCTTCGCAACACCTACTGGCTGCTGGCGCTTTCAATGGTGCCCACTGTTGTGGGCGCCTGGCTGGGCGTGGTGACGGGCGTTGCCCGCGCCATGACGCCGGGCATCGGCCTGATGGTGTTTCTGGGCGGCGCCTTCGGCTTCATGTACGCGATAGAAAAGACCAAGAACTCATCAGCCGGTGTGCCGGTGCTGCTGGCGTTTACCTTCTTCATGGGCGTGATGCTGTCCCGCCTGGTGGGCAGCGTGCTGGGCCTGGCCAACGGCGCCAGCCTGATCATGACGGCCTTTGCGGGTACAGGCGCGATCTTTCTGGGTATGGCCACCCTGTCAACCGTCATCAAGCGTGATGTGTCGTCCATGGGCAAGTTTTTGTTCATAGGCGCGATCCTTCTGCTGGTGGCGGGCATTGCCAACTTCTTCATCCAGTCGGGCGCGCTGATGATCACGCTGTCGGTGCTGGCCATCGGCATCTTCTCGGCTTTCATTTTGTACGACCTGAAGCGCGTGAAAGACGGCCATGAGACCAACTACATCACCGCGACGCTGGGCGTGTATTTGAGCCTGTACAACGTGTTCCAGTCGCTGCTGATGCTGTTGGGCATTGGCGGTGGGCGCGACGAATAAGGCGTTTTGCTTTAACGCGAAAGCGCCCCGACTGGGGCGCTTTTTTTATGGGCGGCCACTTAACCAGCATGGATTGCGGATCGAGTCCGCAATGACAGACAAGAGACGCATTTCCCTTGGGTTGTCATCCCGGACTCGATCCGGGATCCATGACTTCAGCAGTACCTCGCAAAGCGAAACCATCACGCATGCGCCTGCACCTGACCCGTTACAGCGGCGTTCCGCATGAAGTAAGCGCCGAGGGCGGCGGCGGTCACTGCAAACAATGCACCCACGGCAAACGCCACCTGGTAACCGCCGTTGAGCGCCACCGCAGGCGATGCCCCCGCCGCCTGCAGCGCAGCCGACTTGCCTGCAGCCAGGCTGGCCAGAACGGCGAGACCGAGCGAGCCGCCCATCATGAAGGCGGTGTTGACCACGCCCGAGGCAAGGCCCGAGTCTTCGGGTTTCACATCACTCATGGCGGCGAGCAGCATGGGGTTGAAGGCAATGCCGGCACCTATGCCCAGCAGCACCATGCCGGGCAAGACATTCGCGACGAAGGTGCCGCCCACGGGTGCGCGCGCAAACAGCGCCAGCCCGGTGGCCGCAATCGCCAGGCCAAATGCCAGCGGCCCACGAAAGCCCCAGCGCATGACGATTTTTGCCGACAGGCCCAGCGACATCGCCGCCATGATGAGGTTGGCGGGCAGAAAGGCCAGACCAACCTGCAGCGGCGTGAACTCAAGCACCAGTTGCATGTAAAGCGCCGAGATAAAGAACCACGCAAACATGGCCGCCGGCCACATTGGCAGTGGCGACGTTGCGAAGCCTGAAGAGGCCAAGCGGCATGAGCGGCGAGGCGACGCGTGACTCGATAAAGATGAACGCGGCCAGCAACACCACAGACGCGCCCAGCAGGCCCAGCGTCTGCGCCGAGCCCCAGCCCGCTTCATTGCCGTTGACCACAGCGTACACAGCCAGCATGAGCGAGCCGGTGACGGTGATGGCGCCGCCCACATCGAGCTTGTGCCCGGTCTGGCCGCTGCCTGCGGGGATGAGCGCCATGCACAGGGCAAACACGCCCACGCCTATCGGCAGGTTGACCAGAAAGATCCAGTGCCAGTTGAGCTGGCTGGTCAGCAGGCCGCCCAGCAGCACGCCTATGCTGCCGCCGCCCGCACACACAAAGCCGTACACGCCCATGGCCCTGGCGCGGGCGGCGGGCTCGGTGAAGAGGTTCATGATGAGTGACAGCGACACGGCCGACACCACCGCGCCGCCCAGACCCTGCACCGCACGCGCAACGATCAGCATGGCCTGCGACTGCGCCATGCCGCAGGCCAGCGAGGCGATGGTGAACAGCACGATGCCCGCGAGAAAGAGCCTGCGGTGGCCATACAAATCACCCAGCCTGCCGCCCAGCAGCAGAAAGCCGCCAAAGGTCAGCATGTAGGCGTTGACGACCCAGACCAGCGAGGTTTCAGAAAAACCAAGGTCGGTGCGTATGGACGGCAGGGCCACGTTGACGATGGTGGTGTCGAGCACGATCATCAGCACGCCCAGGCACAGCACCATCAGCGCCCACCAGCGTTTGCGGCTGTCGTGTGGCGTGGTGGTGGGGACGGCGTTCATGCCCTGAGCGCGCCTTGCGCGTCGTACTGCTCGAAAAAGTCGATGGCGTGCACCTCGATGCACCAGCCGGCCTGCTCGCCCAGGGTGGCTGCCGGATGCAGGGACGCGATGCGCACGGCCTCGTCACGGTCAGCCGCGTCGATGATGAAAAAGCCGCCGACGATCTCCTTGCTTTCGGCAAAAGGGCCGTCGGTCACCTGCGTCTTGCCGGCGCGCGGCTCCATGCGGACAAGGTGGTCGCCCAGCGAGGCGCTGAGCCGCAAATGGCCCGAGGCCTTGAGTTCGGCATCTTTGGCCGGGCACTGGCTGACCAGCGCCTTGACCGCTTCGGGCGACATGGCGGCCATGTCTGCAGGTTTGTAGTTGGCGAGGCAAAGGTATTTCACGGTGCGGTCCTTTCGTTTTTGGCTGATACCTTGTATGACGAACGGGGGTGGGCGAAATCGACATCGCCCCTTCAAAAGTGGCCGGGCCGGCAGCGCGCTTCAGGCCAGCAGGCCAGGCAGTTCGTGCATTTCGGTGAAGATCGTCGTCGCACCGGCCTTGCGCAGCGCGCCTGGCGCATCGTGTCCCGCCTCTGCCGGGCTGTAGCCGAGCACGGTGGCGCCTGCAGCGACGCCCGCTGCCACGCCGGTCACGGTGTCTTCAATCACGACGCAGCGCCTGGGGTCTACGCCCAGCGCTGCGGCAGCGGCGAGATAAACGTCGGGGAAAGGTTTGGAGCGCGGCATTTCATGGCCGCTGAAGATACGCCCCCTGAAGTACGGCATCAGGCCGCACCTGTCCATCTGCAGCTCGACCTTGAAACGGTCAGCACCCGAAGCGCAGGCGATGCGGCCACCGAACAGTTGGTGGATTTCTGCAGACATCTCGAGCGCGCCACGTATCGGCTTCACGTCACGCACCAGGCCCTGGTTGCGGCGCTCACGAAAGCGCACCATCCACTCTTCTGTCAAGGGCTTGCCGGTGTTGGCTTCAATCAGGCCGGCCTGGTCGCGAACAGCCTTGCCCAGAAAAATCGACATGCATTCACCCAGGGTCAGCTTCCAGCCGGACTCCTCCAGCATGTCGCGCAAGACGCCGTTGGTGATGGGTTCGCTGTCAACCAGCACGCCGTCGCAGTCGAAAAGCACGGCTTCAAATTTGGGTTTTGTCATTTTGACGCTACATTTTTAATAGCTGCTTACGCCCGTATTTAAAGGGCTGAAGGCCGATTTGATGGTTAAAAATGGGCTTTTTGGGGCTGTTTTCCGGTTTTTTGGCTTTCCGAAGCCGACTGAACCCAGCTGAAAAGGCATATTTTGCCGTATACATTAAATTTTTAATGTTTACAGCAAATTTTTAACGTATACATTAAATTCAAGAGCCTTAAGCGACTGACGCTTTCGCAGGCAGTTCAAGCTCGCCGTCCAGATAGTACCAACGGCCCTGCTCGCGCACGAAGCGGCTGAGTTCGTGAATGCGCACCGCCCGGCCATTGATGCGGTAGCGGGCGACGAACTCGACCGTCGCGTGGTCGGCATCCTGAAGCTTGTGAGCGCGCACTTCCAGCCCCAGCCAGCGGGTGTCGGCATCTGCCGCCACATCGGTCGGGCGGGTGCTGGTGTGCCAGGTGGCGCGCAGGTAATCGTCACGGCAAAGCACAAAGGCGCTGTAGCGTGACCGCATCAGGCTTTCGGCATCTGGCGCGGGGCTGTTGGCGAAGTCTTCGACGTAGCGGCCGCAGCAGTGGCCATACGCCAGCGGTTTTTTGGCTGGGTTGGTACGGCCGCAGGGGCATGGCGCTGAAGGCTGAAGCTGCGTCGCCATGGTTTTCAACCCTTTTTGGCCTTGCGCTCTTCAAGTGTCTCGGTCGGCGCGCCCTGCCTGACCCACTCGGCGTAGCCGCCGTCGATGTGGGCGACGTTGGTCATGCCCATGTCCTGCAGGGTTTTGGCCGCGAGTGCGCTGCGCCAGCCCGCGCCGCAGAAGAGCACAAACTCTTTGGACTCGTCGGCAAACAGACTCTTGTGGTACGGCGAGGCCGGGTCTACCCAGAACTCAAGCATGCCGCGCGGCGCGTGGAAAGCGCCGGTGACGGTGCCGGCTGACAGCTCGCGGATGTCCCTGATGTCGACGATCTGGACGTTCGGGTCAGTCAGCTTTGCCCTGGCTTCATCGACGCTGTAGGTCTTGACCTGGGACATGGCTTCAGCGACGAGGGTTTGGTAGCCTTTTGTGATTGGCATGGGTTGTCTCCTTTTATTTGTATTGTCTGCAATTCGGGGCGGCTGTTAACTGGGGGTGTTTTGCCCTTCACTACCAGGCCGGGGGTTGCCCGGCGGCAAGTCACTTTCTTTTGCTTCGCCAAAAGAAGAGTAACCAAAGAAAAGGCGACCCGCCGTCTGGGTCCCTACGCTTCGCTGCGGGCAACCTGCGCTGCTCGACTCCGGCGGCAGTCCAAACAACTCGCCTGCGGCT
>JAZJYR010000048.1:0-44202 GCA_040390295.1 Pseudomonadota bacterium
TTTGGGGACTTCGCGACGACGTGGCATTTTTTCACCTCTTTGCTTCAGTTGGCACGGCCTTTTGACCGCACCGCGAGGGTTATCACAACCCTCACTTACTCGACCGGTGCAACTATTTGCACTTGGGTCACTTCGCTTAAAAACATCTGCCCGATGAGTTAAGCACCCTGTTTTGACGACGTCATGACAACATCATCTGGCGCGAACCGCAAGGTCCGGGCCGGTTTGGCTTATTTGGCCTTTGGCTTCTTCGCACCGTACTTGGAGCGCGACTGCTTGCGATCTTTCACGCCTTGCAGATCGAGCGAACCACGGACGATGTGGTAACGCACACCGGGCAGATCCTTGACACGACCGCCGCGAACCAGCACGACGCTGTGTTCCTGCAGGTTGTGGCCTTCGCCGCCGATGTAGGAGATGATTTCAAACCCGTTGGTCAGGCGCACTTTGGCGACTTTACGCAGGGCGGAGTTTGGCTTTTTAGGCGTCGTGGTGTACACACGGGTGCACACACCGCGGCGCTGCGGAGAGTTCTCCATCGCAGGGCTCTTGGACTTGATCTTTTCGACCTCGCGCCCCTGACGGACTAGCTGATTAATGGTTGGCATTGAAAACGTCCCAAACGTTTGAAACTAACAGGAAAAACGTGAATTGCGTGAAAACGGAAATCTCTCTGGAAATCCAGAAAAGCCTTCGAGTGTAGCAGTTTGGGCCGGTTGCCGCAAATCAGGAGGCCCAAGGCGGCCGTAATTCAGCCCCGGAAGCCGCCAAATGACGTTTTCTGGCTGCCGGCTGACCTTATTTCACCCAGAGCCGCACGGCATCCCAGGCCCGGCCCAGGATTCCGGCTTCTTCAACAGCTTCCAGCGCAACCAGCGGCACTTCGGCCACTATTGCCGGGTTGTCACCCGAACTGACCTTCAGGCTGCCAATGCGCTGCCCGCGCGTGAAAGGCGCCACCAGCGGGTCAGGCCTGGCGACCTGGGTTTTGAGTTTGGAGCCGGTTCCGGCAGGCACCGCCACCACAACGGGCTGGAACTGGCCCAGCTTGACCGTGGAGGACTTGCCTTTCCAGACATTGGGCGACACCACGGCCTGATTGCCGTCGAACAATTTGACAGCCTCAAACGCCGTATAGCCCCAGTTCAGGAGTTTCTGGGACTCATTGGCACGGGCGCTGTCGCTGGCTGTGCCCAGCACAATCGCCAGCAGGCGGCGGCCACCCGGCGCACCGGCGACGCCCAGATTCGGGAAATCGCGCTTCGCCGTGGCGATGATGCAATAGCCGGCAGCTTCCGTATGGCCGGTTTTCAGTCCGTCCACGCTCGGGTCACGAAACAGCAGGGTGTTGCGATTCGTGTCGTTGGCTGCGGGCGTGCCGGGATAGCGGTACTTTTTGATGGCCGAATAGCCCACGTAATCAGGGAAATCCGTCATCAGCCGGGTCGCCAGAATGCTCAGGTCACGCGCCGTCGTCGTATGCCCAGCCTCCGTCAGGCCTTCCGGGTTCTTGTAGCCTGTGGACTTCATGCCCAGCGCTTTGGCCTGCTCGTTCATGAGCTGCACAAAATGCTCGGCGCTGCCGCCCACACCTTCGGCCAGCGCCATGGTGGCGTCATTGCCGGACTGCACCACCATGCCCTTGATCAGGTCCTCGACCGGCACCTGCATTTTCGGGTCAATGAACATGCGCGAGCCGGGCATTTTCCAGGCACGCTCGCTGACCGGCAGGGTCTGCTTCAGGTCAATCTTCTTGGCCTTGAGCGCATCAAACACCAGGTATTCGCTCATCAGCTTGGTCAGCGACGCAGGTTCTACGGGGGAATCAATGTCTTTGGCGGCCAGGATCTGGTTGGCCGTCACATCCAGCAGGAGATAGGAGCGTGCGGCGATTTCGGGTGGCTGCGGTGCCTGGGCCTGCGCGGCGGTAGAAATGACGAACGCGGCGGCGATGAACAGCCCCGGGGAAAGCAGGCCAGGAAAAGCTTTTTCAGCCTTGATAGAAAGGAACATTGATTGGGAAATCCGGTAACTCGGGAATGAATAAATAAGGGCGCGTGGCCGTCAGGCTGCAGTCGAGGACAGGTGGCGAACCACCAGGTTTTTCAGCAGCGGCAATTGTCCATGAAAGAAATGGCCGCCCCCGGGGATAACCGTAACAGGAAGTGCCTGTGGCCGGGCCCAATCCATCACTGCCGACAGGGCCACTGTGTCGTCCTGCTCGCCATGAACGACCAGGGTTTTGAGGTGCGCGGCAGCATCGACAGGCGCCGCGACGCTGCGGCTCACACTGGTGCCGACCAGCACCAGCTTTTCGATGGCCCTGGACGTATGGAGGCGCTCAAACGCATGCGTGGTGACAAAGGCGCCGAACGAAAACCCCGCGAGGCACAGGGGACCCGCAGGCGCCACGCTTGCGGCCACGGCCAGCAAGTCGTCGAGTTCACCACGGCCTTCATCGTGTGCGCCCTCGGTGCCGCCCACACCCCGAAAGTTAAAGCGCACCGCCGTCCAGCCGCACTGCGTGAAGGCCCGCGCCAGCGTCTGGACGACCTTGTTGTCCATGGTGCCGCCAAACAGCGGGTGCGGATGCGCAATCACCGCCACACCTCTGGACTGCATGTCGGTCGGGGGGGCATCAGTGGCGACTTCAATCGCACCAGCCGCGCCCTGAACCATCGTTTTCTGTGTCTGCAAGTTCATGCCGGAGCCAGCCTAGCGTCCCACATCGGGCGGTGTCAAAAGCCGTTCGACAACCTTGCCATTTTTCAGGTGCGACTCAACGATTTCATCGATGTCCTGCACGTCAACATAGGTGTACCAGACGGCCTCCGGATAGACCACCGCCACCGGCCCGCCTGCGCAACGGTCCAGGCAACCGGCCTTGTTGACCCGAACCTTGCCCGGCCCCGAGAGACCGGCTTTTTTGACCTGCGATTTGCAGCGGTCAAAGCCTTCCTGGGCACGGTGGTCGGCGCAGCAGTCTTCGCCCGGCTTGCGCTGGTTGAGGCAGAAAAAGATATGGCGTTCGTAATAGGACGTCGGGGGGGGTGTTGCCGGAACAGCTGGAATCATCATGTGATTTTACGTACCGCGGGGTTCACGCTGCTCGCGGCCCGACAGGCGCGTCAATACATACAACAGGGCGGCATAAGGCCAGAGCCAACCCAGCCACTGCGCGATGCCATGAAAGCGGATGAATCTGCCCTGCTCCCAGGTTTGCAGCGTCTGCGCAAAGTAGGCGCTGGCCGGCGCCTGGTTCAACAGCGCCAGGTGAATGACCAACGCCAGCAGCGCAAAGGCCGCCGCACCGCGCCGCCCCAGCGGGAGCAACACGATGGCCAGCACCACGGCCAGCCAGAGACCGGCCTGCACCGGCAGGTCCATCCAAGCCCACGCATGATCGGGCCCATAACTGAGCGCTGCCGACAGGGCCGAAGCCCCAACACCCGTCGACAGGATTACCAGCGAAAACACCGCCCGCTGCCAGACGGCGCGAATCACCGAATAACCGAGCAAACAGGGGATCAGCGCACCCAGCGCCACGCACATCAACTCCGTGCCCGGCACCAGCGGCTGCAGTTCGATCTCGCGCACCGGCAGCCAGACCAGGAAGGGCGTATCCGTCAGCATGTCGGCCAGGGCCGTTTCCAGCCGCTCAAACACCTGGCCCAGCCCCATGGGGACTGACGCAGGAAACAGCAGCGCCAGCGGCCAGAGCATCAAAAGCACCAGGGCGCCGCGGGCATCGCGTGCAAACCAGCGTTCGCGAAAGCGGCTCCAGCGGCCCACGATGCCCAGCCTCTCAAGTGCCCAGGCGATGCAGGCACCCGCCCAGGCACCCGTGATGTTCAGGGCCAGATCGACATTCGAAGGAATACGCCGCGGAAGATAGCTCTGCAGGGACTCCATGCACAGCGACAGCAGCCCGGAAGACAGAACGGCGACTGTCACCGCCCACTTCACACGCCCGCTGAGCAGCGCAGACAGGGCCAGCAAAAACCCCAGCGGCATATAGCCGGCGAGGTTGGCGGCGACATCAAAACCAGTCCAGTATTTGGGCAGCGGCGCCGTCAGGAAGGCAAAGGGCGATATGCCCTGGTCACGCCATTCGGTAAAGGGATACAGGCTGGCGTAAAAAATCAGGCAAATCATCGCCAGCGCGAGCGGCCATGCGGATGTTTTCACACGGAAATTTGGCTCACCCCTGTCGTTGCTCACTGCGCTTCGCTCCATCGCAGGCTAAACCCCATCGTCTTCACGGCGCTGCGCTTCGTGTGATTCCTTTCCCCCTGCAGGGAGCGACGCTGGCCATCCGGCAAAGCCGGCCTGGCGGCGTCTGCTGGTGAAGGCTCGGAAGGCACGTTAACGCTCTGGAACACTAAAAAGGTTTGACGACCACCAGAATCACCGCTGCCAGTAGCAGCAGCACGGGTACCTCATTGAAGAAGCGGTACCAGCGGTGACTGCGCGTGTTGCGACCGGCGTTGAATTTTTTGAGCAGTACCCAGCAGGCATGGTGATAGCCCAGCACCAGCAACACGACAAAAAGCTTGGCATGCATCCAGCCAGCGCCCTTGCCGATGCCGTAGCCCAGAAACAGCCAAAGCCCGAACACCAGGGCAGGCACAGCCAGAATGGTCGTGAACCGGAGCAGCTTGCCAGCCATCAACAACAAACGGTCCCGCTCGGCCGCACTGCCAGAAGGCACCATCGCCAGATTGACAAAAATGCGCGGCAAATAAAACAGCCCCGCGAACCAGCTGGCAACAAAGACAATGTGAAGCGATTTGACCCAAAGCATCGCGTTAGTTTAGTCCGCAGGATGCCGCGCTGACCCGGCATGTCGGGAAATTCGTTTGGCGGGATGAAGTGCAAGGCGCACGGAGCGCAGGGGGTTATTGGGGTCAGACACCAATTTCGCTGCGGTGCCATGCACCGCACCCTAAGGGCGAGCCGAAGGCTCGGCGAATTTGGGCTCTGACCCCAAAAACCCACATGAGGATTCCGAGCACCGCGCAACGCAGCAATTCGCCCGACAAACGGATTTAGCGATATGCCGGACAAAAAAATGCCCGGATGGCACGAAGCCACCGGGCGCTGAAGCCTCGTTGTTTTGACACGCGAAGGCCCCGCTCAGGGAGGTAAAGCGGGATGCGGTTACCGAATTGATAACCACACATACGAATTTAATCATCGGTCGACCTCCACTGGCAAGTTTTTCTGAGGCGACTAAGTAAAGTTTGCCCCAAAAGCAACACTTGCCATTCCAGGCGGTCTGCACGCCAGCCGCCAGGTCAAAGGCAAATACTTCTTGCACTGCACAAAGCTTTGGCACAATTTGCCCATGACCCTGCATGCCTCCAACTTTGCGCCCTTCCCGTCTGGCCGGCCGCGCCGCCTGAGGCGTGATGCCTTCACCCGCAACCTGGTGCGTGAAAACGCACTCACTGCACACGACCTGATTTACCCGGTTTTTGTGCTCGACGGTCAGCAGCGCCGCGAGGCCGTGGCCTCCATGCCCGGCGTTGAACGCCTCAGCCTGGACCTGCTGCTGCCGGTGGCTGAGGAATGCGTGAAGCTTGGCATTCCGGTCATGGCGCTTTTCCCTGTGATTGATGGCTCGCTGAAAACCTGGGACGGCAAGGAGGCCACCAATCCCGACGGCCTGGTGCCGCGTGTGGTGCGTGAGCTCAAAAAACGCTTCCCCGAACTGGGCGTGATGACCGATGTGGCGCTGGACCCCTTTACGACGCACGGCCAGGACGGCCTGCCCGACGACAACGGCTACATCCTGAATGACGAGACGGTCGAGGTGCTGATCCAGCAGGCGCTGTGCCAGGCCGAAGCCGGCGTGGACATCGTGGCGCCCAGCGACATGATGGACGGCCGCATCGGCGCGATCCGCAATGCGCTTGAAGCGAAAAAGCTGATCCACACCCGCATCATGGCCTACAGCGCCAAGTACGCGAGCGCGTTTTACGGCCCCTTCCGCGATGCGGTCGGCTCCAGCGGCAACCTTGGCAAGGCCGACAAAAAGGTCTACCAGATGGACCCCGGCAACACCGACGAGGCCCTGCGCGAAGTGGCCATGGACATCGCCGAAGGCGCCGACATGGTGATGGTCAAGCCCGGCATGCCTTACCTGGACGTGGTGCGCCGCGTCAAGGACGAGTTCAGGGTGCCGACCTTCGCCTACCAGGTCAGCGGCGAATACGCGATGCTCAAGGCAGCCGCCCAGAACGGCTGGCTCGACCACGACGCCGTGATGATGGAAAGCCTGCTGGCCTTCAAGCGCGCCGGCGCGGATGGTGTGTTGACCTATTTCTCGCTGGATGCTGCCCGGCTGCTGCAAAAGCAGTAAGCGCCCCGACATTTCTTCTCCAAAACAAAGCCCTTCGCGTGCAAATCATTGAATTCACCTCCGACAGCCTGCGTTTTGTGGACGCGGTGCCGGACCAATCCCCAGCCGATGGTTTTGTCTGGATACTGCTGGACCGTGAAGAATTTGAAGGCGCGCGCCCGCAGCTGCAGGAAGCAACCCAGCGCCTGGGCGGCTCTGCGCTGCTGGACTTGCACTGCCAGGATCTGGCCAGCGCCGTGCACCCTTCGCACTACGACTCGACCTCTATTTACGACCTGATCATCTTCAGGCGCCTGGCCACGCAGTTTGAAACCCAGAACGAAGCCGAGCACGAAGCCGCCATCGAGAGCTATCACGGCCAGGGCGGCAAGGCCCGCATCAAGCCGCGCGGCGGCATGCCGGCCTTCAACCGCATCAGCTCCAAGGCCGTGGGTTTTGCCGTGTTTGACCGCTTCCTGATCAGCGTGCACCCGCATGGTTGCTACGCCGCCAAAAGTTTTATCCAGCGCTATCTGGCCGACGCGAAATTCAGCGTCGATGCCGCACGGCTGGACCCGACCCTGGCGCGCAGCCGGCTGCCCATCAGCCCGGCCGACCTGGTGCTGCGCATGATCAATGCCATGGTCGACAGCTACCTCGACCTGCGCAAGGAGCTCACCAAGCAGCTGGAGCACTGGCAGTCCGAACTCCTGAAACCCGGCACGCGCTTCAGTAACTGGGGCGCGCTGATGACGGCGCGCGGCCAGTTGCACGTGCTTGAAGACCTTTGCGACGAACAGCATGACGCCATGCAGGAATGGCTGGACACGCTGCGCGAGCAACCGCTGTCATCGTTCATGAAGAACCCCTCGCCGCAGCCGATCGCCTTCGCAGACGGCACCACCGCCGGCGGCCCTCAGGAGGCCGCGCGGCGCAACGCCGAGGCCATGCTGGCCGCACAGGCCCAGCGCGACCAGCTGGTGGCGCGTGCGCGCGATGTGATGGAACACATCGAACGCGTCGTGCACCACGCCAGGCGGCTTGAGCAGTCGGCCGAAACCGTGGTGCAAATCCATTTCAGCGCGCAAAGCAACCGCACCAACGACATCATGCGCACGCTGACGGCGCTGACCGCCATCTTTTTGCCGCTGAACCTGATCACCGGCTTTTTCGGCATGAACTTCGAGTTCATGCCGCTGATCCACCACGTCTCCGGCTTCTGGTGGACCGTCAGTGTCATGGTGCTGATCGTCGTTGTGGTCGGCACGGTGTTCTGGCGCAAGCAGTACATCGCGCGCACCCGCCGCTAGGGGTAACGCCGATGCAGGCCGCCATCCGCGTCGGTTGCGCCGGCTGGAGCCTGCCACGCGAATCCTGGCCATCTTTTCCGGCGGATGGCAGCCATCTTCAGCGTTATGCCGCCATGCTGAACGCGGTCGAAATCAACTCGTCCTTCTACCGGCCCCACCAGCAAACGACTTACACGCGCTGGGCCGACAGCGTGCCGGCCGATTTTCGTTTTGCGGTCAAGCTGCCCAAAGCCATCACCCATGAAAAGCGGCTTCACGATGCCGGCGCCTTGCTCGATGGGTTTCTGGCCCAGGTCTGTGGCCTTGGCACGCGG
This sequence comes from Pseudomonadota bacterium, assembly GCA_040390295.1. Taxonomy (GTDB): domain Bacteria; phylum Pseudomonadota; class Gammaproteobacteria; order Burkholderiales; family Burkholderiaceae_C; genus Polaromonas. Next base: position 7,968 of record JAZJYR010000048.1, read on the forward strand.
CTCGGCTGCCTGCTGGTTCAGCTGCCGCCAAGCCTCGCCTTCGATGAAACAAGCGTGCGCATTTTTTTCAGAGCACTGCGCAAGGCCCATTCAGGCCCGGTCGCGCTGGAGGCGCGCCACGCCAGCTGGTTCACGGCGCCGGTCAGCCAGCGGCTGGCCGCCCAGCATGTGTCGCGCGTTCTCGCAGATCCGGTCATGTTTGATGAAGGCCGCTGGCCGGGCGGCGACCCGCAGCTGGTTTACGTACGCCTTCACGGTTCACCCCGCATGTATGACTCGGCCTACGACAAGGGCGTGCTTGATGCGCTTGGCGTCCGGCTGCAGCATGCGGCAGCGTCCGACGCCAGTGTCTGGTGCATTTTTGACAATACAGCCAGTGGTGCAGCGACGGCAGACGCCCTGTATACGGCGCAGGCCATCGCCACCGCATCTCACAACAAGTCATAACACCGACATTCCCGAAGGAGCGGCCATGCGTGCACTGCCCGGACACCGCGCAAATTTCTGCGCTGACGACCTGACGCGCGAGAACGTTCAATCGATGCGGCGGGTGGAAGAAGCCGCGCTGGCCAACCGCAGCCGGGCCGACCGGATGGCCGCCTTCATTGCCGGGTTTTGCGGCTCTATGACTTTTGTCTGGCTGCACGTGGCGGCCTTTTCAATGTGGATTGTGTTCAACGCCTTCCCGGGGCTGAACCACTTTGACCCCTATCCCTTCACCTTTTTGACGCTGGTGGTCTCGCTGGAGGCAATTTTTCTGTCCTCGTTCATCCTGATCAGCCAGAACTACGAACTCCGCATAAGCGAAAGGCGCAACCAACTGGACCTGCAGATCAACCTGCTGACCGAGCAGGAGAACACCAAGATGCTGCAGTTGCTGGAACGCATCGCCAGCAAGGTGGGAGCGGACGACCCGGACGATACCGACCTGCGCATCCTCAAGGAAAACACCGACCCTGAAAAGCTCATCAGCCAGATCGAGCAGGCGCAGCGGGCCACAGCGCCTGCGACAGACAAGCCAGGGCAATGATGGCGACAAGGTTCCAGTTAATGCATTACAAATAAATCACAAAGCATTTAATGCATTTTTTATGATGTATAACATCTTTTTCCCGGTTTTCGGATCGCCTGGAAGGCTCAAAACAGGCCCAAAACTGCTTTTTCGGGCCATTTTCAGGCATCAAATCGGCCTCCAGACCAATGGATACGTGCGTAATTAGCTATTGATTTAATAGCATGCGCAGTGAGTGGCCGCGGCTTCAGATCCGGCCATGCAGTCAAACCCAGGGCTGCGCCAGTCCTTCAGCGCCAAAAACCTGCGTCACTGCAGGCCGGGCAAGCACCCGCTGCAGGTAAGGCCCGAGGTGCGGGCGGTCACGGGCGGGGCTTGAGTCGAAGTTACGGGTCCAGCGGCAAAGCATGAGCGCATAGGCGTCCACCGCCGAGAATTTTTCGCCCAGCAGCCACGGCGTGCCATGCACGGTTTCAAGCCGGGCCAGTTCAGTATCGAGCTGGTCCAGCAGAGCGCCCAACTTGGTTTCAGTGTGTGTCTTCAGGGCGGCAGCCGCGGCCGCATTGTCATCCCTGACCCAGCGCTCCGGATAGAAATAAACCATCAGCGTCGCCTGCAGCGTGTTGGTCAGCCACATCAGCCACTTGTAGAAGTGGGCGCGCTCCGAAGTGCCCGGCGCAGGTGCCAGGCCGGCGGCGGGATGGGTGTCGCACAGGTGCAGGCAGATGGCCGCGCTTTCATACAGCACCAGATCGCCATCGACCAGCACAGGCACGGTGCCGTTGGGGTTGAGCTTTTTGTAGGCCTCGGTGCGGTGCGCCCCCTGCGCGGTATCGACCAGGATTTTTTCAAACGGCACGCCCAGCTCTTCGAGCAGGATGTGCGGGGCCATGGCGGCAGTGCTCGGCGCGTAATGTAACTGGATCACTTCACCCCAAACAGGTTGGCCGCGTTGTCCCAGGCAATCTTGCGGGCCGCATCCGGCGGCAGGTCGCCCAGCCAGTTTCGGTAGCCCTTCATGATGTCGTCATATAGTTGCCAGCGCTGCACCACCCAGGTGTCGGAGCCGATCAGAAAACGGCCTGGATATTTGAGCAGCAGGGTGCGCCACTCTGCGCAAAGCTTTCCACCTTCACAGGTCAGGCCAGGCCGGTAAGACAGCTCACCCATCAACTGCGGGTATTTGGCAAACAGCGCATCGACACGCGAGACGGGTGGCCCGCCAATGCCGGTGTGTGCCCAGATGAGGCGCGCATCCGGCGCATGCGCCATCAGCAAATCAATCGCGGCATCGTCCACATGGGCCAGCACCGCGAGTTTGTTCTGCGCCGCAAATACCATGAGTTTTTTGGCCACTGGGCCATTGGCATTGGCGCTGTCATACAGGTGGAACTCGCCGATGCCCTTGTAGGGCCCGGCCTGGCTGCCCGTCACACCACGCGCAAACTCGGCCTGCACCATGTCGTAAATGGTCTCGTCGCGAAACCAGTTGTCATAGTCGGCACGGTTGCGGTACAGGCGTATGAAGGGCACCACGGTCACGCCGGACTGTTTGCTCAGTTCCGTCGCCGCCAGCGCCCTGGTGCCGTCATTGGGACGCGAATTGGCCACCACGGCCCTGACACCGTTGCGCTGCATTCTGGCCAGTACATCTGCAGGCGGGTTAGGACCGGACTTGCCATCCCACGCCTCCTGGTTGTAATGCATGTGCGTGTCGAACAGCGGACCGGTGTAGTCGGCCGCACTGCAGACAACGCTGCTTGCTGCCGCCACCAGAAGAACAAGTGCAGCAAGCGGGCGCATCACACTTAACCGAGGTGTTTGGCGAAGAACGCCAGCGTGCGCTCGCGCGCCAGCTTGGCGGCTTCTTCGTTGTACGCACCGCGATGGTCGCAGTTGAAACCGTGGTCGGCGTTGTAGAGGTGGACTTCGACTTCCGGGTGCGCCTTGATCAGCGCGTTCACGCCTTCCATGGGCGCCGAGTGGTCGTGGTCGCTGAGGTGGGCCATCACGGGCACCCTGGGTTGGCGCGCGATTTCTTCAGGCGCCACCATGCCGCCGCCGTAGTAGGGCACGGATGCGCTCAGGCCGCTGAGCTGGTCGGCGGCGCGCCAGGCCAGCAGGCCGCCAAAACAGAAGCCGATGATGCCGACCTTGCCGCCGCTGGCCTTGGCGACATGGTCGATGGAGGCCTGGATGTCCTGCATGATGCCGGCGCCGGGCAGGGCGAGCACGGCTGCCTTCAGGGCAACGCCGGCCTTCATGGTGGCTTCGGTGTAGCCGATGTCCACGCCTTTTTCAACGCGCTCAAAGATGGCGGGTGCAATCGCCAGGTAACCCTGTTCGGCAAAGCGGTCGGTGACTTCGCGGATGTGGGCGTTCACGCCGAAGATTTCCTGCAGCACAACCACAGCGCCCCTGGGCTTGCCTGCGGGTTCGGCCACATAAGCGGGGAAGGTGAAACCGTCTGCGGCCTTGAGGTCGATGAATTTACCCATGATGCGTCTGCTCCTGATGTGAAAAATATGGATGTCTCTGCGTGCCAGTAAAGTACATTGACTGGCCCAACCTTTGTTTGTACATCGGATTGGCATTTTTTGCAGGAGTTAGGCTTTGACCAAAACAGTTTTGATCACAGGCGCTTCACGCGGCATAGGCGCGGCCACGGCCCTGCTCGCGGCGCGCGAAGGCTACGCAGTCGCCGTCAACTACACCAGCAACTCACTGGCGGCCGATGAGGTGGTGCGGCAGATCCGCGTAGCCGGCGGCCAGGCCATCACGGTGCAGGCTGACGTGTCGAGCGAGGCGCAGGTGGTGGCCATGTTTGAAAAGGTCGACGCCAGATTTGGCCGCCTGACAGCACTGGTCAACAACGCCGGCGTGGTCGACGTCAACAGCCGGGTCGATGGCATGACGCTGGCGCGCCTGCAACGCATGTTCGAGATCAATGTGTTCGGCTCCTTTCTTTGCGCACGTGAAGCCGTCAGGCGCATGAGCACACGCTACGGCGGTGAGGGCGGCGCCATAGTCAATGTGTCCAGCGCCGCGGCACGGCTCGGTTCACCGGGCAGTTATGTCGACTATGCAGCCGCCAAAGGGGCCATTGATACCTTCACGCTGGGCCTGTCAAAAGAGGTGGCTGCAGAAGGCATACGCGTCAACGCCGTGCGGCCGGGCATCATCGAAACGGAAATCCACGCGTCGGGCGGCCTGCCGAATCGCGCCAGGGACATCGCACCGCAGCTGCCGATGCAGCGCGCCGGTACGGCGAATGAAGTGGCGGAATCCATCGTCTGGCTACTGTCCGAAAAATCCAGCTATACCAACGGCGCGCTGCTTGACATCGCCGGAGCACGCTAGATGGATTTCAAGCCGCTGGTCACCTTGCTCGCCATCGTCAACCCGCTGGCCATCGTGCCCTTTTTCATCCACTACACGCAAGGGTTTTCAGCGGCGCAGCGGCAGCGCACCATCCTGATTTCTTCTTTCAGCGCTTTCCTGGTGATTGCCATCAGCGCGCTGCTGGGTTTGAAGATCCTCGATTTCTTCAGCATCTCACTGGCGAGCTTTCAGGTCGGCGGCGGCATGCTGCTGCTGATCAGTTCGATGAACATGCTCAACGCACAACCCGCCGAGGCCAAGGCGCACACGCACGAGATGGAAGACGGTGCAGAAAAAGCCGCCATGGGCGCCAGCATTGCGGTGGTGCCGCTGACGATTCCCTTGCTGACCGGCCCGGCCACGATGTCGACCGTGGTCATCTACGCACAAAAGGCGCAGACCTTCGTCCAGCTCGCCACACTGGTTGGCTATGGCGTGGTGATTGGCCTGGCGACTGCGCTGTGTTTTGCACTGGCAGAGCCGATTGCCCGCGTACTCGGCAAGACCGGCATCAATGTGATGACGCGTTTGATGGGCCTGATACTCGCCGCGCTGGCCGTTGAAGTGATGGCCGACGGGCTGGGCAAGCTGTTTCCAATATTGCGCGGCGGCTAAAAGACAGTCTGCAAACCAGCGGGGGCCGAGGAACTGGCTTTGCCAGGCCGCAGGCGCCGTCCCCTAAAGGTGAAAAGTGCTACACGCCGTGAGCTCGACAGGGGTGTACCTATGACTTCTGCAGCAGCTTGACCAGCTGGTTGCTGGTATTGCGCAGTCGCTGGGCCATCAGTTGCGTGATCTTGACCAGCAGTTTGGCGCCCACCCCGGGGTGGTCGCGGATCAGCAGCGCGATCTCATGCCGGCCCAGCACGCCGGCCTCGACGGCTTCTATGGCCGTGCAGCTGGAATAACGCGGTTCGTTGTCGAGCATGGACATCTCGCCGACCGCGGCGCCACGCTGTATCACCGCAACCCTCGAATTGATGATTTGAGGTTTGGCGTCGGCGCCCGTCTCCCCATTTTTGAGTTCAACGCGCTTGCCGACGTCCACGGTGCCCTTGAGCAGCAGCATCATCCAGTCGCCCGCATCACCCTCCCTGATGAGCACATGACCGGGTTCGACGCGCACCAGCAGCATGGCACTGCCCAGGATGTCGGCTTCTGCGGGTGTCATGTCCTGCAGCAGGGGCGATGCACGCAGCAGGTCTTCACCATAGGCCGTCAAGGGGCCGCAGGGGCCGACGACGGGAAGGCCTGCATCCTGGAGCTGGTCCTGCAGGGGCCTGGCGTGCTGCTTTTGGCCGCCCGCAGGCGCGCCTGCGCCTTGCTGCAGAAGCTCACCGGCAGACCGTGCGCCTAGCGCGTCGGGACTTGCTGCAGCCACTGGTCGATCTCGTCAATCGCAGCATCGGTGGCTGCCGTCAGCGCACGCACGCCGCCGGGCGCATCAGCGCTGGAGGCCGGCCGCTGCACGATCACGCTGCGCTGGGCCAGCAGCTTCTCGCCAGCAGGCGTCACGTCGATCAGCGTCGCACGCATGCGGATCAGGCCGACGCTGGTTTCCGGTGCAGAAAAGAACTGGCTGAACTCCTGCAGCTCGATTTTGAGGACCGGCGGCAACACCGCATTCTGGCTGCGGTTCAGGGCGGCGCCTTCACCGGCGTTGAACACCGCGCGGCGCTGGCTCAACTGCTCGCGCAGGCGCTGGCGCACCAGCTGTGCGGGCGGCATGCTCCAGCGGGCCTGGGAGTAAGGGCGCAGTTGCTGCGCATCCGAATACGCCAGGCGATACAGAACAGACATGTTTTCAATCGCACCGCCATAGGTGGTGACGTCGTCAATGGCTACAGGCGGCAATGGCGCCTGCCTGGTGGCCGGCTGGGTGGCCAGGGGTCCGGGCCCGAAGTCATACATCAGCGCGCGTGTTGGTTTGTCAGGCAGGCCAGAGCAGCCTGCAAGGGTTGCAGCCAGCGCGAGGCCGGTGATCAAGCGGGGGATAAGGCGGGACAATTTCATTTTTTTGCTCCTGCTGCGGCGTTGGGGCTGTTGGGCGAGAAGCCGGGTTCGCCCGGGCCGGGCAAAGGCGGGCCATTGCCAAAGATCAGGGACTGCGGGTTGTCGTCCACCGCGTTCACGGTGCGGCGCAACTGGCGCATGGTGCGCGCGGTTTCGTCAGCCACTTCACCCAGCTTGGGCAGGGTCGCCGCGCTGAAAGTCTGAACACCGGCCGCGAGGGCAGCGCCGCCTTCGGCGAGCTTGTCGAGAGGGCCGCCCTTCTCATTCAGGCGGCTGGCTGTCACGCCAAGTTCATCGCTGGTTTTCTGCACAGACCTGAGGGTGGCGCCTGCATCACGTGACAGCGCAGGCAATGAGGCGACGGTTGGCTCCAGGCCCTTGGTCAGCTTGTTGATGCTGCCTGCAGCCTCACCAAATTGCGTCAGCACGGTGTTGAAGGCCTGCTGGTTTTCGGGAGACAGCATCTTGTTCAGGCTCACGCTCGCTTCTTCGATTTGCCCCATGATGACCTCGCCGCGTTTGAGCAGCTTGTCAAGACCGCCGGGCTGCAGCGGGATGCGCGGTGGGTCGCTGTCATTGGGCATCAGCCGCTCGGCGGACCCCCCCTTGTCGTCAAGCTGGATAAAGCCCAGCCCCGTGACGCCCTGCGATGCGACAGTCGCAAACACCGATTTGGTGATGGGCGCAGCCCGGTCTATCGACACACGCACCAGCACATTGCCCTGGATCTTGTGGTCAAAGCCGATGAAGTCAACCTTGCCGACAGGCACACCGCGAAAACGCACGACGGCCTGCGGCTGCAGGCCGGAGATGATTTCACCGGTGCTCATTTCATAAACGTCGCGCTCGGTGTTGTCGCGCATCAGCCAGACGGCCAGCAGCCCCAGGAGGGCAGTGACCACGATGACGAATGCACCGGCAATAAAGGCGTGGGCTTTGTTTTCCATGTTGAAAACCTCTCTTTGACTTTCTGTACCTACACAGCAAACGGGTACTCACGAAGGAGTTCCATTGCGCGTTGTCCCCGCTCACCGAGGAAAAATTCGTGAATGAAAGGATGGGGGAACGCCACCACCTCTTTCGGGGAATCATTGATGATGACTTTCTGATCTGCCAGCACGGCAATGCGTGTGCTGAGTTCAAACAGGGTGTCCAGGTCATGTGTGACCATGACGACCGTGAGCCCCATGTCGCGATGCAGGGCGCGCAGCAATGAACAGAAACTGTCAGAGCTTTCAGGGTCCAGGCCGGCGGTCGGCTCGTCGAGCAGCAGCAGCGGGGGGTCCATGATGAGGGCGCGCGCCAGCGCAACCCGCTTGATCATGCCACCCGACAAATCACTGGGCATCTTGTCTGCGGCTTCCGGGCCCAGGCCGACCATCTGCAGCTTGACCATGGCGGCTTCGCGTATCAGCCCTGCCGGCAAAACCTTCAGCTCGCGCAGCGGGAAGGCAATGTTCTCCAGCACCGTAAACGCAGAAAACAGCGCGCCCTGCTGAAACAGCATGCCGACACGCGTGGCTGCACCGCGCTTGCCCAGCTCGTCGGCGGGCTTGCCAAGAACCATGATTTCACCCCTGGTCGGCTTTTCAAGCCCGAGGATCTGGCGCAGCAGCACCGTCTTGCCGGTGCCCGAACCACCGACCAGCGACAGCACTTCGCCCTGCTCGACCGTCATGTCCAGGTCCTTGTGGACGACCGACTCCTTGTCACCGTTTTTGAAAACGGTCCAGAGCTTTTTGATCTCGACAACGGCGTCAGTCATACGCCGATATTCTTGAAAAGCACAGCGAACAATGCATCGACCAGAATGACGACAGTGATCGACGTGACGACGGAGGCCGTCGTCCCCTGGCCCAGGCTTTCGGTGTTGGGCTTGACGCGCAGTCCGTAGTGGCAGCCGATCACTGCAATCAGCAAGCCGAAGACAACGGACTTGGACGTGGCCAGCGTGAGGTTGGCAACATCCACTGCAGCGGGCAGTGAGTTGATGAAATAGGAGGGCGTGATGTCCATCGCAACATAGGCCGCCAGCATGCCGCCTATCAGCGCTGCAATCGTGGTCCACACACTGATCAGCGGCATGGCGATGGCCAGCGCCAGCGCGCGCGGCATGACGAGACGAAAGCCCTTGGCAATGCCCATGACGCGCATGGCGTCGAGCTCTTCCGTCACGCGCATCACGCCAATCTGCGCGGTGATGGCCGAGCCGGAACGGCCTGCAATCAAAATCGCCGCCAGCACCGGGCCGAGCTCGCGTATCAGGGAGATGCCGAGGATGTTGACAATGAAGGCATCGGCGCCGAACTGCCTGAGCTGTTGCGAGATCAGGTACGCCAGCACCACGCCAATCAGAAAGCCGACCAGCGCGGTAATGGGCAGGGCAGTAGCGCCAATGTGAAACAGGTGCCCCGAGAAATCGCGCAGTGGCGCTTCCTGCGGATGCCGGATCAGGCGAATGATGTCGAGCAGCAACTGGCCGATCAGACGCACCAGTGACTTGAGGTGATCGGCAAACGCGTACAGGCGCTCGCCCAGGGCAAGTACGGGAGCCTTCCAGCTGGTTTTCTTTTTCTTGACCTCCGTGACAGGAAACTTCGCCACCGTCTCCAGCATGGCGCGCTGGTTGGGTTCAATCTCGATGTTGGCTGGCCATTTGCGGCCCCACTGGTTCCAGAGCAGTTGCGCGCCCAGGTAGTCGAGCTTTTCAAGGCCGGAGAGATTCCAGGCGGCGTCTGCTTTTTCGGCGCCCAGACTCTTGAGCTGCGCAGTCAGCGCGTCCCATACGGGCTTGACGGTCAGGTCAGCGGCCGTCCATGCGCCCTGCACCACAAGGGCACGGCCCTGGGGCGTGTCCTGCTGTTCAATGCGGGGGGCGGATAGAGCCATAGACGTCTACAAATCAATGCGGGTGCGGGTTTGCCAGTTGCATGCGGGGACCTGCGCAGGCCGCGAAATTGTGATGGTAACTGGTGAAAGCATCAATCCGGCCAGCCCTTTCGCTGTAGCGCCTGCGTCCTACACGCTGACGCGAACGTATAAAAATGGGCACCTGAAGCGCCGTCAGCCAGGCGTTAAGCGGCACAGGCAAAATGTTGTGTCGGGGCGGATACGGACCCGCAAGACATCGCCACAAGAAACAAGAGACAAGACCTATGCAAGCCACGCAGGACAACGACAACGTCTTTGACTACATCATCATCGGCGCAGGTACCGCGGGCTGCCTGCTGGCCAACCGCCTGAGCGGTGATGCCTCCAAAAAAGTCCTGCTGATAGAGGCTGGCCGCAAGGACGACTACCACTGGATCCACATCCCCGTCGGCTACCTGTACTGCATCGGCAACCCGCGCACCGACTGGCTCTACAACACCGAGCCGGACCCGGGCCTCAATGGCCGCTCGCTGCGTTACCCGCGCGGCAAGACGCTGGGCGGCTCGTCCAGCATCAACGGCATGATTTACATGCGCGGCCAGGCGCGCGACTACGACGGATGGGCGCAGCTGACAGGCGACATGACCTGGCGCTGGGAAAACGCATTGCCGCACTTCAAGCTGCACGAGGATTACCACAAGGGCGCAGACGCCTTCCACGGCGCACGCGGCACCGCGCCTTCACTGATGCAGGACAAAAATGTGCCCTACCAGAAGATCCTGCGGCACCGCAATGCGGGCGGCGAGTGGCGCGTCGAAAAGCAGCGCCTGCGCTGGGACATCCTGGATGCGTTTGCCGAAGCCGCGCAGCAGGCCGGCATACCGGCGACGGACGACTTCAACCGCGGCAACAACGAAGGCGTGGGTTACTTCGAGGTCAACCAGAAAGCCGGCTGGCGCTGGAACACGGCGAAAGCCTTTTTGCGGCCCGCCTGCTATGCGCGACCCAACTTCGAGTTGTGGAACAACGCGCAGGTCTGCAAGCTGGTGATTGAAGAGCAGCCTGACGGCAGCAAGCGCTGCACCGGGGTGGAGGTGTGGGCGGGCAACGAACGGATCACCGCGCACGCCACCCGTGACTCCGGCAAGGACCGCGGCCTGATCGGCGAAGTCATCCTGTGCGCCGGCAGCATCAACTCGCCGCAGATTCTGCAGCTCTCGGGCATCGGCCCCGGCGCGCTGCTGCAGCAGCACGGCATCCCTGTCGTGCAGGATTTGCCCGGCGTGGGCGCCAACCTGCAGGATCATTTGCAGATCCGCTCGGTCTACAAGATTCATGACAAGAAGGGCTGGGGTCTGTCGCTCAACACCATGGCCTCATCGCTCTGGGGCAAGGCGCGCATCGGTCTTGAATATGCACTCAAACAGACCGGTCCCATGAGCATGGCGCCGTCGCAGCTCGGCGCCTTCACGCGCAGCTCACCCGACCAGCCTTACCCGAACATCGAATACCACGTGCAACCGCTGTCCCTCGATGCGTTTGGCGAACCGCTGCATGCCTTCAACGCCTTCACCGCCAGCGTCTGCAACCTCAACCCGACCAGCCGCGGCACGGTGCACATCAAGAGCCCGCGTTTTGAAGACGCGCCCGCGATTGCACCCAACTACCTGAGCACCGCCGAAGACCGGCAGGTGGCCGCCGACTCGCTGCGCGTGACACGCAAGATCGTCAGCCAGAGCGCGCTGGCGAAATACAAACCCGAAGAGTTCAAGCCTGGCGTGCAGTTCCAGAGCGACGAAGACCTGGCCCGCCTGGCCGGCGACATCGCCACCACCATCTTTCACCCGGTCGGCACCACCAAAATGGGCAGGGACGACGACCCCATGGCGGTGGTCGACTCCCACCTGCGCGTGCGCGGCATCAGGGGCCTGCGTGTGGTCGATGCCGGCGTCATGCCGCTGATCACCAGTGGCAACACCAACTCACCCACGCTGATGATTGCCGAGAAGGCTGCGGAATGGATTCAGGCTGGGGTTTGAGGAAACAGATTTAACGCAGATGTTAAAAACTTAACGTATACGTTAAAAACCCTGAAAAGTTAACTTCCATATTAACTTTTCAGGGTTTTGACCGTTTTTGGGCTGCCGATAGGCGCCAAAACAGTCAAAAAAGACTGTTTTCAGGCGTTAAATCAGGCTTCAGGCCAATATATACGAGCATGAGCAGCTACCGAATTAATAGCGCAAGCAGTGATCATTCCGTGCCCTGACACGCAATGCATGAACCCGACCCCTGTGATCTGCGCAGAGGCCATGTATGCCGGATCGAGTCAGGGATGACACGCACACAACACAGCCTCCCCGAATCGTCTTGCGGACCTGATCGGCAATCCATGAACCCTGCTCGCGCACCCACTCGCGGAAGGCGTGCATCACGGGCCAGCCGGGATGACGAGCCAGCAACCGCAGCCTCTCCAGATGACATGGCGGCCCCCTGTCAATATTGACAGGGGTGAGACTATCGCCAACCCACATTTGTGTGTTGATCGTCCAGGTTGGAATTTTTCAACCCTATAGTGCGACAACAAAAATACTAGGTTGAGGCTTACAACACCGTTGTAAGAGGGAGGGACACCGGTCATGCAGGACATCGAGTCGAGGGAGTTACTCTGGGCGCTGGGGTCGTGCTGCGCATTGCACGGCAAGCCCTTTGATGCGCAGTTGCTGCTCAAGCAACATCCGCCGCCGTATTCGGTGGCCACCCTGATCACCGCATCGCGGGCCTTGGGCTTTCAGGCCCAGATGCTGCTAGTTGCCGCCTCCAGTCTTGGCAACGCCAAAACAACAACCATACTGCTGCTCAATGCCGTGCCCGACCAGCCGGGCCTCGGCCTGCTGATCAGCACCGATGTGCAAGCCGGCACCATCAGCTGGATACGGGCTAGTGGAATGAAAAGTGAAGTCGAAGCATTAAATTTTAGAAAATGAGGGGAAAGCGATATGAACTCCAACTTACCCAGCCTCACAATTGAACCAATTACAAATCTCTATTTTTATTGGCACGCATTGACTATCTTGACTGCTGAAGGCAAGGGTAGTCAGATTTCCCCCCAGGAAAAAATGCCCTCACCCATCGCCCTGGATCTGGACGGCAATGGCGTGCAAACCAGGTCCCCGGCAGCAGGCGCCCACTTTGACCACGCCAATGACGGCTTTGCCGAACAGACCGGCTGGGTGAGCCAGGGCGACGGCCTGCTGGAGCGCGACCTTCAAGGCAAACGAAAAGAATCAGTTGGATGCAGGGCAGAACGCATCAACAAAGTCAATATTCATATGGTTGCAGCATGAACACCCCGAGCAGTGAAAATGAAACCGTGCAGAAATCAAACTATGTGCCGTTTTTTTTGCTGGTGCTAATAGCAGTCATATTCCTCATTGCAACTGCAAAACCCGCTGGCTATTGCAAAGCTCAAAAACGAGAAATTCCTGACGAGGAAATTTGTATAAAACTGTTCGATAACGCCATCAGTTATGGCCTTGTAAAACTTCAGCCACATGAGTCTTCGGGACAAACATATTTTCTAAATCATCGCAGCGCTTGCTCTGTTGACAAAAGTGCAATGACACGATTTCATCGCTACGGACTTCTAGATGCCATGTTCAGTGACACGATCCAAGCGAGCATCAACTACCAAATGACTGAGAAAGCGAAAAAGAACCGCGCCGTAACGAACGATGCGCCGTGGAGCGACCTGTTAGATCTAAGTCCGTGCGGGGAAGTAAGAAAAGCATCTGGAATTGCATTTTAAGAATTGACAAAAAAGGAATAGCGCGTGAACTACAACTTGCCCACCCTCTCGATTGAGCAAATTACAAATCTTTATTTGTATGGTCACCCACCCTGATGAGTGCCGAGAAGGCTGCGGAATGGATTCAGGCTAGGGTTTGAGGAAGCAGATTTAACGTAGATGTTAAAAATTTAACGTATACGTTAAAAAACTCCGAAAAGTTAACTTCCATACTAACTTTTCAGGGTTTTGGTCGTTTTTGGGCTGCCGATAGGCGCCAAAACGGTCCCAAAATGCCATTTTCGGGCATCAAATCAGGCTTCAGACCAATAAATACGGGCGTGAGCAGCTACTTAATTCATAGCAATTGAGCTGCTTTCAGGCGCTGCGAAGCGCCAGCCTAGAGATAAATCTTCTGCAAAAGGCGCATCAGCGTCTTTTTTTCTGCCGCGCTGAGCTTCTGGGTCACGTCGTCTTCCAGCGCGGTGGCGGTGCGCTCGGCGTCGGCCATGAGTTTGGCGCCGGTTTCGGTCAGGTAGAGGCCGACGGCGCGGCCGTCCTGCGGGTGCGGGCGGCGGCTGACGAGTTCGCGTTTTTCCATCAGGCTGATCTTGCCGACCAGGTTGGGCGGCAGGATGCTGAGCACACCGCAGAGCTGGCGCGAGGTGATGCCGGGGTTGTGCATGATGATGGAGAGGATTGAAAAGTCCACATGCCGCAGGTCATACACCGCCATGCGTTTGGTGAACAGCTCGATCACCTTGAGCGAGGCGCGCGTGGCGTTGTAGCCCATCAGCGTCTCGAGGTAGGAGCTGTCTATCCTGTCGATGGCGGGGGATTTTTCGGGCATGGGTGAATTTTCACACCACTTTCACGCAGCAACGCCAGGCGATGCCACCGCGGCCAGCCGCGCCCGGATGATGGCCAGGCGCGTGCCGAACTCCGGCAACACCCAGAGCTGCAGCGCCTGCGCCGGCGCAGACCAGCGTTCGGTGTTGCCACCTGCAGCGCCACGGCGCAACGTGCTGCCTATCTGCGACCAGGCCCAGGCCTGCAGCGCCAGGGCCACCAGGCGCAGGTAATCATCGGCCACCCAGAAAGGCAGCTCGGCGTTGTTACCGGCGGCCTGGACCAGCGCGGCCGTGACATCGCGCAGGTCATCGATCAGCTGCAAGGCCTTGATGCCGGCCGGATCATCGGCATCGCTGTTCGCACCCAGCGTTCCGTCAAGTTCTGACAACAGCAAACCCATGGCCTTGCCGCCATCACCCAGCACCTTGCGCACCAGCAGGTCAATCGCCTGGATTTCGTTCGTACCTTCGTAAATCATGGCAACGCGCGCATCACGCACGATCTGCTCAATGCCCCATTCACGCACATAACCGTGGCCGCCGAAGACCTGAAGGCATTCACTGGCGCCGTAAAAAGCCTGCTGCGTCAGGGCCGCCTTGAGCACCGGCGTGACCAGGCTGCACCAGCGCTCGGCCTGCGCGCGGCGCGCCGCATCGGGGTGATGCCGCGCCAGATCAAGCGCCAGCGCCGTGCGGTAAGCCAGCACGCGGCCACCGTCTATCCAGGCGCGCTGGGTATCGAGAATGCGGCGCATGGCCGGGTGCCGCGCAATCAGGTCCGAGGGCTCGCTGGATGTTCTGGACCCCGGTGCGCGCATCTGCCGGCGCTCGCTGGAATACGCGTCGGCCTTTTGCCAGGCGGCATCCAGCAGGCCCACGCCTTGCAGGCCGACATGCAGGCGGGCGGCGTTCATCATCACAAACATGGCGTTCAGGCCGCGATTCACTTCACCGACCAGCCAGCCGGTGGCCTCGTCAAAACGCATCACGCAGGTGGCGCTGCCGTGCAGGCCCATTTTTTCTTCGATGCGTTCGCAGTGCACCGCGTTGCGCAAGTCACCGGGCAACACCCTGGGCACAAGAAACAGCGACAGGCCCTTGGGGCCAAGCGGTGCATCGGGCAGGCGGGCCAGCACCAGGTGAATGATGTTGGTGCTCAGGTCGTGCTCGCCGCCCGAGATGAAAATCTTGGTGCCGCTGACATGGTAACTGCCATCAGGTTGCGGCGCACCCCTGGTGCGTACGAGGCCGAGGTCGCTGCCCGCGTGCGGCTCGGTCAGGCACATGGTGGCCAGCCATTCGCCGCTCGCCATTTTTGGCAGGTACGTGGTTTTCAGTTCAGCGTTGCCGTGGTGCTTCAGGCATTCATACGCACCATGCAAGAGGCCGGGCGCCATGGTCCAGCCATGGTTGGCGGCGCTGAGCATTTCATACAGCACCTGGTTGAGCACTTCGGGCAGGCCCTGGCCGCCGTCTTCAGGCGCACACGAAAGGCTGGCCCAGCCCGACTGCCAGAACGACTGGTAGGCCGCCCTGAAGCCGGGGGGCGTGCGCACTTCACCGGCGGTAAAAACACAGCCTTCTTCATCACCCACGCGCTGCAGTGGCGCAATTTCAAAAGCGACAAACTTGCCGGCCTCACCGAGGATCTGCTGCATCAGACCTGCATCACAGTCTGAAAACTCCGGCAGTTCACCCAGAATCTGCGCGCCCTTTAGCACCTCGAAAAGGATGAAGCCGGTGTCCTCTACAGCTGGCTGGTAATGCATGGTCATGAGCTCAATACAAAAGATTCAGCGCTTCACGGCGTACGCTCAGGCCTCGGTCTTTTTGCGCGCAGCACCGAGATAGGTGTCAATCACGCGCGGGTCGACGGCCAGCTCGCCGGCCGGACCGTGCAGACCGATGTCACCCATCTCCAGCACATAGCCGTAGTCGGCCACGGCAAGTGCTGCGCGTGCATTTTGCTCGACCAGCACGATGGTGACGCCGGTCTTTCGCAGCGTGTTGATGATGTCAAAAATCTCGCGCACCACCAGCGGCGCCAGCCCGAGGCTGGGCTCGTCGAGCATCAAGAGGCCGGGCCTTGACATGAGGGAACGGCCCACGGCAAGCATCTGGCGCTCGCCGCCCGACAGCGTGCCGGCCAGCTGGTGACGGCGCTCCTTGAGGCGCGGGAACAGCTGGTACACATCGTCGATACGGTCGCGCCACTGCGCATTGCGCAGGCGCATCTGGCGGAAGCCTCCCAGCACCAGGTTGTCTTCTACCGGCATGCTGCCGAACAGCTCGCGCTTTTCAGGCACCAGCGCAATGCCGAGCATGACGCGATCTTCAAGCGTCAGCGGGCCCAGTGCCTGACCGTTGAATTCGATCATGCCGAGCCCGGGCAATATGCCCATCAGCGTATTGAGCAATGTGGATTTGCCGGCGCCATTCGGGCCGATCACGGTGATGACACTGCCGGCACCGGCCTGCAGGTCGACGCCGTGCAGCACCTCGGCCTTGCCATAGCCGGCATGCAGGCCTTTGACGTGAAGAAGGGGAGTCGTCATGCTGTTGCCCATCAATGTTCGGTGCCAAGGTAGGCGGCGCGCACTTCAGGGCTGGCCTGAACCTCGGCCGGCGTACCTTCAGTCAGGTAGGTGCCAAATTCCATCACCACCAGGTGGTCGCAGACGTCCATTACCAGGTCCATGTCGTGTTCGACCAGCAGGATGCTCACGCCTTCATCGCGCAGCTGGCGCAGCACATCGGCCAGCGCCTGCTTTTCCTTGTGGCGCAGTCCGGCGGCGGGCTCGTCCAGCAGGAGCAGTGAAGGGTCGCTGCAGAGGGCACGCGCAATTTCCATCAGGCGTTGCGGGCCCATCGCGAGGTTGCCGGCCTGCTCATGCATGCTGGCGCCCATGCCGATGCGCTCAAGCTGCCGCTGCGCCTCACGCAGCAACTGGCGCTCTTCATGGCGATTGAGGCCGGCCATGGCAGACACCACGCCCTTGCCACCGCGCAGGTGCGCACCGAGCGCCACGTTCTCGAGCACCGTCATGTCGGGAATCATGCGGACATGCTGGAAGGTTCGCGATATGCCGCGACTGGCGATCTCGCGCGAGCGCTGCCCGCTGATGGGCTGGCCGCGGAAAAATACCTGACCACTGGTCAGCGACAACAGGCCGGTGATGAGGTTGAAGGTGGTGGACTTGCCAGCGCCGTTGGGCCCGATGAGGCCCACAATCTGCCCTGCGCGGATCCTGAAGCTGACGTCGTTGACCGCCACCAGGCCACCGAATTCTTTTCTCACGGCCTGCACGTCAAGCACCAGCTCACCCGCTGCGGGCTTGTGACGCTCGGGCAGGGGAGCAGCGTCAGTCCAGTCGACCTTGCGCTGCGGGCGCGGCAGCTTGAGCTCGACCAGTGACCACAAACCGCTAGGCAGGTACTTGAGCACAACCACCAGAATGATGCCGAAAACAATGATTTCGTAGCTGCCGCTGGTGCCGATCAGCCAGGGAAGCAGGACCTGCAGCTGGTCTTCAAGAAGCTTGGTCAGCAGCGCGCCGGTAATGGCACCCCAGACATAACCCACACCGCCGACCACTGTCATGAAGAGGTACTCAATGCCCATCTTGAGCCCGAAGGGCGAAGGGTTGACCGAGTGCTGGTAATGCGCGTACAGCCAGCCCGAGACAGACGCCAGCAACGCTGCAATGACGAAGATGACGATCTTGTAGCGCAGCGTGTTCACGCCCATGGCTTCGGCCATTTGCGTGCCGGTGCGCAGCGAGCGCATGGCACGGCCGGGTCGTGAATCAAGCAGGCGGAGAACGGCCAGCGCGGCGATCACAACAACGACCCATGTCAGTGCAAAAAAGCCGCGACCCTGGCCAACCTCCATGCCAAAAAGGGACAGGCCGGGAACACCCTGCAGGCCGTCGTATTTGCCGAGCACATCCAGGTTGCTCATCAGGAAATAAAGCGACAGTCCCCAGGCGATGGTCGCCAGCGGCAGGTAGTGGCCCGACATGCGCAGCGTGATAGCGCCAACAATCAGGGCCGACACACCGGTGATGGCCAGCCCGGCCAGCAACCCCAGCCATGGCGAGAGCCCTGTATTGAGCGTGATCCAGGCTGTGGCGTAGGCGCCAATGCCGACAAAAGCCGCCTGGCCAAAGGAGGTGAGACCGGCCACACCGGTCAACAGCACGAGACCGAGGCAGACCAGGCTGTACAGGCCAATGTAGTTGAGCTGGGTAATCCAGAATTCAGGCACTGGCGCGAACGCCAGTACGCAGAGCACAATGACCAGCACCAGCAGGCCGTAACGTCTTGCGAGCATGTCAGTGCCCGCCCGGCCGCGCTACGGGCATTGAACGCCCCCTTGGGGGGCAACGAAAATAGAGAGCGTGGGGGCGCATATCAATGTTCCTCGTCCGAGTGGCCGCTCTTCAGGGAGCGCCAGAGCAATACCGGCAGGATCATGGTGAACACGATCACCTCCTTGAAAGCGCTGGCCCAGAAAGACCCAAAGGCCTCGATCACCCCGACAAACAGCGCGCCCAGCAAGGCACCCGGGTAGCTCGACAGCCCACCGATGACGGCGGCGACAAAACCCTTGAGCCCGATCAGGAAACCGGAGTCGTAAAACACGGTGGTGCTTGGCCCGATCAGCAAGCCAGAGAGGGCACCTATAAGGGCGGCCATCGCAAATGTGAGCTGGCCAGAAGTCTGCGAAGAAATACCCATCAGGCGCGCACCAAGGCGGTTGACGGCGGTGGCACGCAAGGCCTTGCCGAAAAGGGAACGCTCAAAAAACAGCCAGAGCAACACGATCAATGCCAGTGAAGCCGCAAAAATAATAATCGTCTGACCCGACAGCGTGACGGAACCCCAGGCCAGGCGCAAGTCCCAGAAAGAGGGGTTGCGAAATCCTTCCGCGCCAAAGAACAGAAGGCCCAGGCCGGTCATGGCGAAGTGCACACCGACCGACACAATCAACAGCACCAGCGGCGTGGCATCGGCCAGCGACTGATAGGCAACGCGGTAAACCAGCGGGCCGAAAGCCGTGACCAGCGCGACGCTGAGCAAAGCCTGTATGCCCAGCGGAAATTGGTGCGGCGCGGCCCATGCGGTCAAACCGGCGACCAGCGCGGGCACCACAAAGGTCTTGAATGCGGCCTTGAGCGCAGCCAGGACTGTGCCATGCCGCTGCCATGCGGCAGCAAGCTCCATCAGCGCGGCGACACCTGCCAGAATCAGCAGGAGCCAGACGGTTCCGGGGATCTTGCCGGTCTGCAGGATCGCCAGCGTGAGCGCACCGTAGGCGACGAACTCGCCCTGAGGAATAAAAATGACCCGCGTGACCGTAAACACCAGCACGGTCGCCAGACCCAGCAAGGCGTAAATGGCGCCGTTGGTCAGGCCGTCCACCAGCAGGATGCTGGCGATCGATGAGTCCATGATCGGAAACCTTGATTAGAAAATTAAAACAGCACCCGGGCGGCTGGCTTGTTGTCCACCGCCCGGGTGCCGTGCAGGGAACCGGTTTATTCCATCTTCCAGTCGCCGTTGACGACTTTCACGATCACGCCGGTTTCATTGGTAAAGCCCCAATGATCGTCCTTGGTCCAGTTCATGATGCCATGGGCAAAATTGGTGCGGCCCATGGTTTCAATTGCGTCACGCAGGGCAACGCGGAATTCCTTGGTGCCGGATTTTGCTTTCTTGAGCGCAATGGGCACGGCTTTTTCAAGCACGATGAGGGCGTCATAGGAGTGGCCAGCGAACTGGTTGCGGCTGCCAGCTCCATTGGCCTTCTCGTACTTCTGCACAAAGTCGAGTGCCAGCTTTTTCGAAGGGTGGCTCTCAGGCAATTGCTCGGGTGCGATCACCGGACCTGACACCACATAGGTCCCCTCAATCGCCTTGCCGCCCACACGCATCAGGTCTTTGGTTGCTGCAGCGTGGGTCTGGTAGATCTTGCCCTTGAAGCCGCGCTCGATCATGGCCATTTCAGGCATGGCCGCGCCGCTGCCGGAAGCAACGATGAGCATGGCGTCCGGGTTGGCAGCGGTCAGCTTGAGAGCTTGTGCGGTGACGCTGGTGTCGGTACGTGCAAAGCGCTCGGTGGCGACCACCTTGATGCCGGCCTTCTCGGCCAGCGGTGTGAACTCCTTCAGCCAGCCTTCGCCGTAGGCGTCGGTGTAGCCGAGAAAGCCGACGGTCTTGATGCCCTGCTTTTTCATGTGCTCAACGACGGCATAGGACATGACTGAATTGGACTGCGGCAGACGGAAGCTCCAGTGGTCCTTGCCTGGCGGCAACTGCGCGGGCGAGGCCATCAGCTGTGGTGTCTGGCCTTCGGCAGCCACTTCAGCCATGGCAATCGCCACCGGCGTTGCAGCGGAGCCGAGGATCAGGTCAACCTTGTCCTCGGTCACAAAACGGCGCGCATTTTTGACGCCATTGGTCGGGTCGGTGGCATCGTCCAGCACGATGACCTTGAGCTTTTCGCCGGCAAGGGTCTGGGGCCAGAGCGCGAGCTGGTTCTTCATGGGGATGCCCAGCCCGGAGGCGGGTCCGGTCAACGGCAGGCTGACGCCGACCGTGATGTCGGCTTGCGCAATACCGGCGAATAGCACCGTGACCGCGGCGGCGAGGAAGGTCTTGGAAATTTTCATGCTTTGTCTCCTGGAGTTTGTCAAGGTATCTAACGGGAACAGAAAAAATATCGCCGGTGCTGACGGTCAGCTGCACAGCGCCTTGATGTCGTCGGGCACCGGTATGGCCTTGATGCGCTCTGGATTATCTGGATGGCGAACGCAAAATGCCCGCACCTCGGTGCCTTCGCAAATCAGGTCATCGCCACGGCGCACCACATGGCGCTGTACGAAAACCTTGTCGCGCCACTCGTCGATGCTGGTATGGATCTGCAGCGTATCGCCATACACGGCGGGGCGGTTGAATTTGGTGTTGATCTCCAGCAGCGGCGTGCCAATGATGCCGGTGGTCTTGACCAGATCACGCCACGTGGGCACGCCGCACTTGACGAAAAAATTCAGCGAGGACGCATCCATCCAGCGCGAAAAGTTGGGGTAAAAAACAATACCCGCGGGGTCGCAATCGCCAAAGGTCACAGGGTATTCGTAAATAACTGTTTTGCTCATGTCGTTTCTGCTTATCGGGGTGCCTGGGGATTTTCGAGCAGCAGCGCAATACCCTGGCCACCACCCACACAGGCCGACGAGATGCCGTAGCGTACCTTGGCGCGCTGCATTTCACGCGCGACCGTGAGGGTCAGGCGTACGCCTGTCACGGCGAGGGGGTGGCCCATGGCAATGGCGCCGCCGTTCACGTTGAGCTTGCTGATGTCCAGGCCAAGTTCACGAGCGACGGAAAGCGTTTGCGCGCCCTGTGCCTCGTTGATTTCAAAACGGCCAATCTGGTCCAGCGTCAAGCCGCATCGCTCCAGCAGCAGCCGGATGGCAGGGGCCGGGCCAATGCCCATAATCTCGGGCGGCACGCCCACGACCGCAGCTGCGACCACGCGAGCCAGCGGCCTTTTGTTGTTCGACCTGGCGTAGCTGCCGGATGACACTACGGCGGCGGCAGCCGCATCAACAAGGGCGGCGCTGTTGCCTCCGGTTTGCACCCCGCCGGGGTGAACAACGCGTAGCTTGGCCAGCACCTCGACGGGCGAGAGGCGGGCATGCGTATCGGCCGCAACCTCAGTCGTCTTGCCTTGAAGACGGATGCTCCGCGAGGCGTACCCGTCAAGCTCGAACGTCTCGCTCACCACGGGGACGATTTCACCGGCATGGAAACCGGCTTGCTGCGCAGCAACCGCTTTAGCGAACGACGACGACGCGAACTCATCAACCTGCTCCCGTGTGATGCCGTATTTTTTGGCCAGGTTTTCAGCCGTCTGGATCATGTCGATGCCCGCGGCCGAATCCTTCAGGGCTTCCCACATGAAGTCCTTGAAGCCGACCGGCGCCCCCAGTTTGAAGCCGGTGCGGTGCTCGAACGAAGCAATCGGGTTGCGCGTCATGCTCTCGGCGCCGACGACCAGTGCCACGTCGGCGGCGCCACTTTGTATCTGCTCACCGGCCTGGCGGAACAGCTCAAAACCGGTGCCGCAAATGCGCTGCACCATGATGGCAGGCACCTCGACCGGCACACCGGCGTAAAGACCGATGTGGCGCGGCAGCATGAACTGCTCGAAGTCACCAGGCGCCATATTGCCAGCCAGCACCGAGTCGATGTCGTTACCTGCAACACCGGCTTTTTGCAGCGCTGCGCGTGCCGCCTTGATGCCGAGGTCTGTGGGAGAAATGTGTCCCAGTGCGCCACAGTAATCGACCATGGGCGTGCGCATGCCATCGAGCATCCACACGTCATTGAATGAAGAGAAAAATCCTTTGGCTTTCATGCGGGTCTTATTCGGGTTGTACGGGCTTGAGGATGGGAGAGAGGGTGTCATCGTGCAGGCCGTTCACCAGCGGCGCGCGATGTGTCAGCACTGCAGCCTGGTTGATGGAGCCCTTGTCGGTGACCTCACCCTTGTCGAGTGAAGGCGGCTCGTGCATCAGATGCAAGCGGGCAATGCGGTTGGCGCTGCCGGTGGAGGCCGCTGAAAGCTCGTTGAGCACTTTCTGGAAATACGCGGCCACGGCTTCGCTGTCAAGCGCATGGCGCAGGGGCGCATCAGGCGCCACACCTGCCAGCGCGCGTACGGCCGCCGTGGGGAAAACCAGGGCACCCACTTCCTTGAGGTTGATGCCCGTCAGCACGACATCCTGCACATAGGGTGCACAGGCCGCAATGATTTTTGCGCGCATCGGCCCGACACTGACAAAGGTGCCGGTACCCAGCTTGAAGTCTTCGGCGATGCGGCCGTCGAACTTCAGGCCCTGGTGGATGTCGTTGTCGTCTATCCATTTCGCGGCATCCCCGGTACAGAAGAAACCTTCCTCATCAAACGCAGAAGCGGTCGCTTCCGGCGAGCGCCAGTAGCCCGGCGTGATGTTGGGGCCGCTGTAGCGGATCTCGGTCTTGCCGTTCGCTGCAACCAGCTTGAGGCGCACGCCGGGTGCGGGCACGCCGATGTCGCCAGCCCTGACATTCGGGTTGGTGATGAAGATGGCGAAGGGCGAGGACTCGGTCATGCCCAACCCCGTGCCCATGACGATGCGCTCGCCAATCTCGCGCTCCTGTGTCTCGTGAAGGCTGTCCCACACCGGCTGCGCCAGGCTGGCACCGGCATAAAAAAACATGCGCACCTTGGACAGCAGGTTTTTGCGCAACTGTGCATCGGTTTTCATCGCATTGGCGATGGCTTCAAAACCGGTGGGCACATTGAAGTACAGCGTTGGTGCGACCTCGCGCAGGTTGCGCAGGGTCTCTGCCATCAGGGCCGGCGTGGGTTTGCCGTCATCGATGTACAAGGTGCCGCCGTTGTAGAGCACCATGCCGACATTGTGGTTGCCGCCGAAGGTGTGGTTCCACGGCAGCCAGTCCACCAGCACCGGCGCATGTTCAGCGAGCACAGGCATGGACTGGCGCATCTGCTGCTGGTTGGCGCACCACATGCGGTGGGTGTTGATCACACCCTTGGGCAATTTTGTCGAACCCGATGTGAACAGGAATTTGACAATCGTGTCGGGGCCGGTGGCCTGCATGGCTTCGTCAACCTGCGGCGTGGTTTTTGTGCTGAGCAAATCAGCGTAGGCCGTGGCGGCGCGGCCAGGCAGCGTGCCTTCGGCCAGAACCACTTCAACGTCAGCGCCGGCTGCGGCCTGCAGGGCCTTGCCGTAACGTGCGCCGTCCACCGCAAACACCAGGCCAGGTGTCAGCGTCCTGAAGATATGGTGCAGCTTGCCGTAGTCGGACGCGACCAGGCTGTAGGCCGGTGATGCGGGGCAATAGGGTATGCCGACCAGCATGCATGCGAGCGCGAGCTGTGCGTGCTCAAGTCCGTTTTCACTGAGGATGAGCACCGGGCGTTCAGCGTTCAGGCCGCGATCAAGCAGCGCCTGGCCGATGGCGCCTGCGTCCTGCAGCGCCTTGCCATAGCTGAGGTGTTGCCAGTCGCCCGTGCTGCCATCTGCATTTTTTGCACGCCGCGCAAAAAGCACGCGCTCAGGGTCGGTCTGCGCCCAGTGCAGGAACCTGTCTGTCATGCGTGCGGCGTAGGCTGCCAGCGGCTGGTCGGCTTCAAGGTAGTGGCTGCCATCACTGCATTGGGTCATGACAACACGGGTCACGCCAAACTTCAGTGGCCGGTATCTGGGCGCAGCAGCAGGCGCGGGGTTCAGATGCTGCAACTGACCGGATTGCATCTGTGTTTGCATGGCCTCAGGCCTTTTTGACTTTGGCGGCCTTGCCGTCGAGGAAGGCTTTGACACGTTCTTTGGCTTCGGGCGCGCTTTGCGCGACCGCGGCCATCAAGGCCTCCGTGAAGAAGCCCTGGTCTGCAGGCTGCTCGGCGATTCGCGGCAGCGCGTGCATGAGTGCGTAGTTGGTGAGCGGCGCGTTTTCGGCCACGCGCTGCGCCAGCGCCATCGCCTTGTCGAGAGCCTGCCCGGCCGGCACCAGGTATTGCGCCAGGCCTATGCGCTCGCCGTCCTCGGCGTTGTAGACGCGGCCGGTCAACATCATGTCGGTCATGCGTGCAGCGCCGATCAGGCGCGGTATGCGCACTGCGCCACCGCCACCGACGAAGATGCCGCGCGAGCCTTCGGGCAAGGCATAAAACGTGGAAGCATCGGCCACGCGGATATGGCAGGCGCTGGCCAGTTCAAGGCCACCGCCCACCACGGCACCGTGCAAGGCAGCGATCACAGGCACCGGCCCATACTGCACACGCTCAAGCGCCGCATGCCACATGCGCGAGTGGTGCAGGCCCTGGCCGGCATCACGCTCCTTCAGCTCGCTGAGGTCGAGGCCGGCACAGAAATGATCACCCTCGCCATGCAGCACGGCAGCCCGCGTCTCTGGCGGCAGGTTTTCAAGCTGGTCGCGCAGCGCAAGAATGAGGGCATCGCCCAGCGCATTGCGCTTGGCGGGACGGGACAGGCGGATCACGGCAACAACGCCGTGCATGTCGAGCTGGAGGTCTTTTGGGGTCATGCGTTGAATCGGTTAGGTGCCCGATTATGGTTATGGTTAATAACCAATACAACGCGTCCGGGTGGTCTTTTTTTAAGGATTTACCCTAGGGAACTGCGCGCTGAATTCCATGCACGGAAGCTTTTGCAGATGCGGCAACGAGCTTTCTGCAAAAAAGAAAAGCCTCGCCGTCAGGGGGACGGGAGGCTTGGCAGGCAGTGCCAAAAAAAGGGGCCGGGAGAGTCTCCCAGGTCAGGCGCTAGCGCAAACCCTTCACATACCGCGGCGCATTGGGGTCAACCGGCTTCTTCGGCTTGTTGGGGTCATGCTCGCCAAAGATCACACCGAAAGTGGACTCGATGAAACCTGATTCCGGGTAGACCTCTTCCTCGGTATTGACCGACTGCGAACTTTGCCTGTCGGGCACGGGCGCGGCCGGGACGGGCGGCGCACCATGCTTGACGGCATCGCTCACCATCTTGACCAGCGGCACCCGCTGCCTGGGGTCAGGCGTTCCCATGATTTCTTCAAGCTTGTCGGCCCAGGCGGCCAGATCTGCATGACCGTCCTCCACTGCCTTTTCACGCGCAAAACGCGTGATCTCTGCGGCGTACTCAGCGTTGCTGGCCATCCACTCGGTGTCGGTTACCCGACCGGTCTTGCGGCGAAGCAGGACATGCAGGTGGGCGGCAATCGCAATTTTTTCACTGGAAGGCATGGTGTGGATCCTCCATCGTCAGGTGAGACCAGGGCCTGTTCACACTATTTTCAGGCGTGCGAACGGGGTGAAAACAGGGTGGACAGGCCCTAATTGCCCAGCCGTTCTGCATGCTGCGAAATATCGAGTCCGTCGGTTTCGGAGGTCTCACCCACCCGCAGGCTGACGATCAGGGATGTGATCCAGAGAGCCACGCCGGTCATGAAGAGACTGTAAAGCGCCACCGAGCCGGAGCCGATGAACTGGGTCAGCAGGCTGGACTCGGAGCCGGAAATGGTCTTGCTGGCAAACACACCCGTCAGCAGTGAGCCGACGATGCCGCCCACGCCGTGCACGCCAAACACGTCCAGCGAATCGTCTGCATTGAGCAGGCGCTTCAAGCCTGTGGCGCCCCAGTAGCAGGCGGCACCGGCCACCAGGCCAATGACCAGCGCTGCGCGCGGCGATACAAAACCGGAGGCGGGCGTGATCGCAACCAGACCCGCGACCAGGCCAGAGCACAGGCCCAGCAGGGAAGGGCGGCGACGCACGATCCATTCAGCGGCCATCCACGACAGTGCGCCTGCGGCGGCAGCGATATGGGTGACCGCCATCGCCAGGCCCGCACGGCCGTCAGACGCCACAGCAGAACCCGCATTGAAACCGAACCAGCCAACCCACAGCATGCCGGCGCCGGCCATCGTCAGGCCGAGGTTCACAGGCGTGAAGGGTTCGCTGCCATAGCCGCGCCGGGGGCCAAGCACATAGGCACAGACCAGGCCGGCAATACCGGCGTTGATGTGGACAACCGAGCCGCCGGCGAAGTCGAGAACGCCAAGGCGGGCCAGCCAGCCATTGGGCTCCCAGACCCAGTGGGCAATCGGCGCATAAACGATGACGGTCCACAGCGACATGAAGATGACCACAGCGGAAAAACGCATGCGCTCGACAAAGGATCCGACAACCAGCGCCGCGGTGATGATGGCAAAGGTCAGCTGGAACATCGAGTACACCGATTCAGGAATGTTCGGCGCGATATGGCTGACCGCCACCTTGCCGGTTTCCTTGACATAGTCGAGTCCTGCGAAGCCCATGCGTTCAAAGCCGCCAATAAAGTGGCCCATCGAACCGCTTCCGGGCGTGAACGCCAGCGAGTAGCCGATGGCGAACCAGAGAATACTGACGATCGCACAAATGGCCACCACGCAGGCCATGACGTTCAGCACGCTCTTGCGGCGCACCATGCCGCCGTAGAAAAGCGCAATGCCTGGAAGTGTCATCAGCAACACGAGGGCGGTGGACGTCATCATCCAGGCCGTGTCAGCACCATTGAGGGTTGAGCCGTCAACAAGGCCTGGCTGCGTCAGGGGCGCGGGTGCGGAGGCCGATGCAGCAACGGCAGGGGCGGACGCTGCAGCAACAGCGGCTACCGGTGCCGGTACTGCGGCGGGTGGAGCTGCAACAGGGGCTGACGCATTACTCGCGGGAGCGGCCGGGGCGGCTGGCGCCGAAGCTGCGCCGCTGGCAACCGGCATGGGGGTGGAAGCCACACTGACAGCCGACTGGGCACCAGCCTGCTGGAAAACCAGCCCCATCCACAGACACAAACCAATTGCAATGGACCGTTTGATCACCATACAGCACACGCCTTTCTTCAAAGTCAGCCAACAATTGGTAACAACAGGCATAAGTCGTGCCAGATGCTCAAAGCTGGTGCCTGAACTCTGATTTGAGGGTTGCTCAGCCCGGTACAGAGGCGAGAGCAGGGTAAGGCCACTTCGGTTTGTAAAGGCCGGCTGGTAGATTCCCGGGGTGGGGAAAGTCCCAATGCACTAACTCAGTGCGCGGGTTACATTGATCGTCTTGCTACCGGGCCTGCATGCTCGTACAGCGAGGAGCAGAGGAGACACAAGAGTTTAGAGTTGAGTTGGACAGAATTAACGAGACAGGCAAGGTTCCAAAAGATCTTGTCAAAAAGCGCCGGCAACCCCGGCGCTTTTTTTTGCCTGCCTGTCTTGTGGCCGTCCCGGTACAGACAGGCGTTTTGTGGCCTTGCAGACCCTATGCGACAGGCTTGATCCGCTATGAATAGCGCAGCAGCCGCGTGCCGCCCGAGGCAGGAATGAGACAATCCCGCCCATGGAATTGCTGATCGTCTCCATCGCATCGCTGATGGCAGGTTTTGTTGACTCGATTGTGGGCGGTGGCGGACTGATTCTGGTGCCGGCACTGTTTGCCGTCTTTCCCACAACCCATCCCGCAACCCTCTTCGGCGTTAACAAGGGTGCGTCTATTTGGGGCACAGGCGTCGCAACCGTGCAGTTTGCGCGCCGGGTCGACATGCGCTGGTCGGCACTCTTGCCGGCTGCTGCCGCCGGATTTGCAGGGTCCCTGGCTGGTGCCTGGCTGGTCACCATTGTGTCGGCAGGCTTTTTGCGCAAAGCCCTCCCTTTTGTCCTGGTCGCCGTATTGGCGTACACCCTGGTCAAAAAAGACATGGGCAGGCACCATGCACCCCGCTTCAGTGGCCGGGCCGAAACCGTGGCGGCCTGCTGCATCGGCCTGGTGCTTGGTTTTTACGACGGGTTTTTCGGACCCGGGACAGGCAGCTTTTTTGTCTTTTTGTTTGTGCGCTGGCTGGGCTACGACTTTTTAAACGCATCGGCATCCGCCAAACTGCTCAACACCGCCACCAATCTTGCAGCCCTGGGATTGTTTGCCTACAAGGGCCACGTGTGGTGGCATTTCGCGCTCACCATGGCCGTCGCCAATGTGATCGGCAGCCTGCTGGGAACACGCCTGGCCCTCAAACACGGCGCCGGGTTTGTGCGACTGGTCTTCATCCTTGTGGTGAGCGCGCTCATCCTTAAAACAGGGTTCGACGCTTTCATGCGTCAGTGAAACCAAGCCTGACCT
Source organism: Pseudomonadota bacterium (assembly GCA_040390295.1). Classification (GTDB taxonomy): domain Bacteria; phylum Pseudomonadota; class Gammaproteobacteria; order Burkholderiales; family Burkholderiaceae_C; genus Polaromonas. The sequence goes on from JAZJYR010000048.1 coordinate 36,599, forward strand.
AGCGCGCTTGCGCAGATGCCAGTCGGGCAACAGGCTGAGCCGAAGGCGCAGAAGCCACAGGCATTGCAGCCCCCACAACCGGCTGCGCAGCAGCGGCAGCAGCCCTGGCAACTTCCGGAACGGGTGCACCGTTCACTGCAGGCAGCAGCGCGGTCATCTCGGCAATCCGGCGGGGTTTGCCGATGGGCGCTCCAGCCAGGCCTTTTTGAACGGCCGCCATGTCTTCCTCGCTTGGGTAAAGGCCCATCAACATGTAGTCGAACACACGACGCGCGATCGGCGCAGCCGCGCCTGCACCCCAGCCCGCATTTTCAACAATCACGGCCAGTGCAATCTTCGGGTCTTCTGCCGGCGCCATCGCGATATAAAGCGCGTGGTCACGCTGGTGCTCTTCCATTTTGGCGCTGTTGTACTTGCCCTTGGCAGCCATGGTCACGGCCTGTGCCGTTCCCGTCTTGCCGCCGCTGAGGTAACCCGACCCCGCAAACACCCTCGCGGACGTTCCGCCCTGGGTCACGCCCAGCAGTGCCTTGCGGATGATGGCCACGTTCTCGGGCTTGTAGCCCAGGTCTTCTGCCGGGGCCATGGGCAGCGGGTGCATCACACGCGTGACCGGGTCCTGCGTGCCAATGACAAGTCGGGGTTTATGCTTGACGCCGTTGTTGGCAATGATGGCCGTCGCCTGCGCCAGCTGCAGCATGGTGAAGCTGTTGTAGCCCTGGCCTATGCCCAGGGAAATGGTCTCGCCTGCAAACCACTTCTGCTGCTCCTGCTTCTTGAAGTAGCCGCGCTTCCAGGCCTGGCTGGGCAGAATGCCCCGCACCTCGCCGTTGATGTCTATGCCGGTCACCTGGCCAAAACCCAGAGGCTTCATGAAGTCATGGATGCTGTCCACACCCATCTCGTTGGCGAGCGAATAAAAATAGACGTTGCTCGACTCGACGATGGCGCGGTTCATGTCCATGATGCCGCCCTTCTCGTTTTCAGGGCTGCCGAAACGCCGGCCGCCAAACATGTAAAAGCCGGGGTCGTTGATCAGTGTCGTGGGCGAACGGGCACCGGTCTGCAGGGCCGCCATGGCCATGAAAGGTTTGTAGGTCGAGCCCGGGGGGTAGGTGCCGCGCAGCGCCCGGTTGAGCAGCGGCTTGTCTATCGATTCGTTGAGTGATTCCCAGCTCTCCGTGTCGATTCCGTCAACAAACAGGTTGGGGTCAAAGGTCGGTTTGCTGACAAAGGCCAGCACGTCGCCGGTCTTGGGATCCAGCGCCACCAGTGCACCCCGCCGCTCGCCAAACATGTCTTCGACGAGCTTTTGCAGCTTGATGTCCAGCGACAGCATGACGGTATTGCCCGGTGTCGCCGGGTTGGTGGCCAGCTTGCGCACGGCACGGCCGCCTGCCGACGTCTCGACCTGCTCGACACCGGTCGTGCCATGAAGCTGCTGCTCGAAACTTTGCTCGACACCCAGTTTGCCGATGTAGTCCGTGCCGCGGTAGTTGCCTTCGTCGTCGCCTTCTTCAATGGCTTCTTTTTCGGTCTGGTTGATGCGGCCTATGTAGCCGACGACGTGACTGCCCAGCTCGCCATAGGGATAGTTGCGGAACAGCCGCGCCTTGATGTCAACGCCGGGGAAACGGAAACGCTGCGCCGCAAACCGCGCGACTTCCTCATCGCTGAGGCGGGTCCGTATGGGCAGCGATTCAAAATTCTTGGACTCTTCACGCAGGCGCTTGAAGCGGCGCTTGTCACGCAGCTGGATATCCACCACCTTCTCAAGCGCGGCGATGGTGTCTTCAAGATTCTCGACCTTGGACGGCGTGATCTCCAGCGTGTAGGCCGAGTAGTTGGTGGCCAGCACCACGCCGTTGCGATCCAGGATCAGTCCGCGATTCGGGACGATGGGAACCACCGCCGTGCGGTTGTTTTCAGCCTGCTCGTTGAGGTCGGTGTGGCGGTACACCTGCAGGTACACCAGGCGCGCGCCCAGCAAGGAAAACGCCAACAGGACCGCCAGACTGGCAACCAGCACCCGCGCACGAAAGCGCGACAGGTCGGCTTCAACGTTTCTGAGTTCGGTCATACCGTGAGAGCATCAGAGTGGTCTATTCTCATCCGGATCGGGCGCCCGGCGCTGCGGCACCAGCAACAGCACACTGACCACCGGCCAGAGCACCGCCTCAAACACCGGCGCGAGCAGGATGGGCCAGCCCGGGAAGCTGCCGCCGCCAATCATGCGGATGACGATCTCCACGCCATGCGCGATGGCGAACAGGGGCAGCACCTGAAGGGCCTGCGAAGGCACGGGAAACCACAACAGGCGCCTGTGAATCATGGTCGCAAAAAAACTCAGCGCCGTATAGGACAGCGCATGCTGACCAAGCAGTGAAGACTGGTGAACATCCATCCCCAGACCGAACATGAAAGCCACGCCGATGCCGATGCGAAGCGGCTGGTGCACGTTCCAGAACACCAGCACCAATGCCAGAAAATCGGGCATCCACGGTGTGCGCCCGAGCGGCAGCATGTCCAGCAACAGCGCAGCGATCAGGCTGCACCAGATAAACACGGGGTTGGCCGGCAGCAGCAGCTGCTGGCCCGATCGCATGATCATGTCGTCAGTCCTTTCATGATCATTTTGAAGCCGCCTTCCTTGCGGGTACCGGCGCTTCGGCAACGGGCTCGGGCCGCGGCGGTATCTGGGCAGACACCGGCTTGACCACCATCACGTTGCGGGCCGCCGTGACCAGCGCGACGGGGGAACAATAAATTTTGGCAAACGCCGATTCGGCACGGCGCTCGATGCGGCTGATTTTGGCAACCGGCAAGCCTGGCGGGTAGACGCCGTCAACACCGCTGGTGGTGAGCAGGTCACCCTCCTTGACATCCGAATTGCTGCCCATAAAGCGCAGTTCAAGCCCGCTGCCTGATGCCGAAGGGTCGCCATAGGCCACGCTGCGCGCACCTGTACGAACATTGAGCACGGGAATCGCCAGGTCGCGGTCATTGACCAGGGTGACTTCGCTGACCAGCGGGTGCACGCGCGTGACCTGCCCCAGCACGCCGGCCTCGTCGAGCACTGGCGACCCCAGATCGACGCCCTGAAGCAGCCCCTTGCCGATGATGACCTTGCGCGTGTAGGGGTCGGCAGCGTCATACAGGACTTCGGCGGCCATCACCGATGTGGCAAGCTGTTCACGAAGGCCCAGCAGCTTGCGCAGGCGGCTGTTCTCAAGCAGCAGCTGTTCCACCTGCCCGGCGCGCAGCGACTGCAATGCAAGTTTCTTGCGGGCGTCTTCACTGCTGGCGTTGGCCTGGCTCAGGCTGCTGAAATATTCGGCGGTGCCCTGCGCGGCTCGCACCGGCTGAAGGGCCAGCCACTGCACCGGGTAAAGCGCCGTGGCCAGCACGGAGCGCACAGGCTGGGTGATGCGAAAACGGGTGTCTGCCACCATCAGAAACAAGGCCAGCGCGCTGAAGAACATCAGTTTGGACAGCGCCGACGGCCCTTGCTTGAAGAAGGATGGCGGTGATCTGTCCAGGGTTCCTAAAGGCATGGATTGTCAGGTGCCCACAGTCTGCTCAGGCACCACAAGGGCGGGGTTATTCCGATGTGAAGATGGAACCCAGGCGGTCCATGCGCTCAAGCGCCATGCCGCAACCGCGTACCACGCAGGTCAGCGGCTCTTCGGCTACCAGCACCGGCAGCCCGGTTTCTTCTGCCAGCAGGCGGTCCAGGTCGCGCAACAATGCGCCGCCGCCGGTCAGCATCATGCCGCGGTCGGCAATGTCTGCGCCCAGCTCAGGCGGCGTCTGCTCCAGCGCGTTCTTCACGGCGCTGACGATGTTGTTGAGGGGGTCGGTCAGGGCTTCGAGGATTTCGTTGCTCGAAATCGTGAAGCTGCGCGGCACGCCTTCGGACAGGTTGCGGCCCTTGACTTCCATTTCCTTGACTTCGGAGCCGGGGAAGGCCGAACCGATGTTCTTCTTGATCGCTTCAGCGGTAGGCTCGCCGATCAGCATGCCATAGTTGCGGCGGATGTAGTTGATGATGGCTTCGTCGAAACGGTCACCGCCCACACGGACGCTGCCCTTGTAGACCATGCCGCCCAGCGAGATGACGCCGACCTCGGTCGTGCCACCGCCGATGTCCACGACCATGGAACCGCTGGCTTCGCTGACGGGAAGGCCGGCGCCAATCGCAGCGGCCATCGGTTCTTCAATCAGGTAAACGTCGGAGGCACCGGCGCCCAGTGCGCTTTCGCGAATCGCTCGGCGCTCGACCTGGGTGGAGCCGCAGGGCACGCAGATGATGATGCGCGGGCTGGGCTTGAAGAAGCTGCGCGGGTGAACCATCTTGATGAACTGCTTGAGCATCTGCTCGGTGACGGTGAAGTCGGCAATCACGCCGTCTTTCATCGGGCGAATCGCCTCGATGTTGCCGGGCACCTTGCCCAGCATGGCTTTGGCTTCGTGGCCGACGGCCTGGATGGTTTTCTTGCCTTGTGGGCCGCCTTCGTGGCGGATGGCCACAACCGAGGGCTCGTCCAGCACAATGCCGCGGTCTCGTACGTAAATCAGGGTGTTGGCGGTGCCAAGGTCAATGGCCAGGTCGGTAGAGAAGTACCGACGGAATGCTTCAAACATGTTCAGAAGTCCGGTTAGGGCATGGGCAAACTTCGTTGCTCTATCGCCTTTTTATGATGGATCGATGACTGGGAAGCGGGGAGGACGCTGGAAAACCGGTTTCAAGTGTTCAAAAAACGCCTAAAGAGTGCATCCCGCCCTGATTTCACACCAAAGGCGGGATAATAACGCATCCCCTTTTCTCCAATGGCCATTATCAGGCGCATTGCCTTATCTTTACACCCCGTTTCAGCTTGATTTTTCAGCTCTTTTATTCATGGCACTGACACCCCAGGAAATTGCACGCGTCGCCAATCTGGCGCGGCTCGAATTGCGACCCGATGAAACCGACCGTGTACTGGGCCAGCTCAACGGTTTTTTCGCGCTGGTCGAACAGATGGAGGCCGTCAACACCGACGGCATCGAGCCTCTCGCTCACCCGGCCGCCGTGCTGGGCGACGTGGCCCTGCGCCTGCGCGAGGACATCGCCAGCGAACCCAACCAGCGTGACGCCAGCCAGGTCAGCGCGCCTGCCGTCGAACGCGGCCTGTTTCTCGTGCCCAGGGTGATCGAATGAGCGCCAACCTCAACCTGCATGACATGGGCGTGGCGCAGCTCGCCGCCAGCCTCGCCGCCAAGGAGGTGTCCAGCGTTGAAGTGACGCAGCATTTCCTGTCGCGCATCAAGGCGCAGGACGCTTTGGGCGCTTTCCTGGCGACAGATGCCGATGTTTCAATCGCGCAGGCCAAAGCCGCCGACGCCCGCATCGCCGCTGGCGAACGCACACCGCTGCTCGGCGTGCCACTGGCGCACAAGGACGTTTTTGTCACCCGCGACTTCCCCACAACGGCCGGCTCGAAGATGCTGGAGAACTACCGCAGCCCTTTCGATGCCACCGTCGTCGGCAAGCTCGCGGGCGCCGGCATGGTCACGCTGGGCAAGCTCAACTGCGACGAGTTCGCGATGGGCTCGGGCAATGAAAACAGCGCCTACGGGCCGGTGCAAAACCCCTGGGACACCAGCCGCATTCCGGGCGGCTCGTCGGGCGGGTCTGCTGCAGCGATTGCCGCTGGCCTGGTGCCTGCGGCCACGGGGACGGACACCGGCGGCTCGATCCGCCAGCCCGCCTCGCTGACCGGCATCACCGGCATCAAGCCCACCTACGGGCGCTGCTCCCGCTACGGCATGGTGGCCTATGCCTCCAGCCTGGACCAGGCCGGGCCCATGGCACGCAGCGCACTCGACTGCGCCCTGCTGCTCTCCAGCATGGCCGGCCCCGACCTGGACCGCGACTCCACATCGCTCGACCTGCCCGTCACGGACTACGCTGCCGGCCTGTCCGCGAGCACCGTGAGTGCAACGCCACTGGAGGGCCTTCGCATCGGCCTGCCAAAACAGTTCTTCGGCGCGGGTTGCGCAGAAGACGTGATCCTGGCCGTGCGCGGTGCGCTGGCTGAATTCGAAAAGCTGGGCGCCACGCTGGTCGATGTGGATCTGCCGCTCACGGAACTCTCCATCCCCGTCTACTACGTCATTGCCCCCGCCGAGGCCAGCAGCAACCTGAGCCGTTTTGACGGCGTGCGCTATGGGCACCGCGCCGCACACTACAGCGGCCTGGTCGACATGTACAAGAAGTCGCGCTCCGAAGGCTTCGGTGATGAGGTCACGCGCCGCATCATGATCGGCACCTATGTGCTGTCGCACGGCTACTACGACGCCTACTACCTCAAGGCGCAAAAAATCCGCCGCCTGATTGCAGAGGACTTCCAGAAGGCCTTCACGCAGTGCGACATCATTGCAGGCCCGGTGTCGCCGACAGTCGCGTGGAAGATCGGCGAAAACTCCAGCGACCCGGTTGCCAACTACCTGGCCGATATCTACACCCTGTCGTCCAGCCTCGCCGGCCTGCCCGGCATGAGCGTGCCGGCAGGCTTTGGCACCCACGGCATGCCCGTCGGCCTGCAGCTGATCGGCAACTACTTCCAGGAAGCGCAACTGCTGGGCACAGCCCACCAGTTCCAGCTGGCGACCGACTGGCACCAGCGCAAGCCCCAGGGCATTTGAGTGATTTGACATGAGCCAGACCCAAACTACAGCGAACCCTTTTGCCGACATGCAGGTCGGCCGGCCCACAGGGCCACTGGTGCAGGGCTACGAAGTCATCATCGGCTTTGAAACCCATACCCAGCTGACCACGCAGTCAAAAATCTTCAGCCGCGCCTCGACCTCGTTTGGCGCAGAGCCCAACACCAACGCGTCTGCAGTGGACTTCGCATTGCCCGGTGCACTGCCGGTGATGAACAAGGGCGCGGTGCAACGTGCCATCGAGTTCGGCGTGGCTGTCAACGCGCACATCGCCGAGAGCAGCGTGTTCGCGCGCAAGAATTATTTCTACCCCGACCTGCCCAAGGGCTACCAGATCAGCCAGTTTGAAATCCCGGTCGTGCAGGGTGGCAGTGTCGAATTTTTCCTTGACGGCGAGAAAAAAGCCGTGCGCCTGGTGCGCGCCCACCTTGAAGAAGACGCGGGCAAATCGCTGCATGAAGACTTCATCGGCATGAGCGGCATCGACCTCAACCGCGCCGGCACGCCATTGCTGGAAATCGTGACCGAGCCCGACATGCGCTCTTCTGCCGAGGCCGTGGCCTATGCGAAAGAGCTGCACAAGATCGTCACCTGGATTGGCATTTGCGATGGCAACATGCAGGAAGGCAGCTTTCGCTGCGATGCCAACGTCTCCGTGCGCAAGCCCGGCGCACCCCTGGGCACACGCCGTGAAATCAAGAACCTCAACAGCTTCAGGTTCATGCAGCAGGCAATTGATTTTGAAGTGCGCTGGCAGATCGAGCAGATTGAAGACGGCAAAAAAATCGAGCAGGCCACCGTTCTGTTTGACCCGGACACGGGTGAGACACGTTCGATGCGTACCAAGGAAGACGCGGCCGATTACCGCTACTTCCCGGACCCCGATTTGCCGCCAC
>JAZJYR010000049.1:0-18022 GCA_040390295.1 Pseudomonadota bacterium
AGATCACCTTGGCAATCGCCGCGCAGACGTAGTCGATGTTCTTGCTGTTCAGCGCGGCCACGCACATGCGGCCGGTGTCGGTGCCGTAGATGCCGAACTCGCTGCGCAGGCGCACCATCTGGTCCTTGGTCAGGCCCGAGTAGCTGAACATGCCGATCTGGGTGGTGATGAAGCTCATGTCCTGCTTGACGCCGGCGGCTTTCAGGCCGTCAACCAGCTTCTGGCGCATGGCCTTGATGCGCATGCGCATCTCGGTCAGCTCTTCTTCCCACTGGGCGCGCAGTTCCGGGGTGTTCAAAACGGTCGCCACCACCATGCCGCCGTGGATTTGCGGGTTGCTGTAGTTGGTGCGGATGACCAGTTTGAGCTGTGACAGCACTCGGTCAGCTTCTTCCTTCGAGGCGCACAGCACCGACAGGGCGCCAACGCGCTCGCCATAGAGGCTGAAGCTTTTCGAGAACGAAGTTGAAACAAAGAAGTTGAGGCCGGCGGCGACAAACTTGCCCACAACCGCGCCGTCTTCCTGGATGCCGTGGCCAAAGCCCTGGTAAGCCATGTCCAGGAAAGGCGTGAGCTTTTTGGCCTTGACGACGGCAATCACCTGGTCCCACTGGGCAGGCGTGATGTCGTAGCCGGTCGGGTTGTGGCAGCAGGCGTGCAGCACGACGATGGTGCCTTCAGGGGCGGCATTCAGCGCGGCCAGCATGCCGTCGAAGTTGATGCCTTTCTTGGCCGCATCGTAGTAGGGGTGGGTTTCGACCACAAAACCAGCCTGGGTGAACAGGGCGCGGTGGTTTTCCCAGCTCGGGTCGGAGATCAGCACCTTGGCGTTCGGCAACAGCTTCTTCAGAAAGTCGGCGCCGATCTTCAGGCCGCCGGTGCCGCCAATGCCCTGTGCCGTGGCGACGCGGCCGCTTTTGACGGGTTCGCTGTCAGCGCCGAAGACCAGCGCCTTGACGGCCGAGTCATAGGCCGCAATGCCGTCAATCGGCAGGTAGCCGCGAGCTTTCGGGGTTTCGGCCATGAGCTTTTCAGCGGCCTGCACGCACTTGAGCAGCGGCAGCTTGCCGTTGTCGTCGTAATACACGCCAACACCGAGGTTCACCTTGTTGGGATTGGTGTCGGCAGCAAACTGCTCGTTCAGACCCAGGATGGGGTCGCGTGGGGCCATTTCGACAGCGCTGAACAAGGTAGAAGGCAAAGACATGTAAATCCTCAGAAAATAAAAACAACGTTGAATCAGAAGGGGTTTTTGACGGCCTGCAGCCGCGTCAACAAAGGTAAAAAAGGGGGCTTGCAGCTTGCAATTCCGTTTTTTGCCCGAATGTCGTATGCTGATCGGTTGCCCTGATTTTAACGGGCCCGAACGAGAGTCCCAAGGAAGGTCTATGCCAGAAGCGTTGGAAGTCATTACTCAAACAGACACTGGCGAAGGCCCCCTGAAGGGCGAGTTCGTCAGCTTTCCCGATTCGCCGTTCGAGCTCTTCATGCCCTACCAGCCCGCTGGCGACCAGCCAGTGGCCATTGAAAAGCTGGTTGAAGGTGTGAGAGACGGCGAAGTCTTCCAGACCCTGCTGGGCGTGACCGGCTCGGGCAAGACCTTCACCATGGCCAACGTCATTGCACGCCTTGGCCGCCCGGCAATTATTTTTGCGCCCAACAAGACCCTGGCGGCGCAGCTGTACAGCGAGTTCCGCGAGTTCTTTCCCAGGAACGCCGTCGAGTATTTCGTCAGCTATTACGACTACTACCAGCCCGAGGCCTATGTGCCCCAGCGCGACCTGTTCATCGAAAAGGACTCGGCCATCAATGAGCACATCGAGCAGATGCGTTTGTCGGCCACCAAGAGCGTGCTGGAGCGCCGCGACACCATCATCGTGGCGACGGTCAGTGCGATTTACGGCATTGGCGCTCCCGAGGACTACACCCAGATGCGGTTTATCGCCCGCACCGGCGACAAGATGGGCCAGCGGGATGTGATTGCGCGCCTGATCCGCATGCAGTATTCGAGAAACGACCAGGACTTTGCGCGCGGCACCTTCCGCGTGCGCGGCGATGTGATCGACGTCTTCCCGGCCGAGCATTCCGAGCTCGCCATCCGCATCGAGCTGTTTGACGACGAGATCGAGACGCTGTCGCTGTTTGACCCGCTCACCGGCCGCATCCGCCAGAAGATTCCGCGCTTTGTGGTCTACCCGAAAAGCCATTACGTCACGCCGCGTGACAAGGTCATGATCGCGGTCGAAACCATCAAGCTGGAACTGGCCGAGCGCGTCGCGCAGTTCATCGCCGACGGCAAGCTGATAGAGGCGCAGCGCATCGAGCAGCGCACGCGCTTTGACCTTGAAATGCTGAGCGAAATCGGCCACTGCAAGGGCATCGAGAACTACACACGCCACCTGAGCGGCGCGCCCGCGGGCTCGGCGCCGTCCACGCTGTGCGACTACATGCCGAAGGACGCGGTGATGTTTCTGGACGAGAGCCACGTCATGATCGGCCAGCTCAACGCCATGTACAACGGCGACCGGTCACGCAAGACCACGCTGGTCGAGTACGGTTTTCGCCTGCCGAGCGCGCTCGACAACCGGCCGCTGAAGTTTGAAGAGTTTGAGACCAAGATGCGGCAGGCCATCTTTGTATCGGCCACGCCTGCGACCTATGAGAACGAACATGCCGGCCAGGTGGTCGAGCAGGTGGTGCGGCCTACCGGCCTCGTCGATCCTGAGGTTGAAGTGCGGCCCGCCACGCACCAGGTCGATGATGTGCTGCAGGAGATCCGCATCCGCGTCGACAAGAACGAGCGTGTGCTCATCACCACGTTGACCAAACGCATGGCCGAGCAGCTCACCGACTATCTGACCGACAACGGCGTGAAGGTGCGTTACCTGCACAGCGATGTCGATACGGTGGAGCGTGTGGAGATTTTGCGCGACCTGCGCCTGGGTGCCTTTGATGTGCTGGTCGGCATCAACCTGTTGCGCGAGGGGCTGGACATTCCAGAGGTGTCGCTGGTGGCCATCCTGGACGCCGACAAGGAAGGCTTTTTGAGGTCGGAACGCAGCCTGATCCAGACCATAGGCCGGGCCGCCCGAAACCTCAATGGCCGCGCGATTCTCTACGCCGACCGCATCACGGACTCCATGAAAATGGCCATGGGCGAGACCGAACGACGGCGCAACAAACAGATTGCCTTCAACCTGGAGAACGGCATCACGCCGCGCAGCGTGGTCAAGCGCATCAAGGACCTGATCGACGGCGTCTACAGCGAAAAATCCGGCAAGGAAGCCGAAAAACTCAGCATGCAAAAGGCCATGGTCGAGGACATGAGCGAGAAGGACATCGCCCGTGAAATCAAGCGGCTCGAGAAACAGATGGTCGAGCACGCCAAAAACCTGGAGTTTGAAAAGGCAGCCAGGGTGCGTGACCAGTTGCACATCCTCAAGGAGCAGGCGTTTGGCGCGCCGGGCTCTGACAACATCGTGCCCATCTCTGCGGCGGGCGGTGATCGCAAATAGCGCAAAAACATCGTGCTGACGGTTGCACTAATTTGGTGCGATGACTTTCAAATAACCCCTTGAAATCTACGGGTTAGCCCTGATTTCTGGGGGTATCCTCCAGCCAAAAGTCCTCGTTGGTGCTATACTTGACGAATTCAGTCAGGAACAGTAAATAACAAAAAGCCCCCGCGATGAATGGTTGACTGGCCTGGGCGGCTGGAGGAAGAGTTCCCTGCGAGCCACAAGCTTTCAGGGTCGCAACATTTGTTGCTGACAGTCAAGCCATTTCCAAAGGAGCTTGTTATGCGCCTCACAACCAAAGGCCGCTTTGCGGTCACCGCGATGATTGACCTCGGATTACGCCAGAACAATGGCCCGGTCACGCTCGCAGCCATCAGCCAGCGTCAACAGATTTCCCTGTCTTACCTTGAGCAGCTGTTCGGCAAATTGCGCCGCCATGAGCTGGTCGAATCCACCCGCGGCCCCGGCGGCGGTTACACCTTGGGCCGAAAGGCTGCCGACATTACCGTCGCCGACATCATTGTGTCGGTCGATGAGCCGATTGACGCAACCCAGTGCGGCGGCAAGGAAAACTGCCTCGGTGAAGGTGGCCGCTGCATGACGCACGAGTTGTGGGCGTCGCTCAATAGCCGCATGGTCGAGTTTCTGGATTCCGTCACCCTGCAAAAGCTGGTTGAAGACCAGATTGCCAAGGGTGTCGTGATCGAGAACACGCCCATGGTCAAGAAGGCCATTTTCACGGCACCTGCAGCCAAGCCCATGCGTGTCAATGCACCGAACTCGGTGTTCGCACTCGGCAACGCGTTTTCGAAATCCTGATCTGGCGGGGTCCGGCGGTGGCCTGATTGTCAGGACGCCGCCAGCCAGCCTTTATTGACCTTAAAAGAACAGTCTCATGGAAACCCCACATTTCCCCATTTACATGGACTACAGCGCCACCAACCCGTGTGATCCGCGCGTTGTGGACGCCATGATTCCATGGTTGCGCGAACATTTCGGCAACCCGGCGTCACGCAGCCATGCGTGGGGATGGGAAGCTGAAGCTGCTGTTGAAAAAGCACGCGGCCAGATCGCCGACCTGATTGGTGCTGATCCGCGCGAGATCGTCTGGACCAGTGGCGCGACCGAGTCCAACAACCTGGCGCTCAAGGGCGCGGCCCATTTTTACAAGTCCAAGGGTAAGCACCTCATCACCGTGAAGACCGAGCACAAGGCCGTGCTCGACACCATGCGTGAACTGGAGCGCCAGGGCTTTGAAGTGAGCTATCTTGACGTGCAGGCCGATGGCCTGCTCGATATCGAAGTGCTCAAGGCGGCCATCCGCCCCGATACCATTCTTGTCAGCGTCATGTTCGTCAACAACGAAATCGGCGTCATCCAGGACATCCCAGCTATCGGCGCGCTGTGCCGTGAAAAAGGCATCATCTTCCACGTCGATGCCGCGCAGGCCACCGGCCGTGTCGACATCGACCTGGCAACCCTGCCGGTTGACCTGATGAGCCTGACCTCGCACAAGACCTACGGTCCCAAGGGCATAGGCGCCCTGTATGTGCGACGCAAGCCGCGTGTGCGCCTTGAAGCGCAGATGCACGGTGGCGGCCATGAGCGCGGCATGCGTTCGGGCACCTTGCCGACGCACCAGTGCGTGGGTATGGGCGAGGCCTACCGCATCGCCAAAGCCGAGATGCATGAAGAGAACAAACGCATTCGTGCGCTGCATGAGCGCATGCTCAACGGCCTGAAGGATGTTGAGGAAGTCTTTCTGAATGGCCACGCCGAAAAGCGCGTGCCGCACAACCTCAACATGAGCTTCAACTTTGTCGAGGGTGAATCGCTGATCATGGGCATCAAGGGCCTGGCAGTGTCCAGCGGCTCTGCCTGCACTTCGGCCAGCCTGGAACCCAGCTATGTGCTGCGCGCCCTGGGACGCAGTGACGAACTCGCCCACAGCAGCCTGCGCATGACGATTGGTCGCTGGAGCACCGAAGAAGAAATTGACTACGCGGTTGGCACCATTAAGGAAAATGTGGCCAAGCTGCGCGAACTTTCCCCGCTCTGGGAAATGTTCAAGGATGGCGTCGACTTGTCGACCATCCAGTGGGCTGCGCACTGACCGCAGCGTGAACGCTTAAAGAGGTAACACCATGGCATACAGCGAAAAGGTCGTAGACCACTATGAAAATCCCCGCAACGTCGGCTCTTTTGAAAAGGGCGACGAGAGCGTAGGCACCGGCATGGTCGGCGCGCCGGCCTGCGGCGATGTGATGAAGCTGCAGATCAAGGTCAACCCGGTCACGGGCGTGATTGAAGACGCACGCTTCAAGACCTACGGCTGCGGTTCAGCCATTGCTTCCAGCTCGCTGGTGACTGAATGGGTCAAGGGCAAGACGCTGGACGAAGCGGCAAGCATCAAGAACAGTGCAATTGCCGAAGAACTGGCTTTGCCGCCGGTCAAGATTCACTGCTCCATCCTGGCCGAAGACGCCATCAAGGCGGCAGTGAACGACTACAAACAAAAGCACACGCAAACCACGCATTAAGTTGCCGTTCGACCTTCAAGTTTCGAGTAATCAAATGTCTGTAACCCTGACCGACGCCGCTGCCCGCCATGTGACCCGCTACCTTGCCAAGCGTGCCAAAGGTGTGGGCGTCCGTCTGGGCGTCAAGACGACCGGCTGCTCGGGCCTGGCCTACAAGCTTGAATACGCGGACGAGATCGCGCCTGAAGACGTGGTGTTTGAAGACAATGGCGTCAAGGTGCTGGTCGACCCTAAAAGCATGGCCTACATTGACGGTACCCGGCTCGACTTCGTGCGCGAAGGCCTCAATGAAGGCTTCAAGTTCATCAACCCCAACGAGCGTGACAGGTGTGGTTGTGGAGAGTCGTTTCGCGTCTGACGCCGCCTCCACCCGTGACAGCAAGCCGCCCTCACTGAACGTGCCGGCGGCTTTTTACCGACATGAACCTCCAATCCACTGATTTCGAACTCTTCGACATACCTGCGCAGTTTGCGCAGGACCGCGTCGCGCTTGACGCCAGGTGGAAAGACTTGCAGCGTGAGGCCCACCCGGACAAATTTGCTGCGCAGGGCGTAGCAGCCCAGCGTGTGGCAATGCAGTGGTCGGTGCGTATCAATGAGGCCTATCAGCGGCTTAAAGACCCGCTCAGGCGCGCCAGCTACCTTTGCGAAATGAACGGCGCGCCCATCAATGCCGAAACCAACACGGCCATGCCCACCGGCTTTCTGATGCAGCAGATGGCGTGGCGCGAAGAGCTTGATGAAGCAAGAACCCCGGATGAGCTGGACGCGTTGCTCGCGCAGGTCAATGAACACGAACGCGAGCAGCTTTCAAAAATCGGCCAGTCCATCGATGACGCCAAAGACTTTAATGCTGCCGCGCAGCAAGTGAGAAGCCTTATGTTTATGCAGCGTTTTGCCGGTGAGGTTGAAACGCGCATCGACCAACTGGGACAATGACGGGTTAATCCAGACAAGACATGGCACTCCTACAAATATCAGAACCCGGCCAGACGCCAGACCCGCACCAGCGGCGCATTGCAGTCGGCATAGACCTCGGCACCACGCATTCGCTGGTGGCCAGCGTGCGCAACGGCATTGCCGAATGCCTGCCCGATGACCTGGGTCGCGTGATTTTGCCCAGCGTTGTGCGTTACCTTGATGCTGAACGCCGCCAGATCGGCTTTGATGCGCTTGCTGCGCAGGTTGATGACCCTGCCAACACCATCTCGTCCGTCAAGCGCCTGATGGGCCGGGGCATCAACGACATTGCCAGCCGCGCGCAATTGCCTTACCGGCTGAACGACAAACCCGGCATGGTCACACTGCAAACCGTGGCGGGTGAAAAAAGCCCGGTCGAGATCAGCGCAGAAATTCTTGCCACGCTGCGCTTTCGTGCGGAAGACACTTTCGACGATGACATTCACGGTGCGGTCATCACCGTGCCCGCCTATTTCGACGACGCCCAGCGCCAGGCCACCAAAGACGCTGCGCAACTCGCCGGCCTCAATGTGCTCCGCCTCATCAACGAACCCACCGCTGCGGCGATCGCCTACGGTTTGGACAACGGCAGTGAAGGCGTGTATGCCGTCTATGACCTGGGCGGCGGCACCTTTGACATTTCCATCCTGCGGTTGACGCAAGGGGTTTTTGAGGTGGTGGCGACCGGCGGCGATTCGGCCTTGGGTGGCGACGACTATGACCGCGCGCTGGTGGAGTGGGTGCTTGCCAAGGCAGGCGTTGCAGCCGACACGCTCACCCCCACCGACAAGGCCGCGTTGCAGCGCGCTGCACGCGCGGGCAAGGAGGCGCTGTCTGCCGCCAGTCCGGTGCCGTTCAATGTCCAGTTGGCCAAGGCATTGGTCAGCTTCGAGCTCAAGGCCGAAGACTTTGAAACCGCGACAGCCCACCTGACGCAGCGCACGCTTACCGCAGTGCGCAAGGCGCTGCGTGATGCCAAACTGGCGAAGGAAGACATCAAGGGTGTGGTGATGGTGGGCGGCTCTACCCGCATGCCGCAGGTGCGCAAGGCTGTGGCCAATTTCTTCGGCACCGAGCCTTTGACCAACCTCAACCCTGATGAAGTTGTGGCGCTGGGCGCTGCGATTTCTGCCAACCAGCTTGCGGGAAACAACGCCGGTGATGACCTGTTGCTGCTCGACGTGATTCCCCTGTCGCTGGGGATTGAAACCATGGGCGGCCTGGTCGAGCGCATCGTTCCGCGCAACCAGACCATCCCGACCGCAATGGCCCAGGACTTCACCACCTACAAGGACGGCCAGACCGCCCTGGCGCTGCACGTGGTGCAGGGTGAGCGAGACCTGGTTGTCGATTGCCGCAGCCTCGCACGGTTCGAGCTGCGCGGCATACCGCCCATGGCAGCAGGCGCAGCACGCATACGCGTGACCTTTACCGTCGATGCGGACGGCCTGCTCAGCGTGAACGCCAAAGAGCAGGTCAGCGGCGTTGAAACTACCATCGACGTCAAGCCTTCGTATGGTCTCAGCGACGAAGAAATTGCGCGCATGTTGCAGGACAGCTTTTCAACCGCCCAGCAGGACATGCAGGCCCGTGCGCTGGCCGAAGCCCAGGTTGATGCCGATCGCATGTTGCTGGCGACTGGTAGCGCACTTGAGGTCGATGCAGACCTGCTGAGTCCCAATGATCGCGCCCGTATCGACAGCCTGATGGTTGGCCTGGCCGACACGCGTGCCAACGGCGATGCAGCTGCCATTGAAGCGGCCACCAAAGCCCTGGCTCAGGGTACGGAAGCCTTTGCTGCCGAGCGCATGAACAAGGGCATACAGAAAGCCCTGGCCGGCAAAAATATTGAAGCTGTCTGATCAGCCTGGTCAATCAGACAAACAAAAAAGTACACACGATGCCCGTTATAAAAATCCTCCCTCATCCGGAATACTGCCCCCAGGGCGCCGAGATCAAAGCGCCTGCAGGCACCTCCATCTGCGAGGCATTGCTCGACAACAACATCAACATCGAGCATGCCTGCGACATGAGTGCAGCCTGCACGACCTGTCATGTCGTGGTGCGTGAAGGTTTCAAATCGCTCAATGAGCCGGACGAGACTGAAGAAGATTTGCTGGATCGTGCCTGGGGCCTTGAGCCCAACTCGCGCTTGAGCTGCCAGGCTATTCTGGCTCAGGCCGATGTGACGGTCGAAATACCGAAGTACTCGATCAATCATGCCAAGGAACTTCACTGACCTGAAGCGTCCGCCATGTTAAAAAGCCCGCAATCCGCGGGCTTTTTAACGGTTTTTCGGGAGCACGCATTCACGTACATAGCCTCTGTCCCGCTTGATCACGGACTGTTCGGAAAAGGTCAGTTTTCTGTGGGTAGTCGGAACGTAACCCGGAAAGATGCCACCCGGATAGTTATCAGTTTTTGTGCTTGCTGCACATGGGTGCTTTGGGCAAAGCGATAATCAGGCCATGCGCCAAATCGTCCTGGATACTGAAACCACCGGCCTCTCCGCAGAAAACGGCGACCGCATCATTGAAATCGGCTGTGTCGAGTTGATTGCACGCAAGCTGACGGGCAATAACAAGCACTTCTACCTGAATCCCGGACGCGACAGTCATGAAGACGCGCTCAAGGTTCACGGCATCAGCAATGAGTTCCTGAAGGACAAACCGAAGTTTGCTGTCATAGCGGATGAACTGCTTGCGTATTTGCGCGGTGCCGAGATCATCATTCACAACGCACCTTTTGACGTGAGCTTCCTGAACAAGGAACTCGAACTCATAGGCCAGCAGCCTATTAAACATTGTGTCGGCAAGGTCACAGACAGTCTGGCAATGGCCAAGGAGATGTTTCCCGGCAAGCGGAACTCACTGGACGCGCTGTGCGATCGGCTTGAAGTCGACAACTCGGGCCGCACGCTTCACGGCGCCTTGCTCGACGCAGAGTTGCTGGCCGATGTGTACATCAACCTCACGCGCGGCCAGAACAGCCTGATGATGGACGTCGGTGGTGCCGTCCAGACGGATATCGCTGTTCCATCCATAGACCTGAGCCAGTTCCAGTTGCCGCTGATTGTGGCCAACGAGCAGGAAACGGCCGAGCATGAAAAGCTGATGGCCGATATTGACAAGGCCAGCAAGGGCAAGGCCATCTGGCTCGTGGCTGCCTCGCAAGCGGCAGTGCTGGCCTGAAAGAGCATATAATGCGAGGCTGACCGAAAGGGAGATTAGCTCAGGGGTAGAGCACTGCATTCACACTGCAGGGGTCGCAAGTTCGAAACTTGCATCTCCCACCAGATTTTGAGACAGAAACTAAAAAAGCCAGATCATGAGATCTGGCTTTTCTGTTTTCCGCAAGGGTTTGCTTGTTTTAGAGCACTTCACTTGCGAAGTCAGCCAGCCTGGAGCGTTCACCGCGCGCCAGGGTGATGTGTCCGCCATGCGGCCATCCCTTGAAGCGGTCAACGGCGTAAGTCATGCCGGATGATCCCTCTGTGAGGTAGGGCGTATCAATTTGCGCCAGGTTGCCCATGCAAATGATTTTGGTACCCGGGCCGGCGCGCGTGATGAGTGTCTTCATCTGCTTGGGCGTCAGATTCTGGGCTTCATCAATGATGACGTACTTGTTCAAAAAGGTCCGGCCGCGCATGAAGTTCATGCTCTTGACCTTGATGCGCGAGCGAATCAGTTCGTTGGTGGCCGCGCGGCCCCACTCGCCTGAACCACTGTCGGTCTTGCCGAGCACTTCCAGGTTGTCGTCCAGCGCGCCCATCCATGGGCCCATTTTTTCTTCTTCAGTGCCAGGCAGAAAGCCGATGTCTTCACCTACGGAGACGGTCGCACGGGTCATGATGATCTCCGTGTAACGGCGGTCATCCAGTACCTGCGTCAAGCCGCTTGCGAGGGCCATCAGCGTCTTGCCGGTGCCGGCAGTGCCGGCCAGTGTGACAAAGTCAACTTCGGGGTCCATCAGCAGGTTCATCGCAAAGTTCTGCTCACGATTGCGTGTGGTGACGCCCCACACTGCGTTCTTGAGGTGCGTGTAGTCCTTGAGGGTTTTTAAAACCGCTGTCTTGGCGCGGATCTCAGTCACGCGTGCATAAAGCGGCGGTTCACCCGGCGCTTCAAAAAACACAAACTGATTGATCAGCAGGCTGCCCACGATAGGGCCGGTGATGCGGTAGAACGTGTGGCTGCCTTGCTGCCAGCTTTCGATGGTCTTGCTCTGGCGCGTCCAGAAGTCGGGTGGCAGAAGGAGGGCACCTGAATAAAGCAGATCGCCGTCTTCAAGCACCTTGTCGTTCTGGTAGTCCTCGGCTGCCAGGCCCAATGCCCTGGCCTTGACGCGCATATTGATGTCTTTGGATACCAGCACCACCTCACGCGGTGCGTATGCCTTGCGCAGCGCTTCAACGACCCCAAGAATCTGGTTGTCTGCCTTGCCTTGCGGCAGGCTGGTCGGCAGGCTGTAGTCGAGCGGCTTGGTCTGGAAGAACAGGCAGCCGCCGGCTTCGGTGTGCCCCGTCGTGCTGAGCTTGAGACCTTTGGCTATATCAGCATCTTTTGCGCCGGCCAGCGCATCAAGAGAGCGGCTGGTCTGACGAGCGTTGCGGGCGACTTCCGTCATCCCCTTTTTGTTGCTATCGAGCTCTTCAAGGACGATCATGGGCAGGAAGATGTCATGTTCCTCGAAACGGAACAGGCACATCGGGTCGTGCATCAGGACATTGGTGTCAAGCACAAACATTTTGGTTGGCCCCGTGTGCTTCGGTTTTTTTGCCTTGACCGGGCTGGGAGCGGTTGAAGCTTCGTGTTTGTAGGTGC
Organism: Pseudomonadota bacterium; assembly: GCA_040390295.1. GTDB lineage: Bacteria > Pseudomonadota > Gammaproteobacteria > Burkholderiales > Burkholderiaceae_C > Polaromonas. Next base: position 11,842 of record JAZJYR010000049.1, read on the forward strand.
CAACACCTGGCTTGACGCTGGAGGTTTCCTTTCCCTTGAAGGCCGCAGGATGGTCACCGCCCCCCGCGGCGCGGTTGTCAAACAAGTCGAGTACGGGCGACCTTTGCGAGGCTTCAGAATTTTCGCTGTTGCGGGCAGTCTTGGCGCGTGAACGGGCTGGGGCGTCCAGCGCGTCGGTGGAGAGGAGGGCGGCACGTTTTGTCGGGGCGGGGGGCAATGGCATGCGTATAACTCTCCAGGAGGGGATTCAAAAAGTGAAAAAGCCGCCTTGAAACCAGGGCGGCTTTTTCTGTGAGCACGGTCGTGAAACTCAACTGCATGGCTTCATTATGCACAACTCAAGTGACACGGCAATTCAATCTTGCCAGCCAATGTTGCGCAACAGCCTCAGGTCAATCTTGCCAGCCAATGTTGCGCAACAGCCTCAGGTGTTCAGGCTGTTTTTTTCAGCGCTTTCACGGCTTTGAGGACGTCATCCACGTGGCCAGGCACCTTGAGGCCGCGCCACTCCTCTTTCAGGGTGCCATCGGCACCGATCAGAAAAGTGCTGCGCTCAATGCCCTTGACCTTCTTGCCATACATGATCTTGTTCTTGACAACACCAAACATGTGGCACATTTTTTCTTCAGTGTCGGCGATGAGTTCGAAAGGCAGTTCAAGTTTGGCCTTGAATTCATCATGCGACTTCATGTTGTCGCGTGACACGCCGAACACGGTGGCACCGGCTTTTACGAAATCCTTGTAGCGGTCCCTGAACTGCATGGCTTCGGTGGTGCACCCGGGCGTATTGTCCTTGGGGTAGAAGTACAGGACAACGACTTTGCCCATGTGTGACTGGTTGGAAACCTTGACGCCGCTGGTGGCGTTCGCTTCAAATTCGGGGAGGAGTTTATTGACGACGACTGCCATACTGAGTAGACCCTGACGAAAGTGGTTGTAATTAGCCGCGGCGCCCGTCCATTGCCTGGATACCGGCGCAACCCTAGATTTTACCCTGAAAGGGTCTTGTTTTCAGTCAGCTGTTTCAATCAGCAGGGCAGCAATAACCTGCCGCCCCTCGCCTGCAAGGATGTTGTAGGTGCGGCAGGCAGCCAGGGTGTCCATGGTTTCCATGCCGATTCGCTTTTGCATCAGGGCCCGTGCAAAGGCGGGTGGCGGAAAGCGAAGGCGCGTGCCGCTACCGAAAATCACCAGTTCAGGTTGTGTCTCTGCCAGAAGTGCGAAATGCGCTTCCGTCAGGTCGTCAAAGCTTGAGCACTTCCAGTCGAACTTTTCACCACGTGATCCGATCACGATGCTGTACTCGATTTTCTCGGCGACGCCGTTGCTGCCCAGCCCTACCCAGCCGGGCCCATAACCGAGGATGGACTGGACATCAAGACGGTCAGGTTGGAGTTTCATGTGGAAGGTGTGTTGTCGGCTTGGTGCAAAGGGGGTTGCAAACACTGGTTTTCCAGTGAAAACAGGTGCTTTATGTGGTCAAATTATAGATTCCGCCCGATTTTTCCTGCAGCAGGGGCCTTCTGTGCACCAGTTGCGGGCAGGGTTGATGTTTCGCACCAGTTCCTATCCAGAAAAACCGCATGAAACCGATTACCAAATCTGCCAAGCTTGCCAATGTGCTTTATGACATACGCGGTCCCATCATGGACGCGGCCAAGCAGATGGAAGAAGAAGGCCAGAAGCTCATCAAGCTGAACCTGGGCAACCTGGCGGTTTTTGGCTTTGATGCACCAGAAGAAGTCCAGCAGGACATGATTCGCAATCTGCCGGCGTCGGCGGGCTATTCGGACAGCAAGGGCATTTTTGCAGCGCGCAAGGCTGTCATGCATGAAACCCAGAAGCAGGGCATCCAGGGCGTCACGCTGGACGACATCTACCTGGGCAATGGCGCCAGCGAACTGATTGCCATGGCCACGAATGCACTCCTGGACGACGGTGACGAGCTTTTGCTGCCCGCACCCGACTACCCCTTGTGGACGGCTTCAACCAGCCTTTCTGGCGGCACACCGGTGCATTACCTGTGCGACGAGAACAATGGCTGGATGCCTGATCCGCAAGACATCCGTGCCCGCATCACGCCTAAAACCAAAGCTATCGTCGTCATCAACCCTAACAATCCGACGGGCGTTCTGTACTCTGACGAGTTGCTCAAGGAGATCGTCCAGATTGCACGTGAGCACGATTTGGTCATTCTGGCTGACGAGGTGTATGACAAGGTGCTTTACGACGGCATCAAGCACACGGCGATTGCCAGCCTGTCAACAGACGTGCTGACACTGACCTTCAATTCGCTTTCAAAGAGTTACAGGTCTTGCGGTTATCGCGCAGGCTGGCTGGTCGTATCCGGCCCCAAGAAGCAGGCCAAAGATTACATCGAGGGCCTGAACATGCTGGCCAACATGAAGCTCTGCTCCAACGTGCCGGGTCAGTGGGCCATTCAGACCGCGCTGGGCGGCTACCAGAGCATCAACGACCTGACCCGCGAAGGTGGTCGCCTGCGCCGCCAGCGCGACCTGGCATACGAGCTGATCACGGCGATTCCCGGCGTGACATGCGTGAAGCCCCAGGCTGCGCTTTACATGTTCCCCAGACTCGACCCCAAGGTTTACCCGATCAAGGATGATCGCCAGTTTTTTCTTGAACTGCTCAAGGAAACAAAAGTCATGCTGGTACAGGGAACAGGTTTTAACTGGCCCCATCCCGACCACTTCCGCATCGTGTTTCTCCCGCATGAGGAGGACCTGCGCGAAGCCATTAACCGGATTGCCAAGTTTCTTGAAAACTACCGCAAGACCCATCCCGTCGCCTGATTGTCCAGATCGGCCGGTAATGTTTGTGCAGTCAATGCAATAAAAATTAGAGTGTTCTGAAAGCGAAAACGAAAGTGACGAGTTTGAAATCAATCAAGGTAGGCCTTCTGGGCATTGGTACCGTTGGCAGCGGTGTGTTTAATGTCTTGCAGCGCAACCAGGGTGAAATTTTGCGCCGCGCAGGCCGCGGCATCGAGATTGCCATGGTGGCTGACCTGGACACGGCACGTGCACAAGCTGCGGTTGGCAAGGACGTGCAGGTTGTGGGTGATGCACGAGCTGTGATTGCAAACCCTGAAATCGACATCGTTGTCGAGCTGATTGGCGGCTACGGTATTGCCAAACAGCTGGTGCTTGAGGCGATTGAAGCCGGCAAACATGTGGTGACAGCCAACAAGGCGTTGCTCGCCGTGCATGGCACCGAGATTTTTGCTGCGGCCAACCGCAAGGGCGTGATGGTCACATTTGAAGCGGCTGTTGCCGGCGGAATCCCCATCATCAAGTCATTGCGCGAAGGCCTGACGGCCAACCGCATTGAATGGATTGCCGGCATCATCAACGGCACGACCAACTTCATCCTGAGCGAGATGCGTGACAAGGGCTCCGACTTCGGTGTGGTGCTGAAAGAAGCGCAACGCCTGGGTTACGCCGAAGCCGACCCCACCTTCGACATCGAGGGCGTGGACGCCGCACACAAGGCTGCGCTGATGTCGGCCATCGCATTTGGCGTGCCGGTGCAGTTTGACAAGGCCTATGTCGAGGGCATTACCAAACTTGGCGCCAAGGACATCAAATATGCCGAACAACTCGGTTATCGCATCAAGCTGCTTGGCATCACCAAGCAGGTCGCCAGGGGCATCGAGTTGCGTGTTCACCCTTGCCTGGTGCCCGCCAAACGCCTGATCGCCAATGTCGAAGGCGCCATGAACGCCGTCATGGTGCATGGCGATGCTGTTGGCACCACCATGTATTACGGCAAGGGTGCTGGCAGCGAGCCCACGGCGAGTGCGGTGATTGCCGATCTCGTGGATATCGCCCGCCTGAACACCGCTGACAGCGCGCAGCGCGTTCCGCACCTGGCCTTCCAGCCGCAGTCCATGAGCAGCACGCCTGTGCTCGACATGGGTGAAGTCGTCACCAGTTATTACCTGCGCCTGAATGTGGCGGACGAAGCTGGCGTGCTGGCGAAAGTCACTGGCATCCTGGCCGAATCCGGTATCAGTATTGACGCCGTCCTTCAGCGTGAAGCTGATGAGGTGGGCGGTGAAGGATCGACCCAGACCGACCTCATCATCCTGACGCACGATTGTGTAGAGGCCAAAATGAACGGCGCCCTGGCACAGATGCAGGCCCTGCCGACGGTTCTGGCGCCCATCGTTCGCATCCGCAAGGAGGAGCTGGCCTGATGCGTTATCTCTCTACGCGTGCAGCGTCTTCCGATGCGAGCGGCCGCAAACGCTTCTGCGAGATCCTGCTGGAAGGTTTGGCCCCCGATGGTGGCCTGTATTTGCCCGAGCAATATCCGCGGGTTGATGACGCAACGCTCACAAAATGGCGCGCGCTTTCATACGCCGATCTGGCGTTTGAGGTTTTGTCGCTGTATATCGACGACATTCCTGCCGCCGACCTGAAAGCGATTTGCCGCAAGACTTACACACCGGAAGTGTTTGGCACGACCGAGATCGTTCCCTTGCGCCAGCTGGAGCCCGGCCTGCAGCTTGAAGCCCTGTCCAACGGCCCGACGCTGGCCTTCAAGGACATGGCCATGCAGTTGCTGGGCAACCTCTTTGAATATGAACTGGCAAGGCGCGGCGAAGAGCTCAACATCCTGGGCGCCACCAGTGGCGACACCGGCAGTGCGGCTGAATACGCCATGCGCGGCAAAAAAGGCGTGCGTGTCTTCATGACCTCGCCCAACGGCCGCATGAGCCCTTTCCAGCAGGCTCAGATGTTCAGCCTGCAGGACGAAAACATCCACAACATTGCTGTCGACGGTGTGTTCGACGATTGCCAGGATATCGTCAAGGCCGTATCCAACGACCTGGAGTTCAAGCGCAAATACAAAATCGGTACCGTTAATTCGATCAACTGGGCACGTCTGATGGCGCAGGTGGTGTATTACTTTGCGGGCTACTTCCAGGCCACAAAATCAAACACCGAAAAAGTCAGCTTCACCGTACCCTCCGGTAATTTTGGCAACGTCTGCGCTGGCCATGTGGCACGCATGATGGGTCTGCCGATTGCCCAACTCGTCGTCGCCACGAACGAGAACGATGTGCTGGACGAATTTTTCCGCACTGGTATTTACCGTGTGCGCGGCAGTGCTGACACGCATGAAACCTCCAGCCCGTCGATGGATATTTCCAAGGCATCCAACTTTGAGCGTTTCGTGTTTGACCTCCTGGGACGCGATGGCGAGAAGGTCAGGGCACTGTTCCATGACCAGCTCGGCAAGAGCGGGAAGTTCGACCTCAGTGAGCTGCCGGCGTTTAAACAAGCCCGTGCGACTTATGGTTTTGTGAGCGGCAAAAGCACCCATGCCGACAGGCTCTCGACCATCAAAAGTACCTATGAGCGTTTTGGCAGCATGATCGACACGCACACCGCCGATGGCGTGAAGGTCGCGCGCGAATATGTTCAGCCCGGCGTGCCGATGATCGTTCTGGAGACGGCGCTGCCTATCAAGTTCGCAGCCACCATCGAGGAGGCGCTGGGTCGCTTGCCTTCACGGCCTGCCAAATTCGAGGGCATTGAAGCTTTGCCCAAGCGCGTCAGGGTCATGCCGGCAGATGCCGTGTTGATCAAGCGCTACATTGCCGACAATGTGCACTGACAAGAACCGCAAGAGCCAGAAAGCAGCCCCATGAATGTCGTCGGCTTCGCCGGTTACTCGGGCTCAGGCAAGACGACGCTGATTGAGCGGCTGATTCCTGCGCTCAAGTCGCGCGGCCTGCGGGTTTCCGTGGTCAAGCATGCGCATCACCGCTTTGACATTGACCACCCCGGCAAGGACACCTTTCGCCACCGGCAGGCCGGCGCTTTTGAAGTCGTTGTCGCCTCTGACCGCCGCCTGGCCTTGATGCGTGAATTTGAGCAGCCGTCCGAACTGACAGTGCACCAGCTCATCGCCGAGCTGTATGAAGGCGTGGACTGGGTTCTTGTTGAGGGTTTCAAGACCAGCGACCTGCTCAAGATTGAAGTCTGGCGCGCGCCGTCTGCCCACTACGCGGGGCGCGAACCGATGTACATGGAAGACGACTTCATCGTCGCCATTGCCACCGACAACGCCGCGCAGTTGCCTCATGAAACCCTTCGCCCGGTGCTGGACCTCAACAATCCACAGGCGGTGGCTGATTACCTGATCCGCG
>JAZJYR010000050.1:0-37999 GCA_040390295.1 Pseudomonadota bacterium
TGCTTTTGGCGAAGCAAAAGAAAAGTGACTAGCCGCCGGGCTACCCCCGGCCTGGTCGTGAAGGGGCATAGATCTCAAACCAGCAAAGAACCAAATGCAGTGAAGGGCAACCCCTCAACTAAGCCAAAGCCCTTTGAATAATGATCTTCTGCACATCAGAAGTCCCCTCATAAATCTGGCAAACCCGCACATCCCGGTAAATGCGCTCCACCGGAAAGTCGCTGACATAGCCATACCCACCCAGCGTCTGGATGGCAGCGCTGCAAACCTTTTCGGCCATCTCGCTGGCAAAGAGCTTGGCCATGGCAGCCTCTTTCAAACATGGCAGACCTGCATCGCGCAAAGCTGCGGCGTGCCAGATGAGTTGCCGTGCGGCTTCAAGCTGGGTCGCGCAATCGGCCAGGCGAAAACCCACGGCCTGGTGGTTGAAGATCGCCGTGCCGAAGCTCTGGCGCTCTTTGGAGTACGCCAGCGCAAAGTCGAACGCGCTGCGGGCCATGCCCAGGCTTTGTGCAGCGATGCCAATGCGGCCGCCTTCGAGTGCGCCCAGGGCAATCCTGTAACCCTCGCCTTCGGCGCCTATGAGGTTCTCGGCCGGGATGCGGCAGTTGTCGAAGTTGATCTGTGCGGTGTCACTCGAATGCTGGCCCAGCTTGTCTTCCAGCCGGGCCACGACATAACCCGGCGCATCGGTTGGCACGAGGAAGGCGCTCATGCCTTTTTTGCCGGCGCCCTTGTCGGTCACGGCAATCACGATCGCCACGTGACCATTCTTGCCGCTGGTGATGAACTGCTTGACGCCATTGATGACATAGGCATCGCCGTCTTTCACGGCCGTGGTCTTGAGCGACGAAGCGTCGCTGCCCACATGCGGCTCGGTCAGGCAGAACACACCGAGCATCTGGCCCTGCGCCAGCGGCGTGAGCCAGTCCTTCTTTTGCTGCGCGTTGCCATAACGCATAAGGATGGCGTTGACCGGGCAGTTGGTGACGCTGATGGCCGTGCTGGTGCCGCCGTCACCGGCTGCGATTTCTTCGAGCACCAGCGCGAGCGTGAGGTAATCGAGGTTGGCGCCGCCAAACTCTTCAGGCACGCAGATGCCGTAAGCACCCAGTTCGGCCAGGCCCTTGTGCACGTCTTTGGGAAAGTGGTGTTCCTTGTCCCACTTCGCGGCGTTGGGCCAGAGCTGCTCCTGCGCGAAGGCGCGCACGGCATCGCGGATCATTTCCTGGTCTGGCGTCAATATCATCCGCAGTCTGCCTGTCTACCAGCCGGCGAAGGGGCTGCCTTCGTAGTTGAGGTGGGCGCCCTTCTGTTTTGCCGTCAGCTTGGCAATCGCACCGCGCATGCCGGTCACGCTTTCTTCCACCGTCAGGTTGGCACCTGCACCGCCCATGTCGGTTTTGACCCAGCCGGGCGACATCGCCACCATGATGGCCCTGGGGTAGTCGTGCTGGGCCGAGGCGACGGCCATATTCAAGGCGGCCTTGCTGACGCGATAGGTCCAGGCGCGGCTGGAGTCCACACCTTCAATGCGGCCCATGGCGCTGGTGATGAACACAAAACTGCCGCCCTTGCCCTTTGCGGCGGCTTCAACCAGCGGCGCGACCTGCGGAATCGCCTGCATCGCGCCCAGCACATTGGTGTGCATGGTGCGGTCAAACTCCACCTGCGTCGGTGGCGAGAGTGCATCGCCCTGCGGAAAGACACCCGCCACATACAGCGCGATGTCAATCTGCTCACCGTCCAGCTGCCAGGCCAGGCCGCTGACGCTGGCCGGGTCGGCCACGTCCACACGCAAAGCCGTAGCGCCCATGGCCTTGAGCTTTTGAAGGCCGGCATCGTCACGCGCCGTGGCAATCACGGTGGCACCGGCCACAAGGTACTGGCGCACAAACTCTTCGCCTATGCCGCGTGAGGCGCCTATGACCAGGACTTTCATGGCTTAAACCAGCTCGATGGCGAGGGCCGTACCCTCACCGCCACCGATGCAAAGGGTGGCAACGCCCTTCTTGAGACCACGGGCCTGCAAGGCGTAAATCAGCGTGACGATGATGCGCGCGCCGCTGGCGCCGATCGGGTGGCCCAACGCGCAGGCGCCGCCGTTGACGTTGACGATGTCGTGGCTGATGTTGAGCTCTTTCATCAGCGCCATGGGCACGACCGCAAAGGCTTCGTTGACTTCCCACAGGTCAACGTCCTTGACGGTCCAGCCGGTTTTTTTCAACAGCTTTTGTACGGCACCGACCGGGGCGGTCGAGAACCATTCCGGCGCCTGCGAAAACGTCGCGTGGCCGACGATGCGGGCAATCGGTTTGGCGCCCAGTTCCTTGGCGGTGGATTCGCGCGCCAGCACCAGTGCAGCAGCACCGTCATTGATGGACGATGACGACGCGGCGGTGATGGTGCCGTCTTTCTTGAACGCGGGCTTGAGCGCGGGAATCTTGTCGAGCTTGATCTTGCCCGGGCCTTCATCGACAGAAATGACGGTATCGCCAGCGCGTCCCTTGACGGTGACGGGTGTGATCTCGGCCTTGAAGGCGCCGGACTCGGTGGCCGCCTTGGCGCGCTGCACGCTGGCGGTAGCAAATGCGTCCTGCGCCTCGCGCGTGAAGCTGTATTTGGCCGCGCAGTCTTCACCGAAGGTGCCCATGGAGCGACCGGGCTCGTAGGCGTCTTCCAGGCCGTCGAGCATCATGTGGTCCATCACGCGGTCATGGCCGATACGGATGCCGCTGCGGCCCTTGAGCAGCAGGTGGGGCGCGTTGGTCATGCTCTCCATGCCGCCGGCGACCATCACGTCACGGCTGCCCGCCAGCAACTGGTCGTGCGCGAGCATGGTGGCCTCCATGCCGGAGCCGCACATCTTTGACAGTGTCACCGCGCCGGTGCTCGCTGGCAGGCCGCCCTTGAAGCCGGCCTGGCGCGCAGGTGCCTGGCCCTGCCCGGCCATCAGGCAATTGCCAAACAGCACTTCATCAATCTTTTCAGGCGCAACGCCAGAGCGTTCAATGGCCGCCTTGATGGCTGCGCCGCCGAGGTCATGCGCTGCGAGCGATGAGAAGTCGCCCTGAAAACCGCCCATGGGCGTGCGGGCTGCGCCGAGGATGACGATAGGGTCTGCGATGGAGTCAGGCATGGAATCTTCTTTCGGTTGTGTAAACGTTATTTTGCGGAACGCCTGGCCACGACGGCCTCTATGGCGGCGCGGTACAGGGGCTCGATGGAGGCGGTGCTGGTCACCGTCATGTGCAGGTCCTGCAGCAGGCCGTCATGCACGCCAAAAGCCCATCCGTGGATGCTGGTCTTCTGGCCCTTGGCCCAGGCGTCCATCATGACCGTGCTGACACAGACATTCACGACCTGTTCAATCACGTTCAGGTCGACCAGGGCATCGCCGCGCTGCGCTTCAGGGAGCGCGGCCAGCAGTTCGCTGTGCCGGTCGCGCACCGACTGGATATGGCGTATCCAGTTGTCGGCCAGCCCCACCCGGACATTATTCAGGGCGGCCATCACACCACCGCAGCCATAGTGACCGACCACCATGAGGTGCTCGACCTGGAGCATGTCGACCGCGTACTGGATGGCAGAGAGCGCATTCAGGTCCGAATGAACCACGAGGTTGGCCACATTGCGGTGCACGAATACTTCGCCGGGCTCCAGCCCCGTGATCTGGTTGGCCGGAACGCGGCTGTCGGAGCAGCCTATCCACATGTATTTGGGGGTCTGCTGCTTGATCAGGCCGGTGAAGAAGCCGGGGCGATCACGCTCCATCTGCGCAGCCCAGGCGCGGTTGTGGGCAAAGAGGTCTTGTATAGGCATGGCGGGATTTTCTTACATGGTTTCAGCAAACAGTTCACGCCCGATCAGCATGCGGCGGATCTCGCTGGTGCCTGCGCCGATTTCATAAAGCTTGGCATCACGCCAGAGTCGGCCCAGCGGGTATTCGTTGATGTAACCGTTGCCGCCGAAGATCTGCACGCCCTCGCCGGCCATCCACGTGGCTTTTTCGGCGCACCAGAGAATGACCGAGGCGCAGTCCTTGCGGACCTGGCGCACATGGTCGGTGCCGAGCATGTCGAGGTTTTTGGCGACCGTGTAGGCGAATGAGCGGCCGGCCTGCAGCACGGTGTACATGTCGGCGACCTTGCCCTGGATCAGCTGGAACTCGCCGATGCTCTGGCCGAACTGCTTGCGGTCATGGATGTAGGGGATGACGTTGTCCATGACCGACTGCATGATGCCCAGGGGCCCGCCGGTGAGTACGGCGCGTTCATAGTCCAGGCCGCTCATCAACACCTTGGCGCCGCTGTTGAGGCCGCCCAGAATATTTTGCGCGGGCACTTCGACGTTGTTGAAGACCAGCTCGCCGGTGTGGCTGCCGCGCATGCCGAGCTTGTCGAGCTTTTGCGCAATCGAGAAGCCCTTCATGCCTTTTTCAATCAGGAAGGCGGTGACACCGCGCGCGCCGAGCTCGGGCTCGGTCTTGGCGTAGACCACCAGGGTGTCGGCATCCGGGCCGTTGGTGATCCAGAACTTGCTGCCGTTAAGCAGGTAGTAGCCGCCCTTGTCTTCTGCTTTCAGCTTCATGCTGATGACGTCGCTGCCGGCGCCGGGCTCACTCATGGCCAGCGCGCCGACATGCTCACCGCTGATGAGTTTGGGCAAATACTTCTGGCGCTGCTCTTCGGTGCCGTTGCGCTTGATCTGGTTGACGCACAGGTTGCTGTGCGCGCCGTAAGACAAACCTACAGAGGCGCTGGCGCGGGAGATTTCTTCCATCGCGATCATGTGGGCGAGGTAACCCATGTTGGCACCGCCGTATTCCTCGCTGACGGTAATGCCGAGCACGCCGAGCGAGCCCATCTTCTGCCAGAGGTCCATGGGGAACTGGTCGCTGCGGTCAATCTCGGCGGCGCGCGGTGCAATTTCTGCCTGCGCAAAGTCGCGCACCGTGTCGCGCAGCGCGTCGATGTCTTCACCAAGCTGGAAGTTGAGGCCGGGCAGGTTGTTCATGGGCTTGTCTCTTTTCTTTCAATGCAATGTCTGTTCAACAGGTCTCAGTAGGTTTTTGCAACCGGGACGATGGTTTGCTGCATCACGGCACAGGTGGTCTGTTTGCCTTTGCCGTCGTGATGCATGACTTCGGCGCTGGTGACGATGATGCGCCTGCCCGCCTTGAGCACACGGCCTGTGGCGACCAGTTCCCCCCCCTGAAAGGCCGCGAGAAAATTGACCTTGTATTCGGCCGTGGTGACTTCGGAGTCTTCAGGCACGGTGGTGAGTGCCGCATAACCACCGGCGATGTCGGCCAGCGCACCCATGGCGCCGCCATGAAAGCCGCCCTGCTGCTGCGTCACGCGGTCCGAATACGGCAGTGCAATCACACAAACACCTGGCTCGACACTGACAAGGCGTGCACCCAGCTGCTGCATCATGCCCTGGCGCAGAAAACTCGCCTCGACGCGATTGAAAAGCTCCGGATGTGCGGAAGTTGCAGTCATGGTGGGTCTCTTTTTTGGTCGCCCCGGCAAAGTCCGGTGCGATCGGTTTTTAGTTGACGTTTACGTAAACGTCAATTATCCACAAAAACATCCGGTTTCAGCTGGCCTTGGCCTTTTCGGTCTTGGCGAGCAGGGCCTTGGCTTCTTTTTCGTGTGTACGGATTTCGTCGAGGTTGGCCTGCAGGTCCAGCATCTGCGCTTCAAGCTTCTTGCGGTGGTCGGTCAGGATGGCGAGAAATTTGCGCAGCTGCGGCGCGGTGTCGCGGGGGCTGTCGTAGGAGTCGATGATTTCCTTGGCCTCGACCAGCGACAAACCCAGGCGCTTGGCGCGAAGCGTCAGTTTGAGACGTGTGCGGTCACGTGCGGTGTAGACGCGATTGCGCCCGCCCGCGCCTTCACGCTGGGGCTGCAGCAGGCCCATGTCTTCGTAAAACCGCATGGCCCGCGTGGTCAGGTCGAACTCCCTGGCCAGATCGCTGATGGTGTAGGTGGTTGCCATTGTGTGAAGGTGATCCTGTGTAAATGTGCCCGGGAGCGCCTGCAGCGCATCGTCCCTACAATGAACACGATATGACGTTTACGTAAACGTCACATGAACCTGCGAATATTACATGAACCTTCTTGAACAGCAACTCGATTACCCGTTTGCAGACAGCCTGCCGGCCGGCGGCTCCACGCTGGACGTTGCGCCAGGCATCAAGTGGGTGCGCATGGCGCTGCCCTTTGTTCTGGACCACATCAACCTGTGGCTGCTGCGGGACGAGATGGAAGACCCGCAAAACCCCGGCACCCTGCTGCAGGGCTGGACCATTGTTGACTGCTGCGTGAGCAGGGATGAGTCCAAAGCGCAGTGGAACAGCATTTTTGCAGCCGAGCTGGACGGCTTGCCGGTGCTGCGCGTGATCGTGACCCACATGCACCCCGACCACATTGGCCTGGCGGCATGGCTGTGTGAACGCTGGACGACAGACACGCACACCTGCCGGTTGTGGGTCAGTGCGACCGACTACAACGTGGCGAAACTGTCGAGCCAGACCACCACATCCTTTGGCGGTGAAGGTGCCGCGAGGTTCTTTGCATCGCATGGCCTCAATGACGGAAATTCGTTTGAAGAGATCAAGGCGCGCAAGGGGTATTACGCGGACCTTGTGCCGGCTGTACCGCCCAATTTCTGCCGGCTGATGGAAGGGCTGAAGATACGCATCGGCGGGCGAAGCTGGCAATGCATCAGCGGCTACGGCCATGCGCCCGAGCACATGGCGCTTTACTGCGAAGAGATCAAGGTGCTGATCAGCGGCGACATGGTGCTGCCGCGCATCTCGACCAATGTCAGTGTGTACGAGCAGGAGCCCGAGGCGGACTCGCTCAGGCTTTTCCTCGCATCGATTGCGAAGTTCCTGTCGCTCGATGAAAGCACGCTGACGCTGCCCTCTCACGGAAAACCCTTCAGGGGACTGCACACGCGGATTGGCCAGTTGCAGGACCATCACCGTGACCGGCTGGCCGAGGTCATGGCGGCATGCGCTGAAAAGCCCTGCAACGGCGCCGACATCCTGCCCATCATGTTCAAACGCAAGCTTGACCTGCACCAGACGACATTTGCCATGGGCGAAGCGGTGGCGCACCTGCATCTGCTCTGGCATGAAGGCCGGCTCAGGCGTGAACTGGGACCGGACGGCGTCTACCGTTTCAGCAAGGTCTGAGCGCCCGGACGCAGCGCCTGCTGTGGCGCCTAATCTGCGGGCTCTGCGCTGTCCTGCGGAAACACCATGCAAAAGCTGGCGCCCGTCTCGCTGGTCTCGGCCCACACCCGGCCAGCATGCCGCTCCGCCACACTTTTGACAATCGCCAGCCCCAGCCCATTGCCGGGAAAATCTGCTGAAGAATGCAGTCGCTGGAAAGCGGTAAAGAGTTTGTCGGTATAGGCGGCATCAAAGCCCACACCGTTGTCCGACACCTGCAGAACCAGCTCGCCAACGCCCTTGCCCGGCAAAATTGCCACACGAATCCAGCCTTCCGCCCTGGTGGACGTGAACTTCCAGGCGTTGTCCAGCAAACTGGTCATGGCTTTTGTCAGAAGGATTTTGTCCGCGACCAGCGGCAGGCCGGTATTGAGTTCCATCGTCACGACCCGGTCCGGCTCGCGCCGCTTCAAATCCGCGATCAGCAGATTGCAGATGCCGGCTACATCAACGGGCTCCATCTCGCCAGGCGGTGGCAACTGCACCAGCGTGCGCAGGTCGTCGACCAGCCTTGCCAGCTGGCGCATGCTGGCCTGTATGCGGTTGACGTAATGCATGCCGGAGTCGCCCAGCACGGCGGCATACCTGTCAATCAGCATGACAGTGAAACCGTTGGCGGCGTGAAGCGGGCCCTGCAGGTCGTTGGACAGGGCATACGTAAAGGCCTCGAGGTCGCGACTGGATTTTTTCAGGTCATGCCTGAGCTGCTCAAGCTGTTCTTCCATCTCCGCGTTTTCGCGGCGCAGGGTCCGGTCCGCAAGATGCCGCTCGGTGACATCGGCCAGGCTGACCAGAATGGCCAGATGCCCGTTCCAGCGCATGCGCCCGCAGGCCAGCTCGACGAGCACCAGCTGACCATCCATCTTTTTCTGCTTGCAGACCTGCACGGTGAGTTCGGCATCGCCCGCGCCCTTGCCCAGATCCATGGAGCTCAGCAATGCAGCCCCCTCGCCGTCGGGAAACAGCGCGCCCATCTTGAGCTTTAAAAACATCTTGCGCGGAATCCCGTAAAACTCGACGGCCGCCTGGTTTGCGGAAATGATGCGCAGCGATATGGCATCAAAGACCCACATGGCATTCGGGTTCGCATCAAAAATCAGCTGGTTGCGCCGCTCGCTGTCCTGAAAAAGGCGCTCCATTTTTTTACCGGCGGTCACATCACGCAAGCTGACTGTGCATCCTCCCGGGTGGCGCATGAAGGCGTATTCGGTCCAGCTGCCTTCAAATTCGCCGTGGACAATGAAATGATGCTGCGCAGAAGAAGCCAGTGCCCTGTCCGTGGCGGCGTGGTGGTGCTCGGCGACCGCGTCGGGAACCACATCCCAAAAGTCACGCCCGGCTGCATCGGGGAGCGAGCAGTGCAGCAGTTGCCGGGCCTCAGGGTTGATGTCGGTAATATGCCCGGAAGCATCAAGCCAGACCACGCCGACGGGCGCCGGCGGCTCAAGCCCATCAAGCGCCCCCGGAACGGTTTCGCCCGCATCGGCCAGGCGCGTATCGCCGTGGCTGGATGCGTTGCTTTGGGCGCCCGGGCTGTTCATGTGCGATGTCCTGCTAGTCCTGCGCCGGAACCATGTCGGGTATGGCGTCTGATTCACGTCTTCGCCATTTGACGTTCGCAGACACCAGGGCGGTCATGAAGCCCTGCAGCCAGTCGAAGTTGACGGGCTTTCCGTGCAGGTGCGCCTGCAAGGGCAGGCCACCACGCGCCTCAATGGCTTCGGCTGGCAGGCCGCTGATAACCACAATCTGCATGTCCGCAAGCTGCGTATTGCGCTTGAGCGCCCTGAGCATCTCCAGGCCATCCACACCGGGCATAGAGAGATCGGTGATGAGCAGGTCGGGGCGCATGCTGGCGATGTCCATCATGGCTTCAAGCGCAGAAGGCATCCAGGTGCAATCGATGGGCAGATCCCACTCATCAAACTGGCATTTGTAGAGCTCACGCGTGTTCTCGTCATCCTCGACAAGCATGACCCGCAAACGGTTGACCGAAGCTGTGACGGCCTTTGCAGTGGGCCTGGTGCTTTTGGCCATATAGGCATTGAGTGAACGCAGGGCAATGCGACGGTGGCCGCCAAGCGTTTTCCAGGCTTCGATCTCGCCTTTTTCAACCAGCGACTGGACTGTCGCAACCGACAGCCCGAGAAGCTTTGCGGCATAGCTGGTACCGCAGTAGTCTTCAATGGAGAAGTCTGCGGCGGTAATGGCATCTTCAAAGGTCTTAAGCTTGCGTGACATAAAAAGAAAATGGCCGGTTAAATAAATTTGTCACTTTTATCATTTTATTTACTTTAAAGCACGTAACTTCAGAGGGTGAGGGCATTTACGCCGAGGCCGACAGGGGTGGCAACGTAAAGAAGAAGGTGGCGCCGTGGCCCGGCAGCCCTTCCGCCCACAGTTTTCCACCGTGCCGGCCCACCACGCGGCTGACGGTGGCCAGCCCCACGCCCGTCCCGGGAAACTCGGAAGCGGCGTGCAAACGCTGGAAAGCGACAAAAAGCTTGTCTGCATAGGCCATGTCAAAACCGGCGCCATCGTCACGCACAAAAAACACGGGCAGGCCCGCTGCGTCCGGCGTCTGACCCACCGTGATATTGGCCTTCTCACGTTGAGAAGTGAATTTCCAGGCGTTGCCCAAAAGGTTCTCCATCAGCACACGCACCAGCCGCGCATCGCCCTGGGCCAGAAGCCCGGGTTCAATATGGAACTCGACCTTGCGTTCAGGCTCGCGCGTCTGCCAGTCGTCAAGAATGCGGCGGCTCAGTGCAGACAGGTCCACCGTATCAATCCGCAACTGCATGCGTGCGACCTGCGCCAGCGACAGCAGGTCTTCAATCAGCTTGCCCATCTGGGCCACGCCGGCCTGGATGCGGGACAGATAGTGATGACCCTTCTTGTCGACATCCGCATTGAGTTGCTTGGCCAGCAGGCGGCTGAAGCCGTCGATGGTATTGAGTGGCGCGCGCAGATCGTGTGAAACCGAATATGAAAAGGCCTCAAGCTCCTGGTTGGACAGGCGCAACGCAGCTTCAATGCTCTTGATCTCGGTAATGTCGGCGTCGATGCCAATCCAGAACATGACCTGGCCCTCCTCGCCAAACACGGGCGACGCACGGTAGGACATCACGTGGTAGCTCCCGTCCCGCGCCCGCAGCCGGCGAATGCCCACGTAAGGGGACTGGGTGACCACGGCGCGGTCCCAGTTCAGCAGCATCTCGGGCAGGTCTTCCGCATGAATGACAGAAGACCATTTGCGCCCGGTCCAGTCCTCAAGTTTGCCGCCCACAAGATCAAACCAGGCGCGGTTGAAATAAGTCGCCTCGCCGTTCGTGTCAACCGTCCAGATCACCTGCGGTGCCTGCTCGGCCAGCGCGCGGAATAGCGCTTCCTGCCGGGCCAGCGCGAGCGTGCGTTCCACAACCTTCTGCTCCAGCCCGGTGTTGAGCTGGTTGACCTGATCCAGCAGGCGCGCATTCTCAATGGCAATGGAGGCCAGCTGTGCCAGCTCTATCGCCACGTATTCATCCTGCAGGGTGAAGTCCCCTTCGTATTTGTCTGAAAGCTGCAGCAGCCCTATGTTCTGGCCCTGCCGACCCGTGAGGGGAACGGCAAGCCAGCCTCGCATGCCGGGGTGCTTGTCAGCATAACTTCCGAAGCTGTGCCAGCGCGGATGGGCTTCAAGCTCCGCCTGCGTCATGCGGGCAACCCGATTGTTCTCGCAGACCATGGCGTAGATGCCAGAGCCATCCGGCGGTTCGCGCAGGTCCCTGTAGGCCGCATACTTCTCGGACAATGACAGCGCGTTGATGGCCTGCGACCAGTCGTTGTCCAGCGTCAGGCTGACAATGGACTGGTGCGCACCAATCACTCCGCGCGCCTGCTCGGCGACCTCCTGCAACATGCCGTCCAGGGTCTGGTGCCAGGTGATGGCCTGTGCCGCGTCGGCTGCACGCTGCAGGGTAAACAGGTAATCCTGAACATCCTTTTCAGCCTTGACCTGGGCAGTGATGTCCAGCGCAACGACAAAACGTGCCTTCCGGCCGCCGTACTGGATGGGCTTGGAGACGACGTTGACCTGCAGTAAAGAACCGTCCTTGCGGCGATGCTGCCAGGATGGCCTGGGAGTCGTCAGTTCAAGCAACTGATTGCGCAGGGCCGCGTGATCGGAATCACGGCGAATGTCGAAAATCGTCATGCCCATGAATTCGGCCGCCGAATACCCGTAGTTTTCTACCGCAGCCCGGTTCACCGTCAGGAAATGGTGGGTTGTGGCGTCATACACCCACATGGCCACAGGCGCCATTTCAAAAAGTGCGGCGTAGCGCTGTTCGCTGTCCATCAGCGCCTTTTCGGCCTGCATTCGCTTGGTGATGTCGCGCTGCACCGCCACCCAGTGGGTGAACCATCCTTTTTCATCCGCGATGGGGACAATGTCGAGTTCCACCCAGAACTCTTCGCCCGCCTTGGTGTAGTTGATCAGTTGCGCACGCACCGGTTGCCATGCCTTGAGCGCCTGCGCGATACGGTCTAGCTCTGACCGCTGGGTGTTGGGTCCCTGAAGAAATCGCGGCGACCGGCCCAGCACCTCTTCGCGGCTGTACCCGGTGTGGCGCTCAAAGGCATCGTTGACAAAAACAATGCGCGGGCCAGGCTCGTCCACAGGCTCGGCTTCCGTGATCAACACGATGTCATTGAGGCGGGAGACTGCCGTTTCAAGCAACCGCATGTGTTCGCGCGAGTGGTACTGCGCGGTGATGTCCTGCAGCGCTCCGGCCAGGCCTGTCGTCCAGCCGTTGTCCCTGATGGGCTGGCCCTGGCTGCGAACCCAGATCCGCTCACCCCTTGCCGTGATGAAGGGAAGCTCGAGATCCCACGCTACGCCATGCCGGATCGCATCGTGAACGGCCTTGTGCATGAGGGGCTGCGCATCAGGCTCATAAAAATCGAGGGCCTGCAGGGGGTCCAGCTTTTGACCGGGCTCCAGGCCGTAGATGGCGACGAGTTCGTCTGACCACTGGGCCTCCAGGCTGCCCAGGGCAACCTCCCAGCCGCCAATGCGCGCCATTTCACCGGTGCGCTGCAACAGGGTGGTGCTGTGCGCCAGTGCAAGCTCTGACTGCTTGCGCGAAGTGATGTCCTGCACCACGCCACTGCGGGAGACGGTGCGGCCAGCCTCATTGACAAGCACCTGCCCGCGCTGATGCATCCAGCGTACCTCGCCTGCCGGTGTGATGATGCGGTACTCGATCTCAAGCTGGGTGCCGTTGCGAAGCGCCTCGGCACGCATGGCCTCGTAACGCTCGCGGTCATCGGGATGCACCATCTTGATGAACGTGTTGTGATCGCCATCAAATTCGCCGGGCTTGAGGCCAAAAAGATCGTGCAACTCATCAGACCAGACAAGCCGGTTCTGGCGCATGTCCAGTTCCCAGTGACCGATGCGCCCGAGTTTTTGCGCGGCGAGCAGCCGGCTCTGGGTCTGGCGCAACTCGGCATAGCTTTTCGCCTGCTCAACCTGCATGCGCTCAAGCGAGGCGTGCGCCTGACGGGAGCTTGCCAATTCATTGGCCAGATCACGCTCCCGTTGCGCCAGTGAGTCAGCCATGCGGTTGAAGCTGGTGGCGATGCGGGTCAGTTCATTGCCCGGAACGTCGGGATGAATCGGTATACGCACATCCAGCCGGCCCTGCTGGATGCGGCCTGTGGCCTCGAGGATTTCAGCGGCAGGCTTGACGATGGCCCTGCCGCCCAGCAGCCAGGCGATCCAGCTACCGAAGAACGCGACCAGCGTCAACGCAAGAAAGTTCAGTGCGAGGCGCCGGCGGGATGGCGCCAACACCTCGGACCTGTCGGCGCTGACTGCCACAAAAAAGGGGGCATCAGGCGACAGGCTGCTGGGACTCAAGGCGTAGATCTGCCTGGCACCGCTGGGGTCCTGCCCCTCCAACACACCCGGAACGCCAACGGGGATTGCAGTGCGGATCATCTCGCTGTCCACGGGCTTTCCAACGGCAGCAGAACCCTCGGGGTTGACGGCAAGTACAACGCCATCGCGATCCATCACGATCACCCGTCCACCTGCCGGCACCGAACTGGCGGATATGGCCCTGGCGATCTCCGACAAATACATGGCCGCAAATGCAACCGCAGTGACGTCACCATCGGCATTTTTTACCGGCAGCGCAAAAGTCATGATGGGCTTGCCGCTGATGCGGCCGAGCAGAAAACCACCAGCCACAAAGTTCCGGCTTTTCATTGCTGCCTGGAAATACGGACGGTCACCGGCAAACGCCTGGGGATTGTTGGGCACACTGTGGCACCGGACATACCCGTCGGTGCCGATGACGCCCACATTCGCGTAGACCATCAATTCCGCGGTCAGGGACTTGAAGTAACGTTGACAGGCGGGTTCCCTGCCTTCGACCATTTCGGGGACGTGCGAGATGGCCACCAGCACCTGCCGCACGGAATCTGCAACACGCTGCTGGTTGGCAGCGACCAGGGAAGCCGAGAACTCGAGGTTTCTGGTTGTCTGGGTGACGGCATCGGTCGCGGTCAGCACAGCCCCGATCAGGGACAGCCCGAACAGCGGAACGATGGCGGCAACCACCAGTGTGACCAGGCGGGTGCGCAACGTGATTTCAGACTTCATCGCACCCCTCCTCTGTAACAGGCTTGAAATGGCCGGGCGTGGCCGCGCCCGAAGGGAACATCAACCGGGTGCGGCTTCGTTCACGCCCAGCCAGTAGGCCTGCAGGCAATCGAGTTTTTTTGTGAACTCACCAAAATCAACCGGCTTGCGGATAAAACTGTTCGCGCCTGCAAGGTAACAGGCCTTGATGTCGGACTGTTCACTGGAAGAGGTCAACATCACCACAGGCACCATGGCCGTGAGCGGATCTGCGCGCACGCTACGCAGCACATCAAGGCCCGAGAGTTTGGGCAGCTTCATGTCCAGGAGTACAAAAGAGGGTTGAATCTGCGTGTCACGGCCGGCGTGGGCACCCTGGCCCATCAGGAAATCAAGTGCCTGGGCACCATCACGCGCCACCACGATTTCTGCGTCAACGCCCTGCTCTTCAAGCGTCAGCACCGTCAGCTCAAGATGATCCGGATTGTCTTCAACGACGAGTATCAGCTTGTTTTTCATGAAAATGCTCCGCGCATGCAGCTATCAGTTTAATTGACGAATCCTCAATTTCATCATATTACAAACAAAAGGCCATTCGCACGCGGGAGTTACAGCAATGAAGGGGCGGCATCACGCTGGCGCTACCAGCGGGGAATCGCGTCGTCCTTGAGCTGGCCGCGAAGCTCGGCGTAATCGGGCACCACTGCGCGCACCGTATCCCAAAAGCGCGGGCTGTGGTCCATGACCCGCAGGTGGCTGAGTTCATGCACCACGACGTAGTCAATGACGGACTGCCGGAAATGAATCAAGCGCCAGTTCAGGCGGATGGATCCGTCGGCACTGGCACTGCCCCAGCGCGTCCCAGCGCTTGAAAGACTGAGCTTGCGCCACTGAACATTCAGGGTTGGTGCGAAATGATCCAGCCGCTCTGTAAAGATACGCTTGGCCTGCCGCATCAGCCAGGCCTGCACCGCATCGCGGATCTGCTCTGGCGAGGCACTGTGCGGAAGACCCACGTGCAATGTCAGGTGAGTCACGCCGGGCAGGGTGTCGGCTTCGCTGCTTTTGAGCTCCGCGCCCACACCGCCAAATGCATGGCGCGGATCCAGCACCACGATGACCTGATCGCCAAGGAACGGCAACGTGGTGCCGTCCTTCCACTCGATGCGGGCGGACTCCAGGCGATCATGGCGGGCCCGGGTCTCCTGCAGCTTGGTCAGGATCCAGGCAGACTTTTCAAGCACAGCCTTGTCGATCTCATACAGGGGCACCCATTTGGGCGCACTCACCGTCAGGCCTTCGGCGCCAACAGAAAACCCGATGGTGCGGCGCTTGCCACGCCTGAACGCATACCCCACGGCGATGCCGCCCAGCAGGGTCTCACGCGTGGCGCGTGGGTGACGGAATGTCGCGGGCGCCAGTGCCTGCTGAATGGTTTGCGAAGGAAGGTCCGGGCCAACGAACCCTGCAGGCGGCAGTGCAGTCTTTTCAAACGCCGGTATCGCCGGTACCGTGTTTTTTTTGCCGCTTCTTGGCTTTGCCGGGGGCTGTGCGGCTGGCAGTTCAGGTGCTGCCTCAAAGAGATCAAGCGTGAACTGGAGCAGCCTTTGCATCATCGAAGTTTAGCCTGCGGTGACCGTTGCAGGGGTTGCATAAGCCTCGGGGTCCAGCCGGTGCATCTCGGCTTCTATCCAGGCCTCGACTTCACGCATCAATTCGTCAGGCTGGCGACCAGCGCTGGGAATCGGCTTGCCGATGGAGATGTCGACGATGCCCGGGCGTTTGATGAAAGCCTTGCGCGGCCAGCATTTGGCGGAGGTCACGGCAACGGGGATGACGGGTGCGCCGGTTTCAATCGCCAGGCGTGTACCGCCGCTTTTATAAACACCTTTTTGACCGCGCGGAATGCGCGTGCCTTCCGGGAACATGATGACCCATGTGCCTTGCGCCATCAGTCGCTTGCCCTGCGCCACCACCTTGCTGAAAGCCTGCGCACGCTGGCTGCGGTCGATGTGGATCATGTCCATGCGGCCCATGGCCCAACCGAAAAACGGCACGTACAGCAACTCTTTTTTGAACACAAAAGCCAGCGGGTGAGGCATCAGCGTCACCATCGAAAAAGTCTCCCAGGTGCTCTGGTGCTTGACCAGCAGTACACAGGCGCCCAACTCTTCGGTCGGCAGGTTCTCCATACCGGTGACCCGGTTCCGGATGCCCAGGATGACTGTGCCACCGGTTACCGCCAGGCGCAGCCAGCCGGCGCACATCCAGTAAACCTGGGTGCTGCTGCCGACCAGTGAAAACACGAGCACGGCCAGCGCCCAGGGAATGACCGTGATGACCATCCAGAGCATATGAAGGATTGAGCGAATCAGGGGCATGTGTTCTTTTCAGGAAAAAAGCAGTGAGATGGCAACGCAGCGTTCGCTCAGAGGGCCACCTGCAATGGCTGGACGCTGCGCTCCAGGATGAAATCGACAAACGCGCCCAGGTCGGCGTGTATGCGCGTACCGTCGGGAAGGCCATCGGGTTGGCCGCCATTTCGGTACTGTGCCGACTTGCCCGTCAATATGAGATGCGGCTCACAACCCGCTGCCGCCCCGGCCTGCAGGTCACGCAGCGAATCGCCAGCGGTCGGCACACCCTTGAGCGGCACGCCGAAACGCATGCCAATCTGCTCGAACAAGCCAGGCAATGGCTTGCGGCAGTTACAGCTTTCTTCGGGGCTGTGCGGGCAATAAAACACCGCATCAATGCGGCCGCCAACGGCCGACAGCATCTTGTGCATCTTGGCATGCATGGCATTGAGCGAGGCAACATCAAACAGCCCGCGGCCCAACCCCGACTGATTGGAGGCAATCACCACATGCCAGCCGGCGTGGTTAAGGCGGGCAATCGCCTCCAGCGAACCGGGCAGCGGCATCCATTCATCAGGCGTCTTGACGAAGTCGTCACTGTCGCTGTTGATGGTGCCGTCGCGGTCGAGGATGACGAGTTTCATGGGGTGCTCTGATCAGGCGGCGAGTTTTGAAAGGTCTGCCACGCGGTTCATGGCGTTGTGCAGGCTTGCAAGCAATCCCAAACGGTTCAAACGCAGGTCAAGCTGTTCTGCATTGACCATGACGCCTTCAAAAAAAGCATCTACAGGCGCTCGCAGGGCCGCAAGCGTTTGAAGCGATGCGGTGTAGTCACCGGCTTCAAACTGCGAATCAGCCCCGGCGGCAACGTCTTTCATCGCAGCATAGAGCGCGATTTCAGCCGGCTCGATCAACAACACTTCACTGACGTGGGCATCAACGGCCTCTGTCTTTTTAAGGATGTTGCGGATGCGTTTATTGGCGGCGGCAAGCGCTGGCGCTTCAGACAGGGCCGCGAAGGCACGCACCGCCGCCAGGCGCTTGGCCACATCGCCCAGACGGGGCGGCTTGAGCGCCAGTACCGCTTCAACTTCCTGGGCGCTGTAGCCCTGCTCGCGCAGCGAGCCGGCAAAGCGGTCATAGACAAAATCGGTCAGCGCCGTCGACGCGTCCTGAATCCTGTCGCCAAATACCGGCTGCGCACCGGCGATCAATTCAGAAACGCTCAAGGGCAGATCTTTTTCAACCAGCATGCGGATCACACCCAGCGCATGACGGCGCAAGGCAAACGGGTCCTTGTCGCCGGTGGGAAGGTTGCCTATGCCGAACATGCCCACAAGCGTTTCGAGCTTGTCGGCCAGCGCAACCACCATGCCCACATCATTGCGCGGCAGCTCATCGCCTGCAAAACGCGGCTTGTAATGATCTTCAATAGCATCGGCCACATCGGCAGGCAGACCATCGTTGAGCGCGTAGTAGCGGCCCATGATGCCCTGCAACTCGGGGAACTCACCCACCATTTCGGTGACGAGGTCAGTCTTGGCAAGCTGTGCAGCCTGATCGGCTTTCTGTGCCAGCGCGTCACCACCGAGTTGCCGGCCAATCGCTTTGGCAATCGCCCGCACACGCTCGACCCGCTCGCCCTGCGTGCCCAGCTTGTTGTGATACACCACCCTGTCCAGCCCCTCAACACGCGATGCCAACGTCTTCTTGCGGTCCTGGTCGTAGAAAAACTTGGCGTCGGCCAGGCGTGGGCGCACCACACGCTCGTTGCCACCAATCACCGCACTTGCGTCTGCTGGATTGATGTTGCTGACCACCAAAAATCTGTTGGTCAACTTGCTGGACGCCTCAAGCAGCGGAAAGTACTTCTGATTGGCCTTCATCGTGAGGATGAGGCACTCCTGCGGCACATCGAGGAATTCTTTTTCAAACTCGCAGACCAGGACATTCGGGCGCTCGACCAGCGCGGTCACCTCGTCAAGCAGCGCGTCGTCTTCAATGGCTTTCGCCCCACCACCGACTTTGGCGGCCGCAGCGGCCAGTTGCCTGGCGATCTCGGCCTTGCGCGCGGCGTAGCTGGCGATGACCTTGCCCTGCTCCAGCAGTTGCCCTTCATAACTGTCGGCATCACGGACCGCAAAGGCTTTCACGTCCGACTCAAACCGATGGCCTTCGGTCATGTTGCCGGCTTCAAGCCCCAGCGCCTTGATCGCCACGACGGTTGAACCATGCAATGCCGTCAGGCGATGGACAGGGCGCACAAACTTCACATCAGTCCAGCCATCGGCCAGCTGGTAGGTCATGACTTTGGGAATCGGCAATTTGGCGATCGCTTCGAGCACGGCTTTTTGCAGGCCATCAACCAGCGTCGCGCCCTTGACGTTGCTGTCATAAAACAGGGCATCTGCCTTGCCATCGGGGGCGCGTTTCAAACCAGCGACAGCCGATGCATCAGCGCCAAGCGCCTGAAGTTTTTTCAGCAGCGCGGGCGTGGCATTGCCCGATGCATCCAGGCCTACCGCGACCGGCATCAGCTTTTGCGAAACGGCCTTGTCGGCCGCCTGCGCAGCAACAGCGGTGATGTGCGCGGCCAGGCGGCGCGGTGATGCAAAGGGCGTCAGCACAGAATCTGCGCCGGCCAGGCCTTGTGCCTTCAATTGCTCCAGCAGCACACCGGCAAATGCATCACCCAGTTTTTTGAGCGCCTTGGGTGGCAGCTCTTCAGCAAACAGCTCGACCAGAAGGTTCTTCGTCGTCATCTCTTATGCAGCCTTCCTGGTCGTCGGAGTCATCTGTTCGACCCATTCGCGCGGCGCCATCGGGAAACCCAGGCGCTCGCGGCTTTCAAAATAACTTTGCGCAACAGCCCGCGCGAGGTTGCGGATGCGGCCGATGTAAGCGGCGCGTTCCGTCACTGAAATTGCACCGCGTGCGTCCAGCAGGTTAAAGCTGTGCGCGGCTTTCAATACCTGCTCATAGGCCGGCAGCGCGAGTTGCGCCTCAATCAGGTGTTTGGCCTGCTTCTCATGTGCGGTGAAAGCGGTAAACAGGAAGTCGGCGTCGCTGTGCTCGAAGTTATAGGTCGACTGCTCGACCTCATTTTGTTTGTAGACGTCACCATAGCTCAGGCCCTCCGTCCACGTCAGGTTGTAAACGTTGTCGACACCCTGCAAGTACATGGCCAGGCGCTCAAGGCCGTAGGTGATCTCGCCGGTAATCGGTTTGCAGTCAATGCCGCCGACCTGCTGGAAGTAGGTGAACTGGGTGACTTCCATGCCATTGAGCCAGACTTCCCAGCCCAGGCCCCAGGCGCCCAGCGTCGGGTTTTCCCAGTCGTCTTCCACAAAACGGATGTCGTTTTTCTTCAGGTCAAACCCGAGTGCTTCAAGCGAACCGAGGTACAGCTCAAGAATGTTGGCCGGTGCGGGCTTGAGCACGACCTGATACTGGTAGTAGTGCTGCAGGCGGTTCGGGTTTTCGCCATAACGGCCATCCTTGGGGCGGCGGCTGGGCTGAACGTAGGCAGCCTTCCAGGGCTCGGGGCCGAGGGCGCGCAGGAAGGTGGCGGTGTGGGACGTGCCGGCGCCGACCTCCATGTCGTAGGGCTGCAAAAGCGCGCAGCCCTGGTCAGCCCAGTAGGACTGCAGCTTCAGGATGATTTGCTGGAAAGTGAGCATAAGGTTTTAAAGGTCGCGCGTGAGTGCTGCGGTGGCTTCAGGGCAGAGCGATCTGCCACACCGCGAAACCCCTGATTTTACGGGGCAAAGCGGGCGACATGGGGGCAAATCGCCAGCTCAGGCTTTGCGGCGACCGGGGCGCAGCGCAAGCGTGACAGCGAGCACCAGCACAATCAGCGCCCACCAGGGCCACAGGCCCAGCCGGGAAGCCCACCACGCGTAAGGTGTGGTGCCGCTGCGACCCGCGACCTCCGCGACCAGCGCGCCACGGGTATGGCGCGGCAGCAGGTGGGTGACCTGCCCTGTGTAGTCAATCACGGCGGTGGCGCCTGTGTTGGTGGCGCGCAGCATGGGGCGCTCGAACTCCAGCGCCCGCATGCGTGAGATGTTGAGGTGCTGGTCAATGGCAATGGTGTTGCCAAACCACGCGATATTGCTGATGTTCACAAAAATCGTCGGGCTGGATGCCGGATCGCGAAAACGGGCGGCGAGCTCTTCGCCGAACAGATCTTCATAACAAATGTTGGGGGCCAGGCGCTGGCCCTGCCAGTCAAACGAGGGCTGGCGGACCGCGCCGCTGTTGAAATCTGCCAGCGGAATATCAACGATGGCCAGAAACCATTTAAAAAGCGGATGCACAAACTCGCCAAACGGCACAAGGTGATGTTTGTTGTAACGGTAAACACCGGCAGCCAGGTCCGGGCTTTCGACTGTTTGTGGTTTAAGCGCAATGGCCGAGTTGCTGTAGCCGACCTGGCTGTTGCCCAGCGGAATGCCGATGAGGGCTGCTGTTGCCGGTGCGCCGGCTGGCGGTTTGACGAACCGGGCGAACAGGGTGTCGAGGTAGTTGGGCGGCAGATGCGCAGGCAACAGCGGAATCGCGGTTTCGGGTGTGACGACGAGCGAGCTTGTCGCCGCCAGCAACTGGTTGCCATACCAGTTGAGCGCATCGGGAATGCCCTTGCCGCCCTGGAATTTTTCGTCCTGCGGGATATTGCCCTGAAGCAGGGTGACGGTGAAGGGCTTGTTGCCTGATGCGGGGACTGGATAGGCCGAGGTGAAG
This sequence comes from Pseudomonadota bacterium, assembly GCA_040390295.1. Classification (GTDB taxonomy): domain Bacteria; phylum Pseudomonadota; class Gammaproteobacteria; order Burkholderiales; family Burkholderiaceae_C; genus Polaromonas. The sequence continues at coordinate 20,981 of JAZJYR010000050.1, forward strand.
CTGGAAGCGGCGTCTGGCGCGATACGAAGGACAAAGCTCAAGATTGCAGCGATCAGCAACCCCGCCATGACCACGCCGGCATTGAACAGGCGAGGCCTCAGGAGCAGCCCTGCAACAGCGGCCGCGGCCAGAGCGGCGCCGAAAGTCAGGCCATGTACACCGACCAGTTTGACCAGATTTGCAAACGGCCCGTCAAGATGGGCATAACCGCCCTCGCCCCAGGGGAAACCGGTGAAAAACTCGACACGCCCCAACTCGGCCAGCAGCCACAACGCTGCAAACACCAGCGCGCGTTGTGCGCGGTGGGCCGGCGCGATCGCCACGAACACGCCGCATACCGCTGCGTAGTAGAGGGCCAGAAAAGCCGCCAGCCCCACGATGGCGATCACTGCCAGCGGCGATGCGAGACCGCCATAAGTGTGCAGGGAAATAAACAGCCACCACCAGGTTGCGCACTGCAGCGCGGTCGCAAACAGCCAGCCCAGAAAAGCGCCACGCTTCCAGGTCCGGCAGTTGTCGAGGTAAAGCGCCAGGACGGCCATTGCCAGCATCTGCAGCCACCAGACCGGTTGGCCCTGTATCAATCCTAAGGAGAAAGGCCAGGCAATGCTGATCGCATGCGCACAGCCCGCGAGAAGCACCACGGCCATCTGGAGGAAAGAAGCCCGGCTGCGCGGCTTGGGCTGGGAAGCGTGCTCTAGCAATGCAGGCAGGGTGGGCCTTACCGAGAACTGGCCCGCCATGCTGTTGCCTGCATCACCTGCCACGCTGCGGTCGCCAGTGCTCAAGCCGCAGCGACCGGCGAGACCTTGAACCAGCGCACCGCGCCGCCCTTGGTGTGCAGCACGGTGAATTGCAGGCCGGACAGCGCATAGTGCTCGCCGCGCTTGGGCACATGGCCCATTTCGTGCGCGACCAGGCCGCCTATGGTGTCGAAGTCGCTGTCTATCAGGCTGACGCCAAACGCCTCGCTGACGCGGGCGATCGACGTGTCGCCGCTGACGCGGTACGTGCGATCGGACAGCCCGAAGATGTCGCCTTCGTCTTCAGCGATATCGAACTCGTCTTCAATCTCGCCAACGATCTGCTCCAGCACGTCTTCGATCGTGATGAGGCCCGCCACGCGGCCAAACTCGTCGATGACGATGGCCAGGTGGTTGCGGTTGCCGCGGAATTCACGCAGCAGGTCGTTCAGCCCCTTGCTCTCGGGCACAAACACAGCCGGGCGCAGCAAAGCCTTGATGTTGAGTTCAGGTGCGCGCTGCAGCTTGAGCAGATCCTTGGCCATGAGGATGCCGAGGATGTTTTCCTTTTCGCCTTCGTAGACGGGGAAACGCGAATGGGCGGTATCGATGACGAGGTGCAGCAATTCGTCAAACGGCGCGTCGATGTTGACAAGGTCCATGCGCGGGGCTGCCACCATCACGTCGCCGGCCGTCATGTCGGCCATGCGGATGACGCCTTCAAGCATCTCGCGGCTCTGGGCGCCTATGACTTCGTTGTCCTGGGCTTCCACCAGGGTTTCGATCAGTTCGTCTTTCGAGTCCGGACCGGGGTGGAGCATTTCAGCCAGCTTCTGCAGGAAGCCGCGCTTGTCTTCATGCTTTGAAGACCTACTGGGGGGAATATCGGACACGGGCGGTGTTCGGTAGTTAGGGAAAGGCTAGTGTAGTGGCTTGAGATGACAGCGGCGAAGACCGCTGCGCATCCAGCGCGGGCGCCTGAATTCAGGGACTCGAGTGTTCGCGCGAATCACGCACACCGCGCCTCACCTCTTGCACCATCGACAGCAAGTCCCAGAACTGCTTGGCCTGCACCTTGAGGCGGTAGTCGGTCTGGGCAATCTGCTCTTCGACCATTTCAGTCATGCGCGAATCAAGGTCGGCCGGCGGCAGCTTGAGGTAGGCCTCGCTCTCCGAGCCGTCGCGCTCGATGGTGGCGCCGGCCTTGCGGGCGATGTTGAGCATGGCCGTGTTTTCACTGAGCGCATGGATGAACATCATGTCGACGCCCTCATTGCGCGCATGCATCACGGCGCGGTCGAACAGGCGTGCGCCATAGCGCCGGCCGCGGGCGCGGGCCAGCACCGACACGCCGAACTCGGCGCAGCTTTTGAGGTTGGGATCGGTTGAAAAAGCCAGGTGCGCCATGGCGATCAGCTGAAGCCGGCGGTTGTAGATGCCAAAAATTTCGTCACGCTCGAAATCCAGCCCGCTGACATAACGGCGAATCTGCTCGTCGTTGGCGGCGTAGCCAAAACGCAGGTAGCGGTCATGCGCATCAAGCGACAGCAGGTGGGTGGCGATGCGCTCACCGTGGCTGGGGCCAATCGAGCGGATGGGGACGATCACCGCAGCCTCAAGGCTGCCGCGTGGGCGCAACTTGCGCTCGCGCTCAAGCGTCTCCACAGGCGGACGGAAAAACGCCCTGCTCGCGTGGAAGGAGGCTTTGAGAAATGCACCGGGTTTGACCATGCGTCGAATATAAGGGTTATCCCTAGGATTTTCCAGCCAAGGCCTTTTTGACCCGCCAGGACGGCCGGGTTAGGCGCTCATCACATTCTCAGGCTTGAAGCTCATATCAGTCAATGCCTCGTAGCTACAAAAAGCATAGCAAAACCCGGCTTTATCAGCTTCCGGGAGGCGCCTGGTTGGCACCGGAATCGGGAGGTGAGCCTAAATCGGTTGCCTGTCGCGTGCAATCAATGCCCGGCCCGCCACAAATTTGCTATTATTTTTGTAGCTACTAACGCCCGTATCTATTGGTCCCGCGCTCTTTTTTACCCTCAAAAATGGCATTTTTGACGACTTTTTTGCCTTTTTCAGGTGTTTTTGAGCAACCCAAAATACGAGAACAGCTGATTTCTAACATCTACGTTAAATTTTTAACGTATACGGCAAAATAACCTCAAACAAGTATCTCAGACAGGCACAGCCGTCGTCGCCTTGACCCGGTCCAGCACAAAACTGGTCTTGCAGTCCTGCACGCTGGGGTGTTTGAGCAGCGTGTCCATCACAAAGCGGCTGTAGTGCGCCATGTCTTCCACAACCACGCGCAGGAAATAATCCATCTCGCCGGTCAGCGCCGCGCACTCCACCACCTCGGGCCAGGCCTGCACGCTGGCGCGAAAAAGGTCCATGGGGTTGCGTTTATGGCTTTCGGTGTGCTTTTCTAACCTCACACTGAGATAGGCCGTCAGCGCAAGACCGACCTTTTCAGGCTTGACCAGGGCGACGTAGCGGTCGATCACGCCGCTTTCCTCCAGCCGCTTGACGCGGCGCAGCACAGCGCTGGGCGACAGACTGACCTGCTCGGCCAGCTGGTCATATGTCGCTCGGCCATCAGCCTGTAAACTGCGCAAAATTTGCCGATCTAGCTTGTCGAGTGTTTCCATATGCTTTATTTTGCAGGATTCCTGCATATGAACCAAGAAAACGCGTGAATATGCAGAAAAACTGACAGGGGCCACATCTAAAGTCTATAAACACCTTTTGGAGACTGTCATGAACGCACCTGAATCCCTCTCATTTAAAACCGGCCAGGCCTGGGACAACCCCATGGGCACCGCCGGTTTTGAATTCATTGAATACGCCGCGCCTGACCCCAAAGCCATGGGCGAGGTCTTCAAGCAGATGGGCTTCACGCCGATTGCCCGGCACCGCCACAAGGACGTGACGCTGTACCGCCAGGGCGGCATCAACTTCATCATCAACGCCGAACCTGATTCATTTGCCCAGCGCTTTGCGCGCCAGCACGGCCCCAGCGTCTGCGCGATTGCGTTTCGTGTACAGGACGCCAAGGCGGCCTACGAGCGGGCCATCTCGCTCGGCGCCTGGGGTTATGCCGACACGGCGGGCCCGGGCGAGTTGAACATCCCGGCCATCAAGGGGATTGGCGACTCCATCATTTATTTCATTGACCAGTGGCGCGGCAAGAACGGCGCGCAGCCCGGCGACATCGGCAACATCGGTTTTTACGATGTTGACTTCAAGCCCCTGCCGGGCGTGACGGCGGGTGACCTGAACCCCGTCGGCAACGGCCTGACCTACATCGACCACCTCACGCACAACGTGCACCGCGGCCGCATGGACGAGTGGGCCGGTTTTTACGAGCGGCTGTTCAATTTCCGCGAGATCCGCTACTTCGACATCGAAGGCCAGGTCACCGGCGTCAAAAGCAAGGCCATGACCAGCCCCTGCGGCAAGATCCGCATTCCCATCAATGAAGAGGGCAATGAAAAGGCCGGCCAGATCCAGGAGTACCTGGACAAATACCACGGCGAAGGCATACAGCACATCGCCATGGGCAGCAATGATTTGCTGAAAACGGTGGACCAGTTGCGCGCCAACAGCGTGAAGCTGCTGGACACCCTGGACACCTATTACGAGCTGGTCGACAAACGCATTCCAGGCCACGGTGAAGACGTGGCCGCGCTGCGAAAACGCAAGGTGCTGGTCGACGGCAAGAAGGGCGCGCTGCTGCTGCAGATCTTCAGCGAGAACCAGCTGGGGCCGATCTTTTTTGAGTTCATCCAGCGCAAGGGCGATGACGGTTTTGGCGAAGGCAACTTCAAGGCGCTGTTTGAAAGCATCGAGCTGGATCAGATGCGGCGCGGTGTGCTGGAGAAGGCATGAGCGAATCGACCGACCGCGCAGCGAAGGGCCGCCCCGAGCAAGCGACGACCCCCTCGGGGGGCAGCGCAGTCCACGAAGTGACAAGCGTGGGGGCCACTACGTACGGCGCGAGTGATCGCCCGCCGCGCGGTGACTACGACCGCAGCGGCACTGTCAACGCCGACTACACCTGCCCGCAAAACTACGCCGCCTACACGGCTGCAGACCACAAAACCTACAGCCGTCTGTACAAACGCCAGTCAGCGCTGCTGCCCGGCCTGGCGTGCGACGAGTTCATCGCGGCCTTGCCATCCCTGGGTGTATCCGAGCGGATTCCGCATTTTGAAGACATCAACGACAAGTTGTTCAAGGCGACGGGCTGGGAAGTGGTGGCGGTGCCCGGGCTGATTCCCGAGGTGCCGTTTTTCACGCTGCTGGCCAACCGCAAGTTTCCGGTGACGGACTGGATACGCAAACCGGAAGAGTTCGACTACATCGTCGAGCCGGACATCTTTCACGACCTGTTCGGCCACGTACCGCTTCTGTTTGACCCGGTGTTTGCCGACCACATGCAGGCCTATGGCGCGGGCGGGTTGAAGGCCCACCGGCTGGGCGCCTGCGAGCAGCTGTCGCGCCTGTACTGGTACACGATTGAGTTCGGGCTGATGCGCCAGCGCGGCAACATCAGGGCTTACGGCGCAGGCATTTTGAGTTCGGCCGGCGAGCTGGCTTACGCCGTCAAAAGCGCGGAGCCGCAGCGCATCATGCTCGACGTGCTGCGCGCCATGCGCACGCGCTACAAGATCGACAGCTACCAGCAGACCTACTTTGCGATTGACAGCTTCCAGCAGCTGTTTGACATGACGGCGCCGGACTTCACGCCGCTGTATGAGCAGCTTCGCAGCATGGAAGAGCTGGCCGCCAACGCCTCGCTGCCCGAAGACGCGAGAGCCTGAAAACTCAAAGCCAGTTGTCGATCACATCCCGCGTCTTGTCCCAGTAAACACGCAGCCGATCCAGCGCCTGCGCTGCATTGACCGGCACAACGCCCGCCTTGGCATGCGCCTCCAGCCCCATGGCCACCGACTGCATCGCCAACGCACCCACATTGCCGGCAGCACCCACCATGGCGTGGCTGGCCCATGACAACGCCTGGGCATCGCCGGCCCTGATCGCATCGCCAATGGCATCGAGCTTGGCCGCGGCATCTGTCCTGAAGAGCGCAATCACCTCGCGTGTCATGGTCAGTTCGTCGTCGTCGAACTCCCTGAACTGGGCCAGTCTTTCAAAATCCATGAGCGCAGGTTCTTCAGTGAACGCAGCCTCATCGGCCTTCATCCCGGGTTCAATGGCGGTGGCTGTCCCGCCCACGCCCGGCTTGTCGACCCAGCGCTCCAGCGACTGGGTGAGCGCCGCCACGTAAAGCGGTTTGGTCAGGTAGTCGTTCATGCCCGCTTCCATGCAGCGGGCGCGGTCTTCTGATGACGCACCTGCCGTCAGGCCGATCACCGACGGCGATGACTTGCCCAGCAAGGCATGGATCTCCTGCGTGGCCTGCAGGCCGTTCATGCGCGGCATGTTCACATCCATCAGGATGGTGCCGAACTGCTTGCCGGCTGCGTGCGCCCTGGCGACGGCTTCGAGCGCCTCCTGGCCGTCCAGCGCGGTTTCCCACGGATAGCCCAGCCGCTGCAACATCGCACAGGCCACCTTCAGGTTGACGGCATTGTCATCCACCACCAGCACGGTGTTTTTAATGGTTGCCGACTCATCCGCAGCCACGGCACCAGCGGACTCGGGCTTGACGCCGCCCTGCGTGGCAATGCAGCGCGCCACGGTGTCAAAAAGCTGCTTCTGCCGTGTCGGCTTGAGCAGGCGCGCGGCAAAAAGCTGGGCCGCCTCATGGCCAGGCGGCATGAAACCGGAGGTGAGCAGCACCAGCGGAATTTTTGCCCATGCGGGTTTGGCCTTGATGCCTTGCGCCAGGCTCACGCCGTCCATCTCGGGCATGTGCATGTCGGTGATCACGACATCGGGCAGGCGACCCTCACCCTGTGCCAGCGCCATCTGCTGCAACGCTTTTTCACCTGATTCAGCGCCGCTCACGCGCATGCCCCACAGCTCCAGCTGGCGCGTCAGGACGCGGATGTTGGTTTCATGGTCATCCACCACCAGTGCGTGACGGCCCTGCAGCATGGTGGCGTCCACCGCACCCAGCATGGCGGGAAGCTCTGCCACCGGCGCCTCAATGGTGAACCAGAAAGAAGAGCCTTTGCCCTGCACGCTGTCGACGCCAATCTGGCCGCCCATCAGTTCGACCAGGCGTTTGCAGATTGCCAGCCCCAGGCCGGTGCCGCCGTACTTGCGCGTGGTGGAGGTGTCAACCTGCACAAAGGCTTCAAACAGCGCGCCCAGGCGGTCGGCCGGAATACCGATGCCGGTGTCGTTGACGCGGAATTCAAGCATGGCAAAGCCAGGCTTCGCGCCTGCCTCCAGCCTGCGGACATGGACGGACACCTCCCCCTTTTCGGTGAACTTGATGGCGTTGTTGATCAGGTTGATCAGCACCTGGCGCAGGCGCGTGATGTCGCCGAGCACGGCATCGGGCACAGCCTGCTGGCCATTGGCAGATGCTTCGGCCACATCGATGATGAGCTCCAGGCCTTTTTCACGGGCGCGCGAAGCGGCAATGTCGCAGGCTTCCTCAACGGCGCCACGCGGACTCAGCGGTTCGGACTCCAGGTCAAGCTTGCCCGATTCGATCTTTGAGAAATCGAGGATGTCGTTGATGACACCCAGAAGCTGGTCGCTCGACAGGCGAATGGTCTGCAGGTAATCGGTCTGCTCTTCGTCAAGGCGGGTTTCAGCCAGCAGCGTGCTCATGCCGAGCACGCCATTGAGCGGCGTACGGATTTCATGGCTCATGGTGGCCAGGAATGCGGCTTTGGCCCGGGCGGCCTGCAATGCTTCTTCCCGGGACGCCTCCAGCTGCTCGGTCCGCCTGGCAACCCGCGCTTCCAGCTGCTCGTTGGCCTCTTCAATCGCCTGGGTCTTGGCGCGCACTTCACGGCGATAACTTTCGAGTTGCTCGGCGCTGTCATGCAGCACCAGCGAAAGATCACGCACTTCGCTGATGTAAGTGGTCTTGTCGATTTCAGGCACATCCCCGACACCCATGCGTTGGGCGGCCTGGCCCAGCAGTTCCAGCCGGCGGCCCAGGCGATGCGCCACAAACAATGCCAGAAGCCCGCCCAGCAACAGCACAGCCGCAATCACACCCAGCGAAAACAGCAATGCACGGTGCGTGGCCGCCGTAAAGTCGCTCTCGGGTGCTGCCACCACCAGCGTCCAGCGCAGGCCGAGTTCATCACCAAACGGCCTGCGCACGGCAATCAGCGCATCACCGTCCATGGGCAGGCGGTCGAGCGATACGGATCGGTCTACAAAGCCTTCGGCCATCACCGCATCTGATGACTTTTTGCGCAGGCTTTCGCGAAGGGCCGAATAACTTGTGCGGATCACCGCGTTGCGGCTGTCGTCAGGCCGCACACGCTCCAGAGTGCCCGCCTGCTCCTTGTAAAGCGCATCGCCGGCAGACGTTGCCACCAGCAGGCCGCGCTCATCGACAAGATAGGCAGCACCGTGCGAGCTGATGCGCTGGGTACGCAGAAAATCAGCCAGGCGCTGCAACCGCAGGTCGGCAGCAAATACACCGGCTGCGCCTGAAAAATCGTCGTAAATCGGCTGTGACAGCGTGATCACCAGCTGCTTTTGCACGGCAGAGACAGTGACCGGCGAAAACACCCGGCCACCGGCGCGCAGGGCCGTCTCGTACCAGCCGCGCGTGCGGGGTTCGTAGCTGCCGGGTTCATCCGGCAATGGCACGGTCCGGTCGCCGGGATAGCCGGCGAGGAAGAACTTGCGGGGATTGACGGCGCCGCCACCGACCTGGCGCACACTGACCTCGGCACCACGCGCAGTCTGCTCGACACCGAAAAAATCACCCCTGGCGTTGGCCATGTACAAAAAAGGCACGGCCGGGGCCTGGCGGGTCAGCGCGAACGCCATGGGTTCAAACAGCTCCGGTTTTTGAAGCCAGCTCCTGGCCTGCCGGGTCTGCTGTGCATTGAGTGTGGGCGGAAAAAGCCCATTGATGATGACATGGGCCTGCTGCAGGTGGTTTTCGGTTTCGGTTTGCACCCTGAGGGCCACACTGCCCATGACCTGGTTGGCGAGCTCGCCGACAGACTGCGTGCTCCCCCTTGCCAGCAGCCAGGTCACCACAGCTGCAGGCAGCAGCGCAAACAGCAGCAGGCTGATGACCAGAAGGCTGCGAAGTGAAAACGAAGGCCGGCGACGCAGGGGAGACGGCTGATTCATGGCGGTAGAAGTTTTACGGCAAGCTCAGGTGGCAAGCGACAGGAGTTCTGCCGAATCCATGGGCGCACTGCGGCCCGGCAGGTTGACAAGTGAGCGGCCGCCGGTTTTAACTGCGCCGGTGATGCCCCGGAGCATGGGAACGCTGGCAATCACCGTCCAGTTCATGTTTGAGGCCTGCTTTTGCAGCAGCAGGGTCAAGTTCACTGCATCGCCCACGGGCAGGACCCGGGTCTCTCCGTGCAGCGGGTCCTCGAGCTTGGCCAGGGTGACGGGCCCACTGTGCAGGGCCACACTCACCGCGAACGGCGGAAGCTGCCGGTGCGGGAACTGGCTTTCAAGGTATTTGCTGACCCGCTTGCCTGCATCGACCAGCCCCAGGGCCGCACGCGCCGCGCGCAAGCCGTGATTGACGGAAAAGGTGTCCGCGCTGTCAACAAAGATCGCCAGCAGTGCCTCACCGACAAACTGCATATGGCGCGCGCCAAACAGGTGAACCGTATCACCGGCATTGTTATAAAAGCGCCTGACCGTGTCACTCAGTTCTTCGGTCGTGAGCTTTTCGGCAAGGGCAGAGTAGTTCAGCACATCCACAAACAGCACTGTTGCGCTGTCAAACTTTTCATCAGCCGTGTCGCCTTCTGCGGAGGGCCATTTCTCGCTCAGTTCTGCCGCCAGCTTTTTTTCGTAGAGCCGTGCCAGTTGATGCCGTTGCTCCTCGAGTGCCGATGTCACGGCGGTATCTACGGCAGTGGCCGTAGCGGCAGCCCGCATCTCGCGACGGTTGAGCTGTGCTGAAGCGGCTTCTCGCAACTCTCCCGGCCGGAAGGGCTTGGTGATGTAGTCGTCGGCACCGCTGGTCATGCCGATGCGCATGTGGGCACGCTCCTGCAGCGAAGTCAGCAGGATGACGGGAATCTCGGCAATGGCAGCGTCGGCGCGAAGGGCCTGCAGCATGGCAAAGCCATCCATCACGGGCATCTGGATGTCGCTGATCACAAGGTCGGGCTTGTGCTCGCGCACGAGTGAGAGCCCTTGTGCCCCGTTATCGGACGACAGGACGTCGTACCCGTCTTTCTTGAGGACTGAGGCCACCAGCATGCGGGTAGCCGCATCGTCCTCCATCAGCACTATCAGCGGCATGTTGAGATGTAGGTTCTGCACAAGCTGCAAGCTTACACAAGTTGTACGGTCAGATGTACGGCCTGCTGTCTCAATTTGTTTGTTTGCAGAGCAGCTTCAGGGTTTCATTCATGATCTGGGGCAGGAAGGCCATCTGCACATGGGCCGCACCGCGCACAAGGCGGTTGTCGGCACCCGGCAGGGTTGCGGTAGATGCGGGAAAGACGATGTTGTCGGTGTTGGAATACCAGCAGGTGAACAGGGCATGAAGATCTGCCGGCATCTCATGGTCAAGCTGCGTTTGCCAGTCGGATGCCAGACGCATCTGCCGGCCATTGTGGCTGTGGCTGAAGCGGGCCAGCCAGGTGCCGCGGTGCGGCGTGCCAATGGTGACAACATGAAACACGCGGGCTTCGCTGCGATAGGTCTTGAGCCATGACCTGGCCGCCAGCCCCCCCATGCTGTGACACACCAGCAGCGGGGGTACACCCGTGGCTTCAGTGACGCGTCGTATGGCCGCATCAATTTGCGGTGCGTAGTCATCGATGGAGCCGAACACAGGCTCCAGGCTCACTGCAGAAAACACCCGGCCATGGGCCTTCAGGCGCCTGAGCCACGGCGTCCAGAACCCGCGGTTGCAGAAAAACCCGTGTACAAACACCACGCCGGGCTGGCCGCGCGCCGCGTCCGAAGCCATCAGGTTGTCAGGGACGGTATGGGTGCGAAAAGGCTGGCGCCAGCAGAACACACGCGGGGCGGTGAGTACTTCGCCGATCCATGCAGAGAAAAGTTCCAGCCATGTCGGTTGAGGAGCGGGGTCTGACTTGTTGATGAATCGCAGCAGTATGAATTCCAGGGCGAGAAAGGCTGTGTAACCGAGGGCGATCACGAGAAAACCAGCGATGGCAACAAGGGGGGCGCTGGTGCGCCAGTAAAAAAGCCAGCCGAACGCCACAGCAATCAGGGACAGTGTGATGAATCGTTGTAAATTGGCCAGCATGAAGAAGGAGCTCCGGAGCAGATCCGCAGGCTAAAGACGATATATCAAGCCAGCGTAACATCCTGGCCGGTCAACCGTTTCACCAGGCCCTGAGCCAGACGATTCACAGCGCCATAAACGGAAAGTTGAGGGTTGGCACCAATGCTGGTCGGGAACAGCGAACCGTCATGCACCGACAGGTTGTCGATTTGCCAATGCACCCCATCCGGACGTGTCACGCCCTGCCGCTCGCTGGCGGCCAGGCCGCAACCGCCCATCACATGGGCGCTGACCACCTTGGTCAGCATGGGCTTCATCGGCAGCGCGTTCACGGCATCGCGTGCTTCATTCCAGTTCGTATATGGACGGGCCATTTCATGCAGCGGCAGCACCTGTTTGGCGCCGGCTGCGAACTGGATTTCCATCATCGACAAAAGCGCGCGGCGGCCGCCCTCCATCACAAAGTCTGTCAGCGCGTAATCGAGTACGGCGGAGCCATCACCGCGCAGCTTGACCTTGCCGCCGGGCGCGCCTTCGTTAAAGCCGTCGCGCAGCAAGGCGAGCAACGTGTGATTGTGCGGAAAGGATTTGAGGAGATCGTGTTGCCCCTCGCCCATACCGGGAACAGTGGAGGCAAAGATCACCGGATGCAAAGGGGGTGCTTCAAGCTTGTAGCCCATCGGGCCATCAATCGCCTGGGTCTCCAGGAAATGATCGGTATAGATGGACTGGGGCGCACCACTCCATGCTTCGACTTTTTGACCGAATACAGCGGAAGACATCACCACCGGATGCAGGAATGTTCTTTCGCCCAGGCGGCCATGCGGGTCTGGCGCACCCGACCTTAGCAACACGGCGGGCGAGTTGATGGCGCCGCCGGCCAAAACAAAATGTTTGGCTGTGATCCTGATGTTTTTTTGCGTTTTTTGCGACGCGCCTGATACCAAAGGCCGGCAAATCAGCGCAGTGACTTTTCCATTGGAAAGCTCAAACCGCTCCGCACTGGTTTCCGTCAAAAGCAGTGCGCCTTTGTCCAGTGCCGCCGGGATTGTGGTAACGAGCATGGACTGCTTGGCATTGGTCGGGCAACCCAGCCCGCATGAGCCCAGATTCCAGCAGGCCTTGACATTGCGCGGTATGACAGCAGAGGGAATGCCCAGTTTCGCAGTGCCTTGTTTGAGAAGATTGTTGTTTTCATTCGGGGCGACCAGCCAAGGCTGGATATTGAGGCGACGCTCAGCCTGTTCGAAATATGGTGCAAGGCTTTCAACGCTGTAATCGGTGAGGCCAAACCGTTCCTGCCAGAATTTCAGCGTGGTGGCGGGTGTGCGGAAGGAACTGGTCCAGTTGACGGTGGTGGAGCCGCCCACACACCGGCCCTGCAAAATATTGATGGCCTTGTCTTCTGTCTTGCGCGCTGCGCTTTCCTGGTATAGCGAAGGATAGGCTTCGGACTCTTTCTGGTTGAAGTCGCTGCTGCTCTTGAGCGGGCCCTCTTCAATCATGATGACCTTGAGGCCTGCCTTGGTCAGCAACTCTGCCGTGATGCCCGCGCCGGCACCTGTACCAACGATGGCAACATCGCAAATCATGTTTTCGGGAGCAGTCGGCAACGGGCCACCATAGACTTTCCACCCGCGTTTGATGCCGTCCTGGACGGGGTCCTGCAATTGGCTCATGATTTAAGCTGTTTCAGATCTTCACAGGACCGGGATAGCCCAGCAACGGCCAGCTGGACGAATCGGAGAAATACGCACCTGCCGTGATGTCATGCAGTGCTGCATAAGCCTGCTGACGTAGAACCAGCGACGAAAGGCGCATGCCTTGCAAGGCTTCCTGGACATCCGCAATACTTGCCTCGGGCCAGGCAGTGGCAAGGCCAGCAAGTGCGCGGCGGCCAGGCGCACTTGCCAGCAATGACAGGAGTTGGGCCAGCTCGGTTTGTGCGTGCGGGGGCAGTGCACTGATCAGCACATCGATACGGGCAAGCAAACCGTTGAGCGCAATCTGGCGAGCATCATGGTCAGCCGGCAAGGTCTTGTCGAGCACGGCAGAACCGACTGCGGAAAACACCTCGCGGCCGGATCCGCTGAGCGCGCCCTGCTTCAACCCCGGCTGCATGAGCGCTGCTGTACCGCCAGCCACCAGCAGCACGACGCTTGCGGCGGCGCCCAGGGTCAGAAGCGTTCTTCTCTGCATTGCTTGAGTTTCGCACGCGGTGGTGGCGTTTCAATAGACCTTGATACCTAGATAAACTCCGGGTTTGTATGGACGCTACCGCAAACCGCATTCACCAGGCCTTGCAGACCGTTGCACAGTTGCGTGCACAGCATGTTGCAGACACGACCCTGGCGCGAGCAAGCGCAGACATCAAGCGCTTTCAGGCAAGGCGGTTTCGCGCGACCTATGCCGACATGCTCACCAATGCACGGTACAAAACAGCTGCGGCCTTCTTCTTGCAGGAGCTGTACAGCGACAAGGACTACGCAGAACGTGATCAGCAATTTGCGCGAATCGCCAACACCATTGCCAAACTGTTTCCGCAGGCGGTCGTCAATACTGCTGCCGCGCTGGCGGAGGTACACGCGCTCACCGAGAAGCTGGATGACCTGATGGCCCGGCAATGGCTGGAGTCGCTGTCGACGCGGCCCGACCTGGATGAGAACGCACGTTACATCGACTGCTGGCGAAAGGTCGATGATGCCAACGCACGGCAGCAACAACTCGAAGTCGTGTTGCTGCTGGGTAAGGAGCTCAATCGCCTGACGCGCAAGCCTGGCCTGCGCACCCTGCTCCGGATGATGCGACACCCGGCTGCCGCAGCGGGGCTCAGCTCACTGCAGGCGTTTCTTGAAGCAGGGTTTGATGCCTTTGCAGGTATGCGCGGTGCGGAAGATTTCCTCAAGCTCATCGAACAACGCGAAACGGAATGGATAGCAACACTCTTCAACGACGACGTTGTCACCTGCGAGACGAAACTGGGGTATTTGCTCGACTTGCGCTTGCCAGACTGACCCGGCATCAGGGCAAGCCCCATACTTCTTTGATCGCTTGCCCTCCACAATGCCCTGAAGGAGTTTTGTATGAACAGGCATTGGCTCAAGAGTTACCCGGAGGGTGTCGCCCATGAGGTAGATACCGAGAAGTTTCAGTCCCTGAACCAGTTGCTGGAAGAGTCATTCAGGAAGAACGCCGCAAAACCGTTTTCCGTCTGCATGGATCGCTGGATGTCCTACGGCCAGCTCGATGAATTGTCTTCATCACTCGGCGCCTGGCTACAAAATCTGGGGCTGGAGCCAGGCTCGCGCGTCGCCATCATGCTGCCGAACGTGCCTCAATTCGCCGTAACGATGTCGGCCATACTGCGTGCAGGCTACACCTGCGTCAACGTCAATCCGCTGTACACGGCGCGCGAACTGGAGCACCAGCTCAAGGACTCCGGCGCGACATCAATTGTTATTCTCGAAAACTTTGCCTGCACACTGGCCGAGGTCATTGAACGTACGCCTGTGAAGAACGTGGTGATGACCTCCATGGGTGACCTGCTTGGTTTCTGGTACGGACGCTGGATCACCTTTGCCGTACGCCACCTTGCCAAACTGGTCCCTGCTTACAAGCTGCCGCTCGGTGACGGGCGGGCGGTGACTGCATTTAATACCGCCATAGCCGAAGGGTCACGTCTCGCACTCAAGCCGGCACGAAGCAATCTGGATTCGATTGCCTTCCTGCAATACACGGGGGGTACCACCGGGTTGTCAAAAGGTGCAGTGCTGACGCATCGCAATATCGTTGCGGCGGTGCTTCAGGCTGAGGAATGGTTCACACCCGCACTGCGTCGGGTTGGTGATGTCAGCAATACCAACAACATCGCGGCGCTACCGCTGTATCACATCTTTGCGCTGACGCTCTGCCTGCTGAACATGCGCTGGGGCGCACACCTCACACTGATTCCAAATCCGCGTGACTTCGGTAAATTTATTGAGGTACTCAAAAAGCGGCCGTTTCACATGTTGCCTGCAGTCAACACGCTTTTTAATGCCTTGCTGCAACACCCGCAGTTCAGGACTGTGGATTTTTCGAGTTTGTGTGTTTCGCAGGCCGGCGGTATGGCTGCATCCGAGGGCACTGCCAGACACTGGTTCGAAGTTACCGGCAGCTCCATGATTGAAGGCTGGGGCATGAGCGAGACATGCGCCATTGGCACCAACAATCCCGTCACCAACAAACAGTTCAACGGCACCATCGGCTTGCCGTTGCCCGGAATAGACATCGCGATCAAGGACGATGAGGGCAACTCATTGGGCATTGGCAATTCTGGGGAGATTTGCATCAAGGGTCCGCAGGTCATGACGGGCTACTACAAACAGCCGGAAGAAAATCTCAAGGCGTTTACAGCCGATGGTTTTATGCGTACCGGCGATATCGGCATCATGGACGAGAGCGGTTACACCAAAATCATTGACCGCAAAAAGGACATGATCATCGTGTCCGGCTTCAATGTGTTTCCGAATGAGCTTGAAAATATTATTTCTCTTTGCCCGGGTGTTGTTGAATGTGCGGCAATCGGCGTGGCCGATCAGAGCCAGGGCGAGGCCATCAAGGTTTTTATCGTCAAAAATGACCCCACCTTGACTGAAGATGATGTGAGCGCGTATTGCAGACAGCACTTTACGGGCTACAAACGCCCCAAATACATCGAGTTTCGCGACGATCTGCCAAAAACAAATGTCGGAAAGATCCTGCGACGCGAACTTCGGACAGCCGCCTGAACCCGCTTGATCGATAAATTTTGATGAATCCACCGAGCCTGCCCAAGGGCGTTCATGTTTTCGAGCGCGGCTGGCTGTCCGCGAACAACATTCTTTTTACCGCCGGCGCTCAAAGCCTGCTGGTGGATAGCGGCTATTGCACGCATTCAATACAAACAGTCACACTGGTAGAAAGCGTATTGGGCCAGAGACCGCTGGACTGCCTGGTCAATACGCATCTGCACAGCGATCATTGCGGGGGTAATGCAGCCCTTCAGCTTCGCTACCCACATCTTCAAACCCTGATCCCGCCAGGGCAAGCCGCGCAGGTTGCAGATTGGGACCCGGTTGCACTGACGTATCAGCCCACGGGGCAGCTTTGTCCGCAGTTTTCCTTTTCGCAAACGCTTCGACCTGGAACTGAAATACGGTTTGGGGAGACCAATTGGCAAATCCACGCAGCGCCTGGCCACGATCCAAACTCACTGATTTTTTTTGAGCCAACGCACAGACTTCTGATATCAGCTGATGCGCTTTGGGAAAATGGTTTCGGGGTTGTTTTTCCCGAACTCGAAGGTGAAAGAGCTTTCGACGAAGTCCGTGCAACACTCGACCTCATCGACGAACTAAGCCCGGCCACGATAATTCCCGGGCATGGGGCAATATTTAGTTACAGCACAGACACACTGGAGTTTGCAACGCGCCGGCTTGATGCCTTTGTTGCAAATCCCCTGAAGCACGCACTACATGCATCCAAGGTGCTGATCAAATTCAAGTTGCTGGAAGCCCAGCGGCAATCACTCGCTGAGTTTTCCAACTGGGCACTGAATACGCCATATCTTCTGCAAATCAGACACCGTTTTTTTTCTGATGTCCCGGTGGACATCTGGATACAGCAACTTTGCGATGAACTCTGCAGGGCAGGCGTCGCCACTCGCGACGACACGCATATTTTCAATTGCTAGAGGCAAATGCTTTCAGCGATTGCCTTGCCCACCCGTTGGCGAACGCAGAAGTCAGTCCCCAATAGAGCAGGCGACATTCGGCTTCGCCAGCCACCAAAAGTGTTCGAATAAACAGACGTCGAGCTGAGCATTCCGCATGAACAGCCCAATGGAATTGATCGTAATAGTCCGACCACTACCGTTCTTGACGGTCAGTATTCTTCCGGGGCCAAACG
>JAZJYR010000051.1:0-52354 GCA_040390295.1 Pseudomonadota bacterium
TCGACCGCCGTGACGCTGCTTTGCTCGGCGATGGCCGGTGGCATCGCGCCGATGAAGTGGCCGATGCCCGCAGCGGGCTCCAGAATGCGTCCGCCACTGAAACCAAAGCGCTGAACGGCCTGCCAGATGGCCTCGATCACGTGGATCTCGGTGTAGTGGCTGTTGTTGACCGACGCCCGGGCTGATTCGTACTCCTCTGGGGTCAGCAGTGCACTCAATTGCCGTGCGCGTTTGGCCCAGGCAGCATCCTCTGTTTCGAGGTTGAAGCTGGCGGGCAAGCCACCCCAGCCGGTGTAGCGCAGCAGGGTGCTGCGGTCTTCCGGTGTGGCCGGACGTTGCTCGGTCTCTATGTGGTGCAGTACCTTTATCGCGGCCAGGTTGGCCTCGAACTTGGTAATGTTGCCGCCAAGGTTGCGCAGCTCGGCGCGAGTCAACTGTGGCCACAGGTTGCGGGGTGCTATTTCTGCGGTGCCGGTGACCACACGCCAGTTGGTACGCAGGCGCGCGGGTTCGGCGGCTGGTTTCTCAGCAGAGGACGCCAGATCAGAAACAGCCGGTTCGGCTTCGATGAAAAGAGCAGGGGACTCGGGCGGCTCCGGATTGAACCCGGGTAGCCATAGGGACGGTGCGGTAAAGCGTGCCATGGGTGTGTTCTCCAAGGAAAAATTGGGGAGTACAGCCACCCAGCGAGGAGACGTGCTCCCCGGGTGGGAATGATTGAGAGGATCGCGAGCGACCCGTGTCTGTACGCGAGCGTGCCGGGCTTCCAGGGAAGCTGGCGGTTCGCTAGCCTATGAAAAGAAAATGCAAAAGCCTGCCGCCTGACGACTGCAAGCGGATGACTCAGGTCAGGGTAAGCACCCCACACGGAAGGCAGCAGGAAGATGCTGCGAGAACAGTGAAGGCGGGTAACGACCGCAACGCCTGAGCAGACTCAGGAACGCTCTCGACGAGCGCGCTTTGGTCGAGGCCAAGATGCTGGACCAGTGTGCCGTCAGAAGAAGGCTGGAGCGAGCATTTTTCCGATTTACCTCGCACAATCCTCGATAAACTTGGTGAATTGTTGGTGGAAACCAGCGGAGGAGGCCGGAAGGCCACTATGCGATCATCAAAACAAGTCATCAAAAATGTGGAGACCATGAAACAGATAGGTATCACCCATTCGTCGGACCGACGTAGCCCATGAAGGCGCTAAGCGGGACGGCCGCGCTTCGCAATCTGCGTGAGCAGCCACTCTGGATGCTGCTTGCGGCTGACAAAGCCCCTGTCGTTATTGCGCTTTTGCAGTCAATGCTGTTCGAGGATGACAAGACGCTTGCGAGTTCTGCGTTGCACGAACGCTTGGTCCATGGCCTTGACCAATTGCGCGCAACCGGAGAGGACATGCCGCAGACAGCGCAGGCCTACATCGCGGAATGGCTCAGGCAAGGTTGGCTCAACCGGCGGCTTCCAACCGCGGCCAGTGAAGAAGAGTACGAACTGACTGTCGAGGCGGCCAACGCCATTCGCTTTCTTGCAATGACCCTGAAGCCGCGGTCCACTGCCACAGAAAGCCGCCTTGCCACGGTCATTCAGCAGCTAACCCGGCTTGCCGAAGAGACTGATGCAAACCCGCAGACCCGGATTGCCGCCCTCGTAGACGAGCGCGACCGCATTGACCGCGAGATTGAAGCTGTGCGTAAAGGGGCGATCAAGGCGCTCTCCGACGACCGAGCCATCGAGCGTGCCCGCGAAATCATTAACCTTGCCGATGAGTTGGCTGGAGACTTCCGCCGTGTGCGTGATGAGTTCGACAAACTCAATCGAGGCCTTCGCCAGAGCCTCGTGGAGAACGAGGGCAGTCGCGGTGAAGTCCTGGAAGCTTTGTTTGCGGGGGTGGACCTGATTGGTGAGAGTGATGCCGGCAAGACCTTCGCTGCATTCTGGCGTTTGCTGACTGACCCGGAGCAGTCAGAGGCGCTGTTCGAAGCCTTGGAATCGGTGACTGGCCGACCGTTTGCCAGGCAACTGGACCCCCGTGAGCGCAAGTTTCTGCTCAACCTGACGGCAACTCTGATGGACGAGGGCGGTGGCGTCCATGAGGTGCTGCAAAACTTTGCTCGCAGCCTGAAGAGTTTCGTGCAAAGCCGGGAATTCCAGGAGCATCGGCGGCTGCATTCCCTGCTGAAGAAGGCCACCCAAGCAGCCTTGGTCGCAAAGGGGGCTATCAGACCGAACCAGTCACTGGACTATTCACTGATGCTCACCAGCAGCCGCATCCGGTCAATCTCCCAGTGGATGCTGTACGACCCGGCTGAGCGGGTCGCCGACGCGTCTATGCCCGAGGCGGAACCTTCGGACATCGGGTTGGATATGGTCGGTGAGCTGGTTCGGCAGTCCGAAATCGACTTCCGTAGATTGAAGCAGAACATCCGAATGATGCTGGAGCAACACACGCAGGCCTCCATCGGGCAACTGCTGGAGATATTCCCGGCCGAACAAGGGCTGGGCAGTGTCGTCGGCTATGTCGCTCTGGGGGCCAAGCATGGTGAAGTAACAACCGAGATCGAAACGGTGGAATGGCTAGGCGACGACGGGCAAGTGCGCCGGGCCCGCGTTCCAACTATCTATTTCATGAAGGAGAGATACGTTGAACTCGTTGACTGACGAACAACCGCCGGGTGCCTTGGGCGCGGACGAAGTGGACGGCAGCCGTACGGTGGCCTTCGCAGGAGACCGCGGGCAACTCACGCTGGACACCCGCCGGATACTGGTTCAACTGCTGCTGGGCCCGTCCGTCGACGCGAAGCGCCAGAGTAAGCTGTGGCCCATTTTGCTGCGAGACGAGGCCATTCTCCGGTCACGATTGCACGATCTATTCCTGGACCTGGTGATTGATTACGACCAGCAGGTCGCGTTTACGCGTCAGGTTGTTGCAGAGGACACCAGCGCTCCGATTCTTCTGCGCAAGGCAAACCTGACGTTTCTCGAATCGGCGCTCCTTTTGTTTCTGCGCCAGCGTTTGACCCAGGCCGATGCCCAAGGCGAGCGGGCCGTCGTGTCGCATCAGGAAATGCTTGAACACCTGAGCGTGTTCGAACGTGACAAGAATGCAGACCGTGCCAAGTTCGAACGCCAGACTATCACTGCGGTTGACAAGGCGAAGAAGCTCAGCCTCATCCGCCAACTGAGCAGCACCGACAAGCGATTCGAAGTGGCGCCGACGCTGAAGCTGCTCTTCCCGGCCGAGGAAATCCAGGCGCTGACACGCATCTACGAGGGCTTGGCCGCAGGAAAATCCGATCCCTCAACGGGTGACGATGAGACACCGACAAATCCAGAAGACAGCGATGAAGGGGATGAGCCATGAATGGGCTGCTACAAGATACCCGTGAACTGCCGCTCGATGGTTTGGCTGACCAGTTCCGCCTTACCAGAATTCAGACGTTCAACTGGGGGACGTTCGGTGGGGTTTTTGATTTTTTGATTCCTGAGGAGGGCTACCTGTTTGTTGGCCCCTCTGGCTCTGGCAAGTCGACCGTGCTGGATGCCCACGCAGCCCTCCTGACACCACCGAAATGGGTCGACTTCAATGTGGCGGCCCGCGAGGCCGAGCGCCACGGTAAAGACCGGAACGTGATGACGTATGTGCGCGGTGCGTGGGCTCAGCAAACGGGCGATAACGGCGAGTACGTGTCGCAATATCTCCGGTCGGACACGACGTGGTCGGTGATCGCGGAAACCTACCGCAACGGACACGGTCGTTGGGTGGTCCTCGCCCAGGTTCTCTGGGTGCGTGGCAAGTCGACCGCCGCCACGGACGTCAAGAAGCTCTATCTTGTGCTGCAGCGTGAGTTTGAGATTCACGAACTGGAGTTTTTTCCGAAGAACGAGTTCGATGTGCGCCGTTTCAAGCACGACCTCCCCGATGCCTTCGTCAACTCGGAGTTCAGCGTCTACCAGGAACGTTTTCGCAACTTGCTGGGTATCGACAACGAGCGGGCGTTGCGGCTCCTGCACAAGACGCAGTCGGCCAAAAACCTGGGTGACTTGAATGTGTTCCTGCGTGATTTCATGCTGGATGCGCCCGAGACTTTCGCAGTTGCCGACCGGCTGGTGCTCGAGTTCGGGGAACTCAATGCCGCGCACCAGGCTGTCGTGGCAGCACGCAAGCAGATCGAGACACTGCTCCCGGCACAGGAAGAACATCAGGCGCGTGAACGTTGTGGACACGCCAGGAACGAGTTGGCTGAAGTGTCACAAGGCGTGGACCACTATCGCGAGCAACGGCGAAAAGCGCTGCTGGACGAGCGCATCATCGAGCTGCAGACAGATGCCGAAGGATCGCGGCAGAAGGTGGAGGCTCTTGGGCATATTGTCGACAACGAGTTCGAGAAGCTCAAGGGGCTGAAGACCCGCCAGGCCGACATGGGTGGCAATCTGCTGGAACAACTGCAGCGGGACATCGATGAGGCCGAAAAGCAAAAGCCCGAGCGCATGCGCAAACGCGAACTGGCTGCTGCGGCGTGCAGGGCAATGGGTTGGGCCTTCCCGGACGAGGTAGTCTGGTTCGTTCAGCGAGTCGAAACCGCGCGACAGACCGTCCTGAAAGCCAGCCAGCGCAGTGCCGATCTGGAAATCCGAAAGGACGACATCAAACGCCGCAAGGACGGCCTGACACGGGAGTTCGAGTCGACGGTGCTGGAAGTACGCGCCATGGAGCGCCAGCGTTCCAACATCCCGTCCAGATTGCTGGAGGTGCGGCGCAAGCTTGCGTTGGACCTCGGTCTTCCTGAGGAAAAACTTCCCTTCGTAGGGGAGTTGCTTGAAGTAAAGCAAGATTCGGCTTTATGGCAAGGTTCCATTGAGCGCGTGCTGGGCGGTTTCGCCCGATCGGTTCTGGTTGACGACAAACACTATGCGGCGGTCTCGGCCTACCTGAATGACCACAACATCGGCGAGCGGCTGTTTTACAACCGGGTGCTGCAGCAGACGGCAGCACCACGTGCCCCAGGGCCGAACTCGCTTGTCCGCAAGCTGAACATTGCAATTGGGCCCTACGCCGATTGGCTGCGCGAAGAACTGAAAGCCCATTTCGATTTCGAGTGTGCCGAGACCGTGCAGGCGTTCCGCGCCGCGCATCGAGCCGTTACCCGCGAGGGTCAGGTGAAGCACAACACCACACGGCATGAGAAAAACGACCGACAGCGGGTTGATGACCGCAGCAGTTGGGTTCTTGGCTTCGACAACAAAGCGAAGCTCACGTTGTTCCAAGATAAGGCGGCGGAGCTGGGCGGTGAAATTTCCAAGCTTGCCAACGAATTGGAAAAGGTCAACGACGAGGGAAAACTCCAACGCGCGCAGGACATGCACTGCAATACGCTGCAGAACATGACCTGGGCCGAGGTCGATGTTGCATCCCTCGTGACCCGCGTGGCGGACCTGAAGAAGCAGGTTGAACAGGAGAAAGCTGCCCGACCGGACCTCGCCAAAATGGACGAAAACGTCAAGAATCAGGACAAGGTCTACAGTAGCGCGGTGCTGGCGCAGAACAAAGAGGCTGCAAAAGGGCTGGACATTGGACGGCAACTCGCGCAGTGTGAGGGCAAATTGTTGGAGGTCGCGCGTTTGTACCCGCATGTTGCTGTGACCCCTGTGCAGAGAGACGCGCTGGATATGCGTTTTACCAAGACAGCCAAGGAGGTCACGATCGAGTCGCTCGACCAGGTGACGACACTGGTGGTTCGAGGCCTGGGTGCGGAAGAGCGGGCGCTTGAGCTGCAGATGAACGACTTGAGGAACAACATCGAACGCCGGTTCGCTGACTTCAATCGTGCCTGGCTGGCTGAGGCCGGTGGCTTGGACCCCACGCTGGCCAGCGCCGAAGACTATTTCGGCAAACTCGCACGACTGCAAACCGACCGCCTGCCTGAGTACGAACAGCGCTTTCTCCAGTTGCTGCGTGAGCAGAGTGACCAGAATCTGACCCTGCTTTCGACCCGGTTGGAACAGGAACGGTCGGCAATTCGCGCCCGCATGGAGTTGGTCAACGAGAGCCTTCTGACCGCGCCGTTCAACAAGGGGACGCACCTGGTCATCGAAACGCTTGACCGTACGCTCGAAGAAGTGCGGGCATTCAAGCAAAGTCTGAAGGATGCACTGAGCCATTCATTCAGTGCGGAGCAGCAGGTGACTGAGCACCGGTTCGCCGTGCTCAGTGCACTCGTCAAGCGCCTCGGTAGCCAGGAAACGGCCGACAGAAACTGGCGGGCGGTGGTGCTGGATGTCCGGCAGCACGTGGAGTTCGTTGCACGCGAACTCGATGAGCTGGACGCAGAAGTCGAGGTCTATCGCAGTGGGGCTGGTAAGTCGGGTGGGCAGCGTCAGAAGTTGGCGGCAACGTGCCTGGCGGCGGCGCTGCGCTATCAGCTGGGTGGGCAGGATCGCGCGCTACCGAGTTTCTCTACCGTCGTGCTCGACGAGGCGTTCGACAAGGCGGATGCGGAGTTCACCGCGATGGCGATGAACATTTTCAAGACGTTCGGGTTTCAGATGGTGGTCGCCACACCATTGAAGTCGGTGATGACCCTGGAACCTTTCATCGGTGGCGCATGCTTCGTGCACATCAAGGACCGCAAGAACTCGGCTGTCCTGAAAATCGACTACGACAAAGAAACGCAGCGCCTGAAGCTGCCGGAGCACGTCAGAAATGTCCAAGAAGCTGTTGTTTCCTGATGACATTCGTGACTTCCTTGCCCGCCGGTTCAACAGCCAGCACCCGAACTGGCTGACCGACCCAGGAGTCTGGCCACTGTCTGTTGCGCTGGGTGTCCCTACTGAAAAGGACGTGACGCAGGACCCAACTGCTGTACGCGGTTGGGTAGATGCTTGGGCTACGTGGAAAGGTGTTGGCGAACTGGTCTGGGAAGAGCGACAGTGGGGCCGTCTTGGAAAGCAAAGGCTTCCTGCCCGGATGGTTCTGACGACGCCAGTGCAAGTCGCAGAAGCTGTCCGACAGGGCGGGCGATGGAAAACTGCGACCCGACGGTATCAGCAGTTGGCAGAGCGGTGGCCGGTGCTGGCCACAACCACAGCGCTGCCCCGAAATTTCGATGTACTGGCAGACTATGCTGACGACGATTTTGAGCGCCTGTTCGCGTTGCTTTCCTGGTTCGATGCGAATCCCGCTTCTGGCAAGTACCTTCGACAACTGCCCGTTGAGGGCTTGGATACCAAGTGGATAGAAAAGCGGCGCGGCTTGGTCATGGATATGCTGCAGGCCATCCGGGGTCTCCAGGGCGCGCGCGAGTTCTACTCGCTGTGTGGGCTGATGCTGCCGCGGCATCGGATTCGGGTCAGGCTTCTGTGTCAGGGGCTGCGTCGTGCCGTAAGCGGATTGCGGGACATCGAAGCGCCGATCGAAGAACTGGCCGCGCTGACCATCCTCCCGAGCGCTGTGATTATCGTCGAGAATTTGGAGACGGGCGTCGCCCTGCCAGACATACCGGGGTGCATCGCATTCATGAAACTCGGTAACGCAGTCAGCGTTCTGAATGCGCTCCCGTGGTTGCGTGATGCACCCGTCATCTATTGGGGTGACATTGATACGCACGGCTTCGCCATACTAGACCGGGCCAGAGCCGTGATTCCAGGTCTGCGCTCCATACTGATGGACGAGGTCACACTGCTTTCGTACCGATCTTTGTGGGGGCAGGAGCCGGCCCAGCATCCAGATGTCGCGTTGTCCCGTCTCACGGAGAACGAGCGTGTTGTT
The DNA here is from genome assembly GCA_040390295.1 of Pseudomonadota bacterium. Lineage (GTDB taxonomy): Bacteria > Pseudomonadota > Gammaproteobacteria > Burkholderiales > Burkholderiaceae_C > Polaromonas. Next base: position 7,754 of record JAZJYR010000051.1, read on the forward strand.
TATTCCGGGCTGCAGTCAAATACCTGGGGACAAAAGGTTCGTTTGGAGCAGGAGCGCGTTGCTTGGGTGCATGCCATGGAAGCCGTCGCGTTAGCACTGCAGACGACACAGAAAGTATGACAGGCGCTGCGCTTCTTTTTGAGCCACGTTTTTGTGTTGTGTACCGAGGATTTTTCCGAAACAACCCCATGCCGTCAGCCTGATCGCATCATTGGGGGTCTGTACAACGTGACTGCTGCTTTGCCACACTGCTTGGCATCCAGCAGGGCGGTATCGGCGCGAGCAAGTGCCTCGATAAGTGATTCGTCAACCTGTCGCTCGGCGACACCTGCCGAGAAACGCAAGCGCACCGATCCTCCAGGGACTGGGAGAGGCGATGCCTCCAGTATCTTTTGCAGCCGTTCCAGCACGCCCAGCGTGTCGATGCCGCCCGCGTTGTGCAACACCAGTGCAAACTCATCGCCACCAAGGCGCGCGACGGCGTCCGTTCGCCGGGCGTGCAGGCCCAATGTCTTCGCGAAATGAATCAGTGCGGCGTCGCCCACTGGGTGACCGTATTGGTCATTGATCGACTTGAAGTCATCCAAGTCCATCATCGCGCAGCACATTCGGGTGCCCAGCGATTGGGATGCTGACCACTGGTCGCAGGCCCGCCGGAATCCTCGCCGGTTCAGGAGCGAAGTGAGGTCATCCTGGTGGAGCAGGTGTTGCGCGTGCTTCAGAGCCCGCTCCAGCGCCCCGATCCGCTGGACATAGACGGACGGCTGACGAGGTGGACGGGAGTCCGTGCGCATGGAAGGGAAGGCGATGTCGCGACGACAAGATCACCTCAGCGTAGGGAGGGGTGCCAGACTTCCCCAGCGGGAATGGCGTGTTTTGTGACGGCCTATTGCGATCAGCGCGGCGATGTCGATGGCCGACTGGCGCAAGGGCTGCGAGTCAGCTCAGGTGCAGGTTCACCAACCGCATCAAAGGCTGAGGCAGGGTTTTGTCAGCTTCTGTCGCGAGCTGCACGGTTCGACCGCTGGCAAAGCGTAGTTCGCCTTGCCTGTCGTCGAACCACAGCCGCCCCTCTTTGAATGTCCGTTGAGGTCGCGGGTCATCGGCCATGTCCACGAACTGAAGCGCGGTGACGGTCGTTCCCTGTATCCACAGCCATTGGTAGACCGTGGCTTTGCGCGTACCAGCAGGCAAGTTCAGCCGCTTGATTTCCGCAAGATGCCCTTGTGGAGCGGAAAACAGGAACAGGACTTCGTACAACGGTGGCATGGACAGGACGGCGAGGGTGATGCAGAGAAATGCGTTGAATTCAGGTGGAATTTTGTCGCGCGATTTCCCGTAAGACATGGAGCGATGCTATCGCACAGTGGGGCTTGAAGAACGTGCAGCGCATGAGATTCTGAATGCATGGACAGCATGTTGCTGGTCCTTTTGCAACCCTTCAGGAGTACCCATGAAATTCTCGAAAGCCGAAATCGAAGCTGTCATTGAGGCATCGCCCCGCACCACCGTCCCCTTCAACAAGCTGATCCTGTCGGACACCCACCAGGTCCGACCGGTCGGCAGCACGTCGAAGATGAGCATCGCCGAACTGGCGGCGTCCATCAAGGAAAGCAATGTCCTGCAAAACCTGATCGTCGTGAAAGGCGCACGCGGCCTGTTCGAGGTCTGCGCGGGTGGTCGCCGTCTGGAAGCGCTGGCCCTGCTGATTGCCAATGGCGACATTCCAGAAAACTTCCCCGTTCCCGTGCTGATCGTGCCCGCCGACAAGGCGCTGATCGCCAGCCTCTCGGAGAACTGCTTCCACATCCCGCTCCATCCCGCCGAGGAGTACACCGCTTTTGCCAGGCTGGCGGCCCAGGGCAAATCGGTCGAAGACGTGGCCGCAGCCTTCGGTGTAACGCCCTTGGTGGTCAAACGCCGCATGAAGCTGGCCACCGTGTCCCCCAAGCTGATGGCGCAATTCCGGGAAGACAAGATCGGTCTGGACTGCCTCATGGTGCTGGCCTCGGTCGATGACCACGACAAGCAGGAGCAGGCCTGGGCCGGTGTGCCGGAGTGGAATCGCCGACCCGACTACCTGCGCCAATTGCTCACACAGGGCGAGATCGAATCCGACCGCGACCCCGTGGCCCGGTACGTGACTGTCAAGGCTTACGAGAAAGCCGGTGGCACGCTGCGCCGCGACCTGTTCAGCGAAGACGACATGAAAGCCTACCTGCTGGATGCGCCGTTGCTGGACAGGCTGGCGACCGACAAGCTGCAAAAAAAGGCGAAGCAGGTGTCTCTTGACGGCTGGAAGTGGGTCGATGTTCGTGTCCGCTACAACTACGATGAGTTCGTCAAGTACGGCGCACTGCGCAAGACCCGGCGCGAACCGACCGAGCAGGAAGCCGCCAGCCTCGCCGAACTCGAAACCCGGATGGCAGCGTTGAATGACCAGATGGAGGCCCTGGCCGAAGCAGAATCGGATGAGGGCGATGAAAACGGCGAATACGACAAGCTCGAAACCGAGTCCGAGAGTTTGCAGGCGCAGATCAAGGCCCTGGAAGATGCCCTCAGCGTCTGGCCCGCTGAGCTGATGGCCCAGGCCGGATGCGTGGTCTTTGTGGGCAACGATGGCGCAGTGGCCCTCAAATGCGGACTGGTCCGCCCCGAAGACTGGAATGACATGGCGCAGGCAGCGCGGCTGGCAGGTGAGGGTAGCGATGACGAATCGCTGGTGTCGCTACCTTCACCGAAGACCCGCCCCGTCCATACCGACAAGCTGATGCGCCGCCTCACTGCCCACCGGGTGGCTGCAGTCCAGGCTGAACTGATGGACCGCCCCGATGTGGCGCTGGCCGCGATCACAGCCCATCTGGCAGTAAAGCTCCTGGTCGATGGTTACCGCCGCCACTACGGCAGCGACGATGCCTTGACGGTGAGCGCGACAAATACCCATGCAAGCCTGCCGTCCGAAGCGGACGACATGAAGACCAGTGCTGCTTGGCAGAAGATGGATGCCGAGCGGGCAGCCTGGGCGGCTCGACTGCCTGAATCGGTGGATGCAATCTTCCCGTGGGTGCTGGCGCAGGAACCCATCACCGTGCAGCAACTGCTGATTTTTCTCATTGCTTCGACCGTGACCGGTGTCTACGGCGTGGAGCGCAGCAAGCAGAGCACCGATCCGCTGGCTGTGGCATTGGGACTGGACATGAGCAAGTGGTGGTCTGCCACCGGCCCATCGTATTTCAACCACGTGTCCAAGGGCCGCATCCTGGAAGTCGTGACAGAAGCCGTCGATGCCAATGCCGCCAGCCCGCTGGCCGCACTCAAGAAGGATGCCGCCGTGACAGGGGCCGAGCAGACGGTAGCAGGCACGGGATGGTTGCCCACCGTGCTACGGGTCGGGATGCCTGAGAAGGCCAGCCTGTCTGGAGATACCGACGAACCGCCTGTGGCAAATGGCGAAGAGTAAGCGGAACCGGATGGTGCAACGCGGCGGGCGCAGGACCCTGCGTTGGCCGGGTAACCAGAAGTCGGCAGTCAGCAACCCGGCGGAGGTTTGCTCAGGTGGACTGACACGGGGAGCGTGTCAGTCCATGAGTTTTGAACTGTAGCAACGGAGGTTTCAAATCATGCTGAGAAAGTGGAACGTGCACGTGATCAGGGAAGGCCGGTCACAGTACATCGGTGAGGTGAACGAATCCAGCGAGAAAATGGCGCGTTGCGCGGCGCTGTCCCTATTCGGCGTCGGCGCGGACGAGATCGACGCCGGGGGGCTCCGCCGCGCTGCGTGGCGATCTACCCCGATGACGACTTCGAGGTGTCGCCCGCAGCATAGGGGGATGACCTCAATAGCCGTGGCGCAAAAAAAAGTGCAAAATTAGTGCATAATTTGGTTCTCCATTCGTTTGAGAGGAAAGTATGCACACCGCAACCCTTCAGGTTGCCCCAGCCTTGAGTCACGGTTTCGATGGATTCATCGATTTTCTGCGTGACCAGGAAGCAGGGGCGTCCACGCTGTCGCCGAAGCGATTCGGCGACGTGCTGAGCATCGACATCCAGACGCTTGCCACCCAGGCACACGTCCATCGCAACACCATCAGTCGGGCACCGGCATCGGAGAGTGTGCAGAAATTTCTGCGCGAGGCGCTGCGCGTGATGCGCGCGGCCCATGACCTGTCCGGCGACGTCACCCGGGCCATCTTTTGGTATCGCAACGAGCCGTTGCCCCCGTTTGGCTACAAGACAGCAGAGCAACTGGTATCGGAAGGGCGCACCGAGGATGTCCTGCGTTATGTGGAGTCGCTCGAAGCGGGTGCCGCAGGATGAAGCTGACCGCGTTGGCCGACGTCACTGCGTACCGGATGCATGTGCCCCGATGGGCCGTCGCGCCAACCAGTGGAGCGGGGTCGGCCAAGCATGGCGGGAGAGCCAATCGTCCCGGCGTTGAGGCCCTTTATCTGGCACTGGAGACGGAGACTGCCATTCGCGAATACCAGCAGGTTTCGACTTTGTTGCCGCCGGGCACGTTGACGAGCTATCAACTGACGGCTGCGCCAGTGGTCGATTTCACTGCGGGCTACAGCGCGTCCGTGTGGGAACCCATTTGGGAAGACTTCTACTGCGACTGGCGTGAACTGTGGTTCAACCAACGTGTCGAGCCGCCAAATTGGGTCGTTGGGGATACGGTTATCGATGCGGGGGCGAAAGGCATCCTGTTTCCTTCGCGTCTGGCCAAGGGCGGAACCAACCTGGTGTTGTTTACCCAGATGCTGGCTGCGCCGGATGTGCTGGAAGTTTTCGATCCGGGAAAGGCACTGCCGCAAACTCAGGTCTCCTGGCCTTAAAGGGAATGGTTGGTGAGCCGGATTTGCTAGCTGCCTGGTGAGCCCGCTGGCATGGGGCGATCCTAGACCATCTCAACCATCTTGCCAGTTTCGGTGGATGCCGTTCTCACTTTCATGGGCTATCGTCCGAATCGCGAAGATCAACTGATACCGTTGGAGTGGACACCTTGGTGCACAGAACAACTGACTGACCTATGTAGGCGCCCGATGCCCGAATGCGAGCATGTCCAGCCAGCTCGGACACCGCTTTTCGAGCGAACTGATCGACTTCACGCGGCAAACCCATGCCTCCTCGCACTGGTGGCGGTTGCCCCGTCAAAGACTGGAAATGCTCGATTAGCGCCTCATGGCGCAGGCCGTGCGCTGTTACCCCCAGCGCCCGAAACGTAATCCCGAATTTCTCCAATACGTAATCAAAACGCCGCAGATTCTGCTTCAAGTCATTGGCTGGGTTTCCCATGTGGGCACCCATGCTGCTGACAACGTCCTGTGCGAACTCGACAGCCGCCAGTCTGGCAGAACTGTCCAGGGGGATGAAACGCACCCGCCCACCCTTGCCCTTGATCCTCACATACTGATCCACCACCTTGTCTTCGTACGCCAGTCCGGTCGCCTCAAACGGCACAACGCTCCCAAATGGGCGAAACAGCACAGCCTCCTTGCGTCGCAGCCCAATGGTCTGAATCAGCCGCAGTGACGCGCCGACGTGCAGGTCATAGGCGCACACCTGCTCGATGACCCCTTGAATGTCCACACCTTGCGCGGACCAGCTCTTGTCCCGCTGGGCATATTCATGCCGTTGGTATTCCTCAACGCTCAGGCCGTAGTGCGCTGGCCCCCGTACGAAGCCATGTTTACCCATCCACATGCCCAGCCCGCGCAGGAAACTCAGGTAAGTCTGAATCGTGGCCGGAGCAAGATGCTCCCGCTGCCAGACCAGCACCATGGCATGAATGTGTTTCTGTCCCAGGTTGCGTGGATCGGGAATCGTGTTGAACCCGGCTTTGGCTTTCAGGTCACGAAAGAACCGCCGCAGGAACTGGGCGCGTTCCTGCCGTGTCTTGTGGGACACGGTTTTATCCAGCGAGGTGTGCAGGGTGTTGAAGAGTTCAAGCAGTACCTCAAGCACTTTGAATGGTGGTGTCTTGCCAGGCGGATAGCCCGCAAGGATTTCGTGGACGGCCTTGTTCGCCCACTGCTGGCGGCGCGTGGGTTCACTGGCGAACAGCCGGCCGGGGCTGGCCGAAACCTGTTGTCGACGACGAGAAGCTTTGTTTTGCATGGCGTTGCCTTTCCTTTCTATTTCGTTGATGTCCGCCCGCCGCCCGAACGGCGGGCAGGTATTGAAAATTGCGTGGAATCCCAAGGGAGTCACCTGTCGGACGGATTCCGTCGCCTGGCGGGTCGGTGGTCAAAAACTCCGGCGCAGCACGCGACCACGTGCGGCACCTACCCAAGGTTTTGCCAGCCAGCGCGTCAGCACTGGCCAGCTCGGTCTTCCTTAAAAATGAAACATGTGATCCGTCCCACCTGTGCATTTCTGCAACCATGGGGTTGGTGATGCCGGCCCGCCTCAAGGGCGTCAAAGGGCATCCGTGGCAAGGTCAGGCCTTGCACGTACTGATGGATCAGTTCTGGATTCGTAGCGCCATCCACTCGCATGGGTCCACCCCTGACCGAAAGTCCAGGGCAGTGCCGAGTTGGTGAGCGGGGACGCGCGTGGAGCCTAAAAAGGCAAACACAACCGCGCGCTGCGTAAAACGCGTGCTCAAAGGATGGCGGGAACAGGGGTGCGGTATCAGGTGCCGACCAGGTGCTCGAAAACCGTGGCGCGTTTCAGGGAACGCCCAGCGACTAACGCTGGCAAAGCCACAAGGGGTGCACTACGAAAAAACCACGGGGCCATTACCTCAGGGGGCGATGGCTATTCCGGTTCAGGGACCGGAGTTTGGGGGCAGGTAACGACTGCGACGCCTTGCGCTCCACGATGGAGCAGGGCCAGGACGGCCCTCGGGAATCTGTAGTTGACGCCGACCCAGAGGAGGAGTCAAGCAGGCGTGCCGGAAACGGTGCCGATTTCACGGGGATTTGGGGTGGCGATTGAAGAGCCGGGATGCGCCCGTGAGCCGTGCTTATTTTTCGACGCAGGCCAAGAATGAGGCTGCATGCGGGCTTGACAAGAGAAATTGCTGCCTCTGGTCTCGGATGGGACTTTGACGGGGTTGATGACCGGTTCGGAGCCTGGGAACGTGAGAGCGCGCCAGTCAGCGCGATTCCTGCAAATCACGCCCTTGACAGCTCGGTTTGCGGTGAGACCGTGGTTCGACACGCAGGACTTTTTCGAATACCCAATGAGATAGGTCTCGCTCTGGTGTGACCCGACAAGGTTGCATTGAGACTCAAAGCAGAGCTGGTCCCGAAATCAGGCGGTTTGAAGGGGATTTCTGCGTGGATGGACGGCATCGGGCCACCGATGCTGATCGCCTTGCAACCCTGAATTGGAGTTTTTATGGAACTGATCGTTCGAGCCGTGGACGTTGGCTACGGCAACACCAAGTACGTCACCGGTGTCTCTGGCGACGAAATCCGCTGCGCCAGCTTCCCGTCACTGGCGTATCCCTTCCCCCGCGACCCTTCTACCACCTTGGGTGCTGATCGGCGCAAGACCGTCGCCATCCCGATTGGCGGCATGTTTTACGAGGTGGGGCCGGATGTGATGCTGGCGGCCGATGCCTTTCGTGCCTCGCAGATTCACGACAACTTTATTGATACCCCGGAATACCTGGCCCTGGCACGCGGAGCGCTGCGGATGATGAAAGTTGACACCATCGACCTGCTGGTGGTGGGTCTGCCAGTGGCAATTTTTGCATTGAAGAAGGCCGCACTGGAGAAGTTGATGACCGGCAGTCATGATGTGGGCAACGGCAAGACAGTGCTGGTGCGCAAGGCGCTGGCAATGGCCCAGCCCAACGGGGCACTGATTGACTACGCCTCGCAGCATGACAAGTTGGTGGCGATGGAGAACGAGCACAGCCTGGTGATTGACCCCGGCTCACGTACCTTCGACTGGCTGGTGGCACGGGGAATGAAGCTGTCCTACAAGCGCAGCCATTCGGTCAACCGCGGGGTGTCTGACATCCTGCAGGTGATTGCCGACGACATCAGCGCCGAGATCGGCAAGCCCTACAACCAGTTGGACACCATCGATCTCGCCTTGCGCAGCAACAAGAATCTGACGATCTTTCAGCGAACCTACAGCCTGGCACGCATGAAACCGGTGGTGGAAAGTGTCACCAAGCAGGCCGTGGGGGCGATGATGCGCCGCATTGGCGAGTTCTTTGACGTCCAGCATGTCATTTTGGTGGGCGGTGGTGCTTTTCTATTCAAGAAGGCGGTGAAGGAGGCTTTTGCGACGCACCAGATTTTGGAAGTGAAGGAACCAATGTTCTCGAATCTCCGGGGCTACCAGATCGCAGGTACGAATTACGCCTACACGGCGATGCAGGCGTCGTCACGCCCGTCGCGCGCAGTGCGGTCGGAAGGAGAGGGCGCATGACACAGAAGACAGACCCCAACACCGAGCCGGTGCGCTTGCTGTTCGAAATGATGCGGGAGGACAACCCGCGCCTGTATGACGACCTGATTCGGTTCAACAAGGGGACAAAGCGGGTGAACCGGCTGCGCTTTCTGGCGCATGAAGGGCTGTTGGCGCAGAACTGGATATTGGTGCCAGCAACAAGCGGCTCCTCCCTGCCGCGCGGGGCAGGATGGCCTGCCTCTATGAGCGTGAACCCGGTCGCTGCGGGGCATGTGGTTCAGGCATTCGAGGCACCGACCATAGACGGGGAGGACTGATCGTGGCGCCGGTGAAAAAGCATGGGCGCCAGAGGGTGTCGGTTCGCGCTTCGGAACTGGCCCAGATGGGCGTGTGTGAACGACTGGTGGCATTCGAGCATCGGTATGGGAGGCGACGGACCGCAGAACAGCAGCTGGTAGCCATGCGCGGCCTGCGATCTCATAAGCGGTTCTATCGGGAGCGGCAGGGGGACTCGGCCCGCCGGGGACGTTGTTTTGGAGCCGCTCTGGTCTTCGAATTACAAGGTCTGGAAACGATGTTGCTGCGGCGATTCGGATATCGGGTCAGTCGGCTGTGGCGGGCCTGGCACAGCTTGATCCGGCGCTTGGTGCGATGGCGTCAGGCTGTGGAGTCGCGCAATGGACCTTGAAGCTGTCGCCGTTGTGTGCTTTGTCGTGTTTGTTGTTGTCCTCTGGTGGCACCTGTGGCCGCGTCCTCCTGAGGAAGAGCTACCGCCGGAGTTGTGTGGCACTCGCTTGGTCTATGCGGAGCGCCTATTTTGTTCGCTTGGGCCGGTATCGATCACTGCCAAGGTGGACAGGGTCTACCGCAATGCGAAAGAAGCGTTGATACTGGTTGAACTGAAGACCCGGAAGGCGAATCGGGCATATCGGTCGGATGTCATCGAGTTATCGGCGCAGCGCTTGGCGTTGATGGGGCAGACGGGAGAGGCGGTTGCGGATCATGCCTATGTCTTGACGGAGCGACCGGATGGCCGCCGAACGGGATGCCATCGAGTTAGGCTCATGGAGCCTGTCGATCTGATCGCTCTGGTTGAGAGGCGGGAAAAACTGCTTGCTGGAAAGGCCGAACCCCGGCCCACCTGCGCACCGGGGATGTGTCAGAAATGTGCGTTCGCTCGGCTATGTGATCCGCCTTGGCGGTGACTTTCCCACGATTCGCCTGATCGACTGGACAGGAAGTGAGGGTAGGGTTTCCTATGTGCCCGTCTTGCGTCGGATTCCAACAACGTTGAAGGTCTCCCCTCGGCTGGTTGCCGCGAGCAGCATAGCCCACCGGGTCAGGGCTTCCTTCCGTTCATCGAAGTAGTCGTATTGGTTGTACACCCCCTCAACGTCGCGAACTTTGTGGTTTAGGGCTCGTTCGGCGACAAAGCGATCTACACCCAGCGCTGCCATGTGGGTGCGCGCTGTCCTGCGCATATCGTGTACCGTGAAATGCTCGATATCGTCAAGGGACAACCGTTTGAGCGCCACATTTAATGTATCCGGGCTGATATGTTCAAACCGGTTCTTCCTGGGCAAGCCGGCCTTCATGTGAATGAGCCGACGGGCGGGGAAAAGGTGATGATGGCCACAGGAAAACACTTTGAGCTCCTTCAGCCATTCCACGACTGGTGGGGCAAGTGGGATGTCGATGGCGGCACTTGTCTTGGTTCGAGAGGGGTGCAGCAACCAGACCTCCCGATCAAGGTCGAATTCCGACCATTTTGCCGACAGTAATTCCATCTTTCGGACGCACAGAGCGAGAAGCAGCCACGTGGACAATTCATTGAGGCGCCCGAAGTTTTGGGTCTCGCGCATGGCTTCAGCGAGCGCTGCTAGTTCTTCGCGGTTGAGCCATCTGCTACGTGATTTCTCGGTCCCGCCTGCATCTGAAATTTCGAAGCCATATGCGGGATTGGAGTCAATCCACTTACGTTTCACGGCAAAGTGGAACATGCGAAACAGATACCGCAGCGCGTCGTTTGCAACCGTGGGGGCTCCACCCTCGACGATTTTGGTCAGTACGCCATCGATGTGGACCGGACGAACTTCCTCAACGGGCAGCTTCCCGATGGCCGGTTTGATATGTCGACGGATAACACGCTCAACGACCTGCGGGTGTTTGTATTTGCCTTGGATGTGCCGTTCGAACCAGATGTTGGCCAGCCCCTCGACGTTGTGCATGTCGATGGCCTTGAGCCGTTCTTGGCGCTTGATCGCGCTTACATCTTGGCCTTGTTGGAGCAAGGCTCGATCCTTGCGGGCCAAATCTCTGGCATCTTTCAGCGAAATATCGGGATAGCGCCCAAGCACTTTCTCCCTTTCGCGTCCTCCGAATCGATACCGGAGGATCCAAGAGGCTTTTCCCTGTTGGGAACCTGCCTCAGAAGCGACGAAGGTCAGGCCATCGCCCACCCCTCGATCAACCGGCCCGGCGTTGAGCCAAGCCCTCAAATTTTTGTCGGTAGCATTCTTCACAAACCCAGTCATGGCGCGGCCTCCAGAGGAATCTGTGGGGTAAATAATCGGGAGATCGTCGAAAAATGCCTGTTCGGACATTTACCCCACGATTTACCCCACAAATCACCCCACACAGACGGTGCGCTACGTTGAGACTGCTTGCTACGCCTTGAGACGACTTTCCATTGAAAATCAATGACTTAGGTGGCTGTTTTGGGGTGGTAAGACACCCCAAAAAACCTTACTCTATGTTCTGGACCTGTTCGCGGATCTGCTCGATCAGCACCTTCATGTCCACTGAAATCCGGGTCAACTCCAGTGATGCAGATTTGGAGCCCAGCGTGTTGGCTTCCCGGTGCAGTTCCTGGATCAGGAAGTCCAGCCGCTTGCCCAGCTCACCGCCACTTTCAAGCAAACGGTCAATCTCGTCAAGGTGAGAGGCCAGGCGGGTGATTTCTTCGGCCACGTCAATGCGAATGGCGAATGCGGTGGCCTCGGCCAGCGCACGGTCCTGAGCGGCTTCGGGGAGGGCCTTGCTGTCCGGCAGGGCCATGGCCTCCTGCCAGCGTTCGAGAAACTTCGCTTTTTGTTGCTCCACCAGCCTGGGCACCATCGGCACGGCCAGTTCTGACAGTTTGCGCAACTGGCCGGTGCGGTCCAGCAGCATGAGCTTGAGCCTGCCGCCCTCACGTTCACGCGCGGCCAGCAATTCTTTCAAGGCCTTTTTGGCCAGCTTGAGCAACTCGTCGCTGTAGTCGTGCGGCTTTTTGTCTTCATTGGTCGCCAGACGCAGCACATCTGCCACGCTCAGGGCTGTCGCCTGTGGCAGCCATGACTTGATGCTGTCTTCCAGCGAGCCCAGCCGCTGCAGGGTGGCGGAAGACGGCGCCTTCAGGCTGCTGGCCGATCCGCTCTCGATGGAGACGCGCATTTCAACCTTGCCACGCTTGAGTTTGCCGACCAGGAGGTCACGCAGCGCAGGCTCAGCCTGGCGCAGCTCGTCGGGCAGCCTGAAAGCCAGGTCCAGAAAGCGGCTGTTGACCGAGCGAATTTCAACACCCAGACGGGTGTTGGTGTCAGGGCCAGGCTGGTCGGCGTCCCCGGAAGCGGCAGTGTTGGACTGGACGGCTGCATAGCCTGTCATGCTGTAAACTGACATTGGTAGTACGCTTTTTGTAATAACGGGGCCGCAAAAGCAGACAAAGCCAGTTCTAAGTGGCTTTTTCAACGTCTGCTCATTCAAATTATGTCAAAGGTCAAACCAGCACCATTGCCGCCCGATACCGTGATCGGTGGCTACCGGGTTGTTCGCAAGCTGTCTGCCGGTGGTTTTGGTGTAGTTTACTTGGCCGTCGATAACGAGGGCCAGCAGGTCGCCATCAAGGAGTACCTGCCGTCGTCACTCGCAGGCCGTCCGCCCGGTGAGTTGCTTCCCCAGGTGCAACCCGACAAGCTCTCGCTTTACCGCCTCGGCCTCAAGAGTTTTTTTGAAGAAGGCCGCTCGCTCGCGCAGATCTCGCACGGCTCGGTGGTCAGCGTGCTGAACTTCTTCCGCGAGAACGAAACCGTCTACATGGTGATGAATTACCTGGAGGGCGGCACCCTGCAGGACTTCATCATCACCGCGCGTGACCTTAAAAAACAGAAGGTGTTCCGCGAGTCCACCATCCGTTCGCTGTTTGATGAAATCCTGCGCGGGCTGCGCATCGTGCACCAGCACAAGATGCTGCACCTGGACATCAAGCCGGCCAATATCTTCATCACCGACGACAACCGCGCCGTCATGATCGACTTCGGCGCCGCACGCGAAGTGCTGAGCAAGGAGGGCAATTTCATACGCCCCATGTATACCCCCGGCTTTGCCGCGCCAGAGATGTACCGCCGTGATTCGTCAATGGGCCCGTGGACCGACATCTATGCCATAGGCGCCTGCATCTACGCAACGATGCAGGGTTACCCGCCAAACGATGCGCCCCAGCGGCTTGAAAAAGACCGTTTGTCGCTTGCACTGTCCCGTCTGCGCGGTGTGTACTCGGATAACCTGATTGAAGTCGTAGAGTGGTGCATGTCCCTCGATCCGCTGTCACGTCCACAGTCCGTCTTTGCCCTGCAAAAGGAACTGAGCCGCGAAGGTGAACGCCGTTACACCAAACTGACTGTCAGCGAGAAGGTGCGCCTCCAGTTCGACAACATGGTGTCGGACACCAAAAAAACGGCACGCAAAGCCACAGGCTTCGCAACAAGGTTTAAATGAAGTTTTCGGTCTTCCAGGTCAGCCGCAAAGGCGGGCGCAAGACAAACGAAGACCGCATGGGCTATTGCTACACGCGGGAGTCGGGCCTTTTTGTGCTGGCCGACGGCATGGGCGGCCACCCGGAAGGCGAAGTTGCCGCGCAACTCGCGCTGCAGACCATCTCTGCGCTCTACCAGCGTGAAGCGCGTCCCGTGATCGAGGACACCACGGAATTCTTGTCCACGGCCCTGATGGCAGCGCACCACCAGATCATTCGTTACGCCAGCGAAAAAGGCATGCTCGACACCCCGCGCACCACACTGGTTGCCTGCGTTCTGCAGGGCACGGGTGCGACCTGGATCCACTGCGGCGACTCGCGTCTCTATGTTGTGCGCGACGGCGAAATGCTGACCCGCACGCGCGATCATTCCTATCTTGAGCAGCAGAGCGCCGGCGTGATCAAGCTGGAGCGCGTCAACCGCAACATCCTTTTCACCTGCCTGGGGTCACCGACCAAACCCGTGTTTGATGTGGCTGGCCCGGTCGTGCTGCAGCAGGGCGACAAGCTGCTGCTGTGTTCAGACGGCCTGTGGGGCAGCCTCAGCGATTCAGAAATCGTCAGGCAGCTGGCGGCCAAGGGTGTTTCCGATGCGGTGCCCGACCTCGTTGAAAGCGCCCTGAAGGCCGGTGGCGAGCACAGCGACAACGTGACGGTGCTCGCGATGGAGTGGGAAACACCTGATGTGTTTGAATCCACCCGCGGTGTGTCGACCGACAGCATCATGGATGGCGTGTTTGCGTCCACCATACAGGCCGGTGGTTTTGATGCCGGTGCGGGCGAAGATGACCTGGATGAAGCAGCGATTGAACGCTCGATTGCCGAAATCAACGAAGCGATACGCCGCTCGGCCGCACGCAAGGCCTGATGCCTTGCTGACTTCCCGCTGCTGTGGCGTTCTGCCGGGCTTTCTACAATAGCCGTCACAGGCCTGTTTCTCCAGCCTTCTTTCTCTTCCTTTCTTTTTCCCTGCGGCAAGACCGCCAGAACCTCCGAAAGCGCCATTCACATGACCCCCTTTGTCCGGAGCAGCGCGCGTGCTGCAGATGCCTTGCGGCCCGTCCGCATCACCCGCCACTACACCGTGCACGCCGAAGGCTCGGTGCTGATCGAATTCGGCGGCACCAAGGTGCTGTGCACCGCCTCGGTTGAAGAGAAGGTGCCCGGCCATAAAAAGGGCAGTGGCGAAGGCTGGGTCACGGCTGAATACGGCATGCTGCCGCGCGCCACGCATACCCGCAGCGACCGCGAAGCCGCACGCGGCAAACAAAGCGGCCGCACGCAGGAAATCCAGCGCCTCATCGGCCGCTCGCTGCGCACGGTGTTTGATCTGAAAAAGCTGGGCGAACGCACCATCTACATCGATTGCGACGTGATCCAGGCCGATGGCGGCACGCGCACCGCCAGCATCACCGGCGCGTTTGTCGCCGCGCAGGATGCCGTCAACACGCTGCTGGCCAGCGGCAAGCTTGTCGAGACGCCCATCCTCGACCATGTCGCGGCCATTTCGGTCGGCATCGTCGATGGCACCCCGCTGCTGGACCTTGAATACACTGAAGATTCGGCCTGCGACACCGACATGAATGTCGTCATGACCGGCGCCGGCAACTATGTTGAAGTGCAGGGCACGGCCGAAGGCGCAGCGTTTTCGCGCAAGGAGATGGACGCGCTGCTGGTGCTGGCTGAAAAAGGCATACGCGAGCTGGTTGTCATGCAGACGACAGTGCTGGCAACGGCGTAAACAGCACCGGCTTTGCTGTCATGGAAATCATCCTCGCGTCCAACAATGCCGGCAAGCTGGCCGAACTGCAGGCCATGTTTGCGCCGCTGGGCGTACAACTCGTGCGCCAGTCCGAACTTGGCATTCCCGAGGCGGACGAGCCGTTTCATACCTTTGTTGAAAACGCATTGGCCAAGGCCCGCCATGCAGCGCGTCTTGGCGGCCTGCCCGCGATTGCCGATGATGCCGGCCTCTGCGTCGATGCCTTCGGCGGCCTGCCTGGCGTTGACACCGCGTATTACGCGACGCAGTTCGGCTATGAAAAAGGCGATGCCAACAACGTGAAGGCCCTGCTTGAGCAGATGGCCAACCTCTCGCACCGCCGCGCCGCACTGGTCAGCACGCTGGTGGCCGTGCGGTCTGCCGACGATCCCGAGCCGCTGATTGCGGCCGGGCGCGTGGTCGGCGAAATTGCCCGCGAGCCGGTCGGCAGCAACGGTTTTGGTTTTGACCCTGTGATGTTTGTGCCTGAATTTGGCCAGACCTTTGCGCAACTGCCTGTCGAGGTCAAGAACGCGAATAGCCATCGCGGGAAAGCAGCCGAACAAATGATGACCCTGATCAGGGATCGCTGGCTTTAAGCTTTCATGCAGCAAGACATTCAGCACTACATGCGCAGCGGTACCCTGCAGCTGGGCGCATTGCCGCCGCTGTCGCTCTACGTGCATTTGCCCTGGTGCATCCGCAAGTGCCCCTACTGCGATTTCAACTCACATGAATTGGCCCCCACGGTCGCGCACGCCGTGTCGCTCCCTGCCCCCCGAGGGGGCGTTGCCGGCTTGGGGCGGCCCGGCGCCGGCATGTCGTTGGGCGACATGCCCGAGCAGGCCTACATAGCCGCGCTGATCGCTGACCTCGAATCCTCGCTGCCGCTGATCTGGGGCCGCACGGTGCACAGCATCTTCATCGGCGGCGGCACGCCCAGCCTGTTCTCGCCGCAGGCCATTGACCGGCTGCTGGGTGACATCCGTGCGCGCGTCCGGCTGGAGCCTGATTGCGAGGTCACGCTGGAAGCCAACCCCGGCACGTTTGAGAAAGACCGCTTCAGGGCCTTTCGCAGCGCCGGTGTCACGCGGCTGTCGATTGGCGTGCAGAGTTTTAACGACGTGCACCTCAAGGCGCTGGGCCGCGTGCATGACCGCGCGCAGGCCATTGCCGCCGTTGAAGAAGCCGCGCAGGCTTTTGACACCTTCAACCTCGACATCATGTATGCGCTGCCCGGCCAGACCATGGACGACCTTGAGGCCGACATGCGGCAAGCGCTGGCCTTGAACCCGCCGCACATCTCGATCTACCACCTCACGATTGAAGCGAACACATACTTTGCGAAGTTCCCGCCCGTGGTGCCTGAAGAAGACACCGCCTACGCCATGCTCGACAAAATCACCGAGCTGACAGAAGCTGCGGGGCTCCATCGTTATGAAGTTTCGGCCTATGCAAAGCACGGCCACCAGTGTTTTCACAACCTCAACTACTGGCAGTTTGGCGACTACCTGGGCATTGGCGCCGGCGCGCACGGCAAGCTCAGTTTTGCGCACCGCGTGCTGCGCCAGGTGCGCTATCGCGAGCCAAAGCTCTACATGGAAAATGCCATGGCCGGCAATGCCGTCACACAAGAGACGGAAATCAGCCGCGCCGAGCTCCCGTTTGAATTCATGCTCAATGCGCTGCGCCTGAAAGACGGTTTCAAGCTGCAGGACTTCACAGAAAAAACCGGCCTGCCGGTCACCGCCATCCAGCAGGGGCTGGAAGAAGCCGAGCGCAAGGGCCTCATCGAGCGGGATTTTGTTCGCGTCAAGCCGACCGTGCGCGGCTTTGACTTTCTCAATGACCTGCAGTCGCTGTTTCTCTAGACCTTTTCGGGCCAGATCGTCATGGACACCTCCAGCATTCTTCTTCTTGTCGTCAGCGCCTCCATCAGCTTTGCGCTGGGGCGTTTTGTCGTCTTTCTGCGCGACAAAAAGCGCAACGCCGACAAGGAAAAAGCCCGGCTGAAGGCTGCCGAAGAGTTGAAGAACCGGCCGCCCGAGCCTGAAGCCATGAACAAGGCCAAACGCAAACGCCAGCTGCGGGATGCAGGGCGGCAGGGCGACTGAGCTTATTCGCGCAGGGTTCGTGTGAACAGCGCGAGTATCGCCTGCCAGCCGCGGTCTGCCGCCTCCGGGTCATGCACGGGGAAATCCGGCACCATCCAGCCATGCAGGGCGCCGGTGAAGGTCTCGGCCCGGTACTGCACACCTGCTTTTGCCAACGCTTCTTCAAGACGCGCAGCCATGGGCGCCGGGTAGCTGCCGTCCTTGTCTGCCGCCGCGATATAGACCTCCGCTGCCAGGTTTTTGACCAGAAGGTGGGGGCTGGTGGGCGCGTCGGTCGCCAGATTGCCGCCGTGAAAGCTGGCGACCGCCGCAAAACGCGTGGGGTAGGTGGCTGCCGCAGAGATGGCCATGCCGCCGCCCATGCAAAAACCGACGGCGCCGATCTTCTCGCCGGCAATGTCTGCGCGGGTGTCGAGGTAAGCCAGGAAAGCCGACGTATCCTGCGAGGCCTTGTCGTTTCCGGTGGTCGCCATGAGCGGGCCAAGAATGGCCATGACGTCACCCTTGAAGACTTCCTTCGGCACCAGCGGCCCGTAGGGCCCGTACCGGTAAAAAAGGTCGGGCAACAGCACCAGGTAACCGGCGTCTGCCAGCCTTTGGGCCATCTGTTTCATGGCCGGACGGATGCCGCCCGCGTCTCCGTAGAAGATCACGGCAGGCCATGGCCCGTCGCCATTTGGCAGCATGACATCAGCACGGCAATCGCCATCGCGGGTCGGGATGGTGACTTGTTCGACAGGCATCAGCTTCCTTATTTCAGTTGAAATTCGTACTTAAAACGTAATAATATATTTTATTGTTACGTCTAATAAATGTAATTGATGGATTTTGGACGGACCGACGAGGCCAAAGTCGCCAAAAACAGCCTTTTTCAGCTGCCAAAAGCGGCCTTAGACCAATAGATACGGGCGTGAGCAGCTATCTATTTAATAGCGTTGGCCGTCGTCGCAAGCTCAGGCTTTGCGTGCGTGCCGGTTGCCGCCCACCGTGATCCAGGTCATCAGCATGGACACCACGGCGCAGGCGGCAATGCCGGCCACCATGGGGCGGGCGGTGCCGTCGACAAACAGGCCGGTGATGGCCATGACGACCGCGCCGGTCACAAACTGCAGCGTACCCATCAGCGCCGACGCGGTGCCGGCCAGCGCGCCGTGCTCTTCCAGCGCCAGCACGGCGGTGGTCGGAATCACCAGGCCCAGAAAGCCAAAGCCGATAAACAGCAGGGCCAGCATCACGTCAAGGCGGTCTATGCCCGACAGGTTGAGCACCAGCAGCAGCGTCATGAAAGCGGCATACCCGACGACCGCCACCTTCACCATGCTGACCATGCCAAAACGCTTGCCCAGCTTGCCGGTGAACTGCGACACGCCGATAAACGACGCGGCATTGGCGGCAAATGCCAGGCTGTACTGGCGCGGGCTCAAGCCGTAGTGGTCAATCAGGATGAAGGACGAATTGGCCAGGTAGGCAAAAAAGCTCGAGATGCCGAAGGCGCCGATGAAGACGAGGCCCAGAAAGTGCCGGTCGCGCAGCAGCACACCGTAGCCCTTCAACGCGCTGCCAAAGCTGCTGCCAATGCGCTCTTCAGGCGGGCGGGTTTCGGGCAGGCTGGTCGCTATCAAAGCCAGACCCAGCGCCGCAGCCACGGTCACGGCCCAGAACACGCTGCGCCAGCCGATGAACTCGATCAGCAGGCTGCCGGCCAGCGGCGCCAGGATCGGCGAAACGCTGAAGACCAGCATCAACAGCGACATGATGCGCGCCGCATCGTGGCCGGTGTGCAGGTCGCGCACGACAGCACGCGGGATCACCATGCCGGCGCTGGCGCCCAGGCCCTGGATGAAGCGCAGGATGACCAGGGTCTGGATGTCCGGCGCCAGCGCGCAGCCCACGCTGCCCACGGCAAACAGCACCATGCCGAAGTACAGCGGCGCCTTGCGGCCCACCATGTCCGACACCGGGCCGTAAATGATTTGCCCGATGCCCAGCGAGATAAAAAACGCCATCAGGCTGGCCTGCACCGCATTCATCGACGCGCCCAGGCTTTGCCCGATGGAGGGCAGGGCGGGCAGATACATGTCGATGGCAAACGGCCCGATGGCCGAGAGCAAGCCCAGCACAAGCGCGGTCTTGAAGAAATTGCTTTTCATGGAAAGGTCGGTTTTCGGTAACAGGAGAGCCTGGCGCAAGTGCTGTCGCGTGATGAGGTTTTTTGGGATTTCAGGGCAACTACCGCCCAACCGGTTTCTGGGACCTGATGGCGCGCTCCGCATCAAGTGCGGTCGGTACGGCTTGCGAAATGAGTGGGGGAATCTAACACACGCTACGTGGTTGCGCTGACAAGAGGCGACGTCTTCATCCGCCACTTGGCTCGCGGCCGCAGCAATCTCAAACTGTTTACGGCTGCTCAAGGCGGTTCAGCACGTTGATAACAAACACTTAGTGACCACTTGTAACAAAAGCCCTAATATGCCTAGGACATTGAGCCGCCGAGTAGAGGCTTCTACTTTCACTTTAAACAGACAAACAATAGGAGGAGATATGACACAAGATACTGGCGACAGCCCTCTTGAAGACCTAGAAGCACTCTCGTCTGGTGCATTAGAGGTATTTCCCGCAGAATTTATTAGTAAGTCGGGCGGGTCAATAGTGCGGTGTTTAAAAGACGACCCCAAGCCTTTTTCCATGAAGGTGGGAGAACCATACGAACTCTTTTTTGTAGAACCAGCATACGTAGCATCTGTGGAGCTCGAATTTTCGAGAACCGTCTATGGCATAGGAGTAGAGCTCGAAATTCATGATGCCTTGAGCAACAAGAAACAAATTAAGAAGTACTCAAAAGATTCCCTCACCAGCAAAATGCTATTCCCCGTGAATTGCGTTACGAGCGGGATTTCAATTTATCTGCCACCAGGCTACTTTGAGTCTCTTCGGAAAAGAACGCTAGAAGTAAAAGTCATCAGAATTCTCGGCTATACCGAACATAACTTCTCCCAGCTCACCGAATCCCTAACGCAAATAAACGGCTTGCGCGAAGCCGCTGTCGAAGAACTAACAAAAGAAAGAGATTCTCTTCAGGAGAGGGAGGAAAACGTACAGTTGCGCGAATCTGCCGTAGCGCAACTCGAAGCGAATAAAAAGGATGAGCTCGCATCGCTTGAGACAAGCCTTCAAGATGCAAAAGAGGAGGCGACTTTGGCTAGAGCCGCGCTCGTTACGCTTAAGGATGAGGTCAATCGCGCCACGGCCCAAAAGCAAGCCCTCACGGATCAAATCGGGACTTCACAAGCGACAGTCCGCAGCATCGAAGGTGAAGTATTCAAAGGGAAGGAGGAATTGAGGGCTCTCGCAGTGGACACTTCTGAGTCGGAGCGTCGCCTCCGTGAGCTAACCAACAATGTCAATCTCTTTTCCGAAGAATTTTCTTCATTCTCCGACCACGGGGCAAAGCAAGCTAGGACGTTTATATATTTAAGTCTCGTGCCTTTGATTGTCATAGCAATTTTGACTCTACAACTTTTTCTAGGCGCTGTAGATCTGTCAGTTCGATATGTGAGAGAGCCAAATATTGATCTAGTGACGATATTTGTGACTCGACTTCCGTATCTCACAGTTTGCGCCTCGATTTTGGCAGTCTGCTATTCCGCGCTTCTCTTCCTATTCAATCGGATCAGTGTGATCTATGCAGAAAGACTGGACTTTTCAAAGATCGGAATTGTGGCTAAGGACGTCGCATCTGCGTCTGCACATGGCCTAGTTTTTTCGGATGAACAGCTTTATGAAGCCCGCACTTATCTCAAAATCGAAATGCTTAAAGCATATCTCGGTGGAAATATTGGCGGGTTCACATACAGCAAGCGGGAGCCCAATCCTGCAAGTGTTAAAGCAACGTCAGATCCTACGCCTGCAACGGAGCAACCTACAAGCTCGGTAACCGGCGGAGCATGAAATGGAGCAATACAAAAATCTTGGGGGAGACTCGGCCGTAGTTTCGTATGCCTTAGAAAGCGGGGCGATAACAGTGCAGTTTAGGGATGGTGCAATTTATGTCTACAACAACCATAGTGCCGGTGCTGCCAACATAAATGAGATGCATCGCTTGGCGGTTATGGGCCAAGGCCTGAATAGTTTTATCGGTCGTTTCGTGCGCAAGCGCTACGTGCGCAAACTTCGCTGAGACTAAATGCTGAGGGATCGCAAATAGCAGTGTGCCGAGGACGAAAGCGCGGGAGCGGTGACACTCAACTAGTGTCTTATTCAACGCACACGAAGTCATTGCTGCCGCTTCTCGAATTTCAGACACTAAACATCGTCTCAATCGTTGTCACTTGGCATTCGGTCATTTCATCTCAAAGGGATGCGTTGAGGTATGAAAATTCGAAGACCAGCGCATAAAAATTCATCTGGATTGGCAGAAGTGTTAACCCGGCAGGCTGTCGCTTTCCTACCGGGGAGGAACTGTCGCAGCGGCCAGGCTGGTTGGGCTTGGGCGATTTCGCGATGAGTATGATGTGAGCCAAAAGGGAGCGATCAAGCCGAGTCCAAAGAGACTTGATCGGAACGTCACAACCTACATAAGGACAGACGCAGCATGGCCGTCAGTCAACAAGTAACCCATAGCCTAAGCATCGAGAAGCTCAAGGGAATTTCATCCCTTGATGAGATTCGATTTGATGAAAAACCACTCACAGCCATTCTGGGTCCGAACGGTTGCGGCAAGTCAACAATTCTGCATGCATTGGCTTGCTGCTATAAGCCAGTGGAGGGCGCCGATCAACGCAACTGGCAGTTCCGGGACTTTTTTACGCCCACGACGGATGCGACTTGGGCGGGAAGTGCTCTGAAAATGGTTCATTCGTACCGGGACGAAGCAATCCAGTTTCCCTCCTTGGTTACGGAATATCGCAAGAACGCTGATCGTTGGTCACCGCGTTATGCGAACCGCCCGGAGCGCTATTTGAGGTTCATCGGTATCAAGTCTTGCGTGCCAAGGATCGAAGAAGAGACGTATACCTCTGCGATCAACTACCAAACCGAAGCTCATGTTGATGCTGGCCGCATTATGGTCAAAATGGGGACGGTGTTCAACCGAGCCTACAACGAGCTTAACCTTCATCGAGCTCATGGGGGGCGCCGATATTCTGGTCTTGCCTTGAACGGTACGCGATACTCCGCGCTCGCAATGGGCGCGGGCGAGCAGCGCGTACTAGAAATTCTGTCGGCGGTGTTCAATGCTCCAAAGTACGGACTCGTCCTAATTGATGAGATTGACCTGCTTCTGCATACCGCTGCATTAATGCAGCTGATTCGGATCCTCTCCGAGCGAGCGCAAGAAAAATCGCTGCAAATTGTCTTCACCACCCACAGAGAGGCAATTCTAGAGTTGAAGGACTTGGTGAGTATCAAGCACATTCACACCGTGCAAGCCGTGCCTAAAACCTACTGCTTCTCCAACACCAAACCTGACGCACTTCGCCGCTTGACCGGACAACAGGATCGGCCTCTTGAGATTTTCGTTGAAGACGAAATGGCTCTCGCCATTGTCGAATACGAACTGTTCAGGCTGGGAATGAAGCGTGTGGCCAACATCACGCCGTATGGGGCAGCAACGAACTGCTTTACCCTCGCCGCCGGTCTCATATTGTCCGGCGGACACAGTGTGGACAGTCAGTTATATCTGCTCGATGGCGATCTGTATGTGACGCAAGAGCTTCAGCTCGAACGCGCTAACGCTGTACTGAGTGGCACGGAAGCACACGCGAGAGCTCGCCGCCAAAACTGCCTCGCAGGCATAAGAAAGCTCTGCGCTCAAGCAGGCGCACTTCCTGCGCCAGAGGTCCAACTTCACAGAATGATTCGCGACCTGCCGCAGCAACAAGATGAAGGCACAAATGAAATCATCGACCTCGCAGTTGGTATCCAAGCTGTTGATAACACCCATTCTTTCATCGAACTCATAGTCCAGACACTTAATGTGCACCGCCCTGTGGGCTTACACGCCATTGTCGAGGTCGCTGCCCTGTCGCCTGCCTGGGGGGCCTACGTTGCAGAGCTGCGGGAATGGCTCGTGGTTCGACGAGAGGGACTGGTTGAAGACATGGGCGCGATAGTGCCGATTGCGGCCTGACAACGCGCGACCGGAAAATGATGCCGTTGTCGCATCGCCTTAAGGTGGCCGCTATCCGGCGGTTCACTGCGTATCTTTTTAGTTGGTCCTCTCACTCAATGACCTATTAGAGGCCTCGATCCATCCCTCCACAAATTAGGGGCTGCATATGTTGCCGAAAAATTGAAGCACCCGCAGTAGTTCGTTTCAATACGAAAGCGGAGAATGCCAACTTAATGTGGTGGGGTACTTGGGAATGGACAGGGCTATCGGCATACCCGGCGCAGGTGCTGGAGCAGCTAAGCTGCCTGCCTAGTTGTCTCTCGCAACGCCACCCTGATTCAATATGCAGTACAGGAGGAGGGCGAGGACTACGGATTTCTTAAAAACCCTTAAAACATCAATTCTTGGCGGAAGCTGTGAGATTCGAACTCACGGAGGACTCGCATCCTCGGCAGTTTTCAAGACTGCTGCATTCAACCACTCTGCCAAGCTTCCGGACCAGAGAGTTTAACCGCTGGCCAAGCCTGGCTGGCCTGAGCACGCAAAAAATCCTTTTTACGCAGCCTGCAACATGCCTTTTGTCTCGATAAACGCGACAACTTCAGCCAGCCCGGTGTGGGTCTTGAGGTTGGTCATGACAAAGGGCTTGAGGCCCTTGGGCGTAGTGCGCATGCGGATGGTGTCCGCTTCCATCACCTTGAGATCTGCACCCACATAAGGTGCGAGGTCGGTCTTGTTGATGACGAAGAGGTCGCTCTTGGTGATGCCGGGGCCGCCCTTGCGCGGGATTTTTTCACCGGCTGCGACGTCGATGACGTAGATGGTGAGGTCGCTGAGTTCGGGGCTGAAGGTGGCGGCGAGGTTGTCGCCGCCAGATTCGACAAACACCACATCGGCGTTCGGAAAGTCCACCAGCATGCGGTCAATGGCCTCCAGATTGATGGACGCGTCTTCACGAATCGCCGTGTGCGGGCAGCCGCCGGTCTCGACACCCATGATGCGGTCGGCATCGAGTGCGCCACTGACGGTGAGAATGCGCTGGTCTTCCTTGGTGTAAATGTCGTTGGTGATGGCGACCAGGTCGTATTTGGTCTTCATCGCCTTGCAGAGCATTTCAAGCAGCGTGGTTTTGCCGGAGCCGACCGGGCCGCCTATGCCGACGCGCAAGGGTGGGAGTTTTTTGGTGCGGTTGGCGATGTGGTGCATGGTCATGAGCGGAACAGTCGTGAATATTGGGTTTCGTGTTGCGAAGAAAGTATGGCCAGCATGGGCGAGAAGGCCTGGCGTTCATCGTCGGGCAGCATCAGCGCCGTCTCGACTGCGGGCGGGATCTCGCGGCTTAACCGCGCCAGTATGCGCTGCCCGGCGCTCTGGCCCAGTGGTACGGACTTGAGCGCGGCCTGCATCATGTTCTCGGCCCAGCCAAAGGCGTAGGCGAGCAGGCAGTCGCGCGTATCGGCCGCGGTTGGTGAGGCGGCGAGTGCAAAGGCGACGGGGTAGGTGGGTGGCAGCGCGGCGCAGGCCTGGATGTGTGCGGCCTTGGCGCCTTCATGGTTGCGCAGCCATTCGAGCAGCGAGCGGCCCATCTGTTCGGTCTGCGCCCTGAACTCGCTGGTCTCGCGGGTTTGCAGCACCCAGTCATTGAGTTGTTTGATGCGTTCGATGTCACCTTCACGCCAGGCCGGAATCGCCTGTGCCATGACCGCCAGATCGCCGCGTGCCAGCGTCAGGTGCAGCTGGTCGCTGATCCAGTCTGCGGCGGCCTGTTCAATGGTGACGCCTGCGGATTCAACAGCGCTTTCAAGGCCTTCCGAATATGAAAAGCCGCCCACGGGCAAGGCTGGCGAGGCCAGCCAGATCAGCTGTAGGAGGCTGGAGGCCTGCATGGATTGAACAGCGGTAGAAGCTGGAAGCGCTCAGTGGTGGTCGTGACCGTGATTGCAGCCGGGGCCGTGGACGTGCGGTTTGGCTGTCTGCTGAGCGGGGCTGTGGCCGTGCTTGTGTTCGACTTCATGTGCGTGGTCATGCCCATGATCGTGTTTGTCGTCATGGCCGTGGTCATGAGTCTTGTACTCGACATGAGCCTCGTGGTCATGTGCGCCGTGCCCATGCGAATGCCCACCGGCACTGTAGGCACCGCCCTCAGGTTCGAACGCTTCATTGACCTCGTGCACGATCAGATGCATGGACCGCAGCATGTCGGCCAGCACATGGTCGGGCTCAATCTTCAGGTGATCAGGCTTGAGCTCGATCGGCACATGGCGATTGCCGAGGTGATAGGCGGCGCGTGTCAGGTCAAACGCCGTGCCGTGGTCGCTGCAGTGCGTGATGCGCAGCACCGGCTGCGGCGCAGCCAGCACCTTGATCAGCGAGCCGTCTTCTGCAATCAGCACATCACCACCACGCACCAGCGTGCCGCGCGGCAAAAAGATGCCGAGCTGGCGACCTTGTGAATCGGTCGCATCGAAGCGGCTTTTCTGGCGAACGTCCCAGTCGAGTTCGATGGTGGCTGCGCGTTTGATGAGGACGGGTGCAAGGCCTGCACCGCCGGGGATGATTTTCGAAACCTGGAGCATGGAAACAATCAAAAAAGAAAATAACGTTGCGTCATCGGCAGGCTTTTGGCGGGCTCACAGGTCAGCAGCTGGCCGTCGGCGCGCACGGCATAAGTCTGTGCGTCGATTTCCATCTTCGGCAGGTAGCTGTTGTGCACCATGTGCTGCTTGCGCACGCCGCGTATGTTTTTCACTGCGCTCAGTGTCTTGGCCAGGCCAAAGTTTTCCTTGATGCCGGCGGCAAGCCCGGCTTGCGACACAAAGGTCAATGAGCCTTTGGCAATCGCGCCGCCAAAGCCGCCAAACATCGGCCGGTAGTGCACAGGCTGCGGCGTGGGGATGGAGGCGTTCGGGTCGCCCATCGCAGCCATGGCGATGAAGCCGCCCTTGAGGATGACCGAGGGCTTGATGCCGAAGAAGGCCGGCTTCCAGACCACCAGGTCGGCCCACTTGCCGACTTCAATCGAGCCGACCTCGTGCGAAATGCCATGCGCAATCGCGGGGTTGATGGTGTATTTGCTGATGTAGCGCTTGACGCGAAAGTTGTCGTTGCGCTCGCTGTCGCCGTCGAGCTTGCCGCGCTGCTGCTTCATCTTGTGCGCCGTCTGCCAGGTGCGGATGATGACCTCGCCGACGCGGCCCATGGCCTGGCTGTCGGAGCTCATCATGCTGATGGCGCCGAGGTCATGCAGCACGTCCTCGGCGGCAATGGTTTCCTTGCGGATGCGGCTTTCGGCAAAGGCCAGGTCTTCGGCAATGCCGGCGTCCAGGTGGTGGCAAACCATCAGCATGTCGACGTGCTCGTCAAGCGTGTTGACGGTGTAGGGCATGGTCGGGTTGGTGGACGACGGCAAAAAGTTCGCCTCGCCGACGACCTTCAAAATGTCAGGCGCATGGCCGCCGCCCGCGCCTTCGGTATGGAATGCGCAGAGCGCGCGGCCCTTGGTGGCGGCGATGGTGTTTTCGACAAAACCCGACTCATTGAGGGTGTCGCTGTGGATGGCGACCTGCGTGTCGGTTTCGTCCGCTACATCCAGGCAGTTGCTGATGGCGGCCGGTGTCGTGCCCCAGTCTTCATGCAGCTTGAGGCCGATCACGCCGGCGTTGATCTGCTCGTGCAGCGCGGCGGGAAGGCTGGCGTTGCCCTTGCCCAGAAAACCCAGGTTCATGGGGAAGGCGTCAGCCGACTGCAGCATGCGTTCGATGTTCCACGGGCCAGGCGTGCAGGTCGTGGCGAAGGTGCCGGTGGCCGGGCCGGTGCCGCCGCCCATCATGGTGGTGACGCCGGAGGTCAGCGCCTCGTCGATCTGCTGCGGGCAGATGAAGTGGATGTGCGAGTCAATGCCGCCCGTGGTGACGATCATGCCTTCGCAGCTGATGATCTCGGTGCCGGGGCCGATGATGATGTCCACGCCGGGCTGCACGTCGGGGTTGCCGGCCTTGCCGATGGCGACGATGCGCCCACCCTTCAGGCCAATGTCGGCCTTGACGATGCCGCTGTGGTCAATGATGAGGGCGTTGGTCATCACGCAATCAACGGCGCCCTGCGCGCGCGTTTGCTGCGACTGCGCCATGCCGTCACGAATCGTCTTGCCACCGCCGAACTTGACTTCTTCGCCATAACTGCCGGCGCGCAGGGTGTAGTCGGCCTCGACCTCGATCATCAAATCGGTGTCGGCCAGGCGCAGGCGGTCGCCCACGGTGGGGCCGAACATTTCAGCGTAGGCGCGTCTGCCAATCGTTGCCATCTAGAGTTTCCCTTGGATAAGGCCGCGAAAGCCGTAGATTTTTCTGTCACCGGCGAAATCGACCAGTTCAACGGTGCGCTGCTGGCCAGGCTCAAAACGCACCGCCGTGCCCGACGCAATGTTCAGCCGCATGCCGCGCACCGCATCGCGTTCAAAACCCAGTGCTTCGTTGGTTTCTGCAAAGTGGTAGTGCGAGCCGACCTGTATCGGGCGGTCGGAGGTGTTCTTCACCACCACGGTGACGGTGCGCCTGCCGGTATTGAGCGGGTGGTCTGCGCCGTCGGTGATCATCTCGCCTGGAATCATGGCCTTGCCTTTTAAGGTTTGTTCAGCGATCAGGCCAGGCGTGTGAGCAGCAGGGCGCCGAACACTGCAACGCTGGCACCGGCAAGGCGCGGCACCCAGACGTTGGCGCTGCGCAGCGCCCAGCCCAGCGCCAGGCCGGTGGCGTGCAGCAATACGGTGGCAGCCAGCATGCCGGCCAGCGTCATGGCCGCATCGGCATTGCCCGCAAGTTCATAGCCGTGGGCCAGGCCGTGGAAGACGGCAAACACACCGACCAGCAGCGCCGCCGCAATCCCGGGAATGCGCCAGCGAGTGATGACCAGCAGACCGGTGACCAGAAGCGATGCGGCGATCATGGGCTCGACCGCGGGGATTTGTACGCCTGCCAGACCCATGACGGCGCCCAGCATCAGCATGACGGCAAAACCCAGCGGGCCCCAGAGCAGTTCGGGGCCGGCGCGGCGTGCGGCCAGCGCGCTCCACAGGCCAACGGCCACCATGACAGCCAGATGATCAAAGCCCGTCAACGGGTGCATGAAGCCGGTGATGAACCCCGGGTGGGCATGGCCGTCAACGCCGGTATGGGCCATGGCTGCCACAGGCAGGGCAGCGGCTGCTGCGAACAGGACTTTGAGCAGGCACGAAGGGCGTGTCGGACGTGTGGTTTGCATGCGGGTTCTCCTCTGTGTTCTTGTGGGTGTGGCTTCAGACGATCGGCTGGTGCACAGTGACCAGCTTGGTGCCGTCGGGGAAGGTGGCTTCGACCTGGATGTCGGGGATCATCTCTGCGATGCCGTCCATCACGTCGGCGCGCGTCAACACGTTGCGCCCTTCGCTCATGAGCTGGGCGACGGTTTTGCCGTCGCGGGCGCCTTCCATGACGGCCGCACTGATCAGCGCCACGGCTTCGGGGTAGTTGAGCTTGAGCCCGCGCGCCTTGCGGCGCTCGGCCAGCAGGCTGGCGGTGAAGATGAGGAGCTTGTCTTTTTCTCTGGGGGTCAGTTCCATGGCGCGCTTTTTTTGAAGGTCTGCAGAGGGCCGGAAGGCTTGGCCGTAGGCCCGGTGTTGCTGATGTCAGGCAGCAAGAACGGTGCCATTGGCCGCCATCTTATACGGGTGGCTGTCGGCGGATGAACGACTGGCGACGTCGCACTTGACTGGCATCACAAGCCGATGGCGAAGTGTTTGCTCACAGCGCGATCAGCGCGCAAAGAGGTTCTGAACAGCCGGTTTTTAACGTATACGTTAAAAAACCAGCCAATTTGGTCAAATGTTAACTTCCATATTAACAATTGGGCTTTTCGGAAGGACTGGATGCCTTGAAAATCGCCAAAAGAGCTCTCAAAAGGCCATTTTTAGGTATAAAAATGGTCTTTTAGCCAATAAATACGGGCGTGAGCAGCTATGTATTTAATAGCAAATGGCATGTGGTCCTGACAACTGCAGCGCTGGGCACAGAAACTGCAGCAAGCCCTGACACATGACCGCCACGCCCATTGCCCCCGTCGCCGCTATTGACGCCATGTCTGCCGCACCCGGGCAGCCCGCCGCAGCGCACAGCGAGCCGGTACAGCGCATCATCAAGGTCAGGCGCGACTACAACAGCTGGGTGGCCAGCGAGACCATGGAAGACTACGCGCTGCGCTTTACGCCGCAGCGCTTTCGCAAGTGGTCTGAATGGCGGGTGGCCAACACTGCGTTTGGCGCGGCGTCCTTCCTCATCCTGGAGGCCGTGGGCGCGACCCTGCTGGTCAAGTACGGCTTCACCAACGCCTTCTGGGCCATCGTCGCGACCGGGCTCATCATCTTCCTGGCTGGCCTGCCGATCAGCATTTACGCCGCCCGCTACGGCGTCGACATGGACCTGCTCACGCGCGGCGCAGGTTTTGGCTACATCGGCTCCACGCTGACCTCGCTGATCTACGCGTCCTTCACCTTCATCTTTTTTGCGCTGGAGGCGGCCGTCATGGCCTATGCGCTGGAGCTGGCGCTCAACATCCCGCCCAGCTGGGGTTACCTGATCTGCGCGCTTGTCGTCATCCCGATGGTGACGCACGGCGTGTCGGCCATCAGCCGCCTGCAGGTCTGGACGCAGCCGCTTTGGCTGGTCATGCTGGTGGTGCCCTTTGTGTACGTTTTGGTGCGCGACCCGGGGGCTTTTAACGGTGTTTTGCACTATGTCGGTGAGAAGCCGGGCGTGGATGGTTTTAATTTGCACTTGTTTGGTGCCGCCTTGACGGTGGGTATCGCACTCATCACGCAGATGGGCGAGCAGGCCGACTACCTTCGCTTCATGCCGGTGCAAACGCCGGCCAACCGCTGGCGCTGGTGGGCCAGCGTACTGGTGGGCGGGCCGGGCTGGGTGTTTGTGGGCGTGCTCAAAATGCTGGGCGGCGCGCTGCTGGCCTGGCTGGCCATCTCGCACATGGTGCCGCTGGACCGCGCTGTCGACCCGAACCAGATGTACCTGGCGGCGTATGAATACGTCTTTCCGCACTATGGCATGGCGGTGGCCGCTACCGCGATTTTTGTCGTCGTGTCGCAGCTCAAGATCAATGTGACCAACGCCTATGCCGGCTCGCTGGCCTGGTCCAATTTTTTCTCGCGCATCACGCACAGCCATCCGGGCCGTGTGGTGTGGGTGGTGTTCAACACGCTGATCGCCTTCATGCTGATGGAGATGAACGTCTTCCAGGCGCTGGGCGATGTGCTGGGGCTTTATTCCAACATCGCCATTGCCTGGGTCATGGCGGTGGTGGCCGACCTGGTCATCAGCAAGCCGCTGGGGCTGTCGCCGCCGGGCATCGAGTTCAAACGCGCGCACCTGTACGACATCAACCCGGTGGGCGTGGGCGCGATGGCGCTGGCTTCACTGCTGTCAGTGACGGCGCACCTGGGCATGTACGGCGAGACAGCGCAGGCGTTTTCTGCCGTCATTGCGATGGGCACGGCTTTTCTCACCGCACCGCTGCTGGCGTGGGCGACGAAGGGGCGTTATTACATTGCCAGAAGCCCGGAAGCTGCTGACGCGTCATACAAACGTTATTCAACCCGCCAGTGCGTGATTTGCGAGCGGCCTTATGAAGGCCCCGACATGGCGCACTGCCCGGCCTACGGCGGCCCCATCTGCTCGCTGTGCTGCACGCTGGATGCGCGCTGCGGTGACATGTGCAAACCGCATGCGAGTCTGTCGGCCCAGTGGTCGGCGGCCCTGCGCTGGTTGCTGCCCAAACGCGCCTGGCCCTACCTCGATACCGGGCTGGGTCACTTCCTGTTGCTGATGATCATCATCGTGCCGCTGCTGGCCAGCGTGTTCGGTTTGCTGTATCACCAGGAGCTCAGCGCGCTCGCTCAGAGCGTGACCGACACCGACATGCTGGAGGCACCCGAGTCGGCGTTGAAGTCCGGCTTTCTGAAAGCCTATATGGCGCTGGTGGTCACAGCCGGGCTGGTCGCCTGGTGGCTGGTGCTGGCGCACAAGAGCCGGCAGGTCGCGCAGGAAGAATCGAACCGCCAGACCCATCTGCTGATGAAGGAAATCGAATCGCACCGCCAGACCGACGAAGCCCTGCAGCAGGCCAAGCGGGTGGCTGACCTGGCGAACCAGGCCAAGAGCCGCTACATCAGCGCCATCAGCCACGAACTGCGTACGCCGCTCAACAGCATCCTGGGTTACGCGCAGCTCATGGGTGAAGACGCGGCCATACCGGCGCACCGCAAGCAGGCCGTCAACGTCATCAAGCGCGGCGGCGAGCATTTGCTCTCGCTCATCGAAGGCACGCTGGACATTGCCCGCATCGAGGCCGGCAAACTCACGCTCAACATCAAACCCATGCAGTTTGCCGATGTGGTGCACGAGATGGCCGGCATGTTCGAGCTGCAGGCCGCGGCCAAGGGCCTGGGTTTTGTGTTCGAGGCCAGCGGCAACCTGCCCGAGACAGTGCGGGCCGATGAAAAACGCGTGCGGCAAATCATCATCAACCTGCTGGGCAATGCCATCAAGTTCACGGCCGAAGGGCAGGTGACCTTCCGGCTGCGCTACGCACGCGAGATGGCTTACGTCGATATTGAAGACACGGGCCCCGGCATGAGCCAGGCCGAGCTGGCGCAGATTTTTGAACCCTTTGCGCGCGGCGGTGCCGCAGGCCAGAGCGCCGAAGGCACGCCCGGCGCAGGCCTGGGCCTGACGATTGCCAAGATGCTGACCGACCTGATGGGCGGCGAGATGACCGTGCTCAGCACGCCGGGCAAGGGTTCGTCTTTCCGCATCCGGCTGTTTCTGCCCGAGGTGCACGGTGCCGTTGCGCAGGGCATATCGGCGCCACCCGCAAGGCGCCAGCCGCGCGGCCATGCAGGTGAGCGGCGCAAGCTGCTGGTGGTTGACAACGAGGAGCCGGACCGCGAATTGCTGGTGCAGTTGCTCGAACCCATGGGCTTCGAGTTGCGCACAGCAGCCAGCGGCCATGACTGCCTTGATTTGCTGGCGGCGGGTTACCAGCCCGATGTGATCTTCATGGACCTGGCCATGCCCGGCATTGACGGCTGGGAAACCCTGCGCCGCCTGAGGTCCGGCGGGCACGACAACATCCATCTGGCGATCGTTTCGGCCAATGCGTTTGACAAGGGGCTGGAAAATGATGTCGGCATACGGCCCGAGGATTTCATCGTCAAGCCGGTGCGTCATACCGAGCTCATCGACTGGCTGGAGCGGCGGCTGAAACTGACCTGGCTTTATGATGCGCCAGCGCTTGCGGCGGCCGATACCCCGGTGGCCGCGGTGCCGCGTGTCCTGCCCGACGCGGCGCAAATTGCGGCGCTGCTCGAAGTCGTCAACCTGGGTTTTTACCGCGGCATCATGAACAAGCTGGCTGAGATCGAAACACTGCAACCCGAGACGACTGCTTTTGTCGAAGACATGCGCCTGCTGGCAAGGCAGTTCCAGTTTGAAGCCATGGGCCGGCAACTGACCAGCCACGACAACCCGAACACAAGCGAGGCAGGTCATGAGCAGCGTGCTTGAGCCAACTGCCTCGCAGGCTGCGGCCCAGGGCATAGCCCGTACGCTGGACCGCGCCAACAGCGACGTGGTGCTGGTGGTGGATGACGTGCCCGACAACCTCTCGGTGCTGCACGATGCGCTCGATGAATCAGGCTACACCGTGCTGGTCGCCACCAGCGGCGAAGCGGCCCTGCAGCGCGCGAAGCAGGCCTTGCCGGACATCATCCTGCTCGACGCGATGATGCCCGGCATGGATGGCTTTGAAGTCGCCAAGCGCCTGAAAGCCCTGCCCGAGACGGCGCATATTCCCATCGTCTTCATGACGGGGCTGACAGAAACCGAATACCTGGTTGCCGCGCTGGAAGCCGGCGGTGTGGATTACGTCACCAAACCCATCAAGCCAAAAGAAGTCATGGCCCGCATGGGCGTGCACCTGCAGGGCGCCCGCCGCGCGCGGCAGGAGGCGCGGCAGGCCGGGCAGGCGCGCAACGCGCTGGACGCTTTTGGCTACGCCAGCATCACCGTGCGCCTGGGCGGTGAAGGCGAGGGCAAGCTGATCTGGCAAACGCCGCTGGCGCGCGACCTGTTGCTGCGTTACTACGGCACATCGGCGCCGCAAACCCCGGGGCCCGTGCTTGACTGGCTGCGCCGCCATGCGCTTGACGTCACGCCGCACACCGAGCCGCCGCGGCTGACGGCAGAGCTCGGCCCGCGCCGCCTCACGTTCCGTCTGCATCAGCAAACCGGCGACGGCGAGATCGGCAACGCAGGCCAGGCACTCAGCAGCGACTGGCTGATCGTGATGCGCGAGATTTCCGAAGACGCGATTGTTGAAGCCATGAGCCTGAGCTTCAAGCTCACCGCGCGCGAGGCCGAGGTGCTGTACTGGGTCGTCAAGGGCAAGATCAACCGCGACATTGGTGAAATCCTGGGCGCCAGCCCGGCGACGGTCAAAAAACACCTGGAGCGGGTGTACGTCAAGCTGGGGGTTGAGACCCGTACAGCGGCGGCCGGCATGGCGATGAACCGCATTCGCCAGTTGCACCCGCAATTCGAGGGCTAGGGCTTTTGAGTTGTCGGGGAATACCAGAAAAGCGCGTTTGCCGCCACGCGGTTACAATAAGGCTTCGGTCACGCATCAGCGTTTACAGCGAAACCCCCATACCAAGCGGGTTTTGTCTTCAAAATGCGGCGCTTCCAGAGCTTCGAATCACAAATGCTCCCCCGGGTTTCACCTTCTTCACGATATTGAAATCCTCCCCAAACGGCTGCATTTACTGGCGAGCACCTCCACCAACGGTGCCCACTCAAGGCTCAACCTGTTCCCCTTATTGGACAATGAACGGGTAGAAACCGAATACCGTTGGCCCGGATTTCCAGGCCGTTTTATGTTTTCTATATTTATGTGAGTACCCCGCCGGGTAGCTCCAGATCAACAAAATGATGCGCAACCCGGTACAGTTTTTTATGACGATTTCCCAAAATATCGCGGTCGGCAAGTACCTTGTCTCACCGCTTGCAAAACCACAGGAAGCCGGCGGCTATGCTGCATCGGTTTCCATCCGTTCGGGCCGGGGCAGTGCCACGCATGACCGCGTGATGCGCTTTACCGGCCTCTTCGACAGCGCTGCAGCCGCATTGCATTACGCCACCGAAAACGCACTCGCCTGGATCCAGGAGCGTTCTTCACCTGTCGGCATGACCTGCCCCGCCTGCGTTTAACAGGAAGACGACCACGGCTTCCTACAGATTTACAGTATTCAAGGAGTTTCACCATGGCTAAAGAAGAACTGATTGAGATGCACGGGCTGGTTGATGAGGTGCTGCCCGACTCGCGCTTTCGTGTGACGCTGGACAACGGCCACAAACTCGTGGCTTACACCTCCGGCAAGATGCGCAAGAACCATATCCGCATTCTTGCGGGCGACCAGGTGTCGCTTGAACTCTCGCCTTATGACCTGAGCAAGGGCCGCATCACCTTCCGTCACATCGCCGGTCGTGGCCCGGGCCCTGGCGGCGCTGGCCCGCGCTGATTCGCACCTGCATGCCATAAAAAAGGCCCTCGTCGAGGGCCTTTTTTTCGTGGTCCACCTCTTGTGTCGTCACTTAATGGGATTGCGGTTTTCCCATGTGTTCAGTCTTTTTATTGAGCAGCACCTCCGGCTCATCCGCCTCCCACCAGGTTTCATTGTTGAGACCGGCATGCAGCCGTTTGACGTCCAGCTCGTCCGTCCATTTGGCGACCACCAGCGTGGCCACGCCGTTGCCGATGAGGTTGGTCAGTGCCCGGGCTTCGGACATGAAGCGGTCGATTCCCAGAATCAGCGCCAGCCCCGCCACGGGCACTGTCCCCACCGCCGACAGGGTTGCGGCCAGCACGATAAAGCCGCTGCCGGTGATGCCAGCCGCGCCTTTGGATGTCAGCAGAAGCACCGCGAGCAGGGTCAACTCCTGCATCAAAGTCATGGGTGTGTTGGTCGCCTGTGCGATGAACACGGCGGCCATCGTGAGGTAAATCGATGTGCCGTCAAGGTTGAATGAATAACCCGTCGGGATGACCAGACCCACAGTTGTCTTTTTCGCACCGAGGTTTTCCATTTTTTCCATCATGCGGGGCAGCACGGACTCGGATGAGGAGGTACCCAGCACGATGAGCAGTTCTTCCTTGATGTATTTGATGAACTTCCAGATACTGAAACCGTGAAAGCGCGCAATCAGGCCCAGCACCACAAAAATGAAGATCAGGCAGGTCAGGTAAAACGCGCCCATCAGCTTGCCGAGCGAAAACAGCGAACCCACACCGTATTTGCCTATGGTGAAAGCCATGGCACCAAAAGCACCTATGGGAGCCAGTTTCATGATGAAGCCGACGATGGTGAACAGCACGTGCGACGTTTTTTCGATGAAGTCGAACACCAGCGTGCCGCGGCCGCCGAAACGGTGCAGCGCGAAACCGAACATCACGGCGATCAGCAGCACCTGCAATATCTCGCCCTTCGCGAATGCATCGATCACAGTCGTCGGGATAATGTTGAGGATGAAGTCGGTGGTGCCTACCATCTTGCCGGGGCCTGTGTAGGCGGCGATGGATTTGGTGTCCAGTGTGGAGGCATCGACATTCATGCCGGCGCCGGGCTGCAGCACATTGACCAGCACCAGTCCGATGATGAGTGCAAAGCTGCTGACCACTTCAAAATAAAGCAGCGCGAGGCCGCCTGTCTTGCCGACCTTTTTCATGTCCTCCATGCCCGCGATGCCTATCACGACAGTGCAGAAAATGATGGGTGCAATCATCATCTTGATCAGCTTGATGAAACCATCGCCCAGAGGCTTCATCTCTGCTCCGAAGGCGGGGTAGAAGTGCCCCAGCAGCACACCGGCAATGACGGCGCAGATCACCTGAAAATAAAGCGACCGGTAAAGCGGATGTTTCGTCGCAACTGTCATGGCAAGTCCCCTGTTATGCGTTGTAGTGGGCGGTCCCCAATATAGTGTTTTATGACCCTTGTGCCAATGTGGAAAGCCGCAGGTGAAATCGAATCCGGGTGTTGGGAAAACCGCGCTTCCACTGGAGGCCGGCGTATTCCTCACACGCTCGCAGAATGTGGTTTCGTAGCATTTTGTGACCTTGGTTGTCCTACAGACAGGGCGGAATAGAGACGACTCAGGCTGTTTTTCAAGCTCCTAGATTGAAACCAGCCGGCAATTTCGCCGGCTTTCTATCCACCACCACCCGAAAGGGCGTTCTCAAGGAGTCTTCAAATGAAATCACCAAAAGCAGTTACTTCCGCCATCGTGGCAGCAGCGCTGGCAGGCGGCATCGGCCTGGCCTTTGCACAGACCTCAGACCAGGGCTCCCCTGGTGGCAACGCCGCCCTTAACCCTGCACCTGCAGCCAACAGCAGCGCCGACACCATGGCTACACCTGCGCCGACTCCAGGCACCGATACAGCCGTGCAGACCGAGCGTCCAGCCCAGGCTGACCGCAACTGAGTTCCGCACATTGTGTGAAAGCCTTTCACATCCCCATCCAGTCAGGTTTGCGCTGTGCTTGATGGGGACTCGCCGTGAATGAGGCCGGGACGCATGATGAAAAATTCAGACAACCATCCCGATACAGAAAACCTCAAGGCTTCAGGCCTGCAGGCGGATCTCCAGCAGCCTGATGTATCCATGCGGGCAGAGTTATTGGCAGGACTGAGGCAGGGCCTGATCATGGGTGCTGCAGCGCTGGTCGTGATTCTTCCGGCCATACACATGGCCAGGACTTCGTCGGGAAGACCTGCAACTGTGGCCATGCAGGCGGCGCGCATGACCTCCGCAACCCCGTTTGGACAGCATGCACTTCGCCTCGCCGATCTCGGCGGTGAAGAGGCCTCGCCAGACGCAAAATTCATTGCCAACTGGGTTGCAGATTCCCGCGACAACCGCAACATGTCTTTTGTCATCATCGACAAGAAGAACACGAAGGTGTTTGTCTTCGCAGCGGACGGCAAACTGGTTGGCGCCACGCCTGTGTTGCTGGGCGCCATGCCCGGCGATGACTCGGTGACCGGCATCGGCAAGCGTCTGATCTCCGAAGTCAGGCCCGAAGAACGCACAACGCCTGCGGGCCGTTTTGTCGGTGAGCCGGGGCGTAATGCAACCGGCGAAAACGTCGTGTGGGTTGACTATGACGCTGCCGTATCCATGCATCGCGTCCGCATCGTGGACCCCAAAGAACGCAGACTGGAAAGGCTGGCCACACCCACGACAGACGACAACCGTATTTCTTATGGCTGCGTCAACGTGCCGGTGGCCTTTTTTGAGAACATATTGAGCCCCGAATTCAGCGGCAAACATGGTGTCGTGTATGTGCTGCCTGAAGTCAAGACCGTGCGTGAGGTGTTCCCCACGGCTTATGACCCTTCCGAACGACAGCGTGTGGCAAAAATAGCCTCACCCGCCCTCGCTCGGCTGTAAGGGGCCGGCAGGCTCGACCTGCCTTTGTTGCACGGATGCGTCTGTACCCTGTAGGTAAACCTGTAACGCCTTCGCTGTTACACACCCTCTTCGTTCCGTATTTCAATTGGCCTGCCTTTCTGCGCAAGGGATGGGTGGGCGTTTGTTGCTATAAAAAATGTAGCATCCGAAATCTGCTGCTGTTTGCCCCATATTGCAGTCAGCCGGGTTCATCCATACCATGGCTCTCGTCACCGGCGCTGGGGGCGCTGTTGTAGTCCTTCTTCCCGGTTTTTTGTAATCCTGCAACCCGTCTTGCCCGCCGGATGGACTTGCTGGCCAGGGAGCATGCGTTGCTGAAATCAGGTTTTCTCAAATCAGTTGGTCTGGTCGGTTTGGCCATGGCACTTTTTACTGCCATGGCCGGCGTGGTGCATGCTGCTGACGCTTCACCTGTTCCGGCGTTTCCGCTGATGCCATCCGTGCAACTGATGCAGTCGCCGCGCGCAGACTTCGCAGGTGAAACCGCTTCTGCCGATGCGCGGCTTGCCGCCGACTGGGTGAGTGGCAGCGCCGACAACCGGCGCCTGCCTTTTGTCATTGTCGACAAGAAAAACGCCAGGGTTTTTGTCTTTGGTCCGGACCGCAAGCTCCAGGGTTCAACACCTGTTTTGCTGGGCCTGGCTGTGGGTGACGGCGGGTTGGCGGATATGTCGGGCCGCCCGGTGTCCAGCCTGCGCCCGGATGAGCGCACCACGCCTGCCGGCCGCTTCGCTGCCGAGCCCGGCCACAACCTGCAGGGCGAGGCCATCATCTGGGTCGATTACGCTGCGAAAATCGCCATTCACCGCCTGCGTCCAGACCTGCAGCAGGAGCGGCGCGCGCAGCGCCTGGCCTCAACCAGCATTGAGGACAACCGCATTTCCATGGGCTGCATCGTGGTGCCGGTCGCTTTTTTTGAAAACGTCATACAGCCCTTGCTTGGCAAGAGCCGCAGTGTTGTCTATGTGCTGCCTGAAACCCGGCCCCTGCAAAGCATGCTGGGTGAACTGCAGGCCAGCCTGAACTAGGCTCTTCAATGGGGCGCGGACACCGTGTACGCTAGCAACCTGTGCCATGACAGTCATGGCCACGTTGCGAAAGAAACCCCCATGAAAAAAATATATGGCGTGTCCCTGTTGTCAGTGGCGGTGATGGGCTCGCTGCTTTTCTGGCTGACACGGGCCGGCGCCCAGCAGATCGGTGAAGTCAGCACCGTGTTCAAGCTGCTGAGCCCGAACGACAAGATCGTGGTCGATGCCTATGACGACCCCAAGGTGGCGGGCGTGACCTGCTATGTCTCGCGGGCCAAAACCGGCGGCTACAAGGGCGCGCTGGGTCTGGCTGAAGACAGGGCTGAAGCCTCCATTGCCTGTCGCCAGACGGGGCCGATTACCTTTGCCAAACCGCTTGAGGCGCAGGAAGACGTCATGACCGAGCGTATTTCCCTGGTCTTCAAAAAACTCAGGGTGGTGCGAATGGTGGACAAGGCGCGCAACACGCTTGTCTATCTGACTTACTCCGACCGCCTCATTGAAGGTTCGCCGCAAAACAGCATCACCGCGGTGCCCGTAGACCGCGCCACCCCGATACCGGTCCGTTAAGCCACGGCCACCGCCGGGGCTTTACAGGACATTTACGTCCTGCTTTCACGACCGAAGCTGGCCCTCCCGGGTCGGCAGTGATAATAAATTTCAGGCATGGATGCGATGGTTTCCGGGCTGGTAACGGCCCGAAAGCCTACGGGCCTTGCTTTTTCCTGGCCCCACAATCGTGTGGCTTTCTGTGCTGCCCTGAATCGGCATGAACCGGATAGCTCCGGACCCGTACCCCATAAAGCCGGACCAAAGCAGGACCATAAGGATTAATGATGAACCCGCGAACTCCCGACGAGCCCGAAGTGCCAGCCAACATCCCCGAGTCCTCGCCACCGCGCAAGCGCATCAGCCGTCGTACCTCCATCATTGGCGCTGTTGTGGCGCTCCTTTTGTTGGCCGCGCTAGGGGGGCTGGCCTGGTACCTCACCCGGCCAGCAGCACCAGGCGCTGCTGCTGGTGCGGGTTTTGGTGGTGGTCCCGGTGGGCCTGGGGGTCCAGGCGGCGGCCGTGGCGGCCCTGCCAGCACGGTGGGTGTTGCGACAGCAGAAAAAGCCAGTATTCCTGTGGTGCTGGATGCTCTCGGTACTGTCACCCCGCAGGCCACGGTCAAGGTCAGGCCGCAGGTTTCTGGCGTGCTGGAGCGGGTTCTTTTCAGCGAAGGCCAGATGGTCAAAAAGGGTGACCTGCTTGCCGTGATTGACCCGCGCCAGTTTGAAATGGCACTGATGCAGGCGTCCGGCCAGCGCCAGCGCGATGAGGCGCAGCTCGACAGCGCCCGCGTCACCCTGCAGCGCTACAAAACCCTGCTGGAGCAGGATTCGATTGCCCGCCAGGATGTCGACACCCAGGCCGCTCTGGTCAAACAGCTCGAAGGCACGGTCGTGATCGACAAGGCTTCCGAAGGCACGGCGCGGCTGAACCTGAGCTACACCCGTGTCACTGCACCCGTCAGCGGCCGTGTCGGCCTGCGTGCAGTGGACGTCGGCAATGTGGTCAGCAGCAGCGATGCCAACGGTGTTGTGCTGATCACGCAGGTCTCGCCGATCGATGTGGTCTTTGCCATCCCCCAGGACAGGGTAGGCGACCTGCAGCAGGCCGGTGCTACCGCCATTCAGGCCATAGCGTTGGACCGCACACGCGCCGTCACACTGGATACCGGCGTCTTCGCCTCGCTGGACAACCAGGTGGACACCACCACCGGCACCGTCAAGGCCAAGGCGCGCTTTGCCAACAGCAAGCTCACACTTTTCCCCAGCCAGTTTGTCAATGTGCAGCTGCTCGTCAAAACGATTGAAAACGCCGTGGTGGTGCCCGTGACTGCCGTGCGCCAGGGCAGCAGCGGTGACTACGTCTATGTGCTCAATGCGGATCGAACCGTGTCACTGCGCAATGTGACGCGTGGCCAGGCGACGGTTGAGAAGGTGGTCATTGCAACCGGCTTGCAGGCCGGTGAACGCGTGATCACTGAAGGCGCTGACCGCCTCAAGGACGGCTCGCGCGTGACGCTCTCGGGCGACGCACCACGTGCAGCGGGAGGCGGTGCCGGCAACAGGCGCCGTCAGGGTGCCAGTGCGCCCCTGGGCACTGCTTCTGCTGCATCAGGGGCATCACCAGCTTCGGGTGCTGCATCGGCGTCTTCCGGGGCTTCTTCAAATGCCCCATCACAACGTCAGCGTCCAGCCGCCGCCGAAGGCGCAGCACCGGTGGCTCCCGCAGCAGGCGCTGCACCCCTCGCTTCGGCACAACCGTTATCTGACGGCCCCACGCCGGAACAGCGCCAGCGCATGCTCGCACGCGTCAAGGACGATCCCGCTGCGCTTGAGCGCATGCAGAAGATGTTTGAGCAACTTGACAAGAAGGACCCCGAAGCCATTACCCGCTGGCAAGCCATGATGCAGCGGCGTGCGCAGGGCGGCGAGCGGCCGGCCCAATGAACGCGTCCGAGATTCTTTTCACATGAGTCCGTCACGCCCCTTTATCCTCCGCCCGGTAGCGACATCGCTGCTGATGGTGGCCATCGTGCTGGCAGGCATCGTCGGCTTCAGGTTTTTGCCGCTGTCTGCGCTGCCGCAGGTGGACTACCCCACCATACAGGTGCAGACCCTGTACCCCGGCGCCAGCCCCGATGTCATGGCGCAAACCGTGTCGGCGCCGCTGGAGCGGCAGTTCGGCCAGATGGCCGGGCTCACGCGGCTGAGTTCAACCAGCGCAGCCGGTGTCTCCATCATCACCTTGCAGTTCGGCCTCGGGCTGACGCTGGATGTGGCCGAGCAGGAAGTCCAGGCCGCCATCAATGCAGGTGGCTCACTGCTGCCGGCCGACCTGCCTGCGCCACCGGTGTACGCCAAGGTCAACCCGGCCGATGCGCCTGTGCTGACGCTGGCCATTACCTCGGACACCATGCCGCTGACCGAGGTGCAGAACATCGTGAACACACGGCTGGCGCTC
Organism: Pseudomonadota bacterium; assembly: GCA_040390295.1. GTDB lineage: Bacteria > Pseudomonadota > Gammaproteobacteria > Burkholderiales > Burkholderiaceae_C > Polaromonas. The sequence continues at coordinate 49,520 of JAZJYR010000051.1, forward strand.
AAGATCAGCCAGGTCAACGGCGTGGGTCTGGTCTCGCTCAGCGGTGGCCAGCGTCCTGCGGTGCGCATACAGGCCGATACCCGCGCTTTGTCGTCTTACGGCCTGGCGCTGGATTCATTGCGTACGGCCATCACGGCAGCGAACGCCAACGGCGCCAAGGGCAGCATTGACGGGCCGGCGCGGGCCTACACCATCAACTCCAACGACCAGTTGCTGGCCGCAGCTGATTACAAGAACCTCATCATTGCCTACCGCAACGGCGCGGCTGTGCGGGTCTCTGATGTGGCGCAGGTGGTTGACAGTGCAGAGAACATCAAACTCGGCGCATGGAGCGGCCTGAAGCCCGCGATCATCCTGAATGTGCAACGCCAGCCCGGCGCGAATGTCATTGCCACGGTCGACGCCATCAAGGCGCGCCTGCCTGAGTTGCAGGCTGGCCTGCCGACTGCGCTCAAGGTTGACGTTTTGAGCGACCGTACCACGGGCATACGCGCTTCGGTGATGCACGTGGAGATCGAGCTGGTGCTGGCCGTGCTGCTGGTGGTGCTGGTGATTTTTGCCTTTCTGCACAGCCTGCGTGCGACCGTGATTGCCAGCCTCGCGGTGCCGATCTCGTTGATCGGTACCTGCGGTGCAATGTACATGCTGGGCTATAGCCTCAACAACCTGAGCCTGATGGCCCTGACGATTGCGACTGGTTTTGTGGTCGACGACGCCATCGTGATGATTGAAAATATCTCGCGCTACATCGAGGAGGGTGAAGAGCCGATGGCTGCCGCCATCAAGGGCGCCACACAGATCGGCTTCACCATCATCTCGCTGACGGTGTCGCTGATTGCGGTCCTGATACCGCTGCTCTTCATGGGCGACGTGGTGGGCCGCCTGTTCCGCGAGTTCGCCATCACGCTGGCCATCACCATTTTGATATCTGCCGTGGTATCACTCACGCTGGTACCCATGATGTCGGCAAGATGGCTCAAGCGCGCGCCTGAAGGCCATCCCGAAGGCGGCAGGTTCGGCGCGCGCATGCAGCAGTTCTTTGATCGCGTGATTGCAAGGTATGACATCTGGCTGACCTGGGTATTCAGGCGCCAGGTTTTGACCCTGCTGGTGGCGCTGGGCACGCTGCTGCTCACGGTGCTGCTTTATGTGGTGATTCCCAAGGGCCTGTTCCCGACGCAGGATACGGGCCAGTTGCAGGCGCGTGTTGAAACAACGCAGTCGGTCTCTTATGCGCGCATGGCCGAATTGCAGCAGGCCGTTGCCGCGACTGTTCTCGAAGACCCGGATGTTGAGACGCTCAGCTCCTTCATCGGCGTGGACGCTGCCAACAACACCATGCTGCACACCGGCCGTATGCTGATCAACCTGAAGGGCTCGCGCATCGGCAGCCAGCAGGAAACCATGGACCGCCTGCGCGACCGTGCGCAGAAAATTGCCGGCGTCACGCTTTACCTGCAGCCCACGCAGGACCTGACGATTGACGCCGAGACAGGCCCCACGCAGTTCCGCCTGTCGCTGGAGGGCTCTGACAACGCCGTGGTGGTTGAGTGGGCCAACAAGCTGGCTGCGCGCATGCAGGAGCTGTCTGCGGTGCGCAATGTGGCGTCTGATGCGGGCTCCACCGGTGCGTCGGCCTACATCACGGTTGACCGCGATACGGCATCGCGCCTGGCGATCACCACCTCGTCGATTGACGACGCGCTCTACAGCGCTTTTGGCCAGCGCATTGTCTCGACCATCTTCACCGAGACCAACCAGTACCGCGTGATTCTGGAGGCCCTGCCTGACCAGCTGGCAACACCCGCATCGCTTGGCAACCTGCAGCTCAAAACGGGTGCCGGCGGCACGACGCCGCTGTCTGCGATTGCCACGATTACCGAGCGGCCTGCACCGCTGCAAGTCACCCATGTCGCGCAGTTCCCGGCTACGACGTTGGGTTTTGACACGGCCGCCGGTGCATCGCTCGGCAAGGCCGTCGACCAGATCAAACAGGCCGCCAAGGACATCGCCATGCCGGCCAGCGTCACCATGACATTCCTGGGTGCAGCGGGTGCCTACCAGAACTCGCTGTCCAACCAGCTGTGGCTGATTCTCGCGGCGGTGGTTTGCGTCTACATCGTGCTCGGCGTGCTGTATGAAAGTTATATCCACCCGCTGACGATTCTCTCGACCCTGCCATCGGCCGGTGTGGGTGCCTTGCTGGCCCTGATGATCAGCGGCTCTGACCTCGGCGTGATCGGCATCATCGGCATTATTTTGCTGATAGGTATCGTGAAGAAGAACGCCATCATGATGATCGACTTTGCCATTGACGCCGAGCGCAACCAGGGCAAGTCGGCGCAGGAGGCGATTCACCAGGCGGCCCTGCTGCGGTTCAGGCCCATTTTGATGACGACGCTGGCTGCGCTGTTTGCGGCTGTTCCCTTGATGCTTGGTTTTGGCGAAGGTGCTGAATTGCGGCGGCCTTTGGGCCTGGCGATTTTTGGCGGCTTGATCGTGAGCCAGGTGTTGACCTTGTTCACGACGCCGGTGATTTATCTTGGGTTTGACCGGTTGGCTACGCGGGTTAGAGGGTGGACTGGCAAGGATAAGAAGAAGGAGCCGCAGCTTGCCTTGCCGCCGCCTGAGGGGGATGTAGTTTGATCTTTTCCGCTCGTTATTGCTGCGGTGAAAGTTTTGACGGCGGGTGCCGGGGGTTGCCCGGCGGCAAGTCACTTTTCTTTGCTTCGCCAAAGAAAAGTAACCAAAAGAAAGGCGACCCGACGTCTGGGTCCCTACGCTTCGCTACGGGCAACCTGCGCTGCTCGACTCCGGCGGCAGTCCAAACAACTC
>JAZJYR010000052.1:0-7084 GCA_040390295.1 Pseudomonadota bacterium
TCTCGACATCGGCCAGGTAGGCCTTGTCGATCTTGGTGCCCTTGGCCAGCTTCTTGGGGCCGCCGTTGGCGACCTTGCCGCTCAGCAGCTTTTCAATACGGTCAAACGCATCAGCTTCGACGATGCGCAGCTGGTCGTTCAAGTCGAGGCGGAAGCGCTTGAGTTCGTCGTCGATGATCTGCTGGGCGCGCTTGTCGCGAACAATGCCTTCACGGGTGAAGACCTGCACGTCGATAACGGTGCCCTGCGAACCCTGGCTGACGCGCAGCGAGGTGTCTTTCACATCGGAAGCCTTTTCGCCGAAGATGGCGCGCAGCAGCTTTTCTTCCGGCGTCAGCGTGGTCTCGCCCTTGGGCGTGACCTTGCCGACCAGCGTGTCGCCCGGCTGGACTTCAGCACCGACATAAATAATGCCGGACTCGTCAAGACGGTTGAGCTGGTGCTCGGACAGGTTGGGAATGTCGCGCGTGATTTCTTCGGAACCCAGCTTGGTGTCGCGGGCCATGACCACCAGTTCCTCGATGTGGATCGAGGTGTAGCGGTCATCGGCAACGACGCGTTCGGAGATCAGGATCGAATCTTCGAAGTTGTAGCCGTTCCATGGCATGAAGGCGATCAGCACGTTCTGGCCGATGGCGATTTCGCCCAGGTCGGTCGATGCGCCGTCGGCAATCACGTCACCCTTGGCCAGCTTGTCGCCGATCTTGACGATGGGGCGCTGGTGGATGTTGGTGTTCTGGTTGGAACGCTGGTACTTGATCAGGTTGTAGATGTCCACGCCGACTTCGCCGGCCAGGGCTTCTGCATCATTCACACGCACCACAATGCGGGTGGCATCGACGTAGTCAACAATACCGCCGCGGTTGGCCGTGACCACCGTGCCGGAGTCGACTGCCGCGACGCGCTCGATGCCCGTACCGACCAGCGGCTTCTCGGGACGCAGCACAGGCACAGCCTGGCGCGACATGTTGGCGCCCATCAGCGCGCGGTTGGCATCATCGTGTTCCAGGAAAGGAACCAGCGAGGCAGCCACCGAGACGATCTGCGCAGGCGACACGTCCATGTACTGGATGCGCTCTGCGCTGACCAGCACGGATTCACCGTTTTCACGGGCTGAGACCAGGTCGCCGGTCAGCGTGCCGGCATCGTCCAGGGCCGCATTGGCCTGGGCGATGACGTACTTGCCTTCTTCAATGGCGGACAGATAGTCGATCTGTGTCGTGATCTTGCTGTCGACCACACGGCGGTACGGCGTTTCGATGAAGCCGTATTCGTTCAGGCGGGCATACAGGGCCAGGGAGTTGATCAGGCCGATGTTCGGGCCTTCAGGCGTTTCAATCGGGCAGACGCGGCCGTAATGGGTCACGTGCACGTCACGCACTTCAAAGCCTGCACGTTCGCGGGTCAAACCACCGGGGCCAAGGGCCGAAACACGGCGCTTGTGGGTGATTTCGGCCAGCGGGTTGGTCTGGTCCATGAACTGCGACAGCTGCGACGCACCGAAGAACTCTTTCAACGCAGCCGAAATCGGCTTGCTGTTGATCAGGTCATGCGGCATCAGCGGCTCTTGCTCGGCCTGGCCGAGACGTTCCTTCACGGCCTTTTCGATACGTGCCAGACCGGTGCGGTACTGGTTCTCGGCGAGTTCGCCGACACAACGCACACGGCGGTTGCCGAGGTGGTCAATGTCATCGACTTCGCCATTGCCGTTGCGCAGGTCGACCAGGATCTTGACGACAGCGAGGATGTCCTCATTGGTCATGACCATGGGGCCGGTGGAAGAATCGCGGCCGACTCTGGCATTGAACTTCATGCGGCCGACGCGTGACAGGTCGTACGTATCGGGGTTGTAGAACAGGCGCTGGAACAGGGCTTGCACAGCGTCTTCCGTTGGCGGCTCGCCAGGGCGCATCATGCGGTAAATGGCAACGCGGGCTGCAAACTCGTCGGCCGTTTCATCGGCGCGCAGGGTTTGGGAAATGTATGCACCCTGGTCGAGTTCGTTGGTGTAGAGGACCTGGAGGTCCTGCACACCGGCGACACGCAGCTTTTTCAGCAGCAGTTCGCTCAACTCGTCATTGGCCTTGGCGATGATTTCACCGGTCTCTGCATCGACGATGTTCTTGGCGACCACACGGCCGATCAGGAAATCTTCAGGCACGCTGATGGTGGTGGTGCCGCTCTGCTCGAGCTCGCGGGTGTGGCGCACGGTGATGCGCTTGTCCTTGGCGACCACAACCTTGCCGGCCTTGTCGGTGATGTCGAAACGGGCGACTTCACCGCGCATGCGCTCGGCGACGAATTCCATTTGCGCGCCGCTGTCCATCAGGCGGAAGTTATCAAACACGAAGAAGTTCGCGAGGATGGATTCCTGGTTCAGGCCGATGGCCTTGAGCAGGATGGTGACCGGCATCTTGCGGCGGCGGTCAACACGGAAATACAGCACGTCCTTGGGGTCGAACTCGAAATCGAGCCATGAACCGCGGTAAGGGATGATGCGCGCCGAAAACAGCAGCTTGCCCGAGCTGTGGGTCTTGCCCTTGTCGTGTTCAAAGAACACGCCGGGGGAACGGTGCAGCTGGGACACGATGACACGCTCGGTGCCATTGATGACGAAGGAGCCCTTGTCGGTCATGAGCGGAACTTCGCCCATGTAGACTTCCTGTTCTTTCACTTCCTTGACGACCTTGGACTGCGATGTCGACGACTCGCGGTCATAGATGATCAGCTGGACCTTGGCACGAACGGCCGAGGCGAAAGTCAGGCCACGGGTCTGGCATTCACGCACGTCAAATGCGGGCTTGGCCAGGTTGTACTCGATGAATTTCATCTCGACAAAACCGTTGTGCGAGACGATGGGGAAAGCGTTTTCGAATGCTGCCTGCAGGCCTTCCACGGTACGCTTCTGGGGCGCACGGTCGGCTTGCAGAAACGCGGTGTACGCGTCCTTCTGCATTTGCAACAGGTAGGGAACAGTCAACACGCTTTCGCGGTTGCCGAAGCTTTTGCGGATGCGTTTGCGTTCGGTGAAACTGTAAGTTGAAGGTAGGGCCATGAGTTCTCCGCGTTGATGGGCTCTGGCGACTTTGGTGCCCGGATACACAAGCGTATCCAGGCGATCTTGGTGGTTGGCCGCTACCAACCATGGCGGACGGTGACGTATTGCGCGTCACCCGAACCAAGGCGTTTTCTGCAGTCGGGAATCAGAAAAACACTGAAAAGCAGTCTGTGAGGTCTGCTTTTCGGTGTGCTCCTTGAAGCACGAAAGGCTGGAAGCCCTTTCGAGGTCTTCCAGCCTTCGCAAACACAAGCAATTACTTGAGTTCGACTTTCGCGCCAGCTTCTTCGAGCTTCTTCTTGGCGGCTTCTGCGTCGGCCTTTGGTGCGGCTTCCTTGACGTTCTTTGGAGCGCCGTCAACCAGGTCCTTGGCTTCTTTGAGGCCCAGACCGGTGATTTCGCGAACGGCCTTGATGACCTGCACCTTGTTGGCACCGGCTTCGAGCAGAACGACGTTGAAGTCAGTCTTCTCTTCGGCAACTGCAGCACCGCCGCCGCCGCCACCAGCAGCGGGAGCAGCCATGGCAGCTGCGCTCACGCCAAATTTCTCTTCGATGGCTTTCACCAGGTCGTTGAGTTCGAGGACCGTCATGCTGTCAAGCGCGGTCAAAAATGCGTCTTTATCGAATGCCATTTTGATTTCCTAAAAAAGTTGGTTTATTACGCTGCTACAGGTTCAGCTTCTGCTGGAGCAACGGCATCGCCGCCACCCTTTTTTGCCGCCAGCGCGCCCAGCACAACGGCCGTACGCGACATGGGGGACATCAGCAAGCCACACACCTGGGCCAGCAACACTTCCTTGGAAGGGATGTTGGCCAGCTGCTTCACGCCGTTCACGTCCAGGGTCTTGCCACCGAATGCACCACCGCGAATCACCAGCTTGTCGTTGGTTTTTGCGAAGTCAGATACCACTTTCGCGGCAGCTACTGCATCGATGGAAAAGCCGTAGATCAGCGGACCGGTCATCTGGTCGGCGACGACTTCGAATGCGCTACCGGCCACGGCACGGCGAGCCAGAGTGTTCTTCAGAACACTCAGGTTCACGCCTTTGTCGCGGGCCTGGCTGCGCAGACGGGTCATGTCAGCGACCGTGATGCCACGGTATTCCGCCATCACGAGCGTTTGAGCTTTAGCGGCGAGGCCTGTCACTTCATCAATGACGGCTTGTTTCTCACTGCGGTTGAGACTCAAGGTCTACTCCTTAAAAATGTGCCTTCAGGCACCAGCTTTCGCCGGTACCATCCGTCACGCTCATGTTCAGCGACCAACTGTTTCAGATTTTTTCAAACCATCTGCAGCGGGACCGCCATCTGCGTTGGTTATCCCTCCTGCGAGAGATGATTAAGCGGCGGGCTTGAAGCCTGTCGCACCAACGGTCCTGGATGGCCTGCCGGAACGTTAGCCCCGGCAGCCCACCACATCGGGCGGCCGTTGCCGGCCGCCCAAATTTCCTTGCGATTACGCCGAGATGGTTTGTGTGTCGACGCGAACGCCCACACCCATCGTTGACGAAACGGCAACTTTCTTCAAATACACACCCTTGCTTGACGCAGGCTTGGCCTTGGTCAAGGCATCGATCAGCGCAGCCAGGTTGCCCTGCAGCTTGTCGGTGTCGAACGAACGGCGGCCAATGGTGCCGTGCACGATACCGGCCTTGTCAACGCGGAACTGGACCTGGCCAGCTTTGGCGTTCCTGACGGCGGTAGCGACGTCAGGCGTCACGGTGCCGACCTTGGGGTTAGGCATCAGGCCGCGTGGGCCCAGGACCTGGCCGAGGGTACCGACGATACGCATGGCATCCGGCGATGCGATGACAACGTCGAAATCCATCTTGCCAGCCTTGATGTCTGCAGCCAGATCGTCCATGCCGACGATGTCAGCGCCAGCAGCCTTGGCTTCTTCAGCCTTGGCGCCCTGGGCAAACACAGCCACACGCTTGGTTTTGCCAGTGCCGTTTGGCAGCACGACAGCGCCGCGAACGACCTGGTCGGATTTCTTGGCATCGATGCCGAGTTGGACAGCCACGTCGATGGACTCATCGAACTTGGCGACCGCGAATTCCTTCACGAGGCCCAGGGCCTCGGAGATGGCGTACAGCTTGTTGCTGTCGATCTTGTCGCCAATGGTTTTTTGGCGTTTTGTCAGCTTGCTCATACAACACCCTCCACCGACACGCCCATGGAGCGAGCCGTACCGGCAATCGTGCGGACTGCTGCATCGAGGTCAGCAGCCGTCATGTCTTTCATTTTGGTCTTGGCAATTTCTTCCAGCTGTGCGCGGGAGATCTTGCCAACCTTCACTGTGTGCGGGGTGGAAGAACCCTTGTCGAGCTTGATGGCCTTCTTGATCAGGACGCCTGCAGGAGGGGTCTTGATGACAAAGGTAAAGCTCTTGTCGGCAAATGCCGTGATCACCACAGGCAGTGGCAGGCCTGGCTCGACACCCTGGGTCTGCGCATTGAATGCCTTGCAGAATTCCATGATGTTCAAGCCACGCTGACCGAGCGCAGGGCCGATCGGGGGGGACGGGTTGGCCTTACCAGCTGGCACTTGCAGCTTGATGAAGCCGACGATTTTTTTCGCCATACTTTTCTCCTTGCGGGTCATAACGCCAGGGCACCATCTTTTACGACGGGCCCGGCTCCCCGGGGGTTACACAACTCAAGAAGGTTCTTGCGAACCTCTCACGCCGAGCTGCAAAGCGTGAATTTTAAAAACTTCCGAATAAGACTGACCCCGAACGGGTCTTTGGCGCCTTGCTCAGGCCCTTGTCAGGTCTTCTCGATCTGGCTGAATTCCAGCTCGACAGGGGTTGCACGGCCAAAAATCGTGACCGAAACACGAACCTTGTTCTTGTCGTAGTTGACTTCTTCAACCGTGCCGTTGAAGTCGGTGAACGGGCCATCCTTGACGCGAACGTATTCACCCGCCTCGAACTCCACCTTGTGCCGCGGCTTCTCGGTGCCGACCTGCATCTGGCTGACGATTTTTTGCACATCTTCTTCAGAAATCGGTGCCGGACGGTTTTTGGCGCCACCCACAAAACCCGTGACCTTGTTGGTGTGCTTCACCAGATGCCAGGTTTCGTCATCCATGACCATTTCGACCAGCACATAGCCAGGAAAGAAACGACGTTCGGTTGTCTTTTTCTGGCCGTTCTTGATCTCGACCACCTCTTCAGTGGGCACCAGAAACCGGCCGAACTTGGCCTGCATGCCGGCGCGGTTGATGCGCTCGACAATGTTGCGCTCAACAGCCTTTTCCATGCCGGAATAGGCATGCACGACATACCACTGCATGCCGGGCGTTGGCGTGAGGGATGTACCCGCCGCCACTTCGGTGACGATTGCGCTGTTCAGATCACTCATTATTTTTTCCATCCCAGTAGCAGGTCGTAAAACACCCATTCGAGCGTCTTGTCTGTGAACCACAAAAAGAGGGCCATCACCAGGACAAATGCAAACACATAGGCAGTCATCTGCATTGCCTCTTTACGGGCAGGCCAGACAACCTTTTTAACTTCGCGCCAGGAATCGCGGCCAAAAGCCACAAACTGCTTGCCCGGCTCGGACGTCATGAAAACGCCAACTGCGGCAGCCAGTCCAACAATCAGGACACCCCATTGCGCGACCTGGCCCTGCTTGGCGAACATATAGAAGCCAACCAGCGCACCCAGCACCAACAGCACCGCAACGCCAAGCTTGGCCTTGTCGGTCGTTGTGCTGACGGTTTCAACTTGAGTAGAAGCCATGTTTGCCGAATTTCCTGTTCAATCTTTGGCGCCGCAGGAAACACTTCCCTGAGACGCTGAAGCCCACCTGGAGTTTTTGACTCGCGGCGGGCTTGTTTTCACTGTCTTTTCACACCACCCTTATCGGGTGGCAGGGGCAGTAGGAATCGAACCTACAACCTTCGGTTTTGGAGACCGACGCTCTGCCAATTGAGCTATACCCCTCCATTAACCTCTTCAAAAATTACGCAATGATCTTGGCCACGACGCCGGCGCCGACGGTTTTGCCGCCTTCAC
>JAZJYR010000053.1:0-31784 GCA_040390295.1 Pseudomonadota bacterium
CCGTCAGGACCATGCTGAAAGACCACAAGGTCTACATCACCGACTGGAAGAACGCGCGCACCGTGCCGCTGTCCGACGGCGAATTCCACCTCGACGACTACGTCAACTATGTCGAAGAGTTCATTGGGCACCTTCAGGGCACTTACGGCAACTGCCACGTCATCAGCGTCTGCCAGCCGACCGTGCCGGTGTTTGCCGCCATCTCGCTGATGGCCTCGCGCGGCCAGAAGACGCCACTGTCCATGACCATGATGGGCGGCCCCATCGACGCACGCAAGTCGCCAACCGCCGTCAACAACCTGGCCATGAACAAGAGCTTTGAGTGGTTTGAGAACAATGTGATCTTCCGCGTGCCGAGCAACTTCCCTGGCGCCGGCCGCCGCGTCTACCCAGGCTTTTTGCAGCACACCGGTTTTGTGGCCATGAACCCGGATCGCCACGCCAAGAGCCATTTCGACTTTTTCAAGGACCTGATCAAGGGCGACGACGCCAGCGCCGAAGCGCACCGCAAGTTCTACGATGAGTACAACGCCGTGCTCGACATGGACGCTGACTACTACCTGGAAACCATCAAGACGGTGTTCCAGGAGTTCAAGCTGGTCAACGGCACCTGGGACGTGACCTCACCCGAGGGCAAGCTGGAACGCGTCACGCCGGCAGACATCAAGACCACCGCCGTGATGACGGTGGAAGGCGAGCTCGACGACATCTCGGGCTCCGGCCAGACAAAAGCCGCGCTTGAGATGTGCAGCGGGGTATCGACCAGCCAGAAGACGCACTTCGAGGTCAAGGGCGCTGGCCACTATGGCATCTTCAGCGGTCGCCGCTGGCGTGAGCAGGTCTACCCGGCCGTCAAGGCGTTCATCCTGGCGCACAACGACGATAAGGCACCAAAGACGGCGGCGAAACCTGCTGTGAAGAAGGCTGTTGCCGCAAAACCAGCAACCAGAGCAGTTGCAAAGACTGCCATCAAAGTCGCCGCAAAACCTGCCGCAAAACGTGCTCCGGCAAAGACAGCCAGCAGCAAGTGACCTGAAAGTCGGGCAGGCAACTGCCTGACAATAAGCGGGTGACAAACACCGCCGACAATCTCGCCCAGCGCATCCACGCAGCACTGCCGCAAACGCAGTGCACGCGCTGCGGCTACCCCGATTGCGCCGCGTATGCAGAGGCCATCGCATCCCGTGAAGCCGCAATCAACCAGTGCCCGCCCGGCGGCGCTGAAGGCATACAACGCCTTGCTGCCATCACAGGCCTGCCGGCCCTGCCGCTGAATCCGGCCAACGGCGTCGAAGGCCCGCGCGCCATCGCCATCATTGACGAGGACTGGTGCATAGGCTGCACGCTCTGCATCAAGGCCTGCCCGACCGACGCCATCCTGGGCGCCAACAAGATGATGCATACGGTGATTGAGCCGCACTGCACGGGTTGTGAGCTTTGCATACCCGTGTGCCCGGTCGATTGCATCAGCCTTGAGAACGTGACGGGCGATCGCACCGGCTGGCGCGCATGGTCGCAGGTTGACGCAAACCAGGCATTACGGCGTTATGAATTTCACGGCGTGCTGCGGGCCCGGCCCGGGCCCCGCAATGCGCGCATGCCGTCGACCATGGATGAGGCCGCATTCACGGCGCTTGAAGAGGCCCCAACACCGGCAGAAGAAACGCAAAATGCTGCAGACAAAAAGCGTGCAGTGATTGAAGCAGCCATGGCACGCGCGCGAGCAGCGCGCCAGGCAAAGCCCTGAAGCGTCAGGCCGGCAGTTCTGTCAGCCCCAGTACTTCAGACTCATACGCATGCAGCGACGGCGCGCCACCGGTGTGGATGAAGAGCACGTTCTCATTCTTCGCAAAGTGGCCCTTGCGCGCCAGGCCAATCAGCCCGGCCATGATCTTGCCGGTGTAGACAGGGTCCAGCAAAATCGCCTCGGTGCGCGCCAGCATCTGCACGGCTTCCACCATCGCATGGTTGGGCACTGAATATTTGGGGCGCCACCAGTCGCCATGACTCACCACCGCCTCGCGAGGCACCGTCATGTTCAGGCCCAGCAAGTCACTCACGGCCTGCGCTTCCTTGTGCACCAGCGGATCCTGGTCGACAGGGTCGCGGCTCACACCAATACCGATGATGGGAATATGGATGTGATTGCCCATAAAACCCGCCAGCAAACCGCCGTGCGTGCCGGAACTGCCGGAGCCGACCACCACCTTGTCAATCTGCACGCCCTGCTCGAAGAACTGCTGCTGCAGCTCCTGCGCACAAGCCACGTAACCCAGCCCGCCAATCGCATTCGAGCCGCCACCCGGCACGATGTAGCCCTTGCGGCCTTCTTTGGCCAGGTCAGCTGCGATCTTCTGCATGGCCTCCAGCATGTTGGTGCCGGCAGGCACCAACGTGATGGCTTCAACGCCGAGCAGGCGGAACAGGAAGTTGTTGCCGCTGGCGTCTTCACGGTAGCTGTTGGGCACGCGCTCTTCAATCACAAAGCGGCACTTCATGCCTTCCTTGATGGATGCAGACAGGGTGGCCCGGCAGTGGTTGGATTGCGGCGCACCACAGGTGATCAGGGTGTCGGCGCCCTGGGCCAATGCATCGGCGGCCAGGAACTCCAGCTTGCGCGTCTTGTTGCCGCCGGGCGTGAGGCCCAGCATGTCGTCGCGCTTGATCCAGACATTCGGGCCTTCGCCGTCAGGGCAGCTGGCAGCCAGCGCTTTGGTGAAGTGGGGCAAAAACTCGAGCGGCGTGGCGTCTTTGGTGTAGCGGCGACGGGGGAATCGGCTCAGGTCCATGAAAGCTCCAATAGGTTCAATTCAAATGCAGTACGCATTTTGCCGCTACATCAATGACCTCAGCCCGTGGACGCCATTGCGGCGAATGCCTTGATGACTTCGGGTGGTGCCTGCACCATCTCAATCAGCACACCCTCACCGGCGATCGGGAACTCGTCGTTCGCCTTGGGGTGCATGAAGCAGATGTCAAAACCGGCTGCACCCTTGCGGATGCCGCCGGGCGCAAAACGCACGCCCTGTGCTGTCAGCCATTCAACGGCTTTGGGCAGGTCGTCGATCCACAGGCCCACGTGATTGAGCGGCGTGGTGTGCACCGCTGGTTTCTTGTCGATGTCGAGTGGCTGCATCAGGTCAACCTCGACCTTGAAGGGGCCCACGCCCATGGCGCAGATATCTTCGTCGACGTTCTCGCGCTCGCTGACAAAGTTACCCGTCACTTCAAGCCCCAGCATGTCGACCCACAGCGTGCGCAGGCGGTCCTTGCTGGGCGCGCCTATGGCGATCTGCTGTATGCCCAGAACCTTGAACGGCCGGCTCATGACGAAGCCTTTTCCCTGCGGGCGGAAATGTAGCTGACGCCTGTGGGGCCAGCGCTTTCATGGTGGGGCGTTCCTGCGGGCAGGCGAAATACCTGGCCTGCCGCGTAGATGGTTGCCACGCCATGAACGGTCAGCGTGATGTCGCCCCGGGTGATCAGCGCACAGGCGTCAAAGCTGTGGTCATGCTCATCAAGCGCATAACCGACCGCCCTCTCGATAGGCGCAATGGTGGTGTAGCCCTCTGCCATGGCCTGTGATTCGAATTCCTGCTGGTTCATGGTGACCTCCGGAAATTATGCAAATTCCACAATCGGCTGATCCACGCTGAGCGATTCGCCTTTGGCGGCCAGCACCTTGCCAACCACACCATCGGCTATTGCAAACAGCACGTTCTCCATCTTCATGGCCTCAATCACGGCCACACGTTCACCGGCCTGCACCTTCTGGCCGGGCTGTACAGACACCTCAACCAGCAGGCCGGGCATGGGCGACAGTACAAAGCGGCTCATGTCGGGCGGCGCCTTGTAAGGCATGAGCTGGTGCAGCTCGGCTGCGCGCGGCGACAGCACCAGCGCATCGAGGCGTGTGCCGTTGTGCGCGATGCGGAAAGCCAGCGGATTGCGGCCCACACCGCGCTCGACCTGCGCCGCAAACGGCTTGCCATTCACGGTGCCGCGTATGCGCGCGCCGCCCAGATGCCAGTTGCTGCAGATTTCATAGCTGCCCGCAGCCGTGTCAACTGCGCTGGAACCTGTCGTCGCCACGTAGTCACGAACGGTCACGGCGCTCGGCTTGTTCTGCCCGTCCGCTCCCAGACCAATGACGACAAACTGCTCGCCCACCGTCACGCCATGGCCGGGCATCTGGCCGCTGATGCCTGCTGCGCGGCCCAGTTGACGGCGATTCACGTACGCCGCCAGCGCGACGAGGAAGTCCGGGTCGTCATGCGGCACGTCTTCAGCGTGGAAGCCCTGACTGTAGTTCTCCGCAATAAAGCCGGTGTTGAAGTCACCCTTGACGAATTTCGGATGCGCCAGCAAGGCCGACTGGAAAGGAATATTGCTGCTGATACCACGGATGACAAAAGCATTGAGCGCCTCGCGCATTTTGGCAATCGCTTCCAGCCTGTCCTTGCCGTGCACGATGAGCTTGGCAATCATGGAGTCATAAAACATCGGAATCTCGCCGCCGTCCTGCACGCCGGTATCGACCCGTACGCCGTACAGCTGCGAGGTGTCCGACGCGAACATGCTTTCTTTCGGCGGCTGAAAGCGCACAAGACGGCCGGTTGAAGGCAGGAAGTTTCGGAAAGGGTCTTCGGCATTGATGCGGCACTCAATCGCCCAGCCGTTGCGCTGTACATCCTTTTGTTCCAGCGGCAACGGCTCGCCCGCAGCAACGCGAATCATCAGCTCGACCAGGTCAAGGCCGGTGATGCACTCGGTCACCGGGTGTTCGACCTGCAGGCGGGTGTTCATCTCCAGGAAATAAAAGCTCTGGTCCTTGCCGACCACAAACTCCACCGTACCGGCGCTTTGGTACTTCACGGCCCTGGCCAGTGCCACAGCCTGCTCGCCCATGGCCTTGCGCGTGGCGTCGGTAATGAACGGGCTTGGCGCCTCTTCAATCACCTTCTGGTGGCGGCGCTGGATGGAGCATTCACGCTCGTTCAGGTAAATCACATTGCCCTGGCTGTCGCCGATCAGCTGGATCTCGATGTGGCGGGGCTCCTCGACAAACTTCTCGATAAAGACGCGGTCGTCACCAAAGCTGTTGCGTGCTTCGTTGCGGCAGGAGGTAAAGCCTTCGAGTGCTTCCTTGTCGTTGTATGCGACACGCAAGCCTTTGCCGCCGCCGCCCGCGCTGGCCTTGATCATCACGGGGTAGCCGATACCCTTCGCAATTTCGACAGCTTTTTCGGCTGTTTCAATCGCATCATTGACACCGGGGATGCAATTGACACCCGCAGCGCCAGCGAGTTTTTTGGACTCGATCTTGTCGCCCATGGCAGCGATTGAATAGTGCTTGGGGCCGATGAAGATGATGCCTTCTTCTTCAACGCGCTTGGAGAAACCCGCGTTCTCGCTCAGAAAACCGTAGCCCGGGTGCACAGCCTGCGCGCCGGTCTGCTTGCAGGCCGCAATGATTTTCTCAGCCTGCAGGTAACTGTCGCGGCTGGGTGCAGGGCCAATGTTGACGGCTTCATCCGCCAGTTCGACATGGCGCGCATCCTTGTCGGCATCGGAATACACCGCCACGGTCTTGATGCCCATCTTGCGGGCGGTGAGGATGACGCGGCAGGCGATTTCGCCGCGGTTTGCTATGAGGATTTTTGTAAACATGTTGACTCTCCGGCTCACAATGGAATGTTGCCGTGCTTGCGCCACGGATTCTCAAGTTTTTTGTCACGCAGCATGATGAGCGAGCGGCAGATGCGCTTGCGGGTTTCGTGCGGCAGGATGACGTCGTCAACATAACCGCGCGCGCTGGCCACAAACGGGTTGGCAAAACGCGACTTGTATTCGGCCTCTTTGGCCGCCAGCTTGGCCGGATCCTTGCGGTCTTCGCGAAAGATGATTTCAACCGCACCCTTGGCGCCCATCACGGCGATTTCCGCATTCGGCCAGGCGAAGTTGACGTCACCGCGCAGGTGCTTGGAGCTCATCACGTCGTACGCGCCGCCGTAGGCCTTTCGTGTGATGACGGTAATCTTTGGCACCGTACATTCGGCATAGGCGTAAAGCAGCTTGGCGCCGTGCTTGATGATGCCGCCGTACTCCTGGCTGGTGCCGGGCATGAAGCCGGGCACATCGACAAAGGTGATGACGGGAATGTTGAAGGCATCACAAAAGCGCACAAAGCGCGCCGCCTTGACGGAGCTCTTGATGTCCAGGCAACCGGCCAGCACCAGCGGCTGGTTGGCAACGATGCCGACGGTCTGGCCTTCCATGCGGGCAAAACCGATGATGATGTTCTTGGCGTACTCGGGCTGGATCTCGAAGAAGTCACCGTCATCGACCGTCTTGACGATGAGCTCTTTCATGTCATAGGGCTTGTTGGGGTTCTCCGGCACCAGGGTGTCCAGGCTCAGGTCCATGCGGTTGGCCGGGTCGGCGCTCGGGCGGACAGGTGCTTTTTCGCGGTTGCTGAGCGGCAGGTAGTTGTAGAGCCTGCGCAGCATGAGCAGCGCTTCAACATCGTTTTCAAACGCGAGGTCGGCGACACCGCTTTTGGTGGTGTGGGTGATCGCGCCGCCCAACTCTTCCGCACTGACTTCCTCGTGCGTCACGGTCTTGACCACCTCGGGGCCGGTGACAAACATGTATGAGCTGTCTTTGACCATGAAGATGAAGTCGGTCATGGCAGGTGAATACACCGCGCCGCCGGCGCTGGGGCCCATGATCATGCTGATCTGCGGAATCACACCGCTGGCCATGACGTTGCGCTGAAACACATCGGCATAACCACCGAGCGAAGCCACGCCCTCCTGGATGCGCGCACCGCCGGAGTCATTGAGGCCAATGACCGGCGCACCGACCTTCATGGCCTGGTCCATCACCTTGCAGATTTTTTCGGCATGCGCCTCGGAGAGCGCGCCGCCGAAGACCGTGAAGTCCTGGCTGAACACAAACACCAGGCGGCCGTTGATCATGCCGTAGCCGGTAACCACGCCGTCGCCCGGAATTTTTGTGTTCTCCATCCCGAAGTCGGTACAGCGGTGCTCGACAAACATGTCCCACTCTTCGAAAGTGCCTTCGTCGAGAAGCACCTCCAGCCGCTCTCGCGCCGTGAGTTTGCCCTTGCCGTGCTGCGCGTCGATGCGCTTTTGTCCGCCACCCAATCGGGCCGCGGCGCGCTTTTGTTCAAGTTGTTCCAGGATTTCCTGCATGGTTTGGTCTTTCTGTTGACGTCTTTATGGCTTGTTTGTTGGCTGCGTTTGTGCGGACTGGGCAGCCGCCAGAAGATCCCTGGCGGCCCTGGATGCCGGGATCTGCCCGTTGGCAACCTTTGAGGTCATCGCGGGCAACATCGCGCTGACAGCGACGTTGTGTTTGAAGGCCTGCTTGAGGCCGGCATCAATGCGCTCCCACATCCATGACAGCGACTGTTGCTGGCGGCGCAGGGCGAGCTTGCCGTTGGCGCCCTGCAGCGACTGAAACGCCTTGACTGCCGCCCAGAAGTTATCGACGCCCTTGTTGTGCAGCGCACTGAGCTGTATCACTTTGGGATGCCACTGCTTGTCATAGCTGGCCGCCTGGTCAATACCCATGGCGTTGTTGACCAGTCCGAACAGGCGCATCGCAGAGGTAATTTGCGCTTCCGCGCGCATGGCCGCATCGGCATCGATATCGGCCTTGTTGATGATGACCAGGTCGGCCAGTTCCATCACGCCCTTCTTGATCGCCTGCAGGTCGTCGCCCGCATTTGGCAACTGCATCAGCACAAACATGTCGGTCATGTTCGCCACTGCCGTCTCGCTCTGGCCCACACCCACTGTTTCAACAATCACCACGTCATAACCCGCCGCTTCGCAGACCAGCATGGATTCACGCGTTTTCTCGGCAACGCCGCCCAGCGTTCCGCTTGAAGGGCTGGGCCGGATATAGGCACGCTCATGGACCGACAGCATTTCCATGCGGGTCTTGTCGCCGAGGATGGAGCCACCCGAAACCGTGGATGAAGGGTCAATCGTCAACACCGCCACACGATGTCCCTGGGCGATGAGGTAAAGCCCCAGCACTTCAATGAAGGTTGATTTGCCTACGCCCGGCACGCCGCTGATACCGAGGCGAAAGGACTTGCCAGTGCTGGGTAGAAGCGCGGTCAGCAACTCATCTGCCTGCTCCCGGTGGTCGACGCGTGTGGACTCCAGCAAGGTGATGGTTTTGGCAATGGCGCGGCGCTGCGCGGTGGCATCACCGTGCAGCACCGCCTGCGCCAGCTCCCGCACGCTTGAAATCACTTCAACGCAGCCCTGATCTGCTCAAGCACGTCCTTGGCACTGGCCGGAATAGGTGTGCCCGGACCGTAAATTCCTTTCACGCCGGCTTCGTAAAGCATCTCGTAATCCTGGCGCGGAATCACGCCACCGACAAACACAATGATGTCGTCGGCACCCTGTTTTTTCAGCTCGGCAATGATGGCCGGCACCAGGGTCTTGTGACCTGCAGCGAGCGTGGAGACACCCACCGCATGCACATCGTTTTCAATCGCCTGGCGGGCGCATTCTTCAGGTGTCTGGAACAGCGGGCCCATGTCCACGTCAAAGCCCAGGTCGGCAAACGCCGTGGCCACGACCTTGGCGCCGCGGTCGTGGCCGTCCTGGCCGAGTTTTGAAATCATCACCCGCGGGCGGCGGCCCTGCTCTTCTGCGAACTTGTTGATTTCGCTCTTGAGGGTTTCCCAGCCTTCGGCCGAATCGTAAGCAGCAGCGTACACACCAGTCACCTTTTGTGTATCGGCGCGATGGCGCCCGTAGACTTTTTCAAGCGCATCGCTGACCTCGCCAACCGTGGCACGAAGGCGCACGGCCTTGATGCAGAGATCCAGCAGGTTGCCATTGTTATTTTCTGCCGCAGCAGTCAATGCGTCCAGCGCTGACTGAACGGCTGCGTTATCGCGTTTGGCCTTGATGGCCTTGAGGCGCGCAATCTGCCCGTCACGCACGGCCACGTTGTCGATGTCGCGCGACTCGATGGCGTCTTCGGTCTTGAGTTTGTATTTATTGACGCCGACGATCACGTCCTTGCCGCTGTCGATGCGGGCCTGCTTGTCGGCCGCTGCGGCTTCAATCTTGAGCTTTGCCCAGCCGCTGTCCACGGCCTTGGTCATGCCGCCCATGGCTTCGACTTCTTCAATGATGGTCCAGGCGGCATCAGCCATGTCCTGCGTCAGCTTTTCCATCATGTAGCTGCCGGCCCACGGGTCGATCACATTGGTGATGTGGGTTTCTTCCTGGATGATGAGCTGGGTATTGCGGGCGATGCGTGACGAGAATTCGGTCGGCAAGGCAATCGCCTCATCGAACGAATTGGTGTGCAGGCTCTGCGTGCCGCCGAAAACTGCGGCCATGGCCTCAATGGTGGTGCGCACCACGTTGTTGTACGGGTCCTGCTCGGTCAGGCTCCAGCCGCTGGTCTGGCAGTGGGTGCGCAGCATGAGGCTCTTGGGGCTTTTGGCATCAAAACCCTTCATGATGCGGCACCACAGCAGCCGGGCAGCGCGCATCTTGGCCACTTCAAGATAGAAGTTCATGCCGATGGCCCAGAAGAAGCTCAGGCGTCCGGCAAAACCGTCTACGTCGAGACCCTTGCCCATCGCCGTTTTCACATACTCCTTGCCGTCGGCCAGCGTAAAGGCCAGTTCAAGCGCCTGGTTGGCACCGGCTTCCTGCATGTGGTAGCCCGAAATCGAGATCGAGTTGAACTTGGGCATGTTCTGCGCCGTGTACTCAATGATGTCGCCGATGATGCGAATGCTGGGTGCAGGCGGGTAGATATAGGTGTTGCGCACCATGAACTCTTTGAGGATGTCGTTCTGGATGGTGCCGCTCAACTGGTCCTGGCTCACGCCCTGTTCTTCTGCCGCGACCACATAACCGGCCAGCACCGGCAACACCGCGCCGTTCATGGTCATGGAGACACTGACCTTGTCGAGCGGGATCTGGTCGAAAAGGATCTTCATGTCCTCGACCGAGTCAATGGCCACACCGGCCTTGCCGACGTCGCCGGTCACGCGGGGGTGGTCACTGTCATAGCCGCGATGGGTGGCAAGATCAAAAGCCACGGACACGCCCTGCCCGCCCGCAGCCAGCGCCTTGCGATAGAAAGCGTTGGATTCTTCAGCTGTTGAAAACCCGGCGTACTGGCGAATCGTCCATGGGCGCACGGCATACATGGTGGCCTGCGGGCCGCGGATGAAAGGCTCAAAACCCGGCAGTGTGTTTGTATAAGGCAGGTCCTTGATGTCTTCAGCTGTATAGAGCGGCTTGACGCTGATGCCGTCAGGCGTTTGCCAATTCAGCGCATTCACATCGCCGCCGGGTGCAGATTTGGCGGCGGACTTCGCCCACGCATCAAGGCTGGAAGGCGTGAAACCGGATTCGATGGCGGGCTTTTTATCAGTCATGAAGAGGACTCAGGTCGTTGGCGAATGGCTGACAGCTCGCGGCTCAAAAACTCTGTCAAAGCTGCAACCCGCCTTCAGGTATTTCTTGGAACGCTTCGAAGTTTACATCATTTATAATTATTGATGCAAAATTCAGTTTGAGTTATAGTTCGTAGAACTGGCACAAATAACACCGCGCTTTTGCCAACCTATCTGTCGTCTGCAAGAACAAACATGGCCGTTGTCTCACTCACCCCCAGGGCGCTTTATGAAGAAGTGGCGGAACTGCTGCGCCAGCGCATCTTCAGCCGCGAGCTCGCGCCGGGCAGCTGGATAGACGAGCTCAAGCTGGCCGAGGAATACGGCATCAGCCGCACGCCGTTGAGGGAAGCCCTCAAGGTGCTGGCAACCGAAGGCCTGGTGACCATGAAAGTCAGGCGTGGCGCCTATGTCACCGAGGTCAATGAAAAAGACCTGACCGACGTTTATCACCTGCTCAGTTTGCTCGAAAGCGATGCGGCCGGGGTTGTTGCCGCGCAAGCCACTGCACTGCAACTCAAGCAATTGCAGGACCTGCACAACCAGCTGGAAAAAGCCATCGGCAACCGCGAGAAGTTCTTCCAGATCAATGAAGAGTTCCACATGCGGCTACTGGAGATTGCCAACAACCGCTGGCGCGACCAGATGGTGGCTGACCTGCGCAAGGTCATGAAGCTCAATCGCCACAACTCACTGCTCAAGTCAGGGCGCATTGAAGAATCGCTGGCTGAACACCGCGCCATCATGCAGGCAATTTCGGCACGCGATGCGGCTTCAGCCATGCAGCGCATGCGGGAGCATTTCTCCAACGGACTCGAAGCTGCGGCCTGAGCAGCCCGGCCCTGCGCGGAGGGTTGTCCCTGTTGCGTCGATGAAGGCCGAGGGCGGTTGATCTTCGTCAAATTGCCCGCAGATGATCCGGCTGTGACACAGGGCGGCGGCTATGATGAAAAGCCAATCTGGCGCACCATCAGGCACCAACAAAGATGTTGCGACACGCCGCCTGCACGGGCGGCAGCCCTCTTTTCGAAAAATCGCCGAATCATGAACTCCCCCACAACCAACACCAGCAGTGCCCGGACCCTGCCTGAACTGCTGGTCATGCGCGCGGCCTTGACGCCGCAGGCCGAGGCCTATCGCGCGTTTGACAGCGCCACAATGCAATGGACGAGCCTGACCTGGGCCGGAACCCTTGAGCGCGTCTTGCGCTGGCGCCATGCACTGGCTGCCAGCGACCTGCCCGCAAGGGCCAGCGTGGCCATCCTGCTTCCCAACGGCCTTGATGCCATGAGCATGGACCAGGCGGTGCTGGCCAACGGCTGTGTGCCTGTGCCCATGCATGCCATCGACAACCCGGGCAGCATTGCCTACATCCTGTCGGATTGCGATGCCTCCCTGCTGATGGTGGAACATGCTGAGCAGTGGGAAAAAATACGCGGAACAGGAATATCTTTCCCAAACCTCAAGGCGGTGGTTTTGGCCAGCCAGGGGGAGGCGCTGCCAGCCGCTGATGGCGAGACACAGGTCTGGCATCTTGCCGACTGGCTGGCCGCCGGACATGACCACGCACTTCCGGCGCCGCCGGCAGCAGAAGACCTGGCGGCCATCGTCTATACATCGGGCACAACCGGCAAGCCCAAGGGGGTGATGCTGACCCACCGCAATATCGTCTCCAATGTTCAGGCTGTACTGGCTCATGTCGCACCTGATGCAGACGACGTTTTCCTGTCCTTCCTGCCGCTGTCGCACACCTTTGAGCGGACAGCCGGCTACTACCTGGCCATCGCTTGCGGCAGTTGTGTCGTTTATGCACGGTCGGTCAACCAGCTCGCAGAAGACCTCAAGGCCGTCAAGCCCACCATACTCATTTCCGTGCCGCGCATCTATGAACGCGTGCACGCAAAGCTGCTGGAAAAGCTGGCGCCTTCACCCTTGAAGATGCGCTTGTTTGAGGCCGCACAAATGGTGGGCTGGCGGCGTTTTTGTGCCGTCCAGGGGCTGCAATTGACCACGCCAACGGCTGCCGAAGAAAAGGCCGCGGGGCTGTGGCGCTACCTTCCATGGCCACTGCTGCAGCGCCTGATCGCCAAACCGCTGCTCGCGCAGTTTGGCGGGCGAGTCCGCATCGCCGTCAGTGGGGGCGCGCCCCTGTCGCCCGCCATTGCCCACTGCTTTCTCGGCCTCGGCCTGCCGCTGCTGCAGGGTTACGGCATGACAGAGACCTCCCCGGTGGTCGCGGCCAACAGACCGGATGACAACGATCCGTTCACCGTCGGGCGCGCATTGCAGGGCATAGACGTGCGGATTGGCGAAAACCAGGAACTTCAGGTCCGCGGCCCCTGCGTCATGAAAGGCTACTGGAAGCGTCCGGAGGACACGGCACGCGCGCTGCCTGCAGACGGCTGGCTGAGGTCCGGGGACCAGGCCGAGATCACGCAGGGCCGTATCCGCATTCTGGGTCGCATCAAGGAAATCATCGTCACATCCACAGGCGAGAAAGTACCTCCGGGCGACCTGGAACTGGCGATCATGGCCGACCCGCTTTTTGAGCAGGCATTTGTGGTGGGCGAGAACCGCCCCTTCATCGCCTGCGTGGCTGTCGTGCAGCGCGATGAGTGGCTGCGCCTGGCCGTTGAGCTGGGGCTGGACCCGCAGGACGAAGAAAGCCTGCACCACCCGTCAGCAGAAAAGGCAGCACTGCAACGGATTGAACGCCAGGCGTCCAGTTTTGCGCGTTATGCGGTGCCGCGCGCCATCTACCTGACGAGGGAACCGTGGACCACCGAAAACACCTTCATGACGCCCACGCTCAAGCTCAAGCGCAACAACCTCATGGCCCACTTCGCCGCGAACATTGAGGCGCTGTACAAAAGCCGTCAGGCCGCTAATGGGCCACGCTAGACCATGGGCGTGAGCGCGCCATCCATTGCCAGAATCGCACCCGTGATGTAGCTCGCACGTTCAGACGCAAGAAACAGAACGGCGTCGGCAATTTCACGCGGCTCGGCCAGCCTGCGCAGCGGCTGGCGCTGGTTGGCGATGTCCAGCGCCTCGTCCATGCTGACGTTCTGCACTTTGGCATCTGCCTTCAATCCCTCCTTCAGACGTTCAGTCAAAGTGAGCCCGGGATTGATGGCGTTCACGCGAACGCCTTTGGGGCCGAATGCGTTGGCCAGGCCAGCACTCACCAGCATCAATGCTGCATTGGCCGCACCACCTGCAAGATGGGTGGGGCTGGCGACCTTGCCGCCGTTGCCCACGACGTTGATGATGACACCCGCACCGCGCTTGCCCATGCGCTGCACCACCGGGTCAATCATGTAGATGTAGCTGAAGTACTTGGCCTGCATGGCGT
This sequence comes from Pseudomonadota bacterium, assembly GCA_040390295.1. GTDB lineage: Bacteria > Pseudomonadota > Gammaproteobacteria > Burkholderiales > Burkholderiaceae_C > Polaromonas. The sequence goes on from JAZJYR010000053.1 coordinate 13,830, forward strand.
CGTGCCAGGCCTGCGGCGTGAGTTCATCAGGCGGCGTACGTTTGGCTGCACCGGCTGAATTGACGAGTACGTCGACCGCGCCGCTGTCGGCCTCGGCCTTGTCCAGTGCCTGCACGGCTGCTGCCGGATCGGTCAGGTCGGCGGCAATCGTTGCAATGCGGCTGACTGCATCAGGAAAGGCAGCCAGCAGGGTTTGCCTTCCCGCCGCCAGGTTGTCTGCACTGCGCGATACCAGCGTGACGCGTGCGCCCTCCTCCAGAAAGCCCAGTGCGCAGGCCAGGCCTATGCCCTTGCTGCCACCGGTGATCAGAATGTGCTTGTTGTCGAGATTGAGCTTCATAAAAATGGAGGAATGTCAGGGTTAAGGAGGTGTTTGAAAATTATTAGAACACTTATAAAAGTACCTTGTTTGATGAACAGAAATAACGGAGACACGAAATGAGTCATTCCCACAGGCCTTCCCGCAGGCAAACCTTGCAGCGCGCCCTGTTTGCCAGCGCACTGGCCACACTGGCAGTCGCCTTTCCGCAGTACGCGCTGTCACAGGCGGCTTACCCGAACAAGCCGATACGCCTGGTCGTACCGTTTGTGCCTGGCGGTGTAACCGACACCAGCGGCCGGCTGATTGCCGACCAGCTTTCCAAACGGCTGGGGCAACAGGTCATCGTCGACAACCGCCCCGGCGCCTCCGGCAACATCGGCACGCAATTGGTGGCCACCTCGCCACCTGATGGCTATACGCTGGTTCTGGCCTTTGACGGCACCATGGTCATCAACCCGCACGTGTTTGAAAAAACACCTTTTGACACCATCAAGGACTTCGCGCCCATCGGCAAGATTGGCGATGCGGTCATCATCCTCGTCGCCAACCCCGCCGTGCCTGCCAAAACCCTGCAGGAAGTGATTGCGCTGTCGAAGTCACAGCCCGGCGGCCTGTCTTATGGCACCTCGGGCACGGGTGGCACGCCGCACATTGCGGGCGAGTCGCTCAAGATAAAGACGGGTGCCAACCTGGTCCACGTGCCTTACAAGGGTGGCGGCCAGGCGCTGACTGACGTGATTGGCGGCAGCATTCCGCTGGTCTATACGGCGATTGCCAGCGCGCGCGGACAAATCCAGTCGGGCAAGGTGAAGGCTATTGCGGTGTCGAGCGCGCAGCGCTCGGCGTCATTGCCCGATGTGCCGACGTTTATTGAAAGCGGGGTGCCGGACTTTGTCATCAACTCATGGGTGGGCCTGCTGGCCCCGGCAAAAACACCAAGGGCCATCATCGACAAGCTCAACACCGAATTGAACGCGGTATTGAACGACCCCGAGACCAAGGAAAAGCTCAATGTCATGGGCATTGCCGCCACACCCGGTGCGCCTGAAAAGTTTGGCGAAGAGATGAAACGTGACCTGCAGCGTTACGGCCCGGTCGTCAAGGCAGCAGGCATCAAGGCAGAGTAAACCGGGCGCGCTTCCCTCTTGTCAGGCACCGCCTGCCGGTGCCTGCACAGCGACATCCTGGGCTTTACGAAAACCCGCGCCGGACACCAGAAATACGCCGGGCAAAATGAGAGCAGCACCCACGGCATGGTGCCAGCCTGGAGCCTCTCCAAGAACGGCCCATGCGACAAAGGCGGTGTAGAGCGGGCCAAGGTACAGGGCAACGGCCACGCGGCTGGCACCCAGCACCTTCTGCGCCCAGCCGTAAATCCAGTAAGCGCCCAGGCCCGGAATCACCCCGGCGACAGTGATCAGCGTCAATGCATGGGTGCCCCAGTGCGTCAGTCCCGGCACGGTGGACTCCCAGATCGCACATGGCAGGAGCAGGATCACGCCACCCGTACAACTGGCGGCCAGACGGGCGGTTGCACTCAAGGTGCTCGGCCATTTCTTTTGCAGCAAGGCATAAGCAGCCCATGCAAAAGTGGCGCCGACAATCCACGCATCACCCGGAACAAACTGCACGCCGCCCAGTGCGGACCACTGGCCCTTGAGCACGACGTGCAGCACGCCAGCCATCGCAATCAGCACACCAACTGCCTGCAGCCTTGTGAAGCGCTCGCCAAGCCAGAACGCAGCGCCAACGCCTATCAGCACCGGTGATGCAGAGTAGATGAGCGCAATGTTGACAGCCCCCGTCGAACGCGCGCCCTGATAAACCCAGGCACCACACACCAGCATGCCCAGAAAGCCGAGTACGAAGTACTGCCACCAGGTTTGCGCCAGCTCGGAACGTTTCTGCCAGAGCTCACCGCCCGACAAGGCGATCAGGACTGCAGCTGCGAGCAACCATCGACCCAGCGCAAGCGCGTAAGGCCCGATCACACCAGGCGCCGTGCGGGCCACCACGTAGTTGGCGGTCCAGAGAACGGGGATAAACCAGATCAGGGCGAGGGCGATCCTCGCATGGCGCGGCGTCGCCTCAGGCACAGGCGGTTTCGGCAGTCGTCATGTGGTTTTCGGGTGAGCTGTGGGCCAGCGCCATCACGTCGTGCGGGTTCATTGCCTTGAGTTTGTGGTCGCTCCAGACCTGGCGCCAGCGGCGGCTGCCCGCCAGCCCGTGGCGCAGTCCCAGCATGTGGCGTGCGATGTTGCTCCAGGGCGTGCCGTTCAATTCAGACTCGCGCACCATGTAATTGCACATCTGCGCCTCGACGATTTCACGCGTCAGCCCACCGGGCGCGGCACCAAAGAATGCTTCGTCCCACGAGGCCAGCCACCAGGGGTTGTGATAGGCCTCACGGCCAATCATCACACCATCAACATGCTGCAGCTGCGCGCTTACCTGCCCTGCATTGGCGATGCCGCCATTGATGGTGATGGTGAGACGCGGGAATTCATTCTTCAGCTGGTGCACCATCTCGTATCGCAGCGGCGGCACCTCACGGTTTTCCTTGGGGCTCAGGCCCTTGAGCCAGGCGTTGCGGGCATGCACGCTGAACACCTTGCAACCGGCCTCGCTCACGGCACCCACAAAGTCGCGCACAAAACCATAACTCTCGGTCTTGTCGATGCCTATGCGGTGCTTGACCGTGACCGGCACGCCCACCACATCGACCATGGCCTTGACGCAGTCGGCCACCAGTTGCGGCTCGACCATCAGGCAGGCGCCAAACGCGCCGCGCTGCACACGCTCGCTGGGGCAGCCACAATTGAGGTTGATTTCGTCGTAGCCCCATTGCTCGCCCAGTTTGGCGCAGTGCGCCAGGTCGGCCGGCTCGCTGCCACCCAGTTGCAGGGCGACGGGATGTTCTTCAGCGTTAAAACGCAGGTGCCTGCCCACGTCGCCATGGATCAGCGCGCCCGTGGTGACCATCTCTGTGTACAGCAGGGCGTGGCGGCTGAGCAGGCGGTGAAAATATCGGCAGTGGCGGTCGGTCCAGTCCATCATCGGCGCAACGGACATCCGCCAGGGGCTGAAGTCACTGCCAGCGGGCGCGGGCAATGATGGCGTTTGTGCATCAAGGACGGTCATTGCCGTATTTTCCCAGAAAGGCAAAGTCCCCGGAACCTGCGCGGCGGGTAATATGGGTTTGATGCACAGGCGCAGCGATGCGCCCGCCACAGATCAACAGTCGACATTGCCACAGGAAGTCAGCGATGCCCAGTTCCAGACATTCCAGCCCATCCAAAAACCATAGCCACGCCGCACTGCGCACAGCGGCGATCAGCCTGGGCACAGCCGCCCTTGTGGCGGGTTGTGCATCCACGCCCCTGCCGGAGTGGCGGAATATATTTTCGACCCCGCCTGTAGCCGCGAGGCCCGCCCCCACGCCCACCGCAGCCGCACCCACAGCGCCGCCAGTCATTGCCGTCACGCCCTTGCCGGAGGTGCGAGTTTCACCCGTACCGCCATCGGCCGTCATGGCACCAGCGCCTTTGCAGGACGGTTCTCCACCCTACAGCGCTGCCGTGGCTGCACGTTTCCCGGCCCCCCCCATCACCTACAGCACGCCCGGTCTTCAGGGTGGCCGCAGCACCTATACATCACAGGCAGAAATCCAGGCCTGGCTGCGCGAGCAGGCTGCAGCGGCAGCCCGCGTACCCGGCCTGGCTGCAGGCGTCGTCCCGGCAGGGACATCGCAACGTGGTGAAGCGATTGAAGCGCTGGTTCTCGCACGTGCCGCCGGCACGGACGCTGCGGCACTTCAGGCCAACGGCCGGCCCACCGTTTTTCTGGTCGGGCAGCAACATGGCAATGAGCCAGCTGGCAGCGAAGCGCTGCTGGTGATGGCACGTGAACTGTCCCAGGGCCTGTTGCGGCCTCTGCTTGATCGCATCAATGTCGTGATCGTGCCGCGCGCCAACCCGGACGGCGCAGCAGCCGACAAACGGGAAACCGCCAACGGCGTGGACATGAACCGCGACCATCTGCTGCTCAACACCCCCGAAGCGCAGGCACTGGCCAAACTGGTTCGCGACTATCACCCCACTGTGGCGATAGACGCGCATGAATACACCGTGGTCGGCCGTTTCCTGGAAAAGTTCGGTACGGTGCAGAAGTTTGATGCGCTGCTGCAATACGCCACCACCGCGAACCTGCCCGAGTTTTTGACCAAGGCTTCGGAAGAGTGGTACCGCAGGCCGCTCGTCACTTCGCTCAAAACCCAGGGCCTGAGCACCGAGTGGTACTACACCACATCCACCAACCTGGCGGACAAAAAAATCTCCATGGGCGGTACGCAGGCCGACACGGGCCGCAATGTCGAGGGACTTAAAAATGCCGTCAGCCTGCTGGTCGAGACGCGCGGCGTGGGCATAGGCAGACTGCACATCCAGCGCCGCGTGCACACACATGTGGCGGCCATGACGAATGTGCTCAACAGCACGGCCCAGCGCGCCTCCGAGCTCAGCCAGTTGCGGCCCTACGTGGACAAGGAAGTGGCCGCCCTCGCCTGCAAGAATGAAGCGGTGGTCGAGGCCGGTCCTACCCCTGCGCAGTACGAACTGGCCATGCTGGACCCCATGACGGGCGGCGACAAAATCCTGGTCGTCGATTGGGACTCGGCGCTGTCGCTGCGTACCCTCAAGGCCCGCGCAAGGCCTTGCGGTTACTGGTTGTCGGCATCCTCCACCACTGCAGTGGAGCGCTTGCGCATGCAGGGCGTGCAGGTGCAGCGCCTGACGGAGGCGGGCTCTGTTCTGGGCGACAGCTACCGTGAAACCTCACGCACGACCGCTGACCGGCAGGATGTACGCGGCACCATTGCCGATGGCAATAACAAGGCGGTGAAGGTTGAGGTCAGCCTGGCACGCGGCCTGCTGGACGTGGCACGCGGCAGTTACTACGTGCCGATGAACCAGCCGCTGGGTAATCTTGTCATCGCGGCGCTGGAGCCCGACACACAGAGCAGCTTCTTTGCCAACCAGCTGATCAATGACCTGAAAAACACCATGCGCGTGATGGCGCCACCCGCCTTCAAGCTTGAAGACCTGCCCTGAGGCAGCATTGTTTTGCGGATGAATTTAAGCCTCAGTCTTACAAGGCCGGGCCGTCAAAACTGACGGTTCTGGTGTGCTTGCCAGGCCTTAATAAAGGGACTTCCGGTTTACCCGGGCAACCTGACAGGAAGGACTCAAGTCATGAAAGAATTCAGACTCACCCCGGACATGCTCAGCATGGGCGGCGCGTTTTACCCCAAGGGCCATGTCTTCATCATGTTTGACAGGCAGGAAAGCGCTGAACAGGTGGCACGCGAGATTGACGGCCGCGAAGGCAACGGGGAGGTGATGCTGCTGAGCCCCGCTACTATTCTTCGTGAAATCGGCAAGGTCGATGGTGAATCGACGCTCCCACTTCCTTCCGTTGGCACCGAAGGCGCTACCGTGGCCAATTACGTGGCCCTGGCACGCAAGGGACACTGTGCCATCATGGTCAAGGTGGCGTCCGACAAAGATGCCAAACGCGTCACGGATGCAGCCCGCAAGGCTTCGTTTTCTTACGGCCAGCGTTACCACCTGCTGGCGATAGAAGACCTTGAATAAAGGTTGGGGGTGGCCTAGAACAGGCTGCCCTGCCCTTTCGCACCGGCGGGCCTGAAGCGGCTCAAATCGAGTTCTGTACGCTGCCGGTTAAAGCCCAGCTTCTGGCTGGCTTTTTCAAAACGCTGGCGCAGGAGGTCGGCCCACAAGCCCTCGCCCTTCATGCGTGAGGCAAAGCTGGCGTCATAGTCTTTACCGCCCCGCATCTCGTGAATGCGCGCCATGATGCGCGCTGCCCTCTGTGGGTAATGCAGCTCAAGCCACTCATTGAAGATGGGCGCGACTTCCCATGGCAGACGAATCACGGTGTAAAAGGCGCTGCGCGCGCCAGCCTCCCACGCAGCCTTGAGCACCTGCTCCATGTCGTCGTTCACAAAAGGAATTTGCGGCGCGATGCTGACACCGACGGGAATGCCGTGCCCGGCCAGCGTTTTGATCAGGCGCAGCCGCCGATGCGGCGCTGAAGCACGCGGCTCAAGCTTGCGGGCAAGGTCTGCATCCAGCGTCGTGATCGTCACATAAACCGCCGCCATGTTTTCTTTGGCCATGGCACCGATGATGTCCAGGTCACGCTCCACACCTGCGGACTTGGTGACGAGCGAAAACGGATGGCGCGTCTCCTGCAGCACTTCAATCACGCTTCTCGTCAGCCGCAGTTCGCGCTCAACCGGCTGGTAGCAGTCCGTGGCAGAGCCGATGTTGAGCAGGTGCGGCACGTAGCTCTTCTTGCGCAGGTCATTGCGCAAGACCTCGGCGATGTTGCGCTTGGCGATGATTTTGGTTTCAAAGTCCAGGCCGGGCGACAGGTTGAGGTAGCTGTGCGTCGGCCGGGCATAGCAATAGACGCAGCCATGTTCGCAGCCCCGGTAAGGGTTCAGGCCGTAGTCAAAAAAGATATCGGGGGAGTCGTTGCGGGTGATCGCGCTGCGGGCATCCTCAAAAATGACTTCGGTTTCAAGCCTGGGCGCATCGCCTTGTGCAGCCTCTTCAAGCGTGCCCCAGCCGTCGTCATAGGCCAGCCGCGCGTCCTTCTCGAACCTGTGGGCGATACGCGTGGCCGTGCCGCGGCCCTTGATGGCATGAATGGGGATGAAGACGTCGCTCATGGCCTGGTTTGCCTCAAATACTGTATAAAAGTACAGTTTATTCTTGTGCAACCGACTTCGCAAACAGGCTGGACGAATTTTCGCTGACAGAATTTGCTATGAATTCAGTAGCTTCTCACGCCCGTTTTTATTGGCCTGAAGCCATATTTAATACCTTTTTCAGGCTGTTTTTGGCCTCAAAAGGTCCCCAAAGCGTGGCTGGAGGTTTCAAAAGAAAGCTACAAGCAATCAAAACAGCTAATATAGCTATATTAGCTGTTTTAAGGGATTCAGAACGCCTTTTGAACGCCGTCATGCGGCGCACATAATGAACACAGATATTCATCTGCTTTCACCTTGCACACCATGATCCAGCGACCTGAAAACGTCTACGACCACTACCACGCCCATGTTTACTTCGGACCGGTCACGGTTGAACAGGCGCGTGCGCTCTGCAAGGCAGCCGGGGAAAAATTCGGCATTCCTGTCGGGCGTGTGCATGAGAGGGAAGTCGGGCCGCATCCGCAGTGGAGTTGCCAGCTGTCATTTGACCGCGCGCAGTTTGATGCGCTCATCCCCTGGCTGGAGAGCGAGCGCAGGGGACTGGATGTGTTTGTGCATGGCCAGACCGGTGACGACCTGGCGGACCACACCACGCATGCATCGTGGCTGGGCCATGAATACGCGCTGAAGCTGGATATGTTCAGGCGCAGGCGCTGAACATCGGCAAGCCTCAGGCCAGGTTGAGCCTGGCGCGCGCTTCGCCGTATTCGCGCTTGAGCTGCGCCACAAATGCCGCCGTACTCTGGATTTTCGTGATGGCACCAATGCCCTGGCCACTGCCCCAGATGTCTTTCCAGGCCTTGGACTTGGAGCCTTCGCCGCCGCCGAAATTCATGGTCTTCACGTCGCCTTCGGGCAGGTTCTCGGGGTCCATGCCCGCTGCGCGGATAGACGCAGCGAGGTAATTGCCGTGCACGCCAGTGAAGAGGTTGCTGTAGACGATGTCATCAGAGTTGCTGTCGACAATCGCCTGCTTGTAGCCTTCCACGGCGCGCGCCTCGTCGGTCGCAATGAACGCAGAGCCGATGTACGCGAAGTCGGCCCCCATGGCCTGTGCGGCCAGCACTGCGCCGCCACTGGCAATCGATCCCGACAGCGCGATCGGGCCGTCAAACCACTGGCGGATTTCCTGGATCAATGCAAAGGGGCTCTTCACACCTGCATGGCCGCCAGCACCAGCCGCCACGGCGATCAGGCCATCAGCGCCCTTTTCAATCGCCTTGCGCGCAAACCTGTTGTTGATGATGTCATGCAGCACCACGCCGCCATAGCTGTGCGCGGCAGCATTGATGTCCTCACGCGCACCCAGGCTGGTGATGATGATGGGCACCTTGTACTTGGCGCACAGGGCCATGTCGTGCTCCAGCCTGTCGTTGGACTTGTGCACGATCTGGTTGATGGCAAACGGCGCAGCTGGCTTGTCAGGGTTGGCCTTGTTGTACGCAGCCAGTGCCTCGGTGATTTCAATCAGCCATTCTTCAAGCTGCTCGGCAGGCCGTGCATTGAGCGCCGGCATGGAGCCGACCACGCCGGCGATACATTGCGCAATCACCAGCTTGGGGTTGCTGATGATGAAGAGCGGCGAGCCGATGATGGGCAGCGGCAGGCTGTTGAGGGGCGCGGGAAGTCTAGACATGGTTTGTGCAGTCCATCGATGAGTGAGGAGGGTCTGTTATCCCGGGCTTGGCCCGGGATTCACGGATTGCGGATCAGGTCCGCAAGGACAAAACTAGAACGCTTCGAGGGCCAGCGCCGTCACGCATTCGGCGCCGTCAACAATGCTGTCGCGCATGCCGGGCGCCTTGGTCAGCAGGTGGTCCGCATAAAAGCGCGCGGTCGTGATCTTGGCTTTCATGAAGTCCACATCCACGCCCCTGGCGATTTCATCCTGCGCAGCGAGCAGTGCACGGCCCATCTGCCAGCCAGCCACCACGTTACCAGCGAGCATGAGGTAAGGCACGCTGCCGGCAAAGACGGCGTTCGGGCTGGCCTTGGTGTTGCCGGCCACAAAGTCGACCACATCGATGAACGCTTCGCGCGCCGCCTTCAGGCGTTTGGCGACAGCCACCGCATCTGCACTGCCCTGCTTGAGCAGTGCCTGTTCGGTCTTTTCGATCTGCGCGGCAATGGCCTTGGCTGTCTGGCCGCCATCGCGCGAGGTCTTGCGGCCAATCAGGTCGTTGGCCTGGATGGCGGTCGTGCCTTCGTAAATCGTCAGGATTTTGGCGTCACGGTAGTACTGCGCGGCACCGGTTTCTTCGATAAAGCCCATGCCGCCGTGTACCTGCACACCCATCGATGTGACTTCAAGGCTCATCTCGGTGCTGTAGCCCTTGACCAGCGGCACCATGAATTCATAGAAGGCCTGGTTCTGTTTGCGCACATCGGCATCAGGGTGGTGGTGTGTGGCATCGTAAGCCGCTGCAGCAACCGAAGCCATCGCGCGACAGCCTTCAATGTAGGCACGCATGGTCATGAGCATGCGCTTGACGTCGGGGTGGTGAATGATGGGTGCGCTGGCCTTGATGGAGCCATCAACAGGCCGGCTCTGCACGCGGTCTTTCGCGAAGGTCACAGCCTTCTGGTAGGCCATCTCTGCAATCGCAATGCCCTGCATGCCGACGGCGTAACGGGCCGAGTTCATCATGATGAACATGTATTCGAGGCCGCGGTTTTCTTCACCGACGATGTAACCCACAGCACCGCCGTTATCACCATACTGCAGCACTGCCGTCGGCGAGGCCTTGATGCCCATCTTGTGCTCGATGCTCACGCAATGCACATCGTTGCGGGCGCCCAGTGCGCCGTCCTTGCCAACCATGAACTTGGGCACGACAAACAGGCTGATGCCCTTGACGCCTTCCGGCGCGCCGGTCACGCGGGCGAGCACCAGGTGCACGATGTTCTCGGCCATGTCGTGCTCACCGTAGGTGATGAAAATCTTGGTGCCGAAAACCTTGTAGGTGCCGTCAGGCTGGAGCTCTGCACGGCTGCGCACCATGGCGAGGTCCGAACCGGCCTGTGGCTCGGTCAGGTTCATGGTGCCGGTCCACTGGCCGCTGACCAGCTTTTCGAGGTACACCGCCTTGAGCTCATCGGAGCCGGCCGTCAGCAGCGCTTCAATCGCGCCGTCGCTGAGCAGTGGGCACAGGGCAAAACTCATGTTGGCGGAGTTCAGCATTTCACCGCAGGCAAACCCAATCGCCTTGGGCAAGCCCTGGCCGCCATAGTCTGCCGGATGCTGCAGGCCTTGCCAGCCGCCTTCGACGTATTGTTTGAAAGCCTCCTTGAAACCGGGCGTCGTGGTGACCACCCCGTCTTTCCAGCTGGAAGGATTTTTGTCGCCTTCCCAGTTCAGCGGCGAAAGCACGCCCTCGTTGAACTTGGCGCACTCTTCAAGCACGGCCTGCGCAGTGTCAAAACCCGCCTCTTCAAAACCGGGGATCTCTGCAACCTGGTCGATATTGGCCAGGTGTTTGATGTCAAACAGCATGTCCTTGAGGGGGGCTTTGTAGCTCATGTCTTGTCTCCAGAATTCACGTCAATAACAAATCAATCCCACAAGAAAAAAGGCACCGCGCACGATGCCTTTTTTCAACCTGTTTTTGCTCAGAGCGCAGCGACGAGTTCAGGCACAGCCACAAACAGGTCAGCCACCAGGCCATAGTCAGCCACCGAGAAGATCGGTGCTTCTTCGTCCTTGTTGATCGCGACGATGACCTTGCTGTCCTTCATGCCGGCCAGATGCTGGATGGCGCCGGAGATGCCAGCCGCCACATACAGCTGCGGCGCGACGATCTTGCCGGTCTGGCCAACCTGCCAGTCATTCGGTGCGTAGCCTGCGTCGACCGCGGCGCGTGACGCGCCAAGCGCAGCGCCCAGCTTGTCGGCCAGCGGCGTCATGACTTCATTGAACTTCTCGGACGAGCCCAGGGCGCGTCCACCAGAGACGATGATCTTGGCGGCGGTCAGTTCAGGGCGGTCGTTCTTGGCGATTTCGGAGCCCAGGAAGGTCGACTTGCCGCTGTCGGCAACACCGGCAGGCGTTTCAATCGCGGCGCTGCCACCGGTGGCAGCTGCAGGGTCAAAGCCGGTAGTACGCACGGTGATGACCTTGGTCGCATCAAGGCTCTGCACGACGGCAATCGCATTGCCGGCGTAGATGGGGCGCTCGAAAGTATCGGCGGCGTCGACCTTGGTGATGTCGGAGATCTGGGCAACGTCCAGCGTGGCAGCCACGCGCGGGGCGATGTTCTTGCCTGAAGCGGTGGCGGGGAACAGGATGTGCGAGTAGCCTGAAGCAATCGCCAGCACCTGGGCGGCCATGTTCTCTGCCAGGCCGTGTGCGAAATGCTCGCCTTCGACGTGGATGACCCTGGCGACACCGGCAATGGCGGCTGCAGCCTTGGCCGCGGCTTCGGCGCCCTTGCCTGCGACCAGCACGTGCACCTCACCACCGCATTGCGAGGCGGCGGTCACGGTGTTGAGGGTGGCGGGCTTGATGGAGTTGTTGTCGTGTTCAGCGATTACGAGAGCAGTCATGTCAACTCCTTAGATAACTTTGGATACGTTCTTGAGCTTGTCGACCAGTGTGGCGACATCGGGCACCTTGATGCCGGCGCTGCGCTTTGGCGGTTCGCTGACCTTGAGGGTCTTCAGGCGCGGCTTGACATCGACGCCGAGGTCTTCTGGCTTGAAGTTGTCGAGCTGCTTTTTCTTGGCCTTCATGATGTTGGGCAGCGTCACGTAACGCGGCTCGTTCAGGCGCAAATCGGTTGTGATGATGGCGGGCAGCGTGAGGGCCAGGGTTTCCAGGCCACCGTCGACTTCACGCGTCACTTTGACCTTGTCACCGTCGACTTCCACCTTGCTGGCGAAGGTGGCCTGTGGCCAGCCGAGCAACGCGGCCAGCATCTGGCCAGTCTGGTTGCAGTCGTCATCAATGGCCTGTTTGCCGAGAATGACGAGTTGGGGTTGTTCTTTTTCAACCAGTGCCTTGAGCAGCTTGGCGACGGCCAGCGGCTGCAGTTCTTCTGCGGTCTCGACCAGGATGGCACGGTCTGCACCGATGGCCATGGCAGTGCGCAGGGTTTCCTGGCACTGCAGCACACCGCAGCTGACGGCGATGACTTCAGTCACAGCGCCCTTTTCCTTCAAGCGGGTCGCCTCTTCGACGGCGATTTCGTCAAACGGGTTCATGCTCATCTTGACGTTGGCGATATCAACGCCGCTGCCATCGGATTTGACGCGGACTTTGACGTTGTAGTCGACGACGCGTTTGACGGGGACCAGGACCTTCATTACAGCTCCAGAAAGTTTGTTAATTGACGTTTACGTAAAGGTAAGCTCTACATTCTATGTCGTGCGGCATTCATGATGCGGTGGTTTCAACCTGCTGCCGGAAGGGATACACCAGCGAAAGGGCTGAAAACGAACGGTCGTTCTATTTTTATTATACGGTGTCAATTCCGCGTCATTAGAGAACCAGCACCAAAGCCCGCGCTGCGCATGCGTGACACCCTAAACCGGCCTTGTTTCAGGCTGTGGCGCAGAAGGCGTGACCCGGGTATGAACGACCCGCTGCGGATAGGGAATGTCGATCTTGTGCTCGCGCAGGGACTTCAGGATTTGCAGGTTGATGCGTGAGCGCAGGTTGGCCTGACCGTTTTCAGGGTCGGTCATCCAGTAGTTCAGGGTGAACTCGATGCCGTCCGGGCCAAAGTTCGTCAGGTTGACACCCGGCCCCGGATCACGCAGCACGCGGTCCTGCGTCAGTGCGGCTTCAATCAGGAGACGCATGACAAGTTCCGGGTCGCTGTCATAGCCCACCGAGATGACACTGGCCTGCAACACCCGCAGATCTGACAGCGAAAGATTTTCAATCCGTTCGGTGATGAACAACTCATTCGGCACGATGGATTCGCGGCCCGACAGCGCGCGCACCACGGTATAGCGTGCGTTGATCTCGGTGATGCGGCCTTCAAAAGTGTCGACGCGCACGTTGTCGCCTATGCGCACGCTGCGTTCAGCCAGGATGACAAAGCCGCTGACGTAGTTGGAGGCCAGCTTCTGCAGGCCAAAACCCACGCCCACACCTATCGCGCCGCCCAGTACCGAGAGCGCCGTGAGGTCTATGCCAACCGACGACAACGCCACAATCAGCCCGACAAAAATCAGCACCACCCGCACGACATTGCTGACCGCCTTGCGCAGCGACAGCTCGCTGCCTGTGGCCGCGCGCAGCAGCCTGCCTTCAATCGCAGACGATATCCAGAGCGTGATGAGCAGCACGATGCCCGCCGTGACAGCGCCTTCAAGCATGGTGCGCACCGACAGCGTCGAGGCGCCGACTTTCCAGTGGATCTTGTCAAGCTCGTCAAGAATCACCGGCAGCAGGCCGCTGACCCAGAGCGCCATGGCAATCCAGGCCAGCCAGGAGATGGTCCGCTCCAGCGGCTTGACCCAGGTTGCCGTCTTGAAAGCCACTTGCAGCACCTTCACGCCCAGCCGGATGACCGCGAGCGACACAAGCACGGGAATGGCCACCACAAACACCGCCTGCGGCAACCAGCGCGCCAGCAGTCTGGCGCTGATGTAGGCCAAAAACAGCAGGAGCAGCGGAAACAGCACACCATCAATGATGCGTCGGCCAAACAGGATGGAGCTGTCGTGCACCTCCCCCGCAGCGCGATGGGCCAGCCGCACAAGCAGCCAGGCCAGCAGCACGCAGGCCACAAGGGTCGCCAGCTCAATCAGCGCGCCCGGCTGCAGCAGTGCCGCAAACCACTCATCCAGCGTGGTGACCTTGCCGGCCGGCCTCACGGCCGTATGGGAAAAAACAGATCCGAAATTCATGGCGCCTGGTCCGGCCATTGCGGTTTCCTTTTGTCGATGAAGGCCTGAACGCCCTCTTGCGCGACCGGGTGCATCATGTTGCAGGCCATGGTCTGGCCCGCGAGCTGGTAAGCCGCTTCAATGCCGGTTTCGCGCTGTTTGTAAAAAAGTGCCTTGCCCATGGCAATCGCCTCCTGGGGCTTGACCAGTATGGCCTGCAAGAGGCTCAAGAGTTCTTCATCGAGCGAGGCAGCGGGCACCACGCGGTTCACCAGGCCGCGCACCCTGGCCTCCTCGGCAGTGATGAACTCGCCCGTCAGCAGCATTTCCATCGCCTGCTTGGCGGGCATGTTGCGCACCAGCGGCACGCTGGGCGTGGCGCAAAACAGGCCGACATCGATGCCGTTCACGCCAAAGGTCGCATGGTCCGCAGCCACCGCCAGGTCGCATTGCGCGACCAGCTGGCAACCTGCCGCGGTGGCGAGCCCCTGCACTTTGGCAATCACCGGCACCGGCAGCTTCTGGATGGCCAGCATCATGCGCGTGCACTGGGCAAACAGCTTCTGGTAATAGGCCAGCTCGGGCCGGGCGCGCATGTCCTTGAGGTTGTGGCCGGCGCAAAAGGCCTTGCCTTGTGCGGCAATGACAACCGCACGCGCACTCGAATCCCTGGCCACGTCGTCCAGCGCGGCCTGCAGCAGGGACAACATCTCTTCGCTCAGCGCGTTAAAGGTAGCGGGGCTGTTCAGCGTCAACGTGTGCACACCGTTGGCCTCGCGGGTATGCAACAGCAGCGGTGTTGGTTTCATGTCCATCAAAATCCTACAAATCGGCCAGCACACGGATGTGCGCCTCGACGCTGCGAGCCAGGGCCTGCAGGTTGTAGCCGCCTTCAAGCGACGACACGATGCGCCCCTTTGAATGGCGTTTGGCCACATCCTTGATGCGCTGGGTGATCCAGGCGTAATCCTGCTCGACCAGGCGCATCTGGCCCATGTCGTCGTCACGGTGGGCGTCGAAACCTGCGCTGATAAAAATCATCTCCGGCTTGAACTCTTCAAGCCTGGGTATCCACATGATGTCGATCAGTTCACGCACATCCATGCCCTTGGTGTAGGCCGGTACAGGCAGGTTGAGCATGTTGGCGGCGGGGTGGTCGGTGCCGCTGTAGGGGTAAAACGGGTGCTGGAAAAATCCCACCATCAGCACACGGTCATCGCCCTTGAGGATGTCTTCGGTGCCGTTGCCGTGGTGCACATCAAAATCAACAATCGCCACACGCTTGAGGCCGTGGCGCTCCAGTGCATAGCGCGCCGCAATTGCCACATTGTTGAAAAAACAGAAACCCATGGCCTTGTCGTGGCAGGCATGGTGGCCGGGCGGGCGCACTGCGCAAAAGGCGTTTTCCAGATCGCCAGCCATCACCGCATCGGTGGCAGCGAGGGCAGCACCCGAAGCACGCAGCGCAGCGTTCCAGGTGTGGACGTTGATGGCGGTGTCCGGGTCAATCTGCGCATGGGCCGGGCCGCCTGCCTTGATCTCGTCTGCCAGCCGGTCGCTCATGCCGCGCAGGGCCGCGACCATCATGCGGTCGTGTGCCAGTTCAACGTCGTTGAGTGACGCCAGCGGCGCTTCACGCGCATCGAGCAGATCCTTCACGCCGGTGGCCAGCAGCCAGTCTTCAATCGCATCCAGCCGCTCGGGGCACTCGGGGTGGCCCGGGCCCATTTCATGCTTCCAGCAGTCCTTATGGGTGAAATAACCGGTCGCGTTCATCTCGTAAATGTTTTGGGTTAACGTATCAATATGCAAGCCAAAGAAAAACTTCAGGCGCTGATAAATCAGCTTAACACGGTGATTGTCGGCAAGCCCGCACAGGTACAGGACTGCGTGGCATGCCTGCTGGCCGGCGGGCATCTGCTGATCGAGGACGTACCGGGCGTCGGCAAGACCACACTGGCCCATGCGCTGTCACGCTCCTTCGGCCTGCAGTTTTCACGCGTGCAGTTCACCGCTGACCTGATGCCCAGCGACCTGTCGGGCGTCTCGATTTACGAGCGGCAGAAAGAGGGGTTTGTGTTTCACCCCGGCCCGGTTTTTGCACAGGTGCTGCTGGCCGACGAGATCAACCGCGCCAGCCCCAAGACGCAAAGTGCGCTGCTCGAAGCGATGGAAGAAAAGCAGGTCACGGTCGAAGGCGCCACGCGCCCGCTGCCCGTGCCGTTTTTTGTCATCGCCACGCAAAACCCGCATGACCAGCTTGGCACCTACGCGCTGCCTGAATCCCAGCTGGACCGCTTTCACATGCGCATCTCGCTGGGCTACCCCGACCGCGCCGCCGAGCGCGAACTGCTCAAGGGCAGCGACAGGCGCGACATGGTTGAAAACCTCAAGGCCCTGCTGACGCCGCATGAACTGCTTGAGCTGCAGCAACTGGTCAGCCAGGTCCATGCAGCAGAGCCGCTGCTCAACTACCTGCAGGACCTGATTGCCGCCACACGCTCCGGACGCTGGTTTTTGCAGGGCCTGAGCCCCCGCGCCGGCATTGCCATCATGCGCGCGGCCCGGGCACAGGCCTTTCTCAGCGGCCGCGATTATGTGGCACCCGACGACATCGCCGCGGTGTTGCCGCAAACCGCCGCACACCGGCTGATCCCCGTGAGTGACGCGGGGCGTGGCTCGGTCGAGCAGGTGCGTGCGATGCTGGACGCCGTGCCGCTGCCCTGAGGCAACAAATACACCAGATGGCCGGGCTGGCAGTCTTTCCCAATCCCCTTGCGCCCCTGCGCAGGCGCATGCGCTCATGGTTTGAAAACCGCCTTTCCTTCACCGACCAGGTCGAGCTGACACAGCGCACGGTCTACATCCTGCCGACACGACCCGGCCTGATGCTGGGCGTGACCCTGCTCACCCTGCTGGTTGCCTCCATCAACTACCAGCTCAACCTCGGTTACCTGCTGACGTTTCTGCTGGCCGGCAGCGCGGTCGTTGGGATGCATGTGTGTCACGGCACGCTGCGCGGACTGGCGATGAATTTAACGGCGCCGCCCGCGCAGCATGCGGGCACCACCGCCACATTTGACGTCAGGCTCACCAACACGAGACGCAGCATCCGCCACGGCATAGGTCTTAGCGTCTTGAACCAGCCCGAAGCAAACACGAAAGAGGGCAAGGAAACGCACTGGTCCTGGACGGATGTGCCCGCGCAAGGCAGCAGCACGGTGCAGGTCGGCTTCACCCCACCCAGCCGCGGCCTGCACCGCCTGCCAACACTGACGGCCGAGACACGCTTTCCGCTTGGCACCTTTCGTGTTTGGACCGTGTGGCGCCCGGCGGCGCACATCCTCGTCTACCCGGCGCCCGAGTTGCACGCACCGCCTCTGCCGCCCGGTGAGCCGCGCGCCGGTGGCGCGGCCGTCGCCACGCAATCCCAAAGCTCGGGCGAGTTCGACGGCGTTCGGGCATACAGGCGCGGCGACCCGATGAAACTCGTCGTGTGGAAAAAAGCCACGCGTGCGGGTGAACATTCCGTCAGCGAAGACGGTGGCCTGATCGTGCGCGACACCCAGCAGGCGCAGCGGCACGAACTCTGGCTCGACTTCATGCACGCTGGTACGCAGGATGTTGAGCACAAACTCTCAAGGCTTTGTGCCTGGGTGCTCAGGGCTGACAAGCTTGGGGTTGACTATGGGTTGAGGTTGCCTTCTGTGGAGATCAAACCTTCGTGTGGGGAGGCGCATAAACGGCGGTGTTTGGAGGCGCTGGCTTTATGTTGAGGTTTTGCCCTTCACTGCCAGGCCGGGGGTTGCCCGGCGGCAAGTCACTTTTCTTTTGCTTCGCCAAAAGCAAAGTAACCAAAAGAAAAGGCGACCCTGTTCGTCGTCCCCTGCGGGGCACCCTGCGATGCTCGGTCCAGCCGGGGTCTGAAACAACTCGCCTTCGGCTCAGACAAGTTTCAGCCCTGATCCGTCTGGCCCTGCGCTTCTCGGCTCCTCTCCAAGGG
>JAZJYR010000054.1:0-11232 GCA_040390295.1 Pseudomonadota bacterium
CCCCAACCCCGTGGAGGCTGGGCCGAGCAGCGCAGACGGAGGCGGAAGGTCAGGCCAAACTTGTTTGAGCCGCAGGCGAGTTGTTTGGACTGCCGCCGGAGTCGAGCAGCGCAGGTTGCCCGTAGCGAAGCGCAGGGACCCAGACGGCGGGTCGCCTTTCTTTTGGTTACTTTTTCTTTGGCGAAGCAAAGAAAAGTGACTAGCCGCCGGGCTACCCCCGGCCTGCTCGTGAAGGGCACAGCACTATCAAACGGAAGCGCAACATGCTGAAAAAACTCTCAGCAAACCTAAAGGCCCTCCCAAGAGAAAGCCGCGACACCCTATTCCTGCTGGCAGTCATAGCCTGGGTACTACTACCCCAAACCCCCAACCTGCCTATCTGGTGCAGCACCCTCGCAGTAGCCGTCCTCGCATGGCGCGCCTGGCTCGCATGGGCCTCCAAAGCCCTGCCCGGCAAATGGTGGCTGCTCGGACTGCTCGCGGCAACTGTCGCAGGCACCCTCTTCACCCACCGCACCCTCCTCGGCCGCGATGCGGGCGTCACCCTGCTCGTCGTCCTGCTGACCCTGAAGACGCTGGAGTTGCGTGCGCGCCGCGATGCATTCGTGGTGTTCTTCCTCGGCTTCTTCTGCATGCTGAGCAACTTCTTTTATTCGCAGTCGCTGCTGACGGCCTTCAGCATGATGGTCGGACTGATGGGCCTGCTCACGGTGCTGGTCAATGCGCATATGCCCGTCGGCAAGCCACCCCTGATGCAGGCCACCAGGACCGCTGGCTGGATGGCGCTGCTGGGTGCGCCCATCATGCTGGTGCTGTTTTTGCTCTTCCCCCGGCTGGCGCCCTTGTGGGGTGTACCCGGCGATGCGATGACGGGCCGCAGCGGGCTGAGCGCCAGCATGGAGATAGGCACGATTGCCAAACTGGCGCTGGACGACAGCGTGGCCATGCGCATCCGGTTTGAAGGCCGCCCACCGCCGCCGCAGGATTTGTACTTTCGCGGGCCGGTGCTGTCTGACTTTGACGGCCGGCAATGGCGGCCGCCGCGCAACAACCTGGCGGCGCGTTTCGGGGTGGTGCCGGATCTTGCGGTGGCGGGTACGGCGGTCAGCTATGAAGTGACGCTGGAGCCGACCAACCGGCCGTGGCTGTTTGTGATGGAGGCTGCTGCGCAAAACCCTGTGCTGACCGGCTACCTGGCCACCATGCAGCCCGATTTGCAGTGGCTGGTGAACCGGCCCATCACCGAGATTGTTCGCTACAAGGCCAGCAGTTTTGCAGACTTCCGGCACGGGCCGCTGCAAAACGTGCCCGGCCTGAGTGTCTTCACCGAACTGCCGCCTGCCCTCAATCCCCGCACACTCGCGCTCGCCAGGGAGATTCGCAACGACCCCCGTTATGCCGGTGCGGGCACCGCACAACTGGTGCAGGCCGTGATGGAGCGGCTGCGCACCGGCGGCTACATCTACACACTGGAGCCGGGCATTTACGGCGAGAACACGGCAGACGAATTCTGGTTTGACCGCAAGCAAGGTTTTTGCGAACACATCGCATCAAGCTTTGTGATCCTGATGCGCAGCATGGGCGTGCCGGCACGCGTCGTCACCGGCTACCAGGGGGGCGAGCTCAATTCAGTCGACGGCTTCTGGGTGGTGCGCCAAAGCGATGCCCACGCCTGGACCGAGGTCTGGCATGCAGGCCGCGGCTGGGTGCGTGTGGACCCGACGTCTGCGGTCGCCCCCGGGCGCACCGGCAGCTTCCAGCGACTGACGGCGCCGCAAGGTGTGGTGGCGCAGGCGCTGGGCACCATCAGCCCGGGCTTTTCATTGCAGCTGCGTGCCACCTGGGAGGCCGTCAACAATGCCTGGAACCAGTGGGTGCTCAACTACACCCAAGGCAAACAACTCAACCTGCTGAAAGACATCGGTTTTGAATCGCCCAGCTGGGCAGACCTGAGTTATGTACTGATCGCCATCGTGGTCGCAGCCGCCACCCTGGGCGCCGCCTGGACGCTGTGGGAGCGCGTGCAGCATGACCCCTGGCTGCGGCTTCTGGCGCGCGCGCGCAGGCGGCTGGCCAAAGCAGGTATTGAGAGCACCGCCGCCACATCGCCGCGCCAGCTTGCGGAAAAGCTCAAGGCGATGAACAGCGAAGGCGACGCACGAATCCGGCCGCTGTATGACTGGCTGATGCTGCTTGAACAGCAACGTTACGCCAGCAGACCCGAACCGGGCCTACAGCAGTTGCAGCAGCAGTTCGGCAAACTCGCATGGCCCACCTAGAATTCCGGCATCCATTCCATTCCTGAAAGCTGCATGACACGTCCCGCCCGGCTCGCACCTGCTTCTCGCCCGCTAACCTGCGTTGCACTGTTGATGGCGGGTCTGTGGTTGACAGCCCCCGCCCACGCGCAGACGCCCAAAAAGCCAGCTGCAGTCAAAACCTCGCAATCTTCGGGGCCCATGTATTCAACGCGGCCCGAAGTCATGCTGTTCGCAGACGACCTGGCCGCCAGGCGCAACCTGGACCTGGCCTGGGTGCGCGAGGCGATTGGCCAGGCCCGCTACAACGCCACGGTGGCGCGGCTCATGCAGCCCGCAGCCAGGCCCTTCGTCAAGAACTGGCGCGTCTACCGCAGCCGCTTCATAGACCCCATCCGCATAGAAGCCGGCGCGCGTTTCTGGCGCGCCAACCAGGCCACGCTGGAGCGGGCCGAAAAAGAGTACGGCGTACCTGCAGAAATCATTGTCGGCATCATCGGCGTTGAAACCATTTACGGCCGCGACACCGGCAGCTTCCGGGTGATGGACTCGCTGGCCACGCTGGCCTTTGATTTCCCTGCAAGCCACCCCCGCGCCAAAGAACGCAGCGATTTCTTCAAGGGCGAGGTTGAGCAGTTCCTGACCCTGCAGAGCCGCCGCGGCGCAGACCCTTTCGAGCCGCGCGGCAGCTACGCCGGCGCCATGGGCATGCCGCAATTCATGCCGTCGAGCGTCGTCAAATATGCGGTGGACTATGACGGCGACGGCAACATCGACCTGCTGAACAGCCCGGCCGATGTGATCGGCTCGGTGGCCAGCTACTTCAAGGCCTTCAACTGGCAGCCCGGCATGCCGACCCACTACCCCGTCAGCTTTGACAACAGCAAGCTCGACAAGGATGCGCTGATGGCGCCGGACATCCTGCCAACCTTCAGCGTTGCCAGCTTCATGGCCAAAGGTGCCGTCATCGAAGGCCCCGCGCTGGAGCACAAGGGCCCGCTGGCGCTGATCGAGCTGCTCAACGGGCCGGACGCGCCGCAATACGTCGCCGGCACCGAAAACTTCTACGTCATCACCCGCTACAACTGGAGCAGCTACTACGCGATGTCGGTGATCGAGCTGGGGCGCGAGGTCGCTGCCAGGATGAGCCGCTGATGGGCTCCTGCGCAGGACGGCCAGCAGCCCTGCGCGGTGAATTAGCTATCAATTAAATAGCTGCTCACGCCCGTATTTAAAGGGCTAGGGCCCTAAAACACTGTCAAAAATGGCCAAAAATCGCCCCAAAATGCTGGTTTTGGGCGTTTCTGGGAGATTGCCAGGCGTTCAGAAAGCGGAAAACGCAAAAATGCATCACAAATGAATTATTAAGTGCTTACAGCACTTTTTATGACCCGTTATCTTTGGATGCTTAGACGCCATGCCAGGAAGGCCGGCAGCTTCAAACCGGCACGATGGTGATGTCTACCGTCATGGTTTCTTCACCCCCACCCTGACGCACACCCTTGATCGGCGGGCAGGCGTTGTAGTCGGTGCCCATGGCCAGGCGCACATGGCGTTCGTCAATCAGGCAGTAGTGGGTCACGTCGATGCTGACCCAGCGGCGCGTGGCGACGTCCAGGCAGACATCGCACCAGGCGTGGCTGGCCAGGTCGGGCTCATTGGCGGCATAGAAATAGCCGCTGACATAACGTGCCGGGTAACCCAGGCTGCGGCAGATGGCAACCATGACGTGCGCCTGGTCCTGGCAGACACCGGCGCCCGCTTCAAAGGCCTGCAGCGCGGTTGTCGTGACTGTGGTGCTGTTCTTGAGGTAACTCACCGCATCAGAGACACCCTTGCTCAGCGCCAGCATCGCCTCAAGGCTGGCCTTGCCGTCCAGGCTTTGGGGAATGAACTTGCGGCCAAACTCGGCGAGTTGCCAGTGGGGCTCGGCCAGATGGGTGGCACGCAGGAAGAAATAGGGATGCGGAAGGATTTCAGGGTCCACAAACTCGGCAACGCCCAGCGTCTCGACATCACCGGCCGCATTGACCAGGCTCCAGCGCACGTTATCCGCATCCTTGCCGACGAAGGTGTACGACTGGATGATGTTGCCGAAGGCGTCTTTCTGCAGGTAGAGCTTCTCGGGCGCGCCCACGCTCCAGAACCTGACGATTTGGCCGGCACCGGTTTGCGGCGTGAGCCACAGGGTTTGCAAGGCGTAATGAAGCGGCTCGCTGTAGCGGTAATCGGTGACGTGCCTGACGTGAAGCTTCATGGAGCACCCGCGTTCGCTCGCTTCGCGTAGCTCTCTGCCCCCCGAGGGGGTTGGCCTTGCTTGGGGCGGCCCGGCGCTACGGCCGTGTTGCCTTCGGTTGAGAACTTCGCAATCAACCGATACATGAAAACATCAATTCGTGGCGGGCACGAGGAACTCGCGGCTCAGGTGGGCGCCGAGCTCGTTCACGCGGTCAAGAAACTGCGTGAGGAAGGCATGCAGGCCGTTGGCCAGGATTTCATCGATGCGGGCGTACTGCAGGTCGGAGCGCAGCTTGCCGGCACGGCGGCTGGTTTCGCTGGACGTATCGCTGGTCACCATCGCCAGGTTGCTCATGACTTCATTGAGGCAACCCAGCAATGAACGCGGCATGTCGGCGCGCAGGATCAGCAGCTCGGCCACACGCTCGGGCTTGATCACGTCGCGGTACACCTTGCGGTAAATCTCGAAGCCCGAGACGCTGCGCAGGATGGAACTCCAGTGGTAGAAGTCGAACTCCAGGTCTTTTTCGGTGGCGAGCCCCAGGAAGTCGCTCTGCACCGCGTGGAACTTCACGTCAACCAGGCGGGCGGTGTTGTCAGCGCGCTCAAGGAAGGTGCCGAGGCGCAGGAAGTGAAAGGCTTCGTCCTGCAGCATGGTGCCGGCGGTCACGCCGCGCGACAGATGCGAGCGGAACTTCACCCATTCAAAAAACTGGCCAGGGTCGCGCTCGAAGTCGCCGTTGTTGAGCATGCGGATGACCTCAAGGAAAGTCTGGTTCTCGGTTTCCCAGACTTCCGTGGTGAGCGTGCCGCGAACCGCACGGGCGTTTTCCCGCGCATTCTTCAGGCAGGACACGATGCTGGACGCATTGGCTTCGTCACGCACCATGAAGTCCATCACATCGCGCTGGTTGATGCTGTTGCCGTACTTGGCGGTGTAGGCAGGCTTGAGCTCGCTGATGCTGAGCAGGCCTTCCCAGCCGACCTGTGCGGCGCCGGCTGATTGGGGCAGCATGGACGTCTGGTAATTGACGTCGAGCATACGGGCGGTGTTTTCGGCCCGTTCTGTATAACGGGACATCCAGAAAAGGTGGTCAGCGGTTCTTGACAGCATGTTTAAGCTCCCGCACTTTGAGATTGCGATGGGGACTGCGAAGGTTTTGACGGCGCACCGTCGCTCTCCAGAATCCAGGTGTCCTTGGTGCCGCCACCCTGCGAGGAGTTGACGACCAGCGAGCCGTCCTTCAGCGCCACGCGGGTCAGGCCGCCAGGCACCATCTGCACTTCCTTGCCGCTGAGCACAAACGGCCGCAAGTCGATGTGGCGCGGGGCGATGCCGCTGTCGACGTAGGTCGGGCAGGTCGACAGGCTGAGCGTCGGCTGCGCAATGTAGCCAGCCGGGTTTTTCAGCAGCGCCGCGCGGAACTCTTCAATCTCGGCGTTGGTCGATGCCGGGCCCACCAGCATGCCGTAGCCGCCTGCGCCATGCACTTCCTTGACAACCAGGTCTTTCAGGTTGGCCAGGGTGTACTTCAGGTCTTCCGGGTTGCGGCACATGTAGGTCGGCACGTTTTTCAGGATGGGCTTTTCACCAAGATAAAACTCGATCATCTTGGGAACGTAGGGATAGATGGACTTGTCATCAGCCACGCCGGTGCCGATGGCATTGCACAGCGCGACATTGCCGCTGCGGTAGACATTGAGCAGGCCCGCGCAGCCCAGCGTCGAGGTCGGGCGGAAGGCCAGCGGATCGAGGAAGTCGTCATCCACACGGCGATAGATCACATCGACACGCTTGGGACCGCGCGTGGTGCGCATGTAGACAAAGTTGTCCTTGACGAACAAATCCTGGCCTTCAACCAGCTCGATACCCATCTGCTGCGCCAGGAAGGCGTGCTCGAAATAGGCCGAGTTGTACATGCCCGGCGTCAGCACGACCACCGTTGGGTCGGCGGTGGCTGGGGGTGCCGATGCGCGCAGCGTTTCCAGCAGCAAATCGGGGTAATGGGCGACGGGGGCGACGCGGTTTTCGCTGAACAGTTCGGGGAAGAGCCGCATCATCATCTTGCGGTCTTCCAGCATGTAGCTCACACCGCTGGGCACGCGCAGGTTGTCTTCCAGCACGTAGTACTCGCCATTGCCATGCGCATCGGGCGCACGCACGATGTCGATGCCGCTGATGTGCGAGTAGATATTGCCCGGCACATCCACGCCCATCATCTCGGGGCGGAATTGCGCGTTCTGGAAGATCTGCTCGGACGGGATCACGCCCGCCTTGAGGATTTCCTGGTCGTGATAGACGTCATGGATAAAGCGGTTGAGTGCCGTGACACGCTGGACCAGGCCTTTTTCCATGCTCGCCCATTCGTGGGACGGGATGATGCGGGGAATCAGGTCAAACGGGATCAGGCGTTCGGTGCCGGCACCGTCTTCATCCTTGGCGCCGTAAACGGCAAAAGTGATGCCGACGCGGCGGAAGATCATCTCCGCTTCGGCGCGGCGCGCCTGCATGGTGTGGTCCGGCTGGCGGGACAGCCAGCGCTGGTAGCCCTTGTAGTGTTCACGGACCGAATCAGCGGTCAGGTTCATTTCATCAAACATCGGTCGGCTCATGTACTGTATCTCCGGGGCTGCGGGCATCGCTTTCTTGCAGCTCTAGCTTAGCAAGTTATGCGCCAAAGGTTTGACCCGCGAAAATTTTTTTACATGCCGCTGCTGCAGGCCGCGGCCTGAAAGTGTGGCGTTCAGGGCTGGTGATGCCAGTAACGCAATCCCTGCTTTCGCTGGCAAAATACTGCTTCAGGACTCTCGCTGCGCCAGGTCGTCGCCCCGCAGGACGGTGATTTGAGCACCTGAATGCCACGTACTTCATAGCGTTCCATGACCGATTCCACCGGGTGGCCGAAGCGGTTGCGGTAGCCGGCCTGTGCCAGTGCAAACCGGGGCTGGACGGCATCCAGAAAGACGGGACTCGAGGACGTCTTGCTGCCGTGGTGCGGTACCAGCAAAAAGTCAGCTTTCAGTTTGGCCTTCATGGCCTCGTCGCTGGCAAGCTTCAACTCCTGGGGCGCCTCGATGTCACCGACCAGCAAGGCCGTTTTACGCCCATTGGAAATCCGCAATACACAGCTCATGGCATTCGATTTGTTGATGCCCTCGTAATCGCTTGCTGCCGGTTGCAGGACTTCAAAACCCACACCATCCCAGTCCCAGCGCTGCCCGGCCACACAACGTGCAGATTTGCGGACCATTTGAAGTTCATGGCTGTCCTCGATGGAGCTGACCAGTTGCGCCTGCGGCTGCATGGCCAGTACGGCCTGTGCGCCGCCGATGTGGTCGATATCGCGATGGCTCAGCATCAGGATGTCGATACGCTCGCCCATCGCCCGCAGCAGGGGCACCAGCACCCGATGGCCGGCATCGCTCTCACGCGAGAATTTCGGCCCCGTGTCGTAGACCATGCCATGTCGGGCGGTGCGCACGATCACCGCGTTGCCCTGCCCGATGTCGGCACCCAGAATGTCAAACTCACCCGCCGCCGGACGCACCGGTTGCCACAGCAGCACCGGCAACAGCAGGGGCACACCCAGAAAGCGCCAGTGCCAGGGCAGACGCATGGCCAGGAGGCCCCCGCCCGCGATGCCTGCAATGGCAAACCACATGGGCGCAGCGGCCACGCTGATGGAAGCAAATGACCAGCCTGCTAGCCACTGCAAAAACACGGTCAGAAAGCTGACCAACAGGGCGGCAGCATCCCAGACGGGCGACCAGAAAACACCCAGCATGGCCAATGGCGTCACCAGCAAGGTCACCCACGGAATCGCCAGCGCGTTAGCCAGCAGGCCGACGAGAGATACCTGGTTGAAGAGCAGCAATGACAAGGGCGTAAGCGCCAGTGTGACGACCCACTGCTCGCGTGCGGCATTCATCAAGCCCGCCGCAGGTTTTACAAGCCATGACCCGGCCCTGTCAGGGTGCTCGGGCTGACCTGTATCGCCGTTTTTTGCCGCGCCCGAATCCGTCGCAAACAACACGCCCACAGCCACAAAAGAAAGCCAGAAGCCAGCCTGCAACAGGGCCCACGGGTCGAGCACAACCACAACGGCCATGGCCAGCAGCCAGACAATGGGCCAGGGCCACTGCCTGCCGCTCTGCCTGAGCCAGACAACCGTCGCCAGCATCCAGATGGTTCGCTGCGCAGGCACGCCCCAACCCGAAAACAGGGCATACAAAGCCGCCAGCAACAGACCACCCCAGGCACCGGCACTGGCAGCGGGAATCCACAGGCACAGCTTGGGCGTCAACCTGACAGAACGCCGCCACAGCCAGGCGAGCACCAACGAGGCAACCCATGCAAACATCGTGATGTGCAGGCCGGTTCTAACACTTGACGAATGTTAAGAAAAAAAGGATATTTAAACAGTACCTTAGCAAAACTCTTGGATTTTTAGCCTTTTGGTAGAGCGGATAAGCAAGCCACACGAGTAGGAAACACTCTTTCAATGGAACTGATCGCAGCGACCAAAGACTTGGTCATCGGGGCTCACCCATACCCGGGATTCCCAATTGTTCTATGGGCCAACATGGAAAGCTGCGCTCCGGTTAACTCCTTTCTTCGCTATTACCTGTTACGCGGCAGCATCGGTTCAAAACGATCCTGGGGGAGTACTGGAAGAGCGTTGTACGACTTCTTTAGCTTTCTTCAAGCTAACGACCTCCAATGGCAGGATGTTGATCGCGGAGAAGATAAGAGCTTGCTATCTGCGTACAGAGACTACTGCTTCGACGTAGCCAAGTTGGCACGAAATACAGTGCGCCAAAGGCTTTTGTACATTTGTGAGTTCTATAAGTTTGCGCACCGAAACGACTGGATCGAGAAGCTGCCGTTCACGTATGAACAACGAGCTTCGTTTCATCGCAATGAAGGATTCTTGGCGCACATCCATGGAGGAGAAAATACTGTCAGTGTTCCCGATGTGATGCCGAGGCGACAAAAAGACTTACCCAAATTCTTGTCCAAAGATGGATGCAAAGCACTGCTGAAAGCAACGACAAATCCGCACCACCTGATGCTTATTCGGATGGCGCTTCTGACGGGCTTGCGACGCGAGGAGCTAGCGAGTTTTCCGTTGCAATATGTTGTCAACCCGGCACTTTATTCAGGCAACAACATTCAGGTGCGCCTTGATCCCAAAGATGGTCACAACATGATGACTAAGGGAACCAAAGCCCGTGATCTCTGGATTTCACGGCGATTGATGGCGGCTCTTCATCACTACGTCATACATCGACGAAACGAGCGTGGTTCGATGGCCGCCCAAGTCCACAACAATCTCTTCCTGAATCAAAACGGCGAACCATATTCAGGCGACGGGAAGAGCATTTGCCGCTTGATCTCCGGCATTGGCCAGCGCGCTGGCGTCAAAGTCCACACCCACATGCTTCGACATACTTATGCCACTCACACCCTGGTAGCACTCCAGCGAGATCGCGGCGACACAAAGATTGAACCTCTAGTTTTTTTGCAGCGGCAGCTGGGCCACGCGTCGATTAATACCACGATGATTTATTCCCATCTGGTAAACGAACTGGCCGATGAAGCAGTACTCAAGTATGACGATGAACTGAACGATTGGATTGATCCCACCAATGACCAAACGTAAAAGTTTCTTCAAGACTGACCTGTCGATTCCAAAAGTCACTCACAGCGTGGGCAAACTCGGAGAAATCCGGATTGCTTCGAACAAGATCCCCCCCACTCTTACAGTCATAAGCTTCCCTAAATACGAGACTACCAATAGAAATTTTGATTTTGCAAAGTGGTATGGCCGCGGAATCGATCAGATCACCTATGCATGCCAAACACAAATAGAGCGATTCCTTGCAAAACAGGATAGCAATGTTTCAACAACAACCGTCTCAGGCTTTTGCTCCACGGGTTTAAACAATTTTCTCAACTACTCGGTCTTGCAAAGCAGAGCGGCACGAATGCCGCTGATGCTAGAAGCCATTGATCGGGAATTCATCGATGGCTTTAGAGACTTTCTTCGGCAAAAGGGAATAACGACCGTATCGCAAAAGGCAATATACAAGAACGTCAAAGCCGTTCTAATGGCCGTTGCAAGACGAGGATTGATTAAGGTGGTCTCCGAAGGTGAAGAATCGACGTTTCCGCGAAATCCTTATTCGGGTGCATCACAACAATCTAAAGGGCAAAAGCCTCTGCCGTCTTCGCAACGGAAAGACTTTACGGCAGCCGTGAAGACGGCCGTTATGCCCATCTTCTTAAGCGACGAGGAGCCTTCCGGAGATTTACTGGCCTACGCGCTTTTGGTGGTGGCCCTACATACCGGCCGAAATACCACGCCTCTGATAGAAATGCCATTGGACTGCCTTCGCTCACATCCAAAAAATGACACCGCTTTTTTGGTTCTATACAAGCGGCGTGGTCACAGCATAAGCAAAGTTCCGCTGCGCTTGGCCGCTCACACCACATCTGTAGTCGAATCTACCCCAACTGTTCGGCCCACAATCGTAAGACTTATCCAGCGAGTAATAGATCTCACCGAACCAATGCGTCGGGACGCTCCAGAAATTCTTAAAGACCGCGTTTGGATTTACAGGTCACGATCATCCGGACACCAAGACTTGGGCCAGATAACTGCACTTACACCCGGCAGGCTTAATCTTACTGTGTCACAAGAGTAACTTTGCGCTTGCGCGGCCGCAGCAGGGA